>OZ244713.1:0-1897500 GCA_965218885.1 bacterium | reverse complement strand
AGTTAGCCGGAGCTTCCTCTGGAAGTACCGTCAAACAGGGTAGGTATTAGCTACCCTGCCGTTCGTCCTTCCTGACAGGAGTTTACAACCCAAGGGCCTTCATCCTCCACGCGGCGTCGCTGCGTCAGGGTTTCCCCCATTGCGCAAAATTCCCCACTGCTGCCTCCCGTAGGAGTCTGGGCCGTATCTCAGTCCCAGTGTGGCCGATCACCCTCTCAGGTCGGCTATCCATCGTCGCCTTGGTGAGCCGTTACCCCACCAACAAGCTAATGGACCGCGAGCCCATCTATGGACGATAGCTTTCATGAAGAGGCCATCTTTTACCTCTGAGCCATTCGACTCCGTGGTCTTATCCGGTATTAGCCCCCCTTTCGAGGAGTTATCCCGAATCCAAAGGCAGGTTGCTCACGTGTTACTCACCCGTTCGCCACTCTACTCGCCCGAAGGCTTTCTCGTTCGACTTGCATGTGTTAGGCACGCCGCCAGCGTTCGCTCTGAGCCAGGATCAAACTCTCCAATTGATATATCTGTTCCAAAGAGAAAAATACCTCACCGGTTTCCCGGCAGGCTTCCCATCCCTTTGGGTTCAATCGGGAATTGTACTACTAGAGCCCGTTCAGGTCCGTCACATATCCTATTCTTTTTTCAAAGATCGGTTCTTCTTGAAACAAGAAGGAAGAATCAGAATACCAATGGTTGACTACTCGTGTCAACCAGAAAGTGCTGAATAAATCCTAAGAAAAAAGCCGTTCAACGAGCCCTTTCCCACCCGGGAAAAACTCCTGAACCGCTTACCGCCGTGGACCATGAAGCCCGCCGGGGCCTGCGTAGATCGCTTGAAGTTTTCTTGTCCTTCCAGGCTGGCGAAATATAGTGGTTTCAAGTGGCTTTGTCAAAGAAAAAAATTTATTTTTTCGCTTTTTTTCAAGAAACCGAAAAACCTTACATATATTTGTTTTTATTCAACTTTTTTTCTGTACCTAAACCGTAAACCCGAGATGAGCGCAAAACGCCCCACATTTATTTCTAGTCGACCCCGCCTTGCTCCACCAAAGCCGCGGTCGTGGGCGTTTCTTCAAGCCCGGGCGCGGCATCATCTTCACCGACCACCTCCCGGCGTCTCGGCGTCACCTTCCCGTCCTCGAGCGTGAGCACGATGTTGCACCGCCACTCCTCGCTGATCTCGGGGTAGTCCATCCGAAAGTGCCCGCCCCGGCTTTCCGTGCGCATCAGGGCCGCCACGGCGAGCATGCGCGCCACGCCGATCAGGTTGTGGGTCTCCTGTATTCTCCTCATGCAATCGAAACGCTTGCGGGGGATATCGCCGGCCACGGCGGCTCCCTCGTTCTCTGCTTCGAGTTCATCGAGCCGCGCGAGGGCTCCCTCGAGCCTCGCCTCCTCGCGAATCTGCCCGATGCCCTCCACCCCCACGTGCTGCACGTCGAGGCGCAGGCGCTTGTCGTCGGGCCCGCTCGTCCTCGCCTCACGTGAGCGCAGCTTCTCCAATCCCTCCTGCCAGCCGCCGCTTTCGGGGTCGGGTTTTTCAAGCCGCGCTCCCTCGCAGGCGGCGCCGATTCCTGAGCGAAGCCCGAAGACGTAGCTGTCCGCCAGGGCCGCGCCGCCCGTCCGGTTCGCCCCATGGATGCCGCCGGCCGCCTCGCCTCCGGCGTAGAAGCCCGTCAGGTTCGTGCGGCCCCACTCATCTATCCGGATGCCGCCCAGGTAGGTGTGGGGACCGCTCGCCACCTCGATGGGGGAGTTCGCCATATCTACGCCCTGGGTCTTGAAAACACGGATGATGTCCGCCGTCGCGCCGGCGTTCACCTCCTCGATGACGTGGCGCGCATCCAGATAGATGCCGTGGCTCTCCGTGCCGCGTCCCTCGAAAATCTCCATGCCCACGCCCCGGTTCACCACGGCGCGCGTGGCGCGCTCGCCTCTTTCGGGGTCGTAATTCCACATGAAGCGCTCGCCGTCCTTGTTGTACAGATAGGCGCCCTCTTGGATGAAACCGCTCGTATGGGGCGGATAGCCCCTGATCTTCAAGGGTGCGGCCGTGAGGAGTTGATAGTCGATGAACTCCATGTCGATGAGTTCGGCCCCCGCGCGAAGCGCCATGGTGTAGCCGTCGCCCGAAATATAGGGCGGCGAGTCGTTCACCTCGTGCAGTTGCGGGGCGCCGCCCGTGGCCATGATGGTCGAGCGCGCGTGGACCACGATGGGCACGCCCTCACGGTACAAATACCCCCACGCGCCGACAACGCGCTCGCCTTCTTTCATGAGGTCGACGAAAATGGCGTGCTGGATCGTCTCGACGCCCCACTCCCTCATCTTTTTGGCCAAAGACTGCATGAGCGGCTTGCCCATCAGCTTTCCGCAATGAAGGAGGCGCGGGAATCGATGCGAGGCGCTATTTTTCTGGTCGTATTTGCCGTCTTCCATCCGCACGAGACCCAGGCCCCAGCCGTCGAGTTCAATCGTCCGGTCGATGGCTTCTTCGCTCATGAGCCGCATCAGCCGGTGATTGCATATCCCGTAGCTCGCCTCGATGGAATCCTCGTACAAAAATTCAGGCTTGTCGGTGGGCTCCGAATGGCCTATCGCAGCGGTGTAGCCGCCGCGCGCCATGGATGAACTGCCGGAGGGAAACGTGGCTTTCGTGATGAGGATGGGCTTGACGCCGGAGCGGATACAGCCCACCGCCGCCATCATGCCGGCGACGCCGCCGCCGATGATGAGCACGTCCGTCTCTATCTTTCTGACGTCGGAGAATGGACTCAAGACAAACCTCCGCCGCGCCGTGTGTGCGGAAAATTACCCACGACCCCTACGGTGTGGTCAAAGGAAAACATACACGCGCGATTCGGAATCTTCGCTTATTGCTTCGCCAAAAACGCAGAGATACGTTCCGTCACCGCGTCGGTGTCCTCAATCGCCATCAGGTGCCCCACGCCCGGAACCACCATCTTCTCGGCGTTTTCAATCTTCGCGGCCAATTCGTCCGCGCAGTCGTGGAAACCGGGCAAATCCTTCTCACCCACCATGAGAAGCGTGGGCGCCGATATTTTGCCGGCGATGTTCGCGAGCGACGTGTCCTGGGGGGGGTTCTGGTCGAGCCAATGCGCACCCGTGTAGGTGAGAAGCATGTCCTCCGCCCAGTCGGCGGCGTCCTCGTTTTCTCCCAGTGAGGCGAAGATGGGCAGGTCCGCCCAGTAATCCTTGGCCGCCCGCAACCCCTCTGCCCTCAGGGTGGCCATGGTCTGCAGCCTCTGATCTGCGAAATCGGGCATCAGGCGCGGGTAATCATAACCCGGCCCCATCGCGATGACCGACGCCGTCTTGTCCGGATGCGCCGAGGCGAAGCCGAGCGCGACTCCCGCGCCACGGCTCAAGCCCACGAGGTGGGCCTTGGGGATGCGGGCGTATTCGAGCAAGTCGGCCAGATCTCCCACCTCGATATCGCGGCCGTAGCCCGTGGGGGGTTTTTCCGATCGCCCATGCCCCCTGAGGTCATACGTCAAGACCCGGTGCGTGCCCCTGAGCGCGAGTTTCTGGCGCTCCCACATCGAGCGATTCAACCCGTGCCCGTGCAGAAAGACGAGCGGGGGGGTCGGGGTGTTCATGCCATTGTCATCGTAGGAAATCTGGACTCCGTTGCATACTGCTTGCGCCACAGGAATTGCCTCCGGCGGGATGTTGATCATCCAAACCCCTCCGCCCGGCTCCTCCTCGAGCCGTCCCGCGTTGGCGGCCGGGTTGGGTTGGAAAGAATTGTGTATACAATGATTCGCCTTGATTCGCAAAGCGCAGGCGGCCCTCTGCGCGCGGCGGCGGCTTCCCTACGGCCTCGCTCCAGGGATTCCGCACCTCCTGGGGGAGGGAATTTTCACGGCGCGCTTCAAAAAGAAAGCCTTTTGCGCCAGAATGCGGACCGTTCAATTTCACCGGTGGAAAAGAAAAGGATTTTCATCGAACGCGCACACATCCGGTGCGAATCACCGGGACACGGCGCGCTTTCGAGAAGGGCTCTCATGAAACTCACCTACGAGCACGCGCACGTCCTCCATACGGATCACGACGAGGCGGTGCGCTTCTACCGCGAAGTCCTGGGCGCGCGCGTCGTCGACTCACGCAAGCGCAAAGGAGCGCCCCAGACCAAACTCATGGCCGGAGGCGGCATGCTCATCGTGCGGGGCGTCCGGCCCGGGGAAGATCCCGCTCCTGCGGGCCGCACGCCTCGGCTGGGTGTCGACCACATCGGCTTTTACGTCGGGAAGGGGGAACTCGAGGCCGCCCGCGCGATGCTCATCGAGCGGGGCGTCCCCATTGTGGAGGAAGACGACATGCCGCACCTCAAATACCTCTACTTCCAGGGGCCGGACGGCGTGGTGATCGAACTCATGGAAGTGAAGGCGCCGCTTCCCGCATCACCCCCGGAACACGACGAGGAGCCGTAAAACCATGGAAAAAGCGCGCACGCTGATGGAGATGACGAACCCCGAGGCCGAGAAAATTTTAGAGGAAACCGGCCTCGCCATCCTGCCCCTGGGCAGCGTGGAGCAGCACGGCTCCCACCTGCCGATGGGCACGGACTACTACGCGGCGGAGTCTTTCGCGAGGCGAATCGCGGCCATCACCGGGGGACTCTTGGTGGATTTTTGTCCCTTCGGCGTCACGCCCCTGCACATGGGCTTCGGCGGAACGGTGTCGCTGCGCTCCGAGACCATGATCCTCCTGATGCGAGACGTCGTGAGCAGCCTCCACCGCCACGGGGCGAGGAAGGTGGTGTTCCTGAACTGGCACGAGCGCAACCTGCCTGCGATGGAGATTGCGGCCGAAGACGCGCAGAACGCGCACGAGGGTTTGCGGATACTCATCGTTCACGCGCACTTCATTGCCAAGAACCTCTATGGCCAGAAAGTGGGCCTGACCCACGGCGGTGAACTCGAAGTCCTGCCCGTGCTCGCCGACAGGCCCGAACTCGCGCATCTGGAACTCGCCACGGACGCATCCCCCATGGACCACGGAGAAAAAAGCGACGCGGCCCGGCGCGACCCGGCGGTCTACTACATCCCCAAGGACGTGCGCGATATGTACGAATCGGGCTGGTACGGCCAGATAGAAGACACCTCTCCCGAGCGCGTGGCCGAGGTGATGCAAGGCGTGTCGCAAGAAGCGGCCCGGCGCATCAAGGCGTATTTCGGGTTGGCGTGAACCGAGAGGGCATTGGGATCGCCCTTTCATTCACCAAAAAATTCTTTACCCCATGACGAATAAGAGCGCCCGCCAGATGGCGAACGCTCTTTTATTCCCCAAAACTTCAAAGTACGGGGAGACGTGGTTTCGAAATCAGGAACTTCTACGCAGTACCCCCCCCCGGCTTATTGCGCTTCTTTCGCTATGCGCGCGTCGTCCTCATCGGGCATGAGCACGAACTCGGGATAGGCCTCGAGGCCCAGTTCCGCCGAGTCCTGGCCGAGGTCTTCCGCGGCGGTCGACACCCGCAAGCCGATCGTCTTGTCGATAACCAGCCAGGTGACATACGAGGCCGCGAACACGAAGGCGCCTATCGCCACGATGCCGACGATCTGCGCGAAGAGGCTGCCGCCGCCCGCGATGCATACCGCGAGCGTCCCCCAGACGCCGGCGAACAAGTGAGCGGGAATCGCGCCCACGACGTCGTCGATCTCCCATTTCTCCAGCAGCTTCAAGCCGAACGCGCACGCCAGACCGCCTATCGCGCCGATGATGACCGCCCAGTGGTATTCGACGATGTTTGGAGCGGCCGTGATGGCGACCAAGCCGCCGATTGCGCCGTTCAGCACCGCGAGCAGATCGACGCGGCCGAAGATGGAATGCGCGGTGAACAGGACGGCGAGGCACCCGGCCGCCGCCGCGAGGTTGGTGTTGACCAGCACGTTGCTCATCGTCAGCGCGTCGGCCGAGCCCTTGAGCACGAGCATCGAGCCGCCGTTGAACCCGAACCAGCCGAACCACAGGATGAAGACACCCAGGGTGACCAGCGGGACGTTGGAGGGCGGCGTGGACTTGACGCTTCCGTCTTCCCTGAACTTCCCGCGCCGCGCGCCCACCACGATCACGCCCGCGAGCGCCGCCCATCCCCCGGTCGAGTGGACGATGGTGGAACCTGCGAAGTCGCTGAAGCCGAGCGTGGTGAGCCAGCCCCCGCCCCACGTCCAGGCGCCCACCAACGGGTAGACGACGCCGGTCAAGACGGCGATGAAGATGAAGAACGACCACAGCTTCACGCGCTCGGCGAGGGCGCCGGAGACGATGGAGGCGGTGGTCGCCACAAAGGTCATCTGAAAAAACCAGAAGGCCACGCTGGCGTAGCCGCTCTCGAGCACGGCCTTGCTCGCCTTCTCGCTCCCGGCCAGGATGGCGAATTCATCCGCCGAGGGCCGGAACAGGAGCTTGACCGAGCCTATCCAGCCCGAAACGTCCACGAACATCAGGTTGTAGCCGATGAGGTAGAACATGATTCCGGCGATCGCATAGAGGCCGATGTTCTTGAGGCAAATCACCGAGGCGTTCTTGGTCCGCACCGAACCCGACTCGAGCATTGTAAAACCCGCGCACATCCACATGATGAGCGCGCCGCAGATCAGCAAAAAGAAGGTGTTGAATATGTATTGACCGGTCGCTATCCGGGTGTCGACGGGTACGGCCGCCTTCGCTGCGCTCGTAGTGAGGAAAAAAACAACGAAAGCAAGAAACACCCCCCATATGGCGGGCCATGGAAGGGAAATTCGATGATGGTTTTTCATGAGTTCACTCCCATTTTCGTGAAATTCGATTCGTTCTCGAAAAGATTCCGTATGGTGATGAGGCGGATCGGCAACAAGGGAGACGAGTAGGACATGACGAATCATGTCGCCTCCGGGTTGAGCCTCAATAAAGCGTGCTACCGCATTAGAGCATGGAGGTGGGTGTGGTTCAAGAAATTTTTCACTCCTTCTCTACGAATTTACACGCAGCAGGTTAATCGTCACCACAACGATGACATCACTTCGACCCCGCCCGGCTTTTTGCTCTCACAACCCACGCCTCTTGCGAAGAAAACCCGCTCCCCCACGTCCCTCAGAAGGAATGTTTCATCACCAGGCCGATTCCCAGAGCCACAAGCCGTCCGTCTTGGCGGAGTAGAGGATCAAAAAAATAACTCCCGACGGATGGCGGGCGCTTTCGACTCGATGGCGAACCTCAAGCGGGCAGGGGCACGTCTTTTCCGTAAATCTTCTCGGACTGCGCCTGCGTCACGGGGTTACCTTCCGGATCGTGCAGTGGATAGGCCTTGAGCGTGCGCATGAAGACCTGGAGACCATAGTGAAGCGCCACCATCGCGCCGAGCTCCATTATCTGGGCTTCGGAAAAATGCTTTTTGCCCTCATCGTAGAAATCCTTGTCCAGCTTGGTGGCGTCGCGGTACATCCAGTAGGAATAGCGAAGCGCCCATTTTTCGGAGTCTGAGAACTGCGGGTCGTTCTCGAAATCCCCGCAGGCGGCCTCGATGCGCTCCTCCGTCAAACCCTCTTTTTTCGCCTGCTCGGAGCGCAGGTTCGCGAAGTAGGTGTCCTGCGCGGTTCTGGCGAGCTGGATGCGGACCATCTCCTTGAGCTTGTGGTTCACCCCGCCCATGGCGTGGGAGCGGTGCATGGCGTCGTGCATGGCGGCGGCGTAGCCGGGCGCATGGGCCATGATCCGCGAGAACAACGCATCCGGCGCCTGGGTCTCGGCGGTGCGCTCCATGACGCGCTTCCAGTTCTTATCGTCAATCGCTTCGGGGTCAAGCGGCTCGATTATCGGCATGTCTTCCTCCTAGCTTCCGTTGGCTTGCTGCGCTTCGCCTTCTTCGAGAGCGCGCTCAAGCGGGCCGCTCATGTGCGAGACGGGGCAATCGCCGTAGATGCGACGCGATTCCTCCTGGCTCACCAGCCGGCCGTCGGGGGAGAACATGGGGTAGAAATCGAGCGTCCTGAAAAAGGTGTGGTAGCCCACGTTGAAGCCGATGAAGGAGCCTAATTCCACGATTTCCTCATCCGAGTAGTGCTCCCTGAGCCTCGCGTAGAAGGTCTCGTCGATCTTCTCGGGCTCTGAATCCATGAGTTCGCTGTATTCGAGAGCGAGTTTTTCGGCTTCGGTGAAATTCTCGCTGTCGCGCCAGTTGTCGATGCCGTCGTCTATCAACTCTTCGGTCAGGCCTGCCTGCTTCGCCGAAGCAGAACGCACGTTCCCTCAGTAATTGCAAAAAGCGCGGCGCGAGAGTTGAACCCGGATGATCTCCTTGAGCTTGTGGTCGATGACGCCGGTGTTGAACACCGTGCCCCAGGCGAGGTACATCGATTTCGCCAATTCCTCGTTGTGGCCCTGCATGGCGTGAAAGGCGGGGTCGGGCGCGCGGTGCTTGAGCGCCTTGTTGAGGAATGGAGCCAGCTTCGTCTTCTTCAGGTCCTCGATATCGAGCATGGTGATGTTGGACATCTTTCAATCTCCCTAATTTCCCTGAAAATGATGTGCGATATAAATTATCGTTTATCGACTTAAGCTCCGCTCTCCGCCTGAACGCGGCGCAAGGCGCCGTCGAGAACGGAGGCTGCGCGCTCGGCTTCTTCTTCCGTAAAGACCAGCGGCGGGCTGATGGTGACGGTGTTCGAGGGACCCGCCGCAATGCCGGCGTTCTTGCCGAAAATCACACCCGCCTCCTTGGCGTAGGCCAGCACCTTCGACGTGGCCGCCGTGGAGATCGGCGCGCCGCTTTCTTCTATCAACTCCACGCCCCAGATGAGGCCCACGCCTCTAATATCTCCCACGCAGGGGATGTCGGCGAGTTTCCCCAGAAGCCCGCCCAGGTAGGCGCCCACCTTCTTGGCGCGCGCGGGCAACTCCTCATCCATCATGATCTCGAGATTCTTGAGCGACGCCGCGCAGGCGACGGGGTGTCCGCCATAGGTGTTTATCTGCAGGAACCCTGAATCGCCCTCCGCGTTTAAGGCCTCGAATATCTCGTTCGTGGTCGCCGTCGCCCCGATGGGCAGATAGGCGCTGCTCAGCCCCTTGGCCATCGTCATGATGTCGGGCTGTACCTCGTAGAGATCGCAAGCGAATAGCTCCCCCGTGCGCCCGAAACCGGTGATGACCTCATCGGCGATGAACAATACCCCGTGGTTCCGGCACACCTCGCGCATGCGCTTCAGGTAATCCGCGGGCGGGGGAATCACCCCGCCGCCGCCGATGACGGGCTCCGCGATAAACGCCGCCACGGTCTCGGGGTCTTCGTAGCGAATGACCTCGTCGAGTTCGTCCGCGCACCGCCGGGCGAGTTCTTCCTCGGAATCTGCGTTGCTGCGGTAGAAATAGGGAGCGCTCACGTGAATCACCCCCGGCAGAAGCGGCTCGAACATCGCGCGCCTGAGCGTCTGGCCGGTCAAGCTTGCGCCGCCGATGGTCGCCCCGTGATAACCCTGGTGGCGGGCGATGATTTTATATCGCCTCCCGCCGTTCAGACGTCCATAGACGCGAGCCAGCTTGATGGCGGTGTCCACGGCTTCTGAGCCTGAATTCACGAACCAGATGCGCTCGACCCCCTCGGGCAGCAGGGACGCGAGACGCTTGGCGAGCCTGGCCGCAGGCGGGTTCACCTGCGTCAGCGGATAGTAGGCCAGCTCGAGCATCTGCTCGTACGCCGCCCGGGCGACCTCGTCGCGCCCGTAGCCGATGTTCACGCACCAAAGTCCCGCCATGGCGTCGATGTATTCCCTGCCGGAAGCGTCCTGGATGGTCGATCCTTTGGCCTTGACCACGACGTCGAGGGGATTCTCCTCGATTCCGGAATGGTTCATGAGCGGATGCCAGACGTGCTCCTTGTCCATCGTCCGCAGGGATTCGGCTTCGGCTGTGACTGGATTCATGGGGATCCTCTCTCGGGTTGCGGCAATTCGGAATCGTCTCGATTGATGGGGAAATCTTAATGCGCAAACAGATGCGAATCAACCGGGAGAATAGTTAGCCCGGCGCATACTCGGGGCTTTCGAGCCGGATTCGAAACGCCTGCCGCCCGATATGCTCGATTTCGCCCTCTATCAGGTCGCCCGGCTGGAGGTACTCCCCCCACGAAGCGGCGTTGCCGGCGGGCGAGCCGGTGCCGATGATGTCGCCCGTGCGCAACGTGGCTATCCCCGACAGGTAGGATACCTGCTCGGCGACCCGCCAGACCATATCGCCCGTGGTGGCGTCTTGCCTCAGTTCGCCGTTCACCCAGAGCCTGAGCCTCAAATCGTGGGGGTCGAGGCCTTCTTCCGGGAGCAGGATATAGGGGCCGATGGGGGCGAAGCCGTCCGGCGCCTTCATGGCGTACCAGTCGATGAACTTGCCCATGTTCAGGCTCGTGCGATCGCTCATGTCGTTGAACAGGGTGTAGCCGCCCACGTGATCCATCGCCCGCTCTACTGGAATGTTCTTGCCGCCCTGGCCGATGAGCACGCCGAGTTCGAGTTCGTAGTCGAGTTTTTCCATCGAGGGATAAACGGGCACGTCCTCATACGGGCCGCTCACGCAGGTGCTGGGCTTGAGAAAGCAATAGAGCGGGAGTTCTTCTTTGAAATCATCCACCTCGGTTCGCGCCATTTCGGCGGCATGGGCCATATAGTTCCTCGCCATACAAAACAGCGTGTCGGGAACGACGGGGGGAAGAATCTCGACTTCTTCGGGTTCATAGACCACCTGCATTCCGTCGAAGCGAATCGGGTCTTTTTTGCTCGAATGCGCTTCGAGCGCTTCGAGAGCTTCCTCGGCGAGAGGACGATTCATCTCCAGGTCTTCGATGAACTCCTCGCAATCATCGGGAATCTCGGCCTCGACGCGATCCATGGCCTCGGCCGCGGATTCCTCGTCCAGCGACAAGGCGTAGGCCATCTTGAGATCGGCGATTTTATCCTCGAACAAGACGCCGATACGCGCCTCGCCCGCCAGGCTGAAAGTACAGATTCGCATGAGGATGAGCCTCCAGGTTTCAATTCCGCGACAAGGCGAATCCTACCACACGGGCGCGGGCGATGCCGCATCGCTCATGGAATGAAGTCCCCGAGGAAGACCGGCTGAACCCGAACCCCCAAGGCGCTCGCCTTGAAACCGCTTTTATTCCGCCCTGCGGTGTCGGGCAAGAAAATCGAGAATCAACCGCCGCGCCTTCTTGTTTCGCGAGAGGTTGTGCGCCCGGCCCTCGAAGAGGTGAAATTCCATGTTCACGCCCCGCCTCCTGGCCTTGCGCAGGCAAGAATCGGCGGGCCTGTTCCGCCGCCACGGGTCGTCCTCTGAGTACAGTGCGAGGATGGGTGTCCCGCGTGGCGACCGAACGCCGCGCCAGCATACGGAACCACTGGTGACGTGGGCCTTGAACCCATCCCCTTCGTAAGAGGCGGCCGCCGTGCCGCCCTGGCTATGTCCCATCAGGAACAGGTTTTTCTGGTCCACCCACCGAATGCGCCGGACACGATAGGCCGCGTGGTGAATTTCCTCCTGCCGCATCTGGTTCACCCGCCTGTGAGGCGCTCCCTTTATGCCTCGATGTTGGGAAGGATCACAGGTCTCGGGCCGATAGCGACGGGCGAAGCTGTCGGGCGCGACCACGGCGTAGCCCGCCCGCGCCAGCAGCCGCATGTAGCGTAAATTCCCGCGGCCGAGACCCGCGCAGCCGTGCGAAAAAATGACGGTGGGGCGTTTTTTCTTGAGTCCCGCGAGTTTTCCTTGGACGAATTCGTCGCTCATCCTGCCTTCAATGAGCTCACCCTTTATCCGGATCATGAGGTAGGCGGAATCGAAAGTGCGTCTTGCTTCATCTGCCAGATCGAGGGTTTTTGGGTTGACCCCTCTGACGGGGTCGACCCCGCCGGCGCAGCCCGGAAGAAGAAAACCAACCAGCATCAGGATAAAGACAAAATGCCGCATGGCTGAAAAACCCCAGGCTCCGCTCCTCATAAATCCCTAGACCACGCCTTCATCTTCGAGTTCTTTTAATTCCGCATCCGACACGCCGAGCAGACCACCCAGGATTTCCCCGTTGTGCTGGCCCACGAGCGGGGCGGGGGTGGCGTAACCGCCTTTTATTTTACTGAACTTGAAGGGAAAGCCTGGGGCCTTTGCGCTGTCGAGCGGCCCGAGCGTGGGGTGTTCGATATCGACTATCATCCCGCGCTCGCGCATATGGGGCCAGGTGAGGATGTCGTCGATGCTGTTCACCGGCCCGCAGATGACGTCGTGCGCGCGCAGGGAGGAGACCGCCTCTTTCGTCTCGCGCCGCTTCGTCCAGTCGGTAATGATGGCGTCGACCTCTTCGTGTTTGCTTACGCGCCGGCTCATGTCCTCGTATCGTTCATCGTTGATGAGGTCGGCGCGCTCGATGCCGCGCAATATGTTGTGCCAATGGGCGTTGGTGCCCGAGGCGATGATGACCCAGCCGTCTTTCGTCTCATAGGCGTTGAAGGGAGCAAGCCGCATGATGCGGTTCCCGATTCGGGGGGGCAGGCCCAGATGCTCGTAGCAATCCATCGGCTCATCGAAGATGAGGGAGAAGATGCAATCGATCATCGAAATGTCGATGTGCTGGCCTTGGCCCGTGCGCTCGCGGTGAAAGAGCGCCGTCATGACGGCGCCGAAGGCGAACGTGCCGCCCATGCTGTCGCCCAGGGCGGAACCCGCCTTGGTGGGCGGGCCGTCGGGAAATCCCGTTAAGTTCATGAGGCCAGACGCGGCCTGCGAGACGGCGTCGTAGCCCTTGAGCCCTGCGTCCGGCCCCGTCTGGCCGTAGCCCGTGATGGAGCAGTAGACCAAGGAGGGTTTTCTCGCGTGGAGCGTCTCGTAGTCGATCCGGAGTCTTTTGGTGACGCCGACGGAGAAATTCTCCACCAGGATGTCGGAGCGATCGACGAGCCCATAGAACATATCGAGGCCGCGCGGATCCTTGATGTTGAGGGTAATCGCTTTTTTCGCGCGCGTGCGCTTGAGATAGGCCATCCCTATGTCCTCATCCGTCTGGGGATGATAGGAGACGCCTTTTGCCCCGATATAGGGAGGGGAATAGGCCACCGGATCGCCGGTGGCCGGATTGTCGATGCGGATGACCTCCGCCCCCAGCCCCGCCAGGAAAAGGGTAGCCTGGGGGCCTGAGAGAAACTGCGTCAAGTCCAGGACGCGGATGCCTTCCAGTGGTTTCGTCATGAAAAGATTAAACTATCCGCCGAGGAGAACCTTCACCGCCTGGCGAGCCGCATCGCCCGCGCGCGCTGATATTTCCTCATCAGACAGCGTACTCAGGGGGTGTTGAATGACCACGGGGTCCAAGCCGTCCATGCCCAAGGCCGCCCTTTGCACGTGGGCCTCATGCAGGAAAACCTCCGTCACCACCACGGCGGTGGGCACCCCTTTTTCTTCCAGGGAAACCGCATCGTGCATACAGCACGAAGTGCAGGAGCCTCAGTCGCCAATCGCCGTCAGGACGACGTCGTTCTCCTTTGCGATTTGGGCGATCAGCTCAGGCGCCGCATTTTTAGAAAAACTCTCTTTCTTGTAGTATTGCACCTCCGAGAAGGGACCTTCCGCCTCCATCAGCGCCGTAGTCTTCTCGAGCAGCCTGCGCCCGTTCCACTTGGTGTTGTCCAGGATGCCGAGCTTTAAGCCCTTCAAATCCCGGACGCGTTTTGCGGTGGGCTGCGCTTGGGCCTCGACCACCCCTCGGGGGTCATAGACGACCTGGCCGGTGATGACGTCACTCATTGCTTTCCTCCTGCCTGGACTACGGGCCATTAGTATGTCCGGGCCGACGCTCCTGCGTCCCGGCCCACTTTCCGCTACAATCTCAGGTGATCTTGATGGCTCACAGATAAAATCTCCTATCCCTAAAAACTTTCCGGAGGCTAATGCTTATCGAGTCCGACTCCGTGATTAAAGCCAACTGGGAACAATCAACAAAATACCCACCAAAGACAGACCCACTAAAGGCAGAACGACCGCAGCAACAATGACCACAAACAAAAACAATAGTGCTGACCAAGTAATAACAATAGTCATCAGTTCGGCTCCATCAATCCCGAAAGAACAACGGCGCGTGCCGTCGCCACCGATGTAATCATGTTTACGGGAACCTTCTCCCAAATTCTAAAGCAGACAGGTGCCGTCCACGCAGACGGGGCCGCCCTCGAGCGCCTTGCCGTCAATAGCTCTCAGCACCGGATTCGTCATGTGGCCCCAGCCGGGAATGAAGGCGGAAAAACGACCCGCATCCCCCCCCGCCACGAACAGGTGGATGTTCTCCGGACTCGGCACGATGGGGATTCTCTCGTCCGGCTCGCGCCTGTACCACTTGGGGATGTTGCGGTTATAGATTTTTCCGTAGCGGTGGTTGAACGAAATATCTGCAAACGTGTTTTTCGTGTGCATCCACAGATAGCTTTTCACGTCGTTTCGCGTCCAGTTCTTGGCGCTTATGGTCGCCGCGTGCTCTGGGCTGATGACGACGGCGCATGAACCGCTGCTCACCGAATTGTTGTGCGCAATCGTGCTCATCGCCGAACAAATGCTGTCGAGGATACCCTCGGGATCGTCCGAAATGTGATTCGTCACGCTGTGGGGCGCCTCGGCCGCAATGGCGAAGACCGTAGAATCCTCGGGCGCGTAGCCCTGCTCCACGTGATAGGGCGCCCAGGGGCTCGCCTCCTCATTCTCCGCGATGCAGTAAGTGTATTTCGTGGGGCAGCCCAGCGTGCTCTTGTCGAGGTCGCCCGGCCACGCGCCGCCCACGTTCAGGAGCACCATCCGCACCGCGCGGCCTATCGTCGCGTTCGCGCGGTTGCCCGAGCCGAACACGTTGCAGCCCGCGTTCATGCCGATCTCGTCTCGAACCGGCCCGTTCACCACTATCAGCGGAGACGCCATGTGGGTGGTGGCCTGCACGCCGTTCAGGTTGAAGTGGGGGTCGCAAAGCGCGAGCATCGCCGCGCGGACGACGGGCGCGTATTCCGTCTTGCAACCCGCCATCACCATGTTGACCGCCAAAACCTCTCTCGTGAGGTTGCCCCAGCGCGGGGGCACGCGGCACTCGATGAGGTCCTTGTCTCCCCCCAAGGCCGCGACGGCGGCGTCTATTTTCTCGGGCGTGGGCGGGGCGACGGGAAGCCCGTCCGAGAAGCCCTGCTCGTAGTAATGCTCCACCAAATCGACTTCATGGCCTACCGTCTGGGTCGTCTGCGACATACCTTATTACTCCTGCTGGTTGAATCTCAAGAAAAATCCATCATAAACCGAATCCCGCAAAAGAAAAAGACTTAGGGAGAGGTGAGAGATGGAATCAGAACAGCCTGGACATCACGTTTCTCTAAGAATCCGGAAAGAGCGTTTCTCCGTCTTTGAGCGCGCCTTCGACCTGTTCTGGCGTCAGTCCCCTCACGCCCGAGAGGTCGACGCCCCGGATGTCGGTGAGTTCCATATCGGCATCGTTCAGGAGCGCGCCCGCGAGATTGGCGCCTGCGAGTTTCGTGCGCTGAAGCGAGGCGCCGCGCAGGTCGGTTCCGCTTAGGTCGGCACCCGTCAAATCCGCGAACTTGAGATCCGCCGACATCATGTTCGCCCCGGCCATCCGGGCGCCGGTGAGATTCGCTCCCTCGAGGCTGGATTGGAACAAATCGGCCCCCGCGAGGTCGGCGCCCGAGAGGTCCGCTCCATCGAGGTTCGCCCATTGCGCATTGGCGCGGACGAGACGCGCCTCGCGTAAATTCGCCTTGGAGAGATTCACCATGAAAAAGCTGATGGCCTCGAGATGCGCGCCCGCGAAGTCGGCGCGCTCCCCGCGCGCGCCGGAACTCTGGAGCCACTTGCCGTGGGCTTCTATTTTTTCGGCGAAAAGGGCTTCCTGCTCCGCCTGGTCCGGCGCCATGGGCAGACCGAAACCGCCACCGCCCGCCCGGGGCGGGCCGCCCCCGGTGGGGGGGTCGTTCTTTTGTGTCAACCAGCCGAAAATCTTCTTGAGGATGGCGCACCTCGCTTTCCGAACGCTAACGACGTCCGGCTGTATCGTCAAAAAGGACAAATCGATTTTTTCTTGCCCCAAGCCCAGGCCCTTTGTCAAACATGAGGCGGACTCAGACGCTTTCTGAAAATTCGGCGTGGCGGTTCATTCACCCCAAAAAGCGATCGTCCACGATTTTCTATGACTGCGGCAGGGAGGTCAGGAACTCATGGCAAAAGCGCGCGAATAAATCCGCCCGCTCGATGAGCGCCACGTGGCCCGTGCCCTCCATGACGATGAGCTTCGACCCCTTGATGCGCTCGTGAATTTCTTTCGCGTGGTGGGGGTCGACGATCAGGTCGCGATCCGAACAAGTGATGAGCGTGGGGACTTTTATCTGGTGAAGACGCTCTAAGGTGTCTCCTTCCAGACAGGCGCGTAACTGTCCCTCCCAGCCGAGGTCGACTCCTGATTGCTCGGTGAGCCACTGCCTTTTCTGCTCCATCACCACGGCGTTCGCATCGTAGAATTCATGGGAGTAAAGCCCCAGAAGACTCAGTTCCACGAGCGCCTCGCGCTCGCCCCGTTCGGCGAGGTGCATGCGGGCGCGCTGAAAAGAACCCAGGCGCGCGCAGTTTCTCGCCCATGTGTGGTGAAGCCCCAGGCTAACGACGCGCTCGGGGTGGCGAAGCGTGAGCTCGGTGGAAATGTGCCCGCCCATGGAAAAACCCATCACGTGGGCGCGCTCCACGCCTAAGGCAGAGAGAACGCCCGCGGCGTCATCCGCCATGTCCGCCAGGGAATATCCCGGAGCGGGCGCCGTGCTCTTGCCGACCCCCCGGTTGTCGAAGACGATGCAGCGGTAATCCGTGCTCAGCAAGGGCAGTTGCGCCGACCAGAAGGTGTGATCATGCCCCGTTCCGCTCACCAGCAGAAGGGGAGGCCCCTCTCCTTGGGTCTCATAGAATATCTCTACGCCTGATCCCAGCGTCACGAACGGCATTGAAGCATCCTCGAATATACGCGCGGGCGGCGCGCGCCCTCACATCCTGGGTTCATCCTCGGGTCCCCAGAAAAACGGATCGAGCAACAAGCCCTCCCGGGGAATCTGCGCGGCGGGCGTGAGCCCTTGTTTGAGTTTCAGGCGATGAATGGTCCGCAAGTGCACGAGCGCCTCCCAGTACATCTGCCGAAGCATTCCCGCCAGAGTGTAGGTGAATTTCGTCTCATCCTCGGGGTCTTGCGAGAGGCCCTCGTCGTGAAACGTGGAGATGTGCATCCAGAACCGGTACACGGGCAGGTCCGTATCCCCCATGAGCAACTCGTGCTTGAACGAGCGCGTGATGGAAATCGCCTTTAATTCATCCGCGCTCTTTCCATCGGCTGCGCGCTCGGCGAAGGCGAGCGCCTCATCGAATTTGGGGAGCAAATCATCGAGCTTCCAGTATTTTTCCTCATCCAGCCTGCGATCATATTGATTGGGAGCCGCTTTGGAGAAATCCACCGGATCTTCGGGCGGGTTCTCCGGCCAGAGGGTTTTGCCCCACATCTTCACCCACCAGAAAAAATAGGCGAGCGCCACGTGGCTTATCTGCCGCCTGATGCTCCAGCGCGACCATTCCGCCGACGCATCCTCCCAGTCGAGCTGGGCGTCGGTCAGCCCTTCCACTTCCTGGTGAAACATCGCGCGCAACGCCTGAAAATCGGGGACTCCCTCGCTCACGCCCATCTCCTCCCGAATGAATGTTCATTCATCAAACCGCCGAATCCTCCGCCCACCGTCCGACAGCCGCTACCAGTCAAATTCACCGCCCCGTAGCGTTATGAAATCCTCAAATCCTTCCCCGTCATCTGTGGCGGAGGGGAAACGCCCATCAACCCCAGCAGGGTGGGCGCCACGTCGCAAAGCGCGCCGCCTCCCCTGAGCGGGCCGCCGAACCCGGGCGCCACGACGATGCAGGGCGTCTCGTTCAGCGTGTGCGCGGTGTGCGGGCAATCATTTTCCGCATCCCACATCGTCTCGCAATTTCCGTGGTCCGCCGTAATCACCGCCGCCCCGCCGGCCCGTTCCAGGGCATCGAGAACGCGCCCGAGACAAGAATCCACAAGACCCACGGCGGAAACGGCGGCGCTCTCCACACCCGTGTGCCCCACCATATCCGGATTGGCGTAGTTCAGGACAATGGCATCCTCATCGCCTCGCTCGATGGCATCCAGGACCACCTCGGTCACTTCACCCGCGCTCATCTCGGGCTTTAAGTCATAGGTGGCCACTTTGGGCGAGGGAACCATGCGCCTCCTCTCGCCCGGGGGAGGCTCCTCCTCGCCGCCGTTAAAAAAATACGTGACGTGCGGATATTTTTCCGTCTCGGCGACTCTCAGGCAAGTCTTTCCCGCATCCGCCAAGGCGTGGCTAAACAGGCCCTCCATCCGCAAGGGTGGAAACGCGACGGGCAGGGCGAAGCGCACGTCGTATTCCGTCATGCAGGCGTAATGAACCGAGGGTCTGCCCGAGACGTCGAAGCCATCGAAGCGCTCGTCCGTGAAGGCGCGGGTGATCTGCCGCACCCTGTCCGCGCGGAAGTTCATGCAGATCACGGCGTCGCCATCGCGAATCAACCCCACCGGGCGTCCGTTTTCGCCGAGCACCACCGGTTCGATGAACTCATCCGTCACGCCCCGCGCATAGGAGGCCTCTATCGCCTCTGCGGCGATTTGGGCGCGGACGCCTTCTCCCGCCACCAGAGCGCGGTAGGCCCGCTCGTTCCTCTCCCATCGCTCATCGCGGTCCATCGCGTAGTAGCGTCCGATAACGGTGGCGAGCTTCGTCCCCGCCTCGCGCCGCAGGCTCTCCGCATAGCGACCGACGAAGTCCAGACCCGAGCGGGGAGGCGTATCCCTCCCGTCGGTGAAGGCGTGGGCGAAGATGCGTTCGATTCCGATTTTTCTCCCCAATCGCGCCAGCGCCACCCCGTGGTCCTGAAGACTGTGCACGCCGCCATCCGAAACGAGGCCGAGAATGTGCAGGGCGCCGCCTCCCGACCCGGCTTTTCGAATACACTCGACGAACGGGGAAAGTTCAAAAAAATCGCCGCTCTCGATGGAGCGGTCGATGCGAACGATGTCCTGATCCACCACCCGGCCCGCGCCGAGATTGAGATGCCCCACTTCGGAGTTGCCCATTTGTCCGTCGGGAAGCCCCACGGCGCGCCCGGAGGTGACGAGGCGGGTGTGGGGGCGGTGAGCGAGCAGGGCATCCATGGTCGGGGTATCGGCCAATGCGACGGCGTTATGGGCGCGCTCGCCGGATAATCCCCATCCATCCAGAACGATGAGCATGACGGGGCGAGGAGAGTTCAAGGGCTTCACAACGACCTTTCCGGAAAAGCGGAGACGCTCTTTCTATCTCGATTCGAAAACACGGACGAATTGCAGCTTCACTTTATCCCACCGCCAGAATTCCTCGAAGGGAAACCGATCGACCAGGAGCGCGCTTTTCTCTTCCCCGCCTTTGAGGTTGAAAACCCGCTCCTCGTATTTCCTGACCCCCTTGAGGATGAGGGTGGCCGGGTTGCCCGGCCCGTTAAAGCGGAAACGAACCTTGGCGCTCAGGTCTTCGCTTCGTTGAACGGCCCGGGTTCCCGCATCGTCGAGATACGCCCTCGGCCACCTTAACTCCTCTCGAAGGCGCGCGAACCAAACCAGTTCGAAACGCTTCTTTTGAGTCGGCTTGATGACGCGCACGGCATCCGAATAGTGGCCGTTCGAACCCTCGCGGACATTGACTATCAACTCATACGATCCATCCGCCGTCAGATCGGCTATCTGGTAGGTGATCTCCCGCCCGCGGCTCAAGTCGCTGTAGGAGGCGAGCGGCTTGCGGGCGCTCTTGTCGTCATCCATCAGGCAAAAGGTGATGTAGTGATCCTTGGCGTGATCCGACTGGATGACCATCAGGGTTTCGAGGCGCTTGTCCGAGTCCATGTTGAGCGGGATGAAATCCACCGAAAAAGCGTAATTCTTCAGGTGATCGGAGGAGAGATACCAGGGCCATTCGTTTTCCGGCAGCGGGCAATTCGACAAGGCGTTGAGCTGCACGTTCGAATCGGAGGAGAAAAACTTGCGGACCAGCAGCCAGTCCTCGGGCTTCTCCAGTCGCTTGAGATGTGAGACGAGTCGGGAAACGCGCCTTTGCTCTATCGCCTCGGGCGTCTCCGGCGTGGCCGCAGACACCCCCAGACTCCAAGCCGAAGCAAGAAGCCATAAAATCAAGGCCATCCCCATGAGGCCTCTCATCGCATGCTCCTTAAAGAGCACCACCCTATGAAGCAATATCGACCTTTCATTCTACTCTAAAAATACAAATAATGCCTAGGGCCGGAGCAACACCTTGATTATGCCTTTTTCGCGGGCCTTTTCAAACGCTTCGGGCGCGTCTCGCAATGCGAAGCGGCCATGGATCATCAAGGACGTTTGGAGCCCATCCGTCTCGAGCGCCCGAATCGCAGGCGCGAAAGGCCCGCAACGCGAACCCAGGATGGTGATTTCATCCACCACGACAGAGGATAGATTCAGGCGAACCTCGGAAGCCACCGTGCTCTTGAGGACCAGCACGCCTCGGGGCTTCGTTTTCGAAACGGCGAGGGAAAACCCCTCGGCAGCACCCGTAGCCTCGACCACCACGGGCCATCTCTCCCCCTCGGAGCACAGGGCCTGCGCCGGTTCGCTAAACATGGGAATTCCCAAAGGGGCGAGCAAAGCCATTTTTTCCGGGTGGCGACCCAGCAGGCCCACTTTCGCCCCGGCGGCGCATAGCACCTGGGTTTGCAAGAGGCCCAGCCTCCCGTCCCCGATCACCAGGACTTCGCGCTCCACGATCTCGGGGAACTGCTCGATCACCTCGAAACAGGCGGCCAGAGGCTCGCAGAAAACGGCCGCCTCATCTTCCACGGCATCGGGAATGAGGTGAAGGTTTCGGCTCGGCAGACAGGTGTATTCCGCAAAAGCTCCCGGGCGGCCGAGAATGCCGAGAACGCTCCTCTCGGGGCAATGCCGCTCCATTCCGCGCGCGCACCAGGCGCAGCTTCCGCAGCCGCAATTTATCTCGCCCACGACCCTTTGGCCGAGAAGCGGGTGCGTCTCCGGCCCCGCCACCTCGCCCACGAACTCATGGCCCAGCACACCCCGGAAATTCATGTACCCGCGAATGAGTTCGAGGTCGGTGGCGCAAATCCCCGCGAGCCTCACCCGGATGAGGGCTTCTCCCCCAGACGGCTCGGGAAGCGCCACCTCTTTCAGAGAGGGGCCGTTTTCCTCCAGTACGTAGACAAGCAATGGATGCTCTCTTTTTCAGGATTCAGTGCGGCTCGGAGCGGGTCGGTTATTTCGCGGCGCTGCGCAGCGATTCATTCGCGCGATTTGAGGGCCTCCTTGACCCGGCCGACTCCCAGATGTTCGGCGATCACGTCCTCTCGCGCAAGGAGTTCGGCGCTCGTTCCCTCGAAGGCGACGAAACCGCGGCTCAGCACGTAGAAGTAATCGCCCACATCCAGCGCAAGGGAGAGGTTCTGCTCCACCAGCAAAATAGAGAGGCCGTGGGTTCGGGTATTCATGATTCCGTCCCTGATGGAGCGGACGAGACTGGGCGCTAATCCCTCGGTAGGCTCATCGAGCAGAATCAGTCGTGGCCGCGCCACCAGGGCGCGTGCGATCACGAGCATCTGCTGCTCGCCGCCGCTCAGGCTTCCCGCCAACTGCCCCGCGCGCTCCTCTAAGACGGGGAAAAACGCCAGCGCCTCGCTAACGCCGTTCGCGTCCGAGTGCGGGCTGGCTTGCGCGGCGACGCGAATGTTCTCCTCCACGCTCAAGGAACCGAAGGGCCGCCTGTCCTCGGGCACGTAGGCCACTCCCATGCGGGCGACCCGGTGGGCCGCCATGGCGTCGATGCGCTGCTCCTCGAAGACGATTTCGCCTGAAGTGGGGGGCGCGAGACCCATAATGGCCTTGAGCGTCGTGCTCTTGCCCGCGCCGTTGCGCCCGATGAGGCAGACGATCCGGCCTGCGCCCACCTCGAGATTCACGCCGTGGAGAACGTGGGCGCTTCCGTAATGGACGTGAAGCGAGGAAACCCGGAGCATCAATCCTCTCCCACTTCGACGGCGCCCAAGTAGGCGTCCTGCACCTGCGGGTCCTTGCTGATCTGCTCGGGCGAGCCCTGGGCGATCACCCGGCCTTGCGTCATCACGGTGATTTTATCCGAGATCGAGAGAACCACCTCCGTATCGTGCTCGACCAGGAGTACGCTCATCCGTTCCGCAATTTGCCGCACCAGGCGGGCGATGCGCTCGGTCTCCGTTCGGGACATGCCCGCCGTCGGCTCATCGAGCAGCAAGACCTCGGGGTTGAGCGCAAGCCCGATCGCCACCTCGAGCACGCGCTTGTCCCCGTGTCCCAACTCCTCGGGCCGCAAATGCGCTTTTTCGATCAGCCCGACCATCCGCAACGATTCCTCCGCGTCCTCGCGGGCCTCCCGGCAGGCGCTCGCCTTGCGGAAGAAGTCGAAGTTCCGCCCCTCTCGGGAGCGCGCCGCGAGTTCGACGTTTTCCTGCGCACTCAACTCGCCGAAGACCTGGGTGATCTGGAACGTGCGGACGATTCCCGACTTCACCAGCGTGTGGGACGGCAGATGGGTGACGTCGTTCCCGTTCAAAAGCACCCTGCCGGCGTCGGGGCGGAGAAAGCCGGTGATGCAGTTGAACAAGGTCGTCTTGCCGGCGCCGTTTGGGCCGATGAGCGAGTGCACCTGCCCCCCCTCGATGTCCAAGGACACGTCGTTCACGGCGTGCAGGGCGCCGAAGGACTTGTGGAGACCCTCTACTACGAACGCGCCGGCCAAAGTCGTCTCCAGAACCTCTCGGCGATGCCCGCGATTCCCGACGGCATGAATAGCACGGCGAGAACGAAGGCGAGTCCGAAGGAAAACTGCCACGCCCGGTACATCGTCGTGACCTGATCGCGAATGAATATAAAGCCTATCGCCCCGATGATCGGGCCGAACAGCGTTCCGATGCCGCCGAAAATCGTGATGGCCAGTATGTTGCCCGACTCGAACCAGTAGAGCGACATCGGGTTCGCGCCCGCCTTCAAGAAGACGAAGAGCGTTCCCGCCACGCCGCCCGTCATCCAGGAGAAGATAAGAATCACCAGCTTGTGCCGCCTCACGTCGATGCCGATGGCGGCCGCCCTGTCCTCGTTCGCGCGAATCGCCAGCAGGGTTTTGCCGAAGGGAGACTCCACCACCCTTCTGAGGAGAAGATAGGTGACGACGAGCGTGGCGACCGTCAGGAAGTAGAGTTCATCTCCGGGTTCCACCTCCCGGCCGAATAGCGTCGGCAGCGGAACGCCGATGAGACCGTCCAGCCCGCCGGTAAACGAACGCCACACGACGGATATCTGGAACAGGACCTGACAGATGCAGAGGGTGAGTATGGCGAATGCGATTCCCGAGAGGCGCGTTACGACGAGGCCGGTGAGAAACGCCACCGCCGCGGCGGTGAGCATGGCCACGACGATCGAGAGGAGAAAATCCGCAGATACGTTCTGAGCGAAAAGCCCCGCGGCGTAGGTCGCCAAGCCGAAACTAGCAGCGTGGCCGAACGAGACGAGGCCCGTGTAGCCCACCAGCAAATCCAGGCTCATCGCCCAGATGCCGAATATCAAGGCCTCGGTGAGCAGGGTGATGAAAAACGGGTTGAAGTCCATGAACGGAACCGCCAGGGCCAAGAGCGTGAACCCGGCGAGCAGCACCCGCATCGCGACCTCGCGCGAATCCCTCCTCGGAACATCGTCCGCCCGGCTTTGCCCATCAGGCGATGCGGCCACGACCGAACACTCCTCTGGGCCGCAGAACCATGATGGCGGCCACAACCAGGAACAGGACGGCGATGGCCCACTCCGCGATGTAGCCCCCGCCGATGGATTTCGCCAACGCCACGATGAACGCCCCCACGGCAGTCCCGGGCAGATGGCCGAGACCGCCCAGTATCACCGCCAGGAAAGAGTCGATGATGATGCCCGTGCCCATCTCCGGATCGACGGAGAAAATGGGAGCGCCGAGCGCGCCGGCGAACGCCGCGAACCCCGCCGCTCCTCCAAAGATGACCGTGAGCAGCCAGCGCGTATTGATGCCGAGCGCCTCGGCCATCTCGTTGTCATCCGTGATGGCGCGAATTTGCAGCCCGATCGGCGTGAACTGGATGAAGGCGAAGACCAGCCCCGTCACCAGGAGCGAGAGCCCCGCCGCGAAGAGCCTGTACACGGGAAACTGATTGCCGAGGATGTCCACCGTCCCCTGAAAGATGACGGGTGGTTTGATCAGGGTGGTCTCGGTGCCCCAGAGATACTCAATCGCGCCCGTGATCATGAAGGAGAGACCGAACGTCACGAGCAGGGTGTAGATTTCGTTGCGGTGGCGGATGGGGGCAATGGTCAGCCATTCCATCGCGATGGCGAGGGGTACTACGATCAACGGGGCGAACAGCATCGCCCACCACCCCAGCGAGGGCAGGAAGATGATGAAGAAATACCCCCCCAGGGCGTACAATACCCCGTGCGCGAAGTTGACGACTCGGCCCAAGCCGAACACCAGGCTCAGGCCGAGACTCGTCAGCGCGAGGAATGAGCCGTAGATGACTCCGTTCAGCGTATTGACGAACAAGAAATTCCAATCCATCGCCAATGACTATTTCTTCAAATTACAGCCGAGCTTCTTCGCCGGCTCAAGCGTCTTGGACGCCGGAAGCGCCGTGACCGACTGCGCATACATGGCGCCGTACTTCGGTTTCTTGAGCTTCTCGATTTTCCCG
The DNA here is from genome assembly GCA_965218885.1 of bacterium. GTDB lineage: Bacteria > UBA8248 > UBA8248 > UBA8248 > UBA8248 > Bin107. Next base: position 1,872,621 of record OZ244713.1, on the reverse strand, counting down.
AGAATAAGCGGCACCTCCGCCATGCGTCCATCCTTCTGGAAGCGCATTCTTCCCGCAGGAGCCTCTACGTCGAGCTTCTCGAGCGCCGCGACGATGGCCTTCCCGTCCGTCGAACCCGCCTTCTCGATGGCGTTGAACAGAAGCTGAGCCGCCGTGCCCGCCTGGATGGCCTGCATCCCGGCTACGCGGCCGTGCATCTTGTAGTAGAGTTCGTTGAACTTTTTGGTCATGGGCACCGTGTCCTCGAGACGCCACGCGCTCCACGCGCCCGCCGAGACGATGTGGGTGGACAATTCTCCCAGCTTGGCGATGAGCCAGTCCGGCAGGCCGATGGGCGCCACCAGAGTCGCCTGTTTGGTGAGGCCGAACTCGTTGGCCTGCTGGAGGAACTGCACGAGCGGCGTGCCCAGGGTGACGGGGATGACCACCGCCGTCGCGCCCGCCGAGCGGACCTTGGCGATGAACGGCGCCCAGTCCGTGGTGTCGAGCGGAGCGAATGTCTCGCCGACGTACTTCACGCCCTTGACGATTTTCACCGAGCGCGCGACCCGGCGGCTCCAGGGGTAGTCGTGGCCCAGGGTGAACCAATTCGCGGTCTTGAACTTCGGGTTATCCTTGATGAGCGAGTCCATCGCCACGACGGCCATCTGGGGAGTCGGGTTCGTCTGGAACACCCAGTAGTTGCACTTGCTTCCCGTGATGACGGCCGAGCCGCTGTTCGAGGTGATAATCGGCACGCGCAGGCGATTCGCCACGGGAAGCAGGGCCAGCGCCTCGAGCGTGCTGGTTCCCAGAATCGCCGTGACGCGGTTCTTCTGGACGAGCTTTGTCGCCTTCGTGACCGCCACCTGCGCGTTGACCAGGCTGTCCTCGAGAATCAACTCGATGGGCCGGCCCATGACGGGTCCTTGCATCTTCACGGCCGTCTGAATGCCCGTGGTGATCTCATCGCCGATGGGCTTGAGCTTTCCGCTCAGAAACGACAGCACCCCGATTTTAATGGGGTCTTTCTTCGCGGCGAAAACGGGGGAACCAAAGACGGCGATGAGCGCGAAAACCGCCACCGTCAACATCGCCGCCGAACGTGAAACGCTGATCCATCTCTTTCGGGTATACGTCGATCTCGTTGCCATTACATTATCCTCCCTAACTTCCGATTCCGTGGATTCAGAGTGCGGACGCTGGGACCTGCCCGTTTCCGCACAAACAGAGAAGAAAGATTGAACCCTTCCCCCGGATTGATTCCGGTGCGGTTCACGCAAGCAACATGGCGAGATATATATCCGCAATATACAGCAAGGCCCCTGCCTGTCAAGAAACAAAATCCTGCCCGGGGTCGCTCGATCGCGCCGCGTCCCCGGTCGGCCGGCGCAGGCAAAGGATGCGCGCCAAGCGAAACGAGCAGGAGGGAAGTATGAATCAAAGGTGTATTCTGGCATACCCTTTATGCCGACGAAACGCGTCCGCCGAAAACGGGTATGATGCCTGAAACGGGGTCGGGCTGCGGCGCTTTTCTCAGGAGAGATTCGGTTTGCTTCCAAGGTTCATCATACTCGCTCTTTTCGCATCGTTTCTGATCGGCGTGGCGGACTACGTATATGGACGCGCGGTCAGGAACCGCATATTGCCGGGCACGATAACGGCCTCGCAGTCGAGCATCGTCGTTCCCGTCACGTGGATCTGGGCGCAACTCGACGGCAGCTACGCCTGGACGCCCCCGGCTTTTCTGGGAATCGGCGCCGCATTTTTCACATTCATCGGCTTTTGGAGCTTCATGAGAAGCGTGGAACTCGGAGAGGCGAGCGCCAGCACGCCCATCTACCGGATGAGTTTCGTCGTCACCGCCATGCTCGCCGTCTGGTTTCTGGGCGAATCAATCACGCTCCCAAAAATCGTGGGCCTCATCCTGACCGGCTGCGCCATTTTCCTGTTCTCGGATTTTCACCGGGGGAGTTTCTCCGCCGACAAGATCGCCACCGTCCTGTGGGCCGTCGTGGCGATGGTGGCCGTCGGCCTCGTAAACTTCATCTACAAGCTCGGCGTCTCGGGCGGGGTGGCGCCGATCATGTTTTTGCACAGCCAGGCGGTTTTCTTCATTACGATCGCTTACATCTACTCGTTCGTGGTGCAGGGGGGGCCGAAATTCTCAAAAAAAGGTTGGGCGCACGGATTCGTGACCGCCACCTGCTTCATATTCGGAAACACCTCGCTGCTGGCCGCGTTCAGGGACGGTGAGGCCACCATCGTCTCGCCGATCATACAGTTGAGCTTCATCGTGACCACAATCCTGGCCACCTGGCGGCTGTCCGAGAAGATGACGATGCGAAAGCTTGTTGGGCTGGCCGCCGCGGTGGGAACCATCATCGCGTTCACGTCGTAACGCGAAAAATCGACAACTCCCTCATGCGGAGATTATAACCAAACGAGAAGCGCCGCGCGCGCTCCGGGCTAGGGGGAAGCGGTGGAGGATATCGCCTCGGCGCTTCGCAACATACGCTGCGCGTGAAGCGCCGTCTGGCGGAGCGCTTCCACGTCCGCGCTTGGGGCATCCTTCAGGACGGCCATCGCCAGTTCGAGGACGGGGTCTTTTTTCTTCTCGTCGGTCTCTTTATCCTTCTTGTAGAGCGAAGTCTTCATCTTCTTCCTCCGCTCTTGCATCTCTTTTCGGGTGAGCGGCTGAGGCCCCGCCTCGACGTCGGGCAGTATGCCTTTCTCGTGAATCAGGCGCCCGAGCGGGGTGTAGTACTTCGCCGTCGTCAGCCGGAGCGCCGCCGCGCCCCGGGTGGGAATGATGGCCTGAACCGAGCCTTTACCGAAGCTGGTTCTGCCGATGATCAGGGCGCGATCCAGATCCTGCAAGGCGCCGGCCACAATCTCGGACGCGCTCGCGCTGCCCTTGTTGATCAGCACGACCAAAGGCTTGCCCAGCCATACGCCGCTGCCGCGGGAGCGGAAATACACCGTCTCGCTGCGCCTTCGCCCCCGAGTGAAGACGACCATGCTTCCATCGGGCAGAAATCTTTCGGAAACCTGGACGGATTGGCGGAGAAAACCACCCGGGTTGTCGCGCAGGTCCAGCACGATTCCCCGCACCTTCTTGCGAATCAATTTGTTCAGACCCACATCCAGCTCCCGCGTCGTGCGGCCATGAAAGGCCGTGACCCTCAAATAGCCGATCCCGCCTTTCTTCACCTCCGTCTTCACGCTGCGTATCTTGATGATGGCGCGGCGCAGCTTCACGTTGCGGGGCTTGGGCCAACTCACGCGCGAAATCAGCAAATCCACCGCCTTGCCCGCGGGTCCGCGCATGTGGCGCACGACCTCGAAAAGCGGCATATCCGCCGTGGGCGTTCCATCGATTTCCAGAATCACGTCCTCGGACTGGAGACCCGCGCGATAGGCGGGCGTGTCCTCGATGGGCGATACGACGGTGAGCTTCTTCTCCCGCACCGTGATGATGACGCCCACCCCGCCGTAGCGGCCCGTATACTCCACGCGCATCTGCTTGTAGGACTCGGGCGAGACGAACGTGCTGAAAGGATCCAGAGAACGCAGCATGGAAGAGAGCGCGGCGTACATGACGCGGAGTTCACCTTTTTTCTTCTTGGAACCGGAATCCCCGGCGTTTTCCATCGCGAACCGGTAGGCGCGCTCGAATGCGCCCAGCCCGCCTTCGGTGTCTCCCCGGAGGCGAACGAGCAACTCCTTCTCCTGCGCCTTGAGGAGCACCTCTTCTCCCGCCTTCTCCTCGAAATCGAAGCGCCCATCGCCCGCGCTTTTCTTGAGGCCTTCGAGACCCGCGACGTACATTTTCCGGAAATCGGGCGTGCGCGCATAATTATCGTCCACTTTCTGCATGACCTCATACAAGAGGGCGATGGCCTCTTCCTGATCACTGGAAAGCGAAAAGACGAGGCTAGCGGAAAGCACCGCCACCAGAAGGACGAGGCATATCGTAAGATGCTTCACGCGCCGGACGCCCCCTGCGCGCGACCGGAAAAGATGTAAAATTCGAATGCGGCTCATCGACATGGGCGTTTCCAGTGGTTAGGGTTCATCGGATGGCTTCGCATGGGGCATCATATCATAGCCTTAGAAAATGTATCGCCCCCGCCTTTGTATGGAAAGATGAATCCAGGAGAAGGACATACGCGATGATCTCCATCGTCGTACCCGTACTGAACGAAGCGCCGCGTCTGCCCGCCATGTTCGACATGCTCGACGCCCAACCGGGAGTGAAGCAGATTATCCTCGCCGACGGGGGCAGCGCCGACGAGACGCGCGTCGTGGCGGAGGGGCGCGCCCTCATCGTCGAATCACAGCCTGGCCGCGCGCGCCAGATGAACGCGGGCGCAGCCCACGCAGAGGGCGAGACGATACTGTTTCTTCACTGCGATACGCGCCTGCCCCCGGGAGCCTTAAGGGAAATCGAGGACGTCATGCGCGCGGGCGACGTCGCAGGCGGGGGCTTTCTCCACGGCTTCGATAGAGACGATCGTTTCAGCCGCTTCATCAGCTTCAGCGCCAACACGCGCACCAAGATGGCGAAACTCTTCTTCGGCGATCAGTGCATCTTCATCCGGCGCGAAGCCTTCGAGCGCATGGGCGGCTACGCCGATATGCCCCTGTTCGAGGATTGGGACTTAAGCCGGAGGATGCGCGAGTTCGGGCGCACCGCCGTCATCGAGACGCCCGTCGTCACCAGCGGGCGGCGCATCGACGTATGGGGCAAGCCCAAGTGCCTCATCATCTGGTGGGGGCTCAGCATCCTCTTCGCTTTGGGGGTCTCCGCCGAGCGCCTGAGCCGATACTACGCGCATGTGCGCGATGCGTGATGAGCGCATTTTCCGGGAGACCTCCTTGCATCCTAGCGCCCAAGAAATGATATATTGCGCCTGAATTCATCACCCATTCGCAGATAGCGATTCAAAAACCTCATCCGCGCGGGCATGGCGCGGGTGAGCGCGGGAGGCGAGGAATGCGATTCGCGGTCGACACGGGCGGAACCTTCACCGACTTGGTGCTGGAGGACAACAGGGGCCGCCTCCACATGTTCAAGGCCCCCACGACGCCCCACGATCCGGTGGAGGGCATTCTCGCGGCGATCGAGGCGGCCGCCGAAGCGCTCTCGACGAGCACCGGCGAACTCTTGGCCCAGGGCGAGCTATTCATCCACGGCACCACCCACGCCACCAACGCCATCGTGACGGGCAACACCGCGAGGACCGCCTTTCTCACCACGGAGGGCCACCCCGACATTCTCGTGCTGCGCGAGGGCGGGCGCATGGAGCCGTTCAATTTTCTCGTGCCGTTTCCCAAGCCCTACGTCCCCCGCGCGCTCACCTTCGAGGTGCCCGAGCGCATCGGCGCTGACGGCAGCGTGTACGAGCCGCTGGATAAGGCGGGCGTTCTCGCCATCATCGAGGAGTTGAAAGAAAAAGAAGTGGAGTCCGTGGCCGTCTCGCTTTTATGGTCCACGGTGAACCCCGCGCATGAAATCGGCGTGGGACGCCTGCTGAAAAAACATTTAAAAGGCGTTCCCTACACACTCTCGCATGTCCTGAACCCGATTCTCCGGGAATACAGAAGAGCGTCTTCCACCTGCATCGACGCCTCCTTGAAGCCCCTGATGTCGCGCTACATCGGCGGCTTGCAAGAGAGGCTAAAAACTGCGGGCTTCGGCGGGCGGCTCTTGATGCTCACCTCCAAGGGCGGCGTGATGGACGCGGGCGAACTCGCCGAAGCGCCCATCCACTCGGTGGGTTCGGGGCCGTCGATGGCCCCCATCGCGGGCAGGCACTTCTCCCGCGCCGACGCGAAGGCCGCGACGGCGATTGTGGCCGATACCGGCGGCACCACCTACGACGTGAGCCTCGTGCGCCGGGGCGAGATACCCATGTCGCCCGAAACCTGGCTCGGCCAGCGCTACCGGGGCCACATTCTGGGCTTTCCCTCCGTGGACGTGAAGAGCATCGGCGCGGGCGGGGGGAGCATCGCCTGGGTCGATGAGGGCGGACTCTTGCACGTGGGGCCGCAGAGCGCGGGCGCGGAACCGGGGCCCGCCTGCTACGGCCGGGGCGGCACGCGCCCCACCTTGACGGACGCTTCCCTGGTGCTGGGCCACATCGATCCGGATTATTTCCTGGGCGGGGCGATGATGCTCAGCCTCTCTGAAGCCGAAAACGCCATATCGAAAGACGTGGCCGAACCCCTGGGCCTCTCTCTCCAAGAGGCGGCCTCGGCCATCCTGAGACTTGCGACGGAGAACATGGTGGGCGCGATCGAGGAGATCACCATCCACCAGGGTATCGACCCGAGGGGCGCGGTCTTGATCGGCGGGGGCGGGGCGGCGGGGCTCAACTCCGTGGCCATCGCCAAGCGCCTGGGCTGCCTGGGTCTCGTGATCCCGGAAGTGGGCGCTGCGCTCTCCGCAGCGGGCGCGATGATGAGCGACCTACACGCAGATTACCGCTCGATGTTCTTCACCATCACGGACAGATTCGACTTCAAGGGCGCGAACGCAATTTTAAGAAAACTCGACGAGCGATGCCGCGCCTTCATCCGGGGTCCCGGCAAGGGGGCGGTGGAGAGCGCGACGGAGTTCTACGTCGAGGCGCGCTACAAGCACCAGATATGGGAGATCGATTTGGGGCTGCCCATCAACCGGTTCCGCTCGAAAAAAGACGTGGAGAGAGCGCGCGCGACGTTCGACGAAGTGCACGAGGAGGTGTTCGCCTTCCGCGATCCATCGTCTGAAGTCGAGTTCGTCGGCTGGCGCGCCGTGGCGCGGTGCAAACTGAGAAAAGGCCGCCTGGGCAGGCTCGTCCGCGAGGCGATCCATGAGACGACGCTGCCCAAGAGGCGCAAGGCCTACTTTGCGGGCAAAGGACTCGTGAACGCCCGCGTGGCGGCGTTCGATTCCATGAAGCCGGGCGAGGCGATGCGCGGGCCGGCCATCATCGAATCGCCGTTCACGACGGTGGTCATCGACCCCGGCGCCAAGGCCGAACGCACGAGAAGCGGAAGTCTTTTCATCACGCTCTAGGAGCAGGATATGGCGAGAGCAAAAACCGGACGCGCGAAGCAAAAGACCAAACTCGACCCCATCACCCTGGCCGTGCTGCACAAGCGCTTCGACGCCGTGACCACGAAGATGGCGAACACCCTGCTGAGGACGGGCCGCTCGGGCGTGCTGAACCTCGCACGCGATTTCTCGACCTCCGTGGTGACGCGCGAGTGCGAACTTCTGACGGGCGCGGAATCACTCCCCATCCACCACCTGAGCGGGGCGGACCTGATGGCCCGCTCGATGATGGACCTACACCCCAACTTGAAACGTGGCGACGCCTATCTCCACAACTCGCCCTACCACGGCTGTTCGCACCCGGCGGATCACACCATCCTCGTGCCCGTCATCGACAAGCGGGGCGAGCATCAGTTCACCGTGTGGGTGAAGGCCCACCAGGCGGATTGCGGATGCAGCCAGCCCACCACCTACATGGGCCACGCGCGCGACGTGTATGAGGAGGGCGCGCTCATCTTCCCGCCCACCAAGGTGCAGGAAAACTACGAGAACAACGAGGATTTCATCAACTTCTGCCGGATGCGCATCCGCGTGCCCGAGCAGTGGTACGGCGATTACCTCGCCATGATAGGCGCGGCGCGAATCGGCGAGCGCGAGGTGCTCGCCATGGGGGATGAATACGGCTGGGAGACGCTTCACGACTTCTCGAAGGAGTGGTTCGACTACAGCGAGAAGCTCATGATCTCCGCCATCCGCAAGCTGCCCACCGGCGAGGCCACCACCCACAGCACGCACGACCCCGTGCCCGGCACGCCGGATGAGGGCATCCCCATCACCGCGCACGTGCGGATAGACAACAAGAAGGCCACCATCGAAGTGGATTTAACGGACAACCCCGACGCCATGCCCTGCGGCCTCAACCTGAGCGAGGCCTGCGCGCGCACCGGCGCGATGATAGGCGTGTTCAACAGCATCGACGACATCGTGCCCACGAACGCGGGCAGCTTCCGCCGCGTGAACGTGCTGATTCGCGATGGCTCCGTCGCGGGCGGGGGCAAGCACCCCACCTCCATGTCCGTCGCCACCACCAATCTCGCCGACCGGGTGACGAACCCCGTGCAGCGCGCGTTCTCCAAGATTCAGGACGGCATCGGCCTGGCGGAGTGCGGGCCGATTTTCCCCGCGTCCATGGGCGTCATATCGGGCTTCGACCCCAGGAACGACAACGAGCCCTTCGTGAACCACCTCTTCCTGATGGTCACCGGCGGGGCCGGCGCGGGCAAGACGGACGCCTGGCTCACCATCCTCCACGCGGGAAACGCAGGCATGTGCTTCGTGGACAGCATCGAACTGGACGAACTCCACTTCCCCATCTACATCAAGACGCGCAGGCTCATGCCCGATACCGAGGGCGCGGGCCGGACGATAGGCGCGCCTTCGGGATATTGCGAATACGGCCCCGTGGGCGGAGGGGACCTCGAAGTCGTTTACGTCTCGGACGGCGCGATAAACGCTTCCAAGGGTACGCTCGGCGGGCTGAACGGGGCGGTTTGCCAGAATTTTCTCATGCGTGAGGACGGGTCTCTGGAGGATTTGCCCGGCTGTGCGGACATCATCCTGAAACCCGGCGAGAACGTAGCTTCTTACTGCACGGGCGGGGGCGGCTACGGCCCGCCGCACGAGAGACCCATAGAGAAGGTGCGCGAGGACGTGGAGGAGAAGTGGATCACCAAGGAGCGCGCCTGGAAGGTCTACGGCGTCGCCCTGAATGAGGCGGGCAAAGTGGATAAGGCCAAAACCACGCGCAGAAGAAAGAGGCTGAGTGGGGGGTAGGAGCGCATATCTGGTTGCGTCCTTGTTGTTGTAGGGTCTGATCGTCATTCCGGTGAAAACCGGAATCCAGAACCGATGAGAGAATCCCACCACCCACGTCGAATCCCCACGTCTTCGCCTTTCGTCCACACCCGTCCGCTCTGGATTCCGGCAACCTCTCCCTTCTCGGTCGAGATTGACACCGGAATGACGGGGAAAGGCGAGAATCATTAACTTCTGTAGGGGTCGTTCGTGAACGACCTCTACTTTCGGGAGCATCACAAGGGCGATGGGGCGGACACACAGGTCCGCCCCTACCAGAACCATCACGCTTCGAAATCGCAATCCCTCCTTCATCAGTCGGCAATCGCTCCCTCATTGGTCGCGATTGACCACCCACTTCCCCATCACACCAAAGGGCGGTATCATGCCCGCAAAAATCGAAACGTAATCATCAGCACGTACTTTTCGCATTCAGGAAGACTGAAAGCGCCGCAGGGGGAGGAGATGCCCATGAAGCTTGAGAACAAGGTCGCCATCGTCACGGGCGGCTCGCAGGGAATCGGGGAGGCGGTCTGCCGCCGCTTCGCGGAAGAGGGCGCCAAGGTCGCCGTCGTGAACAGGACGGCGGAAAAAGGAGAGGCGCTCGCCGCCGATATCGGCGATGCGGCGAAGGCGTTTCCGTGCGACGTATCGAACAAGGCGGCCGTGGACGCCATGGTGGCGGACGTGGTGGCCACGTTCGGCACGGTGGACATCCTCGTCGGCAACGCCGGCATCATGATCAACAAGGAACTCGAGAGCTACAGCGAGCAGGAGTGGGACGACACTATCGACATCAACCTGAAGGGCAACTTCCTGCTCTCACAGGCCATCGTCCCCATCATGAAGGAGAAGAAGTACGGAAAAATCGTCTTCGTCGCCTCCATCGCCGCCACGCACGCCTTTCCCAACGCGGTGCCCTACTGCGCGAGCAAGGGCGGGGTCTACATGATCACGCGCGCGCTCGCGGCGGAGATATCGAAGTGCGGCATCAACGTGAACTGCATCTCGCCGGGCAACACGGCCACGCCGCTGAACCAGCACTTACAAGACGACCCCGAGTTCGTGAAGCTCATGGCGAGCTACACGCCCACGGGCCGGGCCTACATCACGACGGCGGAGATGGCGGGCGCGGCGGTGTTCCTGGCCTCTGACGACGCGAGCGCGGTGCACGGCCTCGACCTGATCGTGGACGACGGCTGGTGCGCGATTTAGCGGGGGTTGAAAAACCGGGATGGCCGGCGCGCTCAAATCGCTCAGAACCCCCGCGCTCGAAATCGGCTATCTGGAGGCGGGCGATGAAACTGCGCCGCCCGTCATCCTGGTACACGGCTTTCCAGACGACGCGAAAACGTGGGATCGCGTCGTCCCCATCCTGAACGATTCGGGTTTCCGGACGCTTTGCCCCTACGTGCGCGGCTACGGACCGACGCGCTTTCTCGACCCAGCCACCCCCAGAAGCGCCCAGTACACCGCGCTGGCCGCCGACATTACGGCTTTCGCCGACGCGCTGGGTATCGAGCGCTTCACGCTCGTTGGGCACGACTGGGGCGCGCGCGCTTCTTATTGCGTAGCGGCCATGTATCCCAAGCGGCTGAACGCGCTCATCGTCAGCCCCGCGGGCTACGGGACGGGCCGCCCCCAGCAGCGGATGTCGGTCGATCAGGTGCGCGCGTACTGGTACCAATGGTTTTTCTGCACGGAGCGCGGCCGCGAGGCGCTTCGCGCGGACGCCGCCGGTTTTTGCCGCGAACTCTGGCGAACGTGGTCGCCGGGATGGAACTTTCCGGATGCGGAATTCGAGGCGACGGCGAAGTCCTTTGAAAATCCCGATTTCGTGGATATCGTCATGCACTCCTACCGCTACCGGTGGGGATACGAGAAGCCCGACCCAAAGTATGACGACGCGGAGAGTTTCATGCGCGGCCTGCCCGCCATATCGCCGCCGACGATTCTTTTGCAAGGCGCGGAAGACGGCGCGTCGCGCCCCGAGAGCTCGGAGGGCAAGGAGCAGCATTTCACAGGCGGATACCGAAGGATTCTGGTGGAAGGGGCCGGGCACTTCGCCCAAAGAGAGAAGCCCGAGGTCTTCGCCTCCGCCATATTGGAAATTGCGAAAACGAGCCCGTGAAAATGGATGAAAAAAGCGCATCTCATATCTGCTACGTGAACGGCGAATACGTCGCAGCCCCTGAGGCGAAAGTATCCGCCTTCGACCACGGGTTTCTCTACGGGGACGGTCTTTTCGAGTCCATGACGGTGACGAACCGGCGCATCTTCAAATTCTCCGAACACTTCGACCGCATGGAGCGCTCGGCGCGGGCGCTCAAGCTCGAACTCCCCGAGCCGCGCGAGCGAATCGCGGAGATCGTGAAGGAATGCGTAAGAAAGTCCGGCGTGAGCGACGTCTACCTGCGCGTCGTCATCTCGCGGGGGGCGGGCTATCCCCTGCTGGATCCCAGGGTAGTGGATAAGGCGACGCTCGCCGTGCTTCTGCACGATCCCGCCCCGCCACCCGAGACGGGTTCGAGCTACAAGGCCAAAGGAGCGGGCCTGAGACTCAAGACGGCGGGCGTTCGCAAGCCGCCTTCCGAGTCCTTCGAGGCGCGCGTGAAATCGCTCAATTACCTCAACAACGTGATGGCGAGAATAGAAGCGGTGGAATCGGGCTTCGATGAGGCGATTCTCCTCGACGTGCGCGGCTTCGTTGCGGAGGCCCCGGGGGAGAACGTCTTCGTCGTGAAAGACGGCGTCTTAAGAACGCCCAACGCCCACAACGTGCTCGACGGCATCACCAGAAAAGTCGTGCTCGAAATCGCCGCCGAGGCGGGGATTCCGGCGGAGGAGACCGACTTGACGCTCTATGACCTCTACACGGCGGATGAGTGTTTTCTCACCTCATCCTTCAGCCGTGTGCACGCGGTGGCCGAGGTGGACGGACGGCCCATTCCGGCGCCCGGCCCGATCACGAAAAGGCTGCGCGCCGACATCCTCGAGATGGAAAGAACGCAGGGCGAGCCGATAGACTGAAGCGCGCGTCCCCATTCCGCCAAGGCGGGAAACCACCCTGGGATTCCGGCGCGCTGAACGCGCATGGCCCATGAAACAGGAGAAGCATGAAAATGGCGACGATGGAGGATTTCGACAAGCTGGACATCCGCCTCGGGCGCATCGTCGAGGCGGCGGATTTCCCCGAAGCGAGAAAACCCGCCTACAAGCTCAGGATCGATTTCGGCGATGAGTTGGGCGTCAAGAAATCATCCGCCCAGCTCGCCGCGCTTTATTCCAAAGAAGAGTTAGAGGGAAAGCTCGTGCTCGGCGTGGTGAATTTTCCGCCGAGGCAGGTCGGCCCTTTCACGTCGGAAGTCCTCACACTCGGCGTGCCGGACGCAGAAGGCGAGGTGGTGCTCATCGCGCCTGACGATAAGAACACCGTTATCGGCGGACGGCTGTTCTAGATCGAATTCGACCGAGGAGGGAGGATTCGCCGACCGGGGAGAGTCAATTCTCGTAGGGGCGGACCTATGTGTCCGTCCGCATGTCGTTTTGGTTGTCAACCCGGTTGTAGGGGCCGCATATATGCGGCCCGTGGTTTGACGGCCAAAGACAAAGGGACGCATATATGCGGCCCCTACACTCCAAATGACCTGTTCGGGATGTTCGACCGATAGAGCAACAGATATGTGTACCCTCCCGTCTGAGACGGCGAACCCTCCTTCCTCAGTCGGGTTCGACCCTCAAGGGGGGAGTGTCTCCGCGCCCGATGATAAAAGCGCCGTCATCGGCGGGCGGCTATGCTAACTCAAATCGGGCCGTTCCTCATCCTGATAGTGCCCCAAGCCCTTGGGCGCGGCGCCGTTGTTGCGAAGCACGTGCATGGGCGCAGGAACGAGCGGCTTCCACTGGGTATCCTCGGGCGGCTCGGGCCACTCGTGAGAGAGGTGGCGGTAGGCGTTCGGCCCGTCTGCGGCTTCCAGATGCGCGCACATGTCGTCGCACACAGCGCGCTGGCCCGCTCTGTCGCCCACGTCTCCCAGCATGCGTCCGAAGGGATACTGGATGAAGACCGCCCTCTGCACGCAGACCTTCTCCGAAACCTCGGGCTGGTTGCATATCGAGACGGTGGCGATTCCCAACTCTTCCAATCTTCTTTGCAGCAGGCTCACGGACCGCATGCAAAGCGGTCAGACGGGGATGAGCAAGGCCGCGTCCACCCCCTCCGCGCGCATCTTCTCGGCCATCAGGGGCGCCGTCTTCTTCATCAGGGGATGAAAATTGGGCGTATAGCCCATCGTGGAGTAGAGGGTGTCGGCCAGCGCGCCGATTTTTCCCTCGCGTTCGTAGTCCAGAAAAATATCCACCGGAAACGAGACGTTCCTGTCTTTTTTGAGATACTCGGTGTTGATGTGCAAGTGCGAGTATTCGCAATCATCCTGCGCGGCCGTTTTGGGAATCTCACGGTGCGTGGGGTCTCCCCAGTGCGGTTCGCGCCACTCGCGCTCGTAGTCGAATGAAACGTCTCCCTTCATGAATATGCCCGCCGTGGAAACGAGGGTGACCTTGCATTCTGATAGCGGTTTCCCCAGCGGCGTCCACGGCGTTTTTGCCGGATCGGCGGGCCGCATGGCGCCGATGCGCGTTTTGCTTCCGGGATAATAGACGTATCCATCGACTTTCGTGATCGGCGACATGGGAGTTTCGCTCCTCCTCTTCGAATCAATAATTCGTATACAAAACGCACAGGAGTTCGTTCGCCAACTCCTGGTCGCCTTCGATTGTCAGGCGGCCGGAAGCCTCCGCCTCCCCGCGCTTCGCGCGCCCGTATATCAACAGCAGGTGGGCCTCGCCGTCCGCGGTGATTGTGGCGTCGTGCGCACCCGAAGTATCGGCGGTATTTTCCGCCTTCTCGCCGGCGACGGTAAGCGTCCACGCGCGATCGGGATCGGCCGAGCGGAACAGGAAGCGGCCATCGAAGGGCGGGTTCTCGCGGACGCCGAAAAGACGGCTCTGGGTCGAGGGCAGGAAGCTCATGATTCCCTCCACGCTCTGAGCCGCGACGCAGGCTTCCGCGTCCTCGCCGTAGCGGATGTCCCAATCGTGCAGCGCCAGTTCGACGAGCCTAAGCCCGATCCAGGCGTCGAGCCGCGTCAGCCCCCGGGGGTGAAAGCCGTGCTTGCCCAGGTCGTCCGCGGTAATGTCCCCGAGCGCGCCGTTCACCTCGGCGGCGGAGACGTCGAACGCATCCATCATCTCCTCCCTGGGCAGGGCCATGAGTTCCTCGCCCCTGGCGCCGCGGATGGCGAAAAACTCCTTCACGTTGCTTCCGTAGGGCGGCTCGGGCGGCAGGCCCTCCAGGGCCCTGCGAATCGAGTTCGCGTAAAAATCGCCCCCCGTCGCCAGATGGGAGACGGCGTGACGCGCCCGCCAGCCGGGGCAGAACGTGTCCACCTCCCAGCGCGCGTCCGAAAAACCGCGCCAGCACGCAGAGAGGCGCTCGGTTTCCGATTTCACCAAAGAGACTCGAGAGAGATATTCTTCCGGGCTCACGTGGGCGCACCTCCGTCTCGCGCAATCGCGATTTGTCTTTGAAAGAGAAATCCCCATCTCATGAATGGGGAGAGGATTCAAGTATTGCGAAACCCGGAGCCGCCGGCAAGGGCCGCAAGCTGGCGATGAGAGGGGGAGTTCTGCTAGGTTATGCCCTCGTGTCGAGGAGACGGAATGTTTCGGGAGCCACTCCTCTTTTCAGGAGACGAAAATCCATGTCCCCATTGATGGTGGTCGCCGACGGCGAGGGCAACCTGTTCGAACACCCCGAACTCGAGATGGTGGGCGCGCAAGGGGCCGAACCCGTGGCGCCGGAGCCCGAGGAACTCTCTCCCCTACCTGGTGGGAGCAAGTTCTTCACCATCCCGGACAGCATTCCCGTGGGCGGCGACGCAGAAGAAGACGCGCTCGTAAGCGTGGAAGAAGCGGACTGGGGCGATGGCCCCGCCGCCTTACAGGCCGCCTGCACGTTTCCCTCGCCCGGGTGGATGCGCACCCTGCTCCCCTTCGCCGAGAGAGACCCCGGCGCGCAGACGCTCCCGCTTTGGGCCTACACCGCGCTGGGCTTCGATGAGGAAAGCGGGGCATTCGTCTGCGCCGCCGTGCGGGTGGATGACTGCCCGCGCTGGGAACCCGAGGAATACGACGACACGGGCCTCACCGGGCGAATCGAGCAGATGCGCGTAGCCCACCCCAAAAACCGGATGATCCCCCATCTCGCGCGCTGCGCGCGTGAGTTCCACTGTTTCGCGGCGAAAAACTTCTTCGCCGGCCGCTGGGAGATGGGACTGCCCATCGCTCCGCTTTGCAACGCGGATTGCCGGGGGTGCATATCGCTCCAGACGGACGACCTCTTCCCGGCAAGCCACCAGCGCATCGAGATCGTCCCCACGCCAGAAGAACTTTGCGAAATCGCCGTACCCCATCTCGAAGAGGCGGAGATGGCCGTCGCGAGCTTCGGCCAGGGATGCGAGGGGGAACCCTTGCTCCAGGCGGGCGTCATCGAGCGCGCCTGCCGGCTCGTCCGCGAGCGCACGCCCCGCGGCACCCTCCACCTGAACACGAACGGCAGCCGGCCCGAGTGGGTGGAGCGTCTTGGCCTGGCCGGCCTCGAGAGCATCCGCATCAGCACGAACAGCGTGACGCCCGAGTGGCACCACGCCTATTACCGCCCCGAGACGTATGACTTCACCCAGGTCGAGGATTGCGTGAAAGCTTCCGTCGACGCGGGGCTCTACACGCAGATCAACTACCTGGTCTTCCCCGGCGTTACCGATCTGGAAGCCGAGGTCGAGGCGACCCTCGACTTCGCCGGACGAACGGGCCTGCACGTGATCCAGATGAAAAACCTCTGCATCGACCCGGCGCTCTATCTCGACACCCTGCCCGATATCGGGGACATGGGAGAGGCGATGGGCATGGTGCGGGCCCTGGATATCTATCGCCAGGAACTGCCCGACGTGGCGATACGCTATTTCAACCGCCCCAAGGAGGAATGGCGCATCGACCCCAAAGCCTCTAAGGCTAAGGCCGCGCGATGAGCGAGAACCTCCTGCAAATCCAGCCCATCTCCGAGATGCCCCTCGTGCGGCGCGACGCGCCCGTTCCCTTAGGATCAGAAGCGCCCAGCGCCGCGCTCATATCGCTCGGCTGCGCCAAGAACACGGTGGATTCGGAAATCATGCTCGCGGCTCTCGCGGGCGCAGGATACCGGCTCGTGAGCGAGGCGGAAGACGCGCAGGTCGCCATCGTCAACACGTGCGGCTTCATCGAGGATGCGAAGCGAGAATCCATCGACACGATTCTGGAAGTCGCCCAGTTGAAAGAAGCGGGCGATCTCGAAACCCTGGTGGTGGCGGGCTGTCTGGCCGAGCGCTACCGGGGAGAACTCGCCCAGGGGCTGCCCGAGGTGGATCTGTTCATCGGCACGCGCGAGTACGATCAACTCCCTGCGCTCTTGAACGGAGAGCGCGGCGGCGCGCGCGAGGCGTTCTCGGATACTTTGATGGACTACGGCAGAAGGCTGCCGCGCATCCTCGCCGAACCGGGGCCGAGCGCCTATCTGAAAGTCGCCGAGGGCTGCTCGCGGCCTTGCACGTTCTGCGTGATCCCGAGGTTCCGGGGCAGGTTCCGTTCGCGTCCGCTCGATTTGCTGATTGAGGAAGCGTGCGCGCTGGCCGAGGCAGGCGTGCGGGAAGTCAATCTGCTCGCGCAGGAGATCACGAGCTACGGGGTGGACTTGGGCCTGGGCTTCTCGCTTGCGCGGCTGCTCGAAGAGTTGAACAACTTGAATGGCCTCGAATGGATCCGCGTGCTCTACAACTACCCGCGCGGGGTGACGGACGAGTTGCTCGACGCCTACCGCGACCTCCCCAAGGTGTGCGAGTACATCGACATGCCGCTCCAGCACGTCGCCACGCCCGTGCTCGCCGCCATGCGGCGCGGCATCGACGAGGCGGGCACGCGCGAACTCGTAGCGCGCATCAAGGAGAAAATACCCGGCTGCGCGCTCAGGACCACCATGCTCGTCGGCTTTCCGGGGGAGACGGATGAGGATTTCGAACTCCTGCTCGACTTCGTGAAAGAGACGCGCTTCGCCCGGCTGGGCGGGTTCGTCTTCTCGCCCGAGGATCGCTCCATCGCGGCGCGGCTGCCCGATCAGGTTCCCGTGGAACTCGCGCGCGAGCGCATGGCGCGGCTGCTGGCGCTTCAGGAGCGCATCATGGCCGAGGACAACCAAGCGCTTGTCGGTGAAAAAACGCAGGTGCTCGTCGAGGGCCTGACGGGAGAGGGACTCCTGCGCGGGCGCACGCGGCTGCAGGCCCCGGAAGTGGACGGCGAGATATTCTTGCATGAGACCGAAGCCGAGGCCGGGGAAATCATCTCGTGTGAGATCATCGGCTCAGACGGCGTGGACTTTATCGCGCGCGGCGTCGCGGCGGACAAAAGCACAGCGCCTGGGAGATGAGACATGAATGAAACATCCGCATACGACCCGGAAGCCTTCCGCGAGTTCGAGCGCACGGGCTGGAACGGCGCTGCGGGAGAATACAACGATCTGTTCGGCGTCATCACCGCGCAGGCGGTTCCCTCCCTGCTCGACGCGGTGGACGCGCGCTTCGGAACGCGCCTGCTCGACCTGGCCTGCGGTACGGGGGTCGTCTCGGCGGGAGCGCTCATGCGCGGCTGCACGGTGATGGGGGCGGATTTCGCCCCCGACATGCTGGCCGACGCCTCCCGCCGCTGGCCGGGGGCCGAGTTCAGGCAATGCGACGCGGAGGATATGCCCTTCGAGGATGCGCGCTTTGACGCCGTGGCGAGCAACTTCGGCTTCCTGCATTTCCCCTATCCGGAAGTCGCGCTGGCCGAGACCGCCCGCGTGCTCAAATCCGGCGGAAAACTCGCCTTCACCGCCTGGACGCACGACGCGGGCCACCGGGCATTGATGGCGAGGGCCATTCAGGAGCACGGCGATACGAGCGTCCCCCTCGTGGCCGGCCCGCCCGCCCCGTTCCCCGACGATGATGAAAAATGCGCGCGCGCGTTTGAGGCGGCGGGCTTCACCGCGCCCGAGATCACGGGATTTACCCTCTACATGGGGGCGGAAGAACCGGGCCGGATTATCGAAGTGTTCGAGAAGTCCACCGTGCGCACGGCGTCTCGCTTGAACTCCCAGACGCCCGAGGCGAGAGAGAGGATACGGGAAGCGTTGGTCGGGATGCTGCGCGAATACGAGCGCGACGGAACCATCCAGGTGCCCATGCAGGCCCGGCTCATCTCGGCGCAGAAGAAGTAGGGACAGGTCGCGACCTGTCCCTACCAGAGCATGAGGTAGGGGCGACCCCCCGTGGTCGCCCATTAACGGACAGGCACAGGGGCCTGTCCCTACGATAAAGATTCCCTGTAATGAAAAGAAAGCGCCCGCCTACGGACTCACGTGTTCGGGCGGCGTTTTGCCGTTCATCCAGTCGACGATGACTCCCACCGTCTCACGTTCCACACCCAGAAACCCGTGCGCGCTCAGCGCCTGGCAAGGATTTTTGCTTATCGGTTTGTCTCCTCCCTTTACTTTGATGAAATATCTGCGCGGGCTTTTCACCAATGCGCGGCATGTAGCCTCTGCACCGGTGTATGTCGTAGCGTGGCACCCATCGTCCGCATGATGCACCATCAAGACGGGGCGGGTGATACTCCCCGCATAAGACGATATCTCGTTCAGGCTCGCCGTGAGGACGTAGCCTTTCACGCTGGGGTGCGTCATCACGGTCGCCAAGTACGCGACGGACAGCGTGCCCCGGCTCGTGCCGATCAGGAACACCTCGCACGCGCCCTCGCTCACTAGAAAATCCACCACCTTGGCAATGTCTTTCTGATGCGCTTCTGATTTCCTGAAGCGATTCTCCATACCGTAGCCTTTGTCCGAGGGCGCATCCACGATGGCCGTCATGAATCCCGCCTCGGCAAAGAGCGCAGAGCTTCTCACCAGAAAATTATTATTGAGCTTAAGACCTTCTTCTTTTTTGCAGGTAATTGGTGTTCCCTCTGCTCCCTTGAAAAGGACTACGGCTTTATCGCCCGTGTTTGTCGCCTTGGCGAGCAATAGGCGCTGAGTCACATTTGTTCGCGTGGAAAGATATACATCCTCCCATTCAAGTGGCGCGCCCACCCCAAAATCCTTGTAGGGCAAGACGGTGACTTTATCTCGTTTGATTTTCATGGCTTGGAATGTATCTCCCTAACTAAAGGCCATCACCACCGGTATCCATCGCGTCATTTGTGTTCTTCTTTCTTTTCGTGCGAACCCTCCCTCTTCAGTCGGCGAACCCTCCCTCTTCGGTCGGGTTCGACCTACCAGCGCAGGGAGCCTCGCAGCGCGAGGCCGTGGTCGACGTCATCGCCGCCCTCGCGGCGCTCACCTTCCAGGCCCATGCTGAAACGCTCATCGAGCCTGAAGCGGCTACCCACGCGGTAGGTCTGCACCCTCTGGGATACCGACACCCCGCCGTAGGGGGTGAGGAGGCCGCCCATGCCGCCCAGACCATAGCCCACCTCCGCATCGAGGCGCGCGCCCGGGTCGAATTCCCCGTTTCCGATGAGACCCGCCGCGCTGCGCCCGTTCCAGAGTTGCTCCGCTCCGCCCGCCGGGGCGCCCCAGGACGAACTCAAGCGCATGGACAAACCGCGTCCCCTCTCGCCCGGGTCGAGGCGCAACGAGCCGCTCACGCCCCATTCTTCATAATCGCCATCCGCATGCGCCAGCAGTCCGCGGGCGTTCACCTGTATCGTGAAACCCGAGCCCGCATAGCGCAGCCCGCCGCCGAGCTCGACGCCGCTTCCCGTCTCCGCGTCGCCGCCATCGTAGCGCAGTCCCACCTCGAGCGAGGGCGTGAGGCTCGCGCCCGAATCAAGCGCGAACGCACGGGAGACCTCGAGCGCAAGCCGCAGGCGGCTCGTCTCCGGTTCCGTCTCCGCGAGACTTTCAGTTGCTTCAGAACTCGTCCACGTCAGCAGCGCATCCGAGCGAAGCGCGAGTTCGAAATCACCCTTGCTCACAGCGGGCAGCAGCACGCCGCGCGCCCCGACCGCAGCCATGTTCATCTCGATGTCGGTCTCGACGGCGCTTCTTCCCCGAGTCGCGAGCGTCAACTCGCCGCGCCCGTGGCCGAGTATTCCCCATGCCGAGAGACGCTCGCTGAAGCGATAGCGCGCATAGGGATACACGCCCGTGAGCGTGCTCTCGAGTTCGCCGCTGCAACCCGAACCACAGGTTCCGCCCATCTTGAACGTGCCCTCGCCCGCGCTGCGCGAGAGCGCCACGCCGGCCAGCCATCGCTCCCGTTCGAAGTCGAAGCCCAGCGTCCCGGTCGTGACGTCGCCGTCGAGTGCGAGCGCGCCCTCTTTCGCGTCGAAGCCCGAACGCGCAGCACCTCCCCAGAGCGACCAGCCGCCGCCTACATCCGCCCCCTCCGCAGAGGCCAGGTGAAAAGAACTCGCCAGCAGCAACTCGCTCATCGACATCTCACGCCCGGAGAAAGCGTCCCCGCTGCGCTCATCGAGCAGACCCTCCGTAAAGCGCGCGCCGGTATCAGCCTCCGCCAAGGGGAGAGGAGAGGCGCCTAAGTCGACATCCTGACCGCCCAGGGTCAGGCGCGAGCTTGGCGAACCGCGCAGCCGATCGCCGATGGCCTCGGTTACGTGTTCCGCCGCCGTGCGCCCGAAGCGCGCGAGCCACGCCTTGTGCGGCGAGGGCGCGTCCTCGTCGGTGAGCAGGTTCGTGTTCGAGACCATCCCCGTGTTAAGCCACTCGACGATGGCCGCCACCGTCTCACGCTCCTTGCCCAGGAACCCGTGCGCGGCTAATGCCCGGCAGGGATTCGTGTCTATCGGCGGACTCCCTCCGCTCACCGAGATGAACTCCTTGCGCGTGCTTGCCGGAATGGAGTCGTAAATATCCCGCGCGTCGGAATACAATGTTACCCAGCACACATCGTCCACGTGATGCGCCATCAAGACGGGGTCTGTAATTCGAGGGGCATATGACCTGACGGCCGGCGGGTTCTCGGCCAGACTCGATGTGAGGACGTAGCCCTCGACGTTCGCGTGCGTCATCACGGTCGCCAGGTACGCGACGGACAGCGTGCCCCTGCTCGTGCCGATCAGGAAAATCTCGCGCGCCCCTTCACTCACCAGAAAATCCACCACCGCACGTATGTCCGTGAGGTGCATCGACGATTGCCTGAAATCATCGCTCATGCCGCCGTCTCTGCCGCCCAGCGGCCCTTCGGGCCTGTCCGAGGGCGAATCCACGATGGCCGTAATGAAGCCCGCATCGGCGAAGAGCGCGGAACTCCTCAGCAGAAAATTGCCGCTGAACCGGATGCCCGCACCCTGCTGTATCGTAATCGGCGTTCCGTTGCCGCCTGTGAAGAGGATGACGGCCTTTGCTCCAGCATTCGCCGCCTTGTTGAGCAACACACGCTGACGCACGCCCGGCCTGGTGGGAATCGATACGTCCTCCCAGGCGCTCGACGCGCTCACCGGGAAAACGGAATGGGGCGTGATGTCGACATTCTCCCGTTCGATCTCCCTGGCTGGCGGCTGGTCCGGCTCTTGCGGTTGGCTCGGCTCTTGCGGTTGGTCCGGTTGTTGCGGCTGGTCCGGCATCGTGGCGGGCGAGGCGCCCATGGTTGGACCGCCGCCTCCACCGCCGCCTCCGCAGCCCGCCGGCCCGAGCACCAACAACGACGCCAGCGCGGAAGCGCTCAGCTTGTTTATGGACGTGTTTTTACGGAAAGACATGGGGTGGATCCTCCTCGTATTCTTGATGCCCAAAATCAAACGGGGATTACCCAATCGATAGAAGGGCTCCGGGTTGCGCCGCGTTCTTTCGCTTTTCTCTCCCAATGATGGGTTGCGTCAACCGGTGATATCCGCGCTTCGTCTTCACTTGAAGGGCATGATGGAGCCGGTGCGCTCCATGGGCTTCTCCATCC
Organism: bacterium; assembly: GCA_965218885.1. Taxonomy (GTDB): domain Bacteria; phylum UBA8248; class UBA8248; order UBA8248; family UBA8248; genus Bin107. The sequence continues at coordinate 1,850,703 of OZ244713.1, read as the reverse complement.
GCCAGAGTTGCCTTTCGAGCGCTTCTTCCGAGCAGGTGGCGAGGGCGAGCGAGCGCGCCATGTGACGGCTCGGGAGCCTGCGCCCGCCCCGCGTGAGGTGAGACGGTTCGGGACCGATGGTGAGGCATTTATCGGGATGCGCCTTTAAGCTCAGGCGGTAGTTCTCGAAGCGCCAGTTCTGAAGGGCGGCGCCGTCACACTTTCCGAGCACGAGCCTGGCACCGTCCGTGGCGGAAGCCGCGGCGACGCACAATCCGTATTCGGTCATCCTGAGCCGGCCCTTCGCAACGGCGGCGGGGTCGAAATGCCCATCGAGGTTCCAGATACCCTCCTTGCAGGTGTGTGCGACCAAGGCGGCTTCGGTTCTCACGCGGGAGCGGCGCCCGGGAACGTCGACGCAGTGAAACCTCGGCTCATCGAGCGGATAAAACGCCTTGATGAAGACGACGTCCCTCCCGGCGGCCTGAGCCGGCTTCGGAGCGAACGCGCAGAATACAAAAACCGCCGCCAGACACGCCGCCGCCACGCACCGACCGATACGCCGAAACATCTTTGCTTTCCTTATCGAGAGGCGGGAGCAGGCGGCGAAAGCACCCGCCGGATTGATGACGTTTCCCGCGATGCTTTCATGAGGGGTGAGTGGCGTCAATGATGGGGGGGTGAAACCCGACCGGGGGGAGGGTATACCGAGGACGAGAAAGACATGAGTACGCTATTCCTCGCCCACAGCCTTCGAAAGATGAAGCCCCGCCCGTGTGATTATATTTGACATTTAGAACTTCCTGTCCGATTATTTCTCCAGTGACATAGAACTACGAGGACCCAACACCTAACCAGCCGCTGAATACAAGACGCATCTCCATCCCCCTGGAGAGCACAGCAGGGGGAAATCCATCTCTTAAATCGTGGTTTTTACGGCAAACAACGCGATTGTCTCGTGAGCAGGCGAATCGCCGCCTTTCTCCTCATTCGAGAAATGACGAAAATTTCCGCTGTTTGCACCATTTTCGTCATATATTCGTATCATGCTTGATTTACAAGTCGCCTGATTCATTTGACAAGGCGGGGTTCCATGCCCGATCATCTTGTTTGCCACAAAAGCCACGGCAGCCGGCCATTTCGGGCTGCCCGCTGAATACAATACGGTCTCCAGTCTCCTGGAGGCCGGAATAGGCGGGAAACCCATCTCTTCGATCGTGGTTTTTGTGGCAAACAGCCCGGATCGACTGCGTCTGCGGTCCGGCGAACAACACTCTTTCCATGTCGAGAACATAGAAACGGCCCGACCCGTAACGGAACCACTTCGATCGGATGATCACCCCTTCCGGCTGCCCGCTGAATACATGACGGCCTCCAGTTTCCTGGAGGCCGGAACAGGCGGGATACCCGTCTCTTCGATCGTGGTTAATGTGGCAAACAGCCCGGACTGCGTTCGCGGTCCGGATAACTGACCTCTTTCAATGTCGAGGGAAAAGCATTTGTCCCGACCCGAAGAGGAACCCTTTTGATCGGATATGAGCTCCCGCCCATTCATCTTCATCCTGTATCGCCGACCAAGGGCTTTCTGTGATTTTGATCCTTTCTTTGAGAGGAAAAGAAACGGAACTTCAGGAAACCTCGAATACAGCGAAGCACATTTGAAAATGTTGCGGAAAATGCCCTCAGAAATCAAGACCCCAAAAATGATATCTCTCTACCACCCTACAAGCCGACCCTCTCCATAACCGCAAAACAAAAAAACCGCTCTCGAATTTCACATCACGTGAGAAACGAAAAAAATTTCGCCCACATGAGAAACCCTTTTGATCGGATATGAGCTCCCGCCCATTCATCTTCATCCTGTATCGCCGACTAAAGATGTTGGAATTGTGGCTCCTCCGAATAAGAAAAACGAGAAACTGAAATTCAGGAAACCCTGAATCCTGAGAAACATCTTTTCTATTTTATCTGGAAAAAATTCCAAAATCCGCGACTTTTATGACAAATTGATGACAATTTTGTGACAATTTGATGACAATTTGATGACAAAACTTATTCGTTTCTCGCGGACATCCAACCACCTAAAATTGTCAAATTGCTGCGTATAAAACCACTCCCGTATTCCTCAACAATCACAAAACGACCATTATCTCGCCTCTGCAGTTTATCCTTACGAATCACCTATTTGACATTCAATCGGTTATGGCCGATCATTTCCCAGCCACAAAATCCGCGGTTGTCGATCTCAGTCAGCCCGCTGAATAGAAGACGCTCTCCATATTCCGGGGTGCGGAGCAGCGGCAAACCATCTCTTCAATCGTGGTCTGGATCGCCAATTGTCCGGTCTGCATCTGCGGTCCGGCGAACAGCACCTTCCACTTTTGAGGAGAATGACAATGAGAAACGCGCAAAAACAGATTCAGCAAAAAAAATCTCTCTCGTTCGTGCTGCTTTTGTTCGCGCTGGTTTTCGCCTTCGCGCTCACCGGCTGTGGAGGTGGCGGAGGCGGCGCAAGCATGGGAGACGATGCCGCCCAAATGCCGACACAAATGCCCGACGGCGGCCAGCAGATGCCGGGCGGGGGCACCGGAGGTGGAATGACCGGAGGTGGTACCGGCGGCGGAGACCAACAAATGCCCGGCGGCGGTGGTACTTATACTCCCCCGGCTCGAACGAGAATTCTGTCCAATGTGGCGGCTCTCCCGGATTCACATGACCCCGAGATAATCAGTGACTTGCAAACTGCGGCAGAAAGCATTCCCAGGCCTGGAAATTTTGAAGGAATCGGCCACGTCACACAATCGTCAGCTTCTACCTCAGGTCGAACACAGGACCGATGGTACTTTGCGGCGGAAATTGATTCGGGTGGAGATTTACACATCAACCGCGTTCGTCGCACATCCCGGACCCTTAGATCCAGTACAAAAGACAGCGGCGTAACGTTCAACAGGCTGGCAGGCGCTCCGGCGCAAGGCTGGAATGGCGTGGAAACCGAGGCGGATTATCCTACCGGCCTCCTCTATTGGGACGCCTTTACCGACATCGAGAACGATAGTGATACCGATTATCTGTCTATCGCATACTGGATAATTGTTTTCAAAGACTCGAATACCGGGGACTTCACAGAGGGCACGTCCATAGGTACTGCTGCAAGCGGCAGCGACCCCTACAGCGCGAACAACCTCGCAGGCCTCACGGGTTCGGCGACTTACCAGGGGCCGGCCAGCGGGATGCTCTATATCGATAGTTCTGACGCCGACGTTGAAGGCGGTCACTATTTCAACGCGACTGCGACCCTCAATGCCGACTTCGGCGACGGGAGCGCGACGGGTACTATCTCCGGCATGATCACTCAGGCCATGACGGAAAGCGATATATCCTTGCCGGATTTGACTTTGGGTAACGCCAATATCAACGACAACTTCCCCGGCGGTAATTTTAATGGCGACACCAGCGGTATGACGGACAGTGGCGATACTTTATCGGGCAAATGGGGCGGCAAGTTCTACAGCAACGGAGCAAGCGCGACCGACCACCCCGGTTCTGTGGCCGGCACCTTCGGCGCGAGGAATCAAAACGACAACAGCGCCATCATCGGCGCTTTCGGAGCGTATAAACAGTAGTCGCACACAAGGCCCGCCTCCATTCCCCAAACCCTTGACGGCGGGCAACCCCTTCGGGGCGTACAAGCAGTAAGCGAGGAGGAGGGGGCGGCCGTAAGGTCGTCCCTTTTCCCTATCCCCGGACGTTGCCTCGCCCAGTGCGGGATTTAATCGAAAAAGGAGACTCCCCATAAATTTGATTATCATCGCCAGCCTGACGTTCGTATTCGCAATCGGAGCCGTGGGTCATTCTCATTTTGCAATGGCGGCCGATTCCAAGCCCGTCGCCCTCGCGCCGATGCCGAAACCCACGCCGCAGATTGGCGATACGAGAACCTGGAAGGATTCGAACGGGAAAAAATACTCCGAGACAATCGTAGGAGTGGATGAAACCACGGCGAACTTCCAGACGAGTTACGGGTGTATTGCTACAAGGGCGCACCATGAATTCCTGGCGCAATACATCGAATGGAAAAATTGCGGCAGACGCCGCTCCAACGGACGCGGGACGATAAAAAACCTCGAAGGTGAAATCTGGCCTTTAACTGTCGGCAACAAGTGGAAATACGACTACGAAGGGTCAACCGATTCGGGCAGAAGCTGGAGCGGGCGAACGAGTTGCGAAGTGACGGGACAGGTTCGAGTCAGTGCGCCCGCAGGCAGTTTCGATACCTATCGCGTCCTCTGTGAAACTGCGAACGTGAGAAGAGAATACCATATTTCTCCCGTCATCAAGATAAACGTGCTTTATAAGTGGGAGCACAAGACTAGATTAAGTGATGGCCAAAGGGAGTTGGTGAACTACGAGCCGGGAAAGGCGAACGGCCATCCGCCAATGATTGAAGCGGGCGCTTCACGAAGCGTCCCTACGGGGAGAATCGTAGGGATTGGCCTCACGCGCATTTGCCCGCATTTGCGGTTATCTGGTTTTCGTCGGGATGGGCGAGAATCCCTTCCTCATCGGGCGGGACAATCCTTCCTTCATCAGTCGGGATTGACCCGCGCGGGAAAGTCAATTTCGAGCGAGGAACGAGGAATGGCTGTTTCATCGATTCGAGGAGGGGAGAAAATGGAAAGGGCGATTCGGTTTCGGGCGGAAAGCGCAGGTCCTTCTTCTTCACTCGCGTCGATTCCTCGGTCGGCAATTCCTCCCGCATTGGTCGGAATTGACCCTCGCTCCTCAGTCGCGTCAATCGCTTCTTCTTCAGTCGCGATTGATCTTTCGGGGCGAAGGGAATTGATGAAAATATCGATAAAATTAGATAAATTCACGAGGTTTTTCGATAAATAAATAAAAGTCATCTCATTGATATATATATGTAGTTATACGGATTCAAGGTTTATTCGGGGCGGAGGATGCTCCTCGCTTTTTCTCCCTCCGGCGTCACGGCCAGCACCTCGAGACTCGGGCGCGCCGGGCTCCTCGTGAGCAGGAGTTCCACGGGCTCTTCCAGCGCCATGATCTCATGGACTTCTCCGGGCGGGAACTGAACCAGATCGCCGGGCGCGGCCTCTAAGACCTCTCCTTCCACGGCGATGCGGAGACTGCCCTTCAGGAGGTAGAGGAATTGCTCGTCGTGGTGATAGTGCGGGTTGGAATGGCCGTTCGCCTCCATGCGGAAAAAACCGATGGTGGTATGGGCGCCATCGACCCAGGCGGCGTTTGCGGTCACGTAGTCGGCGGCCTTCCCCTGCTCCTGTCCGGCGAGATTTCTGTATATCGGCATGACGTGAACTCCCCTCCATGAGGTGATGAACGGAATACGCGGCGTCGGGCGTATTCTAACGGCATGGACTCGCAATCTGTCCAGCGCCCATGTATATTTGTTCGACATAATCAATGGCGAGCGCATCCTGCGCTTCATAGAGTTTCTCCGGAGGTATTTCGTGAGCGCTCCTCCTGTGGATGAGTTCGAATATTTCTTTGAAAAACCCTGGTCGGACGGCCTGCCGGTCATCCCCCCGACGGAAGAGCGCCTGGGGCTCATGCTGGCGGGGACGAACCGCGCTCCGGACGAAGTCATCGGGGACGTGCCCCCGCTGCTGGCTCAGGCGGACGTTCGGACCATCGCCGTTCATGCCGTCATGGCCGGATGCAAACCGGAGTATATGCCCGTTCTCATCGGGGCGACCGAAGCCATTCTGGAAGAAAAATTCAATGTGGGAGGCGTGCAGGCGACGCTCTCATGCGCGGCCCCGCTTTTGATCGTGAACGGCCCTTACGCCAGGAAAATCGGCATACACGGCGGGCTAGGTTGTTTCGGCCCCGGGAATCGCGCAAACGCGACGATTGGCCGCGCCATCAGGCTTTTGCTCCTCAACGTAGGCGGCGGAATACCGGGCATCACCTCGATGAGCACGTTTTCACAACCGGGGAGGTTTACGTTCTGCATCGCCGAGAACGAAGAGGAAAGCCCCTGGGAGTCTCTTGCGCTGACGAAGGGTTTTGGCGTGGACGCGGACGTCGTCACCGTCGTGCATGTGGAAGGCCCCGTCATGGCTTGGGATGACGTGAGTGACGACCCCGAACGCATGTTCCCCTCCATTGCGGACACCATGTCGCATTTGGGTTCCTGGAATTGCTGGGCCAACACCGATTTGGTGGTGGCGATGAGCCCGCAACAGGCTGCGATTTGCGCGAAGAGGGGGTATTCGAAGACGGATGTCCATGGACGCCTTTGCGAAATTGCGGGCCGCACCGTGGGCGAGCTCAAAACGGGAGGGCATTTCAGGGAAAATCGGATTAGAGATTTTCCGTTCCCTGTCGATCTGGATGATGACGATGCGTTTGTTCCGACGATAAAAGAGGCCCAGAGACTGCTCTTGATCGTGGCGGGCGGAATTCCGGGGCCGATAACGGCCGTGATGCACGGCTGGAACGGAAGCAGCCGATCCGCTTCCCGTGCATTTGAATCGTTGTGAGACCGATATATTTCAAGGGGTGAATGGTTTTGAACGATCCTCAAGATGAATTCGAGTTTTTCCTGGAAAAACCCTGGTCGGACGGTTTGCCCGTCGTCACGCCGTCGGAAGAGCGCATAGAGCGCATGCTCACAGGCACGAAGAGAAATCCAGGCGAGTTCATAGGGCAGATTCCTCCCGCCATGGGCGAGGCCACGGTCCATAGCGTGGCGGTTCATGCGGTAATGGCCGGCTGTAAGCCTGAGTATCTGCCAGTCGTTCTCGGCGTTACCTCCATCATGCTTCGCGATGAGTTCAACATGAATGGCGTGCAGGGTACCATGCACGGCGTGGCGCCACTGATGATCGTGAACGGCCCTTATTCCGAGCAAATCGGCATTCACGGAGGAAATGGCTGCTTTGGCCCCGGCTTTAGGTCCAACGCTTCCATTGGCCGAGCCATTCGCCTGATTCTCATGAACCTCGGCGGGGGCATACCGGGCGTTTCTTCCATGACGATTTTCGGCACGCCGCTGCGCTATACCGCGTGCATCACGGAAAACCTTCAGTTTCACCCCTGGGAGACCCTTGCTGAATCCAGAGGATATCGGGCGGATGAAAACGTGATCACCATGGCCATGGTGGAAAGCCCGCGCCTGACTTTCGATGACGTCAGCGAGGAGCCCGAGCGCCTGCTCCGGGGGATCGCAGATGCGATGACGGGCCTGGGCTCCTGGAACATGCACGCGCCCAGAACCGACATGGTCGTCGCCATGAATCCCCAGCATGCGAAAATTTGCTCTGATGGTGGCCTTACGCGTACGGATGTTCATCGGCGCCTTTGCGAGTTGGCCGGACATAAGGTGAAAGATCTGAAGCGCGGCGGCAACTGGCGACGCGCGCGCGCGCTGGATATGTATATCCATGTGGATCCCGATGATGATGAGTTTTTCGTTCCCGTCATAAAAGACCCCCGCGATCTCCATTTTATCGTCGCGGGCGGCTGGGGTTCCGGCAGCGCGGTCTGCCATGGGTGGAGTGGCGGCAGCCGCGCCGTTCATGGGGTGTATGAGGTGTAATGCCGGAGTGGCCAAAATAAGCAGAGCGGTGTCATATTCTTATGGATGAATTCGAGTTTTTCTTTCAAAAACCCTGGTCGGACGGTCTTCCGATAATTCCCCCTACCCAAGAACGAATGGCCGCGATGCTCTCGGGCACGAGACTTGAAAAGTCAGATACCATTGGTTTGGTGCCGCCTCTCATGGGTGAGGCGAGCGTAGGCGCGATTGCCGCACACGCCGTAATGGCGGGGTGTGAGCCTTCGTTTTTGCCCGTCGTTATTGCTGGTCTCCGGGCGCTTCTTGCGCCGAAACTTAACTTGAACGGCGTACAAGGAACGATGCACAGCGCGGCCCCTTTGATTATCGTGAATGGACCCTATGCGAAAAAAATCGGTCTGCACGGCGGCACAGGATGTTTTGGGCCGGGTTTTCGGGCGAATGCGACGATCGGACGCGCTATCAGGCTCATTCTCATGAACTTGGGCGGAGGTGTGCCGATTTCCGCCTCGATGAGCACGTTCGGCTCGCCTGCCAGATATACATTTTGTATTGCCGAGAATGAAGCGGAAAGCCCTTGGGAGCCATTGTCCGTCACGAGAGGGTTTCTTCAGGATGACGATGTTGTAACTGCCGTGATGACGGAAGCTCCCCAAGGGTATATCGATGATTATTCCAAGGAGCCAGAATCTTTTTTCGTGGGTCTGGCGGATAAAATATCCACATTAGGCTCGCTGAATATATGGCTTAAGACCCAGGTCGTTGTCGCTTTGGGCCCGGATCATGCGCGTATGTGTGCGGAAGCGGGCCTTGATAAAGGAGATGTTCATCGCCGGATAGTTGAACTTGCATGCAGGCCTCTCGGAGAACTCAAGAGATCGGGCTATTGGCGCGAAAATATGATGGCTAAATGGCCATTTGATATTGACCCGCAGGATGATTCGTTTATGGTTCCGGCGATTAAGGATGAAGATGATCTGTTGCTTGTCGTCGCAGGAGGCACCCCCGGGCCGGTAACGGCCGTCATGCCCGGCTGGGTGGATGGGAGCGAGGCGGTCTCGACGGATTATCAACCATAAGCGCTTCAGTCGGGATAATATTTAAGGATGAGCGTATGGATGAATTCGAGTTTTTCCTGGGAAAAGAATGGTCAGATGGCTTGCCTGTTGTGACGCCGACGGAAAAGAGAATCGGTGCAATGCTCTCTGGAACCAGAAGGGAGTCGGGCGAAGTAATCGGCCATGTAGCTCCGGCAGGGGGCGAGCTCAGCATACAAACCATGGCAACGCATGCCGTGATGGCGGGATGTAAGCCTGAATACATGCCAGTGTTGATAGCAGGACTGGAAGCGCTTCTTGATGAGCGGTTTAACGTAAATCTGATTCAGGCCACAACGAGCGCGGGTGCACCATTTTTGTTGGTCAATGGCCCCTACGCCAAGGAAATCGGACTACACGGGGGAGTGGGCTGCATGGGCCCCGGCTTTCGCGCAAATCTGACTATTGGCCGCGCCGTGAGGCTCATTATGATGAATGTGGGAGGAGGAATTCCCGGAGTCACCTGCCTCGGTGGATTTGGAGGTCCTTGGCGAAACACTTTTTGCATCATGGAGAACGAGGAGGAATCGCCTTGGGAGTCGTATGCTGAGTCCAAAGGGTTTTCAAAAAACGATAATGTGGTGACAATGATTCCCCTCGAAGGGCCCGTTCAGGTATGGGACGATGCGAGCCTGACTCCCGACAGGCTTCTTACGACGATTGCCGATATGATGTCCGCATTGGGTGGGCCCAACATGTATCGGCAAGCGGACATGTCGGTTGTCCTGGGCGCGCAACATGCGCATCTTTGCGCTGACGCCGGGCTGACCCGTAGCGATGTCCATCAAAAGTTACTAGAAATGGGAGGGCGAACTATTGGGGATATAAAGCGCGGCGGCATTTGGCGAGGTGAGAAAGGCGCAGATCGCTGGCCGTTTCCCGTGGATGTGAATGATGATGATTTTTTTGTGCCTGCGGTAGGTGATCCCGACGATCTTCATTTGATTGTCGCAGGAAGCAGGGGGTCGCCCTCCAGCATGGTCATGCACGGAATTACCGTGGCGTGCCGCGCCGTGATAAAAAAATTTAGTGTGTGAAATAGCTTGATGGCGTGACAAAATCTCATGTGCCACTTGTTCGTATAAGCCTTTGTGAAGCTAGGAATGGTTTGGTGTTTTTCTGAAGAAAAAAGCCCCGGCAGCTTGCCGGGGCTTTTTCGTGATTGATCGCCAGTTAATGGCCGTTGCTTTTACCGTTTTTCTTCATGACCGCCCTGCAGACTCGCTCAGGCGTGATGGGAAGGTCGTAAACTTCCGTACCTATCGCATCGTTGATGGCGAGGGCGACGGCGGCTGGCGCATTGTTGCATGGTGGTTCTCCGACGCCCCGTGCACCATATGGACCCGCGCCTTCTCCACATTCGAGAACGACAGACTCAAACTCGCCGATATCCGAGGAGGTGGGAATCAAATACTCGTGAAAACTCTGTGATCGGCAATCTCCTTCCACCATGGTGATTTCCTCGTGCAGAGCGTAGCCAATCCCCATCACCGCGCCCCCTTCAAATTGCCCCTCCACGCTTTGAGGGTTTAGCGCTCGCCCGACATCATGGGTGGCGACATGCTTCAAGAGATTCACTTCGCCGGTTTCGACATCAACTTCCACTTCGCTTGCGTGAACGCCAAAGGTGTAGTCCGCCCATCCGCCCATGCCGTTCATGTATCGTTCCGGATTCTCATATTCGTGCCCCGGCATGTTGTAGCCATGCGTGCAATGGAGTGATTCGCCCATTTGCTTGGCTTCGCCTGCCGCGGCTCCGATGGTCACTCTCCTCTCGGGAGAGGAGGCCACCCACGCTTCGCCACCACCGATGCGAATGTCTTCTTCCGCAGCCTCAAGCAACGATGCGGCGCCTTTTGTGACAGCTTTTCGAACCTCGTCTGCTGCAAGCCGAACGGCGTGCCCCGCCATAAGCGTTTGGCGGGAGCCTGCAGTGATGCCCGAAAGCGGCGTAGTGGCGGAATCGGACAAGCGGGTGGAAACTTGGTTGAGCCTGAGCCCCAGGGTTTCAGCCGTGATGCTTTGAAGCGTAGCGCCCTGCCCTGCCCCAATATCTGGTGCGCTCACACGGACCACGGCACTGCCGTCCGGCTCGAGGTGAACGGCTGCATTCGCATCGTCATTTGGCCTTCCATAGCCGGTAATATTCGCAGCCGCCGCCCGGCCAATACGTTTTCTCGGGCCTGGTTCTGTGGGTTCGCCCAGGGCCTTAAGCGCGCTATCGAGGCATCCTTCTAGGTTCGGCTCGTAAGGAATTGTCTGCCCGGTGGGCAGTTCCTGGCCTTTCTGGATGAAATTTTTTCGCCTGAATTCGTATTTGTCCATCCCGATGGCGTCTGCAACCAGATTCATTTGGGTCTCATATGCGAAGCAGACCTGGTTCGAGCCAACGCCACGCATCGCGTTGGTGATGGGATTGTTGGTGAGATAGCCGTGCGCACGAATTTTTACGTTGGGCACATCGTAAGGGCCTGCGGCGATGCACATCGCGCCCAGGAGGAACAAATTGGATTTATACGGATAAGCGCCTGCGTCCCCCACGATATCCGCTTGTACGGCCAGAATTTTCCCGTCCTTGGTCGCTCCCGTCTTGTATTTCATATAGAAAGGATGTTTTTTCGAGGTGTTTCTGATGCCGTGCTCGCGACCCAGCACCATTACGGCGGGCCTTTGCGAATGCCAAGTGAGCAGCGCCAAGTAAGGTTCTACAGTCAGCATGCCTTTGGCGCCGAAACCGCCGCCGACATAAGTGCCAAGGTGACGAACGCGGCTCTGAGAAATCCCCAAAATCGCCGCTATGGCGCGATAATATTCGATAAGCTGCGTGCCGACGCGAATGGTAATAACGCCGTCTTCTTCCATCCAGGAAGTGCCGGATGCGGGTTCCAGGAATGCGTGTTCGGCAAGTTGCGTGGTGTATGTTTTCTCGATCACCACATCGGCTTCGTCAAACGCGGTTTTTATGTCTCCACGGGTAACCTCAAAATCACACGCCTGTCGTTTCTCGGCGCTCGTTTCATCATGACGCGTTGTCCACACCCCTTCTTCTGCTTCAATTTCCACCTCGATGGCCGAGATGGCAGCAGCAAGCGATTCTCTGGTCTCAGCGCCTACGATTGCAAGGGCGTCTCCCGTAAATTCGATTTTATCTTCCACCAGCACTGGCTGATGGGGCAGGCCCGGTGTGCCGGAGCCGAATCGTACGTTTTTGCCGGGAATGTCCTTTGCGGTCAGAATGGCAGCTACACCTGGAATTTTTTCAGCTATTGAAGTGTCGAGTTTTTTCAAACGGCCTACGGGAACGGGCGTAAATAATACGCCGCACTGCAAAGCGCCTGCGGGGATCGCGTCTTCTCCGTAGGGCATGGAGCCATCCGCTTTCGGAATAGAATCATATCGGACGTTCGACTTGCCGATGATATCGTAATCGGCCATTTGTTTACTCCTTAAGGATAGAGAATTCCCATGAATTGGACTTGATTTTGCCAAAATTCGACGAATCTGAGAAGCGGGCGAAAAGAATCATTCATGTTTTCGAGAAAAAATCGAATCGATGGATATCGTAGACAAGGAGTGATTTGCGAGATATGATTTGGACACGGGTGAATTCACATATTATATGGAGAAAACCATGGCGAACGGAATGGGATTTATCGACCCGACGGCGGGTGGCTCGGCCTCGAAAATTGAGCTTGCGCAACGGCCCGACGATCTTTCGGGAAAAGTGGTGGGGCTCCTCGATAACACGAAAGAACAAGCAGATATTATTTTAGAAACTCTGGGGAATGCTCTGCGTGAGCAATTTGACGTGGCCAGAGTCGTCTCGCTGCGCAAGGAACATTACTCGAAACCCGCCACGGATGAAATGATCGAAGAAATGGCGCAGGAGGTGGATGTGGCGATAGCCGCATTGGGGGGCTGAGGCTCCTGCACGTTGTGCAGTGTGCACGACACCGTTGAATTTGAAAAACGTGGCATTCCTTCAACGACCATCATCACCGAGGCATTCAAGAACGCGGCGGACTTTCAATTCCGTGGCAAAGGCATGGAAGGGCACCCCTATATTCAGTTGCCTCACCCGGTCAGCAATTTACAGCCTGATGAAATGAAAGAGACGACATTGAAGTTTGTCGAAGAAGTGGCCAGCCACCTGAAAAGCTGATCCGAGTCGAAGCGAAAAGGTATTTTCCAGGAGGGGTACGTGCGCGAATTTGAAACAATCTCCTATACGGAAGAAGATGGATTGGCGGTAGTGAAGCTCAACCGCCCGGAGAGTTTGAACGCGGTCAGCTTCAAGATGGCGGAAGAATTCGTGGAATTGGCGCGAACCTTGGCCGAGGCGCAGAGTGTGCGCGTGGTCGTTCTCACTGGCGAGGGACGTTCATTCAGCACGGGACGGGATTTGAAAGAAAGCGCCACGCATACGAAGGAGATGGCCGATCAATACCAGCGTCATGTGATGGTGACGGCAACGTTGTGGGAGCGTTTGCCCATGCCCACCATCGCCGCCATCAATGGCCACGCATTCGGCTGGGGCGTGGAAATTACATTGGGATGCGACATCAGACTTGCCGCGGAAGAGGCCACTCTTTGTCTGCCGGAATGCAGCTTGGGCATTTTTCCTGGGGCTGGCGGGGTGGTCAGGCTCCAAAGAATCATGCCGGCTGGCCAGGCGAAAGAGCTGGTTTTCACGAGCAAGCGAATCGATGGAATAGAAGCTGAGCGCATCGGTTTAGTGAACAAGTCACATCCGCGTGACAGGCTTATGAATGAAGCGACAGCCATGGCGGGAAAAATAAGAGACAATGGCCCCTTGGGGGTTCGTGGCGCGAAGAAAGTAATCGACCAAACACTTGATATGCCGCTCGGCCAAGCTGTCGAGTTTTCCAACGCTCTCAGATTGCCGTTGAATCATACCAAGGATTTCGCCGAAGCGTTGACGGCGTTCAAAGAGAAGAGGAAACCCAATTTTACAGGAGAATAAAAGTCGTCAAAATTTTGCATGAACTACCGAGCCTGTCCTCCTGAGGATGGGCTTTTTGTTCATTGGGACGGAAAATGAATCAAGACCTGCTTATCACACATATTGAATCCAATATCGCAAGCATCACAGTGAATCGCCCGGAAACGCGAAATGCGTTCAACACGCCATTGATGAAGGCCATGTGTATGGAGATGGCTGAAATTAAGGCTAAACGGGATGTTAAAGTTCTTATAGTGACGGGCGCAGGAAGTTCTTTTTCTTCAGGACGTGATCTGAAAGAAAGCGCCACCCATACAAAAGAGCAAGCCAAGCGTTTCATGATGTTGGGCGAGAGATGGAGTACGACTCTCCGTGAATTGCCTGTTCCCACGATAGCAGCGGTAAACGGGCCCGCTTTCGGGTGGGGAATGGTGTTGATGCTTTCATGTGATATTCGTATTGCGGTGAATGATGCCATTTTGGGCTACCCGGAAACGGCATTGGGGGTATTTCCAGGAGCAGACGCCACCGTTCGTCTGACCCGGCAGATTTTTGTGCCATCCGCAAAAGATTTGGTGCTCACCGGCAGAAGGTTTGATGCGCAAGAGGGATATCGCTTAGGATTGTTGAATCGGATCACTTCTAAGAGAGAATTGAGGGCGGAAACTGACACTCTGGCTGGTGAAATTGCCCAAAATCCGCTGGAAAGACTAAAGGCGATGAAATCAACATTTGTGAAAGTTGAAATGATGCCGCGTTTTGGACATTTATCGGTGGCCGAGAAACTCGAACGATGAAAGTCCGGGAGTGTTTTTTGCAGGCGGTAGCGATTGTTGGAGCGGAGGAAGACGCCAGAGAGGCATGGACGGCGATGAACAGGATAAACGCACCTTGGGCCTTTTAATGGGAAGCGTCTGGTGGGTATCTTAAACAAAAGAGACATTGATGCGTTTATTCGTGTGCCCGAGGTTTTTCAAAGAGTGGGGGAGATTGCCGAGAGGGGAATGCCTGCGAGGCGAGGAATGTCTTTGTCTCCAAACATGGATTTGAACGAGGCTGCTCTTCAACTCGAAATGGCGAGAGCTGATGCCGCTTTAGTCGAAGGTGCTGGCAGACCACCTGGCGTTATTGAGATGGATGCAGCCAATCGCGCACTGTTTTTTACTTAATGATGCGCTTTTTGTTTTCCTTGAAGGTAGCCGAATCATTGCCTCGCTTTCGGGGAAATATTTGCGGGAGGAGTATATATGGAATTCACTTTAAGTGAAGATCAGTTGCGGATTCAGCAAATAGCAAGAAAATTTTCCTATGAAGAACTGGCCCCGGTGGCCCCCGAGCGCGATAGGATTCAGAACTGGGAAGAGCGAATGCCGTGGGATCTGACAGAAAAGGCAAGCGTTTTGGGCTTAAGGCAACTACCTTATCCCAAAGAAAATGGCGGTATGGGTGGCGATGTGCTTTCGTGCTGTCTAGCGGGAGAGGAGCTCGCCGTGGGTGATCTGGGTTTTGCGGTGAACCTGGACCAGACCTGGAAGCTGTCACATATCCTGGAAAAAGTAGAGCCTGAACTCAGAGACCCCTGGATAAAACGATTGTGTGAAGAACCAAGATTCCTGGTCGCGATTTCCATGACGGAAGAAGGAGCGGGAACCGACCATCAGGGATATTACGATGATCCCTCGATCGCGCTTTATACGCATGCGCAGAAAGAAGCTGGCAGATGGATCATCAATGGGAAAAAGCGCTATGTCAGTAATGGCCCTGTGGCGTCGTTGTATGTTTTGGCGGCGAGAACCGACCTCAGTAAAAATTTGAGAGAAGGCTTAACCGGCTTTCTGGTTCCAAGAAAGACGCCTGGCATATCGATAGGCAAAGTGCATGAAAAGATTGGCCAACGTCTTTCGATGAATTCAGAAATCTTCTATGAAGACGTCGAGATCCCCGAGAACCACATAATTTTGGGTGAGGGGAACATGTTCGAAATCAGGGGTAATCTCTTGGCGATGGGAAAACCGGAAGCAGCCGCCACGGTCCTGGGTGTCGGACGCGCCGCGTTCGAGAAAGCGCTCGTTTACAGCCGCGAACGTGTCCAGGGCGGCAAGCCCATCGGCCAACACCAGGCGATAGAAACCATGCTCGCCGATATGGCGATGAATCTGGACATTGCGCGCACGTACATCTGGCGCACCGCCTGGGCGGTGGATCATCAAAAACCCTATGATTTCACGCAAGGATGGAAATGCAAAATTTTCGCATCGGAAGTCGCCTTTGATTGCGCGCGCCTGGGCATGGAGGTATTCGGCGGCGCAGGCATCATGCACGATGCTCCCATGGAGAAATACCTCCGCGATGCCAGTACGTTCTTGCATTCAGACGGCACGAATCAAATCTTGCGGTTAAGAACCGGACAAGCCTATGTGAAAGGAGTAGCAACGGCGTTTTAGCGGCATGAAAAGGAGAATTTGATATGACGCGCCAGGTGGATAAATGGCGGCAGGGTGAATTGTTCCAGCAAGACGGGGAATCGTTAGAAAATCATGTTGCCGAGTGGCTCCAGAAAGTGCGTACGGAATTCTCCGTGTTTGTATCGGAAGAGGGTATTGCGGAAATAAGAATGTTGAATGGCGTGGAAAAACCTCTCGTGGCGAGTCATGCGAGAGAGCAATCAACACCGTTGAGTCGTCAAGCTTCAAAAGAGATAGAAGATTATCTGAGGGGTACGCGAAAAAGTTTCAAGTTGAAGACAGACCTCTCCTCTCTCACGCCTTTTATGGAAAAGGTACTCAGGGAGACAGAAAAAATTCCTTATGGAGAAACACGTTCCTACGGCTGGGTGGCGAAGCAGATCGGTAACCTGAAAGCTTCACGCGCCGTCGGACAGGCGCTGCATAGAAATCCCGTTCCCCTTGTAATACCCTGACATCGGGTCATCGCGAGTTCAGGTGAACTCGGTGGATTCGCTAGCAGCGTGTCGCTCAAGGCGGCACTCTTAGTCCATGAGATGAATCATAAAAATTAGGGCACGCGGATTTCGCTTGGTGGCATCCAGGAAATATCGGAGAATGAAAATGTCAAAACAGATGAATGATTTTGTCGATCATGTACGTCAAATTGTAAAAACAGGTGGATCCGAAGAAGAAATAACCGCCCGCGTAGCGGCGAGCCTCGAGCCGATTCTCAGTGACCCGGACTTGTTGAGTGATGATCAACTCTTGGTGAAACAAGAAGGATTTACGCTCAACCAGATTCATATCGAGCCGGATGAGAGTTTCTCCATAGGTGCCGGCATATGGGATGTAGGACAGACGACTCCGATTCACGATCATGGTACCTGGGGAGTGATAGGCATTTACCGTGGAATGGAGAACGAAGAGAGTTTTTTGCGTGAAGGTCCCCGGGAAAACGGGGCCCGTGTAAATCTTACACCCCAAGGCAAACGCTTGGCCGGGCCCGGAAATGTCTTTGTCTGCTGCACAAAGGACAATGACGTGCACCGAGTGAGTTGTGCTTCGTCTGAACCCGTGGTGGGTGTCCATGTCTATGGTGGTAATCTCGCCAAGATAGCGCGTTTTAAGTACGAAGAATTAACCGGCGAAGTGAAATCGTTTAATACAGGGTGGAATTATGCGAAAAACTCTGCTTGAAGCATAAAAAAACCGACGAAGGTATGCTTGACGCCGCGGAGTAATTTTTTCTGAGAAGTAATCAACAAACGCCTCCCCCAAGAACATTCACTCCCATATGAAAACGAGCACATCCTCTACCATGGTATGAGATTTCTGTCCTGAAAATACCCTCCTGTAGGGCCATCCTTCGGTAATAAAGCGAGCCATACAGGAGTGTCGGCTCCTTCATCAATTGACTTTGAGGCGCCCCGACCACCCATGTCGGTTCTCACCCATCCGGGATGGCAACAATTAACTAACACTCCGGTTCCCCGAAATTCACTCGCGAGAACTTTCGTCATCGCATTTAGCGCGGTTTTGGTGATTCTGTATGCGGGAGACCCTCCTCCCATGTTAGTGAGAGAGCCCATACCGCTTGAGACGTTCACGATTCTACCGGCTGAACTTTTCTTGAGAAGAGGAGCCAAGTTTTGGCACATCATAAGAGGGCCATAGAGGTTGGTCTCCATCATTTCGCGGACGATTTCGATGGGAACGTCCATCCCCATCATTCCTGCATCTTTTCTAATGGCTGCGTTGTTGATTAAAATATCCAGGCGACCGAATTCTTGAGTCAAAAAACCGGCTAAAGAATCAATACTATCGCGATCGGCAACATCCAATGGGTGGAATATGGTTTCCAGTCCCTCTTTGTGCAGTTGCTCTTTGGCGCTTGCACCTCTGGACGTATCTCGCGCTGTCAGGATCGTTCGTATTCCCTGCTTTGCAAGTGCTCGGCAAATTCCAAAACCGATGCCTTTGTTGCCGCCCGTTACGACGGCGATTTTTTCTTCAGGCAATTCTCATCTCCTTTGTCTGTATGTTTTACTGGGTGATTTTAACTGAATTCATGTGTTTCGCCAGTGTGCTCGAGGAATGATTCTGGAATCAATTCAACACCCTGTTGTATCATGGAGGGGAATCGCCTCGTACTCTAAGTATGTCCAAGAACGTGCATTGGAAAAAACAATTGAATTCAATTCACCTGATCCTGTTCGATGTAGATGGAACGCTGCTTCTAAGCGGAGGCGCAGGGGCAAGAGCGTTGAATATCGCTTTTGAGCACATATACAGGATACCCAACGCGATGCGTCATGTTGAGCCGCACGGCAAGACGGATGAACTCATCGTACAGGAAATGTTTCATTCTCACCTTGGACGTTGCGGGAGCGAGTCTGAGATGAAAGTTCTTTTGGAGAACTATCTTGAAATCCTACCCAGTACGGTAATGAATTCAACAAACTTTCATCTCATGCCGGGAATCCCCTATTTGCTTTCGTATCTGAAGAATCGAAAAGACGTATTGATGGGGCTGGGGACGGGAAATATTGAGCAAGGTGCGCGAATTAAACTCTCTCACGGTGGGCTGAATAAATTTTTTTCGTTCGGAGGGTTCGGATCTGACTCTGGAGACAGGGCGGAATTGCTGGAAGCAGGATTTCAGCGAGGTGAGGAGATCATTCAAAAAAAAATCCCACATAAATCTATAGTTCGTTGGGTGATAGGCGATACATGGCGCGATGTAACGGCGGGTCGCGCATGTGGAGCGAAGACGATGGCTGTGGCTACCGGCGGTGATTCTCTTTATGAGTTGGCGAACGCCTCTCCGGATTTTCTTTTTGCCACTTTGGAGGATAAGGAGAGGTTTTGTGAAATTTTGGATGTGGGCGTTAGAGCATGAGCGAATCGTTGTATCCGATTACGCCAAGTGAAATTGCCCATGTCTATCGGCTAATCCCAACATGGACGAAAGGAGAACTCGCGGATTTATCCGAGTCGCAATTGGAAAGAACAGGTACGCAAGAATGGGCGCGTTGGTCTCCAAGGAGGCAGCTTAGCCACATGGCCTACATCACGACGAGGTGGTTCATGGTTCTCTACGGTGCCACTCGCCTAGCCTGGCCGGCTGTAGATATGAGTCAGTTCGGCACGTTTATCAATACGCGGGATGATGATCGTCGTTTTTCCTCGGAAAGATACGGGGATATCGAGTGGTTACATTTGCGGTTTTCCGAGGCATGCGAAGCAGCGGCGGCTCAAATTGAAAAGAGGGTGGAAGAGAATTTAGCGAATAAATCGTTGTTGTTCGTATTTACGGAATCATCTGTCGTGGGTGTGAGTGAGGAACGTTCGGTTGATTTGTGGAATCGCTGCAGGGAATGCCATCCAGATGGATTAACGATTGATTCTGACCACGCACATGGATTTCGAATGACACCTTCAGCGACTTTGCGCCATGTGCTTTGGGATGATTTGATTCACTTGCGCTCGATCAGGCTTCATCGTGAAGCCTTGGGTTTACCGTCCGTTTATCCCGACGCACCGGTGGGCGGTTATGCCTCCGCGTATCCAGTTTCTTGATGAGAATCCCGAACCCATCTCGAGTGAATTTCCTTTTTTGGTTTGTGTTCATCGCTTTTGCATCCGCGGCGGGTGCGCTTTTATTCTTCTCGCAACCACTATTTCTTTACAAAACAGGCGTTAAAGTATCTTTGATGGCAGAAGCAAAAAAATTGAGAGGAATGCCTCCGGAAGACATCACAAAGAATATCGGCCGTATTCTCAAGAATTATTTGGATGCTTCAAAGCACACCAGCCGTGCGGATGTTAGCGTATCCGAGATAGACCGTGAGAGGTTGTCTATTGACATTCTGTTGCCATGGGCAGAGGTGAGTGCAAAAAAAAGAAGACAAAGGGCAGAGTTAGTCTGTCGTCTAGGTGGCGAAATGCTTGAAAATGCGGGAGCAAAAAACGCAATTTTACTGGTGAAACTTCTGCGTATGGCTAGAGACTTAAAAACCAGCGAGCCTGTGGGTGCGGTGGTCTATTCTTCACAAGGCAAAAGATGTACGTGGAAAGAATAGCTTTTTTCAATAAACCGGACCATTTTTAGGCAAAAAGCTACAAATGCCAGTGCCTTTTCTTAATTGAGCATTCTTTCTGCTAGACTGAACACATATGGTTTATTTCTAAGGTTCAACCAGGAGAGGTGGCTATGACTCTTGAAACTGTTGCCATTATCAGCCCGGGAGATATGGGGCATGCGGTGGGTCAAATGCTGGGTTTGCATGGGATGGAAGTGGTGACTTGTCTCGCGAATAGAAGCGAGCGGACGAAGCGCTTGGCGGCTGAAGGGGGTATTAAAGATTGCCCGACAATGGCTGAAATGTTGGAGCGCGCGGATCTCGTTTTATCCATTGTGCCTCCTGGTTTGGCCGCTCGGGTGGCGGGTGAAGTGGCGGAATCTATGACGGTCTCCGGTTTTTATCCGCCATATGCCGACTGTAATGCCGTGTCGCCGGAAACAGCAAAAGCTATGGCTAAGAGAATTTCTAATGCCGGGGCGGATTTTATCGATGGAGGGATTTTGGGCCCCCCTCCGCGTGAGGGGGGAAACTCGACCAGGTTTTACTTTAGCGGTGATCGGGCGGAGCTGCTATCCGAATTGGATGGAAAAGGGATCGTGGTCCGCTTGCTTGGGCCAGAGGTTGGCCGAGCTTCTGGAATCAAGATGTGTTACGCCGCCCTCACTAAGGGAACCCATGCTCTTCAAACCGCGGTCATTACTCTGGCCGAAGCGCTTGGCCTCACGCAGGAAGTGAGTCATGAGTTCCAAACAAGCCAAAAGGCATATTATCAACAAATGAACTCAAGTGCCCCCCGCCTTCCCGTCGTGGCGTGGCGGTATATCGATGAGATGAAACAAATTGCGCAGACTTTTGAGACAGCCGGTGTCACCCCGAAGTTTCATCAAGGGGCAGCCGCCATCTATTCCCACCTCGCGACAACGCCTTTAGCGGAACAAACTTTAGAGAACATGAACAAGAACGTATCTCCACAACAAGCGGCGGCGGTGTATGCAGAGCACTTGCCGATGAAAATGGACGACGTTTGATGATTCAAGGAAACGACATGCCAGAAGACCTATCTACTTTGGGGCTGGAAGTTTTTCGAGAATATAGAAATTTGGCGGATTTGTTTCGAGAAGAAACGAACGGGCTCTCGCAGGAGTTATGTGATTTGGTGTTACCCGAGAAAAGTTGGGGAGCTTGGTCCATCAAAGAGCAAATCAGCCATACAGCATGGATCCCCTATCTTTTTTTCCTGGAATTTTGGCCGCCTGTTTTGTATCCGGACTCTTTGCCGCGGGATAAATCTTTAGTGGATACAGGTGGGGCGGACAGGATGTTGGATCCCGCTCGATTTCCTAGCATGTCCGATGTTATGGCTGCGCTTGATGATGCCTATGCTTTGTGTCGAGAGGTTTTATCGAAAGAAACGCTTGCCACACTAAGAAACAAGGAATTGCCCAGGAGGTATTCTCCGGACAGGACATGGGCGAACGGTGAGCGAGTGATAGATTATTTTCAAAATCTCGTTCTTCCTGCTCATGAGAGGGGTTTTCGCGAAGACGAGAACGATCCTTATTTGTATTACCAAACGCTTGAGTGCACTTTTCGCCACATATTGTGGGAATCCTATGTGCACCTAATCACCATCCAGGAGTTCAAGCGATTCCAGGGTTTGCCGATTCACAGGACCGTTCCAAGAGATGGGTATGCTGCGATGCTCACATGGGAATGAATGCGTTCATTCCCTGATGTTGTTTTCACTTTCGTGGTTTTTGAATTTTCCAAATCTCTAATCGACCCGAATTGGGAGGTTGTTCATGAAAACCCTTCGGCGGGGGATTGGTGCACTGCGAGAGTATTTTTATGGTGAAGATATTGGTCAGGCGCAGATAGAGCCTGAAGACCCGATCATAGTAGGCAGAATGGGTAAGTGGCGTATTACCTATAAAGTTGGCGCGCGTGGAATGAGCCGCGGAGGGGGTCTTCGCTTCACACCGCCCAACGGGTTCACTACACCCCAATTTGAAGATATGACGGAGCCGGGATATTGCAAGTTCCGATGTTCGAACGAGAATGTCTCTTTGGTTCCTTCATTGATTGAGCCCGTGCTCGGCTATACTTTTCTGCCGGCCAGCCTGGATTTGAAGATTCAGGATTCTTCTTTGATCAAGAGTGATTCCATTGAAATCGTATATGGCTGGACACCATCCGGTATCCCCGGCGTACAAGCGCAATTCTTGGCTATGCCCGTGGAGTTTACCTTATCCATAGACTCCAGCGGTGAGGGTGATTGGGAGCTTCTTCCAAATCCGCCGAGATTTGATGTGGTGCCCGAGGAGGCATCCTTTCTTTGGGTGACGGCGCCAGCACAAGTAGTCGCGGGACAGAGCTTTTCCGTCCGGGCTGTGGTGCGAGATTGTTTCCACAATGTGGCGACAACAGCGTCATCCATTCCGCAGCTTCAATTACCAGACAATAAAACTATTTCTTTTCGTCAGGAATCGCCTGGAGTTTATGTTTGCGAAAACGTGGCGCTACATGCGAAGGGCGTTCATCGGCTAAAGGTTTTGGCGGATGGATTGCCGGCCGCTCATACACCACCGATCCAGGTGTTGGATGAAGCCCCAGAACGCGCACTTCTTTATGGAGACCCGCATTGTATGAGCGGGTTGTGCGTGGGGGAGTATTCGAGACCATCTACGGCGCGTGAAATCGTGGAGTACGTCCACGCCTATGCGCGAGATTGCGCAGGCGTGGATTTCGCCGCCTGCACCTCTTTGGCCATGCGAATGGATGAGGTGCAATGGAAAGAAGTTACTGAGGTGGCGAATCGGTTTTCAGAGGCGGGGAGATACGTGGCGCTTCCCGCGTATGAATGGTTTGGCATGCTTGAGCAAGATGGGAACAAAAACGTCTATTTCTTGGATGATCAAGATATCCCGAAACTGGATTCCCGCAACCCGGACTCCGATCACCCGGAAAAACTCTGGAAACAACTCGAAAGATTCGAGGGCCGAGCGCTCACGATTCCCCATCATTCGGTGAGCGCTGTGATTGGCACCCGCTGGCGTTGGCACGACCCGAGGTTTCAACGCCTCGTCGAAATATATTCTTGTTGGGGCAACTCCGAAGCCAATGGCTGTGAAAGGCTTTTGGTCAACCCGGCGCGCTATGAGGGGCAAGGCGTGCAGGATGCGCTGGAGAAAGGATACCGCTTGGGCATTGTCGCCGGCTCGGATACGCATACCTCTCAGCCTGGATTTTCGAATCGCTTGCGCCTCAAGAATGCCTGGAGAGGTGGGTTGACCTGTGTATGGGCGGAGACCTTTGATCGCGAAGGGATATTCAAGGCCCTTTGGGAGCGGCGTTGCTACGCCACGACGGGGGCGCGCATTATTCTTGAATTTTTCTTGAACGATACGCCAATGGGTTCCGAAGTTAAGTTGGATGATTCTGCCAAGAGAAATCTCAAGGTTCAGGCAGAAGCTTGTTCCCCGGTTAATAAAGTCGTCATCATTAAAAATGCGAGAGAAATTCATGTGGCTGAACCGGGACGGGAATCGGTCTCTTTTGAGTGGATCGATTCGAGCGGCAGGGAGCGGGAGTCGGATTATTATTATGTCCGTTTAGTGCAAGATGATGGGGAAATCGCTTGGTCGAGTCCTATTTGGGTGGATTCCTAGAAAGGAACAGTTGTGGCGAAAGAAACAGCGGATGCCGTCGTAATCGGTGGTGGTGTGATGGGATGCTCCATCGCCTATCAGTTGGCGAAACGAGGATTTGGAAAAATTATCCTATGTGAGCGTGATGGCATCGCGTCAGGCTCCACGGGCGGATCCTCGGCCCTTATTCGCATGCACTATTCCAATAAAAGCACCATTCAGATGGCCTGGCGGTCTCTGTTGGCGTTTGAGGAATTTGAAGAGTATTCAGAGGGTGGACAGGCAGGTTTCATGCAAACCGGATATTTGGTGCTGGCTAATGTTTTTCTTCGTGATGGCGTGAGAAAGAATGTGGAACTTGCGCAATCCCTTGGGGTAGAGACTCACTGGATAGAAAATGAAGAGATTTCTCGTACGCCCCATGGGCCAAGCTGGATGATGTCGTAGGCGCGGCTTACGAGCCCAGGAGCGGGTATGCGGATCCCCATGGAGTTACTTCCGGGTTCGCGGAAGGCGCTAAGAAACATGGTGCACAGATTCGACAAAATTGCCCCGTAATCGGGATGGACTTCGATGGCCCTCGGCAGGCCCGAGTGGAGACTTCACGGGATTTTATTGAAAGCCCTGTCGTTGTGAATGCTTCGGGTGCTTGGGTGAATAAGGTAGCTGCTCTGAGCGGGCACCGATTTCCGGCGGAGGCTATCAGAGAGCAAGACACGGTTTTTGATGCCGCGGGAAGAAATGGTGAGAGTGTGGATATCGTCGTCTATGATGGACCAACGCGCCTATATTATCGCCCGGAAGGGCGAGATTTGCTCCTCATTGGTCGTGACAACATAGAGCCTGATTATGTCGATCCGGATAATTTCAATAAAAAGGAAGACATGGATTTTGTGCTTGATGTTCTGGAGAGGATGCAAAAGCGTTGGCCGGATTTTGAAAATGCGAAACTTTTCCGGGGCTGGGGCTGTTTGTACTGCATTACGCCTGATTGGATGCCCATTCTGGATCGTCATCCCGAAATGTCAGGTTACTACATATGCACGGGCATGAGCGGCCATGGCTTTAAATTGGCGCCGGTCGTGAGTGAGATGATGGCAGAGTTGATTATGACGGGAAGTTGCGAGGAGCCAGACATAAGGGATTATCGCCTGGCGCGTTTTTATGAAGGGGATTTGATGCAAAGTGTTTTCGGAACAGGGTTTCAGGGCTGAAAACTAGCAATTGGGTCTGGGGTACACTTCAATATAAGGGAATATTTTTTCCGTATTTTCTTTTAAGCCAAAAAAGACGGGCCCTTCAGCTTTTTCGCCATTCGCGAGTTTTTGCAGATTAAGAGTGCGGCCATCGGGATGATATGCGCCTCCTCCCACTTCCTGTAATATGGCGAGGGGGCCTAAGATATCCCAGATTTGGGGCCTATCGACCAATGCGGCAATGACGCCTCCGGTAGCTGCATAAGTCACATGTGCGGAAGCACTTCCATAGGCGCCGGATTTTCCTGGGAAATCCAGCTTGTAAAAACGTTTTCGAGACGAAGGGCCGAGCATCACGGTTTGGTTGGTTATTTCCATGTCCATCAAGTTTGGAAGTATTTTCCCGTTTCTGGTGGCCCCTTCCCCTTCGAGGGCAAGAAACATTTCATCCACGATGGGCATGTAGAATCCTCCGCCGATGGGCTTTCCGTTTTCCATGACACCGATGGATACGCCCCAGGTAGGAAGGCCATGCAGAAATGGGTTTGTTCCATCAATGGGGTCAACCGCCCAAAGACGCGGGTGCTTTTGGGATTGTGTTTCTCCGCCTCCGAGTTCTTCTCCGATTACGTTGTCGTTTGGGAACGATATCTTTAGACAGGATAGAATGAATTTTTCTAC
This sequence comes from bacterium, assembly GCA_965218885.1. GTDB lineage: Bacteria > UBA8248 > UBA8248 > UBA8248 > UBA8248 > Bin107. Next base: position 1,825,047 of record OZ244713.1, on the reverse strand, counting down.
TTCTAAGTCAGCCTCGCTCACCAGGCTCCTGTCTGGTTTTTGAACGCCTTTTGCATTGTTTGTGAACGACAAAGCCAGTTTGCCCGCATCTTGAAGGGTTTTTTCTATGAATTTAATCATGGAAGCACCAAATATTCCCCTTGCATTGAGCGTGGATCCATCGCTTGGGGGTCAACCTATCTTGTGGAGTGAAAACTTTCCAGCCCTCTGGAGAAATCTGCCCAATCTATAAACGCGGCACCCATTTTATTTTGATTAGGATAAGATTTACGCATGGCTCGCTCGCGAACGGAAAAAAAAGATATGATTACACCAAAGGCCCCATCGGGCGAGGTTTGGTGGTTCTGTCCCTGCCGATTTTCTCGGAACTGATATCTTGGAACGTCGATACCATCGTTGAAATTTACTGGGTAGGTCGATTGGGAGCAGATGCGCTCGGAGCGATGTCGCTAGGATTCATGATCCCCATGATGGTGAGAGCGGTGGGCATGGGAATTCGCGTAGCTGGCCAAGCGCTGGTTGCGCAAAGGATTGGCGCAAATGACGAAGAGGGAGCCGCTCTTGTTGCTGGCCAGTGTATTTTGCTTCAAACGTTCTTTTTCATTCCCTTATGCGGCGCAGGATATATTTTCTCGCCTTATTTAATAGGATGGATGACGTCTAATCCGAGGCTTTTGTATATGGCGACGATTTATCTCCGAGCCGGGTTTCTCATGCTTTTGTTTATTGACGGTATCTTCACCCTTGCAAATATATTCCGAGGCGCCGGTGAACCAAAGTATTCGCTTTTCGCGATGATTATGAATTCAGGCGTTACATTCATCGCGATGCCCGCATTTATCTTTGGCTTCGGACTGATTCCCCCGTTACACCTGGCCGGCGCGAATCTCGGTTTAGGGGTAGGCAGGCTGGCAGGGTGCGTCGTGATGTTAATCATTCTCTTCAAGGCGAATGCCAGAATACACTTAAAATGGCGTCATCTTGTTCCGCGCTCGTTGGAGATGAAGCGCATATTAGAATTAGGGTGGCCCGCTTGGGGACAAATGTTTTTTGAGAGAGGCGCCAATTTGGTATTGGTCTGGATGTTAGCTCCCTTTGGCGCGCTGGCCCTTGCGGCGTGGGGTCTCGGTAGTCGTGTCAGCAACATGGGAAGAATGCCGGGGTTTTCTCTTCAAGGCGCAGTTCGGACAATGGTGGGCCAAAACATCGGTGCGAGAAAGCCCGAGCGCGCCCTGCGCAGCGCTTGGGTGACGGTGGGGGCGGTTGTTTCTATCATGGTTGTTGTCATCATGGGTATTAGTGTTTGGAGCAAAGAAATCGTTACTTTTTTCGGTGCGAAAGGCGTTGCCTTGCCCCACGCAGTTATTTGTTTGCAAATCTTATGCGTAGGCCTTGGATTTGAAGCCACAAGACGTGTAATAGCGGGAATATTTGAAGGGGCATCATCTACTAGGCCTCCGATGATCGTTGAAGCAATCGTTCGCTGGGTGGTGCAATTGCCAGGTGCCTATATTTTGGCGGTTTGGATGGGATTCCGCGAGTTGGGAATTTGGTGGGCGGTGGCGGCGAGTCAACTCATCGGTGGTTTAGCGTTGTTCTTATGGTTTGCGATTGGCTGGCGGCGGCGAGTAGGAAATTTAGCCCCCAAAGGGCAAGCCATGAGCACTATTAAAGCTTGAGTTCCATTCCTTATGGCATCCGTGAAGCGCTATGACTATACAAAGGGCTCCATCGGCTTTGGGCTATTTCGCCTGGCCGTTCCCTCATGTCTGGAACCGATAGCCTGGAACGCCGACACGCTGGTCGAAATCTTTTGGGTGGGGCGTTTGGGGTCAGAATATCTGGCTGCGGTGTCTTTGAGCTTTATGATCATCTTCTTTTTTCGTGCAGTTGGCTTCGGCATCAGAATTGCGAGCAGCGCTTTGGTGGCTCAGAGGATCGGAGCAAAAGAGCCTGAACACGCAAGCCATGTGGCTGGGCAGGCCTTTTTGCTTGCGGGCATCTATTACGTCGCCATCAGCATTCTAGGATATATGTTGTCATCGCATTTGCTTGGTCTTTTAACTACTGACGCTAATGTGATGCGAGTTGGTGTTGGGTATTTACAGGCATCGTTTCTCACAATAGCGTTTGTAGATGGCATTTTTACGGTCTCACATCAGTTGAAAGCGGCCGGCGAACCAGGGAAGTCCTTGATTGGCCTCGGAGTTTCAACGCTCATGTCCATCACGTTCATTCCTCTCCTTATTTTTGGCCTGGGGCCGTTCACGGGATTGGGGCTTCCGGGTTCTGCCTTTGGAATTGGATTAGGTCGTATCATGGGAATTTTTATCGTCCTATGGATTTTGACATCAGGGCGTTCTCATCTCCATATAAGACTGATTCATCTCAAACCTCATGCGGAAACCATGCGCCGCATTATTTATTTGGGCTGGCCTGCGGCGGCGCAAAACTTGCTTGAGCGCGGAGCCCTTCTCATCTTGCTGAAGATTTTGGCGTTGTTTGGGCCGTTGGTGTTAGCCGCATGGTCGATTGGAAATCGGCTTGGGACATTTTCGCGATTGCCCGGTTTTGGGATTCAGTCTGCTGTCCGGACGATGGTGGGTCAAAACATAGGTGCTAACCGGCCGGATCGGGCGCTAAAAAGCGTCTATCTCTCTATGGCTGGTTTGTTTGTCATAATGTGTGGCGTGACGTTTCTTTTGTATTTTTCTGCAAGGGAGATTGTCTTGCTCTTCGGCATGAAAAACGAAGGAATCGATGTTGGCGTCACTTGTGTCCGTATACTCACCATCGGCACTTTGTTTGAAGCTATCCGGCGAATGTTGGCGGGTGCTTTTCAAGGGGCGGCTAACACAAAGCCGCCTATGGTTGTGGAAGCCTTTATCCGATGGGGTTTTCAGGTACCACTCGCATATCTTGCCGCTTTGCCGTTGGGGTTCGAAGCCGCTGGTGTATGGGGCGCGATGACGATAAGCCATTTTATGGGATGTGTGTGCCTTTTGGTTTGGTTTTTAGTTTGGTGCCGCAAAAGAGGAATAGGCTCACATGCGGAAACAAGACTTTAATGACAACTAGAGAGGGTTTTTACATGGGTCGCTCCCTGGCGTTTTGGGTGTCGCTACCTTTAGCGACCGCGGCGACTCACTCTCGCATGGGGCTGGACATCAGTAGTATATATAATGAGACCGCTCGATATGGGTTTATTATTCACCTTAAAACTGGCTGGCGAAAAACATGCTGAAGGCGAGAGACTCATGAGCCGCAAAATAGGTTGTCTTTATTTCGTTTTGGCGATTTCGCTTTTTTTCTCCTCTGTAGCATATGCGGCGGATATTGCTTCAAGCGAAACGACAGAAACAAAAGATTGGGCAATCGTTTTGCGAGAGGCAACCCTTTATCTTCAAGGTGACAAAAAAGCCCCAGCCCTTGCTCAGGGATATTTGTCCTTGGTGCGTCAAGTCCGTTCACGAGCGGGTAACGCCAAAGTAAAATTCCAACAAGACCTTCAACTATCTGAAAAACTGCTCCAGGCCATCGGCCCTCCCCCGGTAAAGGGCGATCCGCCGGAGGCAAAAGGAATTGTCGATAAAAGAGAGCAGTACTATCGTCAAATCACGGCTGCGCGTGCGCATATCGCTGAGGCAGACTTGGCCATTGTTCGTGCTACGGAGTTGGAAGAATCCTTCTACCGGAAGAGGTTCGAGCGGCTTTTGGGAGAGGTATACCGCCGTACGCCGATACCCATCTCGCCAGACGTGCTCATAAAAGGCGTTCCGGAAATAGCGGCCGAAGTTCGGCGCATTCTCCGTTCTCCCTTTGATTGGCTCGCGAAACTCCCCCCCGGCGTTGGTGTTCAAACCGTCTTGCTGCCGGGAGTCGTGGTTTTGATTCTCGGCGCATTTTTGGGATGGGGAATTAGGCGCAGTGTTTTGACTTTCTTCAGACGTGACCCTGGGATGTTGGAGCCCTCATATGCGTATCGTTTTGGCTCCGCCATTGTAGAAGGCGTTGGTAATAGCATTTTGCCGGGGGCGGTTTTTGCGGCCCTTTATTTATGGGTGACCCGACCGGGTGCTTTGGTGAGTGGTCTGTTTGGAGAAGCACTCACGTCTTTTCTTTTGTCCATTTTATTCTTATGTTTGGTTGTTGCGTTTGTGAAGTCTTTTCTCTCCCCCGATCAACCGGCTTGGCGGTTCACGGGACAATCTTCAGAAAATGCGCAAAGCGCTTATCGTTTGATTTTCATGCTGGCGGCTGTTTTTTCAGTCGACATGTTTTTCTCGAACATCGAGAGCGAAGGGGCGAGGTCCGCCGAGGCGATGGCGATTTACAGCGTGGTGTTCGGCGTCTTGGAGGGTTGTTTTTTCGTCAAGCTCGGACGGGGGAAACTCTGGCAAGCCGAACCAGCCCAAGAAGGTGCAATCCCGCAAGGGGGACAGGCGTGGAGATTGCTGCGCCGCACCGCGAGAGTGCTTGCGGTAATCGGTATTGCAGCGTTGTTTGTCGGATATGGAGTTTTAGGCAAGTGGCTTCTCACCAATCTAATTTTGACGGGCCTTCTGTTGTCGATAATGGCTTTAGTGCGTGAATTGATACACGAACTGGCGTCCCGGTCGACTGGCTCTCAATTCATGAAAGAGAAGCTGCATGTTCCTCCCCGTGTGAGCGAGACGCTTCATTCCTGGGAGCGAGTCGTCGTCGATCCGGTCGTGTTTATTTTCGGCCTCCTCGTCATAGTGCCCGTCTGGGGAGTGCCACCGGATGATCTAATTCGCTGGACCTTTCAGGTGTTGTCCGGATTCCAGGTGGGTAATGTTCGCATCTCTATCCTCGATATTTTTCTGGCCATTACCGTATTTTTTCTCGCGATGGTGGTAGCAAGGTTTTTGCAAAGGCAATTGTCTGTGAGGCTGCTTGAACGGACGAATCTGCCTTCCGGTATAAGCCACTCTCTAAACGCGGGGTTCGGTTATGCAGGTGTAATCGTTGCGGCTTTATTGAGTATTTCGGTGACGGGAATCGATCTCTCGAACCTTGCTCTTGTTGCCAGCGCCCTCTCGGTGGGGATCGGTTTTGGATTGCAAAATGTGGTGAATAACTTTGTTTCCGGGTTGATACTCTTGGTTGAAAGGCCTATCAAAGTTGGGGATTGGGTTCGCGTGGGGAACGATGAGGGAATTGTGAAAAGAATACAGTTTCGAGCGACGGAGCTTGAAACTTGGCAGCGCGCTTCAGTGATCATCCCGAACGCGGAGATTATTTCGACATCGGTTACCAATCTGACGCATCGGGATCAGTATGGTCGCGTGGAAGTAGGGGTTGGTGTGGCGTATGGTTCTGATGTGGGGAAAGTTCGAGAAATTCTGCTAGATGTTGCCGAGAATAATATACAGGTAGGCCAACTGCCCGCACCCACCATTGTGTTTCGAGATTTTGGCGCGAGCAGCTTGGATTTCGAGTTGCGGTGTTTTACTCCGAATGTGATGGGCCGATTGGGGGTCGCGAGTGATTTAAGATTTGAGATTGAGCGTCGGCTTCGGGAGGAGGACATCGAGATACCCTTCCCGCAAAGAGTCGTTCATCTCATGAGTCCACAAAAAGACGATCAGGAAAAAGAATTGTAAAATTATTTGTATGTGTAAGGTTTGGGCTCTGGTTTTTGGCCAATTTTGTTTCTCATAATTCCCAGTGGGCCCATATCAATTTCCACGATATCCCCTGGTTGGATCCATCGGTCTATTTCCATGCCGCACCCCCCGGGAACAGTGCCTGACCCCATTAGATCTCCCGTGAGGAGATTCTCATCCCTGGCGGTGTAGGCGATTATTTGCGCGAAAGTCCAATACATCTCTCCGGGCGTGGTTTCCACCCATGTTTCTCCATTGATCCTTGCGGCCATGGGAATATTTTTTGGATCACCGACCTCATCGGGTGTGGCTATCCAGGGACCCAAACTCCAGCACCAGTCCTTGCTCTTGTATGGTCCGGTTCCCATTGCCATTTCGCCTCCCTGTGCGTCTCGGGCGCTCCAGTCGTTTAATATCGCATAACCGAAGATGTGCTCATGTGCGTCTTCTTCTGAAATATCCCGCCCCGGCATGCCGACCACACAGCAGAATTCGAGTTCAAAATCCATTTTATCGGTGAAGCTGGGCCAGGGGACTTCCTCTTCAGGCCCGGCCATGTGGGCACAACTCGCCTTGAAGGCAAGTGGACGCTCGTACCAGGTTTGCGGGATTTCTAGGCCCATCACTTCAAATGTTTTTTTGAGATGGCGCTCGAATCCGGCAAAGCCACGAATGAGCGGAGGTTGTTTTATCGGTGCAAGGAGCCGGGCTTCGCTTGGCGCATATATAATTTGCTCCCCGCGAGGGCCGGTAGCGTCTTCATGTTCAAGAGCGTATTCGAATGCTTCTTCAGCGGCTTCGATGCCGCCTTTGCCCGATGCCGCAATGGCCAGCATGTCGGATGGAATGAGGGCGTCCGCCATGGCTTGGGGACGTGAGGAGCCACGCTGTTTGAATTCCGCCGCTGCTGCGAAATTGAGGTCGATGTATCGGGGGTCATCGCCTTCGGATACAACGGCGCCCAAACGCTCGAATGGGCCAACAGGTGTTCGCACTTCAAAGGTGCAAAATTTCATGGCGTCTCTCCGGGTTGGCTAATTGGATGGTGTCCATATCTGTTTATTTCATGTTTATTTCAAATCGACTTTGTCCCGCTCGTCTGTTTCCGGGAAAGGACCTTCCTTGATTTCGATGACTTTTGAGTCATCTTCCAAGAATTCAACTTCGTGTCCTTCATACATCAGTATGAGATCATCTCGATGCAAAATCGCATCGCCTAGATTCTCCCCTTCCTTTGTAAATACGCCGACTCGGACCATCCCGCGTTGGCACAAGAGAATCTGATGCCGTGTGGTATTCGTGGTCCTCTCTTCCACCACGTGATAATGCGCTTTGGTAATGGCGCCTTTGGGTCTGTTTAAAACGATGATTTGAAGGGGCACGTCATCATTCGTCATGTGGGCCTTGGTATTACGTTCCGCTTCGATGTCCTGGCCAGAGTATGCGGTGCGGATGTGTTCTTTCGCTTCATCGGTATCCAGATAAGGAGGAAACTTGCCGTAATCGTTGAAATCTCCTTTGATGTGGATGGCGATGATGCGTCCGTCAGAAGCTTTGTAGTAGTCCACGTTTTTAGAATCGACTTCTAGAGACATAATGTTCCTCGGAAGTGATTAAAGTCGGGGAAACAGCATTTCACCATAAATCAGTTAAAAACAAATCTTCGAAAAATCATAAATCTACTTTTGTGATTTTCATGTGAAAGTCAAGTGGATGGGCGGAGCGAACGAGCGAACTGGTGGAAATATAGTCCACCCCCGTCTCTGCGATGCTCCTCATGCTGGCGTCACCGATACCGGAGGCCTCGAGTTCATAGGGTTTTTGTGTTTTCGAGGCGATACCAACCTTTCGGGTGCGGGAAACGGCTTTTTGGAGTGTTTCGATGTCCATATTATCGAGCAGAATCATGTGCACGTGTCCGTCTTCGATTACTTCTTCTAACTGCGTTAAGTTTTGTACTTCAATTTGAGTTTCCGTCATATAGCGATTGCCGAATTGTCTGTCGATGGCGGCAGTGATGGAGCCGGCAGCTACAATGTCGTTATCCTTTATCATTTCACCGTCGAAAAAACCGAGGCGGTGATTTTGGCCACCACCTGCGCGTACTGCGTATTTTTCAAAATAACGCAAGCCTGGGCGGTTCTTTCTGGTATCGATAATGCCCTTGAGAGTGTCGGGAAAATCTCCGAAGCGAGCCAATGTATGAGCCGTATGCGTGGCGATTTCAGAGATATGTGAAAGAAGATTGAGCGCGGTCCGCTCTGCCTTCAAAATGGTTTGGATGTGGCCTGACACATATGCCAATAGTTCGACTTTGGAAATCGTGGAGCCTTCATCTTTTTGCCAGTTGACTTCAGGTGGAATACTTTTCCCGAGAGCCAAAAGGTTTTGGGTTTCCTCCAATATATGGAGGAAAAAAGGGGAACCTGCGAGAATGGCATCGCTTTTCGAGCGCAACTCGGCCACGCACAAGGGTTCTTTTTCGGCGTCGTACTGAAGAGGAGCACCTGCAAAGTCTTCTAGGAGCCATTCCCGAATTTTAGAACGGATGTCCATATCTAGTGGTATTTGGTGTTATACGATTTCGAGCATACGCTCGATGGGGATTCGCGCGCGCCGAGCCAGCTTCGGATCCACGGTAATTTCATGCTTTAGATCACGTAGGCATTCATACAGGTTTTGTAACGTGTTTTGTTTCATGTAGGCGCAAAGTGCTTCGCGGCTAGCGGGAATTAAGATTTTGTCCGGAACCGCTTTGGACATTGGGTGGAGGTTTCCGACCTCGGTAGCCACGATGACTTCGGGGTGAGGGACTTCCTCCACCAGCTTGATCATACCCTGAGTTGATCGGAACTGAAGCATATTCTCAGGCACGATTCCATCGTTCACTTGACGCATGCAGGCGCTGGTGCATCCGCACTCGGGGTGAACCACGGTGATGGCTTCGGGGTGCAATTGTTGCTGCTCCAGGACGTGATGCGGGCGAATCCTTTCATGCACATGACATGCGCCCATCATAAGATGGAGGCGGTCCAAAGAATGTCCTTTGCTCTCCAGGAGTTTGGCTGCATAGAAGCCCAAGAATACATCGGGCAAAAACAATATAGGTTGCTCGGGTCTGGAGTTTTCGAGGATGTGGAGGGTAACCTTGCCCGCATTAGCGGAAGCGCAACAGTAATCGCTCTCGGCTTTTACCTCAAGGTATGTGTTTACATAACTGATGACGATTCCGTCTGGATGTTCCTTTTTCCATTCTCGAATTTTGTCGGCATCGGCATGAGCGGCCAAAGAGCAAAGTGCCTTGAGGCTGGGGGCCAAAACAGTTTGATGGGGTTTTTTGAGAGCGGCTAAAATTTGATTCATGAACAATACGGATGGTTCGACGAGGTAAGCTGCGTCCGAGGCGGCACCTTGTTGGGCCAAAAACAATGAATCGCCGATGACATCGGATACATCTTGAATATCTTTGGGCACATAGTTATGCGCTAGGATGAGAGCGTTTTTTTCTTTTTTGAGTCGTCGGACCTCACCTTGCAGGAATTCTCTTTCCTCTTCCGTAATGTTCTCAGGGTGTGCGTTTTCGGGGATTTCGGGAACATCAATGGAAGGTCCGAGGTCTGTTTGGTCCATTAAAGCGATGGCATCTTTTGCTGGAAGGATGTCACCGGCTTCAATATCTAAAATCATTTCAAACTCCATTTTTGGAATGTCATAAAATACGCTTCTCATTATCATCGGGAAGTTGGTAGATATTTCGCTTGCGCAAAAAATCACAAGCTTACACAAAAAATAATTTCCTATGCTAAACCAATAATTTCACTCCCTGCAAATAAAAGCGTGATGCGGGACATGATTTCTCCTACCCCCTTCTAAGCCTTATTATTCCATGCTATATCATAATAAGTAAAATAGAAAGAGAGAAAAAATCTGGTTTATTCTTGCCGAGTTGTGCTCTTTTTGTTAGGTTTTGTGATTGATGTTTATACGTTAGGTTATTGACAACGCTGTGGGCGAAGATCATCTCCCTGTCAATTGGTTCGAATCGCGGGTCGCCGAGCGAGACGACTCGTTTTTATTTATTTGAACCAGAATCCGACACGGCTCCTTTATCGGTATTTGTTTTACGTGAGGAAATTGGGGGTTTCGGGGAATCCATCATGACCCGTGGAGTGATTTGGTTGTTGGGCGCTTTGCTTTTGTCAGGACTGTTGATTTTTGCGTTAAATAGAATTTGTTCGAATACATTAATTTTTCCAACATTAACCGGATATTTTTGTCCTAAACCCCGGATGAAATTGATAACGGTACCGCCGAATCCTGCGTCCGAAGGGGTGGAGCGACAAAAGAATTGATCAATTGCCAAGTATTTTAGAAAGGTGAGGTTATGAGCGATTCGGATTCTCTCATCACAGATGCCATCGTCGAATTTGTCTTGGAGACGGAATACGAAGACATTCCTGAAGATGTCAGGGTAATCATGCGCCGCTGTTTTGTGGATGGTATCGGTTTGATGGTTGCGGGTTCCACAGAAGAAAGTGGGCAGATTATTCAAAACTACCTCAGGGAAATTGGAGGAGAACCCGAGGCGCGTGTAGTAGGGACTGATATGACGGTGCCTGCCCATCTTGCCGCTTTGGCCAATGGCATCGCGGGCCATGCAATGGATTATGACGATACGCAGTTGAGCAGCTATCCAGATCGTGTGTACGGCTTGTTGACTCACCCCACATGTCCGGTGATGCCCGCTGCTATGGCTCTTGCCGAGGCGCTGGGCGCAACGGGGCAGGAGTTGCTCACTGCTTTTGCGCTGGGTTTCGAAGTGGAATGTAAGGTGGCGGAGGCGATTCGGCCGGATCATTACATCAAAGGATTTCATTCCACGGGAACGATTGGCGCCATTGGAGCGGCGACTGCCGCCGCGAAGTTGATGGGATTGAACGAACATCAATTGCGTATGTGCTACGGGATCACCTGTTCGGAAAGTGCCGGCCTTCGTGCTAATTTTGGAACGATGACGAAGCCGTACCACTGTGGCCGCGCGGCGGAGAACGGTGTTGTAGCGGCAAGATTGGCGTCGGGCGGTTACTCTTCGGACCCCACGATATTTGATGGGCAATGGGGGTTTTTCCAGATTATGGGTGGTGGTTGTGATCAAGATTATATTGTTGGAAAACTTGGTAATGCCTGGTCGGCGGTAGATCCCGGGGTGTCGATTAAACCATATCCTTGCGGTTCCCTGTCACACCCTGCCATGGATGCCGCCCGGGATCTGATTTTAGAAAATGATGTCAAGCCAGAGCAGGTCAAAGAGTTACGTTTTGGCACCACCTCGCACGTGTTGGAACCTCTGCGCTACACGGAGCCGCAAAACGAATTGGAGGCTAAATTTTCTTTACAATTTGGGTTTGCCGCCTTGTTGTTAGAGCGCGCAGCTGGGATTGCTCAATATAAAGACGAGGTCGTCAAGCGTCCCGATGTCGTGGAGATGATGAAAAAGATAAATGCCTTCAAGGACGATGAAATCGAGGCCCAGGGTTACGCTCTCATTCGCGGCAAGGTGGCGATAGAACTTGAAGACGGCACGGTGTACGAGAAAATGTCGGAAATCTCCCGTGGCACTCCTCAGCGCCCCATGGATCGCGAGGAGCTTTACGAGAAATTCACGGAATGCAGCAGCTTGGTGTACGAGAGCGATCAGATCGCTATGATTGAGGCGATGCTCTATAAAATCGATACGCTCGAAAACATCCATGGCCTCATCGAGTTCTTAGGCGAGAACATGGAAGTCTAACGATTTTTCCCTCACCAAGTGCGTATCTGCCGTCCATAGGAATGGCAGGCAAGGGACGATAAATTGGGTTTTCATCGCTGGGAAGACATTCCAGAAACTCAAAATCTTCGTAAGGGAACCATGCGCCGAGCGGCCGCATTGGATGGGTTGACGATGCAGCGCGGCGAGATTTCTCCCGACACGCTGTTCAATGAGAGTACGATTCATCGCCACCCCGAAGATCAGTTTATCATTGTGCTGAAGGGTAAACTGAAAATGCACATTGATGGCGTTGAGGAATGGCTCGAACCCGGTAGTTTCGCCTCCATCCCGGGCGGTGTGTTCCATAGCGCAACGGGCGTGGGACCTGAGGGTGCGAAATACATTGAAGTATTATCTTCAGGCCGTATCGACTACTTGCCTGGTTATCTGGGTAAACCTAAAAATGAATTTTTACATGAGAAGCAAAGCGGTTCATGATGACAGAAGAGGCAAATAGAGTTTTTGTCGTTTGCTCTGATTTGATGTTCTCCGCCGGTATTCGTGAAGCGGGGATTTCGCAAGGGATTGTGTTGGAGTTCATCGATTCAGAGGAGAAATTTGATGAGACGATCGAAAAATTTTGCGCCGTATTATTCATGTCGGATCTGCATCACCACAAACTAGGTGGAGAAAAAGCGGGTGAACTCGTCAAAAAGCTAAAGGCCAGTCAAAAAAACAAAGATGCGTACACCATTGCTTGGGGCAAGCATACCGAGCCGGAGTTGCTCAACTCAGCGACTCGAGCAGGTTTTGACAAGGTGGTTCCCCGTTCTTTGTTTGTGAAAGAAATGCCCGAGTTCGTTCGACAAGCGGCAAGTCGAATTCGAATGCGCGCATGACGTCCCTTCGCAAAGGCGAGAGGCTCAATCCTGAGTCATGCGATGGTTCTCTCATCTGGTGGTTGTATGTGCCGACATCACGGCAAAATTATTTGCAAGCGATATTGGAAGGTTATGACGATTTAGGGTACTACCAAACTTTTCATGCTTGCATCGAGAAAAACGAACACGGCGAACCCATGTCTCTTGCGCGGCTGACTTCATCTATAGATGCAAAAGTTGGGACCAAAGCGCTTCTCGAAGCATTCTCGAAAGAAATTAAACTCAAAATACTGGATTCTGCGCCTCCGTTCGACTCTTCAGAACAACCAAGAGCATAAAGGACATTCCCATAATGAGGTGTGCCCTCACGTGGCTATCCCTATTGATTCTGTTGGTTTTAGGATTTGGGACCAATTCTCTCGCGTTGGAGCGCTTGAAACTTGCAACTACGACGAGCACAGAGAATTCTGGTTTGCTCAAGCGATTACATCCGGTATTTGAGAAAAAATATGGTGTTTTCGTGCATACCATATCCGTAGGCACGGGGAAGGCATTGCGACTGGGGCAAAATGGTGATGTGGACGTTGTGCTCGTCCATGCGAAGAAATCGGAAGATTTGTTTATGGAGCGAGGCTACGGTGTTCGCAGAAGAGCCGTCATGTATAACGATTTTGTGATCGTAGGCCCAGCATCGGACCCTGCTGGGGTATTCAGGACATTCGATGTGCCCAAGGCGTTGCTTCGAATAAAGAATTCGGAAAGTCTTTGGTTCAGTAGGGGAGATGACTCTGGAACACACAAGAAGGAAAGAGAGCTTTGGAAAGGTGCCGGCGTTGGCGTGTTTGGTCCCTGGTATCGCGCTTTGGGCCAGGGAATGGGCAGAACGCTGATGGCAGCGGACGAAAAGAGTGGATACACGCTTACAGACAGAGGCACTTATATTGCTCTCGTTGCGAACAGAAAGATTTCCCTCAAGATCCAAGGGTCAATAGGAGAGCGCTTGCACAACCCTTATAGCGTGATCGCCGTGAACCCGATGCGTCATCCACATGTGAAATTTGGTTTGGCGGTGAAATATATCGATTTTCTCACATCTGTCGAAGGACAAGGAATCATCCGTGATTTTCGGCTTATGGGAAAACAACTCTTTTATCCAAACGCGAAGAGAACATATTGATGAATTTCCCTAGAGGATAGGCGGTTTGGAATATTTACTAGATGGATTTGCCGATGGGTTGATGCGGGTGATTAGGTCAGATCCAGAAGTAATGCGCGCCGCTTGGGTGACCATCAAAGTAGGTTTTTGGGCTACGATTCTAGCGTCTCTCATTGGCCTGCCTGTTGGTTTTCTGTTAGCGACAGCACGTTTTCGAGGACGTGGGTTCGCCATCACAGTGTTTCAAACATCACTTGGTTTGCCCACTGTCGTTATCGGATTGCTCGTATATGGCTTCATCTCTAGGCGCGGGCCTTTAGGGTTTGCCGACTTGTTGTTCACTCCTTCGGCCATCATTGTCGGATTGGTCGTGTTGGCAATTCCACTCGTCGCGGTATTTTCCATGACGTCCTTCGCATCCGTTGATGAAAGGGTTCGGGAAACGGCACTCACCTTGGGTGCGTCCAATGGGCTTGTGGCCTGGACAGTGCTGCGTGAAGCTCGTTTCGGGATGGTGGCGGCGGTGCTGGCGGCGTTTGGCCGCGTATCTTCAGAAGTGGGAATCGCTATGATGCTCGGAGGGAATATCGAGGGATACACCCGAACCCTGACCACGGCCATTGCGCTTGAAAGTATGAAAGGAGAATTCGGTTTCGGAATTGCCCTGGGCGTTGTGCTCTTGGTGATAATTTTCGTGACGAATTTGCTTTCTCGTTACATTCAAAGGTCCTGATATGGATGTGTTTTTTCTGGAAAACGTGAAATTTCGGTTTGAGTCCGATTTAGTTCTGGACATTGGGAGAATAGAGGTGTCATCTGGTGTGGTAACATTGCTCACCGGAGCAAATGGTTCTGGTAAAACAACGCTGTTGCGTGTGATGGCGGGTTTGCTTATGCCTGAAGATGGCATCATCAAATACAAAGGTAAGGCCGTAATTTTTGGCAAACCAGGGCTCAAATACAGGAGACAGATCACGCTCCTCGCCCAGGAACCATATCTTTTTCAGGGAAATGTAATGTTAAATGTTTCTTATGGGCCCCGAGCGCGTGGGATGAATATATCGCAGGCGAATAAAAAGGCTGAAGAAGCCATCCTCAAAACGCGATGCGAAGGCTTGATTCACCGAGACGCTGCAAAACTCTCTGGAGGAGAGAAAAAGCGCGTTGCCCTTGCCAGGGCGTTAGCGGCAGGAGCGGAAACCCTTCTTTTGGATGAACCCATTTCCCATGTAGACGAAGAAAACAGCGAATTAATTGCCGGAATTATAAAAGATTTAGCCGCCTCTGGAATTACTTTGGTTGTGAGCACTCATATACCAGAGTGGACGAATTCTCTTTCAGTAAAAAATGTACAACTCGCGTATGGCCGGGTGGTGTAATTCAGGGTAATTCGGTTTCATCGACATGGTGCGAATCTCCGAATAAATCAGCCTCCAGCAAGCCTCCACGCCAAGTGGGATAATGCCTGAAATAATAATCTACCAATCCTGCTTCAAACACTTTTGGTTGGGTGTAATCCGTAGCTTGTTTTTGCGAGCGGTGGCATGCTTGCGCTTTTATTCTCGCGTGTGGAAAGTTTCTCCCATCAATAATGGTTGTGTAGTCATCTCGATAAATGAGGTCGGAACGATTGTACAAAGAGCGTCTTTTTTCTGGCGATATTCGGTGGTATAGGCGTTTGGGAGCGACACCTAGATTTTTCCTCATAAGCTGGTGGAAAGCCTTTGTGGCCCAGCCGCCGACGGCAATATGGTCAGGGTGCCCGGTAACGCCGTCCTCTCCATAAGTCACGACCACGTCAGGAGAAAAGTTTCGGATAAATTCTTCGATGCGGGGTAGAATTTCTGAGTCCTCGACGGAATTCAATCCACCATCTGGGTAGTTCCAGAGCGTCATATCTTTGACACCAAGGGCCCGGCAGGCGTCTTCCAGCTCTTTTTCTCGAACGTCACCTAACTCCTCGGGCTCACATATCCCGTTTGTGAGGCCTGCTTCTCCTCGTGTGAGAGTAAGGAGGCTCATGCGCACGCCTTGGTTTGAGTAGAGTGTGAATGTGGCGGGATTTCCAAAGGATTCATCATCCGGATGTGCGTAGATGTGCAGTATGGAGCGTCGGGAGGTCAATTTATTCATAACAAAGAGATGGGTTGAAGAACCTGCGCATTAACAAGGTTGCATATTACCATTTCAAATGAATGATTCAAGAATTATGTTCTTCGTTTTTTCTTTTCGTGACTTGAACTCTGATCTTTCTGGTAGCGGCATTTCTTCTCTTCCTAGACATCTATATCAGCGAAATGACATTTTATACCCGAAATTCATGTAATCAAATTTCACCGAGCGACAAAAAGGTCATTTTCAAAAAATCCATCCCCTTGCCCTGTATCCATCTTTGGTTTATATGAAACTTATGCCTACGAGACCCTGAAATTTGTTATTATCAAACTAATATACGAGTTGATGCTGATCAATGATTTGTGAAACTCTGTTCCATTACAAGGAGTCGGTACTGTGGAGTTAGCCATTTCTAGGGATACGTTGCTCAGAGCCCTGCAGACGATACAAGGTGTCGTCGAAAATAGAAGCAGTGCAATGCCAATATTACAAAATGTGCTTGTCGAGACCGAGGGCAATAGGAATATCCGCTTGTTGGGCACGAATCTTGATATCAGCATGCGGGGAGTGTTCGAGGCCGAAGTAGAGAAAGCGGGCAAAGTTACGCTGAATGCGAGGAAATTGTTTGACATTGTTCGAGAACTTCCTGAGGCGGAGGTTCGTTTCACGGAAGAAGATGGACAATGGATTGAAATGCGCTGTGAGCGCTCGAAATTCCGTTTTCCGGGATTGCCACCCACAGAATTTCCCGCACTTCCTGAGTCGAAAGAATCAAAAACACATACAATTTCCGCTTCGGTATTATCGGAAATGATTCGCAAGACAATGTTTGCGATATCTCAGGATGAGACGCGCTATACTTACAATGGCGTCTTCATGGAAACCGAATCCGATATACTGCGCCTTGTCGCTACGGATGGCCATCGGTTGGCGATGATTGAGCGAGCGAGCGAAGGGTTGATACTTGATGGAGGAGTGATTGTCCATAAAAAAGCTTTAGGAGAACTGGTGAAGCTCTTGCAGGGCGTCGAGGGTGACATATCCGTTTCTCTCACCCACGTCTCAAGCGGCCAGGGTTTGTCTCTTTCAGGAGACGAAGCGTCTGCTTCTCTCACCCCAAACCACATCATTTTTCAAATGGAAAATATTGCATTATCGGCCCGGCTGATAGACGGTGAATTTCCGAAATATAGGCAGGTGATTCCAGATAACAATGAGCATTCCATTTTGATGAACCGGGAAAGGCTAACACAAGCGCTCAGGCGGGTTTCCCTTTTTACTAATGAAACACGCATGGTGAAGTTCGAGTTTTCGCCGGGCCAGTTGAAGTTGACGACGAACGGCTCAGAAGCGGGGGAGGCTGAGGAAATAATAGAATCGAACGCGCAGACCGACATCACGATTGGATTTAATTCAAGGTATTGTCTTGATGCGCTCTCCATATTGGATGAAGAGGAAATCAGCATGGAGTTAAAGGATTCGCTGAGCCCAGGGGTACTCTCTCCTAAAGACTCGGCTGGTTATACATATGTTGTAATGCCGATGCGTGTCTGAACATCTATTCGGTTTGCCTAAAGGTTCAATCTTACGTAGTCGGTTTTTCCAAAATGAAACGGTTTGTGAATCATCTTTTCTTAGGCGTCTCTTTGATGGGGCGCCTGTATTTTTGGTCGCGGTATTCAAAAAATGAAATTCTATTATTCAGAGAATGCAAGTGAGAATTCAAGCCGCTATTATGGCTGGGTGATAGTTGGCCTTACCTTTTTCACCATGGCTGTCGGTGGTTCCATCGTAGGAACGTTTCCCGTTTTTTATGTGGTTTTTCTCAATGAATTTGGGTGGTCTCGGGCGGACACCGCCCTGGCGTTTTCTTTTTCAATGGCCACGTTTGCGATTTCCGCCGGCTTTATTGGGGCAATGGTGGACCGTTGGGGTCCGAGGGTGATCATCCCTACGGGAATCACAATTCTAGGTGTCGGCCTTGCTTTGATGTCAAAGGTTTCCAGTTTACCCACCTTGTATTTTTTCTATGGAGGTGTCGTAGCACTAGGCGTTACCATGTTTGGGTTTATTCCTACGAGCACTATCGTTAGCCAATGGTTTACGCAGCGCCGCTCTATGGCGATGGGGATATCGTTATCGGGTAGGAGTTGTGGCGGCATCGTCATGGTTCCGTTTTCTGCTTATCTAATCGCGACTTTTGGATGGCGAGCAGCGTATGTTTTGCTGGCGGTTGGCATCATCGTCTTGTTGGTTCCCTTGAATATATTTTTGCACCGTGGCCGCGTCGACATAACAGAGAGAAGAGCAGGAGGTGACCTCAGGTCGAACTGGACCTTGAGAGAAGCTCTGTCCGATTCGGTTTTTTGGCTATTGTTTTTGGCGGGGATATTCAATGGTGTTGGTTTCAGCGTGGTCGGTGTGCATCAGGCCGCGCACATGGTTGATGTAGGAATGAGCACGATGAGAGCTGCCTCTCTGATAGGAGGTCTGGCTGTAGTCCGAGCCTTGGGAGGTATTTTGGGTGGTTGGGTGGGAGACAGGATTGGGCGAACCCGAACTTTTTATCTGCTTAGCGTGGTTGCCATGTCGGGCGTTTTTCTGTTGATGAATTTATCTGAACATCTTGCTTGGCTGGGATATGCTTATGTTTTGGTGTATGGCATCGGTGCTGGAGCCCGGGGCGCGATTTTCGTCTCGCTCAAGGCGGATATTTTCGCAGGCAAAAGTTTTGGTCGAATCCTAGGCTTTAGCCAAATGGGAGGAGGATTGGCCTCAGCCGTCGGGCCTTGGATTGCGGGATACTTTTTTGATTTATGGAAAAGCTACTATTGGGCGTTTATTCTCGTGTTGGCTGTTCAAGTGTTATCGCTTATTTCAGTAGCAGCGGCGTCCTCGCAAGTAAAGAGAAGAACAGTATGATTTTCATGGCAGTTTTCACGAAGCCGGCGCATCTCTCTTAAGATTGTACGGAGGTGAATATACCTTTTCGCGGCGGCATTTTGGGAGACAGAGAAGATCAAAATCTACGGGGTAGCGTATGATATGGAAATCGATCTTCAGTTTCTGCTTATGAAGCCGTTTTTTCTTTTTCTATAATCATCGATTCCATGAAGGAAATCATGACTTCAGGCGATGTTTGTTCGATGTTCAATGTGCCGTGATAAAGAGTTGAATCGGCGAAATCGACATTGAAAAAATATTGGGAAAACAAACCCTGATCCCGGTCTGATCTCTTGATGGTTTCTTCCGCTGCCGTTCTCGTTACGCCAGATGATTCCATGAAGTGACGGATGCGGGCTTCCTGGCTGCCGACGATTCGCAGATGAAGGGTATCGAGTCGATCCTTGAGGAGTACTTGACCTCCCCATCCACCGATAACGACGTTTCCTTTATCCGCCGCTTCGTTCATGCTTTCAGATAAAACGCTTCGCAAGCTATCTCGTCCGACACCAAATGTACGCTCCAGGATTGTTGGAGCGCGGCCTTCTATTTTCTCTAAATCCAGAGTCAAACCTCGTTGCTTGCAAAGTTCGACGAGTTCGTCACGTCCCAGAAACGCATAATCTAATTCGTGCGCAAGCTTGTGTGCAATGAAAATTCCACCTGTCCCGTATTGACGTGAAATGGTGACGACGGCCATGTGAAATCTCCTCTTCTATAATCTCTAATTTTAATAATACTTGTTTACTAATAATATCAAAAATAATCATGATGCACGACCTTGATAAAAAGCGTATTGTTTCATCTTGTTTGGCGGACAAAAGGTGAATCGTGTCTTTTACATGGGGTATTCTACGGCTGGATGTTTTGATAAACCTGTAGTGATGATCGCTGAACGGAGAGGTAGATTTTGTGACGATTCCACCCGACGAGCTTCTTGAGCGCCTTGGAGTGCATACTTCGTTGTATGCTGCGGATGAAAAAGGAATTTTCGCCGTCCTGAATGATCAGGAAAAAGGTCATTTTTTTGCAGTGGATCGCGCAAGCGGTAATTTCCGTTGGCGAGTAGAGAACACGGCGGGCTGGGTGATGGCGCCTCCTCTCATCTGGGGGGATTTATATATCGTAGGTACGAGCAGCGTGGAAATGAGGAGAGAAGAACAAGGAGGTCCTTTTGCAACCGTATACTGGAAGCGAGGAGGTTCTGTCTATGTTTTCGGCGCAAACGATGGCACCGTGCAGTTTTGGGATGACAAATCAGGAGTGGTGAGAAATACCCCTAAAGAAGAGGATGGCGTCTTGATCGTGGAAGGAGAAATTCGTGTGGGTGGTTTTCAGGATGAAGAGCCGTGGTCTTCATCGGCCGAAGTGGAAAGCCGCTTTTCATTGATAAACAAGCGTTTGATTGCCCGCCGTGTGCGAGGGGATGTTCCTCCCGGGTATTTCGATGGAGAAGCGCCACCAACAGAGTGGGCGTGAGATTTTCACCTTTTTTTTCTTAATTCCTTCGCCATTAGCAATGCGTTTTGCGGAACAAGGTTTGAGCGAAACCAATTGCGATATTCATCCATGTGAACGTTCGGAAACGCCTTTGCTGTGTTTCGATGTTTTTTCAAGGCAGCGGTGGTACGAGAGCGCAATTTTGTCATATAGCCCCTGAATTCATCCCATACCTTTGAGGCGGATTGAGAGGGAATGGGGCCGTGGCCTGGGATGAGGAATTTGGCGGGAAATTTCTTCAGTTTTGGGATCGTATCTATCCAGTTGCCAAAGTTCCCGAGCCTTGCCACCGGGTGAGTCCGATAATCGAGTAGATCGCCCGTAAATAGAATTCTCTCCTCCGGCATCCATACGACGGTGTCTCCTTTTGTGTGACAATGGCCAATGTGAACCATCTCGAATAGCCGACCGCCGTAGCGGATGGAAATTTCGCCTTCGAATGTCACCATGGGTGGCGCGACATGAAGTTTGCCAATCAGGTGCTCCACTTTTTGTGGCCTGCCCGCCATTTGCTTCACCCAGATGCCCTCGTTCTCCTCTCGTTCCATCTCAAGGCGTACTTTGTCTTCACCGACGGAAACGGCCCCTCGTTTGTGGTAGTAACCATTGTCGGAGGTGTGGTCAAAATTGTGGTGGGTATTGAGCACCAAGCCGGGTGATTTTCGGATGATTTCTTTCATTCCGGACACAAAAGCTTTTCGCACCCGGATGTCGTTATCGACGATAACGGGTTTTTCGTCCGTAAGAATGAGGCCGAAATTCGTGCCGCCGTCTCCTCCAATGAAAATATGCACACCCTCTGCGATTTCGATGAATCCTTGGGTTTTTGCCGGGCCTGGCAATGCCTTTACTTTGCGTGCCATCGTTTTCTCCTTGCGGGGGCAGCGGTAATGACGATATCGTTATGAGAATCAATCAAAAGGTACCAAAGTACCTTTGAAGCAACAATATCGAGAATTAAGACTTCACATATGAGGCTTCCGTATGACTTCTTATTCTGCATTCATAGGACTCGAGTGTTCAAAAACTGGAGAGCAATTCAAGCCCGGCGGTTTGATGAATTTAAGCCCCAGTGGTGCTCCCTTGCTGGCGCGATATGACACCGCAGCCGCCGCGCGGACTTTGGACATCAACAACATGGCAGGTCGCGCTCATTCCATTTGGCGCTACCATGAAATGCTCCCGGCCCCCGATGAAAGCGCCATCGTTACACTCGGCGAAGGCATGACTCCTATGTTGTCGGCGCCTCGTCTTGAAAAGGTTTTGGGGCTTTCACATCTGTTTGTGAAAGATGAGGGCTTGAATCCGACGGGGAGTTTTAAATCCAGGGGATTGTCCGTCGCCATCACGATGGCGCGGCATCTGGGAGCGAAAAAAATCGCCATCCCCACGGCTGGGAACGCAGGTGGTGCGGCGGCGGCTTACGCTTCGCGAGCGGGGATCGAGGCGTCTGTATTTGTCCCGGAAGAAGCGCCGAGTGTGCACAAAGTGGAATGTGTTCTGGCGGGAGCAGATGTGACCGTTGTTCGTGGCTATATACATCACTGCGCGGAAATCGTGGCGCAAAGAACACCAACGGAAGGCTGGTTCGAATTGTCCACATTCAAGGAGCCGTATCGAGCCGAGGGTAAAAAAACGATGGCTTATGAACTCGTCGAGCAACTCAGCGGCGATGTTCCCGATGTGATTCTCTATCCCACCGGTGGCGGGACGGGATTGGTGGCGATGTGGCGCGCCTTTGGGGAACTCGAGGCATTGGGATGGATTGGCGAAAAAAGACCGCGCATGATTTGTGTTCAGGCCGAAGGCTGCGCCCCGCTCGTGCGGGCATATGAGAACAACGACGATGTCTCGTCCTTATGGGACAACCCTACGACAGTAGTATCGGGCTTGCGCGCGCCAAAGGTTCTGGCGGATTTTTTATGCCTTCAAGCTATCCGGGAAAGTGGAGGCACAGCAATCGCCGTTTCCGATGAGATGATGTTCGAAGCGCAAAGAAAAGTGGGTGCTTCTGAGGGGATTCTCATTTGCCCGGAGGGCGGGGCATGTATTGCGGCCTTGGAAGTTTTGCTTGAGCGAGGCGATATCGGGCGCGATGAACGCATCGTGACGTTTAATACGGCCACGGGCCTTAAATATGCGGATATGATAGAAACGGAAGTCTCTGTTATTGACCACATTTAAGCGTAGGATGAAAGGCCGATGATTGAGATAACAAGGCAGGAGGAGTTCTCCGCGGCGCATCGGCTGTTTCGACCCGACTGGAGCGATGAGCAGAATGAGGCCATGTATGGAAAATGCGCCAACCCGCACTATCATGGGCATAATTATGTTTTTGAAGTAACCCTGCGAAGCCCTGTGAACCCTGTAACGGGGATGGCTTATAATCTTGCCGATTTGAAAGAGGTCATGAGGCGGGAAGTCGTAGAAGCACTTGATCATAAGAATCTGAATGAAGACGCTGCGGGTTTCATGAAAAACAGAATTCCCACGGCGGAGAACATCGTGATTTCGATTTGGGAATGCTTGGCTGAATATATAGACGCAGAGATTCTGTTTCGCATTCGCTTGTATGAAAATGAGCGAAATTTCGTGGATTATTATGGAGAAAATCCCGATGGCGTTCGGTGAGCCTAAAAATCTGGCGACAAGGCGAATTGTACTCACCGGGGCTTCTCGGGGGATAGGTCGTGTGAGCGCGCTTCGCCTTGCAAAGGCGGGAGCGAAGGTGCTCGCCGTTTCGAGGGATGCCGATGCCCTGGCGAGGTTGGCGTTTGATTCGAAAGGATGCGTCGGTCAGATTTATCCGCACAGTTGCGACGTGACGAAAGCCGATGAAGTGGAAGCGCTCACCGAAATGGCCGGAAAAAGGCTAGAGGGTGTGGATGCGCTGATAAACAATGCGGGTTCAGGTGTTTTCAAAGATATTGAAAACCTCTCGGTGGATGAATTTAATGCTACGGTTTCGGTATGCCTTACCGCGCCTTTCATGTTGACGCAGGCGCTTTGTCCCATGCTCGAAGCAGCGGAAGGCGAGGTCATTAACATATCTTCGATTAGTGCTGTGTCGGGATTTCCAGGAGCCTCGGCTTATTGCGCCGCGAAAGCCGGTCTTGAGGGGCTGTCCAGAGCATTGGTGGAGGAGTTGAGGCCAAAAGGAATACGCCTCACCATCCTACGGCCCGGAGCATGCGCAACGGATATGTGGAAATCCATTCCAGGGGAGTTCGACTTTGAGGCGATGATCCCTCCGGACCTGGTGGCGGAATCCATAGAGTTTTTGCTGTCTCAGTCCCGCAGGGCTTGGACGGAATCGATGGTGGTTCTTCCCCCGAAAGGCATGGTCTAGTTTCTCCCCTTGTTGTCTTGAGAATCTGCCCATCCGCGCTGGTCATCATCCACAAGATATAGCGCTAGAAGTGCTGAAGGCGCTTGTTGATCAGGGCGAAAAAAGGTAATAAATATGGCCCTTGGCGGATGAAGTTTCGTACTGTTCCCATCGCCGTAAAAAACGTTTCGCGAGTACGTTGTCTCGAAAATATTATTTCACCATTTCTTCAGGAGGTGGGTTTTGAGCGTTGTTCGATATGAAAATTTGGATGTCGAATATGAGACGGAGATTGGAGATTCCATTCTTGATGCGGATTTGGATAGTGGTGTTGATCATACCTGCGATTGTGGCGGCAATTGCGCCTGCTCTACTTGTAAGGTGGTCGTGATTTCTGGAGCCGAATTCCTCTCATCACAGCAGGAAGACGAAAAAGATACGTTGGATGCCTATGGGTGGAATCCAGATGAATATCGGCTGGCTTGTCAATGTATCGTCGAAAGGGAGGGCCGAATCGTTTTGAACATGCCCGAACCTGAATAAAATTCAGGGCGCGTGTTCACCGACTTTGTTCCAGGCGCGAACCACCAAATCGAAATCAACCATGCCTTCTCGCAAGAGTTTTGGTTTCTCCCCTCTCGCGTCCACTACGGTGGAGGGCTGGGTATTTACTGTTTTCCCGCCGTCTAAGACCAGCGCCACCTTATTTTGAAATTGAGATAAAATCGCTTGAGCGCTTTGGAGTGGAGGCTCACCGGATAGGTTCGCGCTCGTCGCCACGAATGGGCCGATGTGCATGGCCAGGATACGGCAAAGCGCTTGAGCAGGCATGCGAAAGGCGACGGTTGAACCGTCTTCGGCGAGTTGGGGAGACAGATGGGGAGATGCCGATAGAACCAAAGTCAGACCCGAAGGCCATAAAGAATCCATCAAGCTCTCTGCGTGTGGAGAGATGTCGTCGGCGAGCCCTTTTAACTGGGAGCGACATCCAATGAGGACGGGTGCGCCTTTCTCGTCTTTTCTTCCCTTTATTTCGTAGAGTTTCCCAATGGCTTCTTGGTCGAAGGCGCGTGCGCATAACCCATAAATCGTATCCGTGGGCAAGGCGATAATGTTTCCGGAAACCAATTCTTCACCTGCCTGTCGAATGACTTCTTCTTCTGGTGAGTCAGGATTCACCGGGAGGATTCTGCGCACTGCCTATTTTTTCCGATACGTTCTTTGGGCACGACTTCGTTTGGGTCTTGGTTTTTGCCCGGAACTTTTTCTGGCGTCACCCTTGGGTTGAGCTGGACTGTCTTTTTGCGCTTGAGCAGGTGGAGGAGAAATTTCTTTCTGGAGCGCGGCATCCGCGGCCAGCACCTTCTCGGTCTGCTGTTGTGCGAAGTGACGGTATTCCTTCGCCAGCTTCGAGTCTGTCAATGCGAGTATCCGGGCGGCATGAAGGGCCGCGTTCCTGGCTCCGGGACCGCCGATTCCCATCGTCGCCACGGGAATACCGGGAGGCATTTGCACGGTCGAGAGAAGAGAATCGAGACCGCCGAGCGAGGAGCTGTTGATGGGAACTCCTATCACGGGCAAATCGGTGGCGGCTCCGACGACGCCCGCTAAATGCGCCGACATGCCCGCGCCTGCGATCAGCACCCGGATTCCGCGCTCAGGCGCCGTTTTTACGTATTCATGAACGGCGGCGGGCGTGCGGTGGGCCGATAAGATTCTCATTTCGGAGGGAATGTTGAAGTTTTCCAGCGCCTTGACGGCTTCTTCCATCACCGGTTTGTCCGATGCGCTTCCCATCAGGATTCCAACCAGGGGTGCTCTTGTGGCCAAAAGGTTCTCCTCTTTTTATTGGGGGATAAACGCGAGTAGTTCGATTTCTAGTTTCGCGCCGGCGATGATTTTTGACGCCTGAAACGTTGTTCGCGCCGGGGGGTCTTCCGTCCCGAAGTATTCCTCGAAGACGGCGTTCATTTCCTGCAGATCCGCCAGATCTTCCATGAAAATGGTTACTTTTACGGCGTTTTTCAGCGACGTGCCGCCCGCCTCGCACACCGCCTTGAGATTCTCGATAATCTGTCGCGTCTGTTCGGCGGCCCCGCCTGGAACTAATTGCCCCGTTGCGGGGTCGAGGGGCAACTGACCCGAGCAGTGAAGCCATTCTCCCGCCTGAATGGCCTGGGAGAGTGGAACCTTGCCCGATGCGGCCTTATCCGTATGAATGACTATTTTTTCCATGAAACCCTCCTGGCGCCGGAATGTAGCGCCCCATCAAAACACAAAACGAGGCGCGTGGGTATCTTTGGCGGCATCTTTCGGAGGCTACGTCATAACCAAATATCTATCAAATACTTATGGTTCTTTCTCCTTCCTATTCGAAGCGCGCTCCGCGCGGAGTCGTCCCCAAACGGCGTGGATTTTCGATTCGTTAATTTATCGAAAAACCCCGTCAATTTTCAGAATAACCTCGTGAATTTATCGAAATTTACAGGAAATATAATTTTTTGAATTATTCTGAATTATTGCGCTCTTCATGCGTTCTCTCGAGGAGCGCGCCCTCTGGATTTCCGCGCCCCACATGCGCCCTCGAAAGAAAACGCTCCCCGGAATCTAACCGAACCGGCTTGCTCGCGGCGCACCGCAAATACGGGGAAATGCGCGCCCGGCCCCGACCGAAAAAGGAGGGGTTGCGCTTCTTGGCTGATGATAGACCGTGGTCCACACCGGGCCCGGCCAAGGAAGGCAACTGGGGCTGTTCCTTTGGAAAGTAGGGAATTGTCGGGGTCTCGTAGGGACGAATCCCCACGCGGAGCATCGCCGCTTGCGTATCCCCCCTTTCGCTTTTCCACGCGGCAAAGTGAAAATAATTTTCAAAAAGGTGAAAAACGGGTGCTACAATGAATCATTTAGAGGGGAAAGGAGCGCATCTTGGAGAGAAGCCTGTTCGATCCGGCGGAAGACGGCGAAAGCGGCGGCGGCGGCGAAGCACGGGAACCACAAGTCGATCCGGGCGCGCCCTTGGCCGAGCGCATGCGGCCGCAGACGCTCGATGAGGTGTTGGGCCAGGATCATTTAATCGGCCCGGGCCGCGTGCTCAGGCGCGCCGTGGAGGAAGACAGATTGCGCCCGCTCATCTTCTGGGGGCCGCCCGGCACGGGGAAAACGACGCTCGCGCGCATCATCGCCAGTAGGACGAACGCGCATTTCATCACGCTGAGCGCGGTGCTCCACGGGGTGAAGGAGTTGCGCGCCGCCGTGGACGAGGCGAAGCGCATGGCGCGCAGGAACGTCCGGACGATTCTGTTCATCGACGAAATTCATCGCTTCAACAAGGCCCAGCAGGACGGCCTCCTGCCCCACGTGGAAAACGGCACGCTCACCCTCATCGGCGCAACGACGGAAAATCCCTCCTTCGAGGTCATAGCGCCCCTGCTCTCCCGCGCGCGCGTATTCGTGCTGGAAGGGCTTAAGGAAGAGCACGTTGTCGCGCTGCTCACCCGCGCCCTGAAAGATAAGGAGCGTGGCCTGGGCGCCATGGGTCTCCGTGCGGAGGATGATGCCTTACGCCGGGTCGCGGCCTTGAGCAGCGGGGATGCGCGCTCCGCCCTCAATATCCTGGAAGCGGCCGCAGCCCTCGCCGGCGAGAACCGCCGTATCGATTCAAAGTTGGTGGGAGAGGCCGCCCAGCGCAAGACGCTTCTCTACGATAAGGCGGGCGAGGAGCACTACAACCTCATCTCGGCGCTTCACAAGACCATGCGGGCTTCCGATCCTGACGCCGCCCTCTACTGGCTCGCGCGAATGCTCGAGGGAGGCGAAGACCCCATGTACATATTAAGACGCATCGTGCGGTTCGCCTCCGAGGACGTCGGCATGGCGGACCCGAATGCGCTCGCCGTGGCGACCGCCGCCCAGCAGGCGTTTCACTTCATCGGCCCCCCCGAGGGGAACCTCGCCATCGCCCAGGCGGTGGTCTATCTCGCCCAGGCGCCCAAGAGCGATGCGGTCTACCGGGGCTTCGGGGCCGCCGAGCGCGCCGTGCGGGAGCAGGACGCCACCCCCGTCCCGCATCATTTGAGAAACGCGCCCACCGGCCTCATGCGCGATCTGGGCTACGGTGCGGGCTACCAGCACGCGCACGAATTCGACGAAGCGGTCGTGGAGATGGAGGGGATGCCCGAAGGCTTGCAGGGGACGCGGTTTTATCACCCCACCTCCCGGGGATTCGAGGCCGAGGTTCAGCGTAGACTGGCCATGCGCGAGGAGATACTGAACGATCGCCTGGGCGAGCGCTTGAACGTGCCCGATGAGAAATCCATGGACGATCGCCGCCCCTCCGATCCCGCCATGCCCGGCAGAAGAGCGCGGCGCAAGGATAAGTGAGAGAGGAATTGCGCGTATAAGTCGACGTGAGAAAGTGGCGGGATACGGAACCGAAGATGCGTGGCAGGCGACATGGTAGGGATTGGTCACGCTACGAAAATGGTCTACCCTTTCTCAGTCCTCAGTAACAATATCCCCCATGAGACACGCAACATAATCACTCCCCCCTTGAGGGGGAGTCAGTGAGCTAAGGGCGCGAGCCCGCAAGCGAACTGGTGGGGGGAGTATTTCCAATTTTAGAATCGTCCCCCCATCGCTTCAGCCTTCGCGAAAAACGCTCGGCTTCTGTGTAGGTCTTCCCGAGGAGGAAAGACCTACCCTCAAGGAGTTTTTGAAAAAGTCCCCTTTTCAGGGGGTAGAGGGGACACCCCTCTCGACTGTAAAAGCAACCCCCCTGTCCCCCCTTGTCAGGGGGGTAAAGGCGATGCCACCCGACGAGGGGGTGGAAGAAAAGCCCCCCTGACAAGGGGGGTTGGGGGGTTACTCCCTTGACAAAGGCTTTTTCAACAACCCCCTCAAGGGGGGAGTGAATCTGGAACGCGTATCAGGGAAGAATAATCTTTCGCAGTGGCGGCCACCTGGTAGGGACAGGTCGCGACCTGTCCTTGCGGAATCAACCTCCTCGTCAATTCCGAAAAGCATTTCCGTCCATGAGATTCCATTTTGACATTTCCGCTGTGCCGGAAGATATTTATTATGCCGCTTTATTGAAATGTGAGAGAGAACGAGAAATGACGGAATTCCAGATGGCGACGCTCGAATTGCAAAGGTGGAGCATTTACGTCGCCGCCGGAGTGGGTGTCGCGCAGTGCGCTTTGATAGGGTATTGGATATACATCATGCACTTGGCGTCGAAACGCAGAAACAGTATCTTGGCCAATCAGGAGAAGATGCTGGATACCGTTGATCGAACGCACAGAGGATAGCGCGAGGGCGTTGCGGAAATTACTGGAAAGAACCCCATAAAAGCTCTTGCCGGGCGGTTTTCCTGGAAGATCCAGCGGCGCGAAAGACTAACGCATCGCCGCAAGGGAGTTGTCGGGATCGAGCGCTTCATCCATCTCGTCGATGATCGCCTTCGCCGCGGCGAACGGGTCGTCGCTTTTCGTGATGGGCCTGCCCACGACGAGATAATCAGAGCCTGAGCGAATGGCTTCCGCCGGGGTCGTGAGTCGTTTGTGATCATCCGACCCGGCCCATGCCGGCCGGATTCCCGGGCTTACGATATCGGCATTCGGGAATCTTTCGCGGCAAGCTTTGATGGCGTCGCCTGAAACGATCAACCCGTCACATCCCTCGGCAAGCAGCTTCTCTCCTCGCTCGAGGATGTACTGCGTTGAATCCGTTCCTGCAATTCCTTCGCTGAGCAAATCATCGTCACTGAGACTCGAAAGAAGCGGCACCATCAAGAGTTTGGGGTGTACCGCCTCCCCGCGGGTTTTCAGCGCGGTTTCAATCGTCCTGGTCGTCATCACATAGGGCATGGACTCGGTGAGCGTAACGAACTTGACGTTCAGGGCCATACACCCCTCGATGAACTTGGAGATCGTGTTGCCGATGTCTCCCGAGAGCTTCAGGTCGACGAACACCCCGCCAAGGCCTGAGCGCCGGTCCTGAAGTTCCTTGATGAATCCGAGCAGGTTTCCCGCCAGAAAGAGTTCAAGTCCGACCTTGAAAAAAGAGACGTTCTCCAGTTTTTCGACCAGCCTGAGCGCTACCTCGTGCGTCGGCGCGTCCAGCGCAACGATAAGGCGGTCCTTGCCGCTCAGGTTCGCCGCGGGCCTCTCCCCCATCGACGCTCCTCCTGTTTCGTCGGGCAGGTGGTTCCGGTGATTAGTGGGCGAAAATGCAAAGACCTTATCGTATATTTCTTATGGGAAATCAAACGCGCATCCCCGACGCTTCGGAACGAGGCAAAGCCATGAGCAGGGGTTGCCCCGAAAGCGGGATTACCTGAAAATCGAGAAAAACAATCCCAGGAAATGCCGCTTGGGCAACCTGGCGGGCAATCATTTCTTTAGGAGAATTTCTTGAGAATCGACCGGTTCGACCACATGGTTTTCACGGTGCGCGACATCGAGCGGACGTGTGTATTCTATTCAAAAGTTCTCGGCATGGAGGTCATCACCTTCGGCGGGGGCCGCCGCGCGCTCGGGTTTGGTCAGCAGAAGATAAACCTGCACCTGGCGGGAGCGGAATTCGAGCCCAAGGCCCACCCGCCCGTTCCGGGTTCTGAAGACGTGTGCCTCATCACGAAAACAAATTTGGACGAGGCGCTGGCGCACGTGGAAAGCTGCGGCGTGGAGATCATCGAGGGGCCCAGCGAGAAGAGCGGCGCGGTGGGGCCGATCCGCTCTTTTTATTTTCGCGATCCGGACGGGAACTTGATAGAGATATCGAATTATCCCGAGGAAGTGGAATAGCTCGTCTCGCCGCATTCCCCGACTAGCGGAAGAGTTCGATTTCAGCCTCTGTCTCTCCGTGATAGACGGCCTTCGCCTTGAGCAGGTCGTCGAGCACCAGCTTTTTATCGCGCGGATTTCTGAGCAGATAGGCCGGGTGATACGTCGAGAGACAGGGGATTCCCTGATAGCGCCCGAATTTGCCCCTAAGCCTGCCGATGGGCGTTTTCGTCTGGAGCAGCCACTGCGCGGCGAATTTCCCGAGAGCCAGAATGAGTCTGGGCCGGATGATGGCGAGCTGCTTGTGAAGATAAGGCTCGCAGCAATCGATCTCGTCCGGCTCGGGGTTGCGGTTGCCCGGCGGTCGGCATTTCAGGATGTTGCAGATGTAGACCTCCTGGCGGGGAACCTCGATGACGTTTTCGATCATCTTGGTCAGCATCTGGCCCGCCCGGCCCACGAAGGGAATCCCCTCCGCGTCTTCGTTGGCCCCGGGCGCTTCCCCGACGATGACGAGGTTCGCCGCCGGGTTCCCCACCCCGAACACGAGGTTCGTCCGGCCCGGCCCCAGCTTGCAGCGCAAACAGCCGTCCACGGCGGCCTGGAGTTCGTCGAGCGACATCTCCGCATCCGGGTCGAAGGGCAAGGGCGGCGGCTCGGGAGCGGGGCTTCTGCGCTTCGCCATCGGGGCCAGGGTGGGTTCCGGCGCAGGCGCAGCTTGAGGAATCAGGGCCTGTTGCTCGTGATTTTCTGCGAGTTCAGGTTCGGGTGCTCGTGCGGGTGGAGCATCCGTGGCTTGCGTGACCTCGGAAGCGGTATTCCTGGGTGCCCCCAGGCTCACGTAACCGACCCCTGCGGCTTTTTGGTTTCTTAAGTGTCCCAGAATTTCTCTGGCCAGTTCTGCGCGGTGGTTCATCGTCTCGACCGGCGGGCGCGTCGGAAAAAAGAATTCAGGTGCTGATGTTTTGCCACATTTTGGCGAGCCGGTCGAGGATGCGTCCAGCGAGGAGCCCCTTTTCGAGTACGGGGAGCGCTTCGGTTTCGCTTTCGTCGATGAGCCAGGCGCGCGAAGAGTCCGCGCCCATCGCGTCCTCAACGCCTGCGACCTTGTTCGCCACGATGAGGTCGAGCCCTTTTCGCTCGAGTTTCTCCTTCGCGCGCTCGAGCACCTCATTGGTTTCGGCGGCGAAGCCGACCAGGATTCTGCTTCCCTTATCCACCCCGAGTTCGGCGAGTATGTCGATTGTTCGCTCAAGCTCAATCGCGAGAGGCCCGTCGCCTTTTTTGTGTTTTCGGGTCGATGGGTCGATGGGGCGATAGTCCGCCACGGCGGCTGCCATGATGAGGGCGTGGGCATCGGTCCATTCGCTTTTCACGGCTTCGTACATGTCGGAGGCCGATTCCACACGCACCACGCGCACCCCCGGCGGGTCGGGGAGTACGGCGGGACCGCTCACGAGGATGGCGTCCGCCCCGCGCCTCGCGGCCTCGCCCGCCAGGGCGAAGCCCATCTTGCCGCTCGATCGGTTCGATAGGTAACGCACGGCGTCCCACCTCTCCCGCGTGGGTCCCGCCGTGACGAGCAGCTTCATGCCGGCGAGGTCTGGATTCGGCAAGAGAATGCGGCGTGCGGCCAGCAGTATTTCCTGCGGCTCGGGCATGCGCCCCCGGCCGGTTCCCTCCTCCGCGCGGGCCATGCGGCCCGAACCCGGCTCCATCACGACGTGGCCCCTCTCGCGCAGGGCGGCGACGTTCTCCTGAACGGCCGGGGAGGCCCACATGCGCGGGTTCATGGCGGGAGCGATGAGGACCGGCGGCTTTGCGGAGAGCAGCAAAGTGGAGAGAAAATCATCCCCCACCCCTTGCGCGAATTTCCCGATAATGTTCGCCGTGGCCGGGGCGATGAGTATCAGGTCTGCGCTATCCGTCAGGGAGATGTGCGGCATGTCGCCCGTGGATTCGCCTCCCTCGACGGGAAACATACTCTGGATGGGCGTCTTGCCCGTGAGCACCTCGAAGGGCAGCGGCTGAACGAACGAGGCGGCGCTTTGCGTCAGAACCGTCCGCACCTCGGCCCCGTCGAGGACGAGAAGGCGCGCCAGGTCGATCGATTTATACGAAGCGATGCCGCCCGATACGCCTAAGACCGTTTTCTTGCCGCAAAGGGGGGCCGGGGCGTGTTCGCTCACCGAGAATCGACCTCCCCGCGATGTTGCAGAAGGATTTTTCTCAGTTCCTGGAAGGCGACGTCCAAGTCGTCGTTGATGATGACGTGGTCGAACTGATAGCTTTGCGCCATCTCTTCTTCGGCTCTTGAGAGCCGGAATTGGACGTCCTCACCGGTTTCGCTCGCCCGGTGCTCGAGGCGATTGGCCAGTTCGTCCAGCGAAGGCGGCATGACGAAGACGAGGCTCGCTTCGGTTCGTTTTCTCTTGACTTGCAAGGCGCCCTGGACGTCCAGGTCCATGATGACGTCGTTTCCCCTGGCCAGATGCGCGTCGATCGCCTCGGCGGGCGTTCCGTAGCATTCCTCGAAAACGTGCGCCCATTCGAGGAATTCGTTTCTGGCGATCATCTCGTCGAACTGTGGTTGCTCCAGGAAGAAATAATGAACCCCGTCCTGTTCATAATCGCGCATTGGCCGCGTCGTCGCGCTTATCGAGTGCCAGATATTCGAAAGCTCCTGGCAGGAGCGGTCGATGAGCGTGGATTTGCCCGCCCCCGAAGGAGCGGAGAGAACGAAGAGATGGCCTCTGCTTTGCATCATTCGACGTTCTGAACTTGTTCGCGGATTTTCTCGATGGCGCTTTTCACCTCGACCGCGCACTGGGTGAGGGTCAAGTCGATGGATTTCGACGATATCGTATTGGCCTCGCGGTTCATCTCCTGGGTGAGGAAATCGAGTTTGCGGCCGATGGGGCCTTTCTCTTCGAGCATCTCTCGAAACTGGACGACGTGGCTGTCCAGACGGCTGAGTTCCTCGCTGATGTCCCCGCGCTCGGCGGCGTAAATCATCTCCTGCTCGAGACGCCCCTCGTCCACCTCGACGCTGCCTGCGATTTCATGAATCCGCTCGCGCATCCGCTCGGTGAGCAGCTTGCGCGCCTCGGGCAGGCGTTCGCGTATCTCTGCGCATCGCTCCTTCACCGTGGCGAGGTGATCGCGGATGTCTTTCGAGAGCGCGCCGCCTTCTTTTTCGCGCATGTCTCCCAGCGCGCCCAGCGCATCGCCCAGCGATTCCATCAGGACGGCACTGAGGTCGTCCTTGTCCGGTTCGGGTTCCGCGCTTTTGAGCAGGTCCCTGAAGCCGGTGAGTATCGAAAGGTCGATCTCGCCCGCGATTCCCAGTTCGCTTTTCAGGGATTTCAAGGTGGCGAGAAGGGATTTCGCGGCTTCGGCGTCGATGGGAGACGTGTGGTTGCCCTCCTCGCCCGAGCGGATATAGATGTCGAAGCGTCCCCGGGAGAAGCGCTTTTTCACCGCCTCGCGCACCTCGCTCTCCAGAGCGAGCGACCAGCGCGGCCCCCGGCAGGAGACCTCCAGATAGCGGTGATTCACCGAGCGCGCCTCCACGCTGAGCGAAGCCTCGCCTAGCGCCCTCTCTCCCGCACCGTAACCCGTCATGCTGTCTATCATGTTCCGCCCCGTGATGCGTTGTTAACAGCCCACTGGAAAGAGTCTACAATAATTTTCCGCTCGGAGCCTGTCAATTTATGCGCTCTGAGAAGATATTCTCGCATTCGGGTGGTTTCATGGATACTTTCGTGCTTCAGGCGATAGCGGCGGAATTGAACGAGAACCTTCTGGGCGCGCGTCTCGATAGGATATCTCAGTCCGACGCGCACACGATCGTCCTTTTTTTCTCTGGCGCCGGAAAACAAAAGCGCGCCCTTCTCATGAGCGTGGACCCCGCGCACCCGCGGGTTCATCTGGTAGCGGACCCACCCTCGAGCCTGCCCGAGGCGCCCACTTTTTGCCGCGCGCTCAGAAAACACTTAAGCGGCCTTCGCCTCACCCGCGCGGCGGCCGGAGAGTGGGAGCGCGTGCTTCAGTTCTCCTTCGAGCGGGGGGGCGGCTCAGGGCTTGGTGATTCCTTCGCGCTCATGGCGGAGGTGATGGGCCGGTGGAGCAACCTCGTGCTCTTGGGCGGCGAGACGGGCGAGATTTTAGAAGCCAAAAGGCTGATTCCGCCCGGCCCCCACACCCCGCGTCCTTTGGAGAGAGGGGGCAGGTATCAACTGCCGCCCGAGCAGAAAAAAGCCAATTCAGCGGAACTCACGAAAGAGGCGTTTTTGGAGATGATTCGCGGGGCGGACCACTCCTCCGCCACCCGGGAGGAATTCGCAAAATGGCTGGTTCGCTCGGTCACGGGCGTGAGCCCGGCCCTTGCGCGGGAACTCTCTCTCCTCTCCGGCGCCGATGAGGAATGGGCGGGTGCTGCGGACGCGTTGATGGGGGCGATCGAAAGCTACCGGAAAAAAGAGTTCACCCCCGCCTGGGTGCTGGGGGCAGGCGGCGATCCTGCCGGGTTGAGCGCGGCTCGAATCGCAGGAAGCGATGCGGCCTCATACCGCACTTTCGATTCCATGAACGAGGCGGCGGATGCGTTTTATGGACGGCTCGTGAAAGACGCCCACCTCGGTGAGCAGAAAAAGAGAGTCTCAAAGACTCTACGCCGCGCGGGGGAGAGGGTGCGTTCCTCCATCGAGGCGGTGCGAAAAGATTTGGCCTCCGCCGAGGAGGCGGAGTACATTCTGCGAAAAGGGGAGCTTTTGCTCGCGCATCTGGGCGAGGTGGAGGAAAAAGCAAAAGTTTTCTTCGTACCGGATATGGAGGCGCCTCTCGAAATCGCGCTCGACCCCAAGCTCACGCCCTCTGAAAACGCGCAGAAGTATTTCCGCCGCTACAAGAAGTTAAAGCGCCGCGCCTCGACCGGGCTGGTGCGCTTACACGAGATGGAAGAAGATGAGAGGTTTCTGGGCGCTTTGGCGTTCGATCTCGAAACGGCGGATGAGGCCGGGGACCTCGCCGGTGTGGAAGAAGCGCTGGCGCGGGCGGGTTACGCCGGGCGGAGGGGAGAGAAAAAAGCGGAGAAAGACGCACGGACGAAGGGCAGGCAGCCAGCCCGAGCCAGGCCCTACAGGCGGTTCGTCTCCCCTGCGGGCTGGGAGGTCATCGTCGGCAAGAACGCCATGGGCAACGACGAGATGCTCAAAAGTGTGGGCCGGGCGAGCGATACTTGGCTTCACGCCCGCGGCGTTCCGGGCAGTCACGTGCTCTTGCGCCGCGCAGACGGTGAGCCGACGGATCCGGGTGAGGAGATTCTCGCCCAGGCGGCTGCGTTCGCAGCGTATTTCAGCCGGGGGCGAACGGATTCCAAGCTCACCGTCGCCTACCTCCCTTTCTCGCGCTTAAGGAAGCCGAAAGGGCGGCGTCCCGGACAGGTGCTGATCGGGGGGCACGAGACGATCCTCGTCGATCCGGATATGGGAAGACGGCTTTGTGCGGAATGGGAAGAGGTTTCCTCATAATATCCGGCGGGGTACATGTGCCCTTGGTGACGTGTAACACTGGATGATGGAGATACGGTATTCGTTCGGAAAACACTTGACTTGCAATGCATCATTAGAGTATGGCTAAGTGCAGTTGATATGGCACAAGATGGTGCCGATAAATTCCCTCCGCCTCATGGCAAATCCCCCCGAAACCCCAAGGAAGAATTCCCGGTGATGGAGCGCGCCCTGGCTTTCCTTGTATTTATCGTAACATCTCATGTAATCTATAATCATTAGTCAATCATACAGAATTCATGTTGCCCAAGTCGGGATTTGAACCCGAAACCCCCCTTTTCAAGAGGGGTGCCGTGGGCCACCTGGCGTCGGGGATTTATACCGCCCTTTCTCTTTTTATACGCGGGAGGGGGCGAACTAGATATCAAGAAATGCCCTGAGTGCGGGGTGAAACCATGCTTCAACTAACAAGACGTTTCCAAAGAAGAAGGCGCCAGTGAAGAAGCAAACCTCATTCAGGTGGGGGCATCATAATGTTTAACGAGCGAAAAGTCGCACAAATGGCCGCATATTTTCTCCAATGTGAAGGCGGGAAAATGGCGATACTCAAGCTAATGAAGCTTTTATATCTCGCCGAGCGAGAGTCATTGAAGCGCTACGGGATGCCGATGACTGGCGACCGTGTGGTTTCGATGGATCATGGTCCGGTCTTGTCGAATACGCTTGACCTCGCCAATGGTGCGGCTATCGACTCCGTTGAAGATGGTTGGGATTCGTGGATACCCCCTAGACAGAGATATATTGTCGTGCTCGAAAAACAGGTATGTGATGACGATTTTGATGAACTAAGCAAAGCTGACAAGGATATTCTTGAACATATTTGGAAGGAATTCGGTGATTTTGATAAATGGCAAATTAGAGACTACACCCACACCCTTCAAGAATGGAAAGATCCACGAGGAACATCATTGCCCATAGCATACAAAGACATCTTTTTGGCTCTTGGATATGAAGAACAGCAAGCAAGTCAATTATCCAATGAGATTGATGATGAAATAAAGATCGACAGGATATTTCAGTCTCTGTAAGAATGTTCCTGCCATATCCAGGCGCTACTCTCCTTATTCCATCCGGGCCTGATGATGACCCTGATCGGGTGCACTTGTTCGTTGTTCTCACGAATCCATTTGACGATATGGGCGATGGCGTTAAGAGAGTGTTGCTTGTAAGTCTTTCAACCATTTATGACCATAAGAATCATGATCCCGCCTGTGTTCTGGAACCTGGCGAGCATAGATTTGTGAAACGTAAAAGCTTCGTCGTTTACCGAAAAGCCCGAATAGAGGAGGTAAATAAACTTACAAAGGGCATCCACGAAAATAAATTTCAGTCACACACGCCTATAAGCGAATCAATATTATCGAAAATTTGTCAGGGCCTTGAATCATCAGAACATACAACACCTAGGGTCTTCAGATTCTACAAGTCATCTCCCAAGGAACTATAGTCCCGTGGGTTTCTCAACGGGATAATCGCCTTAAGTTCTCTCCAGAATCCTCTTCAGATTCGCGAGCTCGCGGATGTTTCTGAGCGTGCCGTCGCGGTGCTTGGCCTGGTTTTCGTATTCATCGGTCTCGACCGTATGGAGAACGTGGGTGTAGGGGCCTTCTTCCTCGAAGTAGTAGCTGATGATCATGACGGGCGTTTTCGCATCGCCCTCGAAATTGTGCCAGACGATTTTTTTGTTCGGCTCCCAGACCATGATTTCCGAGACGTGCTCGGCCCCGCTCGTGTAGACCTGGTGAAACCGCATCCCCACCCCGCTTTTTCGCTCGGATATGATTTTTATGCTCTGGCTGAAATCCGCGATTTGCGGATGCGTTTCCACGTGGCCGATGAAATCGAACACTTTTTCCGCGGGCGCGCGTATTTTTTCGATGACAGCCACGGGAGGCATGAGTGCTCTCCTCTACAAGAAATTCGCCAACACGCGGTTGGCCAGAAGCGTTCCTTTTTCCGACAAGAGAAGCCGGCCGTTTTTTCTCGCCACCAGGCCGGAGTTCTCCAGTTCTTCAAACAATTCCCCGTACTCCTCTTCGGGGTCTGCGCCGCATTCTTGCGCGATTCGCTTGAGCGAAACACCCTCTTTCATGCGGAGTCCGAGCATCAGGGACTCGCCGATCGCTTTTTCGGGGTCATCCACGCGCTCGGAACCTGCGGTAGGGTCGCTCGCGTTCTGCGCGTAGACGTCGGGTCTGGCATGGTTCCACAAGCGCTCCCCCTCGATGAGGGAATGGGCGCCTGCGCCGAGGCCCAGATAGTCTCCCCGCCGCCAGTAATTCAGGTTGTGCCTGCACGCGAAGCCGGATCTTGCGAAATTGCTGATCTCATAACGCTCATAGCCGGCGGCGGACAGGGCGGAATCCCTGAGCTCCCACATGCGAAGCGCCGTCTCCTCATCGGGCAGGCCGCTCAATTCTCCCCGCGACTGGCGCGCATGAAAGGCCGTGCCCGGTTCGATGGTCAGCTCATAGGCGGAGAGATGCTCGGGCGCAAGGCCGATGGCGCATTCGATGTCCCGAGTGGCCATGGAGATAGTCTGATACGGAATGCCGAACATGAGGTCGAGCGAAACGTTGGAAAAACCCGCCTCGCGCGCGGATTGAAAGGCGCGTTGCGCGTCATCGCCCGTGTGCACCCGGTCGAGTCTTTTGAGCGCCGCATCATCGAACGTCTGGACGCCGATGCTGATCCGGTTTACGCCCGCCTCACGCAGTGCGGCGAAGCGCTCGGCCTCCGCCGCGCCCGGGTTCGCCTCGAGCGTGATTTCGCAATCAGGCTTCAGGTCGAACAACGCGGTGACGAGGCCCAGAACGCGCCTTGTTTCTTCTGCAGGGAACAGCGAGGGCGTGCCCCCGCCGAAAAATACCGTGTCTACTTTTCGACCTTCCAGGGATAACCGCTCAATGCGGCTTTTCACCTCCTTCATCAGCGCATCCGCATAGCGGGGCGCCCAGTCCTCACTCGCGTGGCCTTTTTCCAGCAGGGTATCGAGGGCGTAGGAGTTGAAATCGCAATACCCGCATTTGGCGATGCAAAAAGGAATGTGGATGTAAAGTGATAGTGGTTTCATGGCATGATCTTTTTATCGGTAAAATTATGAATCCCAAACCCTTTTTTGTATGATAGCCTTCCTTCCAATCATTTTGTAAGCCAGGGGGAGCAGAGTTGGTCGTTCATACACTATCCACCGAGGAGAGACTGCGCGTCATCCAGCGGGTGGGCCATGTGCTGAATTCGAGTCTGGACCTGGAAGTCGTCCTGAGCCGCGTGGCCCACGAGGCGAAGGCGATATTCCCACTGGAGCATTTCGTGCTCTATCTCGTCAACCCCGACAAGAAGACCTACACCATCCAGGCGCGCGCCTCGGGCGATAAAATACTCGAAGTCCCCGATGAAACCATTCCGCTCGAGGGGGGCACGCTGGGCTGGCTCATCGAGCATCGTGAAAAACCCTATGTCATTTACAATGACTTGGACAGCGAACGCCCCTTTGTGGAGGATGAGGGCGTTTTCCGGCGCGGACTCAGGAGCGGGATTCGCGCGCCGCTCGTCTTCGGGGATGAGGTTTTCGGCGAGGTCGCCGTGGCCAGCAGTTTACCCGACCAGTTCACCGAGGAGATGGCCGAGTTTCTCTGTGAACTCACGCCGGCCATCGCCACCGCCGTGGCGAACGCGCGGACGTACGCCGAACTGGAGGAGATAAAGGATGGTTTTCATCAGGAAACGCTTCATCTGCGGGATCAGATAAAGGAGATTCACAACCCGGACGAACTCACCGGCTCGAGCCGGGCGGTGGAGGAAGTCAGGGAACTG
The DNA here is from genome assembly GCA_965218885.1 of bacterium. Lineage (GTDB taxonomy): Bacteria > UBA8248 > UBA8248 > UBA8248 > UBA8248 > Bin107. The sequence continues at coordinate 1,785,574 of OZ244713.1, read as the reverse complement.
ATCGCCCGGGTCGCGCCCACCGACGCCACGGTGCTCATTCTGGGCGAGACGGGAACGGGCAAGGAACTCGTCGCGCGCGGCATCCACAACCTGAGCACGCGGAGAGACCGCGTGCTGGTGAAGGTAAACTGCGCGGCGTTGCAGGAGACGCTGCTTTTGAGCGAATTGTTCGGCTACGAGAAGGGCGCGTTCACCGGAGCGGTGGGCAGAAAACAGGGCCGCTTCGAGATTGCGGACAAGGGCACGATTTTTCTCGATGAAATCGGGGAAATCTCCCCCGAGGCGCAGGTGAAGATTCTCAGAGTCATGCAGGAGCGGGAATTCGAGAGAGTCGGCGGCAACCAGACGCTGAAAGTGGACGTGAGAATCATCGCCGCCACGAACAGGGATCTGGAAGAAGAAGTCCGCCGGGGCCGGTTTCGAGACGATCTCTACTTCCGCCTGAACGTGATACCCATCAAAACGCCTCCGCTCCGGGATCGCAAGGAGGATATCCCCGAACTGGTCGATTATTTCGTGAGAAAACACGGACCCCGCATGAACCGGCGCATAGAATCCGTCGATCCCCGCGACCTGGAGCGGCTCATGCGATACGACTGGCCCGGAAACATCCGCGAACTCGAAAACGTGGTGGAGCGCGGGCTCGTCCTGGGGCGAGGCAGGGTTCTCCGGTTCGACAGGCAGCTTCTGGGCGAGGCTCCCCCATCGGCGAGAGAGAGCGAGTTCACGTCGCTCGAGGAGTACGAAAGACGCTATATCCTGCGGGTGCTGGAGCATGCGGGAGGCCGGGTTTCCGGAGAGAGGGGGGCCGCCCGCATATTGGGAATGAAGCCCACGACGCTTCAGAGCCGGATGAAGAAGCTGGGCATCGAACCCCGCCGCGAGTTCAGGAGAGCGAATGGCAAGGCGGAATGAATCATTACTTAAGACATGAGGTGTAAGGGGAGATTCGATGGATAGGGCTATTTGGGCGACGTGGTACGACCTGCCCGACGAGGGGGCGAAAGAGTACATCGCATGGCTTCACGACGTGCATCTGCCCGAGATGCTGGAACGATCCGGTTACCTGTGGGCGGCGCACGTGGACAACGACAAGAGCGAGGAGCGCAAGGAAAACGTGAACAGGCGCCTCACGCATACTGAGGAACCCTCCGTGCCGGACGGCAACGGGTATCTGATGCTTTTTGGCGCCGAGAGCGTACACACGTTCCTGAACCCCTCTCCTGCGCAGTTGGCCGAAAAGTGGGGGCCGGATGAGCGCGAGATGCTGGGGATGCGCGCAGGCGTCCGCGAGTGCGTTTTCGTGGAAACGGGGCGCATCGACGGCCCCGAGATTGCGCAGCGCGCGCCGGGCATCACGCCGGGCCCGAGAATCCAGATGGGGAGCTTCAACAGCAACGCGCTCGCCAACGAGGAGGGAATGGGCGCGTGGTACGTGCAGCTTCGCTTTCCGCGCATGCGGACGCTCGAGGGTTGCGTGGGCATGCGGAAGCTGGTTTCGGTGTGCGGCTGGGCGAAACACGCCGTGCTCTATGAATTCGACCGGAACACGTCGGTCGAGCATTATTTCCAGAAAGAACTGGAGAGCGAGGACTGGTCGCGCGAGATGGTGGGCAGTCTCGTTCATGCGCCCGGATCCCCAAGCACGGGGAGGCGCATCTGGCCGCCGGTGGCGGGTTCCTGAGAGTTTATGGAGAAACCGCCGGGGCCTCGCGCAAGACTCCGGCGGTTTTTGTTCGAGAGGCTTATTTTTTCTTCGAGGCGCGTGATTTTATGAGGAGAGGGATATGTTCGAGACCACGCGCGGCGGTGTGGATATAGGGCTTTCGACGAGAAACTTACGTAAGATGAAAAAGTTCTACACCGAGGCGCTCGGCTTGGAAGAGGCGGCGGTCATCGAGGTGCCGGGGGATTTCGTGCGCGCGGCGGGTTTCGCGCGGGGCGATGTGAAGCTCCACGCCCTGAAATCGGGCGATATCCTGATCAAGTTGCTCGAATTCGCGGAAACACCCGCCGCAAGCGATGAGCCGGCGGATTCGGCGGCCGGGTTTCGCTACCTCACCTTCTGGGTGAAGGACATGGAGGCGGCCGTGGCGCATCTACGCGATGCGGGCGTGGAGCTTTTGTCCGGCATATTGTCCCGCGTGCCCGAGAGAAAGACGATTTTTTTCAAGGACCCCGACGGAAACCTGCTCGAACTCAACTGGGTGGACCCGGCGGTTTGAGGGAAAACAGAAACGCAGGTATTTTCAATCAACACTCAACAGGAGATGAGAAGAAATGAAACTGACGTTCGATCACATTCATTGCGTTCACACCGACGTGGACGAGGCGGTGGCCTTCTACGTGAACGTTTTCGGAGCGACCGAGACGAACCGGATCGACAGGGGCGGCGCGCCGCAGGTCTATCTCGACGTGCACGGGGCGAGCATCATCATTCGCGGCAAGCGCGACGGCGAGGAACTCGCGGCGGGTCCGGGCGGCTGGCCGCGCTACAGCATCGATCACTATGCGTATTGCGTGGAGGGCAAACTCGGCGATGCGGTCGCCGAGGTCCGCGCCCGTGGCGGAAACGTCGTGGCCGAAGGCGAGGCGGATGAGCTCTATTTCGCCTACGTGGAAGGCCCCGACGGCGTCGTCATCGAGATGATGGAGATGAAGTAAGTAGATGTAAGGCCGCGCCCTGCGTTTACGGACGACCGGGGGAGTTGAGGTGTTTCAGAAAATCTTTTTTGCGGCTGTCGTCTCGGGCGTAATCGCGGGGCTTTTCGCCACTGCCGTCCAGTCGGTTCGCGTCATTCCCCTGATATACGAGGCGGAAAAATACGAGAAGCGAGAACCCGTCCCCATCCCCCAGACCCATGAGGATGGTGCGGGTGAGGAGGGGGATGGCCTCTCGCGCTTGGCGCTCACACTCGTCTCGAACGTCGTCTCGGCGATTGGTTTCGCGCTTTTGCTCGTCGGTTGTTTCGCCCTTCGCGGGGAGGTGGACTGGCGGCGGGGAATCCTGTGGGGGGTGGGCGGATTCATCGTTTTCACCCTGGCGCCCGCGGTGGGTTTGCCGCCCGAACTCCCCGGAGCCTCGACGGCCCCCCTGCCGCACAGGCAGCTTTGGTGGATTCTCACCGTGGCGGCCACGGCGTCGGGCCTGGCTCTGCTGGCCTTCAAGCCGGGGACGCTCTTCAAGGCGCTGGGAGTCGCCCTCATCATTTTGCCGCAAGCCATCGGCGCCCCGCACCCCGAGGACGGCGGCGGCCTGGTTCCCGAGGCGCTTCTTAAGAGGTTCATCCTCACGGCGCTAGCGGCTTCGGCCGCTTTCTGGGTCGTTCTGGGTCTTTGCGCGGGCTATTTCTTCAACCGCCTGAAGGGAGGGATGTTAAAAAAGTCCTGATTTCGTGATTCCGCGTATGTAGCCGAACGGGGAGAGGGGGCCGTAGGGACATGCCCCTGTGCCTGTCCGAGGTCTCGTCCTGTTCTTAAGAGGTGGTGCGGTTTTGTTCGTCATTCCGGCGAAAGCCGGAATCCATTCTCAAGCAAAATGACAATGCTCCGGCTTTTCATCTCCCCGCCATTGGCGGGATCCAATCAGAAAATAAAAAACAAAGGCAAAACAAATGGATTCCGGCTTTCGCCGGAATGACGGCAATGGTTAATTCCGAGTGATGAGGGATTTTTCAACAACCCCAACAAGTGAGGAATGGTTTTGAGTATCTGATAGGGTTGGCGGTTCAGTTTCATAACAAATTTCTCTCCGGCCTCGTCGTTCAGTGTGGAAAACACGCCAAAAAGTCAGTGATCAACAACAAAATTACGAGATATTGTATTTTCAAGCTCTTTTTCAAGGCTCCTCCCTGGCAGCCCTCCTTTCTCACAGGAAGCTTTGGCGGATTTACCCCGTTTCGGATAGGGTCCAGGGCTTGGTTTGCCTGATCTTTTCCGACGAAAAGCACGACAAAAAGTCAGCGACAAATAGTATATATACGATATATCGTATTTCATGAGCTTCCCCTGGGCCATTCCCACCATGCATATAGCGGTATAAAGCCTTGTAAATTAGATGGTTTGTAAGATTTTTCAGTTTTGGCACGGATATTGCTTATTTATATAGGCAATGTTGTTTCCTGATTGTCGCAGCATGAGGGAAAGGAGGCTGGAGATGGAATTTCTCAAGGTGTACGCGATGACGGCTATCCCTGTGTTTTTCGCTTTCGCTGCGATCTGGTGGTTCATGACCATCAGTATCATCCATCATCCTCCGGCGAAGGCCGCCCACTTGAACGACGCCAGGGCGGACCTGGTCGAATCGAAATTGCTGGAAGCCATTGCCCCGCAAACGGAATGGCGCAAAGCCGCCTAGAAACGTGGCTTACGAGTTCAGGAAACGGAGAGAAACAATGTATGAGCGAATACTGATACCGCTGGATGGTTCGCAAGAGGCGGAAGCCGCCGTGCATGAGGTGGTTCACCTCTCGGCGAACCCGACGATCGTTCATCTGCAGTTGGTGGAAAACGGCGTCATGCAGTCGAGGCAACTGGAAGGCTACACGCTATACGCCGATCAGATTCACGATGCGCGCGCCCGCGCGGGCGAGGCGTATGTGCAGCCCTTGCGGCGAAGACTGGAAGCCCGAGGTCTGCGCGTCGAGGTTTCCGTGACGAGCGGCGACCAACTGCATGAGGTGATAGAGGCGGCGGAGAAATTCGACGCCGATCTCATTCTCCTCGGCGCCGGAGAAGGCGGATGGCTGAGACGACATATTGGATTTTCGCGCCTCGCCCCGCGTCTGGCGAAAAGAGTGAAAGCCCACGTCCTGTTGGTTCAGGGACCGGTGAAACCGCAAGAGGCTCTCTCAAGAGCAGCATAAAGAAATCCTGCCGTGGCCCAACCATTGGGCCGCGCCCCCACATACCTCCCCCCTGGTGGCCCACGCTGTCCGGCAAGGGGCCGCCGGGAGGGGAATCCTCACTTTTCATGTTTAGAGTTATTCCGAAGCTATCGCCCGGATGGTAGAATCTCGCCTCATCCACGATTCGCGTAAGGAGTGAGGAGTGAGAATCGGAATCCTGTGCCGCGATAAGACCTTGCACGGTGTGCGTAGAATTTCAGAGAGCGCCAGGCTCAGAAAGCACCGGGTGCGTGTGCTGGATCCGTACCGGTTTTTGCTGAAGCTGAACGAGGCGGAAATATCACTCGAATTTCAGGGGAAGCCCTTCTCGGGGGCGGATGTCTTTCTGCCGCGCCTGGGGGCGAACATATCCGAGCACTCCCTGGCGCTTATCCGCCACCTGGAGGCAGCAGGCTCCCTGGTCGTCAACGGCTCGGGCGCACTCGAAACGGCGCGGGATAAACTCCGCACCTTACAACTTCTGGCGCAAAATGGATTGCCGGTGCCGAAGACGGCGTTCGCGCCCGACCCGGCGTATCTGCGCGCCGCGCTCGATAGCGTGGACGGTGCGCCCGTCGTGATGAAGCTGCCTCGCGGCACGCAGGGCAAGGGCGTCATGCGCGCCCACGATATCGAGGAGGCGCAAGCCATCTCCGACGTGATGTGGAACTTACAGCGCGATGCCATCGTTCAGGAATACGTCGAAGAAGCGAGAGAGGGAGATTTGCGGGTCATCGTCGTCGGGGGTGAGGTGGCGGCCGCCGTGAGAAGGAGTGCGTCCAGCGATGAGTTTCGCACGAATCTGCATCGCGGCGGCTCCGTCCAGAAAATTACCCCCACCCGTCGGGTTGCCGAACTCGCCCGCTCTGCCGCGAAACTATGCGGTCTCGAAATCGCAGGCGTGGATTTGCTGGAAACCAGGCGAGGCCCCCTGGTTTTGGAGGTGAACGCCGCCCCCGGCTTCGAGGGGGTGGAGCGCGCCGGGGGCCCTGAGGTCGCGCCCGTCATCCTCGATTACGTCGAGCGGCGTCATGCGGAATGGAAGAAGAAAAAGGGTAGAATCGTTTGCCGGTCATTTCGCCTCGGCCTATAATCCACAGCCGGTATTGAAGATTTGATAAGGGAGATTCACCTTGAGCGATATCGACGCCATATGCCTTGCGGCGAGGAGCGCAGCACTCGCGCTGGCGCCCTTGAGCGATGAGGCGCGGAATCGCGCCTTGGCCGCCATGGCGGACGCGATTGATGAGAACGCGGAGCGAATCCTCGAAGCGAACGCGGAAGACGTGGCCGAGGCGGAACCGCTCGTTGCGAGCGGGGAGATGTCCGAGCCGCTGCTCAGGCGTCTGGAACTCAGCGAACGCAAAATCGCGCAGATGGCAGGGGGCGTGCGCGCGGTGGCCGCTCTGCCCGATCCGCTGGGCGTGGCGCGCATGGCGACCATGCTCGATGAGGAGTTGACGCTCAGGCGCATCACCTGTCCTTTGGGCGTCATCGCCGCCGTGTTCGAATCGAGGCCCGACGCGCTGGTGCAGATAGCCTCGCTTTGTCTCAAATCCGGCAACGCCGCCATTCTCAAGGGGGGGCGTGAGGCCGCGCGCACGAACCGCCTGATGACCGAATTGCTGAGAGACGCTGCGGCTTCGTCCGGGGAAGTTCCCGCCGACGCCTTGCAACTCGTCGAGGCGCGCGAGGACGTGCAGGCGCTTTTATCGCGAGACGATGCGGTCGACCTGCTCATCCCTCGCGGGAGCAACGAGTTCGTCCGCTACATCAAGGAGCACTCGAACATTCCGGTTCTGGGCCACGCGGACGGGGTTTGTCATTTGTACGTGGACGAGACGGCGGAGACGGCGATGGCCGTGCGCTTGGCGCTCGACGCCAAGACGCAGTACCCCGCCGTCTGCAACGCCATTGAGACGCTTTTGGTGCACGAGAAAAAAGCGGGCGAATTCCTCCCCCTGGCCGCAAAGGCGCTCGACGAAAAGGGAGTGGCCATCCGGGGCTGCGATGCGACGCGGGCGCTTCTTGGCAGTGCGGGCGCTGCGAACGAGGAGGACTGGAAGACGGAGTATCTCGACCTCATCCTCTCCGTCCGGGTGGTGGAATCACTCGCGGAGGCCGTCGATCACATCAACCGCTACGGCTCGCGTCACACCGACGCCATCGTCACGGCGGACGAGGCGGCAGCGCGGACTTTTCTTTCGAGAGTGGACGCCGCCAGCGTCATGTGGAACGCGTCCCCGCGCCTGGCGGACGGGTTTCGCTACGGCTTCGGCGCCGAGGTGGGAATAGCAACGGACAAGATTCACGCGCGCGGTCCCGTCGGCCTGGAAGGTCTGGTGACCTACAAATACCAGCTCGAGGGAAACGGCCACCTCGTCTCCGACTACGAGGGGGCGGATGCGCGCGCGTTTCTCCACAGGCCTCTTCCCTTAAGCGAATAGAGCGCTCAGGACGCCTCCGGACTTGGGCAAGTGGGTCGTCGCCTCGTTCCTCATCCTGGGCGGGGCGTTCGTCGTTTTTTTGTTCATCTTCCAGAACCCCCGGCAAGAAGAAACGCTCCTCACCACGGGTGAAGGCGGGGCGGTCTACCGCCAAACCTGCGCCGTCTGCCATGGTGCGCGCGGCGAGGGGAAAGGCGGGCTGGGAAACCCCCTGCGCGGCCGCGCGCTTCCTCGCGCCTATATCAAGGAGGTCGTCGAACGGGGCAAAAATAAGATGCCCGCCCTGCCCCACATCGAAGGAGAGGCGCTGGACAACGTGGCGAGGTATGTGAATCGTCTGCGGTGAGGCTCAGGCGTCACCCCTCGCTTTTCTCTGCGGTTTTCACCGCGAAAGCGAAGCAGACCCCGCCGAAGATGATCATGATGAGGAGGGAGACCCACAGCCCCGGCAGGGTGGCCACGGCGTCCGGCGCGCTCAGGTAGAGGGTTCTTCTTAAAGCCGCCACGCCGTAGGTGAGCGGGTTCACATGCATGATGAACGAGATGAGCGGGTGCGCGCCCGAGACCGGGAACACCGCGCCCGAGAGCACCCACAAGGGAATGAGCAGGAGATTCATGATGGAGTGAAACCCTTGCGTGGATTCGATTCGCCAGGCGAGCAGAAGCCCGAGCGCAGTCAGCGCGAAACCGATCAGGCCCATCACCAATACCGAGGCGAGGGCCGCTTCCAGCGTGAGCGGAACGCCCGCCAGAGGGGTGGCGACGAGCAGGAGAACGCCTTGTAGGAGCGCCAGCGTGGCGCCGCCCATCACCTGGCCCAGCACGATGGCCGAGCGCGGAACGGGCGCTGCGAGCACGCCCTGTAAAAAACGCGCCTTTCTGTCGTCCACCACGGCGAAGGTGGAGAATATGGCCGTGAAGAGCACCATCATGGCGATGATGCCCGGGTAGAAGTATTCCAGATAGCCTTCCCCCCCTCCGCCCGCGTAGCGGAAGTTTCGCCCGAAGCCGCTGCCCAGCAGCAGCCAGAACAGGATGGGCTGGCCGAACGCGCCGATGATGCGGCTGCGCTGGCGCACGAAGCGCACAATTTCGCGCTGCCAGATCGTTCCCATGCAAAGGAGATAGGGGGTCATTGTTTCCGCCCCTCGGGGAGGTCTTCGTCCGCGTCGGTGAAGCGCTTTCCCGTCTGGTTGATGAACACGTCCTCGAGCGTGGGCTTGCCCAGCGTGATGGAGCGCACTTCACCGGGGAACGCCTCGGCGATTTTCGGGATGGCCGCATGGGCGTCGCGCATCTCGGCGCGCAGGGAGCCGTCCACGCTCTTCACATCGCAGGAGAACATTTCTGCAAGTTTCTGGCGAAGGGATTCGGGCTCTTGCGCCTCGATGGTCAGCACCTCTCCGCCCACTTCCTTTTTGAGCGCGTCGGGCGCGCCGATGGCGACGAGATTCCCTTCGTGGATGATGCCCACCCGGTCTGCGTGGTCCGCTTCTTCGATGAAGTGCGTGGTGAGCACGACCGTGGTGTTCGTTTCATTTCTCAATCTTTTGAGTTCGTTTCTGAAATCGATTCTGGCTCCGGGGTCGAGGCCCGTGCTGGGTTCGTCGAGAAACAATATCTCGGGTCGGGGCAGCAGCGCTTTGGCGAGTTCCACCCTGCGCTGAAGCCCGCCGGAGAGGGTCTCGACGTAATCCTTTTTCCGGTCGCTCAGGCCGAATTGCGCGAGGAGCGCGTCGGCGGCGTTTTGCAGGGAGCTCCCCAGCATGCCGTGGAGCCTCCCGTGATGGATCATGTTCTCAAACACGGTGAGTTTGGGGTCGAGACCTGGTTGCTGAAAGACGACGCCGATTTTCTTTCGCACCGCGTGGGGCGCATCGCGCACCGAATGGCCGAATACCTGCGCGTCGCCCGCCGTCGCGCGCATGAGCGTGGTGATGATGCGGAACAGGGTGGTTTTGCCGCCCCCGTTCGGGCCCAGGAGTGCGAATATCTCGCCCTCTGAAACCTCGAAGCGCACGTCCTTGAGCGCCATGCAATTTCCGTAGCGGTGGGTGACGCCTTGGACGGAGAGGGCGGGATTCGGGTTCAATTCGCTGAATCCTCATCATCGTCGGGTGAGAATTTCCGGCTGAAGAAATAATCCGCGTTCAGCCAGATGGCGCGCGAGTAGCGAAACGAGAATAGCGGAATCAGGATGCAAAGCCCACCCCAGATGATGAGCTGCGCCGCGAGGCCCGGAGCGATGAAGATTTCGGTCAAGAAATAACCGCCCAGGCAGATGATGATCGTGATGGCGTAGTTGATGTAGATGGCGCCGATGAAATAGCCCTGCTCGCGCTCGATGAGGTAGCCGCAGCCCGGGCATTTTTGGTGCATCTGGAACAGACCGGTGAAAAGGGGTTCGGGACACCTCGGGCACATCAGGGCGCACCCGCGCCTTAAGGCGAGCAGGAATTTACTCATGCCCTCGGGTAGAAGACGTACAGCAGGAGATAGACCGCGACGCCGGTGAACGATACATAGAGCCAGATGGGATACGTCCAGCGGGCGATGCGGCGATGGCGCTCGAAATCCCCCCGCCAAGCCCTGTAGAGGGTGATGATCGCCATGGGCGGCACCAGGACGGCCAGGACCGAATGCGTGATGAGGATGATGAAATACACCGGGCGAATCCAGCCCGTGCCGGTGAAGCCCACCGAACCCACGTTGAAGTGGTAGACGAGATAGGAAATGAGGAAGAGAGTAGAGACCACGAACGCGCTCACCATGAAGCGCTTATGGGCTTCCACCTGCTTGACGTAGATGCGCCTTACCCCCGCCATGAGCAGGAATGCGCTGGTGGCGTTCAACAAGGCGTTCAGGGTGGGCAAATCTCGAAGTGACATGAATTTTTTTGAAACGTCCGGCTGCGGATTAAAAATCCGGCAGCACCATCAACACGACGAACACGCACAGCACGAGGGGTATCATGGCGATGAAGCCCAACGCTGCTTTCTCGAATTTGAGGTGCATGAAGTAAAGCGCCACGAGCGCCGCCTTGGCCACGGCCATGCCGACGAGGAGCGCTCCCTTCAGAAGCTGCGGATAGGCGGGACTCGCCTGCGGCACGCCGGCCATGATTTCGAGTATCGTGAGCGCCAGGAGCCACCAGAAGATGGTCATGTAGCTCGCGTGATGATCGTCGTGGTTCGTGTGGCTTACGCTGGCCATGATGTATGTGCTCTCCCTCGAACGAAACGGGCGCGCTCAGGGCGCGCCCGGGATGATTACAGTAGATAGATGAACGTGAACACGAGAATCCAGACGAGGTCCACGAAGTGCCAGTAGAGGCCCGCGATTTCCACCTCGTTCCAGTTCGTCGTCGAATAAACGCCCTTTTTGCCGCGCATCGCGATGACGGAGAGGTAAATGACGCCGCCCGTCACGTGCATCCCGTGGAAGCCCGTGATGATGTAGAAGGTGGTGCCGAAGAGGCTGTCGCCCCACTTGTTGCCGGAAAGGTGGAGACCCTCGTGGATCAGGTGGGTCCACTCATAGGCTTGCAAGCCCAGAAATATGAGGCCCCCGCCGACGGTAAGCCACATGAATTTGACCAGGCCCGCCTGATCTCCTCTTTTGATGGCGTCCAGGCCCTTCACCATCGTGACGCTGCTGCATATGAGCAAAAACGTCATGAACGCGGTGAGCGAAATGCCCAGCACGTCCACGGGCACCGGCCAGTTCGCGCTGTTGCCCCGCATGATGGCGTAGCCCGCCAACAGGGTTCCGAACGACATGGCGTCGCCCGCCAGAAATACCCACATGCCCAGCTTGCCCCAACTTTCGGGGGTAAGCGGGGTTTCTGCTGGTTCTACTCCGTGGGCGTGATCCACGGCGGCGGCTTCACTCACTGCGCCTTCTCCTTCTTATTCAGTAAAAATGCGTTTGTCCGCCGGCGCTTTCTTTGCGCGCCGGGAATTGTACACGAAATAACCGCCCGTAATAGAGGCGATCAGGAACGGCATGCTGATCAGAAAACCCATGCTCCACAGAAAACCCGGCTCACCGTCCACCCCGCACACCGCGCAGGCGAGCGCGGACCCCGGGGCGAGTAATTGCGCGCCCAGGGCTGTGACGATGAGCATGGTAACGACCGGTTTCACTTGAATCTCCTTCAGGCGAGTATGCCACCCGCTTCGGGAAAGTGTCAACGTTTTCAGCGGTTCCTGCGCCGCTACAACAGGTAGACCAGATAAAACAGAATCGGCCACAGTCCCACCACCAGATGCCAGTACATCGCGCATGCGATGACGCCGCTGGGATTCTGGGCGGAGTATTTTCCCAGATGCGCGCGAACGAGAACCACGACCAGCCAGACGACCGCGCTCAGCACGTGAACCCCGTGCGTGCCGATGATGGTGTAGAAGATGGAACCATAGACGTTCGCCGATGCGGTGAGTCCGAAGCTGACCAGCCGAATCCACTCGTAGCCTTGTATCGCGAGAAACAAAACCCCCAAAGCGCCCGTGATGGTGAGCAGCCGCGGCAGAGCGTTTGCGTCGTTTCTTTTGAGCGTAAGCTGGGCGCGGACCATCGTATAGCTGCTCAGCAGCAGGAAGAGCGTGTTGACGGCGGTGACTTCCACCGGCAGGCGCGGCTGAAAGGGCGGCGGCCAGGGTTTTCCGCTGAGCGGAACACGAGAAAAGCCCCCACCAGGCCCGAGAAGAACATGATTTCGGCCGCGATGAGCACCAGCATGGCGAGTTGGGTGTTTCCGAGCAGAGGTTTCCGGCGGAAGGCGAATCCGGGAGTCGTCCCCTCCCCCGTTTCTTCTCCTCCGTTGTCGTCCGGCGGTTCCGGCGGAGGCGGTGGCGCGTCTCCCCGCCCCTTCAGGGTTTCTTCTTTTGGTGGCGCTTCCAGTACCGGATTCAAGGGAGTGCTCTCTTTTTAGTTTCTGATGATGGCCACCGTCCAGGCGAAACCGGCCAGGCAACGATGAAGAGAAATAGAAGAACCCGGTGCGCGGTTCTTGTTCTTTGTTTGCGTCTTGTCCATCGGCGGCCTCAACCGAAAATCATCGCCAGCAGGAGCGCCGGCAGATAAATCAGTGAGTAGTAGAACAGACGTCTCGCGGACGCGACGCCTTTTTCTCTGGCCATGTGAACCCCGTATCCCAGGTAGATGATTCCCAGTGTGGTGGAGATCGCGAAATAGACCGGGCCCGCCATGCCGATCAGGGCCGGGGCCATGCCTGCGGGAATGAGCGCCATGCAGTAGGAGATGACCTGCCTGCCCGTGCTCGCGCCGCCGGGGTCCTCGATGGGCAGGAGCTTGATGTCCGCTCTTTCGAAATCCTCTCGGTACATCACGGCGATCGCCAGCGCGTGTGGGATTTGCCACAAGAACATGATGGAAAACACCACGAACGGCTCAATCGAGAGCGCGCCCGTCGCCGCCGCCCAGCCGATGACCGGGGGCATGGCGCCCGGAACCGCGCCCACCACGCTGTTCAGCGAAGTCGTGCGCTTGAGCGGCGTGTATAAAAACAGATAAAGCCCTCCGGTGGCCGCGATGAGGAGCGCCGTGAAGGGGTTCACGAAAACGGCCAGATAGGCCACGCCCAGAATCATGATAGCGGAGCCGAACAAAAGCGCGTCCAGTTTCAGGAGGCGTCCATCGGGCAGCGGGCGCTTTTGCGTGCGGATCATCCGCGCGTCCAGGTCTTCCTCGGACGCCTGGTTCAGCGCCAGCGCGCCGCCCGTCGCAAGGGCCGAGCCGATGAGCGTGTGGATGAGCAGGAAGATTTCAAGGACTGCGCCCGAGGCGAGATAAAAGCCCGCGGCGGTGACGACCAGCACCATCGGCAGGATGCGCGGTTTCGTGAGTTCCAGATAATCCACCGCCCTTCTTTTGGCGGCATCGAGTTTGAGCGCCTCGGTCGGCAAATTCGTCATGCGCGCGCGCCTCCCGCAGCAACGGGCGCTTCAGGCGTTTTGAGTGTGAACAAAGCGCCCTTGTTCAGGCGAAGGGCCACGACGAGCGAGGCCGCGAATAGCATTGCGCCCACCACGACGTGGGCGGAGGTGAGCGCGATGATGAGGCCGGGGGTGAAGGTTTCACCCATAGCGGCGTATTTCCCGACCCATGAGGCGCCGCCGAGCGCCAATTGAACGAGCAGCAAGACCCAGAGGCAGTTCGCCTCCTTCGCGAGCGCGCCCGGGTTCGGCAGCTTGAGTACCCTATAAGCGAGTAGGATGACGTGGATGCTGCTCAGCGCGGCGAAGAGCAAATGGGCGTCCAGCCTGTTTCCGGTGTGGCGCAGCACTGCGCCGAAGATGATCTGCACGTAGAGCAGCAAAACAGTGATGAGGCCCAAACGCGCCAGGCCCTTATCGCTCGCTTCACCGACTTCCTCCCGCCAGCCGCGTGAGGTGAACAGCGCCGCGCTCACCATGAGGCCAAAGAAAATCTGGGCGACGCAGGCGTGGGCGATGGCCAGGTTGAGTTTGATGAGCACCACACGCATACCGCCGAGCACTCCCTGGAGAATCACGAGGCCGACCGCGGCCGCGCCCAGCCGGCGCATCCATTTGCGCTCATCGGTTTTCCAGATGGAGGCGGCCGTCAGGATGGTGAGAAGACCGACCAGCGAGCCGAGCAGGCGGTGTGAGTGTTCGATGAAAATGCCGCCCACCATCTTCGACCACGGGAAGAGGAACATGTTGTAGCCGAACGTGGTGGGCCAGTCGGGGACCGCGAGGCCCGAACCCGTGCTCGTCACCAGGCCGCCGGCGAGAATGAGCACGACGGTGAAGATGCAGGTCAGCAGGGCGAAACGATGCGGCCAGACTCCCCCTTTCGTGGCGGGGAGGCTGGCATGGCGGGTAGATGCCATGCGCGTTCTCTCCCGGGGTGGCTTGCGCCAGCGCTAGTGTCCGGCTTCGGCGTACGCAGGGTCGATGGGTTCGGTCTGCGGCGCCCAGTCCGCTTCCTCGCCGGGGACGCTGTATTCATAGGGTCCGCGCCGGACTACAGGCAGCGTGGGGCCGAAGTTCCCGTGCGGCGTCGGCGTGGGCGCCACCCATTCGAGCGTGTTGGCGTCCCATGGATTCTGGGGCGCGTCGGCTCCGAGCGGGGCCATGTTCTTCTCCAGATAGCGGTATATCAATGCCGCCAGGACGACGAAGACGATAGCGCCGAGAATGCGCGCGACCGTCGAGGGTTCGGGCTCCATGAAGCCCTCTATCAACGACGCCGTGCCCTTGTAGCCGATGAAGCCGACGACGAGAGCGGAAACCGCCTGGGTGAGTACCCGGAACCACTTCGCGTTCCAGCGGAAGACGGTGGCGAAGAAGTTGAAGACGAAGGGAATCTGCGAGAGCCCCAGGGCCAGGGCCGAGAGGGTGATCATCACGTTCATGGGCTGCATGCCTTGTAAGAATTCATACTGCATGGGGTTGTAGATGCGTCGCATGTGACCGCCCACGCCCAGGATGTGCATGGGGAAGAACACCATGTTGAAGAAGATGAACGTGAGCCAGAAGTGCACCTTGCCCAGCGCCTCGTCCATGGCCCTTCCGAACATTTTCGGGAACCAGTATTGAATGCCGCCGAACAGGGCGAAGACGCTCCCGCCGAAGATGACGTAGTGGAAATGCGCCACGATGAAGTAGGTGTCGTGGATGTAGATGTCCACCACGTTCGACGCCATGAAGATGCCGCTCAGCCCGCCGATGACGAACAGAATGACGAAGGCCAGGGCGTTGAGCATCGGCACGGTGAAGCGGATCGATCCGCCCCACAGGGTCCCCAGCCAGTTGAATGTCTTGATGGCCGATGGTATCGCGATGACGAGCGTCGTCATCATGAAGGCGGAGCCCAGGGCGGGGTTCATGCCGGACTGGAACATGTGGTGGCCCCAGACGATCCACGACAAAAAGGCGATGGAGAGCATGGAGTACACCATGGCCCGGTAGCCGAAAATCGGTTTTCTGCAAAAAACGCTCAAAAGCTCCGAAGCGATGCCCATGCCCGGAAGAATGAGGATGTAGACCTCCGGATGGCCGAAGTACCAGAACAGGTGCTGCCACAGGAGGGGTTCGCCCCCCTTCAGGGGATTGAAGAAGTTCGTCTCGAACACGCGGTCGAAAATCATCATCGCGCCGGCGGAGCCGAGAATGGGCAGGGCCAGGAGGCCGAGAATGGCGGTGACGAACAACGACCACACGACAAGCGGCACGCGGAACCAGGTCATGCCCTCCGTGCGCATGTTGATGAGCGTGGTGATGTAGTTGATCGAACCCATGAGCGATGAAAAACTGAGCACGAACAGACTCATCGCCCATAATGTCTGCCCCATATAGACGCCGGAGTACTCCGGCACGGTGGATAAGGGCGCGTAGCCCGTCCAGCCGGAAGCGGCGTGTCCTCCCTCGACCAGGAATCCCGCGGTCATGATGACGGCGCCCAGAACGGCGACCCAGAAAGAAAGCATGTTCAGCAGCGGGAACGCCATGTCGCGCGCGCCGATCATCAGCGGGATGAGGAAGTTCCCGAAACAACCCACCAGAATCGGCATCACGACCAGGAACACCATGATCGTCGCGTGCATGGTGACCGCCATGTTGTAGAAGTTCGGCGTGACGTAGCCCTCGGGCATGCCCTCGCTCTCGTCCGATATCCACTCGAAGCCCCAGACCTGGGTTTCCGGCCAGGCGAGCTGCCAGCGGAAGATCAGGGCGAGAATTCCGCCGACGACCATCATGATGAGGCCGAGCCAGAGGAACTGCCTGGCGATCATCTTGTGATCCGTCGAGAAGACGTATGTGCTCCAGAACCCACCTTCGTGGTGGTCGTGGGCACCGTGTGCGTCTGCCGTGGTTTCGCTCATGGTTTCCAGCATTCCTCGTAGTTTATAGGACGAAAGATTTTTTCTTCCTTCCGACACGTTTCAAGATAAAAGAGGGCGTTCGCGCGCCCCCATGAAATACAGCCTTTTATTTGTCTTTCTCCGCCCACGCCTTCTTGCGCCATTTCGCATAGTCCGCCTCGGAGTGAACGACGAGTTCTCCCTTCATGCCGGAGTGCCCGAAGCCGCAGAGCTCGGCGCAGGGTATCTCGTATTTGCCCACCTTGAACGGCGTGAACCACAGCGGAATCGTGCGGCCCGGAACCACGTCCTGCTTCATGCGGGTCTGCGGGATGAAGAAGCTATGGATGACGTCGGTTCCTTTCAGCGAGATGAGCACCTGCTTGTTCACCGGCACGTTCAACTGGTTGTCCAGCACGAGGTCGTCCTTGGTGCCGAATTTGTCGTCGTCTCCGGGGTAGCGGACGATCCAGTTGAACTGCTTGCCGGTCACCTCGACGCGCACGTGGGGGTTCTGGGGAATCGCCAGCTTGAGCTTCGCCCAGGAGGTCTGTGTCATCAGGACGAATACGAGCAGGATGAAGGCGGGAATCACCGTCCAGAGAATCTCCAGGGTGTTGTTGCCGTGCACGTATTTCGCCTTCACGCCCGGTTTGGCGCGGTATTTGATGAGGAAATAGATCATCGCGGCGGCGACCATGATGAAGGCGACCGCCGTCAGATAGTATGAGACATAGAAGAGAAAGTCGATTTCCTCTCCTTCGAGAGAAATGTTCTCTGGGAGCCAACTCATCATGAGAAGCGTATCCTCCGGTGCTTGCCTTGTGAAAAGCGGATCGGGGCGTCACATTCCCCCGAGACCGCGATAAATAAATGGTTGTCGTAATAAACGCAAGGCGAGTCTAAAGGATAAACAGGTTTTTTTTCAAGCGCGCGCGGGAAATCATTTCGCATCCGGGGAGCAGGCGCAGGTCCCGCCGTCGGGAGGAGGATGAAAGAGCGCGCCGCCCCTTGACTCCGGGTTCCGACAGGGGGTAGTTTCCCCGCTTTTGTTTGCAAGATGCGCGTCTTGCGGGCTATAAGGAAATGGCGAGCGCCAGTAGCTCAGCTGGATAGAGCGTCTGACTACGGATCAGAAGGTCGGGAGTTCGAATCTTCCCTGGCGCACCATTTAATAATAAGAGGCCGGGGCCACAAGGCCCCGGCTTTTTTTGGTTGGGTATTTTCTTCAAGCCCTGTGGCCCCCTAAAAAACCACCTTGCTTCTTTCTACGGGAAGCCCCTACAATACCCCATGTTCTTCATCGTTCCGGCGCGCGCCCATTGCCGGCATCGGGCCTCGCCCCCTTCGCCCGGATGTTTAAGGATTTTCACCTGTTTCCACCCGGAACAAGAAGCCGCTCGTCGGGAATTCTTCCACCGGCCACCCCCTCGCGAGAGGATTGAATTTGCTGGAAATAACACTATATGGAGGATTCCGGGAAAACGCTCCGATTTTTTCTGTTTTGCATTTTGTTACGAAAGGGTTACAATATGGACATATTTGCAAACGTATTTATATATGCGCCAATGAAAATTTCGCCCTGTGGATGTTCGGTGTCTTCGCTGAGAGGGAGGAATCTTTATCGGAGGATGCTCAATGTTTGCGGCGCGGGATGCGGCTCGGGTCTCGCGTTCAAGATGTGCGGCATAATTGGGTTGGTTCCTATTAATAAGGAGGCGTTTGTATGAATGCGAAGATCTTCTGGTTATTCGCCTTCGTCGTGCTCTATTGGGCCTACTGTATTTTCTGGGGTCTCAAGTGCGCGAGGATGGCGAGAACGGCTGGTGACTACTTCATTGCGGGTCGCCAGCTATCCATGTGGGTGTTCGTCCTGGCGGCGACGGCGACGTCGTTTTCGGGGTGGACGTTCATGGGACACCCGGGACTCGTCTATCGAGACGGCTTCCAGTACGCCTACGCTTCTTTCTACACCATCACCATCCCCTTTACCGGGGTGATATTCCTGAAGCGCCAGTGGATGCTGGGCAAACGCTACGGATATGTCACGCCCGGTGAAATGTTCGCCGACTACTTCCAGGGGGACGCCATTCGCATCCTCACGGTGCTCGTGGCCCTGTTGTTCTCGATTCCCTACCTCGGCGTGCAGTTGGGAGCCTCGGGCTTCTTGTTCAACGTGCTGACCGATGGCGCTTTCAGCATCAACGTAGGCATGTGGCTGCTCTCGGCCGTCGTGCTGGTGTACGTCGCGGCAGGAGGTCTGCGCGCCGTGGCCTACGTGGATACGCTCCAGTGCATTCTCCTCGCGCTGGGCATCATGATTACGGGCTTCATCGCGCTGAACATCGCCGGCGGATGGGGCCCTCTGAACGATGGCCTCGCCAAATTGGCGGCTTCCTCGGTGGGCAAATGGGGGACGACGAAAGGATACGGCGGCGGCGACTACAACGCCTATTTCGCCATTCCCGGCGTCATCCAGTTCACGGCCGGCCTGGGCAAGCAAACTCCGGTTGGAGGTCTGTGGACGGGCGTCATGTGCCTGACCTACATGTTCGCGCTCATGGGAATTCAGTCTTCTCCGGCGTTTTCCATGTGGGCGTTCTCGAACAACAACCCGCGCCCCTTCGCGCCCCAGCAGGTCTGGGCGTCTTCTGCGGGCATCGGGTTCATCCTGTTTTTCTTCACCGCGTTCCAGGGAATGGGCGCGCATCTTCTCGGCGCGAACCCGGCGGTGACCAAAGCGGGACTTGCGATATCGGACGTGCTCGCCGCGTCCATTGCGAAAAAGCCCGACTCGCTGGTGCCGTACTATTTCAACTACATTGCGGCCGCGGCGCCATGGCTGGTCGGTCTTCTGGCCGTCTGTGCGCTGGCCGCCATGCAGTCCACGGGCGCGGCGTACATGTCCACGGCGGGCGGCATGCTCACCCGCGATCTGTACAAGAGGTATCTGAACCCCGGCGCCTCGCATGAAACCCAGAAGATCGCGGGCCGGCTCGGCGTTTTGATCATCGTGGTCTCCGCGCTCCTTGTGGCGACGTTCTCGCGAGACGCGCTTGTGTTGCTTGGAGGACTTGCCGTCGCCTTCGGCTTCCAGATGTGGCCGCCGTTGGTGGCGGTGTGCTGGTACCCGAAGATTACGAGACAAGGCGCCACCTGGGGACTGGCGGCCGGCCTGCTCGGCGTCATCTTCACCGAGAACTTCGGCCTGACGATTCTCAAGGGAATCGGCATCGACATCTGGGGGCGCTGGCCTTGGACGATTCACTCCGCCGGCTGGGGCATTCTCTTCAACGTGGCGGTGTGCTGGATCGTATCGTCGAACACGCAGGACGCGGCGTCGACGGCCCACCGGCAGAAGTACCACGACTTCCTGGCCGAGCACGCTTCGCTCTCGCCGGAAAAACAGGGTCTCGTTCCCGTGGCATGGGGCGTTACGCTGGCCTGGATGTTCTTCGGCATCGGTCCGGGCGCCGTCCTCGGCAACTGGATCTTCGGCGCTCCCGACGCGGGGCGGGCAGGATGGACGTTCGGCATGCCCTCTATTTGGGCCTGGCAGATTCTCTTCTGGGCCCTTGGCGTGGGTATGATGTGGATGCTCGCCTACAAGATGGAAATGTCCACGGTGCCGGAAACGGATATCGAGGCGCTCGTGGAGGACATCGGCGACGTGGTTCCGCAGCAGGCGGGATCGTCCTAGACGAGACCGTGATGTAAAGGTATCGCCATGCGGGGGAGGGGCGCGAGTTCCTCCCCCGTGTTGTTTTTCCGCCGCCCTGATGGCTGAATGACCCCATGGCTGAATTGTTCACCGCAAAATACACGCTGCTCTGGACGCTCGCGATGGCCGCCGCGCTGTACCTGCCCGTGCGCAGGCTCATCTGGGTGTTCTACGTCCGGCGCGCGGAAAAAGATGGCGTGGAGAGCTCGGACGAAGAACGCTTTGCGCTCAAAAAACGCGCGGGCATGACGGCGCTACTGCTGTGCTTCGTGTTCTCTTATTTTTATGTGGCGCATCTTTTCGGGGGACCATGATGGATCCGCGCGTACTCAAGCGTTTCATCAAGAACATGGCGATTCTCATCTTCGTCATGTTCTCCGCGTGGGCGGTGTGGGAGATGTATACCGACGAGAAACCGGGGGATTACGCCACCCGCGAGGGCGACATCCGGCTGAGCGAGAGAGACTTCGTGGAGGCGCTGTCGAGCTTCAACCGGGCGCTGCGCGAGAGGCCCAACCACCGGGGCGCGCTGATGGGCCGCGCGCTGGTGTTCATCCAGACGAAGCAATACGACAAGGCCTCGGCCGAACTCACCTACCTCATAGATTATCTCCAGAAAAACTTAGACCTCACCGACGCGACGGGCACCGCCACGATTGCGGCGGCATACGCCAACCGGGGCATCGTCCACGACAGGAAGGGCCGCTACAAGGAGGCGCTCGCCGATTATATCGAAGCGCTCAAGACCGACCAGGGAGCGGTGGATGGGCCGGGCATCATAGATAAAGTGGTCTACGGCACGTCGAACCCCTCCACGGTGCGCAAGCGCGCCATATACCTGAAAGAACAACTGGCGCTCCCGCCGGAAGAACGCCTGTTGCGCGTGCCGGAAATCGATGCGGAACAGCGCATGCACAAACCTTGAGCATCCGTATCGAAACGGCTCGGCGTATCAGTGGGCCTTTGCGTTAGAAACGGATGACGCCGAGCACGTCCTGGAACAGGACCAGAAAGAAGAACACCGCGGCGATACAGCCGAAGAGCAGGTGAATGAAATCCGACCCGCCGTCGGGATTGCGCGTGCGGATGGCCTTGATGGCGATGAAGCCCGTGGTGAACAGGAAGATGAAGTTTACGGCTTGTTGATACTCGCCTGTGAATTCGAACATGACGACCTCGTGTAGAAAGTTTGTTCCACGCTATCTGTTGTAACGGCCCGGCGCGAGGGACGTATCCTGGATTTTGCGCTCCTTCCCTATGGCCTTCATTTCTTTTTTCGTGAAATAGGGCGGCAGATAAGAGGTGCTTTCCCCGGCGACCAGATGGCTGAGCCAGACGATGCCGGTCATCACCGACACCATGATGGCGGCGGTCACGATGAAGCGCTTGATGTCTGCGGGGAGTTTTTTGCCGTAATCCTTGTCGTAGCGGTGATAGGCGGGGTCTTGCTCGTTCAGCTCGCCTTGCTCGTCCAGGGCCAGTATTTGGTGCGCATGGCGGCGCGCCCAGAAGGGCACCTGATCATAGAGCATATAGGCCATGAAGAGATGATTGATGAGTTCTTCGGACATCTCCTCGCCGTGCCATTCGCTGTAGGCGAGCTGGAGAAACTGGAATTCTCCCACCTGCAGCAGATTCGCCGCCTTGGCGACTTCCGCGCGCTGGGCGCTTTCCTCCCGATCGGGGCGGATGAGAGTCTGAAAGAAAGTCGTCATGGCGACCCCTCGAGTGAATGGTCTCTCCCGGCGGCTTTTGCGTCGAAACATGAAGGCCGAAAACCATGCTTCAGCCTAAACCCATTGCCGCGCCGCGTCAATTTTCCCCTTCGAGCCGGGATTTTCTCACGGAAAACAAGACGGATATTCTCGCCTTCGCGCTCACGGGTCGTTTCCGCGGAGGACCCGCACAGGCGGCCGTCGTGGCGAGTTCGATGTTCGGCATGGTCTCGGGCTCCACGATGACCAACGTGGTGAGCACGGGCACGTTCACGATACCACTGATGATCCGCACCGGGTTCTCGCGCCTGTTCGCGGGCGCGGTGGAGGCGGTGGCCTCCTGCGGCGGGCAAATCGTGCCGCCCATCATGGGCGCGAGCGTCTTCATCATGTCCGAGATCATCGAGGTGCCTTACGTCTACTTGATGCTCTATGGGTTGATTCCCGCTTTTCTCTATTACTTCAGTCTTTCCACGTCGATTTATTTCGAAGCGCGCAGGCTCGGCATGAAGAGAATGGACGCTTCTGAGATACCCGACGCCCGGGAGCAGGTGCAGCAGGGGGGCTACCTTCTGATCCCCGTGCTGATCCTGCTGGCCAGCATTGTGAGCGGCGAGACGCCGGGCCTGGCGGGATACAAGGACGTCGTCTCGCTCCTGGTCATGGTGGACATGGTGCGCTCGCTCAGGCTCTTCCGGGCGAGGTGGGGGAATCGGTGCGTCTATCTGGCGGGCGCTATGATTCTGGCGGCCATCTTCTTCGCTTTCGGGCCGATAAGCGCACCCGGTGTCATTTCTCAGAACGTCGCCCTTCCCATGTGGGGAGAGGTTCCGCTGCACAGGCTGGCCCTGGTGTTGCTCGGGGTCTGCTTCGCGCTGGTTCCGGGGTGGAGGGGTCTGCCGATTATATTCCCCATCGCGCTGGGTCTGGCGCGCTGGAAGATACCCACCGAACTCGCGTGGATCGGGCAGGTTCCCTACGTCGGGCTTTTGCTGCCTGTCGCGTTGTTTTGCATAGCGGTTTATCTGATCGCGCTTCCCGTCTTCCGTGCGGGTGAGACGCCCGAAGCGAAAGCAAGAGCGCGACTTGGGCCGCGCCGTCCTGAAGAGTCTGGAGGCAGGCGCGAAAAACTCCCTGGGTCTGGTCGCGGCCACGTCGGCCATCGGACTCATCGTTGGTCTTTTGGTGCTCGCCGCGGTCGGCGTGCGCATATCGATTCTGGTCACGGAGATGGCGGCGACGTCCTTGTTCCTGGCGTTTTTCCTGGTGATGATCACCTCGCTCGTGATGGGCATGGGGCTGCCGACCATCGCCGCCTATTTATTGTTGGTGATTGTGGTGGCGCCCTCGGTCACCAGTCTGGGCGCGCCGCTGGTGGCCGCGCACTTTTTTATCTTCTATTTCGGGGTCATCAGTTCCATCACCCCGCCGGTAGCGCTGGCAGCCTATGGCGCGTCCGGCATATCGGGCGCGAACCCGATGCAGACGGGATTCACCGCCTGCAGGCTGGCCATCACCGCCTTCATCGTACCCTATCTGTTCGTCTACTACCCCGAACTCCTGTTGCTTCAAGGGACGTTCTGGACGGTGGCCTACCGCCTGGCCGTCAGTTGCGCAGGCATTGCGCTTCTCTCGATGGCGACGATGGGATTCGGCAGAGCGCCCATGAACGCCGCGATGCGAACCGTGATGATAGGCGCATCCCTGCTCCTGTTCCTGGGGCCGGCATGGCTGCACGTTCTGGGACTGGCCGCCGGGGGTGTGGTCTTGTTCCGGCAAAAGGCAGACGGCGGTTCTTGAGTGAAAAGCCGGGCTTGCTTATATTTTAAGAAGGCGAAGCGGATGTTGGAGGGGCTTTGCTGAACGGCGCTTCCTCCCGGGAGTCATGGATAGTTGCTTAAAGGACGAACGATGAAAATCCGCAAGATACTCAACAAATTTCTCGCCGGCCGAGGCTACAGGATAACCAAAACAGGTCCGGGGTTCGATTCTCTGTACGCCCTCCACGACTACAAGGATGAAACTGAAGCATTCGACTATGCGAGGTACCGGAAAATCCAGCAAGAAGGAAACCTGAGAAAGATTCAGCAGACATGGGCCATGGAAGAGAACATCGAATTCCTCGCCGGCTACATTCAAGGCGAAATCGGGAAGCCCGAGTTTGGCATCTGCCACGGGACGAGACGGGGAGAGGAGCAAGCGTGGTTTCGTGAATACTTAGGTTGTGAAGTCATCGGAACGGAGATATCCGATTCCGCAAAGGATTTTCCGCATACCGTACAATGGGATTTCCATGAGGAGAACCCCGAATGGTTGAACAGGGCCGATTTCGTCTACAGCAATTCATTGGACCACAGCTACGATCCTGAAGGGTGCCTCAGTACGTGGATCAACAGCTTGCGGGTGGGCGGCCTCTGCATTCTGGAACATGACCACCGCGATCATAGCCCAAATGCTCAAAATGAACTCGATCCCTTTGGGGTGGATATTGTGGTGATGCCATATCTGATCGCCGCCTGGGGGAAAGACCGTTTTTTCCTGAAAGAACTAATCGACGCGCCACACGGAACCGGGCGGCGGTTCTTGATTATACAGCGGCGAAAATAACGCTGTCCCAACTTTGGGAGTCACTCCGGAGAACGCCCTACTCGACGCTTGCCTTTTCTGCTTTTTCGGGAAAGAGCGCCGCGTGGGTTTCCTCGAACAGATGTTTTCCCACGGCCAGTTGCATGGTGGCCGGCATGACCTTTTTCGCGAGCCTTATCATCTGTGTCGATTTATTGCGGATGTCCCACTGCGCGTGGGGGTCTTCCCTGAGCCTCGATACGTGGTAGAGCTCGCGCGCGTTCGATGAGAACAGTACGCGGCGTTTGTGCGCGTTCGTGAGCACGTAGGGCGCGGCGGCCGGTGTTTGCGCGGCGATTTTCTCATACGCGGCGTTGGTTTCATCGACGGCGGCCTGAAATTCGGGCACGGCGCCCGCCTCGGCGATGGCGGGCGGCATTGTCACGCCCAATGCGATGTCGTAGGGCTGGGTGTTCAGAGTGGACATGCGGTGGCGCTTGAGTTGCCCGAAACACGCGGCGGAGAGCGTCACCTCGAACACGCAGCGCACGTTCTCGAATTCGCGGAGGACGGCGTCGTGCCCGCGCATGAGCCTGAAGGTGGAGGCGATGAAGCGAGCGCGCTCATCCTCGCTCATGTCCCGGGCCGCCGCTTTGCAGCGTGACATGGTTTTTCCAGAGGATGAATGGAGAAGGGCCGCGGCGATGAGCGCGTCCGCGTCCGGGGTGGCGTCGATGAGGGAAACGTCTTTCTCCTCGGCGATGGGTGGAATCGGTTCGAGTTCCTCGCCGGTTCGCCAGAAGATGTCCGAAGCCGTCTCCCGGAGCGCCGCCCGGGTGTGGGTGTTGAATTCGGTGGGGTCGGTGTATTTCACCAAAGAGGGTGCTACGCCCTGCACGCATTCATACAGACGGCGCCCGTATTCCCTGATTTCCGCGAGAGGATGCGAGGTGCAGCGGCAGATGACGTGCTCCAAGCTCCTCGCGCTGAGCGTCATGCCGATTTGTGATTCCGTGGCGAAAGAAACGATGTAGCGCGCGTCTTCCTTGGCCCAGCCTTCAAGCGTCTTGTGGTTTCTTTTCTTGGCGGCGAGTTCCGGGTTCTGGTCGAACACCCAGGGTCTGAGCTTCTCGTAAAGCGCGTGGTAGCAGGCGTTCTGGGCTTTTATCGTCCGCACGAAGAGGTTCTTGAGACCTGCGTTTTCGATTTCGTCAGGGATGACGAAGTCGTCTTCGAGCAAAATGTAGCGCTGGCTCTTTTCGGTGTAAGCCAGGAGCCTGAACTTCTGGATCTCCTCCACCGCGTAGCGGCTCACGCCGATGACGTCGATGTTGAAGCTCGCGTGTTCGGCCACGGAACTGTGCCCGTAATCGAAGATGATGTTCTGGTTGCTCTTGCGCGCCTTTTCCACCTCGACGCGCGCGATGGCGCGAAGCTCGTCGATGGGCCGCGGATCCCGGCTGATGCGCGCGTAGGACGCGCTGATGGGTTCGGGCGTCAGGTTGTCGCGATCGAGAAAATCGGCGGCCCTGCGCTGGAGTTCCGCCGCCTGCGCGCGCAGTTCCGCCTCGCTCATGGCGTCGAGGCGGCTCTCCTCCCAGCCGTGGGCGGCCGGTTCGATGATCTCTTTTTTCATCTGGCGGAGAACGTCGACGTCTACGTTGTGGCCGGCGAGAACGATGCGCATGGGAGAAAGCCGTTTTCGAGGGCGGGGTAATCTTCAAAATGTATGGTGGCGTCATTATGAACCTTAGGTCCCGAAAGAACAAGTGAAAAGTCTGACAGCGCGCACGCGCCTGATGACTGAGCTTGTTAGTTGCGGTTATTCAAAGGTTTTGGGATGATACTTCAAATAATTGCCGCTGACGGCCCGGCGCGCCTTGTGCGCCCCTCATGAGAAAGAGGAGATACGTGAACCTTCTCGTCGCCCGAATCATTCCCCTCGTCGTCATCTCTGTGTCTTTCGGTATGGATTTCGCCACCTCCGAGGCGGGCCGACCGCGCAAGCGTCCCCCGCCGATGGTGTCCGTGGCGATGGTGGTGGAGCGTCAGGTGAGAAACCGCCTCACCGCCGTGGGCAGCGTGGCGCCCTACCGCCGCTCGGTCGTGAGCAGCGAACTCGAAGGCCGGGTGCAGTCGGCCCCGCTCCAGGTGGGCGATTTCGTCCGCGCGAACAAGACGATTCTCGCCACGGTGCAGCGCTCGGGTCTCCAGATTGACCTGCGCATCCTGCGGGCGGAACTCGAAAAGGCGCGTCAGGATTTGTTGCGCTTAGAACGCGGAAAGCGCCCCGAGGAGATAGCGGCGCTTCAGGCCAAGGTGCGTGAGCGCGAAGCGCAGATGAGAAACAACGAGCTCGAACTGAACCGCGCGCGGGATCTGTATGAGAAAAAAATTCTGGACAAGGCCAGCCTTGATCGCGCCGAGGCCGCCTATGAGGCCAGTTGGCAATTGTACGAGGAGGCTTCGCGCAACCTGGAGATCGCGAGACTAGGCCCCCGGGAAGAGGAAAAAGCCCGCGCCAAGGCGGAAGTGGACCGCGTTCGGGCTCGCATCGCCCGGTTGCGTGACGATCTGGCCAAGACGAAGATTCGCTCCCCGCTCACGGGCTTTGTTACCCAGGAGTGGGTGGAGGTCGGCCAGTGGCTCACCAAGGGGGGCCGCGTGGCCGAGGTCATCGAACTCGACAGGGTGCTGGTGCAGGCCCCGATTGCGGAGCGGCGCATATCCCTGGTGCGCGTAGGAGATGAGGCGCGCGTCGTCATCGACGCCTTGGGGGGACGGACTTTCAAGGGCCGGGTGCGCGGCGTCATCCCCCAGGCGGACCCCAAGAGCCGCACCTTCCCGGTGGAAGTCGAAATAAAGAACACAAAATCCTACGACCTCAAGGCCGGCATGTTCGCCCGCCTGAGCCTCGAATACGGGAAGGCGGCCAGGATGGTTCTGGTGCCCAAGGACGCGCTGATCTTGAGAGCGCGCGGGCCATCGGTCTTCGTCTTCGAGAAAGGGCGCGTTCGAGAGGTTTCCTTTGCGCAGGGCCGAAGCGTGGATTCTTTCGTGGAGGCCGCGGGCGGCGCGCTCAAGGCCGGCACGCAGGTTGTGGTGAAAGGAAACGAGAACTTGAGAGCCGGCATGCCCGTTCGCTTAAAGGGGCAGGGCGGCCGGCCCGCTTGGGGGCGCGGCGGCGCTCCTCGCGGAGGCGGTCCCCGAAGAGGCGGAAAACCCGCCGCGAATTCCGCGCCCAAACGAAAGGCCGGGGGATGAGGCGCGATCACGCCGCCGTCTATAAAGGCGTGAATGCGGCGGAATGAGGATGAGCGCCGCCTCACGCTTATGCGACTGACAGAAAGGCCGCCGAGGAAGGAGAGGGCATGAATCTGCCCCGCGCGAGCGTCAAATATCCCGTGACGACCACCGTCGGCGTGATACTGGCGGTGCTCTTCGGCGCCATCAGCCTCTACCGGATTCCGGTGCAGATGACGCCCACGGTCGACAGGCCCGTCATCACCGTGGAAACCGAATACAAGGGCGCCGCGCCCCTCGAGGTGGAAGAAGAGGTGTCCAAACCCGTCGAGGAGAAACTCACCTCGGTGGAGGGCCTCAACCGGATGACCTCGCGCAGCGAGGAGGGCAAGTCGCGCGTCGTCCTGGAGTTCGACTGGGACGTGGACAAGAACGTGGCCCGCCTCGACGTCTCGGAAAAACTGGGACTCGTCCGCAACTTGCCCGATGATTCGGATCGCTCCACCATCAGCGCCCTCAATTCCGATTCGGAAAACCCTATTGCCTGGGTGATCGTCGAAACCAAACTCCCCATCAACGATGTCCGCGTGGAGGGAGACGCCGTCATCCGCCCCAAGCTCGAGCGCGTGGAGGGCGTGGGACAGGTGTGGATGTTCGGCGGCCAGGACAGGGAGGTGCGCGTCACGCTCGATTACGCCGCCATGAGCGCGCGGGGCATCACGGTTACCGCACTGCGAGAAGCCCTGCGGCGCGAGAACAAAAACACCAAGGCGGGAAGGATCGACGAGGGCAAGCGCCGCTACGCGGTGCGCACGGTGGGTAATTTCACGCGGCTCGATCAGGTGCGCAACACCATCATCGCGCAAAACGGTAGCGGCGCGGTCTACCTGCGCGACGTCGCGAAGGTTTCCTTCGACTACGGGGATCCCGAGCGGCGGATCCGCATCCGGCAAGTGCCGACCATGGGTTTCGGTGTTTTGCGGAAAACCGGCGCCAACACCATCGAGGTGATGGCGGGGGTCAAAAAGGCGATCGCCGAGGTCAACGAAATCTACGCGGGGCGCGGCATCAGGCTGAGGCAGGTCTATGACGAGACCGACTACATCCAACAGTCCCGCTCCCTGGTGATCAACAACATCTTCGTAGGCGGGGCGCTGGCGATAGGCGTGCTGCTCCTGTTTCTGGGGAGCCTCTCGAGCGTGATGGTCATCGGCGTCGCCATACCGGTCACCGTCGTCTCCACGTTCATTTTGATTTTCGTGCTGGGCCGCTCCATCAACATCATCTCTCTGGCGGGCATGGCGTTCGCCGTCGGCATGGTGGTGGACAACTCCGTCGTGGTGCTGGAGAACATCTTCCGGCACCGCGAGATGGGAAAAACCAAGTGGAACGCCGCAATTGACGGCGCGCAGGAGGTCTGGGGGGCGGTGCTGGCCTCGACGCTGACCACGCTGGCCGTATTCATCCCCGTGGTGTTCGTCCAGGACGAGTCGGGCCAGCTCTTCCGCGACATCGCGATCGCCATCAGCGTGGCGGTGGCGCTTTCACTCGTGGTGTCGATCTCCGTGGTTCCGATGCTGAGTTCGCGCATCCTGAGCGACGCGGGAACAACCTCCCCGCTGGCCCGCCTGTTCCGGCTCCTGGGCGTTTACGCTTTGGGGAGGTTTTGCCGGCGGATCTACGTGGGCACTCTGGGCTGGCTGCTCAAAGGGGTGATCAGGCGTCTCCTGGTGGCTACGATGATCACGGCGGGAGCCATCGTTCTGGCGGTTCAGTTCTTCCCTCCCATCGACTATCTGCCCAAGGGCAACCGCAACCTCCTGTTCGCGTTTCTGCGTACGCCTCCGGGCCTGAACCTCGACGAGATGGACAGAATCGTGCGGAACCTCGAGGCGCGGCTCGCGCGCGTCGAGGAGGTCGACCGCTTTTTCGCCGTGGCGCGCGCGCAAAACCCCATCATCGGCATGATCGTGAAAAAAGAACACTCCGATCTCGCCTCCATGCGGCGCCTCGTGGGCAAATTGTTCGGAACCCTCCAGGGAACGCCCGGGGTGCGCGCGTTCGTCACCCAGGCGTCGTTGTTCAGGCGGCGCGGTTCGGGCTTCATCGGCGGGATCAACCTACAGGTCGACATCACCGGAAACAGCCTGAACGAGATTCAGCGCATCGCCGCCGACGTGAGCGCCCGCGCGCGCGGGCTCGAGGGCGTGCGCTTCGTGAACTCGAGCTTCGACCTCGGAAACCCCGAACTTCAGGTGCACGTGGATAGCCAGAAGGCGACGGAGTTCGGCCTCTCGGTCTCCGAGATTGGAGGGGTCGTGGAAACGCTCGTGAACGGGACCAAGGCGGGAATTTTCCGGGACCGCGGAGAGGAACTCGACATCATACTGCGCGGGCCGCTTTCCGATTTCACGAGGACGCAGCAGATAGAAGAGATCAAGGTGCATACGCCCGAGGGCCAGGTCGTCGCGCTCGGGGACATCGCCGAGGTCCGGGCGGCTCTGGGGCCGTCGAAAGTCGAGCATATCGACCGCGACCGCTCCGTGTCGCTTACGGTCAACATCGGAAACGAACTGCCGCTTCAGGTGGCGATCGACAAGATGAAACAAGAAGTCATCGACCCGATGCGCAAGACGCTTCCGCTCGGCTATTCGCTGGACGTGAGCGGACGGGCGAAGGATCTCGCGAGAACCTGGGCGTCGCTCAAGTGGTCGCTGCTGCTCGCGATTCTGATCACCTATCTGCTGATGGCGGCCCTGTTCGAGGCGTGGAGCTATCCGCTCATCATCATGTTCAGCGTACCCTTCGCCGCCACGGGCGGCGTGCTGATGGTGAGCATTATGAACTCGATTGAACCCTCGGTGAAGATGGATACGCTCACGATGCTGGGCTTCATCATCCTGACGGGCATCGTGGTGAATAACGCGATTCTGCTCGTCCACCAGGCGCTGAACCATTTCCGCGCAGGTCTCCCCATGCGCGAGGCTATCTTGGAGAGCGCGCGCGACAGAATGCGCCCCATCTTCATGACGACCACGACGACCGTGCTCGGCATGTTGCCCCTGGTGCTCTCCACGGGTTCGGGCAGCGAACTCTACCGGGGGCTGGGCTCGGCCGTGCTGGGCGGACTCGCCATGTCCACGCTGTTCACCCTGCTGCTGATACCGGTCGTCTTCTCCTTATGGGTGGATTTCCTGGAGTTCATCCGGCCGGCCGGCTTCGCCGCCGCCGCCGCGCCGAGCGGCGCCAGCGGCGCGCGCTCTACTCGCGTAAGACCCCGGAAATCCGTCAACCTCATCGAAGACGAGGACGAGGACTAACCGCCCGCTTCTGCCAGAAACGCATCTACGGCCGCGTTCCATTCCACGTGGGAGCGGCGGTAGCTGTAATGGCCTCCCTCCTCCAGTATCACGAGCTTTGAGCCTTTGATCGCCTTTTGTAAGTCCTGGGCGAAGTACGGCGGGGTGAGGGCGTCGTCTTTCGCGGCGATGATGAGCGCCGGCTTGTCGATGCCCTGAATCTCGGCGGTTCTGTCGTGGGTGAGCGTCATGTCGAGGCGCGCGGTGATGACCTCAACGGGCGCGATGGTGTCCTTCTGGCGCGATTCCAGGTCGAGCAGGTTCTCGTACATGTTCCGAAACTGCGTCCACCCGCACGTCCACAGCGAGCTGAACTTGATGTATTCCTCGAGACCGTAGGCCTCGGCGATTTGCTTGCGCGAGGTCTGGAGACGCGTCATGTAGGGGTCGGCCTTCGTCCAGGTGTTGGTGAAAACGCAGCAATTTATCCGTTCGGGATAGTCGAGCGCCAGGTTTTGCAGTATGCAACCGCCCGTGGAAGTGCCCGCCACGTGGGCCTTTTCGATTCCCAGCGTGTCGAGCAGGGCGACCGCGTCCTGCGCGATGATGCCGGTGGAATAGGCGTCTTTTGGCTTGTCGCTCTCGCCCGTGCCCCTGTGGTCGAAGGTGATGCAGCGGTAGCGATCCGAAAAATGGGGAATCTGAAAATCCCAGGCGTCGAGAAGGCCCATGAGACCGGGGATGAACAGGAACGACTCCCCCTCTCCACTTTCCGCGTAGTTGAGTTGCACCTCACCGGCTTGAATGCGTGGCATGATTTCTCCTTTAAGATTTTATGATTTATTCGTTCGGGTCATTGAGGATTTCGGCCACCTCCACGCGGCGGCCCTCACGCGCAGAGCGCACGCCCGCGCGGATGACGGCGAGAGAGGATACGGCGGCCTCGCCTTCCATCTCGGGCGGCGCGCCGCCGCGAACGGCGTCCGCGAATTCTTCCAGCTCCTCGACGATGGTCTCGTTCTTCTCACAGGCCACCGCCTGGGGCGCTTTCTCGCCCCGGTAGAGGACGCGCAGGCCGTCGAAGAGGGTGTAGTAGGCCGTGGCCGTTTTCCCGTAAATGTTCATGAGGTAATACTCCGAAGCCGAGGCGTAGCTCGCCGTGAGGTTCGAGATGGCGCCCGATTCGTGTTCCAGGATCAGGTTCGCCACGTCGGGGTTGTCACCGGGCAGGACGAGTTGGGCCGTTCGGCCCGAGACGGCGGCGATAGGCCCCATGAGGTAGGTCAGCACGTCGGCGTAGTGGATGCCTATCTGGAGCATGACGCCGCCCGGCATGGCGTCCGACTGATAGCGCCAGTGGCCGAGTTCGAACTGCCCCTCCCTGTCCCTGCTGATGTTGCACTCCGCCTGCACGAGCCTTCCGAATTCACCCGCATCGATCTTGTTCCTGATCCAGCGGAAATGATTCTCCCGCCGCCTCTGGTAGCCGATGGCGAGCACCACGCCCGCCTCCGCGCACGCGCGGGTGAGCGCCTTGCCGTCGGCGACCGTGTGGGCGATGGGTTTATCGAGAAAAACGTGCTTGCCCGCCTCCGCCGCCGCTTTTGTGGATTCCAGGTGAACGTGGTTGGGCGTGGTGTTGATGATGGCCTCGATGGAATCATCCGCCAGGATTTTCTCGTAACTCCCCGCCGCCTCACAATTGTATTTTTTCGCAAAGGCCGCGCGCTTGTCCTCAGAGCGCGTGAAACAGGCGGCGATCTCTATCTTGTCGGTTTTTTCGATTGCGTCTGCCAGAACGTCCGACCACCAGCCCATGCCGAGCGAGGCCACCATCAGGGGTTTGGAACTCATTTTTGGTATGACTCCTTCATTCATGCCGATAAAAGGGATGAAGATGTTTTTTGCGTGTTCTCGTGGAGGCGCACCGACCAGTGCGCCACAGGATTAGAAAGAAGCGCCCACCGCCTCGACGGCCACGCGCGCGATTGCCTCATCCTGCGCCCAGTCGCCTCCGCTCACGCCGATGCCGCCCTGACACTCGCCCTCATAGAGAATCGGAAAACCGCCCTCCATCGCCGTCCATCGCTCGGGACCCGCGGCGAGGGCCAAGCCCAGGGCGTGCGCGGTATCCAGATGCTGCGCCTGTGCGCCCTGCGTGGTGGTGGGCCGCTTGTTCGAGGCCGAACAGACCGCCTTGGTGGTGGATGAGTGAACGGTATGAAAACGCCCGCCGTCCATGCGCTCGAGCAACACGAGGTGTCCGCCCGCGTCGGCGATGGCCACGGTGACGGGGATTCCGAACTCCTCCGCCTTGGCGATGGCGGCCGTCATCATCAGTTTGGCCCCCTTGGTGGTGAGGCGATGGGTGCGGGCGAATGGCATGGATGCGTCTCCTATGGCTGTAGGCTTCCCGTGAAGCAGAAAATTTTCCCCTTGTAACAATTCAACCGCCTTTTGTCGACGATTGGGGTCTCCCTTCCTAAGGGAGCGAATTCCCTCGCGCCCGCCCCGCCCTTGTCATCGGTCCGAGGCTCCCCCATCATGCGCGCGGTTCTGGATTTTGAGAGAAAGGGGAATGGGAGTGTCCGATATCGTTTCGTTCATGGAGGAGACCGCCCGTAAGGCGGGCGCGCGCGCGGTGGAGTTGTCCGGCCACGTGGAGAGCGAACCCAAGGGGCGCAGCATCGTCTCGCGCGCCGACAGGGAGGTGGAGCGCATCATCATCGGGGAGATTCGCAAGGCTTGGCCTGATGATCCCGTCCTTGCGGAGGAAAGCGGCGTGAGCGGCTCGGGCGATATCGGCCCCGACACCCGCTGGTGGGCGATAGACCCCATCGACGGCACCGGCCCCTACTTGAAGGGACTTCCCTTCTGGGCGGTCTCCATCGCGTGTCTGAAAGGCTCGCGCGTGGAGGCGGGCGTCGTTCACATGCCTGCGATGGGCGAGACCTTCACCGCCGCGATCTCAGGCCCCGCCATGAGGAACGGCGCGCCCCTGCCGCAAGTCGATCAGGAGGTTCCCGGCGCGCATGATTATCTCTTCGTTCCGTGCGGCGAAGTGAAAGGCCTCTCGCACCGATACCCCGGTCGTTTTCTGGCGCTGGCATCCGCCGCCTGCCATATATGCCTTACGGCCGCGGGTTCGGCCTTTGGAACCTTGATGGAGCCCATACGAGCCTATGACTTCGCCGCCGCCGCACTCATCTTTGAGCGCGCGGGCGGAGCGGTGGGTTATCTCTCGGGAGCGGAAATCGACTACGCGGCGCTGGCCGATGGACGCCGCGCGCCCGAACCCGTCCTCGCAGCACCGACAGGGCAGATCGACTGGTTGAGAGAGAAGGTTTTCTGGGGGTAGATTTCACGACATCCGCTGGAGCGCCTTGCAGTCGGGTGGCTCGCAACTCACCCCATCACAGGAAAGTTTTCTGGAACTGGATCCGGCGCTCGCCTACATCCACATGCCCGCGCGCTGCATCATCTGGTCGAGCTGGAAGCCCACGCGATCGGCGCATTCGAACGGCGTCGTGTGGCCCGCGCCGTCCACCAACTCCAAGACCGAATCGCTCAGCCCCTCGTGCAGTGCGGTCATCTGCGCGTGCGGCACCAGCGCGTCGCCCGTGCCGCCGAAGACGACGCAGGGAACGGCGATTTCGCCCAGGCGCGGCGTCATCTCCTCGCGCGTGCGCAGGGCGTCGATGAGCGAGGCGATGTAGTCGGGGATTTGCGAGAGCACGACTTTTTTCGTGGCCCCTATTTCGAGCGGATGGGAGGCGATGTAGGCGGGCGCAAACAGGCTTTCGAGAAAATGCCCGGCAAAACCGGCCATCCCCTCGTTGATGACGGTCTGCATGTGCTGTAGGCGCACCTTCTTGCCCTCTTCTGAATCCGCCGTCGCCCGGGTGCTGATGAAGCCGCACGCGCGCACCTTGAGCGGGTGGCGCACCACCATCTGGAGCAGGATGTAGCCGCCCAGGGAAAAACCCGCCACGGCGGCGGCGGCGATGTCGAGCGCGCCGAGGAAGGCCGCCATGTCGTCCGCCATCATCTCGACCGTGATGGGGCCGCCGGTGTGCGCCGTCCGCCCCATGCCGCGCATGTCGGGAGCCAGGACCCGGTAGCTTCTTTGCAACTCTTCCACCTGCGGCGCCCAGATGGTGTGATCCAGAGAAAACCCGTGCAGGAGCAGGAGCGGCGCACCGCTCCCCGATTCCTGGTAGGCGATGTCGATTCCGTTTACGGATACGGTTTTCATGGCGCGCTCCCATCGTGTTTGAACCGGCTTTAAGACGCCGAGTTGTTTTTAGAGGCCACGATTCTAGCACACGAGAGAAAGTGCCGGAACGCAGGGAGGGGTGGAAGCGGGGAATCGAGATGAGCTTTCGGTTGCTCGTTTAGGGCCGAAGAGAACGGCGCATCGCGCCTGACGGGGAGATTGAGGTGAGGCCTTGGAGCGAGTTGCAGGCGAGTTCTTTCATCGGGCATGTTTTTCACCCATCCATACTGCGCATAAGATGATGCTTTGTTCTGCAAGATATTATTTTTGGGAAATGGGGATGCTCGATTCAGGTAGGGTCAAATTTCATCTAAGATAAACCGCGCCTTTTCGCGACGCAACATTTCAAACGGTGTCATACAGTCGATGCCGAGACCCTTACATACATCGGGAATTTTAATCTTCTTTATTGAATTAGACATGACTTCGTGTGTTACGATTTCAAATCCACCAAAAAGGGCATGTGCGATTAAGAAATAATCGGCGTCCTGAAGAAACCTACTGATCGCGGCTTGCTCGTAATCCTGGTTGGTTACCCATTCAGCTACTTCTGTAAGAGCAGAGGACATATTGGGAAGCTTGAGAAAAAAACTATCACCACGTGCAGCAGCCCATTCTGAAAGCTCGTCTTCAATTTTATAAATTTGGTCTCTAATTTTCTCATTGCTAAATACTTTGCCATCAGTGTTCGCTAGGATAAGCCAGTCCCAGAATGCAGGAAAGAAATCAAATGCGTAGTGTCCGTTCTTCGCCTGAATGAGTGCATCGGCGTCAAGTAGATACGCCATCAGTTCAGATTTAGCCTGTCCGCGAGATTTTTGAAAGTATCCAACTTCGAGAAACTAAGTAGATGAAAGGCGTCACGGTATAGCGTTTTTCCTTCGAGCGTACTGGAGATCACGGCGCGAGCGAAGCGTTCACCGACACGAACTATTTCCGTTGCATGGAAATTTCCACCGGGGCTTGTCGAGATATTTTGCAACCTTCCTAATTCGGTTTTGTAGGCTTCTTGAAATTGTTGTTGCGTCAGGCCCCCGGCGTCGTGTATTCGACGCAAGACGACCAATTTGCTCACTTTAAACCGGCGCGCCAATCGAGCGAGCTCCCCTGATAATTCTCCGCCTTTGCGATATTCTTCGCGCAGAGCGGCAAGAGGCACTAAAAGTTCAGCCGCTACTTTATTGCACCATGACTCGGTTTTGTTCGATGGCATGGAGTTTGGCTGGCTATCGGAAAGCGCGGTTTGACCTAACCAGATGTGCGCCAGTTCATGGGCGAGCGTAAACATCTGTGCAGCTTTCGTATCCGCGCCGTTGATGAAGATGAGTGGGGCGACCTCGTCCACCAGCGCGAAACCTCGGAACTCGCTAGGATTGAGCTTGCGGTGCGTGTTGTTGCCAACGACGCCGTTCACCATCACCAATACGCCAATCTCATTGGCCTGAGTGGTAAAACGACGCAAAGCATCAGTCCAGTTCCCAAGTGCAGCGCGTTCCTTTAAGTCGAACTTGAGCGCGCTACAGATGCGCTCTGCGACCGATTCGATTTCTTCTTCCAAGCTCGCAGAACCGACGAATGATAGGTGGTCCTCACCTTCTGCAAGCAGAAAGTCTCGATACCATTCTTGTCGTTCCTGACAAAGATAGAGAGTGTCCAACAAATTGGGACTCGGGTTGTCCCAAAGAGGCAAACTGCCAATGGTGCGGAAATCATCAATCGGTATTGGCTCTTCAGGTGGTTCTGAAAGAAAAAAATATCCAATTGGCGCATATGTTTTTTTTGCGAAATCTTCAAGTTGTTTCAGTGTCGGTTGAACCTCACCACTTTCCCACTCACGATATTTCAAAAACTTTCGATTTTGGGCGAGTTCGTCGACGTTTATGCCGGCGCGTACACGCGCCCATCTGAGAAGTTCTGGCTTGACCGCAACACGAGTTGGCATTTATTCGCATCGCTTAGAAGGCGGAATAGTTGTGAAATTGTTGCAAACCATATTCAAATCATCTCTGTTTCTGCTTAGAGAAACGTCCCATTTTCTCCAAAACCCAACATTTTTATATATGCAAGTATAATCTTATCTCTCCTGACGAGTCAAAAATTGTTGCGGGAGATGCAAGAGCGGGACTGACTCTTTAATTCCGGACTGGTTTGCAAATGTTCTCGCTCAGGCTCCTCACTCCCCCCACCCCAGGACGGGAAGTGACAGCAGCGCGAACTCGCCGAGGGCCAGTTCTATCTCCTCGCGCACCCAGGCGTCTCTTTCGACTTCCAGCCTGGCTTCGAGAGCGAGACGCGCGCGCTCGTCGCGTATTCGTTTGCCGACGCGGGCGAGCGCCCACGCGGCGTGGCCGCGGGCCAGGGGTTCTCTGTGTTCGAGGGCCCGGCTTAAGGGCGCCATGCTCTCCGCACCCCCCGTGTTGCCGATGGCGACGATGACGTTTCTCAAAAAGCCCCCGTAGCGCGCGCGCATGACGGGCGTGCCGCGAAACGTCTTTTGGAACCCGGTTTCACTCATCTCCAGAAAGTCACGCAGTTGGGGGTCGAGCGCCGCCGGACGGGGGTCGAACCTGGGCTCGCGCGCATGAGGGACGTCGTCGTTCCAGGGGCAGACCTCCTGGCAGATGTCGCACCCGAAGACGTGCGCGCCCACCGGAGCGCGGAGTTTTCTGGGAATCGGGCCTCTGAGCTCGATGGTGAGGTATGAGATGCAGCGCCTCGCGTCCACCACGCCGGGCGCCACGATGGCGTCCGTCGGGCAATCGTCAATGCACCGCGTGCACGTGCCGCAGTGCTCATCGGTGAAAGGCGCGTCCACTTCCAGCGCCCTGTTCAGGAGCAGACAGCCCAGGAAGAAATAGCTCCCCAGCTTGCGCGATAGCAGAAGCGAGTTCTTTCCTTTCCAGCCCAGCCCCGCCATGACGGCCAGGTCGCGCTCGAGCAGGGGGCCGGTATCCACATAGCTTCTGCCCTCGACCCCCGGATCGATTTCTTTCAGGTCGCGCAGGACGCGGATGAGCCTTTTCTTCATGAACTTGTGGTAATCCCCGCCGTGGGCGTAGCGCGCGATTTTTCCTTGTCCTTCCGCGTGGGGCGTCTCGCGCTCGGGCTTGTACTGCATGGCGACGACCAAGGCCGCGCGCGTCTCCGGCCAGAGGCGGCGCAAGTCGCCTCGCACGTAGGGGTTTCTTGAGAGATAACTCATCTCGCCCGCGTAGCCTCGCTCGATCCACTCGACGTATCGCCCGTGCGCTTGGCCCAGGCCGGGCGGGGCGACGGCGGCAACGTCGAAGCCGTGCGCGAGGGCGCATTCTTTCACCTTCCTCGTGAGCTCGGAAATTGTGATGCCGCCCGCGCTCATGCGGCTCTCCCCAGTGCGCGCGGAAACTGCGCTTACGTTTTCGGGATGCGCGTTCGGGCGGGCGTTCGCCATGTCTTCTCCAAGCGGTACGAGTATGTCTCGTGAAGCGTCGATCTTGGCGGGCGGGCGGCTCTGTGTCAACAATTGCGCTGAAAAGAGTTTTGTTAATACCCATCCAGGTGATTTGATGGTATGTATAGATTCGCTTTGATTCCAAGCATTTGATCGCCTGCAAAAGGAAAACCCAAGTTGAACGGCAAGACGAAAATCCTGTGGGTGGCGGGGCTTTGCCTGCTGGCTACCGCGCTGCTCGTTTATCTTTTCTGGGGCGAGATAGACGCCGCCTGGGCGGGCCTGGCGAAACTCCAGGACAAGAAAGAGAAGTTCAGGGACTGGATTCACTCCTTCGGCCCCTGGGGTCCGGTGGTGTTCATCGGGGTGCAGGTGTTTCAGGTAGTCTTCTCTCCCATACCGGGGGAGCTTACGGGATTTCTGGGCGGGTTCGTCTACGGCGCGTTCGTGGCGACGATCTTCAGCACCATCGGTTTAACAGTAGGCAGCTTCCTCGCGTTCTACATCGGTCGAAGGCTGGGCCGTCCTTTCGTGGAGAAGCTCATACCGCCCGTGGTTCTCGATAAATTCGATTTCCTCATCACGAACAGGGGCGCTTTTCTCGCTTTCATCCTGTTCTCGGTTCCAGGCTTTCCGAAGGACTATATGTGCTACCTGCTGGGTCTGAGTCCGCTCAAGACCCTGACGTTCGTGCTCATCGCGTGTCTCGGCAGAATCCCCGGCACCATCATGCTGGGCATCCAGGGAGCCGGGATGTACAAGGAGCAATACGGCATGGTGGTCGCCCTGCTGGTGGTCATGGTGATCTGCGGGGCGGCGGCGGTCTACTTTCAGGAGCCTTTGAGGCTCTGGCTCAAGAGCAAGGCAGGCCGCGGGGAAACGTAGAGTAAGGTGCGTGCGACTCCCAAGGGGCTGTTGAAAAAGTCCTGATTTCGTGATTTGGCGTATGTAGCCGACCGGGGAGGAATATCCGTAGGGACAGGTCGCGACCTTGGGCCGTTCTTGTGAACGGCCCACTACAAGAGGCGGTTCGGTTTTGTTCGTCATTCCGGCGAAAGCCGGAATCCATTAGCTTTGCCTTTGTTTTTTA
The DNA here is from genome assembly GCA_965218885.1 of bacterium. Classification (GTDB taxonomy): domain Bacteria; phylum UBA8248; class UBA8248; order UBA8248; family UBA8248; genus Bin107. Next base: position 1,746,051 of record OZ244713.1, on the reverse strand, counting down.
TCATCTGATTGGTCCCCGCCAACGACGGGGAGATGAAAAGCCGGCGTATCGTCATTCTGCATTAGAATGGATTCCGGCTTTCGCCGGAATGACGACGGTGGTCAATTCCGAGCGAGGAAGGCTTTCTCAACAACCTCCATTACTTTGATTCGTCGATAATCCCTGCCCTTATGAAACTCCCAGATACAGCAGAAGCAAGGGCGTGGCGATGAGGCTCAGCGCCGTGCCCGTGAACACGATGGAGGCGGCCAAGGAGCCTTCCTCCCCGTAGCGCTCCGCGAAAATATAGTTCAGCACGGCGGGCGGGCTGCACGACATCAGGAAAAGCGCCGCGCGGAACACGCCCGTGAGCGCGAAGGCCTCACACAGCGCCCAGGCCAGCGAGAAGCCGATTCCGAAGCGGAGCGCCGCCACCAGGAGGCTTAGGCGGAAATCCGACACCCGGATGGAGCGAAGCCGGTAGCCCAGCGTGAAGAGCTCCACCGGGAACATGCCGCGCCCCGTCAGGTGCGTGAAGCGCATGATGAACTTGGGCACGGGAACCGCCGCCAGCGCCACGACGATGCCCGCTATCGCCGCATAGAGGGCGGGCATCTTGAGGGGTTCCTTGATGCTCGTTCCGCCGCCGTGGGCCATGATGCCCAAGGAAAAGGTGATGAAGACGTTCGGGATGGAGAGCAGCACCACATGCGCCAGGCCCTCCTCGCCGAAGGCCAGAAGCGCCAGGGGATAGGGCAGCGAGACGGAGTTCATGAGCATCACGCTGGGCACGAAGGAGCGATGCGTCATGCCCGTCGCGCGCTTGACGGCGTAGGCGATTGCGCCGGGAATGATATGAATCAGAATGGAGAAGACGCCCACCTTGAGCAACTCCTCCCACACGATGCGCTGGCGCGCCAGGGCGTCGAACATCACGGCGGGCGCGAGCAGAAACAGGACCATTTCGGCCAGGACCCTGGGCTCGAGCTTTTTCCACCGGCCGTAGAGGAAGCCGATGCAGACCAGGGCCATGACCGGAAAAACGATGTTCAAAAGCGGTAAGATGGAAGACATGCTTTTGTTGAGAATCCCCTTGTTACGCAAAAGAGGCTGAGTATACATACCGCTCCTTCGGGCAGCTACCCCGCAGGGGTAGCTGCCCCTAAGAGGTGGCTACGGCGTCAAGAGCTTTCTCCCGAACGCACTCCGCCGAGGGCCATCCTTTCGGGTGGGGGTCCTTCATACTCACGGGGGAGGCCGCCCGGGCCGGGGAGAATTTGCGCGTACGCGCAAGCGCGAGTTAGCCTGTGGATGGTTCTCGCAGGATCGTTTTTTTGCGTTTCTTTATTCCGTAGGAGTCTTGAAAAATGCCGAAAGTGGATCACCTGGGCTACGCCGTGAGCAATCTGGACGGGAAAAAAGACGTGATGGAGGATTTGCTGGGTTTCCGGTTTCTGGAGAGGAAGGTGTATGAGCGGCCCGGCAACACCGCCCGGCTCGATTTCTACGAGGCCGAAGGCGCGGTGATGGAATTGGTGGAGATGAGCAATCCCGATGCGCCGCTCAATCGGTTCATCGCCGCACGCGGCGAGGGGCTGCACCATATCTGCTTCGTCGTCGAGGATTTAAGAGCCACGATGGCCGAATGGGAAGCCAAGGGTGTCGAGTTCACGCTCGCGCCCACCTATGGTTCGCGCGGCGGCGTCATCGCCTTCACGAATGCCGCCACCACGGGCGGCCTCGCGATAGAGCTGGTGCAGTACGTCCCCGAGGGTGAGGAAATTCCCGACTGGGCGCAGAAGTAGGGGAGCGTCTTTCATAAAGGCGGGTCTTACGTGCGAGGCGAAACCGGATGCCGGGTGATTCTATCGAAAAATGATGCGTGGATTCGATAAAGAGGGGAGGTGGTGTTTCCCGGTTTATTCGTATCCTCGTGTGATGAAGAGTGTGTCCGTAAAGAAACGGTGAAGCCCCGCCAAAGAAATTGTAAGGCTTGTTCAAAAACCTATTTTTACGCTTGACAAGTCAGGTTCAATCCTCCACTATTTTACACGGCATACAATCCATGTGTGGTCGATTTCACGGGCTGCCCGCTGAATACAAGACGACTCTTCCCGAGAGTTGAAATAGGCGGGAACCCACTTTTCTTCCAAATCGTGGATTGTATGCCAACCAGCCCGGACTTCGTCCGCAGGCTCGAACGAATCAATCCGCGTGTGGAATTGGGAGGATTGTATGGGTCATGCGGCTTCATGATGAGTGCAACCATCTAAAATTATAAAAGCGGCTTCTTGTTTATGAAATTGATGTCAGGAGTGCACTATAGGATAAAATGACCGTTTGGTCAAATGGAGGAATCGGTTGTTGCGGTGGAAGCGCCGCCGCTTGCGGGACGAGTTTCAAGAGCGTGTTCGGAACGAACAGGAGAAGACGGAGAATTTGGGGGTTACTCATTAACCGCTTGACCTCGTGGAGTCGCACTTCATTTCTTGTCGGATGGAATTCTTAGGCATGGAATGGAAAGTAATGAGTAACCCCCTTCCTGTTCCGGCATCGCGGCGGTGGACGGAGGGTGATTTTTCAAGGCGTGTTCGGAACGAGAAGGAGAAGACGGAGAATTTGGGGGTTACTCATTAGCTGCTTTACCTCGTGGAGTAGCAAGTACCATTCCCTGTTCGAGTTGGGTCCTCTGGCGGGGAGTGGGAATAATGAGTAACCCCCTCCTTCATTTTTCGGCGATGCGCGAGCGAGAGTCAACGCGAAGCCGCGGAAAAGTTCCGACGGTTTTTTCATCACGAGAAGCCGTTCCGCGCTCCGGCCCCATCTTCTTCGCCATTGCAGGTTTCGCTCCTTCGATGTTAGTCGTTTTCACGGTGGTCGGCAACAGGCCCGCTTTCGGGTTCTCGCTCGATGTGAATGTGGGCCGGCGTCCGCCCGGGTTTCATGTGGATTACTGTGCGGTTTGTTTCCGTGATGGCCGGCCATGGATAATGGATGCCTGCGTCAAGACAACGAATGCGCGCACTCTTTATCCGATGGGCGTCACGCCCAAATCTCTACAAATTTTCTTGCGCAGGTAGTTGCTTATTTCGGTGTGACGGGGAGTGGCGGAACATTTTTTGAGTGCGGGATTGCGCCACAAGGAATGTTTTTTGCCTTCTCGCAGTTCTTCGCATCCGTTCTCGGAGAGATATTTCAGAAATTCCCTGCGCTTCATATGGTAATCAGTTCTCTCTCGAAATTCTCCCCAGGTGATGTGGCGGGATTGATTTCCAACATTTCCCGGAGGGTGATGGTCAGGGAATCCACCAGTTCCTCTCTCGATGCCTCCTGGCAGTTAACCCCGGGAACCTCTTCAATCCATCCTATCCACCATTCGCCATCTCTGCCGATTGTGGCCGTATATGTGGTTTTTTTATTCATGGCGATTCTCCCCACTCTTTCCATCCCAACACAAAGACCACCAACCAAATGCGCTCGAATCCACCACTGTGTAGTGCTATGAACTCCTTTTTAGCTTATCAAAAGAAAAGAAATACGCATAGGAGAAGATTTAAGGGGAGGCTCGCTCATCCACCCGCCGGCGTGCTGTCTTCTCCCCCGCCGAAAAACGCGGCGATTTTGCCCAGCGACGCAGGAATATCCACGTCCCACTGGCGGTTCGAGCCGCCGCCGGTGTGGGGCGTCAGCACGGCGTTGGGCATCCCGATGAGCGGGCTGTCCGCAGGCAGTGGTTCATAGCGGTAGACGTCGAGCCCCGCCATGGCGATCTCGCCCACTCCGAGCGCTCGGGCGAGCGCTTCTTCATCCACCAATGCGCCCCGGCCCACGTTGATGAGAGTGGCCGTATTCTTCATGCGCGCGAGCTGTTCGGCGCCTATCATCCCCTCGCTTTCCTCTGTGTGCGGCAGGACGAGCACGAGATAGTCGACGCGCGCCATGAGTTCATCGAAGCCCAGATACGCGGCCTGGTATTCCGCCTCCACGTCGGGCGCGTGCCGCGTGCGCTGGTGGTAGAAGATTTTCATGTCGAAGGCCAGGCAGCGCTTGGCGATGTCCATGCCGATGTCGCCCAGGCCGATGATGCCCACGCTCTGTCCGAAGAGCTCCGCAACGCCCGTGAGTTCCGGCCAGTTCGGGCGGATGTTCCACTGGCTGGTGGCGACCGGCTCTTGGCCCATCTCGCGGTAGACGCCCGCCTCGACCGCCTTTTGCCCCAAAATCGTCTTGCGCTCACAGCAAAGCATGAGGACGAGGGCCTGCTCGGCCACGGTGGCGTTTCGCATGAGGGATTGCGTGCCGAGGGGAATCCCGCGCTTCGCCGCCGCCGCGACGTCTATGTTCTTGCAGTTCAGCCCGTGTTTCTGGATGTATTTGAGTTTACCCGCCGCGTGGATGACCGAAGCCGAAAGCCTCGCCTTGTAGCACAGGATGGCGTCGGCCTCGGGCGCGAGCGCCAGCAGGGCGTCCTCTCCTGCGGCCTCGGGGGCCGTGATCGTAAAAGGAGCGGCGGCCGGGTTCTCCCGCACCCTTTTCAGGAAATGACCCGACGTCCCGTCGTCCGTGACGAGCAGGCGTATTTTATCGCTCATGTGCTCTCCTTGCGCGGTCTGTGTAACGAATGAGGTGGAGCGGTTTTCTTAGCACAGTTGGGGTGGGGAGTGCTATGGAGGGGGGAAGGTTGCCCTCGGTGGGGAGAGAGGATAAAAAGAGGCAATTCATAGATTCGATTGCAGGGCACGAGGAAGAGGACCCGATGAGCGAGGCGGCTGCGCGCGTCAAGATAAACAGGCTACTCGAAGAGGCGGGCTGGCGCTTTTTCGCAGAAGACGGAAAGCCCGCCAACATTCGCCTGGAGCCGAGCGTCACCATCAAGGCGTCCGACCTCGACGACCTGGGCGATGACTTCGAGAAAGCCTCCAAAGGCTTCATCGACTTTCTGCTGCTCGATGAGGCGGGATTCCCTTTCATCGTCCTGGAGGCGAAGTCCGAGAGGATAAACCCGCTTATCGGCAAGGAGCAGGCCCGCACATACGCCCGCTCGCAGAATTGCCGCTTCGTCATCCTCTCGAACGGCAACCTCCACCACTTCTGGGACCTGGAGCACGGCAACCCCCATCCCATCACCGCGTTCCCGACGCCGGACTCGGCATCCGCACGCAGGGAAGTTCCGCCCCCCGACCCCAAGCGTCTGATAGAAGAACGGGTGGAGAAGGACTACATCGCCCTCACCCAGCGGCCGAACTACGCCAATGAGGCCGCCTGGAAGAACGCGCACGAGCGCGAGAGATTCATCCGGGCCAACAAGCTGCGCTTTTTGCGGCCTTATCAACTGCGGGCGATCCATGCCCTGCAAAAGGAGGTGAAAGAAGGGAGCAACCGCTTTTTGTTCGAGATGGCCACGGGCACGGGCAAGACGCTCACCGCCGCCGCCGTCATCAAGCTGTTCCTGCGCACGGGCAACGCCCGCCGCGTTCTCTTTCTGGTGGACAGGCTCGAACTCGAAGATCAGGCCTACAAGGCTTTCAGGGATTTGCTCTCGGCGGATTTCGATAGCGTCATCTACAAGCAAAACCGCGACGAATGGCGGCGCGCCGAGATAGTCGTGACCACCGTGCAATCGCTCCTGTTCGACAACAAGTACAGGCGGCTTTTCTCGCCGACGGATTTCGACCTGGTGATTTCAGACGAGGCCCACCGCTCGATAGGCGGCAACGCCCGCGCGGTGTTCGATTTCTTCGTGGGCTACAAGCTGGGCCTGACGGCGACGCCGCGTGACTACCTGAAGAACTTCGATGAAGTCGATGCGACCATCCACGACCCGCGCGCGGTCGAACGCCGCCTCCTGCGCGATACCTACCGCACATTCGGCTGCGAGAGTGGAGAACCCACCTTTCGCTATTCGCTGCTCGACGGCGTGAAGGAGGGATACCTGATCAACCCGACCGTGGTGGACGCGCGGACGGACGTGACCACGCAACTCCTTTCCGAACAAGGCTTCGTCGCCGCGTTCACAGACGATGAGGGCGAAGAGCACGAGGAAATCTACAAAAAGCGCGCGTTCGAACAACGCTTCTACGCCGAAGCCACCAACCAGCTCTTCTGCAAGACTTTTCTGGAGAACGCCCTGCGCGACCCCGTAAGCGGGGAAGTCGGGAAAGCAATCGTCTTCGCCGTGAGCCAGAACCACGCGGCCAAGCTCGCGCAGATATTGAACCAGATAGCCGACAGGATGTTCCCCGGAAAATACCAGTCCGATTTCGCCGTGCAGGTGACCTCCCAAATCGCAGACGCCCAGCGGTTCACCGTCAACTTTGCGAACAACAACCTGCTCGGCTCGGCCAATTTTCTGGACGGCTACCGGACGAGCAAGGCCCGCGTCTGCGTGACGGTGGGCATGATGACAACGGGTTATGACTGCACCGACGTTTTGAACGTCGGCCTGTTTCGCCCCATCTTCTCGCCCACCGATTTCGTGCAGATAAAAGGACGCGGCACCCGCAGGCACGATTTCCGCGAGCAACTCACCGATGATCGCTCAAAGGCAGAAGTCGCCGACCCGCAGAAGACGGCGTTCAAGCTCTTCGATTTCTTCGCCAACTATGAATATTTCGAGACCGAGTTCAATTACGACGAGGTGTTGAAGCTGCCGCAGGGTCGTGGGAGCGGGAATGGCTCCGGTAATGGCGGTGATAACGGGCCGATTCGGATAGACGGGGCTTATGAATACCCGGGCGAGGACATCCTCTCGACGATTGAAGAGGAGACCATCGGCCCCCGGGGGATGAAGGTCGACCGCATGCTCTTCGAGAGGTTCGGCGAGACCGTGCGGGGGGATGCGACTATCGCCGCCGCCGTCAGGGGGGAGGAATGGGAGCGCGCCCTCGACTACGTCCGGCGCGAAGTGTTCGACAAGCCCGAGGAATATTACAATCTCGAGAAGCTGCGCAGGGCCGTCAATGCGGACCGCCGCCTCACCCTGCGCGAGATTCTGGAGAAAATCTTCGGCCTCCTTCCCGATTTCAAAACGAAGCGCGATCTGCTGGAAGAGGAATTCGCCAAGTTCATCGCCGATCACGAACCCGAGGCAGCGGATGCCATTCCGGCCATGCGGAGCTACTTCGAGGCGTATGCCACGAGCGACAGGATTCGCGCCATCATCGACGAGGGGCGATATACCGCCCTCGCCACGGAACCGGCCCTCTCTCTCGCCGCCTTCCGCAACGTGCCGGAGAAATACCGCGCTCTCATTCCGGACTACGTCAAGGACTACGTTTCCCTGAACCGGTTCGCGCCGTACCCCTAGAGAGGAACCCCATGCTCGACGCCGACACAAAACGCCGCATCGACACCGCCCGCGACATACTCGTGGGCAAGGTGCCCGACCCCAAAAGCCAGGTCGAGCAGATAACCATCGCCTTGATCTACAAATTCATGGACGACATGGACGCGCAGAGCGAGGAGTTGGGCGGCAAGCGCGATTTCTTTGTAGATGGTTTCGCCCGCTACGGATGGGCGAAGCTGATGCGCTCGGGCCTGGGCGGCCACGAGACGCTGGACCTCTACGCCGAGGCCATCATCCGGATGCCGGAAAATCCGGGCGTCCCTCAACTGTTTCGTGATATTTTCAAGAACGCCTTACTGCCTTACCGCGACCCCGAAACCCTGCGCTCCTTTCTCAAGATTATCGACGAGTTCACTTACGATCACCCAGAGCGGCTGGGAGACGCCTTCGAGTACCTGCTCTCCGTGCTCGGCTCCCAGGGCGACGCCGGGCAGTTCCGCACGCCGCGCCACATCATCGACTTCATGGTCGAGATAGTCGACCCCAAAAAAGACGAGAAGATACTCGACCCCGCCTGCGGCACCGCAGGCTTTCTGATTTCCGCCTACAAGCACATCCTAAAGGCGAACACGGATGAAAACGGCGGGAGCGCGCTGACGTCCGAGGAGCAGACGCGGCTGGCCGCCAATCTCAAGGGCTACGACATTTCGCCGGACATGGTGCGGCTCTCACTGGCGAACATGTACCTGCACGGGTTCACCGACCCGCATATTTCCGAGTACGACACGCTCACCAGCGAAGATAACTGGAACGAATTCGCGGACGTGATTCTGGCGAATCCACCGTTCATGTCGCCCAAAGGCGGCATCCGCCCGCACAACCGATTCTCGGTGAACTCAAAACGCAGCGAGGTGCTCTTCGTGGACTACATGGCCGGGCACCTGGGGCCTGCGGGCCGCGCGGGCATCATCGTGCCCGAGGGAATCATCTTTCAGAGCCAGAACGCCTATAAGCAGCTTCGCAAGATGCTGGTGGAAGACTACCTCGTCGCCGTGGTCTCGCTTCCGGCTGGCGTGTTCAACCCATACGCGGGGGTCAAGACCTCCGTCCTGATACTGGACAAGCCGCTGGCGAGAAGGACGAATCACGTCGGCTTCTTCAAAATCGAGAACGACGGGTTCGACCTGGGAGCGCAACGGCGGGAGATTGATAAAAACGACCTGCCTCAAGCGAAGGCCGAGATCGCCGAATACCTGCGGCGGCTGCGCACGGGGGAACCGCTGGACGACTTCGAGCCGACGCTCGGACTGATCGTGGAGAAGGAGAAGATTGCGGAGAACGGGGAATACAATCTGAGCGGGGAGCGTTATCGGGAGAGTGATGCGAGACAAACCGACTGGCCAATGAGGGAGTTGGGGAAGGTTTGTTCTCTATATCAACCTAAAACTATCTCTCAAAAAGAACTGGTGGAGGATGGAGAATATGCCGTGTTTGGCGCAAACGGAATCATTGGCCACTATAACCAATACAACCACGAAAACCCGGAAGTTCTAATCACATGTCGAGGTGCTACGTGTGGCACTATCAATATGTCAGAGCCTAAATCGTGGATTACCGGTAACGCAATGGTAGCAACACCCAAAAGCTCGCAGATTTCAAAGAAGTTTCTTTATGTCATTCTTAAAGACTCTGATTTGAAGGCTACAATATCGGGTTCTGCTCAGCCACAAATTACCAGACAGGGCCTGTCGCCATTCCAAATCCCCCTCCCACCTCTCGATATCCAAAAGGAGATCGTCGCCGAGATTGAGGGCTACCAGAAGGTCATCGACGGAGCGCGCGCGGTGGTCGACAACTACCGCCCGCATATCGCGGTCGATCCTGAATGGCCGATGGTGGTGTTGGGGGATATTTGCGATATCAATCCGGAGACCGTCAATCCAGCTCTGGAATATCCAAACACAACTGTCTTTTACGTTGATATCTCATCTGTGGAAAACGAGACTGGTCGTTTTTTGGGATACAGCGAAATAGCATCGTCGGATGTTCCTAGTCGAGCACGGCGAGGCATTCGTAATGACGATGTGTTACTTTCAACCGTTCGTCCTAATCTGAAAGCATTTACTCTCTTAAAAAATGTTCGGTCTCGTGCGGTTGCTTCCACCGGCTTTGCTGTGCTCCGAGCGTGTTCTGGGGTGGCTGACCCCGCTTTCATTCTCGCGTCCCTGCGTTCAGAACATGCCATCAGTCAAATGGTCGGGATGATGGAGAGAGGAGCGTATCCAAGTATCAACCAGTCGGATGTTGTTTCTATCAAGTTCCCCCTCCCACCTCTTGAAACCCAACAAGCCATCGTCGCCGAAATCGAAGCCGAGCAGGCCCTTGTCGACGCGAACCGCGAACTGATGAATCGCTTCGAGAAGAAGATTGAGGCGGTCATCGCAAGGGTGTGGGGAGAGGACGCCTGACCCCAACTTTTCCGCGTTTTTTTCAGCTTGTTTCAGGAAACACCTTGGATATTTCTCCTTTGGTCGGGATTGTTTTCCTCACCCGCAAAGTCTCTGGATACCGGATGAAACCATTCCGGCATGACGGGCGAAACCAGACCGCAATCGCAATCGCTCTTTCATCAGTCGCGATTGACTTCATCAGTCGGAATTGACCCTCAACAGTCGGCAAGCGCTCGCTCCTCACTCGCGTTTGACCCCGCAATTGCCGTCATCGGGTTTTCGTCGGGATGGGGCACAATCCCTTCCTCATCGGGCGGGATTGACCCGCGCGCGAATGAGAGTGTTCCCAGCGATGAGAGGAGGGAGAAAATGGAACGGGCGATTCGGCTTCAAGCGGGGCGAACGTCTACTCCTCGGTCGGCAAACGCTCGCTCCTCGTTCGCGTTTGACCTTCCTCTTCGGGCGGAAAACGCAAACGCTCCTTCCTCAGTCGCGTCAATCACTCCTTCCTCAGTCGCGATTGATCTTTCGGGGCGTAGGGAATATCTGAAAATATCGATAAAATTAGATAAATTCACGTGGTTTTTCGATAAATAAATGAAAATGTAATGCAGGTGTAAGTAGTTGAATTATAAAGATATATTCCGCAAAATCCCTCTCGATTGACACGTTGGGCGCCCCTCCCTAGTATGGGGGAATACTCTTGGGAAGAGGCTCTATAGGCCGCCGATGAGGAGTGGATATGCGAATCGGGAAATGGTTGTGCGCGCTGGCTTGTGTGGTCGTAATGGTGGTGTTTCTTCTCCCCCCTTTTTCCGCCGGTGAGGATGAGCAGACGCTGCGCGGCGTGCAAAGGGTGCGCGTGCGAACGATGAAGAGCATCAGCCGCGCGATGCGCCGCATCAAGGTCTATACGAAGAAGGCGAACTACAAGCGCGTGATCAGCGCGGCGGAAGAAATCGCGCTGCTCACTGTGGCGATTCCCTACCTGAGCCCCAAGGGGAGTAATCTCGGCAAGACGCGGATCAAGGATGAGGTGTGGAGCCGGTTCGATGATTACAGGAAAATCGCGAGGGCTTCGGCCCACATCGCGAGAGACGTCGTGAAAGCGGCGGGGGCTGCGGATAAAGCCGCCGTGCTGAAGACGTTCTCCGCCTTGTCGGAGAGTTGCACGCAGTGCCACAAGCCGTACCGGAAGAAAAAGAAAAGAAACAGATAAACCCCGGCCGTTCCATACATATATTCGAGGGCGCGCATTGACGAGCCGGCCCACTATTCCAGGGCCTGACCCGGATACGAAAACGCCGAAATTCAAGGCCCCTGAGGGTGCGGCGGATTGCCATTTCCACGTCTTCGGGCCCGAAGCGGACTACCCCTACGCCGAGCCCAGGCGTTATACGCCCCTTCAGGTGCTGGAGAGCGACTACCGGCTGATGGCAGATGCGCTCGGCCTCACGCGGGGCGTCGTGGTGCAGGCGAGTCCTCATGGCGCGGACAACGCGAGAGTGCTCGAGGCGGTTCGCGTCCTGGGCTCGGGCCATGTGGGCGTGGGCGTGGTGGATGCAAGTGTGTCCGAGGCGCGGCTCGATGAATTGAACAGGCTCGGCATCCGGGGAACCCGCATCAATTCGGCCTCGGGAGGCATAAGCGGAATCGAGCAGATGGGGGAAGTGGCCGCCAAAATAAAAGGTTTCGGCTGGCACATCCAGTTTCATATGTATGCTGCGCAGTTGCCCGAATATGAACGGGAGATAAGGAAATTGCCCGTCGACGTGGTTTTTGATCATATGGGTCTTTTTCCCGCGGACCTGCCGCTCACGCACCCTGATTTCAAATTGCTGCTGAACCTGCTGGAAAGAGGGAATGTGTGGGTGAAATTGAGTGGCGCCGAGCGCATTTCCAGGAGTGGCTCTCCTTACCATGACGCCACCCCGGTGGCGCGCGCCTTCATCGATGCCGCACCCGAGCGGGTAGTCTGGGGTACGGACTGGCCGCATACGAACGTGCAGCCCACGATTCCCAACGATGGTGATTTGATGGATCTTCTCGCGGAGTTTGCGCCTGAGGAGAGCGTGCGCCGTAAAATACTGGTGGAAAACCCCGCCGTCCTCTATGGGTTCGGCCGGTAGAAACGCAGCCCGGGCCGGATGATCTTCCCGGCTAAAGCGTTAGTTTTTCTCTTAGTATTTCCTGTAAGGCCTTGGGATTGGCCTTGCCCCCCGTCGCCTTCATCACCTGGCCGACGAAAAAGCCCATGAGCTTCGTTTTTCCGCCCCGGTAGGCTTCGACTTCTTCGGGGTTTGATGTGAGTACATCTTCCACGACGCTTTCAATCGCGCTCGTGTCCGTGATTTGTTTCAACCCTTTTTCTTCCACGATGGCCTCGGGGTCTTTGCCGCTCTCAGACATGGAGTCGAATACCGTCTTCGCGATTTTCCCGCTGATGGTGCCATCGGTGATGAGCGAAATCATTCTGGCCAGTCGCCGGGGGGAGATGGGGCATTTGTCGATGGTTATTTTTTTCTCGTTCAACAGGCGCAGGATATCGCCCATCACCCAGTTGCTCGCCGCTTTGGCTTGTTCCTTTCCGGCAGCCTCGACGGCTTCATCGAAATAGGCCGCCAGTTCTTTTTCCGCCGTTAAGACTTCCGCATCGTACCGGGGGAGGCCGAACGCATCCTGAAAGCGCTTGCTCTTCGCGTCGGGCAATTCCGGCAATTGCGCGCGAACCTTATCGAGCCATTTCGTGTCCACGGCGAGCGGCACCAGATCCGGGTCCGGGAAATAGCGATAATCATGCGCGTATTCTTTAGATCGCATCCCCCGCGTCACGCCGGCGGATTCATCCCAAAGCCTGGTCTCCTGGTGAATGGCGCCGCCTGAATCCAAGGTTTCACGCTGGCGTTTTTCTTCGTATTCGAGCGCCCGCCTGAGATTCCTAAAAGAGTTCATGTTCTTGATTTCCACTTTTTCGCCGAATTCCTCTGAACCCTGGGGCCTCAGGGAAATGTTCGCGTCGCACCGCAAGCTGCCTTCCTGCATGTTGCCGTCGGATATCCCCAGATAGCGCACCAGGGTCCTGAGTTTCCTCATATAGGATTCGGCGTCTTCGGGGTTTCTGAGTTCCGGTTCGGAGACGATTTCGAGCAATGGCACGCCGGCCCGGTTCAGGTCCGAATAGGAATGGTTCGGGTCTCCCAGTTCGTCTCCATGAATCAGCTTACCGGCGTCTTCTTCCATATGGATTCTGGTGAGGTTGATGGTCACGTCTCGCCCATCCTTGGTTACGAAATGAACATGCCCGCCCGTGCAGATGGGTTCTTCGTACTGGCTGATCTGGTATCCCTTGGGGAGGTCGGGATAGAAATAATGTTTTCGGGCGAAACGGCAGACTGGCGCGATATCCGCCCCGACGGCCAGCCCGAGCCTCAGGGTGAATTCGATGACTTCCCGGTTCAAGACCGGCAATACGCCGGGGAGCCCCAAGTCCACCGTGCAGGTGTGTTCATTGGGCCCTCCCCCGAATGCGGAGCTCGAGCCACAAAAGATTTTGCTTTTCGTATTCAACTGGGCATGTACTTCAAGGCCGATAACCGTTTCGTACGCCATCATCTCCCTCAATCAAATAGTGCGCATCACAGCGGCGGGAGCGCTTCGTGGTGCGTCGTTGCTCGTTCGAATGCCGCTGCCGCCTGAAGAATCGTTTTCTCGCCAAATGGTTTTCCCACCAACTGAAGTCCAACCGGCAAGCCGCTCGAAGTGAATCCGCAAGGTTGGCTGATGCCGGGAAGACCGGCCAGATTACAGGGTATGGTCAGGATGTCGGATAGATACATGCTGATGGGATCATCGAGGCGTTCACCAATCTCGAAGGCGGGAGTCGGCGCCGTGGCCGATAGTACGATGTCGATATTTTCGAATGCGGCCTTGAAATCCTGGCAAATCAGCGTGCGGACCCTTTGCGCTTTCGTGTAAAACGCATCGTAATATCCTGAGGATAGCGCATACGTGCCCAGCATGATTCGGCGCTTTACCTCGTCCCCGAAGCCGTTTTCCCGGCTCGCTGCATACATGCCGAACAAAGAGCCGTATGTGGAATCGACTTCTTTGCGCACGCCATAGCGGACACCGTCGTAACGCGCCAGGTTGCTGCTCGCCTCCGCGGGGGCGAGAATGTAATACACAGGCAACGCATATTCGGTATGGGGGAGAGAGATTTCGAGAATTTCAGCTCCCTGACCCTCGAACACGGCGATTGCACTGCGAACCGCCGTGTCGACGTCGGGGTCCATTCCCTCGATGAAATACTCTTTGGGAATGCCGATTTTCAAACCTTTCACGCCATTTTCCAGGTTTTCCGTGTAGTCGGGAACCGGTTCGTTGGCCGAGGTAGAATCGCGGGGGTCGTGACCACTGACTGCACCCAGTAAAATGGCCGCATCTCCCACATTCGTTGCAAAGGGGCCAATTTGGTCCAGAGAACTGGCGAAGGCGATGAGTCCATAGCGCGAAATGCGTCCATAAGTGGGCTTCATGCCCACGACACCACAGCACGCCGCCGGCTGGCGTATAGAGCCTCCGGTATCTGATCCTAAAGAAACGACACAAGATCGTGCCGCGACCGTGGCGGCGGACCCGCCGCTGCTGCCTCCCGGGATTGTTTTCAGGTTCCACGGATTATGGGTAGGCCCAAACGCGCTTTGCTCGCATGATGAACCCATGGCGAATTCGTCCATGTTCAATTTGCCGAGAATGACCGCACCTGCCTTCTTCAGCAGGGCTACGGCGGTGGCGTCATACGGGGCTTCAAAATTTTCCAAAAACCGAGAACCACAGGTGGTCTTCGTGTCTTTCATGCAAAGGAGGTCTTTTATGGCCACCGGTACACCTAGAAGCGGAGAATCATGGTCTCCAGTCCTGATTTTGTCATCAGCGGCGTGGGCGGCCCTAATGGCCTCGTCTCCAAGAATGCTTAAGTAGGCATGCACCCTATCTTCTGTTTCATTTATACGTTCAAGATAGGCCCGGGTTAGTTCCTCTGCGGTGAATTCTTTGGCCCTCAGGTTTTCCCTGATTTCTGTGATGGTGAGATAAAGCAGTTCGTTCATTCGCTCTCCTTGTCATGTACCCATCGACTAACATTCGTTTCAGAGGAAACACCAATAGCAAGCAGAACGTCAAACCCGATGCCAATAAAATTTTCAATACGGGGATCAGAAAAATCGATACTTCCCGCTTAGAACGTCCAGGTAATCGACATGGCTTTTTGTCCGATGCGGGCCGGATAAATGGTTCACATTTTCTTGGATTCTGAGAATTGTTTTTGCTCAGAATGAAATATGGCCTGGCTGCTTGTTGTCTTTTGTTTTTCCTTCATGGGCACCGAAGCAAAAAAGTAGCGTAATTGAGAAGCTGTTTTCCGCCACCGTTGTGGTAGATCTCAAGATCCTGTTGCCATCTGTCGAGTGTATCCTGGGCTTCACGCGAGTCCGTATATTCAAGCCGGTTCTCAAGAATGGAGCGGGCTTGTGGGGCAAGAAAGGCTTCCCATGTGTTTTCCGTTTCATGTTCTACAAATTCGACGCCATATCCCTGTGCCGTAAAGTGGGCCCAAAACTCTTCTACGTCAATTGGCTCGCAGGGAAGATAGGCATCGAGCCATCTCATCAATCGTTCGGGCGGGATTTCCTCATCCGTCGATTTCCAAACTAGGCTGGAATAGGCAATCCATCCCCCGGGTTTCACGATCCGAGGCAAGCTCTTCAATTTGTCCGTAGTACTCGACGGGTGGGCGGGCCCACACAAAAGCGCCAGATCGAAATAATCATCATCAAAAGGAAAGTCATTATTCTCATGATTCAGTAAATCAATAAGATGGGGCATATCTTCAAATAAGATTCGCCGCCTGCCATCTTCCACGAACTCAGGACGATCGTCTAATCCGATTGCCGAGCATCCAAACATTTGCGCGAGCGAAATGACGCTCCCCCCTTTGCCGCACGATGCGTCAAAAACCAGGAAATTTGCCGACAAGCCGATATGATCACCAATCTTTTTGAGAGTATTTACCGAGATGGGAACGAGGATATGATTGTGTTTGAAACGCTCGAACAAGTCGGGTTGCATAAAATAAACTTGAAAGCGGTCTTAAAAAATCGAAAGGCCGATTAAATCGAGCATTAAAATAATCGTGCTCAATCCTAAAATTCCGCCAATGATGAGGGCGAACAATCCGAAAAGTTTTCCGTACACCATGACTATGTTCTCCCAACTATAAGAACAACGGTTATTTCTTTTTGGTTTTTCCCTTTGTTGATGTTTTGGTAGGTTGAGACTTGCTGATTTGCATGAATACCTTGCCATTTTTCAGTACAGTAACACTTCCTGTTGACTCGCTGATAGCGAATGATATGGCTGTGCTTACTTCCGTTATACCCGCCCCAGCCATATGACGCGAACCCAATCCGGCGGGCAAATCATTTTCAGGTGCCGCGTTTAGGTGTCTGCCGGCGGCTTCGATGATTCCATCTCCCCGAATGACGAATGCTCCGTCGATGGCGCTGAATTCCTTGATGGTTTCGCGTAGAGCTGGGTCCATGATGTTTCTTTGCTCTTCCGGGTATCCATGAAAGGGATTGATTACAAGTTGGCGTGAATACTGAAGCACCAGATCGTGGTCTCCCAGCACAAAAAGCGCCCCGCGAGGTTTTCCTTCTCGCCCTTCGGCGCCAAGTTCGAGGGCGAGCGACAAGACTGTTTCAAACACTTTCGGGTCTACGCCTTCAACAGCGCTTTGTGTTTCCGATGTTTGGAGCATTTCTTTCTCGCGGTCTAAATGAAAGACCATGAGCGTATCAATCTCTTCGTTCTCAGGTAAGCCTGAAAGGCAGACCACGGTGTCATTCTGCGTGATGGAGCCTTCGCTTAAAGCGATGACGACGCCCATCTTGATAATGTCGATTCGATTCAAGGATAAAGCAGGTAATTGCAATACCTTGCAACCTCGTTTTTCCAATTCTTCGTAGAGATCGGGCGAGCAGGTAGTGGTGAAGTGCTCCACGCCCATGGGGAGGTCCATCAAGGCGTCGAGATACTTCAACGCGTCAGCATGAATGAAAATTGCTTTGGCTTCCAGTTCGTTGCAGATTTGTGAAGCCGCGGCAATGATACTTTCGCTGAGGCCAGCTTGTTTTTCGGCCGTTTCTCTCACCTTTATCCCTTTCCTTCCAGCACCACGTAGCGTGTCGTGCCTCGCCGCTCGATTACCAGCAGATTACCTTTGTTTTCTCCTTTTTTCAGTGCTTCACGCAACTGGTCCATATTGGCAATCGCTTTGCGGTTGGCTTCCACAATGACGTCACCTCGTCGCAAACCAGCTATGGCTGCGGGGCTATCTGGCAATACGTTGGAGATGACAACGCCTTTCTCCGCTTTTGCCCCGATTTGCTTTCTGAGTTCAGGGGTCAGGTTTTGCCCATCGATGCCCAGTTGCTTCTGGAGCGCGGGTTTGGATGCTTTCGCCCGTTCCTCCGAGGATACGGGCAACTTGGCGACTTGAAGTTTAACCACACGTTTTTTGCCGTCCCGTATGATGCCCACTTTGGCGATGGAACCCGGCTTCAAGTCGGCCGCGGTAAGGGAGAGCTGACGGGGGTTTTCAATTTTTTTCTCATTGATGCTTACGATCAGGTCGCCTCTTTTGATGCCGGCTTTTTCCGCAGGCGCATTCTCGATCACGTTGGCGACCAAGGCGCCCCGGGTTTCTTTCAGGTCCAATACTTTCGCCAGACTTTCATTGACGGGTTGAATGGACACGCCCAGAAATCCACGGGTCACCACTCCCGTGCGAAGCTGGGGGAGCAGTTTCTTCGCCATGTTGATTGGTATGGCGAAGCCAATCCCGATATTTCCGCCGCTTCTGCTGAAGATTGCAGTATTGATGCCCACGACGTTTCCATTCAAATCGAAGAGCGGCCCCCCGCTGTTTCCCGGATTGATAGAGGCGTCGGTTTGGATAAAGTTATCGAATCGGCTCGAGCCGATGACGCGCCCTTTGGCGCTGACGATTCCGGCCGTCACCGTATGTGATAATCCAAATGGATTTCCTATGGCCATTACCCAATCGCCCACGCGAAGTTTTTCGCTGTCCCCGAGCTTCACAGCAGTGAACGTGTCCCCAGGCTTCGTTTCTACCTGGAGTAGCGCGATGTCGGTTTGGGGGTCACGGCCCACGATCTTTGCTTTTCGTTTCTTTTGGTCCTTGAAACGGACCGTTATTTTTGATGCGTTTTCGACGACGTGATTGTTCGTAACGATTAGTCCGTTTTTGGCCACGACGAAGCCTGAACCCAAGTTCTGCTGTCTGGGTTGTGGGCGCAAACCACCACGAGGTCGTTGGCGGAAGGGTCCTTCATGAAAACGTCTGAAAAATTCATTCCACAAATCGCCAGGAAATCCTGGAAATTCGCCTCTTGAACTCGTTTCAATCTTTGTTTCCGTACTGATATTCACTACGGAAGGGCTCAATTTTTCTGCCAACCCGGCCAGGGACGGCAATTTTCCCGCACTGGTTGCGGATTGGGCGTTCACTGGTGCTAAAAGCAAGGCCAGGCCAAGCAATGTAGTGATGAGCATGGAGGTTGAACCCAACGAATTGAATTTTGGAAGATAAAGAGAATTCCGCATTTTTTTCCCTTCTCTATGCATCAAATGTGCTGGCGGCAACAAACACCACATCACTGGTTTTAGATATACCAAAGTTCCATCTATGTGGAAATCGACAAATAGCTGAAAAAAGCTTGATTATCACTTTAATGCAGATTTGCGTGGCTGAAAAGACATAATGATCAGCTATCCGCATCGACGCGAGACGAGTGGAGGGATATTCTCTCCACCGTCTGGAAATATCCGGCCATGGCGTAACCCGAGAGAGTTTCTTGAAATGATGAGCGCATGAGTCTCGAATCCCAAACCATTCTACTCGCTATTTCGGCGGCTTTCGTCAGCGCGGCGACAAACATCACCTTCGCGCCCGCTTTGCGGCAGATGGGTTCGTTCGCCCTGGCGCAGTTCAACAACCTGGGCAATACCGTGATGCTGGGGGCAATCGGATTCTGGTTGTACGAGCCGGGGAGTTTTCGCTGGGAGGCGTTCGCCTGGTTCAGCGTTCTGGGCGTGGTGAACTACAGTATTAATCGCTGGATATTCTATACCGGCATGAATGTCGTCGGCCCATCTCGCCATATCACTATCACGAGCATGGTGCCGCTTCCCAGCCTCATTTTGGCGGTCATTTTTCTGGGGGAAGAACCCGGCCGGTGGGTTTTGCTCGGAACGCTTCTCGTTGTTGTGGGCGTAGCCGCCGTGAGTTACGAACCTTCGGGTGGAAGATGGTTCCGCGTAGGGATAGGTTGGTCGCTTATGAGTATGCTCATGCTCGTGGCCAGCGCGTTCATGCGTAAGCAGGGGATGTCGTACATGGCTGCGCCCGCCTTGCTTACCGCGTGGTCGGCCTTGGTCGCCATCCCTACCTCTGAGGGCTTGCGCCATTTTCTCCCCAAGCGTTATTTCGAATGGGGGTCGAAACGCTATATTCCGCTGTTGGTTTTTGGAACGATCATAAACGGGTTGATGCAAATCCTCATCAACCTCGCGCTGAAGGGAAAACTCTCGCTGGCGGTTCCCATCCTGAGCAGCACGCCGATTTTCGCCATGTGCCTTTCCGCGTTGTTCTTGCGAGGCATCGAACGCCTGAACACGCGCGTGGTGCTGGGCGTATGCATCACCGTGCTGGGTATCGTCGCGGTGAGCATCGGTCGGCACGGCTAATCTGGCGATGGACAACACGATGGGGATCGTCTGGACGCTGGCGGCGGCGAGCATGGCGGCGTTCACGGGGGTTCTCGCCGCCCGGCCCTTGCGGCGCATGGGTTTGATGTCCGCCACTTTGTTGACGAATGTTTTCAACATGCTCGTTCTGGCTCTTATCGGCTGGTGGGAATACGACCCCGACGACGTGACGCTCGAGGGAATGCTCTGGTTCGCTCTTTTGGGCGTTACCGCCTACAGCTACGGGCGTCTCGTGTATTACAAGGCGATTGTCTCTATCGGCCCGCCCAGACTGATGACACTTATGAGCGCCTCTCCTTTGCTCAGTTTGTCGCTGGCCGTCCTTTTCCTAGGCGAGCAGCCCGGGCTGGCCGTCTTGGGGGGAACGGGCCTCGTGGTGGCCGGCGTCATCCTGGTGAGCTACGAACCCGCCCGGGGGCGCTGGTTTCAGCCGGGGATTCTCTGGGGTTTCGCCAGCGCGGTCTCCCTGGGCGTGAGCGTGTTCATCCGGAAAAAAGGCCTGGACGCCATGCCGAACATCGCTCTCACGGTGGCGTGGTCGAACATGGTGAGCATCCCCGTCATCTCCAGTTTGAGATTTATCTCTCCGCCCAGATTGTTCGACTGGGGGCCGCGCTGGGCGGTGGCGACCATCATCCTGGTCGGCGTGCTGAACTCGGGCAACCAGATCCTCTATAACCTCGCCATCATCAACTCAGAAATCAGCGTCGTCGGCCCTATCATCGCTTCAATGCCAATTTTTTCAGTGGTTTTCACCGTCCTCATGCTTCGCGACATGACGCGCGTTCGGCCCCGGCTCGTCTGGGGCGTATGCGTCACGGTGGCCGGAATGGCCACCGTCGCCCTGGGTCGCTGAGGCGCGAGACCCCCCGAAACCGGCCCCGAAACGCTCGGTTTTTTTATCGAAAAACATCGTTAATTTATCGTATTTTATGGAATTTTATCGATATTTTCAGGACTTTCGTCTCGTCAAGGCTTTTTCATCGGCCATAAAATCCCGCTATCCCGTTGATATCATATCATTATAAATATCCATTCTTGCCCGTCTCGTTCGTCATTCGCCTTCTGAAACATCTAATCAAACCGAAAGCGGATTCATTATTATTCCCGCGCATCCCGGCGGGTACCTGTCGGGCCATTTTGTAGCAATCCTCCAAAATCCGAGTCACGACAGCTTGCTTGCGGTCATGCTCCCGCTCCCCGCGAAGCGGACGGACCCTTCAGCGAAGCCTCCGTTGCTCCTAGCGCTCACGAGCCATACCGGAGCCTCTCTACTGCTCCCTGTTCCGTCGGCTCCCCTTGCGCGTAACGCCCCGGCATGACGGGCGAAAACCACCGTCCCGCGGCCTGCATCTCGGCCAGGGAGGCGCCTGCGCTCGCCAGACTCTGCGCGCCGCCCACGCGCAGGCTGTGTCCGCTGACCCGGTCGTCCATCCCGGCGGCCCTGCCCCACCGGGCGATGATGCACCGGATGTGGCCGGACAAAAATAATTACGAATGCCCTGGAAAACCTCTCGATTTTCTGGCCGTTTTTTATCTTGAAAAGGCCGACTTTCGGACCGTTTGCAATTATTTTTACTTCCCCACATTGTATCTTCTGGCCTGCCTCCGGGCGGTCTGCCTGCTGGGTTATTCCGACATACGCCGGGTTTGGCGCTGCGCTCCCGCTCATGGGCCGGCCTACGCCGCGGAGCGAGCCACGCGCCGGAGCGCCTGGACGGCCTTTCACGACGCCATCGACGCCATGCGCGCTCATCCCTGGGAGTGGGCCGACCCGTTCGGCTGGCCGAATCCCGTCTCGAAAGCGCAGGCGCACGCCATGGCGCCCCGGGCGCTCGTCGAGCTCGCCGTCTCCTGCCGCGACCCTCAACCCGACGGCCAGGGGGGCCTCGGCCCATGCGGGGCGTGTTTCAAATGCCGAGGGGATTAAATGCCCGCTTCAGGGCGCGCGATGCCGCTTTTAAAGAGCGTTTTTCGGCCCGAAAACCCTCCGAAAACCGGCGATTTTTCCAGGGCGAAACAGCCTGGAAATTCAGCGGTTTTTCCAGGCCGTTCGCAATTATTTTCGTCACTTCACAACGAGTGTCTTCGGGTGAGCAAGAGCGTCCACGAGATCGTTCCTTCCTGCGAGTCGATTCTGTTTCCCCTTGACAGCATGGTGCTTTTTGTGCAGGTTGAATACCGTTTTCGTATACAAATAAGAGTCCGATGAGGAACGCCCCATGAGTCAACCAATTCGCGTCCTGCTGGCGAAGGTGGGTCTCGACGGTCACGACCGAGGCGTCAAGATCGTCGCCCGTGCCCTGCGGGACGCCGGTATGGACGTGATCTACACCGGCCTTCACCGCTCACCGGAAGAGTTGGTGACCGCTGCCGTACAGGAAGACGTTGACGTGCTCGGCGTAAGTCTCTTGTCCGGTGTGCAGATGACGGTGTTCCCCAAGATATTCGAACTGCTTCGGACCAACGGCGCCGATGACATGATCGTCGTGGCCGGCGGTGTTATGCCGGACGAAGATGTGGTCCATCTCAAGAAAATGGGGGTAAGCAAGGTGTTGCTGCAGGATACGCCACCGCAAACGATTATCGATACACTGACCCGTCTCGTGGAGGAGCGCGGCGCGCGCTGATCCGATATCCATGGAGTCCTGGTCATTCCCACCCGCTTACGACGAGAACTTTCTGCCGGCTCTAGATAGCCGCTACTGGTTCCCACGGCGGGAGACAATGCCGGCGGGAGAACGGGAGAAGGCCATCCTGGGGCGCCTTCAGCAAGTCTGCGCCTATGCCTACGAGCATGCAGCCCTCTATCGCCACAAATGGGATGAGGCCGGTTTTCACCCGAGCCGGCTTAAGTCGCTTGAGGACTTCGAGGAGAAGGTCCCGGTCCTTACCAAGAAGGACCTGCGCGAGGCCCAGGAACGCAATCCGCCCTTTGGTGGTTACCTCTGCGTGGGCGAAGACGATGTCTTTCACATCCATGGCACCAGTGGCACGACCGGGCGACCCACTGCCTTCGCCATCTCACAGGGCGACTGGCGCGCTATAGCCAACGCGCATGCGCGTATCATGTGGAGCATGGGTCTGCGCCCCGGGGATACGATTTGTATTGCCGCTGTATTTTCTCTCTATATGGGGAGTTGGGGGGCGCTCGCCGGCGCAGAACGCCTCGGTGCGAAA
Organism: bacterium; assembly: GCA_965218885.1. Taxonomy (GTDB): domain Bacteria; phylum UBA8248; class UBA8248; order UBA8248; family UBA8248; genus Bin107. Next base: position 1,723,308 of record OZ244713.1, on the reverse strand, counting down.
TCTTTCCCGTTTGGCGCCGGCGCGTCCGGCATGTCGGCGCGCTGCGTGCAATGGCTCAACATGCTGAAGCCCACCGCCTTCTACGGTACGCCGACCTACGCCCTGCGCCTCGCCCAGGTCGCGGAAGACGAGGGCCTGAACCCTCGCGACATGCAGCTCAAAATCATGTTCTTTTCCGGTGAGCCCGGCGCCTCGATCCCGGCCATCCGCGAGCGCATCGAGGGGCTCTACGGGGCCAAGGTTTACGACAGCGGTTCCATGGCCGAGATGAGTCCGTGGATGAACGTGGCGAGTTCGGCCGAGACGGACGGAATGCTCTGCTGGCAGGACGTCGTCTACACGGAAGTGTGCGATCCCAAAACCATGCGTCGGGTCCCCTACGGGGAACGAGGAACGCCTGTGTACACCCATCTCGAACGCGTGTCACAGCCAATGATCCGCCTGGCGTCGGGGGACCTGACTCGATGGGTCAACGAACTGAACCCATGTGGACGGACCTATCCGCGCCTGCCGCACGGTATTTTCGGGCGCATCGATGACATGTTCACGATCCGCGGCGAGAATGTTTATCCAAGCGAGATAGACGCCGCGCTCAACGAACTTGCGCACTATGGCGGAGAGCACCGGATCGTGATCAGCCGCGAGGCGGCAATGGACGAGTTACTGTTGCGCGTCGAGGCCGACACCGAGACCTTCGCCAATGCCGACGGCGCCGCCCGGTTCTGCACTGAGGTTGAGCACCAATTGCAGAAGGTGCTCGGGCTGCGGACGGCCGTGGAGATCGTCGAGCCGGGCTCGGTCCCCCGAACGGATTTCAAGGCGCGCCGCGTGATCGACGATAGGGCCGTCTTCCAGGAGATGCAAACACAACTGGATGAAGAAAACCGCTGATGGGAGTCTATGTCCCTTCCGTGGAACTCATTTCTCGCGTTCAAACAGGCGAGCCGGCCGCGATCGGTCGCCTCATATCGCGCGCGGAGTCGGGCCTGGCGGAAGCGCGTGACGCACTCGCCCAGATTCACAAACTTGCCGGACGAGCGCATGTCGTTGGCATAACCGGGGTAACCGGCAGCGGAAAATCCACACTCGTTAGCCAGCTGGCGCAAAGACTGCGTTCCAGCGGCGACAAGGTCGGCATCATTGCAATTGATCCATCCTCTCCCTTTTCGGGCGGCTCCATCCTGGGAGACCGCATTCGCATGAGCGACATAGGGGCCGATCCCGGCATTTATATCCGCAGCATGGCGACTCACGGGGCGACTGGCGGCATGGCGCGCGCGGCTCTCGAGGCGGTCGATATTCTTGATGCCGCCGGTTTTGGGGTCATCATTCTGGAAACCGTTGGCGTGGGCCAGGACGAGGTCGAGATCGTGCGGGCTTCCCACACCACGGTAGTGGTTTCCGCGCCCGGCCTTGGCGACGAGATCCAGGCGATCAAGGCGGGCATTCTGGAGATCGCCGACATCCATGTAGTGTCGAAATGCGACCGCAGCGACGCCAATCGGACGCTGACCGATTTGAAGCAAATGCTGACGCTCGGAATGCACGAGCACGAACCATCCGACTGGGCTGTCCCCGTGATCGGTACCAGCTCTGTTTCCGGAGAAGGGCTCGACGAGCTGCTGAAGGCGATTGCCCGGCATCGCGATGTGACCTCAGATACTGATGCGGGCCGGGCGCGGCGCAAAAGCATCGCAGAATTCCGGCTGCGCAAGACCGCCGAAAATCTTTTGTATGATCGATTTAACGTTGCTACAGCGGCGGCGAGCGCTAAACTTGCCGAACAGCTTATGCGCCGAGAGAGCGATCCCTATTCTCTGGCGGAAGAATTGCTCTCGACGACGCTCGAAAGAGAGGGAGACCATGAACGAGATATTCACTCTAAATTCGCTTGAGAAACTCTGGAGCGAGATCGAGCATTGGGAGAGCAACGAGGTCGCCGCCTTCCTGAAGAAACAAGCCGAGCGCAAGGAGCAATTCTTCACAATCGGCGATTTTCCAGTACAGCGTGTCTATACCGCTGCCGATATTGCCGAAACGCCACTCGAGGATATCGGTCTGCCGGGGCGCTATCCCTTTACGCGCGGGCCCTACCCGACGATGTATCGCAGTCGGGTGTGGACCATGCGCCAGATCGCCGGTTTCGGTACTGGCGAAGACACCAACAAACGCTTCAAATATCTGATCTCGCAGGGGCAGACAGGACTATCGACCGACTTCGATATGCCCACGCTCATGGGCTACGACTCCGACCATCCGATGAGCGAGGGCGAGGTGGGCCGCGAAGGCGTGGCCGTGGATACGCTCGCCGACATGGAGGCGCTGTTCGACGGCATCGATCTCGAGAACATCTCCGTATCGATGACCATCAACCCCAGTGCCTGGATCTTGCTCGCCATGTATGTGGCGCTGGCCGAGAAGCGCGGCCTCGACCTGAACAAGCTCTCAGGCACCATCCAGGCGGACATACTGAAAGAGTATATGGCGCAGAAGGAGTACATCTATCCGATCGCGCCATCGGTCCGCATCGTGCGCGATTGCATATCCTTCTGCGGCCGCAATATGAAGCGGTACAACCCGATCAATATCTCGGGTTATCACATCTCGGAGGCCGGCTCCTCGCCTTTGCATGAGGCCGCCTTCACCATGGCCAACCTGATCGTCTACGTGGAGGAGGTGCTAAAGATCGGCATGAACGTCGACGAGTTCGCGCCGAGGCTTGCTTTCTTCTACGTCTCGCAAGCGGACCTGTTCGAGGAGATCGCCAAGTTCCGGGCGCTGCGCCGCTGTTATGCCAAGATCATGAAAGAGCGCTTTGGCGCAAAGAACCCGGAATCGATGCGGCTTCGTTTCCATTGCCAGACCGCGGCCGCGACCCTGACCAAGCCGCAATACCGGATCAACATCGTGCGCACTGCGTTCCAGGCCCTCGCCGCAGTCCTTGGCGGTTGCCAGTCGCTGCACACAAACGGCTATGACGAAGCGTTCGCGATTCCGACCGAGGACGCCATGCGGATGGCCTTGCGCACGCAGCAGATAATTGCAGAGGAAACAAACGTCACCAACGTCATCGATCCGGTGGGCGGTTCCTACTATGTCGAGAGCCTGACCAACGAGTTCGAGACGCGCATTTTCGAGATTCTCGACTATGTGGATGAAAATGGCGGCACGATCAAATTGATCGAGGAAGGCTGGTTCCAGAAGCAGATCGCCGACTTCGCCTATGAGACCGCCTTGCGCAAGCAATCCGGTGAAAAGCCGGTCATCGGGGTCAACACCATGGTCGAGGAGGACGAAAACCAGGAGATTGAGACCCATCCCTATGATTCCACGACCGCCGATCGGCAGATCGCGCGGACGAAAAGGGTGCGCGAGGAACGCGACAACGCCAAGGTCGAGATGCTTCTGGACAAGCTCGACTCGGTCGCAAAGGACGAGACGCAGAACATCATGCCCATCACCATTGAACTTGTGCGCGGGGGCGCAACAATGGGAGATATCGCCGAGAAACTGAAGTCGGTCTGGGGCACCTACCGGGAAACGCCGGTTTTCTGATTCAAACGATGGCCCGCTGTAATCAGAGTTAAATCTCCCGGCGCTCTGTCTATTATCTTACTTGGCCGGCGGTTGCGCCTGTTCTATCTGTCAGGATCGCATGGGCCTTACATAGAAACGAGAGCGCCGAACTATGACCTCATCGAATGCTTCAGGAGCTGAGACCGTCCGTGGCGTTGTATACGCGTGGGAATGCGACGCGGTGGAACATTTCACCACCGCTGTAGCCGAACAAAAATAATTGCGAATGGTCCGGAAAATTTTGGCCGGCCCTGATCCGTTTACGTGAAATATCGACCTGATAATGAAAACAATCTGGATCAAACCATGTGGCGCTGATCGGCTACGAGTCCAAGTGCGATTGGAGCTATGATGCGGAGGGAAGAGTCTGCCTTGATTTGCCGATGAATGATAGCCCGAAAACCGGCGATTTTTCCAGGGCGAAACAGCCTGGAAATTCAGCGGTTTTTCCAGGCCATTCGCAATTGTTGTTGTTCGACTGCACTGATCGGACCCCTGTCTCGTTAGTGCGTCATGGAAATCATATAGCGCCGCATGAGCCTGTGGATGGTCATTCGGAAGAGTTGGTCGGTGATGAGGCCGAACCCGCCCAGCATAAAAAATCCGACAAACATCTCATCGGGCGCGATGATGTTCGTGCTCTGCATGATGAGGAAGCCGATGCCCTTGTCCGCGGCCAGCATCTCCGCGGCCACGACGCCCATGAAGGAAAAGCCCAGCGCGAGCCGTAGTCCGGTGAGGATGTGGGGCCAAGCCGATGGCAGGACGACCCGCAGAAAGACGTCCCGCTTGCGCGCACCCAGGCAAAGGGCGGCCCGGACCCGAATCTGAGGGGTGGAGAGCACCCCGGCCGCGGTGTTGAACAGCACCGCGATCCCCGCGGCGTAGGAGATGATGAAATACTTTCCAATCTCGCCGATGCCGAAGATCGAAATGACCAGCGGAATGAGGGCCACCGGCGGGATGTTCCGGCAGAACTCCAGGGGCGGCTCGATGAGGTCTCGAACCAGATGAATCGCCCCGGTCGCCACCCCGACCCCGACCCCGACGACGCAGCCCAGGGCGTATCCGAGGACGATGCGCCCCAGGCTCGCTCCGAGGTGGGCGAACAGCTCGGCGTTCCAGATCATCTCGCCGAGTTTCCCGGCCACCGAGACGGGAGAGGGAACGATCGCGGCCTCGAAGAAAGTCCCGCTCGTCATCCACCAGACCCCGATGAACGCCAGGACCGAAACCATCAGCCTCGCCCATTTACCCATGCGCATTCGTCCCGATCTCCCTTTCCGTCTCAGTCGAACGCCGCTGTCGTCATGAGCATGTAGCGCCGCATGAGCCGGCCGATGGTGAACTGGAAGGCGCGATCCGTGACGAGCCCGATCAGGCCCAGCATGAACAGACCCGTGAACATCTGCTCGGGAAGCAACATGTTCCGGCTTTGCATGATGAGGTAGCCCACGCCGGACTCGGCCGCGATCATCTCCGCGGCCACCACCCCCATGAACGCGAAGCCGAGCGCGACCCGGAGCCCGGTGAGGATGAACGGCCAGGCCGAGGGCAGCACCACGCGCAGGAAGATGTCCCAACGCCCCGCGCCCAGGCACATGGCCGCGCGGACGCGAATCCGGGGGGTGGCCGCCACCCCCGCGACGGTGTTGAAGACGACCGGAATGATGGTCGAATAGATGATGACGAAATACTTGCTGGACTCTTCCAGGCCAAAGGCGTTCACCGCCATCGGAATGATGGCGACCGGAGTAATGTTGCGCACGAACTGAAGGGGCGGTTCGAGCATGTCTTCGGCAATCCGGATCCGCGCGACGGCGATGCCCGTGAGAATCCCTAATACGGACCCGAACGCATAGCCGACGAGCACGCGCCGGAGGCTGGCCCAGGTGTGGAAGAGGATCTCGCCGTCCGCCGTCATCTGCCAGATTTTCATGGCGACCTTGTGCGGCGCGGGCACCAGGATCGGGTTGAAGAGGGTGATGCTGCTCAGCCACCACAGGGCGAGCGCCCCGGCGACCGAGAGCACACTTCGAAAGACCTTCTGACGGTTCATCGGGCTCGCATCCTCTGTACTTCTTCGTCAATGAGCGACTCGATACGACTGTACATTGCAGCAAAATTGGGATTCGAAGGAGAGCGGGGCTCTTTCAGGTCGAGCTGAAAGACCGCCTTGATCCCCGCCTCCGGCCCGGCCGTCATCACCGCCAAGTGGGTGCTCAGGAGGAGCGCCTCGAAAATGTCGTGGGTGATGTAGAAAATGGTTTTGCCCGTCTCGCCCCCGTTTTCGGCGGTCCCTTCCGCATCCGTTGCCCCTTCGTCGGCGCGGGCGTGGATGTGCCGTCCTATGTTTAGGCGGCGGTCGCCGTTGGCAGTCGGCGCACACCGTTGACGCCCTGAACACCGGCAATCTCGGCGGGCGTGACTCCTATCCGGATCATAAAGCACGGGCCAATCGATGACACGGAGCCGGACTTCCTGCGGCCGGCCTGGGGCGACCGAGTCCGCGAGCCGTGTCCCGGACAGGGGCCGGTCAGACCTCGATTCTAACCAGGTGCAGCATGATGTTCTCGTCGTACCATCGAATGGCCTCGAGATCATCGAACGCGTCGCGGATTCGTTCGTCGAAACCACGACATGCTTCCTCGAACTCCCGCTCGTCATAGAGCGAAAAGGTCGAGTAGTGCCGGCTCCGCATTTGTTCGAACAGGCGGTCCAGGCTTGCCGTCCGGGCATATCTAAACACTCTCGCCTCGACCATTTCGAGGCCGGGTGTCCCGGCGATCCATGCTTCCATGCTTTTGATAGTGTGGAGCCGCGATTCCTTCTCGGTGAAGCGCGGGAAGAAACGCCCCCATAGGGTGCCCGCGTTCTGTTCGGGCGTGCGTGTATAGATGAACAGGCGGCCGTCGTCTCTGAGCGCGCGCCGGGCTTTGGCCAGAAAGGCGGGAACGTTGAAATGGTGCACCGCATTGAAGGTGAGGATGGCGTCCAGGGAATCGTCCTCGAGCGCCAAGTCGTTGACGCCGGACAACCGGGTCACGAAATTGTCGATGCGCGCCTCAGCGAGGCAATCGAAGAGGCGTTCCAGCATCGGCGCGCTGGAATCCACGCAGACGAGGTGCAGGTTGGGTATATGGTCGAACAGCAGCCTGTCGTAGCGTCCGTCGCCGCATCCGATATCGGCCGCGCGCACGTTTGCCCGATCGGCCAGGGCATCGCGAATATAGTGGACCGGGTCCCGATCGGTGGTCCGGACCGTGCCGTAGACCTCCGCCACCCTGGCGAAATGCCCGGACATGCCGGCGCTCGCCTCCTCTCCGGTCATGTCACCAGGCTCCCCCACCGTGGTTGGAACACGCGTCTACTCCGCCGCCGACTTCACGATTCGGGCCGCCGGTGCTTCGGCGCGCCCTTCTTCGATGAACGCGTCACACAAGTCGCGGGCGACGGAATCGCGCATCTGGACCGGCGGCGATTTCATGTAATAGGAAGACGGCGCTTCCAGCGGACCCGCCATACCCCGCACCATGCCGAGCCTGGCGCAGCGGACGGCGTCGATGACGACGCCGGCGCTGTTGGGCGAATCCTGGACCGAGAGGCGCATCTCGATCTCGATGGGAGCGCTGCCGAACCCGCGTCCTTCCATGCGGATAAAGGCGACTTTGTTGTCGCCTTGCCAGGGCACGTAGTCTGACGGGCCGATATGGATGTCGCGCCCGCCGAGGCGCACATCGAGTTGCGATTGAACGGATTCCGTCTTGGACACCTTCTTCGATGTCAGCCGGTCCAGGGCCTTCATGTTGAGGAAGTCGGTGTTGCCGCCGGTGTTCAGTTGATAGGTGCGGTCCAGGGTGTAACCGCGGTCGCCGAACAGACGTGTCAAGAGCCGATGTGCGATCGTGGCGCCGACTTGGCTCTTGATATCGTCGCCCACGATTGGCACCCCAGCGATCTTGAACTTCTCCGCCCAACTGGGATTTGAGGCGATGAACACGGGTATGCAGTTCACCATGGCAACGCCCGTGTCGAGGCAGGCCTGGGCGTAATGCAGCGCCGCCTGCTCCGAGCCGACCGGCAGGTAGCAGACCAGCACCTCCGCGCCGGTTCGCTTAAAGACATCCGCGATATCAACCGGATCGGCATCGGCCGGACGGAATGCCTCGTCATCGGGATAATCCGCCATGTGTGGCGCAACGCCGTCGAGAACGGGTCCCATCTGGACCACGACGCCCGATGGGGGAAGCTCATCCTCGAAGACCATCGTGCAATTGGGCTTGGCGAAGATCGCCTCCTCCAGGGGTCGCCCGACCTTTCGGCGGTCGACGTCAAAGGCGGCCACGACCTCCAGATCACCCGGGCCACAGCCCCCGATATAGGGGTGCATCAGACCGGGCAGGACCTCGACGCGGCCCTTCCTGTAATGCGCAATGCCCTGAACCAACGAGCTCGCACAATTTCCAACCCCTGCAATGGCCAGCTTTACGGTATTCACAGGCTTGATGACAGTCAGCATTGGCTGTTCTCTTTCTTATCTTAAACTAGGAAGTTCCGGGATTCTTTATACCATAGATTTGTAACAGAAAACATCGCTGTCACGCTGAACCGCGCCGGGTTTGGCGGAGGCCATTTTGTTTGAGTCACGCCGCCATGGCCGCGTTCGCGATCGAGGCGGCGCGCTGGTCCTCCCCGGTAGTGCTTGCCCTGGTAATGGTCGATCGCGCCCATCTCGATCTCACCGTTCATCGGGCTCGCATCCTCTGTACTTCTTCGTCAATGAGCGACTCGATACGACTGTACATTGCAGCAAAATCGGGATTCGAAGGAGAGCGGGGCTCTTTCAGGTCGAGCTGAAAGACCGCCTTGATCCCCGCCTCCGGCCCGGCCGTCATCACCGCCAAGTGGGTGCTCAGGAGGAGCGCCTCGAAAATGTCGTGGGTGATGTAGAAAATGGTTTTGCCCGTCTCGCCCCAGATTTTGCGGAATTCGATCTGTAGGTGTTTCTTCGTGATCGCGTCCAGTGCCGCAAAAGGCTCGTCCATGAGGAGGATGTCGGGGTCGTTCGCCAGCGCGCGGGCGATCTGGACGCGCTGCTTCATCCCGCCCGAGAGCTCGAAGGGAAACTTCCCGCCATCGGCGTCGAGGCCCACGAGTCGAAGGTACTTGTCGCCCAACTCCTTGCGTACTTGGGCGCTGAGGCGGGCCATCTTCGGACCGAACTCCACGTTTTCGCGTGCGTTCATCCAAGGGAAGAGGGCATTGCCGACGTCCTGGAATATGACCGTCCTGTCCGTTCCGGGTCCGGTGACGGGCTGGTCGTCGAGGAGAACGCCTCCTGTCGTAGCCCCTTCAAAGCCGGCGACAATGTTGAGGAGGGTAGATTTGCCGCACCCGCTTGGCCCGAGGAGAGTAAAAAAAGACCCCCTCTCCACCGCAAGGGTGACGTCTCGCAACACCTGCGCGACGCCCCCATCGGTACGAGTAAAATCCTTGCCCACGCCTTCTAGGCGTAAGACCCGCCAGCTCACACCACCTCCCTATCCTCGCCCCCAGGCCGCTTTGGCCGGCCGGAGGCGGAGGAAACCGCGTTTCGCTCAGCGCCTACTTGATGAGCTTGGGGTTCACCGACTTCAGGCCCCTCGAGTCAAAGAGCGTGTCCCAGTTCACTTTGCCCTTGGACTTGCCTTTCGAGATCATGAAGTTGTTGAGGCCGTCCATGTCTTTTCGAAATTGAGGAGTATAGGCTACGTCCATGTTCATGACCCGGATCATTTGCTTGGCCTTGTCTGCAGGGACTTTGAACTCCTTGCCCACGATCTTCGCCGCTTCGTCGAGGTTCTTCGCGGAGAATTCGGCCCCCTGGATCGTCCCCTTGATCAGAGCCGTCACGGCGTCGAAGTCGTTCTCGATGAGGTCTTTGCGAGTGGACGTGACCATGTACTCGGTGAAGAAACCCTTGCCCGTACTCAGAATGTGCACCTTGTCCGCTCCCGACACCTCAATCGACCGCCAGCCAAAGGGCTGCCAGATTGTATAGCCGTCCAAGTCGCCCCGGTCGAGGGCGACGACCATCTCGGCCGGCTTGACGTTCTTGTACTTCACATCGGAGAGCTTGACGCCGTTCGCGTCGAGATACTTGGCCGCGAAGAACTCCGACGTCGTCCCCAGCCATACGCCCATCGTCTTGCCGATGAAATCCTTGGCGCCCTTGATCCCTTTTTTGGCGACCACCACCGAAAGCTCGGTGTAGTGCGCGGAGGGATGGAGCCCTACGATCTTGCCTTTGGTCTGGAGCCAGGTGCGTACGGCGGGCCAGTCCCCCGTGTTCACGAAGTCCCCCCGCCCCGCGATGAACGACTGCGCGGCGACGCCGCCCGAGGTGAATTTCTTGAGTTTGACGTTGAGGCCCAGCCGCTTGTAGAACCCCTTGTGGACCGCAGTCACCATCGGCGCGAACTGGGGCGTGGAGCCGATGAGATAGGTGTACTGGGACTTCTTGGGAGCCGCCCCCGCGGGAACGGCCACAGCCAAGGCGAATGCCGCCAGTAAAATCAGCACAAATCCGAGCTTCCTGCTTGCCGTGTGACTCATTGCTCAACCTCCCTGTTGTAATTGCCTCGAAAAACGTACATCGTCCGGAACTTCCTCGAACGTCCACGTGAAACCCAAGTTCCAATCATCCGATGCGAACGCAGCGAGACGTCCACCTGAATACCCCGGGGAAAATCCGTATCCCCTTCTACTCTTTCGCCTTCCCCTTCCAGCGGGGTTAAAGCGTGACCGTGCTATGGCGCTGCTGGTCGATTTTCCGCTGGATGTGGGGGAGGATATCCTCCCTCGACTTGCCGCAAACGTCGAGCAGCAAGCTCGCATAGACCTTCGTGGTCTGGTAGAGATCCTCCAGGCTCACGTGTTCGCCGATGTTCGGGTCCCACCCCGGCACCCCTGAGCGAGTCCTGCCGGAGGGTCCGTAATTGAGGGCGGGAATGCCGTAGCGCGTGATGTGAGAGGCGTCCGATATCCAACCCTCGGTCACCGTTTCCGGGTCCTGGCCGTGCACCGTCTTGTGGGCGCGCTTGATGGCGCCATAGATATATTCGTCCTCTTCGATCTCGGCGCCCGGGTTGGACATGTACATCTCGAGATCCACCTTGAGGTCGGGGTCTCCCGCTTTGATCTCTTCGATGATGTCCTCTATCTCGCGCTTGATCTCCAAGGGGTGCTGCCTGGGAATGAGGCGCGTATCCAGATAGAGGTTGCAGAAAACGGGGGTGCGGCTGCACCTCCAGGGCCAGCCGCCTTCGATGGCCGCCAGGTTCACGTTGGCGTTCGTATCACCGTAGGGATGCGCTTCGCGGTACTTGGGCGCCCAGCGCTCCAGGGCGTCGAGGATTTTCTTCATCTTCAAAATGGCGTTGACCGCATTGTGCGCGTAGGTCGTGTGGGCCGGCGTCCCGTACACGGTGATCTTGTGATAGACGTAGCCCATATGGCCGAGAACCACGCGCATCTCCGAGGGCTCGCCGATGACCGCCATGTCGGCGCTGCCGCCGTGGGTGGCCAGATAGCAGGCGCCGCAGCCGCCGCCCCGGTAGTGCTTGCCCTGGTAATGGTCGATCGCGCCCATCTCGATCTCGCCGCCCACCGCCCCGACGGTGACGTTTCCCTTGAATTGGACTCCCGCGTCCTGGATGGCGTTGAGGGCCTCGACGTAGCAGGCGATCGCGCCCTTCATGTTGTAGATGCCCAGACCGTATATCCATTCCTCGCCCGTAGAGGGGTCGGTCTCGCTCCAGGCATTGGGCTGGTAGGCGGGGAGCTTGGGGAGGTAGGGCTCTTTGCCCGAGTAGGAGGTGTCGATATGTCCACAGAAGAGAAACTCGATTCCGGTGCCGTCGCCCTGCATGGTTCCCAGCGCGTTGAACCGATCCGTCTCGAACTCCTGGAGGCGCGAGGCGAGCCCGATAGACTCGTAGCGGTCGCTCAGGAAGTGGGCGATCTCGCTCTCCTCCCCCGTGGGACTCCAGATGTCGACCAGATCCATTCCCAGCTTCTTGAGGCGCCCTTTGTCGATCGCCGCCCAGACTTTCTCTCGATGTTCGTCCATGCCCGTCGCCCGTTCCATATATCCACTCCCTCTTCTGGCCGGGTTGATTCCCGGCGAACACAACCCACGAAGAGATGACAGCGAAAACGGGACCCTGTCGCATGAAGCCGAATCAATGCCACAAATCGCGATCCTGCCCCGATTCCTCATCGGTCACTCGAAATATCAAGTGCGCTTCATCTTCTGATTTTTTTTTTAATCTTAGCATAAAATATGCGCGAATCAAGCCACGCGCGAAGCATTTTCCCCTCTCGAAATCTCGGCTCAGGGGAGGCGTTTCACGACAACGCCCTGGAGAACCTCCGGAAACATCTCATTCACAGGATACTTGGTGTAAGACAACCGAACCTGAAAGCTCTTTTTCGGGCCGCTCCTGCGGCGCGGCAATGGGTTGCCGCTTCAGGTGGACGCCCGCCATCTGCGAACGAAGGAGTTCGCGATGAAGGCCATGGCGCTTGGGGAGAGATCGTCGAGACGGGCGCGGGTTTACGCCGGTTCTCCGGGCACGAGGGCGAGGCTTCTTTTCTCAATCCGGGATATAGGCCACCAGTGACGCCAGAATCCGGCATCCGGGCACGGGCAATGGCGTGGCTGTCTGTGCGCTCATGTTCACCGGCGGCCCGTCCGGGAAAGTGCTGCCCCATACTTCAAATGCGCCGTGCAGATCGGTCATGTCGTGGAATATGGTCTGGCTTCTTACGACGTCGGATAGGCTCCCTCCCCCTGCGCGGCAAATGGCGTCCACGTTCTTGAGTACGTATTCGGTCTGGAGTTTGATCGGCGAGGAATGCCAGGGGAGCCCGGGGTTCACGCGAGCCTCTGGCGCGAGGCCGCTTTCGCCTGCAGCGATCTGTGTTGAGAGCCAGAGATAGGGACCCGTCTTGACGGCATGTGGCTCATGGAAGAGGGGGTCTGGGACGGCATCCGAAACAATCGTTCGGCGTTCCATCCCGCCGTCCGGACGGAGGGCGATGGAACTGACCTCGATGCGGGAGCCGCCGATGGCCAGATCGTCGCAGGGGATGATGCTGCGCGCGGGCGGGTCGTCCGGGAAGAACTCACGCCACACATGATCCACTGCCGGAAGATCCTCCATGTGGGTGAGGTAAACCGAGGCCTGAACGATGTCGTTGAGGGCAAGGCCCAGTTCCTTCAGCACCTTCTGTTTGGTGCGAAGGATGTACTCGGTCTGACGCTTGATGGCGGACTGGTGCCAGAAAATCGGGTCAACGCGGGCGTCCGGGTGAATCCCGGACTCGTAATCGGTGGCGATCATACCCGGCATCAGCACGAAAGGCCCGGCGGACTGGGCCGCGGGGTAGCCGGTCAAGGACCTGGGCACGATTTCGAGATCGTGCGTTTGCTTTTCCCATCCCGACCCGGGCCTGAGCGCAAAGCCGTCGCATGCGATGAGCGCGCCGGGCACCTCCAGGGCTTTCGCCACCACCCGCGTGCTGGTCGGGTGCGCCTGGGCCATGTAGGTTTGCCTCGTCGTGGAATACCACGCGGCCTGCTCGCGGCCGGTGATGAACTGCTCGATGCGGATCAGGTCCTCGAACCCTAGGCCCACGCTTTCCAGGATTTTCTGCATCCGCTGGAGTATGACATGGGTCTGCCGCGCCATCGGTGGAGGGCCGGCGAACGGATTGTCGGGGTCCACTGCGGCCTCGGGCGCGACCCCCGAGGCATAGTCCGTCGCCAGTTGTCCGGCGAAGAAGAGCAGGTGTTCGGTTTCGATCGCCTCGGACTGCGCTTTGGGGGAGGCCGGACAGGTTTCTGGAACGATCACGCGCTTCATGATATTCCTCAAAGGGGTTTTTTCAAAAAGGCCGGCAAGGTCGCCATCGTAGCGCCCGCCGTGCGCTTCGTTTGTGTTCGTCGGGTCGGGTTTTCTCCCTGGATTCACGTTTTGGTCCAAATGAGGTTGTTACTTCCTCAAATGTCCTGATTGCTTCCGAACGCCAGGAGGCTGGCGCAATCTGAAGCAGCGTCGATCCGTACTTGTTTTTCACACCTATATCCGCATCTGCTTCGAACAGCTCAATGAAGGCAATCGTGTGCCCCTTCAGCGCCGGATCATGAAGCGGCGTCCATCTGCATTCGTATCATTTTTCGGGCATGGATGATACCACGGCGCGGGTACGAACGACGGCACCCCAAGTGTCACGCTTATCATCAAAGTTCTGGGCGTGGTCGGTCACGAGTTCGAGTTCGCGGGAGCGAATCTCGGAGCCGTCCTGCTCACGCTGCAGTTCACGCATTTTGGGGATGAGCTTATCGGCCGCGCGGTCGAGACGCCGTATCTGAGCGTCGAGGATGTCCGTCAGCCTCTCGCAGACGCCCCGGAGCTCGTCTCGGAAGGTCGCGCCGCCATCCAGGCACGCACCCGGTCGAGCGTCCTGAACAACGGCGAAATTCCCCTGCGCAGCCTCCCCACGAAGGGGCTGTTGAAAAACCCCTGACTCTATGATTGGGTGTATGGATATTTTCGCCCGAGACGGGGAGGCCCCGAGATGTTGGGACGCAAGAACCGCGCCTAGATGGATTTGTTCATCACCGGTTCGCTCGAACGGTTGATTCCCGAGGATCATATATTGGCCCGCGTGAACCGCGTTCTCGACTTGAGTTGGCTGCGCGAGGAGGTGGCGGACTGCTATTGCGCGGACAACGGTCGTCCGGGGGTCGACCCGGAGGTGGCGGTTCGCCTGATGCTGGCGGGCCTTCTGCTGGGGATCGTGCATGACCGGCGTCTGCTGCGCGAGGCGCAGGTGAACATCGCGATACGGTGGTTCATCGGTTACGGGCTGGAGGAACGGCTGCCGGACGATTCGCGCCCGCCGCCCGTGGATGGACGCCGAAAACGGCGGTCGAAGGCCTGGAAGGGGTGCCGGTTCACCCTGGTGCGCTGCGTTACCTGAAAGAAAAGGGCCTCATGAAGTAATTCGGGCTAGGGCAAACATGAAAAACCGATATGCCTGCTCTTTCCTGTCGTCCATCCCGGGCGACGGGAAAGGGCGAGAGGATCGGGGCATTCGCAGGCGGATGAATGAGTTTGCGCGAACCCGCCACGCCGAAATACAGGTATGACGGAGCAACGTGAAACCTATAGCCCGCTTTTGACCAGGGCGGTGTCTATCGTTGCCGCCTGCATGGCTCTTCATTTGCTCGTCAACACCCAGGTGACACTCCTTTCCCACATCCCCAATTTGAACCTGCATCTGGCCTTCGCCCTCACCATCGTCTTTTTGAAGCGCATCGAACGGAGTCGCAACCGTGTCTTTTTGTTCGCGGTGTGTATTCTCCTCTCCCTCGCGGTCACCGGATATATTCACTGGAACGAGGAGGCCCTGCTGGACCGTGAAGGGGCGCCCAACGAGGTGGACACCTTCGTTGGAATTCTGATCATCGTACTGGTAATCACGGCCGCGGTGTTGAGCTTCGGATGGCTCCTGCCGGGCTTGGCGGTGTTCTCTCTGGCGTATGCCTACATGGGGCCCTACTTTCCCGGCGTTTTCTTTCACGGGGGGATCGATCCCGTCAAAATCGTCGCCATGCTGACGACGGGACTCCAGGGAATTTACGGCACCCTGCTGTTCGTCTCGGCGACTTATGTGGCGATTTTTCTCGTCTTCGGGTCGTTTCTGGAGAAATCCGGCGGCGCTCGGTTTTTCGTCGACTTCCCTTTGTCGCTGATGGAGGGGGTGAAGGCGGGCGTTTTCTTCGCCGTCGCGTATAGCGGCAGCGGAAGATTGTTGATGATGTCTATCTCTCCGGCGGCGAGGGCGTTCATCCGCTGGTTCGCGTCCGCCATGAAGTAGAACTCGATCCGATCGATGTAGGGCAGGCCCTTTCTGAAATATCCCTTGTGCCGCTCGGCGAAGAAGTGCCGGTTGCGTTTCCATTCGACGAACTTGTATGGGCCGCTCATCACCGGGTGACGCCTGAACTGCTCGATGTTCATGTCATACGACTTGGGAGAAACCAGTACGAACCGCGAGAAAGCCGCGGTCATGGCGTCAAACGTCATCGCCTTGCCGAGGTCGTTCTGGTGAACGCGAACGGTGTACTTGTCGAGCACTTCCACCTTGTTGATGTGAAAGAGGTAGCCGACGAATGTGTTACGCCATTTGTACTTCGGGCTTTTCTTCTGTATTTCCTTAACCCACTTCGGAACGACCTTACCGTCGATGATATCCAGGTTCCATTTGACCGACTTCGCGTCGAGCGGGGAGCCGTCGTGGTAGGTGCCGCCCGGGTGAAGCTTGAAGGTAATGGTGCGTCCCTCGTCAGAGACCTCCCAGCTCTTCGCCGCGTCCCCGACAACGTTGAAGTTCTTATCGAGGCGCACCAGGCCGGACCCGATCGCCTCGCGATATACCTTGCGCCCAAAGCCGACTCCGATTGGATCCAGATTGACGGCTTCTCCCTCGATGGCGACTTTCAGAGTGCCTCCCCTCTTGGCGGCATGGGTGTCGGTTACGGGGTTGAATGCCAGAAACAGAATGGAAAGGATAGGAATTAGTATGGGCAGCATGGTGATACCTCCATTTGGCGGGACGCAGGCAACGTGAAAATGAAAGATCACCCTTTCTGCAACTTCTGTCGTTCTGGTTTGCTCTACCTTATCAAAGCAGACGCTGTGGAGCGAAAAATTGACCCCACAGGTCATCTTCCCGTCCGATCTATTTCTTCACTTTATCGAGCAGGCCCGTCGCTTCGAAGTCTTTTCGGAACGCGTCCTTTTCCCGCTGCGTGAGGGGCACGACGGGCGGGCGCGGCTCACCGGCGGGCAGGCCGAGCAGCTTCGTCCATTCCTTCAGGTACGCCGTCGTGCGCCCGTTCGGCCCCGTGGTGAAGTATTTTTTCCGGATCGTGCGCAGGGGTTCGAGCGAGTAGTTGATCTGCCAGGCCTTTTCCAGGTCTCCGGCCATCGCCGCCTCGTAGTAGTCGCGAATCGGCGTGTAGCCCGGCGCCTGATAGAGATACGGTACGGGCGAGGACATGTGAACCTGCATTCCAAGATGCAGGAGACTCACGAGAAAGCGCTCCTCGTCCGGGTCGCAGACGACGATCTCATCCCCTACGCGGCGGCGCACCTCGCTCTGGTGGGCGAGGCTGGGGACGGCGTTCTTGATGCAGCAGATGTTCTCGAGCTCACACAGCCGCTCGATAAGTTCGGGGCTGAGCGTGGTGCCGGATTTGGGCTGGTTGAACAGCGAGAGGCCGATGTCTACCTGATCGCAGATGGTCTTGAAGTAGAGGAAAATCTCGTCGTCGTCGTGCGCGCCGTAGACGGGGTTGATCATGATGGCGTAATCCGCCCCCACTTCCTCGGCGTGCTTGGTGAGCTCGACCGCTTCTTTGATGTTGATGTGCGGGGTGTGGGGGATGGTCTGCGCGCCTCCCCGGCTCTCCTCGCAGACGATGTGCTGAACCCGCTTACGCTCTTCGGGGGAGAGCGACCAGTACTCACCCATCAACCCGTTGCAGAAAAACCCGTCGATATGGAGATCGTCGATGCAGGTTCTCACAATCTGGCGAAGGCCTTCCTCGTCCAGTTCGCCTGACGGCGTGAAGGGCGTCGTCAGGGCGGTCCAGACGCCTGTCATGTGTTCCCTGCAATACGCTTTCGCTTCTGATTTGGTGTATTCCATCTCGTTTCCTCTCCTAAAGAGGTGGTAGCCGGTTGTGGTCGAACGCGGCGGCGACGGGACGCACGTGCCGGGCGACGTAATCGCGCGCCGGCTTTTGCGATGCCTTTTGTTCGTCGGTCAGGGGAAAACCCATCGACCCTCCATCCGGCCAAGCGTGCGAGAGGAGGTGGGTAATGGGCGCGTAGGCATTCCACCTACGAAAGAAACCGGGTCACGCCGGAACGATGCGCCCACTAATGGATCGTGCGCTTTTATGAATAGCTTAACATCTACAATTGGGAGTTCGTTGTCAATCCACTCTACCGATCCTGCGGAACAGCGGATGCTCTTGCGGTGCGATGAATTTGTCCGTTTCCCGGCGGGTTGATATCCCCGGAAGGAGCTGCTTCTGCGGGGCGCAGCCATTCGGCGTAAGGCGGAGTATCCGTCGTCTACCATCGGTTCGCTAGGGCTTGGCGCAGATAACGTTCAGGAGCGCCTGCCTGCCCTCCACCCGAACGGCGTGGAGCGCGCGCTCGAGGGCGGGTTTGATCTGGCCCGGCGCCTCGACCTTTTCTCCGTAACCGCCGCAGGCCTCGCATATTTTTTCAAAATCGGGCGAGGGCTCAAGCGCGGTGAAGGCGAAATCATCTTGGCCCACAGCCCATCCGTCCGGGTAAATCGCCCGCGCATTGCGCTTCACGGAGCCCCAGGTCCGGTTGTTGAAAACAACCACCAACACAGGAAGCTTGTGCGCGTTTGACGCAAAATGGCAGGCTGCCGGGTTGCTGAAGATGTATGCGCCGTCCCCCAGCGTCGCGACGACGGTGTGGTCCTTGGCGGCCAGTTTGGCGCCTAGCGCCGCCCCGAAGCCCCAACCCAGACCTGCGGCGGGTGGATGATCAAAGTAGGTGCCGGGCTTGGTCCGTGTGAGTTGGGTCCCGACCATGTCGTATTCATTCACGAGGATGTCATCCTCTCCCAGCGCGTCATCTATGCAGCGGGCGAGCCAGACATATTCGATGGGGTTGCTCGTAGAAGCTTTTTCCGCTTCTTCCCTCCATTGGGCGCGCTGTGCGGCGTGAGATTTCTCAAGCGCCTCACGGCGCTTGGCGATCTCGGTTTCCTTGCCCGCCAACAATGGGCGAAGCGCCTCTCTTATCGCAGCGAGCGCGGGCGCCGACTCAGACTGAATGGGCAGATCGGCGGGGAATCCCCGTATGGGATAGCGGGAGAAATTGGGGTCGACGGCCAACTGGATAAAACTTGTTTCAGGTCTCGGCTGCACCTGCGATGGTATCCAGGGAACGGTCGATTCGATGGTCAGAATGGTGTCGGCTTTCGGGAAATGCTCCCACAGCGCGTACCCCTGGTGAAGGGGATGATTCGTGGGGAAGTTCACGAACTCCCTGAACCGATCCTCCACAACCGGAAAAGCGCCCATTTCGGCGAGTGCGATGAGTTCGGACACGGCCTTTGGCTCCCTTCCCATCATTCCGACATGCAGGATGGGATGACTCGCCTCGGCCAGCATTTCAGCCGCGCGGTTGATCGCATCGATATCCGGATAGAGGCGGGCAGGCCGGGTCGTGCGGGGTTTTTCCCAGTAGGAAAACTCTGTTTGGGGGGTGGCCAGAACCTCGCGCGGCAAGACGAGGTAGACCGGTCCCCTGGGATGGGAAGTGGCTATGCCGAGCGCGCGATCGACCACCGTTTCCAGTTGTTCGAAATTTCGTAATTCATAGTCCCACTTCACGAACTCTCGGACCATCGCACCCTGATCGAAACTCTCCTGCGCCCAGTGGATGTACACGTTGCGGCTCCCGAGCATGCCCGACTCGGTAATGGGCGTGCGCCCCGCCGTGAAAAGTATCGGGATGTTGAGCCTGTTGGCGTTGATGAGCCCGATGATCGAGTTCGCCGTTCCCACCGAGACATGGACCATGACAAGCTGGGGCCGCCCGGTCACCATGGTGTAGCCGTGCGACATGCTCATGGCGATCATTTCGTGGGGCGCCAGGATGGGAATCGGACAAGGCTTGCCATCCGCGCGCAGTTTGGCCAGCCCTTCGATGATCGAGGGAAAGTCCGTCCCGCCGTTGCCGAAAAAATATTCAATTCCGCGATCGGCCAACAATGTCAGGTAAGCTTCGGCGGTGGTCTCAACGGCGACACGTTTCATTTCCACGGTGCACCTTCCATCCGGTCCTTAGAGGCGCAGGACCATGCGCACGATAATCAGGATGATTTAATTGAGGACATCTATACGCTACGAACCAGTACGCCGGGCAAAGGACGCGGCCCGGGTAGTCAACCCGAAAAATCGCCCTCCCCATGAACTTATTCTCAGAATAACCGATACCGACTTTTTAGCCATATGATCAGAAGAATTTTCACAAAAGGCGCTAAAAATCCTCGGGTGACCAACTGTCGCGGAGCCTCTCTCCTTCATCGCATGGAGGAGATGTCCTGCGAACAAGAGTAAAAACCGAGCGAATTTTCGAGAGAGCCGATACGACGTTCTCATCATTCTTTGGGGTAATTCCCACGATCTCCATGACCAGCTTCTTCCGTATGGCCCGCGCGAATGATTTGAAATCCTCGGCAACGACGATGAATGCTCTTGGGCCTCCAATGACGCAATTTCGGTAATACAAATCCAGGTTGGGCATGGGCGGGCGGCCCCACCTGCTGGGGCGACCATTGATGATGGGGAGACCGTTGATCGTTAGACCCGCCTGGATGGCTTTATCCCGGGCAATCGTTACGAGGGGACCGCTGTTGTTTGGGCCATCGCCAGAAATGTCGATGACTTGTCTCGGCCCCTCGAAATCGTTTTTTTGAAACATGGGGATGGCGTATTCGATGGCCCCGGCGATCGAGGTTCTTCTACCACTGCCTGGTGAGCCGGCGGCGAGGGCGGACGAAAATATCCGAGCACTTTCCAAATCGTGAATGACTCTCCAGGGTACGATCACGAACTGCAAATCGTACCTGGCCCATTCAAAATAGGACACTGCAATTCTTTTGTGATAGCCGGACCGAATGGCGGAGATAACCTCTGGCGAAGTAAGAGCGTCAATATATCCTTTCCGCTGGAGCTTGGCTTCTTCCTCATCGATGCTTCCTGAAATGTCGACGGCAAGGATAAGTTCGAGATCAACTTTTCGAGTCTGGGAATAAGCTGGCGAGAACGGCCCAAGGAGGCCAACCAGAATAAATGACCCCAAAAGGATGATGTGAAAAGCCCGAAAAGAATGCATGAAGGTTCCTGCTGTTAAGTGTCCATCCCGAATGAATAATCTTAACTTGAATTCAAGTGTTTTGTCGTCTTGCGCCTGAACTTCAGCCCTCTTATGCTTTCCCGCCATCATGAATCAATTCCTTATGGTAGACGAACGAAAATAATGGCGAACGGCCCGGGAAAATAGCCTGGGGAAAAGCCCTTGAAACGGCTGCAAACGGCTTTTTCAAGTCCGTTTCCCGGAAATTTATCATTATTTCTTTACAACGCCGGACGCTCTTCCTGAATGCGGAAAGTCATT
This sequence comes from bacterium, assembly GCA_965218885.1. GTDB lineage: Bacteria > UBA8248 > UBA8248 > UBA8248 > UBA8248 > Bin107. Next base: position 1,702,444 of record OZ244713.1, on the reverse strand, counting down.
GAAAAATGGGGATTGGTCACGAATAAGCACGAGTTGTCATTATTTTTGTCCGCCCACGGGGGTATATCGTATCGACAGACTTGGGGCGGTGACTATTGTGTTCCTGATCCCCGGTTATCTCCGGTAGCCCGTCAGGCCAGTAGGGACATGAGCGGGCGCACGCTCTCCTGCTCTTCCAGGGAAGTCAGAATCGCCAGCGCTTCGGCCGTTTTATGCCGCCCGAAGTTTCGCTCGGCGCAGTCCCGAAACTTTCCGTGAACTTCATCTTTCGTGAGCGGCCAAGTGGCGTTACCGCGCGATTTCGTCCCGGTTTTCCGGAAAATATCTCCGCCCTTCGTACGGACGGTCACCGTGGCGGGCCGGGCGGCGCCTTGCTTCCAATCGGGCGCTTCCGCGAGGTGGACGTGCACTTTCTTCATCATGGCCTGCGCCGCCGGATCGTTCACGGCCTCGTCCGTAAAGGTGTCGAGGCGAAGCTCCCGGTCCATGAGCATTCGCGACAGGGTGTACGGGGCGGAGAACTTCCCCTGCAGCCCCGTCTTCGGGTGGTTGTAGCTCAGGTTCATCATGTTGGGCTTCATGAGATCGACATCAATCCGTTCCACATCGTCGGTGGTGATATCCTTTTCGTCGATCAGTTCGCGCAACGCGTCAATCGACGGGTGGGCCGACAAGCAGCAGGGGTAGGGCTTCAGGTTGTTTCCGGGCGTTTCGAGAACGTAGGGGTCGCCCAGCCGCTCCACAATCTCATCGAGGCGGAAGTTTCCCTTACCGGAGAAGGATTCGCAGTAGCCGTTCTGCGCCTCCAGAATTTCCGGGCTTGAGGTGATGCCCAGCCCCGAGAAGTCGGCGGCGCGCACACCCGCCTCCGCCGCAAGTCCCGCATGGAGGGGCTTTGTCATGGTCCCGAAATTGGCGCGGACGCCCGAAGCCTGGGAGGCGGCGATTCCCAGCGCGAGGCGTATCTGATCGATACTGAACCCCCGGAGGTGGGAGACCGCCGCCGCCGCGCCCATCGCGCCGATCGTGCTCGTCGGGTGCCAGCCGTTGTTGTAGAGGCCCATGTTCATACCGCTCCCGAGCTTGGAGGAAATCTCGAAGCCAATCGCATAGGCCTCCACGAGTTCCCGGCCCGACGCGCCCAGCGCCTCCGCCTCGGCCAAGACTGCGGGGAGCACTACCACGCTCGCGTGGCTGTACAGCAGCCAGTTCGAATCGTCGAAATCGAGCGCGTGCCCGAGGGCGCCGTTGGCGAGAGCGGCGAGGGAAGTGCTTGTTTTGAGGGCGCTTCCGACCACGGTCGCGTCCTTTGGGCCTCCCGCTGCGCCAACGTAGCGGGTGATGCTCGACGCTACAGGCTCACCGACGGCGGCGGCCATCACCCCCACCGTATCGAGAATGGCGGTTTTGGCCGCCGTGATTACCACCTCCGGCATCTCTTCGAGGCGCGCTTCGGCGATGAAACGCGCCATCCGTTCCGTGGCGCTCATGAGAACCCTCCTGATCCCTCCGCCGTGCAGGAGGAATGAGATTGTGCGTCAGATAATGGAACCCTAAAATATCCGGCATCTTGTGTAAAGTTTTTCGAATGGATAAAAAAAAGGTTGGCATGATCACCGATTACCACGTGCCGGAGGGTGCGATGGATGACCTGCGTGCAGGGCGCTTCGGCTTCTCGGTAAGCGTCGAGCAGGGAGAGAAGGATGGAAGAGTTCAACTCCCGCATGAAGATCATGAACGGCGTGAGCCACGCGGCAATTCGCCTTGCTCCCTCCATACTCGCTACTGCCAGATGATCAGCATGGCGGTTCCGGCCACAACCGCTCCCGCTCCCGCCGCAACGCGCGCATTCACGGCCTCATGCGCCTGGAGAAACAGCCAGGAGATGACGACGACGAACAATGGCCTCGACTGCGCCAGCGGCGACACAAGATTAACGGCGCGTTCGCCAGGGCCAGATATGTAAAGGTAACTCCCATGCTTGCGCATGAGCCCGCTAGAAACAAGAGTCCCCATGTCCGGGGGGACCATCTTCTGATCTCGGTTCTGGCCCCCCTCCCTTTCAGGAGCGGGGAATAGACCAGGGCGGCGATGGCGTTGGCGTACAGGTTCGCGTAATTCGGCGAAGCGAAACCCACCACCACCGTTTTAGCCATTGCCGTGGCCATTCCGAAGCTGAGTCCACTGAGCAGCGCCAGCCCCACCCCCAAAACGAAGTCTTTGATCGCCCCGCCGGAAACGTCGCCGCCCCGGCTCCGGGTGAGGAGAACGCACCCGAGAATTACCAACACGGCGCCCCCGCCTGACAGCAGTGTAAGCTCCTCTCCCAGGAAAAAGATTCCGAGCAAAATCGCGAAAAACGTATTCGTCGACCCCAAGGAACTTGCGCGCGCCGAGCCGATGCGCTTCATGGCCGCGAAGAGGAACGTGCGGGCGAGCACGATTCGCAATATTCCGGCCAGGGCAATGGCCCCGAGAGGCCACCCATACACAAACGGGGAGGAAGTAAAATCCCCGCGGAACAGGGAAACCGCCACGAGAACCGGCAGGCCGAGAAACGCCGTGGCTCCCGTCCCCACCACCGGGTCGACCCCGCGCATGGCCATGCGGCCGAAGATGTCGCGGAGCGCAAGCAGGAGTGCGGAGGTGAGAGAGACCGCCACAACGAATTCCTTCATCGTCTCTCCGTTGATTCACGGCCCTCCAGCTCGGTCGAGGAGGCGCGGACATGAAATGAGAAATTCAGATTATCCTGCATGATCGAATTGGTAAAGGAACCGATTGAGAACCCCAGGCAAGGTGGTGTGGGTGATGGGCTGATCGGGCGGTGGCCGGAATGGCCGCCGCCACGCTGGGCCGCTGAGGCGCAGGCTTCCCTGAAACCGGCCCCGAAACGCTCTTTTTATTTATAGATAAACTACGTTAATTTATCTAATTTTATCGATATTTTCAGTAAATATAATTATTTGGATTGTTTCTCGTCCTCGGTCGAATTCACGCGAAGGCCTGCCCTTCGCGAGGCGTATTCTGCCGCATCCCGAAAAGACCCGATAACGGCAAATGCGGGGTCGAACTCGACCGAGGAGGGAGAGTTCGCCGACCGATGGAGGAGGGATTGTGCGCGCTTTGGAATTCACTCCCTCTTGAGGTCTTCAAGATTACACCCCCCCCTCCCCCCGGTCGGGTTTCACCCTATTCGTTCACGTGCCAGGCGTCGCGCATGGCGCACCCGCTGGCCTTGTACAAATTGTACACCGGGCACCTGCGGAAATACTCCGCCTTGAGCGACTCGATTTGCTCTTCCGCCGCATCGATCTCGAGCCAGATTTCACTATGCGCCTCGCTCGGGTTCGATTGGTAGCCCTCCTGGCCCGCTATTCCCCTCGGGCTGTAGACGATGGCGGATTTCACCTTGAGGGAGCCTATCTCGAGCTTCGCCGCCATGGCGCATCTCTCCAGCATCACCGCCGTGCAGCCCGCCAGCGAGGTCACGAGATAGTCCATGGGCGAGGGGCCCTCGCCCGAGCCGCCCAGGTGCTTGGGCTCATCCATCACCAGGGTGTATCCGCGCATGAGGGTGACGATGCTCTTCGCATGGCCCTTGAAGTCCGCTTCCGCCCAGTTCTCCGTGGTTTCGGGTAGTTCTTTCGGCCGAATCGCCATTTTTTGCGCCCCCTCTTATGATCGGAAATGAAAATTCCTTGCCCAAGACGCATCCGTGCGGGTCGTCCGTGAGAACACCCGATGCGCACGCGTGCCTCTATCGTCCGCATCTTTTAGCAGGGAATCCGGGAAAAGGGTAGAAGCGGTTTTGTTTCGAAATTATTCCCACTTTCCCTAGGGATTTTTCAGGAAATTATATGCATAAGTAACATCGCCCATCGAGGGGATTTTCAGGAACTCAACGTCGAGATAAAACAATCCTTCCATTTATCACAGCGGGTGCGCCCACCAGCGTCCCACGGATTTCGAGTCGGATCTTAGGCGTCGGCTTTTCTCTTCTACTCCGAAACCATCGGATGGTATTAGCAACAGGAAGAATTATCTTCAAATCAGAAAAGATTTCTATGACTTCTCCTAAATTAAACCAGTCGTGCTTCATCCAGCCAGCAATTTTTTCAGATGCCATGCGTATTCCTCCAGTTTATAATCCTCCTCTCACATATCATATTCGTAATCCGGACCAGCTGATTCCAAGTCCGATAGGTAGCCATCACACCCACTGAAATATCCGTATACCCCGTCCATGACATCCTCGAGCGTTTCAAAGTCGAATTTGTCTTGGGGGATTGGTATTTTGCGGCCCTTGGTATCAAAGGGATAACGATGAGAAAATGAACCAGGATCTATTTTTGCGAATTGCCCTACAATGACCTTAACGCTTAAATCCGTATGATCCGAATCGTCTACACCGAATTCATTGAGGACATCCATGAACCGTTGCCGGAGCAAACCCAGATCATGGGTATTCCAAACGGCAGAAACATCAAGATGATCGCCGTAGGTACTGATGATATATTTGAGTTGAATCTCAAGATAATGCCTGTACAAGAATACGATTGGGAAAATGAGGGCTTTCGCATCATGCCGATCATCGAGAGCCCTATCGACCAGATAATCTGCTGAGCTTTTGTAACCTTCCACCATTAGATAGAAACGTATAAAATCGTTTTCACTAATGGTTACATCCGCAATCCCGTGAGGGATCGCAAATGGATCATCGCTTTAGCCACTTCATCAGGAGACGTCGCTGGCAGGCGAATCTCCTCTTCCATCTCCTCTTTGCTCGGCTGATAATCTGTGGGCTTTACCTTAATTGTTCGTTTTTTCTCCTTCATCTCCTATATATTGAGTCATATAAGGACTATATATCAGATGCTTCATTTTTTGAAAATAAAGTCAATAAAAGATTATTGATCCCGCTTTACATCGAAGGTCATGCTGGCATAATATATCTATGGCAAACAATTTGCGGAGTGGCCGCTACGTCGGGTCGCCCGCTGAATACAAAACGGCTCCTCTCGGGGCTGGAATAGGTGGGAACTCACACAAAACTCCGTGGATTGTTTGCCAACTGGCCCGGCATCGTTCGGTCTAGGGGAATGGTATCTAAAATACATAGAGACCCGGGCTGCTACCCGGACCCCTACTGGGTGGGATGAACCACCAAACAACATGCTGTTCATTCTGTTTTAACACACCCACCTGCTTGAGCAATAAAACCGCGCGCCGGGCGTGCGCCTTGCGAGATCGGGCGGGCGCGGGGGGTTCGAGCCGAGCTAGGAGCAGCACGCTGTGGTGGACGACGCGAGAGGCGTGGTGCTCGACGTTTCGGTGACGAGCGCGACGGTGAACGAGCGGGAGGTGATCGAATCCCAGGTGAATGCCGTTCGCGAACTCTCGGGGCGCTACGACGCGCGGCACGACGTGGTGAAGTGTCCGCGGGGCAAGACACTGAGCCCCCGGCGGGACGCGGAGCGGGGCGCTACTTTCGTTCGAAGACCCGCGATTGCGCGGGCTGCGCGCTGCGCGAGGATTGCCTGCCGAAGGCGTGGTCGAGCAAGGTGGTGTTGGTTCCGAATGCGTATCCGGCGCTGTTGCGCGGGCTTCCTGGCCGCCGCCGCGTGACCCTCCATACCGCCCGCTCCCGAAACCGGGTTATTCAACAACCCCTTATCGGTCGGGTTTGGTCTGGTTTGCCCCCCCACCGCATCAGCCTTCGCCGAAGGCTCGGCTTCTGCGACAATCCTTCCCTCTTCGGTCAGAATTGACCCTCAAGGGGGGAGTTCTTTATAAGACCCTCCTCAAGGAAAAGGAAGCCCGTCCATAAATACCGGTGTTCCCCAAAAAAATCGCCCCGCTTCCCGGAGGATGCGAGGCGCAAGGAATGCAGGATTCCCTAAAGGGCTTTGAGTACGTCTTTCGTATGCCCGTTCACCTTGACGTCCCTGAAAACCTTCTCGATGACGCCCGTCTCATCGATGATGTAGGTGGTGCGGAAGATGCCGTTGAATTTTTCACCGAACATCGACTTCTCGCCGTAGGCCCCGTATCTCGAGGAGATCATGCCGTCGGGGTCCGCCAGCAGGGTGAAGTCCAGCTCCAGTTGCTCGGAGAACTTCTTGTGGCTGACCTCGTTATCGGGACTGACGCCGATTACGGTCGCGTTTTTCCCCTGTATCTTCTGCAGTTGTTTATTGAAGTCCCGCGCCTCCGCCGTGCATCCAGGCGTGTTGTCCTTCGGGTAGAAATAAAGCACGACCTTCTGGCCCTTGTATTTCGACAGCCGATGCACCTTGCCGTTCGCGTCCCTCAAGGAGAATGCGGGGGCTTTCGCTCCTTCTTTCAGTGCCGCCATTTCGCCCCCCTGTCGTTGCAGTCCTAGAGATTAAAAAAAACCACGCGTCCCGTGCCGCATGTATGGGAATATCCAAGGAGTAATCGAACTTCGATTTTCTATATTGACATAGTTTCGGGGTCGAATCAAGTGCGCCAGGGATTACAGCCCCCAATCTCGGGCGTAGCGGAAATCGCGGTCGATCGTCCGCTGGCTGAGCTTGGCGATGAGAGGCAGGCGCCTTTTGTACTGGCTGCGCTGCACCAAGCGCTGGATGCCGTCCACGAGTTCGGGCGGGAAGCCCTCGCCGAGCAACTCCTCGCGCGCGTAGCGGCAGTCGATCATCCGGTACAAGACGGCGTCGGCCACCTCGTAGGTGTAGCCGAGTTCCTGCTCGTCGGTCTGGCCCACCCACAAATCCGCGCTCGGGGCCTTCTCCACCACCTGCGCGGGCACGCCGACGTGGCGCGAGAGCTGGCGCACCTGCGTCTTGAACAAATCGCCGATGGGGTTCACCGCGCTCGCCATGTCGCCGAACAGGGTTCCGTAGCCGAGCAGGAGTTCCGTCTTGTTGCTCGTGCCCACCACCAGGGCGCCGAGGAAGGCTGAGTGATCATATAAAATCGTCATCCGCTCGCGCGCCATCTTGTTGCCGCGCCTAAGGTTGTCGGCATCGTGGAAGCGCTCGTAATAGGCATCCACCTGAGGCGAGATGTCCACCACCTTGATGTGGATGCCGCTGGCCGCCGCTACGGCGCGCGCATCGGCTTCGCTCTGGGGGTTCGAGAGGCGGTAGGGCATGATGACGCCCGTCACGTTCTCGGGCCCCATGGCCGCCGCCGCCAGAAAGGCGGAAAGCGCGCTGTCGATTCCGCCCGAAAGACCCAGGACGAGTTTTTGCACGCCCACTTTCGAGACCTCGTCCCGAATGAAGCCGGAAAGCAGGCCGGCGGCGAGGTCGCCGTCGAGTTCCAGTTCCGCCATCGCCCCTTGGATGAGTTCTTCGTCCAGCAAACCGTATCTCCACTATGAGAAATATTCTTGCGCCCTTTCGTCTCTATCATGCCCTTGGTCGACTTGCTCCGCAACGCCCGCCGGGGATACCCTTTTCTCATCCATCCACCGATTATATGGAGTTCTTATGCCTTACGTGGGGAACATCGAAGAGGTCAAATGGGTGTACGACGAGGAAGAAGCGCGCGAAAAAGGCTCGCCCATCTGCATCGACACGCCCAATCTCGAAGTGCGGGTCATCGTGCTTCAGCCGGGGGTCTATCCTCCCTATCACGCGCATCACGAGGAGATGGACGAGGGCTACCTCATCTATGGCGGGCGCGGGATGATCCACAACAATGGCGATACGTTCGAAGTCGGGAAGGGAAACGTGCTCTTGAACCCGCGCGGCGCGATGCGCCACATGAAGAACACGGGCCAAGACGAATTGATAGAATTCAACTTCCGGGGAGGCCGGATGCCCTCAGGCTTCCTCATGCCGCCGGGCGATCCGCCGCCCAATCCCGATCCGCAATCGGTGCAAAACCCGCTCGCCCCGCCCGTCCCCTACATCCAGGGCGACGTCGATTCGCTGATATGCCCGTTCGACTCCGAATCCGTGAAGCAAAAGGGCTTCAAGAAGGCCATCTCCACGGAATACCTCGAGTGCCAGGTGGCCTCGTTTCTCCCGGGCGCGAGACCCCACGTCCACCGCCATCAGGAAACCATGGACGAGGCGACGCTCGTATTGGAAGGGAGGATGAACTTCATCATCGAAGGCGAGACCATCGAAGCCTCCCAGGGCGATCTCGTCCACACCCCCGGCGGCGCCTGGCACACGGTGCGCAACGCGAGCGACGCCACAGCCACCTTGTTCAACTTCAGGGGCGGCGCGCTTCCCTCAAAAACCGAATGGCGGGACGCGTGAGCGAGGGGCGTCAGAATGACGGCGCAATGCCGCCAATTTCAAAGGACGAACGTGGTTCCGTAGGGACAACCTCCTGTGGTTGTCCGCCCGCCCGAATGTTCGCCGTGGTGGTATGAGGACAGGCGCGGGGGCCTGTGGGACATTCCCGATGAGGGACTGTCACTACGGGTCATTTCCGACGAAGGAAGGAGGGTTTGCCGCCCAAGGAGGGACACCACCACCTACAGAGCATAATTCCCCGCTCAGCAAACCGCAGGCTTCCCCTCCCCGGGGAAGCCTGACCTTCACCCGGGATTGATTTGACGAAACGCAGATTCTCTCTTTATATTCTTTATTGTCCCAAAGGTGCCGGAGGATCCGACTCGAGGAGAAAGCACATGACGAAATACGAATCCTTGAGTCTCCTCGCAGCCTATCTCAACCTCCTCGCCTCCTTCGGCGGCCTGGGGCTGCTCTATTACGGAATTCGCGAGATGGCGAGGGGCGCGGAAATGCGGGCGGCGGACTCCGAGAGCAAACACACCGAAACGATGACGGCCTCACAGCGCAGGCATGAAGAAGTGATGACCAATTCAGAGCGCAGGCACGACGAGGTGATGACCGAGTCCGAGCGCAGGCACAACGAGTTCTTGGCGGACTCCCGGCGCAGGGAGGAGGAGGGACTCCACAGGCACAAAGAGGCGATGGAGGATATCCAGCGCAGGGACGAAGAGGGACTCCGCAGACACGATGAGGCGATGGCGTCCTTGCGCGAACTCATCGGCGGGCAAGCGGAAAGCCGCATGGCGCTGCGCGAACTCATCGAGCGAACAGGTTAAAAGCGACCACCAGACAGGCGCGGACGGACACACACGGGCTTCCCTTTCTCAGAGAAGTCCGACGCCCCTACGAAGAACCCCGCCTTATTTCCTTCCGCCCAGGCTGTTGAAAACCGTTCCGATCCAGCGTTTCGTCGAAATAAACCCCGTTCCCCAGCTTACGTATTTTTGAGGCAGTCCCGCCGCCTGAATCTGGGCGAGGGTTTTGCCCGCCTTCATTTGCTCGCGCACGATCCGGGTCGTTTCCACGAGCATCGCATGGTACGCCTTGAGCTCCCTGATTCCCGAGAGCGGGCCGTGGCCGGGGATGATTTTGGCGTCTTTCGGAATCTGCCCGATGAGTTTGGCGATGTTTTTCGTGAGGCCTTTCACGTCGCCCCCATTGCCTAAATCCACAAATGGAAACCGGCCCGAAAAGAACAAATCCCCCGTATGAACGACGTTCGATTTCGGGAAGAAGAGCACGCTGTCGCCGTCCGTGTGGCCGTTCGGGTGGTGAACGATGCGAATCTCCTCTCCGTTGAAATGAACGGAAATGGACCCGTCATACGTGATGACGGGGAGGCCCGCCTTCGCCTTGGGCTTGACGGTCCGGCCCAGTACGTAGCTGGTCACGGCGAGGCGCTTTCGGACGTTGGCGTGCGAAATAATGTACGCATCTTTGCCGAATATCTCGTTCGCCCCGGTATGATCGCCGTGCCAATGCGTATTGACCACGAATGCGAGGGGCTTTTTTGCGCCGAGGCCCCCCAGCGCCGCTTTTATCTTGGGGGCCAAAGGGGCGAATTTATCGTCGACCATCAAGATGCCGTCTTCGCCCGCGGAGACGCCGATGTTCCCCCCTCGGCCGGTAAGCATGTGCACCGCCCCCGCAACGTGGGTCGTTTTGATTTGGGCTTGCGCGATTTGCGCCCGATCGGGAGCCAGATGGAAAAACATGGAAACGGCAAACGCGAAGATACATGATTTTCTGAAAAGTGGTTTCATGGAAATTGCTCTCCTTGAAGGTTTATCACTCCCCCCTTGAGGGGGAGTCGGTGAGCTAAGGGCGAAGCCCGCAAGCGAACCGGTGGGGGGAACTTTTATTTTAGAATCATACCCCCCACCGCATCAGCCTACGCACAAACCGCTCGGCTTCTGCTACTCCCCCTCAAGGGGGGAGTGAAAAACTTTTCTGACTCGAGTGAGGGGTGGACATTTAGTCGGCAGACATATATGTCCACCCCTACTAAAGGATTCGCATCCCCAAAAACTCATCCCTCACGCGAGCGCTGGATGCGGCGGAGCTCGCGCAGGGTGAGGTGCAAGTCCTCATCCCTGAGCGTGGGGGATGCGATGCGCGCCCGCCGCACGTTCGCCGTGTCCACTTCGGAGACGAGCAATTGCGCGCCCTCGCGTTTCGCCTGGGCGAGCGGCTCCCCGCTGGGCGCCAGGATTTCAGACCCCCCCCAAAAGTTGATGCCGTCCTCGTATCCCACCCGGTTGCTGAAGACGACGTGCTGGTTGTAGGACGCGGCGTAGGTTCTCGTGAGCGATTGCCAGACGCGCTGAATCGCGAGGCCGCCCTCGCCGTTCGCCTTGCTCACGCCGCGCGCGGGACTCGCCGAGGGAACGATGAGCAAATCGGCGCCGTCGAGCGAGGCGATGCCCGCCAGGCTCGGGTGCCAGGCGTCCTCACAGATGAGGATGGCCGCGCGCCCGAAGCGGGTATCGAAGGCGCGCACCTTGTCTCCCTTGCCCACGTAGCGGTTCTCATCGAACAGCCCGTATGTCGGCAGATACACCTTGCGGTGCACGTGGACCAACTCTCCATTTTCAAAATAGGCAGCGGAATTGAAAAACCCGTGCCTGCCGGATTCCTCCACGAAGCCCACCACCAGGGAGACTTTTTTGCTCAAGGCGGCGATTTCCTTCATGGGCCCGGTATTGCGCCGGATGGCCACCTCGGGAACCATGTCCTTCAAAAAATAGCCGGTCAGCGAAAGTTCGGGAAAGACGAGGAGATCGACGCCCTCCTCCTCGGCTTTTTTCACCTCATCGACCAGCAATTCGCGATTCGCGTCGAGATTGCCCAGCCTCGGTCCTATCTGGGCCGCCGCCGCCAGAAATTTCATGTCTTTGTCCTGTCGAGATCGGGTAACGAGATCAAAACGTCATTTGTTTCGGCGCAATAAAACGCCGACGAGTCATCATGTCTAGCACATTATCGGGGCCGGGAGAAAACCGGCGCTGGAAAATGGGACAACCGGCTCAGATGAAGAGCTTCGTCTCCGCCCCATGTGTTTTCCTCATGAACTCGGGCAGGCTGATTATCTCGTCCACGACGTCCGCCACCTCCTCGGGCGTCAGCCCCAGGAGCTTGGGCTGCGCGGCGCAGGCGTAGACCTTCAGCTTGCCGAGCCTTCTGGCGGCCTCGATGAGCTCTTCCGCCGAATGCGCCCCGCGCGCACCCTCTCCCGCCGGGAGTGCGGCGTCGAGATCGTCATCCACGAATCGCTTGAGCGCGCCGAAGAACAGGATGACGTGCACCTCATCCCCGTTCGCGGCGGCGCTCGCCGCCATGGTGGCTATCTGGTGGATGCGCTCGGGCTCGCCGCTGTGGGCGTATATGACGAACTGGGACATTGGGGCCTTACGTTTGATGCCGAGAGGGTGGCATCATTCAAAATCCTCCGGCTTCACGTTTTTGAAATCATATTCGGGCAGATCCGAGCGGGCGGGCGGGTCGACGTCCTCATCCTGCATGTGGCGAGGTCTCGGGCGCGAGGCCAGGAGGTGGGCGAGCAAACGATAGACGCCATAAATGAGGCCGCAGGCGGCGACGAACCACAGCGCTCCCGTAAAATCACGTTGATAAAAGTAGTACGCGATCCCGAGCCAGAAAAGAAAACCGGCCACGATGCCCGGAATCGAGCGGCCATTTTCCATCGGGGTTCACCTCTGTTGGTAGCTTCGAACCGCCCGGGTCAGTCCGCCTCGGGAGCAGGCGAGGATTCGCTCTCCTCGGGAACCTCTTCCGCGGCCTCCCCGGCGCTCGTTGCGGCGCCTGCGCCATCGCCCGTCATGTGGCAGGTGCCCTCGAACACGGCGCCTTCTTCGATGTATATGCTCGGCGTGAAAATCTCGCCGCTCACGTGGGAGCCGACCCTCACCTCACACTTTTCCTTCGCCTGTATCTTCCCCTCCATCCGGCCCATCACGATGACGACGCCGGCCTTGACCTCGGCCTTCACCTTCGCCGCCGCGCCGATGATGAAGGTGTCATCCGTGATGACCTCTCCCTCCAGAACGCCGTCCACGCGCACGGTGCCCTCGAAGGATATGACCCCCTTGAACTCGGTGCCTTCCCCCAGAAAGGCGCGAATGCTCTTCTCGTAGTTTTTCGCCATCCATCGACCCTCGCATGATTCCCGACAGGAAAACCAGAGCTAACAAAGCCGCTGGAGCAATCCCTCGAGCGTTTCCCTCGTATAATACTCGATTTCTATCTTTCCGTTGTTCTCATCGCCTGAAATTGCGACTTTCGTTCCCAATGCGCCTCTCAGCCGCTCGGCCGCCTCGCGAAGATAAAGCGCCTGCGGCCCCGTCGGCCCGCTCCGTGGGGCGGCAAGCGGCAAGGTGTCCTTCTCCTTGCCTCCCCCCTCGAGCGCGCGCCTCACGCGCGTTTCGAGCTGGCGCACGGAGAGTCTTTTTTCGATGGCGGCCCGGCCGTGGCCGGTCATCTCCTCTTCGGTGCGCAAGGATAAGAGCGCCCTGGCGTGCCCCATGGAGAGGAGTCCTGCGGCCACGCTCTCCTGAACGGAGGCAGGCAGATTGAGCAGGCGGACGTAGTTCGCGATCGTCGAGCGGTCCTTGCCCACGCGCGAGGCGACCTCTTCCTGCGTGAGGCCCAGGCGCTCCATCATGCTCGCGTAAGCGGCCGCCTCTTCCATGGGATTCAGGTCCGCGCGCTGCACGTTCTCGACGATGGCCAGCTCGAGCGCCTCATCTCCGCCGGCGTCGAGCAGAATGGCGGGAACCTCATCGACTTCCGCCAGGCGGGCGGCCCGCCAGCGCCGCTCCCCGGCGACGATTTCGTATCCCCCGCTCACGGCGCGCCTCACCAGAATCGGCTGAATCACGCCGTGACGCCTCACGGATTCGGCGAGTTCGGCCAGGTCCTCCTCGTCGAAATCCATGCGCGGCTGGTGAACGCCGGGGGTGAGGCGAGCAGGAGAAAGCCGCATCAGAATCCCCGCATCCTCGGCGGCGGTTCGCGGAGGATCGAGAATCGCCGGTGCGGGTTCTTGCGCCTCATGGGAGGCCAGAAGCGCATCCAGGCCTCGGCCGAGCACTTTTTTCCTTATCGTCGTCATGTCTGGTTTTTCATCCTTTCTTCGAGCGCGCGATGAACTCGCTCGCCAGCGCGAGATACGCCTGCGCGCCCGGCGAGGAGATGTCGTACGTGATCACCGGCTTCCCGTGGCTCGGCGCCTCGGCGAGGCGCACGTTCCTGGGAATCACGACCCGGTAGGTCAACTCCGGCAGATGGGAGCGCAAGTCCTCGTTCACCTGACGCGAAAGGTTCGTCCTCGAATCATACATCGTCAGCAGGATTCCGCCTATCCTGAGATCGGGATGAACGCTCCCGCGTATCCGCTCCACCGTTTTCATGAGGCGGGCCAATCCCTCGAGCGCGAAATACTCCGCCTGAATGGGGATGAGCGCCTCGTCCGCCGCCCGCAGGCCGTTTAAGGTGAGAAAACCCAGAGAGGGCGGGCAGTCGATGAGAATGTAGCGGAACCGGCTGCGGAGCGGCTCGATAATGTTCCGCAAGCGACTCTCCCTTTGCGGCAAATCCGCTATCTCCACCTCCGCGCCCGCCAGGTCGATGGATGAGGGTAAAATTTTTAATCCTTTAATTTCAGTATCATACAAGGAATCTTCGTCTATCGACTCACCCAGCACGAGCGCTCTGTAGAGCGAAGAAGAAGGCGAAAATATACCGAAATTACTCGTCGCGTTCGATTGGGGGTCCATGTCGACCAAGAGCGTCGGCTGATCCGCCACCGCGAGGCAGGCCGCCAGGTTGACGGCCGTCGTCGTCTTGCCGACGCCGCCTTTCTGGTTCACGACGGCCACGACCGTGCACGGGCCTTCGCTCGTGTCGGTTTCGGGAACGCTCGGGGAGATGGTCGCTCCGGGTGTGGTTTCCATGTTTTTTTTCAGGGCGGATGGAAATACGCTGCGTAACCGAAGATTCTCACACCATCCCATAAAATTCAACCGGAAGTTTCACGTGGAACAAAATTTCCTGAAAATCCGGGGGTGAAAATGTTCCACGTGGAACAATGGAAGGAGACGAACCTCGCAAATTGACCAGCAGGGTTTTGTTTCGAGGAATCTTAGTGGTGCCGGCGGTGAGAAGGGTAGGTTTTGGGGCATTTCCTAACAAGAAAATGGTGTTGCGGCTGCGTCGATGTTGTGGGCTGAACAATTACTCCCCCCTTGAGGGTCAATCCCGATTGAAGAATGAGGGATTGTCGGCGAGACAAGGGCGAAGGCCCGCTGTCGCGCCGGTGGGGGATCAATCGCAACCAAGGAGAGGATCTCACGAAACCGATGAGAGAGCCTGCTCCCGCGAATTTCCGTTTTGCTTTCGAATGTAGACTTCCAGAACGGCGACCGCGGCGGGCGTCACACCCGAGATGCGGCTCGCCTGCCCGAGGGTTTTGGGCCGTATCTCCTCGAGTCGCTGCCGCACCTCGGCGGTCAGGTGGCCCACTTCCGAATACGAGATACTATCTGGAATCTTCACCCTGTCGGCCATCCTCAGGTGATGAACCTGCTGGTATTCCCGCTCGAAATACTCCTTGTATTTCACCTCAGCCATCACGTATCGCCGCGATTCACCCTCAAGCGCCTCCCAAATCGCCCCAAAACAGCCCCCGACGACCGAATCGACCCGAATCGCCAGTTCGGGGCCGGCTTCGGGGCGTCTCAGAATATCGCCCAGGGTGGATGGTTTTTTGAGCGGTTTGGAGCCCGCCGCCTCCATGGCGCTGCGGACGTCCGGTTTGGGGTTCACGGTCGTGGCTTCCAGATACGTGATGGCTTCACGCGCTCGTTTCGCCTTCGTCTCAAAGGCGCGATAGGTGGTCTCATCCAGAGAACCGACCCCGTGGCCGAGTTCCATCAGCCTGAAATCCGCGTTGTCGTGGCGCAGCAGGAGCCTGTGCTCGGCCCGGCTGGTGAACATCCGGTAGGGCTCGGCCGTTCCCTTTGTGATGAGATCGTCGATTAAAACGCCGATATAGGCTTCTTCCCTGTTCAAAATCACGGGTTCTTCTGCGCGCAGATAGTGAACGGCGTTGATTCCCGCCATGATCCCCTGGGCGGCGGCCTCCTCATAGCCGGTCGTTCCGTTGATCTGGCCGGCATGGAAGAGTCCCGGCATCTTTTTCGTCATCAGGCTTGGCCCTAGTTCGGTCGGCTCCACATAGTCATATTCGACGGCGTAGCCCGGGCGCATCATCTCGGCCCGCTCCAAGCCTTTGATTGTTCTCAACATACGGATTTGCACGTCCACCGGCAGGCTCGTGGAAAGCCCGTTCACGTAAATTTCGCAAGTCTCGCGTCCTTCGGGCTCCAGGAATATCTGGTGCTCCTGTTTGCCCTCGAACCGCATGATTTTATCTTCGATACTCGGGCAATAGCGAACGCCGACCGCGTCGATCTGGCCGTTGTACATGGGCGCGCGCTCGATGTTCCGGCGGATGACCTCGTGCGTCGCCGGATTCGTGTAGGTGATCCAGCAAGGCATCTGTTCTTGTTCGATGGCGGGGGTGCGGTATGAGAACGGAAGGGGCGGATCGTCGCCGGGTTGAACGTCAAGTATTTGAAAATCAATGGATTTCGCGTCCAGCCGGGGCGGTGTTCCCGTCTTCATGCGACCGATGGCGAAGCCGAACGAGACGAGTTGCTTCGTGAGTTCGTTCGCCGAACCCTCACCCGCGCGCCCGCCTTCGACTTTTCTGTCGCCATAATGGAGAAGACCGCGCGTGAAGGTGCCCGGCGTCAGAACGACGGCTCGCGCCTCCCAGGTTTCCCCGAAATGATCCTGAAGGCCCGCTATCGCCCCGTCCTTCACCAGCAGTTTTTGCACCAATCCCTGCTTGAGATCGAGGTTTTCCTGGCTTTCGACCGCGTTTTTCATATACGCGCGGTAGCGCTGCTTGTCCGCCTGGGCGCGCAGGGCCTGTACGGCGGGGCCTTTTTTCGTGTTCAGCATCCGGAACTGAATGCCCGTGGCGTCGATGGCGCGGGCCATTTCACCGCCCAAAGCGTCCACCTCGCGCACCAAAACGCCCTTCGCCAGTCCGCCGATGGCCGGATTGCACGACATCAAGCCCACGGTGTCGAGGTTCATGGTGAGCATCATGGTGCGTGCGCCCATGCGCGCGGCGGCGAGCGCCGCCTCGCATCCGGCGTGTCCACCGCCCACGACGATGACATCATATTGAAAAGCCAAGCCAAAACCTCCAAAAATTCACAAATTTACATCAAACAGCGCGTACTTATCTAAATTTATACAAATTCAACGTCGAAACAACGCTGTTCATTACAGAGAACTCAAGTTTTTGTCGATCACCTGCGTCAACCAACCAATATGGTGCAGCCCCCGAAGCGATCGGCGCACATCGACGATTCGTAGGGTTTTCACTGTTTCCAAGCGTTCGTCATTCCTCGGTTAGGAACGTAGCGATAGATATGGTCAAGCCTATGCCTGGTCCACCACTTGAACTTTATCTCATTCAAGTGGCCTTTATCATCCAAGCCAACGTGTATGATTTCCAATGAGGTGTCTTCGCAATCCCTTCTTGAGCTAATTTTCCATCCCTTTCCAGCCGGGAATTTGCATCTGCCTGTATAGTAATACCTTGGCCCTCGGCTATCGTAGACCCTCCCGATGCCTTCACTATGACATGTGAAATACTGGACTTTATGTCTATTCAACTTTTCCCGGACCCAGACCATTTCATTCTCGCCAGATTCGAGATTTGACCATTTCTTCGGGCCCCGTATCCTCGTCAGGCTCCTGCGATTGACACTGAAAGTGTTATCGGCCTTATGCATGCATGGCCCGTCCTTGCGGCCATCCCATTTTGCGCCGGTCCAGAGATGATACGGCACGAACAACTCGCGAGTCCGGCAATCGTAGAGGTTTTTGACGCGCCATGGGGACGAACTTGGCGGGTAACTCGCGCATGCGAGCTTGTGGAAACTCTGGGCCGCTGCGCCTTCGGCCCATATTGGCGTAACGAAACAAAAAAACAATCCACCAGCAAGAAGGGCCAGCGCTGCCATGCGTAGGATCTTCATTTCTATCTCCTCGTGATAGAGCCCTCATTCATAATAAAACGAGGTGATGGGATGAAATCGCCTTCACGATACCGACTGTGCGCCAAAGTTTTTT
The DNA here is from genome assembly GCA_965218885.1 of bacterium. Classification (GTDB taxonomy): domain Bacteria; phylum UBA8248; class UBA8248; order UBA8248; family UBA8248; genus Bin107. Next base: position 1,684,913 of record OZ244713.1, on the reverse strand, counting down.
CTCTTGCCGAGCTTGCAAAACTCAACTGTTCTTTCATTATTTTTATTTTCCGATGCAAAACGTGGAAAAAATCCTGTCCAGAAGCGCCTGTCCGTAATCTCTGCCCAGGAGTTCCGAGAGCGCGGTTTGCGCTTCGTTCAGATGGACCGCCACCAGTTCGGGGGAGATCGCATCCTCGGCGCCCCCCCTGGCGCATCGTATCGCTTCCAGGCATTTGGCGATTTGGCCGTGGTGACGCTCCCTCGTGAGCATAGACTCGGCGCCCGACAGCCCATCCTCATTCATCAAAACACGCGCCACCTCTTCACGCAACTTGGAGACCCCCTCGCCCGTCAGCGCTGAGATGAAGAGCGCCTCGGGCGCATCCGGCGCCAACTCGCTCAACAAGGCGCGGGCGCGCTCTTTCATCGCACGGGATGCCTTATCTATCTTATTGAAAACAAACAGATTATTGCAGCCCAGTGCGCTCGTCTCACCGGCCGCCCACGCCACTTCGGCATCGCCCGCCGTAACGTCCGCGACCATCAGGCTCAAATCGGCTGCTCCCGCCGCCTTGCGGGCGCGTTCGGTTCCTTCGAGTTCCACCGGATCCCCGGTATCGCGCAAACCCGCCGTGTCGATGAGCCGCACCGGCGCGCCCCCCATATCGCAAATTTCCTCCACCGTGTCCCGCGTGGTGCCGGGAATTTCGCTGGTAATGGCTCGATCCGCCCCCAAAAGCGCGTTCAGAAGGGTGGATTTCCCCGCGTTGGGCCTGCCGAGAATGGCCACGCGCGCGCCTTCTCTCAGGATTCTGCCGGAGCGGTAGCTCTCGATGAGCTTACCGAGCGCGGCTTCTATCTCCGCGAAAAGGCCTGCGAGTTCCGCGCTTCCCATCGGCGCGCCCGAAACCGAAGGTCCTGCGCCCGGCTCGAATTCGTCGGGGAAATCGATTGCCGCCTCGATGTGCGCGCCCGCCTCCACCACCTTCTCCCACACCTCCTCCAGGGCCTTGGAGAGGCGTCCTTCCAGGTGATGGAGCGCCGCGCGCGCCGCTTTCTCGGTTTGCGCGGTCACGAGGTCCGCCACGGCTTCCGCCTGGAGCAGGTCGATCTTCCCCTCCAAAAAGGCGCGCCGGGTGAATTCCCCCTCCTGGGCCGGTCTGGCGCCCATCTCGCGCGCGAGACGCAGAATGGTCCCCACGATGGCCGGGCCGCCGTGGCAGTGCATCTCGACCACGTCCTCGCCGGTGAGCGAATCGGGCCCCGGATGATAGAGCGCGAGACCCTCATCAAAGGCTTGGGCCCCATCCACAAAGCGTCCCAGCACGGGCCTCCTCCCGGGAAAGGCGCTTCTTTCTTTCCTCGGCGTGAAGATTTCGGTGAGAATGGAAAGCGACCTGGCCCCGCTCAGGCGGACGATGGCGATGGCCCCGCGCCCGGGGGCCGTGGACAGCGCAACGATGGTCTCTCTCTTAAAATCGCTCATCCGCCTCTTCGCTTTCCGTCTCTTGAGAATGCGCGCGCGCCCTGAGCGGCCGCGCGCATTGCGGTCGGGCGTAATGAACCGGATTTAAGTCTTTATTGCAAGACCACGCGGGCGAAAGCGCAGGTCCGCCCATGCAGCGGCAATCCGCTTGATCAAGTAGGGGCCGTTCTCGAACGGCCCCTACAAACACTTATAGAGCACCGTCATTCCGGCGCATGCCGGAATCTAGGCGGACGAGAAACGCATCGGTTCTGGATTCCGGCATGCGCCGGAATGACGAAACAAAACCAATCAGGGAAATTGGGTATCCAATATAGGGATCGTGTATGTGCGGCTAGCCTGCGCAAGTCCCCCCCTACCTCTTCCCGGTATGATCCACCAGGCCGCGCAGGAGGGTTTTGCGCGAGACGGCGCCGACGACGGCGCCCGCTGCGTCCACCACCCGCAGCGGCGATTCGCTTTCGATGCACTTGGGCAGCATCTCCTGAAGCACGGTGTCGCGCGATACGACAGGTCCGGTGGTCTCGCTGCACGGAGGCGTCATGATGGAGCCCGCCGTCACCACGCGGCCCCGCTTCACGTCACGCACGAACTCGTGCACGTAGTCGGTGGCCGGGTTGAGCAGAATCTCCTCCGGCCCGCCTATCTGGTCGACCACGCCGTCTTTCAAGATCGCGACGTGATCGCCCAGCTTGAGCGCCTCGTCGAGATCGTGGGTGATGAACACGATGGTCTTTTTGAGGTCGCGCTGGAGCGCGACGAGATGATCCTGCATCTGCTTGCGTATCAGCGGGTCCAGGGCGCTGAAGGGCTCGTCCATGAGGAGAATCTCGGGGTCCGTGCACAGGGCGCGCGCCAGGCCCACCCGCTGCTGCATGCCGCCCGAGAGTTGGGCCGGGTAGGCGTTCTCATAACCGATGAGCCCCACGTCCTCTATCCAGCGCATCGCGCGCCGGCGTCGCTGAGCGTACTCGGTTCCCTGAACTTCCAAGCCGTAGCCCACGTTCTCCAAAACCGTCATGTGCGGGAAGAGCGCGAATCGCTGAAAGACCATGCTCGCGACGCCCCGGCGGAACGCGAGCAACTCCTCGGGCGAGAGCTCGAGAACGTCCCTTTCATCAACGAGAATCTTGCCCGTGGTCGGGTCGATCAGCCGGTTGATATGGCGGATCAAGGTCGATTTTCCCGATCCCGAAAGGCCCATGACCACGAAAATCTCCCCGCGCTCGACGGAGAGGCTCACGTCCTTCAGCCCCAGTGTGCAGCCGGTTTCGACCAGCACGTCGTTCTTCTCGACTCCCGCACGGGCCAGGTCGAGCGCGGTTTCCTGTGCGCGTCCTGTTCCGAATATCTTGTAGACGTTTCGTATCTCGATCAGCGCCATCGGCTCACTCCCTCCCGCTCGTGCGGATGAACCGCCCGCCATAGGCCTGGGTCACGCGGTCCATGACGATGGCGAGCAGCACGATAGCCGCGCCGGCCTCCAGCGCGCGCCCGACGTTGAGCTGCTGGAGACCGATGAGCACCTCGGTGCCGAGTCCGCGGGTTCCAATCATCGAGGCGATCACCACCATCGAGAGCGCCATCATCGTGGTCTGGTTGACTCCCTGCATGATGTTGGGTAGCGCCATCGGCATCTGCACGCGCAGGAGCTTCTGCCTCTTGCTCGCGCCCATGGCGTCTGAAGCCTCGACGATGTCCTCATCCACCAGGCGGATGCCTAAATCGGTCAGGCGGATAACCGGTGGGATGGCGTAGATCACCGTGGCGAATACGGCTGGCACCGCGCCCAGGCCGAAGAGCATGATCGCCGGAATGAGATAGACGAAGCTCGGCATGGTCTGCATGAGGTCGAGCGCGGGCAGCACCATATCGCGCATTCGGTCGTTTCTCGAGATCGCGATGCCCACCGGAACGCCCAGGCCGATGCAGATGATGGCGGAGACCAGCATCACCGAAAGCGTCATCATCGAATAGTCCCAGAGCTTGGGATCGACGAGGCCGATGAAGAACATGCAAGCGGCCACGAGGGCGGTCAGTCCCCGCTTGCGCCCGCTCGAGAAATAGGTGAGCGCGATCACGCCCGCGAACACGACGACCCAGGGAAGATCCCGCAAAAAGCGCTCCAGACCCACCAGCACCACGAGAATCCCGTCCGAGGCGGTCTCGAAGATGACCCCGTACTCGGTGACCAGCCATTCCACGAAATCGTTGGTCCATTTATTGAGCGGCAGGTTCAGGCCCTTGGGCCATTCGACCGCCCACTCAGGGAACAGTCCGCGGATAAACTTCATCATGGGCGGGCCTCCCCGGGACTATGACGCAATTTCACGAGAAAAAGGCATCGCGCGGGCGCGGCTCAAGCCGATTTGAGCGCCTCCTCGACCTTTTTCACGACGTCGGCCGGAACCCAACTCTTCCAGGCCTTGTTGGTCTTCAAGAAATGGATCGCGGTGGCCGCGGCGTCGCCGCCGGCTTCCTTCTCGAGATAGGCCAACGCCTTCGAGACGACCCGGGACGAGAGCGTGTACTTTTTGATGAAGGCGACGATCCCGGGGTTTTTGGCCGCGAACTTCGTGGTGACCGACTTCGGCAACTCCGCCGTTCGGTAGGCGGTCGCCTTCTTGGGATTCCCCATGGCCTCCACGCCTCCCTTCTTGAGCGCGGCCACGGACTTCATCATCTCGTCCCAGTCGGCCTTGTTCCACTTGGGTTCTTCGAGCTGGACCAGGTCGAGTTGGCCGAGGAGCGGCGTCGGCGCCCAGTAATAGGCCAGGACCGGCTTTTTCTTGAGATACGCCCCCTTGATGGCCGCAGCGAGCGCGCCGCCCGAGCCGGGCCGGAAATTGGTGAAATGTTTTTCCATCCCGTAGGCGCGCATCTTCACCGTGTTGATGACCTCGCACGACCAGCCGGGGATGCAGTTCACGAACCGGCCCTTGGAAGGATCTTCGGGGTCCTTGAAGAGGTGTTTGTATTTCACCAGGTCATGGACCGACTTTAAGCCCGGATTCGCCTTCTGGACGAAGCGCGGTATGTACCAGCCCTGTACGCTGTCGGGCGTATTGACACCCACCTGCTTGACCTTGCCGCTCTTCATGGCGGGGTCGTACTGATCCTTCACGTTGTCGTACCAAAGCTCCATGATCAGGTCGTTCTTCCCCAGGTAGTGGGCCGTCATGATCGGCAGCGTGCCGCCGTAGATGAGTGTCACCTGACAGCCGTAGCCGTGCTTCAGGATAAAAGCCGCCACCTGATCGTGAAAGTTGGCGCTGTCCCAGTTCAGGTCGCCGATGCGGACCCTGCAGGCGGCGTCCGCCCTGGTGGGCGCAGAGATAGCCCCCACTACGAGGACGACGAAAAAAATGGCGATAAGCAAAGCTCTGGATTTCATGGTTGACCCCCTATTCTCGTTTTGCGCTTCGGTCGATTCGAAGAAAAGATCGGGGCCTCCTCGCAAGAGAGAGTCCATCCCCACTCCAAGGCCCCTGCGGATTCGCTTGCGGACTGAGTCTGCGACGAGCCTCGCGCCGCCAGACCTGGTTATTGAGTCGTTCAAAAGTTTATGCGGGTCGGCGCGAAAAGGCAAACCGGCATTCATCCAGGGCATGCTCGCCTCCCGCCCTGCCCCATGACAGGAGGCGAGCAGAGCCAAAAACCGCACCATGCCGAACAAGTTTTCGTCCTTCTTTCGCTAGCGCCTCTTTTTTCTTTGAAAAATCTTTATACATGCTAACATTGTTTGAATATTCGCATCCATAAAAAAGCGAGACGCTCATGCCCGAGTTGAGATACGACCCGCATCGCGGCGAATGGACGCTCATCGCACCCGACAGGCGCGCGCGGCCCCATCCTGCGCAATACGCAAACGCCACTCCCGCCGAAGACGACCCGGCCTGCCCCTTCTGCCCCGGAAACGAGGGCGAAACGCCGCCCGAGGTTGCCGCCATCAGGGAAGACGGTAGCGCCGAGAACGCGCCCGGCTGGCGCGCGCGCTGCGTGGCGAACAAGTATCCTGCCGTCGGGGGCAGAGAGATTGCGCGCGAGGGCGAAGACGGCTTTTTCTCCCTCAGGGGCGGGGGGCGCCACGAGGTGCTCATCGATTCGCCCCGTCACACGAAGGGCCTGGCCGATTTGGGCGAAGCGCATGCGGCCGGGGTTCTGCGCCTGCTGCAGGAGAGGACTCGGGCGCTCGCCGAGGCCCCCGGCGTTCGCTGCGTCTGCGCCTTCAAGAATCATGGCGCGCAGGCGGGCGCATCCATCCTCCACTCACATTTCCAGATACTTGTCCTCCCGGTCGAGGCCGGCGGCGTCGAGCAGAAGCTGGAAAAAGAGGCCGCTTTCTACAAGGAGCGGAAAACCGCGCTTTTAGATCACATGCTCGATGCGGAGCGCGAAGGCGGAGAGCGAATGGTCGAAACGGGAGAAGAGGGAGCCGCCGTGTTCTGCCCCTGGGGCTCGCGCTTTCCCTACCTCGCCTGTATCAGCCCCTGGCCGACGGAGGCCTCCTTCACACAGAGTCCGCCCGGAGCAATCGCCGCAGCCGGAGGCACCCTGGCGCGGACGTTGAGGCGCTACAAGGAACTTCTTCACGATTCGCCCGTCAACCTCTCTTTCATCCTGGCGGCGAAAGGAGCGGAGGATAATCCTGACGCGCATCGCTGGCATATCGAGCTTTTCCCGCGTCTCACGCCCATGGCGGGCCTCGAGACGGGCCTGGGCGCGTACATCAACGAGGTGGCTCCGGAGCGGGCAGCCGATGAGTTGAGGCGCGTCGATTCCAACGAATGCGTTTTGTCGTCTTCATCATCTCTTTTACGTTTTCACAGAGGACTCGAAAATGAATAGAGAAATTCCGCAAAAAACCGCTTCTTTTCTCACGGGCGGAGACCTGGCGCCCGACAGGGGTTCGGCCAGGGGAATGTTCGGCCGCCTGGGGAACTTGTTTCGAGACGCCGATTTTTCTTTCGCGAACCTCGAGAACGCGCTCTCCACGCGCGGCGAACTCATGAAGGGAAAGCCGACCCGCCACCGGGGGCGCCCCGCTCTCGTGGCGGGCCTGGTGGACGCCGGCTTCGACGCGGTGGGAATCGCGAACAACCACATGCTCGACTTTGGAGTTGCCTCGCTCGAGCAGACCATGGTGACGCTGCGCCGCGCGGGCATCCCCTTCACGGGCGCAGGTATGGATTCAGAAGAAGCGGGAGCACCCGCCATCGTGGAACGCGGCGGACTCAAGCTCGGCCTGCTCGCCTATTCGTCCGTGCTGCCCCAAGGCCACGCGGCCGGCCCGGATGAACCCGGAGTAAACCCGCTGCGCGTCAGAACGTCCTACACGCCGCTCAGAAACCTGGACGAATACCCGGCTTCCGAACCCGTCATCCATTCCTGGTCGGTGGCGGAGGACCTCGAGCGGATGAAAGAAGACATCAGGCGGCTCAAGGAACAAGTCGACCTCGTTTTCGTGTACCAGCACTGGGGGGCGAGCATACGCCACGAGGTGCACGAGCACCAAAGGGAGATCGGGCACGCGGCGATCGACGCGGGCGCCTGCGCCGTTTTCGGCGGGCACCAGCACGTCCTCTCTGCGATCGAGTTCTATAACGGCCGGCCCATCGTCCACTGCACCGGAAATCTGATTTTCGACGAGATCGAACCGTTTTTCACGGAGGCGACGAATCAGACGTTTCTGCTGGGCGGGCGTATGGAGGGGGAAGGAGTGAGCGACCTTCACCTCATCCCCTGCCGCTGCGGCGTGGACCGCGCGCCCCGGCTGCTCTCGCCCAGACGGGGAGAGGGCCGCGCGATCGTGAACATGATGCAGAATTTCTCCGATCCCTACGGGACGGACATCTCTATCAAAGACGGGGAGGTCGCCGTATCTCCGCTTAGGTAAAAACGCAAAAAGGCCCGCCAACGGCGGGCCCCGATGCGCCGGATTCGCTCGTTCTACAGCGCGCGTTCCATGAGACTCCGTATACTCGCCTTGTCCACGTCGCCCGTCGAGCGGCCTTTTTCCTGCACGCCCTTAAAGACGAGAATAGTCGACTGCCAGCGGACGCCATGCTCCTTGAGAAAATCGCGCTGGGTGTCGTATTGCACTTGGAACGCGGCGGCGTTTGCGAACTTCTTCTCTTCCATCAGGGACTGTAGCAGCGGCACCTGCTGCTTGCAGGTACCTCACCAGTCTGTGTGGACGGAGACGAATATGGTCTTTCCGTCCTTTTTGGCCTGGGTGAACGCCTTGGCGTCGTAGGGCTTCCAGCGGCCTTCGGCGAAAACGGCTTGCGGGAAGACCAGAGCGGCGGCGAGCAAGAACAAGGCGATCACAAGCATGGGGCGTCGCATTTGCTTAGCTCCTCTGATATTTAGACGGCTTCGAAAATTCTCGAGCCTCGAGATGATATCATGAAACCGCGCGGTTTCTTGGTGAGCGGAGCGAAATTTTCCAAACCCCTAATTCACGTATTGACCGCCATTCACGTCGATGGTCGCACCCGTAACGTAGCCCGAGCCCGGCGTGGAGAAATACCAGATCGCGTCGGCGATATCCTCCGGCTCCCCGCCGAAGCCCACGGGGAGGCTCGCCACTATCTGCGGCACGCGCTCCTGGTGCACGAGGCGAAAGCGCTTGGTGAGCGTCACGCCCGGGGCTACCGCGTTCACCGTGATGCCGTGGGGAGCGAGTTCGGCCGCGAGCCTTCTCGTGAAGCCCTGCATCGCGGATTTCGCGGCGCTGTAAACCAGCGATATGCTCGGGAGAGCATCGCGCGCGGATATGGAGGAGATGTTCACGATGCGGCCATAGCCCCTCTCCTTCATCGGGGCCGCCGCCGCCCGGGAGGCGAGATAACAACTCGTCAGGTTCCAGTCCACGATCTTCGCCCACTCCGCCTCATCAAGATCCTCGATGTCGGACACCTCCACGAAACCGCCCGCGCAGTTCACCAGAATATCGAGGCGGCCCCATGTGCCGAGCGTGCGGGCGAAAAGAAGGTCGATGTCTTCCGTGCGGACGGCGTCGCCCTGGACGTAGATGGCGTCGCCGTGCGTACCGACGGTGGCGAGCGCCGCGGTTCCCCGCTCGGGGTCTCGCCCCATGATGGCCACCTTCGCGCCCTCATCCGCGAAGCGTATCGCCGTCGCCAGGCCGATGCCATCGGTGGCGCCGGTGACGATGGCGACGTGATCTTTGATGGAGGATCGCTCATGCACGGGAAAACCCTCTCTAGTGGACGTATCTTCCGCCGTTGACGTCGAGCGTCACGCCCGTCACGTAGCGCGCCTCGGGTCTGGCGAGATACCACACGGCGTCGGCGATGTCCGCGGCGTCCGCCACGCGGCCAACCGGAATTTTCGAAATTATCTCGGGCAACCTGTCCTTATGGACGACGGCCGTCCTCGGGGTGAGCACCACGCCCGGAGCCACCGTGTTCACCGTGATGCCGTGAGGCGCCACCTCGACCGCCAGGCGCCTGCAAAAGCCGAACAGACCCGCCTTGGCCGCGCTGTAGGCGAGGCCCGTCTCCACAACGGCGTCGCGGCCCGACTGGGAGGAGATGTTCACGATGCGGCCATAGCCGGCTTTCTTCATAAAAGGCGTCGCCGCGCGCGCGCACAGATAGGCGCTCTTCAAGTTTAAGTCCACGACCCGGCGCCACTGCGCCTCGTCAAGCTCCTCGATGGCGGGATTCTCCACGAAGCCGCCCGCGCAGTTCACCAGAATGTCGAGGCGCCCCCAGGTGACGAGCGTCTCTTCCGCGGCCGCCTTAACCTCGTTCGCCGAGGTGGCGTCCGTATTGATGAAGCGCGCCTCGCCGCCCGCATCGTTTATCCGCCGCGCGGCCGCCTCGCCCAGCGCATCGTCGAGGTCCAGCAGCGCGACGCGCGCGCCCTCATACGCCAGGCGTTCGGCTATCGCTTCGCCGATGCCCACCGCGCCCGCCGTCACGAGCGCCACGTGCCCTTGAATCGAGGATTTATCTTCCATCTCGTCCGTCACCTCACTCCCGCCCCGACGCGCGAATCATCAAAAAGCCCTCGTAGGCGAGGAGGGAGACCGCAAACGGCGCCATAATCAGCCACAAGGTTCCGCTCTCAAGGACACTGCCCGCCATCTTGGCCAGATAGTTGTAGGCGTACAAATGAGCCGGTGCCATTCGATTCCGCCCCTGATGGAATCGAGAATTTTATCGATGAAAACAAGCGCCAGGCCGACGATCACGAAAGGGTCTATCCAGTCGAATATGGGCTTGGCCGCCTTCGGATTCATGGCGAACAAGAAGTTGTTGAGCGTCAGAACGAGAGCTACGATGAGCATGAAGACGCCTTTTCGTGAGCGCATGTCCCCCCTCTCATGACGAAACGCCCGGGCCGCGCATGGCCCGCCGATGAAGGCCGGATTATAGCGTATCGCCCCCGCTTTGGCAGCCGCTAGGGCGCTTGCGCGGAGGCGAAATAGGTGTTGCCGTCGAAATCCCACCAACGGGCTCTCTGAAAGCCCGCCTTGCTCAATTCGGCCACGAGTTCTTCGGGCTTAAACCGCGCGGCCAGGGGCGGCCCCATGTCCATGGCCTTCTTGTGCCATTCGATCAGCGTGATGGCGGCGTTTTTCTTCATCGCGCGCCAAGATTCGGCGAGGAGGGGCTGGACGTCGGCCATCCCGTGAAGCACGAACGCGAGGAGAGTGAAATCCGCGTTCGCATCCGGAAAGGGAACCTGGGAGTCCTGGCTTCGCTTCGCCGTCAGGTGAGCGTAACCGCGCTCTTTCGCCGCTTTCCGGAGTTCGGCGATCATCACGGGCGAGATGTCGCAAGCGAGCACGCGGCCGTATTTTCCCACGACCCCACAGGCGGGAATCGAAAAATACCCCGGGCCGCAGCCAACGTCCAGAAAACTCATGCCGCGCTTAAGACCCAGGCCGCGCAGCGTCTTCGTGGGCGGCATGGCCCGTCGCCTTCCTCCGGTGAGCAGGAGGTGGCGGTTGCGGACGGGAAGCGTCCACTCGGTGCGCGGGGCCGCCGCGCTCAAGCCTCATCCTCGATATAGCCGCCGAGCGCCTCCCGGATGAAGCCTTCGGGGTGGCCCTCACGGATGAGCATCAAGCCCTCCGCCAGACACTCGAGCTTTCTGCGCTCCCTGTCGAGGCGCGTCTGCCCTTTACGGCTGAGGAGTCTCTCGACGTCTTCTATCGAGGCGCCGTCGAGCGCCCACTTGAGCCCCGTTTTGAGAAGGGGTTCCTGAATCCATTCGAGGCGCTCCGCTATCGCGCCGCCCTCATCGCGGGAGGCCAAACCTGCGAGCTCCACGCACAGGCTGATGATGTCGACCGTGGCTTGGGCCGAGGGCGAAAACCGTACGCCGGGCAGGCGCTCGTAATCCGCTTCGCCCTCGGGCAGGAAGGCGACGAGCCTCGCCCGCGCGCGATCCTCGCTCGCGCCCTCGAGAATCGCCAGCGCGCCTTCGATGGCGATTTCCTTGTTTCTTTCCGTAGCGCCGAGAGAGGAGTCGATCTGCCGGGCGAGAATCATCTCGACCTCATCCCAGGGCGCCTGATCCGCCAGCATCCGAAGGCCGGTGGAGAAAATTCCGTCCGGACTTCTCTCGAGAGCCGGCTCGAGAGAAAGCAGTCCGTGCAGCTCCGCCCGTGCGGCCAGGGCGACGATGAGCGAAACGGCGTGCTCGGCCTTGCTCTCGGGGGAGTGGAACGCGGCGAGCCCGTCTTCGAGCGCCCGACCCAGCGGAGGGATGGCGTCGTCGGCGGGACCCTCGAACGTAATGTCGCCGTGGTTTTTCATGGCGTAGGCGGTCTGCATCAACATCTGGCGCGCCTCGACGCTGCGTTCGCTCTCCTCAGAGCCTGAGCGCTCCATTTCCTCGCGAATGTGGGCCGCGTTTTTGGAGGAGACGTTTCTGAGCACCCGCTCGATTACCCGCGGCTGCGCGTCGCGAAGGGCCAGGGCGAGGATTTCCAGGTCCACGCGCTCGATGACGCGCCTGAGCGCGCGGCCCGACATCTCCGAGATGGGGGTCAGGTCGGGATTCTCGCCCGGAGGGAAATAATGAAAACCCGGGCCTTCCATTCCGCCGTCGGTCCAGCCGGCGTCGTCAAGACTCATTTTCTCGTCTCCCGGACTTTCGAGGAGCCGTGCGCCGGGCGGGCCGGCCAGGCTGCTTCAGGGGATAGCCAGGGCATTTTCCGCGTCAATTCTCCTCGGCCAGCTTGGGCGGCTGCACGGATCGGTTCACGTAGAGCTGCTGCGCGATGGAGAGCAGGTTGTTCACCAGCCAATAGATCACCAGCCCCACGGGGACGGGGTAGAAGATGAACATGCCCGTGAAGACGATGGGCATGAACATCATCATCTTCGCCTGGGTGGGATCGCCCGCGGTGGGCGTCATCTTCTGCTGCAAGAACATCGAAGCGCCCATGAGTATCGTATACACGTGGTAGGGGTCCTGCACGGAAAGGTCCTGCACCCAGCCGAAAAACGGCGCGTTTCGCAACTCTATCGACACCAAGAGCGCCTCATACAACCCGAAGAAAACGGGAATCTGTATGATCATGGGCAGGCAGCCCATCATCGGGTTGACCTTGTGCTCCTTATACAAGCCCATGGTCTGCTCGTTCAGCCTGTTCTTGTCGTCCTTGTAGATCTCGCGCAGTTGCGTGATGCGCGGCTGGAGTTTCTGCATCTCCTTCATGTTGCGCATGCTGACGTGGGTGAGCGGATAGAAGATAATTTTCACCACGATGGTCAGCAAGATGATGGCCACGCCCCAGTTCCCCACGATCCCGTGGAAAAACCGCAGAATCGACATGAGCGGCTTGGCGATGAAGGAGAATATCCCGTAGTCGAGAGAATCCTCGAGATTGACCTTGAGCTTCTCAAGGCTTTCCACCGCCTTCGGCCCCACGTAGACGTCAAAAGCCGCCTCGACGTCCTCTCCCTGCGAGAGGGGTACGATGGCGGCGTATTCGCTGAGCTTGTCCGTCTGGCTGAGCAGGCGAATCTCCGCGCCGCCCGCGCCGCTTCGGGGGATGAGCGCCGCGATGAAGTGCTTCGATTGGAGCGAGGTCCACTTGAGTTTCTCGCCGTGGGTAACGGATTTTGCCTCCTCGGGGTAGTCGTATTCGAGTTCCTCGCCGACGAAGCTCATCGGCCCCTCGATGACGCCGCCGTAAGTGTTGCCGTCGCTTCCGCCCACGCGCGGGCCCCAGACGATTCCTATCGCCTCCGTCCCGGAGGGCCGGGTGACGCGGATTTTCGTCTGGATGTTGTATTCGTTGTGGCGGAAGGAGAACGCCTTCTCCGCCGAGAGGCCGTCCGCTCCCCGGTAGAGGAAGCGAACCGTACCTTCCGGATAGTCTTTTGAGAGCGAGAGGTCGCCGCCCTCGACCTGGTAGGAGGCCTCGTTGAGCCGCTGCGCGGTCTTGCCGCCCCAGAAGAAAAGAGGCCGCACGTCCGGACGACCCCCGGGCACGAGTTCGACGAAGTTCTGCTTGCCTTGCTTGTACTTAAGTAGGCGCGCAGACAAAAAGCCCGCCCCCCGGTTGGTCAACTCATACACCGCGTCGCCCACGTCTACCCGAACGCGTCGCCCCGGGGAGGCCTGCGTGGGCGCGGAAGGAACGCCGGGCGCGCCCGGCGCGACGAAGCCGGAAGCCGGCGTCTTGAGCGGCGTGCTCGCTGCGCTCGATCGTCCTTTGTTCTGGGCCGCCGCACGCGCCTTGGCCACCTTTTGTTTCTGGGCCTGTTCGTTTTCCATCGGCTTCACGACGATGTATTGCCAGCCAATGAGTATCGCCATCGACAAGACGGCGGCGAGAATCGCGTTTTTTTCCATGATGTAAAGTGTCTCCACCGGATCCATCAGGGAACCGGATCGTTCCCCCCTGGGTGAAATGGATGACAACGCCCGATGCGGCGCACGGTGAGCCACAAGGCCCGCGTGGGCGCGTGGCGTCGAAATGCCTCGAGCGCGTAATGAGAGCAAGAGGGTGAAAACCGACAACTGCCCGGCATCACGGGAGACAAGACGAGTTGATACCCACGAACCAGAATGGTCGCCACGACGCGCGCGGCCTGCGATACGGGGCCGATCTCTTTTTCAGGAATTCGTTTTCCCATGGAAAGCGTTGTGGAACGCCCTTTCAACATCCGCTAGCCTCGCCCTGGCGATCGAATTTCTCGCCACGGCCACAAGGTCCACTCCCCCGGGGAGGGGCGAACCGTGACGTCGAAACGCCTCGCGGAGAAGCCGCTTGGCTCGGTTCCTCTGAACGGCGCCGCCCACCCGGCGAGACGCGATGATGCCGAGTCGCGCGCGATCCCGCGATGGGTTGGGTAAGATATGCAGCGTGAAGTACGGACACCTGCGCTTGCGTCCTTTTCTGAGAACGACGGCGAACTCGCTCCCCTTGCGGATTCGGAGCTCCGGGGGGAAGCTCTCGTCCATGTCCGCGCCCTCCCGGTCGGGGTCGACGGCCCGGTGCGCCGCCTAAGCGGTAACGCCGAGGCGCTTGCGACCCTTGGCTCGGCGGCGCTTTATAATCGTGCGCCCGCCGGTGGTCTTCATCCGGCGGCGAAACCCATGCGTCTTCGCTCGTTTTCTTCTGTTCGGCTGGTAAGTTCGTTTCACCAAATACTCCATCTACCGGCCCAAGGCCGATCATTGCTTCACGTAACCGTGAGGTGGAGCCTCTCCAAAGAAGCCGAGCGTAAAGTAGCCACCCAAACCCCGATTGTCAAGAACTACTTGTTGAGGCGCGTCTAAATTCGCCAGACCCAGGCGAGCAGGGAATCCTTTCCACGTCTTGTTCGCTTTTTCTCGAAGAAGGCGGATTTTCACTCACAAAAGAGAAAAAGCGGATTTTTCGACACTTTTTGTGGAAAAACGCTTGCCTTTGCCGAGTGTTTTGTGGAAAAATGCCTTTTTAAATCGGCCATTGTCTCGCCCTGTGGAAAAACCTGCTCTTGCGCGGCGCAAAATACCCTGCCGCGCGACGAACGTTGGGAATTGGTTCTCCTGATGACGACTCTCTGGCAGCGTTGCGCGGCTAAAATCAAGGAAGAGGTCTCCCCTCAGACGTTCGCCCGCTGGTTCGCCGGCGTCGAGGAACTCGGCACGAGCGAATCCTCCCTGGCGATTCAAGCTCCCGATCCCTTCACGGCGGACACTTTGCGCTCGCGTTATTGGGGAATCATCTCGGACATACTAAAACAAGAGGCCGGGCCGAACGTAGCGCTCACTATCTCGGTGGGCGACGGGCCGACCAACGGAGCGAGCACCTTATATGCGCCGGACGAAATCGTCCCGGCAAAGAAGATTCTGGCGCTTCCGGAGGAGCCCCATGCCCCCTCCGAGAAGCCGGACTTTCTCAACCCCAGATACCGTTTCGAGAACTTCGTGGTGGGCGGCTCGAACCAATTTGCCCACGCTTGCAGCCTTCGCCTGGCAGACGGCAAGGGAGTCGCGCTCAACCCGCTTTTCATCTACGGCGGCGTGGGGCTCGGAAAAACCCACCTCATGCACGCTATCGCCCACCATGTTCTCGACCGACGCCCGAGAACACGCATCTTCTACACCTCCTCGGAGAACTTCATCAACGACCTCATCGCTTCGATCAGACAGAATCAGATGGCTGCTTTTAGGAGCAGATACCGAAAAGTGGACATTCTGATGATAGACGACATCCAGTTCATCGCCGGAAAGGAGCGTACCCAGGAGGAGTTCTTCTTTACCTTCAACGACTTGCAAGACACAAGGAAACAGATCGTCATCACGAGCGATAAAATGCCCAATGACACGCCTCGGCTGGAGGATCGCCTCAGGTCGCGCTTTATCTCGGGGATGATTGCGGATATCGGCGCGCCGGACTTTGAGACCAAAGTAGCCATTCTGCAACAAAAGGCGAGTGAACAGGGCCTGTCCCTCGATACCGAGGTCGCCCATTACATCGCCGAGAAGGTTCGCTCCAACGTCCGGGAACTCGAGGGTTGCCTCATAAAACTCAACATTTACTCCTCTTTGCACAATATCGAGGTTGACCTTCCCGTTGCTCAAGAGGTGTTGCGGGGCATTATCCGCGATCCCACTCGCAATTCATCCGTGGACAACATCCAGAAAATCGTGGCGGAGCACTTTCAGGTGCGCGTCACCGATTTAAAATCAAAAAACCGCTCGCGCTCTTTCGCCGTCCCCCGTCAAATCGCCATGTTTCTCGCGAGAAAGCTCACACGCGCCTCGACCACGGAAATCGGCCGACGCTTCGGCGGGAAGGATCACTCTACGGTGATCCACTCGACCAACAAGATCGAGAGCCAACTCAAAACGGATCCGTCCCTCTCCGCCACCATCCAGACACTCGAGCAAAAGATAGACTTGTCCTGAAACAACCAGTGGAAAAAACTGTGGATAACCATGTTGAAACCCCTGTCTTCGTTGCGCTCGACAAAAAAAACCCCGGCAATCCGCTTTTCCCCACAAACAATTCCACATTCATCCAATCGGCAAAGTGCTTTTTTTTAAGCGTCTTATGCGGTTATCCACAGTTTCCCCGCCACTACTACTACTACTTTTTAGATATTATATATGGTTCTAAAAGAACCAAGACCTGAGAATATTTCTTGCGTATCACTGAACTGACCCTCAAAAATTTCAGGAATTATTCAAAGCTCTCGCTCAGGCCCCACCCGGGATTCAACTATGTCTTCGGAAACAACGGTTCTGGGAAAACGAATCTACTGGAAGCCATTTATTACCTTTCTCACCTGCGTTCCTTTCGCCGGATATCCAGAGAGAAGATGGTTTTACACGGCAGTGAGGGAATGTATGCGTCCGGCATGTTTGTCGAAGATAGGAGCGAAAAGGAAACGAGGCTGGAAGCTGCGTTTCACGGACGCGAGAGAAAATACAAGAAAGACGGACAGGAGTTGCGGGGTCTGATGCCCTATATCGACAGTTCTCACGTCGTCGTTTTCTTTCCCGAAACGCCTCAAGTAATCAAGGAGGGTCCCCGAGCGAGGAGACGTTTTTTCGATCAAGCGATAGCGGCCGTCGAACCACGGCATATCGAGGATTCCAGGATGTACGCAAAACTGCTTTCGGAGAGAAATCACCTTTTGAGAAATGGGGGCGAATCTGCTATGATTCAGGTGTGGCAGGAGCGATTAATCGAGATGGCCGCCCGCATTATCGTCCGCAGGAAAAGATATATAAATTCACTGAAAAACCGGCTGAATCACCTAGAGAGTTTATTCGGAGAAACGCGGGAATCCAGGGTTTCCGTAGCGTATGAAGCCGGTGGTCTTCCGAGGGGAGACGAGGAAGAGGAAGGGGAGATACGAGGGGGTTTACAGGCGACGGCCCGAAGGCTCGCGAAAGAGGAGATGGCGAGGAGAACGACGCTTTGGGGGCCGCAGCTCGATGATTTTCGCTTATCGTGGAATGGGCGCCGGGCGAAGGATGTCGCCTCCCAGGGGGAGCAGCGGCTCATCACGATCCTATTGGTGTCGGCGAATGCCGAGGAATATAAACGAAGAAGGAAAGAGGCTCCCGTCGTGTTGCTTGATGATTTGGGTTCAGAGCTCGATGCGAGCAGGACAAAGAGAGTGTTGTTGTTCCTGGGTTCTTTGGGAGCGCAGACGTTCATCACGTCGACAGAGGAATCCCGGTTGAGAAAAAACGAGGTTGAGGGGAAGAATTTCTTGGTTCGAGACGCAAGGGTTGAAAGAATAGACTAAACACCTACAGCCCAGAGAGGCGGCAACAAGCAAATGGCGAGAACCACCAAAAACATGCCGGACACGAGCTACAAGGCGAAAGACATCCGCATCCTCGAAGGCTTGGAAGCGGTGCGGAAAAGGCCCGCCATGTACATCGGCAGCACGGGTCCCGGAGGCCTGCACCATCTCGTATACGAGGTGGTGGACAACAGCGTGGACGAAGCGATGGCCGGCTACTGCGACAAGGTGAGCGTGGCGATCAACGAAGACGGCTCGGTGCAGGTGTCGGACAACGGGCGCGGCATTCCCGTGGACAGGCACCCGACGGAAAAGGTCTCCGCGGCCGAGGTGGTTTTGACGAAGCTCCATGCGGGCGGCAAGTTCGAGAACAGCGCCTACAAGGTTTCGGGCGGGCTGCACGGGGTGGGCGTCTCCTGTGTGAACGCTCTTTCATCGTGGCTGGTGGCCGAGATCCGGAGAGACGGATACATCTATGCGATGGAGTTCGATAGAGGGGTTCCGAAGGCCAGGCTCAAGAAAGGACAAAGAGCCAAAACCACCGGAACGACCATCACCTTCATGCCGGACGAGAAGATATTCGAGACCACCGAATTCAATTTCGACGTTCTTGCGGGGCGGCTGAGAGAACTGGCCTATTTGAACAGCGGCCTCAGAATTGTGCTCGAGGACAAGAGAGAAGACGACAAGAAGCTGGAGTATTTCTACAAGGGCGGCATCGTCTCTTTCGTCGAGTATCTGAACCGCGCAAGAAATCCCGTACACAGAAAATCGATCTACATCAAGGGCGAGCGTGAAGGAAACATCGTCGAGGTCTCCATCCAGTACAACGACGCCTACAACGAGACGCTCCTCACCTTCGCCAACAACATCAACACCACAGACGGCGGGACCCACCTCGTGGGCTTCAGGAGCGCGCTCACGAGAACCATCAACCGCTACGCCTCGACGAACAAGCTCCTGAAGAACAACCCTGCGCTATCGGGTGAGGACGTGCGCGAGGGCTTAACCGCCGTCTTGAGCGTGAAGCTGCCCGATCCTCAGTTCGAAGGGCAGACCAAGAGCAAACTGGGCAACTCGGAGATGAAGGGCTTGGTCGAGCAGATCTTGAACGAGGGTCTCGCCAACTTCTTCGAGGAAAACCCCTCCGTCGCCAAAAGAATCGTGGACAAGGCCGTCCAGGCCTCTCAGGCGAGAGAGGCGGCGCGCAAAGCGCGCGACCTCACGAGGAGAAAAGGCGCGCTCGACAGCGGATCCCTGCCGGGCAAGCTCGCCGATTGCTCGGAGAGAGACCCCGCCCTGTGCGAGCTTTATCTGGTGGAGGGCGAGTCGGCGGGCGGCTCGGCCAAGCAGGGAAGGGACAGGGCCTTTCAGGCGATCCTGCCCCTTAAGGGAAAAATCCTGAACGTGGAGAAGGCGCGCCTCGACAAGATGCTCAACCACGAGGAAATCCGCACCATGATCACCGCCATCGGCACGGGCATCGGGGAGGATTTCTCCCTGGAGAAGCTTCGGTATCACAAGATCGTCATCATGACGGACGCCGACGTGGACGGCTCGCACATCAGGACGCTTCTGCTCACCTTCTTCTACCGCCACATGCCGCAGCTCATCAACAACGCGCACCTCTATATCGCGCAGCCGCCGCTCTACAAGGTGAAGAAGGGCAAGGCCGAGATGTATCTCAAAGACGATCAGTCCTTTGAGGACTACATCATCTCCTCCGCCGTCAAGGACGTGGAGATCCACGGCGGGACCAACGGAAAGCCGGCGGCCCCGACCAACGGGAATTTCCCCAAGGGCGAGAAGCTGCGTAAGTTGATACTCCTGATCTCCGAGGCCGAAGCCGCGGTGCAGCGCTTCACCCGACGGGGCATGGACCCGCGCGTCATCAGGCTTCTGGCCGACGAGCCGGACCTCGAGGCCAAGAACCTGAAGGATCCGAACAGGCTCAAGGAAATCGAAGAGATGGTGAAGCGATGTTTCAGGGAAGAACATCCGGCGGACGGCGAGCCGACGGCGACGCCCCGAACCGAAGAGGACGGCGAGACCGTCAAAGGCCTCACCATCCGCTCTCGCATGGCGGATCGAGACCTCGCCACGCGGGTCGACGCGAGCCTTTTCGAGTCAGCGGGCTTCAAGAAGATCCGGCGCTCCTCGGACATGCTCACCACGTTTGGCCAGCCGCCCTACACCATCAAGTCGGGAGAGGTGGAGCTTTCCGTGACCCGGGCGGGGGAGATGCTCGAGCAGTTCCGCTCGCTGGGCCAGAAGGGCGTCAGCGTCCAGCGCTACAAGGGGCTGGGCGAAATGAACCCCGATCAACTCTGGGAAACGACCATGGATCCTGAGCGCAGGACCTTCCGCAAGGTCGTCGTTGCAGACACCATCGAGGCGAACGACATTTTCTCCACCCTCATGGGAGACGCCGTCGAGCCGAGGCGCGAGCACATCGAAAGGCACGCGACCGAGGTGCAGAATTTAGACGTGTAGCGCGGGAGCCCCGCTCTGTGCACGAAGGCCCAAACGCCCGGAAATTCCCTGGAAACTAGAAACGCGCCTCCTCGTGGCAGCGCACGCACACGCCGTGCACTGCCAGAAGCGCCTTGGCGGTCGCAGCGATTTCTTGGCTCTTCGCCGCCTTGGCGAGACCCAACGCCGCGCCTTCGAGCTGACGCGAAAAGACGAGCATCGAATCATCCCCCCGGAATTCCTCCGCGCTCGGCAGGATTTTCGCCGTGGCGGCGATGGATTCCGCGTGTTTTTCGATGACCGCGTATGGCGTCTCGTTCACGAGTTCCTGAACCGAGGCGATCAGGGCGGCCTGCACCAGCGCGACGAAATCCGCATCCATCTTCTCCATCAAATCCCCCGCCTCGGGCGCCTGGGCGTCGCCTTTCATCGGGGAGACGAGAAGCGCCGGAAGAAAGGCGACGAGCGCTATGAGACGAACGAGGCGGCCGGACACAAGATGGAATCGCATGGGCATCCTCGCTCGAAAGAAGGCGCTGGGCGCAAATTTTAACTTGGTATCGGACGCGCGTATTGTCCGCGAAAGGAAACGCATAGGCAACTTGGAAAACGTAAGGGCCCGTGCTTGAAACAAGGGGGGCTTCCGGCCCGCCGAAAGAAGCCGCAAGTCGTTGTTTTCGTTTTCCATCACAACCGTTTTTATGGTATAAGATAAGGAGTTTATTTTTCCCGCCTGGGGTCGCCCCTATCCGGCATTTTGAACTTCATGACGGTTCCCCTTTTGCGCCGTCGCCAGGAGAGTTTCGAGACAATGGACAACCTGAATGAGGTCAGCATAGAGCAGGAGATGAGCGCGTCCTTCATGGACTATGCGATGAGCGTCATCATCGCGCGCGCCCTGCCCGACGTGCGCGACGGACTCAAGCCCGTACAAAGGCGTATCCTCACCACACTCAACGATCTGGGCCTCTCGCACAACAGGGCGTTTCGCAAATGCGCGAAGATAGCAGGCGACGTGAGCGGAAACTATCACCCCCACGGCGAGGCGGTGGTCTACCCGGCGCTGGCGCGCATGGCGCAGGAATTTTCCCTGCGCGGCCTCCTGGTGGATGGGCAGGGCAACTTCGGTTCCGTGGACGGGGATCCGCCCGCGGCCATGCGCTACACCGAGGCGCGGATGACGTTGCTCGCCGAGAACCTGCTTGCCGACATCGAAAAAGACACCGTCGACTACATACCCAATTACGACAACACGCGCACGGAACCCTCCGTGCTCCCCTCCCGCGTGCCCAACCTGCTGCTGAACGGCTCCACGGGCATCGCCGTCGGCATGGCCACGAACATCCCGCCCCACAACCTGGGTGAGCTTTGCGACGCGCTCGTTCACGTACTGGAGAATGCAGACGCCACGCTCGAGGAAATTCTCGAGAGAATGCCGGGGCCGGATTTTCCTACCGCGGGCATCATCAACGGGCGTTCGGGAATCAGGAGCTACTACGAGACGGGCCGGGGCTCGGTGCAGATGCGCGCCAGGTCGGTGGTGGAGATCAACGCACGGACGAACCGGCAGTCCATCGTGGTGACGGAGATTCCCTATGTGCTCAACAAGGCGAGGCTCATCGAGAAGATAGCAGACCTCGTTCGCGAGCAGAAAATCAAGGATATCTCCGACATCAGGGACGAGAGCGACAGGAACGGCATGCGCATCGTCATCGACCTCAAGAGAGACGCCGTGGGCGGAGCGGTCCTGAACCAGCTCTACAAGCACACCCAGATGCAGACGAGCTTCGGCGTCATTCTCCTAGCGCTCGTGAACAACCAGCCGCGCGTGATGGGCGTGAAGGAAATGCTCTTCCACTTCCTGCGCTATCGCCGCGAAGTCATTCTCAGGCGCAGCCGATTCGAACTCAAAAAGGCCGAGAACAGGGCGCACATACTCGAGGGCTACCGCATCGCGCTCGACAACATCGAAGAAGTCATCGCGCTCATTCGGGGGAGCAAGACGCCCGAGGAGGCGCGCGGCGGCCTCATGCGGAATTTCAGCCTCACCCAGCCCCAGGCCCAGGCCATCCTGGAAATGAGGCTCCAGCGCCTCACGGGCCTCGAGCGCGACAAGATAGAGACCGAGTATGAGGAACTCCAAAAGGCCATCGCCTATCTTCGCGAAGTGCTCGTGGACGGAAAGCTCCAGACCTCCATTATCAAGGAGGAACTTCTGGAGGTCCGGGAGAAATTCGCGGACGAGCGGCGAACGGAGATCGTGGACGAAGCGAGCGAGATATCTCTCGAGGATATGATCGTCGAAGAAGATATGGCGGTCACCATCTCGAATTCGGGCTATATCAAGCGAAACGCCATTACCCTGTATCGTTCCCAGCGCCGGGGCGGCAAGGGCGTGATGGGCATGGGGACGAAACAAGAGGATTTCGTCGAACAGCTCTTTATCGCCTCCACGCACGATTACATGATGTTCTTCACCTCGCGCGGGCGCTGCCATTGGCTGAAGGTGCACGAGATTCCCCAGGGGGGACGGGCGGCGCGCGGCAAGGCCATCGTGAACGTGCTTCAGTTGGCGGCGGGAGAGTTCGTCTCCGCCGTCATGCCGGTGCGCAAGTTCGAACCCGACCGCTACATCCTCATGGCGACCAAACAAGGCGTGCTCAAGAAAACGCAGCTCACGGCGTTCAGCCGCCCGAGAGCGGGCGGCATCATCGCGCTCAACCTCGACGAGGGAGACGAGCTCATCGGCGTGGGCCAGACGGACGGCAGCCTTGAGGTGTTCCTCGGAACCAGAGACGGCAAGGCCGTCCGCTTTTTGGAGAACAAGGTGCGCGCCATGGGGAGGACCGCGCGCGGCGTGCGCGGAATCAACTTGGGCGAAGGGGATTGCGTGATCGGCATGGAAGTCGTTTCGCCGGGAGATATCATTCTCACCGCCACCGAGTTCGGGTACGGCAAGCGCAGCCGCGTGGACGACTACCGGCTGACGAACCGGGGCGGCAAAGGGGTGATCAACATCAAGGTGACGGAGAAGAACGGGCCGGTCGTCGGCATCAGACGCGTGACGG
The DNA here is from genome assembly GCA_965218885.1 of bacterium. GTDB lineage: Bacteria > UBA8248 > UBA8248 > UBA8248 > UBA8248 > Bin107. The sequence goes on along the minus strand of OZ244713.1, from coordinate 1,662,160 downwards.
CGGATGATGAATTCGTGCTCATCACCATCGGGGGGCAGCTCATTCGCTCCCGGGTTCAGGATGTTTCCGTCATTGGGCGCGCCACGCAGGGCGTCCGCCTCATCGGGGTCAAGGAAGGAGACCACGTTGCGGCCCTGGCCCGCATCGAGGAGAACGGAAACGGCTCTCCGTAAACAATGGGTGGGTAATGCAAGCAAGAAATAAAGCGACGGTGCGTCCGCCTCTCCTCTGCGTGTCGGCGCGTTTCTTTGCGCTGGCCTTCCTGGGTTTCGGATGCGCCCCCATAGAACTGCCCGCCCAGGAACCGATATCGCCCGAGCGAAAAGCGGTTCAGGACGCCGCTATCCCCTACGGGACGCTCAAACGAACGCCTTTTCCAGCGCCCGCACCGCACTCTGAGCTGCCTTCTCCTTCAGAGCCTGCGCTCCCGCAGGAGTCCGAGCTGCCGCCGGAACCCGAGCCACCCCCTCCGAGCCTCGCCGCGATTTTGAGCGAAAAAGGAGAAGCGGCCTATCGTCAAGAAGATTACGCGCTCGCCGAGAAGAGGTTCCGCGAGGCGCTCATTCATGAGCCGGAGCTTCTCCATGCCCTCACCGGCCTTGGCTGGACCCTCTATGACGCGAATCGTCCCGATGAGGCTTTTCTCTTTTTCGTGCGGGCGAACAGGCGCTACCCCGAAAGCGGCAGCGCTCGGCGCGGTCTCGCCTATTTGCTGTATCGATACGGGCGACTGAAAGAGGCAAAGGCCTTTCTCGGCTCGATCGACAAGGCGAGATGGCCCGAACTCACCAACATCGAGTATGAACTCAAGGCGCGCGCCATCAAGGGCCTGCCTCCCCCTCGACTCCCGACGGAAAAGAAAGAAGAGGAAAAACCCTCGGCCGAACCCCCACCCTCTCCACTAGAGGGGGGGGAGCCATCCACAAAAAGCGCTCCTCCCGATTCCGACGTCGCCCCGGAACCGGAATCAACACCAGAGACGGAACCAAAGCCCGAGGAGAAAACCGAAACCGCGAAACTTACGCCCCCCGAGCCTGCGCCCGAGACGTTGAAACCGTCGCCACCACCCGTCCGCAAGCCCTCTCTCGAGGGAATGGTGAAAATTCCCGGCGGGCGGTTCATGATGGGTGTCGAGTTCACCTACCCGAGAAGGTCGCGCAGAAGATGGCGCCGCAGGCGCGCGCCTCTCAGAGCGACGGGCGGCAGGTCCGTCGAGGTCGGGCCTTTTCGTCTGGACAAGTTCGAGGTGACGAACGCTCTCTACGCGAATTTCGTACGGGCGACGAACGGGCCCGAGCCCCCTTTTTGGCGCAAGGTCCATTTTACCGGTCCGCACCTTCCCGTGGTGGGGGTGACGTGGGAAGAGGCGCGCGCGTACTGTGTATGGGCAGGGAAGCGACTGCCCACGGAGTCTGAATGGGAATACGCCGCCCAAGGCGCCGGCAAGGGCAGGCGGTATCCGTGGGGGAATACGCAGCGCGACAGGAACGCCGTTTTCGGCCTGAGCCCCGATGCGGGAGGCCCCAAGGCCGTTGGAAGACGGCCCGAGGGCGCCAGCATTCACGGGGTCGAGGATCTGGCCGGAAACGTTTGGGAGTGGGTGGAGGATGAGTTCAAAAATGGATCCGAAGACGCTCAGCCGATTAGGCGAAACGAGCGGGTGCTGCGAACGCTCAAGGGCGGATCCTGGGTGAACGGGTGGTGGGCGCTGGCCTCATCGCACAGAACGGGCGACGTTCCCGACCGCCGATTGCCCGCATACGGGTTTCGCTGCGCTGCGGATGCGGCGAAATGAGGTATAATGCGCGCACATCTTTCGAACACATACAAAACGCGACTCCCTGAAAAAGGAGAGAACATGTTTTTGATTAAGACGAGAATCCTGAGATTGTTGCTCGCAACACTCGGGGTGGTTCTTTTGGCGGTGAGCGCCGAGGCGCAGAGTTTGACGCCGCCGCCGCTGACCCCACCCGAAACGCAGCCCGCTTCGCCCGGAACGGTTCCGGGTCAGTCGCCTCCGGCAGCCCCGACCATGGCCCCTGCCGCGCCCGCGATGCCGCTGCAAGCCCCCCTGACGCCGGCGCAGCCTCAGCGCCCCCTGGACCTCATCGTCACCATCACGCTGGCGACGGGAAAATCAGAAACATTCGCCCGCGAGATCGACCGGCTCGAGGTTATCACACGCTCCGGCGGGGCGGTCGAGATGATTCATTTGCTCTTGGTCACCGGCGGGGAGCGCAACACGCACGTCTGGTACAACTACAGCCAAGTCGCCAAGCTGAGCTATCGCTTCGTCACCCCCGAGGGGAAGGCGAAGGTGTACGTGCGTCCGCTCCAGGCATCGCCGACCACAAGGGAGCTCACGGACAGGCTCGAGCCGCTCAGCCCCCGCGAGTTTAGGTAAATCGCTACGCCGATGAACGATAAGGGCTACGCGAATCCGGACCTCGCCCTTACGCCCTCGCAACTCAAAGAGCGCATCGACGAGCGCAAGGGTGATGATCTCGTCATCATCGATACCCGCCAGGCGCCGGAATTTTGCGCGGGCCACATCGAAGGCGCCGCGCATCTAGATCTGTACGGAATCTCGCTCAACGACACCCGCCCCCAGGCGCTGGCCGCTTTCACCTGGATGCTCGCTTATCTCATGGAGATACGAGGCGTAGATTATGACAAGACGGTGGTCTTCTACCAGGAAAACACGGGCTTCCGCGCAGCGCGCGGGTTCTGGTTCCTGGAATATCTGGGCCATGAGGACGCGCACGTCTTAGACGGCGGCATCGACGCATGGAAGACCGCAGGACTGCCCCTCACGCGCGATGCCTGGCCGATGGCGGGAGGTCCCTACGAGGCGCGCGTGGCGGGCCACAAGCGGATCCTGAGAACCTCGTTCGCAAGCCGGCTTAAACCCTATGAGGAAGGCCGAATCGCCACGGCGGACTACATCCTGAACCATCTGGGCGATCCGGACGTTGCGATTCACGACACGCGATCGGAGGGTGAGTATTTCGCCGAGAACGTCCGGGCCGCGCGCGGCGGCGCCGTTCCGGGTTCGGTCCACCTGGAGTGGACGGAGGCCATCGCGGCGGATGGGTCGCTCAAAACCGCTTCCGAACTGGCGGAGTTGCTCGAACCCAGGGGCCTGACTTCTGACAAGGAAATGGTGCCGCTCTGCCAGGGCGGCTACCGCTCGGCGCACGCCTATCTCGTCTACCGGCTGCTCGGCTACCAGAGGGTCCGGAACTATCTCGGTTCCTGGAAAGAGTGGGGCGACAGGGAAGATCTGCCCATCGAAGTCCCCAGGCGAAGCGCGTAGAACCAGAACCGGGCGAGGTGGGCCTGCGCCCCGGCCGCGCTTTCGGATGTTGAGCGCCTCACCCGCCTCTCAGCACCCGCACGACCATCTGCGAGAGAAGGCCCACCACGGGCGGAACCCAGAAGATCGAAATGGCGCGGAACATGAAAAATTCCGTTCCGAGGACGGGAATTTCAAACACGAATGTGCGCACCGGGCCGATCAGCGCCGATGCGGTGAGCAGGGTTACCATCGGCCCGAAGCCCGCGCCCCCCTTCAGCAGCCCCGCCACGATCGGGTATAAGACGAAGGGTGCGCCCATGGGGAACATGAACCCCGCGACCCAGCCGATGAGGATGCCGCGCCAGCCGGAGCGATCCGAGAGCCAGTTTTGGAGGATTTCCTTCGGCAGGACTTCGGCCATGAGCGCGCCGATGAGCATGCCGATCATGAGTTTGGGGAAAATATCCAGGATGAGGCTTCCCGCGCGGCCCACGGAATCCCAGGGGAGTTCCCCGGTTTTCTGATACGCCAAAAACGTCAGGATCACCGCGATGGTCGAAAGAAAAAGAGAAGTCTTGTCGAAAATGCCGGACATGTTTTTTCCTCATAAGAAAGAGAGCCGCAAAACGACATGAGGTGGAACTGCTGAACAGGAACCGCGAGTATAGCCCCAATCGGGTGGATGGATGTAGCGCACTCGGCTTAAGAGGACTTAAGTTAAGCGGAGAAAGAGGGCCGTTACGCCGCGTTCGATGGGAGAGAAAATGGCGGGAGCGTATCTCACGGATTCCGTGCCCGGCACGGGCGGGCGGCTGCGCGCGAGGCCGGAGGATTTCCACGTGGAGGAGATTCCGCTTGCAAGCCCGAGCGGCGACGGGGAGCATCTCCACCTATGGGCGGAAAAGCGGGGAATCTCGACCATCGAGGCGTTGCGCGCCTTGTGCCGGGCGCTGGACGTCCCCGAGTCGGAGGCGGGATATGCGGGTCTTAAAGACACCAACGCGGTGGCGCGGCAGTGGTTTTCTTTTCGGACGAAAACACAAAAAGTTCCCGACTCCGTCTCGATGCTGGAGCAAAAAGGGATTCGGGTTCTCGAGGCGGCGCGCTCCCGGATCCGGATGAGACGTGGCGCGCTTTCGGGCAATCGCTTCGAAATATTGGTTCGAGACACCGCGCCGGACGCCGGGGAGAGGGCGCAGGAGGTTTTGGATTGTCTCGCCGCGCGGGGGCTGCCCAACGCCTTTGGTGATCAAAGGTTCGGCGTTCACGGCCATACGGCGCGAATCGGTTTTGCGCTTGTGAGGGGGAATTGGCGGGGTGTTCTCGACGCGCTCTTGGGCTCGGCGCGATTTTCCCTCACGCGAAACGATGCGGATGAACGCCTGCTGGAGGCCGCCCGCAGGTATGAGGCAGGTGAGTTCAGGGGCGCGAGGGAGCTCTATCCCCCCGCATGGGAGGCGGAAAGACGCGCCCTCGCCCGCCTGGAGCAAGGGGTCTCGCCCCGGCAATCGGTGGTTTCGCTTCCCCTGAGGGAGCGGGTCTTCTACGGCGGCGCGTTTCAGGCGGCGGTTTTCAACCTATGCCTGGCGGGGAGGCTCGAAGCGCGCGCGCACGATCGTCTCTGGGCGGGCGACGTGATTTTTCACCATGAAACGGGGAAGACCAGAAGGGTAGGCGCGCCCGAAAAGGAGGCGAGCGCGCTTGCGCGCTTCGAGGCGAGCCCGGCGGGGCCCCTGATTGGCCGGAAGCTCATCGATGCCCGAGGGGAGGCGGGAAAACTCGAGCGAAGCGTGCTAGAATCCCTCGGCGCTGGGGGGCCGGGCATTCTCGATGGGCTGGAGGGGCTGAAACTTTATGGCTCCAGACGCCCATATCGTGTACAAATAAAAGAGGTGAGCCTGAGGTCGGAAAAGGAGGGCCTGCGCCTTGGGTTCACCCTGCCGCCAGGGGCCTATGCGAGCGAGGTATTGCGCGAGTTGACGAAGAACGAACCTCCGGTGGGCGCCGTCACGCGCATCGGGGGCGAGCGCTGAGCGGATTCATCCGCTTCGTGGGGGAGGTAGTGAATCATGAAAGTTTTTCTGACGGGCGGAACAGGATATGTCGGCGGTAGCCTCCTAGCTCTTCTGTCGCTGGCGGGCCACGAGATCAGGACGCTCTCGCGCGATCCCGAACCGGCGAGGCAGCGCCTCGACTCGATTAGCGGGGCCTTTCCGGTTCGCGGCGACATCACGACGTATTCGGTCGACCAGCTCGCCGAGTTGATGAAGAAACAAGACGCCGTGGTCCATCTGGTCGGCATCATTATCGAGAAGGGAACGCCCGGTTTCGAGACGGTTCATACTGAGGGCACGCGCCGCATGGTGGCCGCCGCCGAACAGGCGGGGGTGAAGCGCTTCGTGCACATGAGCGCCCTGGGGACACGGGAAAACGCTGTCGCCCGTTATCATAAATCCAAATTCGCCGCCGAGCAGTTCGTTCGCGAGAGCGATCTGGACTGGACGATATTCAGGCCCTCCATCATCTTCGGCGAGAACGATGAGTTCCTGAACACGTTCGCCGGCATCGCGCGCATGGCGCCCGCTCTTCCCCTCATCGGCGGTGGGAGGGGGAAGCTCCAGCCCATTTGGGTGGAGGACGTGTGCCGATGCTTTGCGCAATGCCTAGCCATGCCCGAGACCATCGGACAGACCTACGATATGGGCGGAGACGCCGCATACCCGATCCGGGAGATTCTCTCCATGCTGGTGAAGGCGATGGGTAAAAGAAGGCTGCTCCTGCCCCTGCCCACGCCCATCGCGCGCTTACAGGCAAAGTTGTTCAACCTGCTCCCGATGAAGCCTCCCTTCACCGATGATCAGATAACGATGCTGGGCGAGGACAACGTATGCGATCCCGCGCCGATGAAAGAAGCCTTTGTCCTCACGCCCAGAACGCTCGAGGAATATCTCGGAGATCACTTCGGACGGTAAGTCTCACAGAGGCCGGAAGCGCAGCCCGGGCCTCATCGCTCACCCTGTTTTCCCTCCATATTGAGCAGTGCGCTTTTCGCCGCGCGCCACGCGGCCCGCTGGGCGGTGGAGACGGCAAGCGTGCGGAAGTCTTCCTCCGACGCCCACAACAGGCCGTCCTGATTCGCTTGCGGCGGTTCCCCACCGAAATTTTCCGCCTGATACACGATGAATAAAATCTTTCTGTGGGTGAGCGTTCTCTGGACTCTGGCGAGTTCGCGTCCCGGGCGCCAAGCCGGCCCGAGGAGCCTTGCGCAATGTGATCTCAACCGGAGGGAGTCGGCCTTCTCGTGGTGGCCTTCTTCCATAAAACCGGGCAACTCCCACATACCGCCGAAAAGGCCGGTTTTTTCTCTTTGGGTCAGAAGAACCAACCCGTTTCGCTCCGCACGGAACTGAAAGACGGTGACCGGCACAGGTGGTTTTTGGGCGGTTTTCACCGGCAGGGCGCTCTGGGTTCCGGCTTCGCATCCTGCGCACATATCGCGCACGGGGCATATCGCACAATCGGGGTTTTTGGGCAGGCAGATACGAGCGCCCAAGTCCATCAGCGCCTGGTTGAAATCGCCGGGCCTTGCGCGCGGAATCAGCGCTTGTGTTTCCTCGCCGATGGCTTTTTTGGCGGGTGGAGAGCTGATGGGAATCGAGAGGTTGAGAACCCGGCTCATGATACGCAGGACGTTCCCGTCGATAGCCGCGCAACGCTCCCCGAAGGCGATGCTGGCGATCGCCCCCGCCATGTAGGGGCCGACCCCCGGCAGAGCCAGCAGCGCCTCGCGCGTTTTGGGCATAGCGCCGCCGCTCACCACTTGCCGTGCGGCGCGGTGTAAATTTCTCGCGCGGCCGTAATATCCCAGACCCTGCCATTCGGCCAATACGGCGTCCAGGGGCGCGTCGGCCAGGGAGGCCAGGGTGGGAAACCGTTCGATGAAAGCGGGGTAGCGCCGCCGGACGGTATCCGCCCGGGTTTGCTGGAGCATGGCTTCCGAGACCCAGATCCGGTAGGGGTTTTTCTCCCCGCGCCAGGGAAGCTCTCTTTTCTCCCGGTCGTACCAGCTTAATATGCGTCTTCTGAATCGTCTCCGCTCCGGGGGAGTGAGCCGCAGGTTCGCCGGTTTGCTCTTCGGTTTGTTTGACATGCGTCGGGCCAGCCGTTATCAAGCGTGTATGGGGTTTCCCAAGACGGCGCTCTAAGTTTCGGGGTAATGATAGAACATGAGCGTGGCGATCAAAAATGGATGGCGCATGAAGTGGGTGGCTGCGCTGGGGGTCCTTTGTTGCATCGGCGCGGGGATCGCGGAGGCGGCTTCACCGGGCAGAATCACCGTCGGGCTGGTGTTGAACCTGTCGAGAGCGAGCGCGGTTTCAGGCCGGGAGGCCAGAGGCGCGCTTTTACTGGAAATGGCGCGAATCAACCGCAGGGGCGTCGCCGGCGGGCGCATCTTTCTCCTCACCCTCGACACCAAGGGAAGTCCTGAAGCCGCCGCCGCGGCCGTCCGCGAACTGGCGCGCAAGCACAAAGCCGTCGTTGTGATAGGGCCCACCGAGCATTACGCCGCCATCGCCGCGGCTCGCGCGGCGCAAGAGGAGAGAGTGCCGCTATTCTCCCTGGCCGCGCCCGAGGAAATTCTCGTCCCGCCGCGCAGGTGGGTGTTTTCCACCGCGATACCGGCGGCTCTGCCCGTCCGGGCGATACTGAGCCACCTGATGCGCAGGGGAGTCAAGCGCGCGGCGATGCTGGGCTCCTCCCTGGGCTACGGGACGGAAGGGCGGGAGCAGATCACCGCGCTCGCGCCCGAATTCGGAGTGTCCATCCTCTTGAACGAATCCTTCAAGCCGGGCGAGCATAATTTCCTGCCCTTTTTGAAGCGAGCCTCCCTGCGCGGCGTCGGGGGCTTCGTGCATTGGGCGCACGGGGGGTCGCGCGTGGACCTGGTGCGCGCCCGCGCGGCGCTCGACCTCAAGATGCCCCTCTACGTCTCTCATGCGTCTCCGGGATTGTTCGACTCGAAAAAAGGGAGCCGGGCCGCCGAGGGCGTGGTGTTTCCCGCCTCCTGGATCACGGCGGCGCACCTGTTGAGTGAATCCCACCCCGCCAGGGAGGATCTGATGACGTTTCGGGCCGAATACCGGAAAAAATACAAGAGCGCGCCGGGCGAGACGGCCGCCGCCGCCGCCGACGCGCTGCGCCTTTTGGCGTGGGCGGTGCGGGGCGTGGGCCCGAACCGGGCGAGAATCCCCTCCGCCATAGAGGGCACGCAGGAGTTTCTGGCGCTCAACGGAACCTACGGTTTTTCCAAAGACGACCACAACGGCCTGGGAACCGACTCCCTCGTGCTGGTGCGCGTGCGAAAGGGCAAGTGGGAGTTGGTGGAGAAGGGGAGGTAGGGGGGATGGGGGTAACTTGGTTAGCGCCCGAGCGAAAAATTATTTCTTCTCAAGCGTCCCGAACACTGCGTTGGCTACATTAGAGAGAAGCCCACTGACACCGTCCGAGAAATAGCCAACAAGAAATGCAAGCGCGAACGATGTTGTGCTGTTTGTATTTTGTTGATTCGCAGCCCCGGGAAAGAGACCCGCGTAAAGAAGAGCCAGCACTACCAACGCATAAATGCCACCGGTCCAAGGCACAAAGAATCGCCAATACCGTCGATCCAGATGCCACTTTCCTTTCGCAACGGAGTGGACAAACCATTTAATCGAAAGGACAAAGCCTCCAATGCATCCTACAAAGAAAGTTGCCACTAGCTTGCAATTAATCCAAAGTATCGTTGGGGCCTGCGTGTTTGAGATTGGAATTTCGAACACCTTCTCGCCAAGACCCCAAAGGAACCCTGTAATTAAAATGGACAAGGTCAAGAAGAGTGCTAAATATGCAGCTTCGCAACACATCTTCTTCTTTGCTTCAGGCGGATACTTACTCTTCCAATCCCAGTGTTTTCGGTTGTCGGTATGTTCATCTGATTTGGCTGGTATTGGATTGCTCGTCACTTCAATTGCCGGGCTTCCCTCTCTGTTCTCGGCATCATCTTTCATGTCACTGATTAAATCTTATTTTTCGATTGAGCTACCACAAAGCGAACGGTCTCTTCTGCGAAATAGCCATGAGGAAAACAGCGATAATCCCACTCAGTTCTCCTTCCGACAATTTCAGAGATTGCCCTTCGGAAAAACTGGGACCTTGGAGGAGTGGCTAAGTCTGCCCAGAACGCAGTTTCCTTGTCCCCAAAAACTAAATACTCCTGTTGCCATCTATGGTTGTCATAACTAGCGACGGGCGTGACTGTCCTCCAAGAGTGATTGGACATGGACATAACTACCAAGCGAAGCGATTCAAATGTGAATTCAGGTTCAAGGATCACATGGATATGTGCATGATCGACGCCACAGCCGGCAACTGAACCAGTGGTCGCAGCTCCGTGCTCGAACCAGACAAAATTCCTATCGTAGTTAAACTGTCGTGATAATATGCTGGATATAGTGGTAATCGGACGATATTCATATTCGGTGGCTACCTGCGCGAAATTCAAGAAGGGGCGTTTCGGTATAAACAACAACCAGCGCGGAACCAATGAACCGAGTGTAGGAGCAATGACGAAGTCGCAGTCGGAATACAAAACCGTATCCCAAGGTGCGCTTGAAGATGTTTCACAAGAACCCTGCAATAAGGATTGAAAGCGCGATCCTTGCGCTAGGCTTGTGTTGTCGAGTGCGACGTCAAGCATATTAATGCTCTTTCTGGCTAGAAACTTCTCCTGGAGCATAATAAAATTTGTTATGTGGTGTTACCAGCCGATCATTGCGCAGCTTTTACTTTAGGTCAACATCGTTAAATATGGCACGAGAAGCTTGCAGAGCGGAAAATTCTCCCCATAAACCCTTGACATCGGCCCGATCAGGGCGTATATATGCGACTAGATGAGTCGGCGACCATTTTGGTCGTATTTAGAGGACGACAGAAGCCGTCAGCTTCCAAATGGTCGGATTTGACCGACAACCCGATATAATTCAAGGTGGTAAGTGGATGTTCACGATTGCCAAGCGCACGGATTACGGCTTGATGGCGCTCTCCTACCTAGCGGAACAGGAAGAGGATGCGGCCATCACCTCGCGAGCCATCGCTTGCAGGTTCCACATTCCCGCCGAACTGCTTGCGAAGACGATGCAGCTTCTGGCCAAAACCGGACTCGTGGAGTCGCGAAACGGGCCCAAGGGAGGTTATGTCCTCTCCCGCAGGCCCGAGACCATCTCGGTGGCGGAGGTCATTCGAGCCATCGAGGGGCCCATCGCCATGGCGACGTGTCAGATCGGCGACGCCAAGGGGTGTGAACAATACGAGAAATGTACGATTTTTTATCCCATGGAAAGGATCCAGAGAAAGGTGACCGACGTGCTTGAGGGCATGACCCTTCAGGACATGGTGGGTACGCCTGCAGGAGAGATCAGATGAGCTTGAAGTTCCCCATTTACATGGATTACCAGGCGACGACGCCCATGGACCCCCGGGTCTTGGAAGCGATGAACCCCTACTTCGGCGACAAGTTCGGCAACGCCGCGAGCCGCAACCACAGCTTCGGCTGGGAGGCGGAAAAGGCCGTGGACGAAGCCAGGGAAAAACTCGCCGCCGTCATCGGCGCGGACCCGCGCGAGATCATCTTCACGAGCGGGGCCACGGAGTCGGACAACATGGCGCTCAAGGGCGTCGCCGAGATGTACAAGAAAAAGGGCAACCACATCATCACCTCGGGGATCGAGCACAAGGCCATCATCGACTCCGCCAAGCGCTTGGAGACGTGGGGTTTCGACGTCACCTACATCGAGCCTCCCGAGGACGGCATCACGACGGCGGAGATGGTCGAGAACGCCATGCGCGACGACACCATCCTTGTTTCCATCATGGCGGCGAACAACGAGGTCGGCGTGCTGAACCCCATCGCCGAGATCGGGGCGCTGTGCCGCGGGCGGGGCGTTCTTTTCCACACGGACGCCACGCAGGGCTTCGGCAAGATTCCCATCGACGTGGACGAGATGAACATCGATCTTCTGTCGGCCACGGCCCACAAAATCTACGGGCCCAAGGGCGTGGGGATGATTTACGTGCGCAGGCGCAGGCCGCGTGTGCGTCTTTCGGCCATCATCGACGGCGGCGGCCACGAGCGGGGAATGCGCTCGGGCACGCTGAACGTCTCGGGTATCGTCGGCTTCGGCAAGGCGGCCGAGTTGTGCATGGAGGAGATGGAAGAAGAGAACATCCGCCTGACGAATCTGCGCGACAAGTTCAGGTCCATCATGTTCGAGAGCTTAGAGGAAGTGTACGTGAACGGCCATGAGACCAAGCGCCTCTCGGGCAACCTGAACCTGAGCTTCCCCTACGTGGAGGGCGAATCGCTCATCATGGGACTGAGCGACGTGGCCGTATCCTCGGGTTCGGCCTGCACCTCGGCGAGCCTCGAGCCGAGCTACGTGCTCAAGGCCATGGGCCGGGGCGATGAATTGGCGCATTCGTCGATTCGCTTCGGCTTCGGGCGTTTTTCCACCGAAGAGGAGATGGAATACGTGGCCGAGAAGACGACGGACATCGTGATCCGGCTTCGCGAGATGAGCCCGCTCTATGAGATGGTGAAAGAGGGCGTGGATCTCTCGAAGGTGGTATGGCAGTCGCATTAAACGAGTGTTTCGAGCATATTTTAATATAGAGCCTGTGGCTCAGGAGAATCGGGAATCGCAGCGATTGGGAAAAGGAGAATGAAAAATGGCTTACAGCGATAAGGTGGTCGACCACTACAACAACCCGCGCAACGTCGGCTCGCTCGACAAAAAAGACCAGACGGTAGGCACGGGCATTGTCGGCGCGCCCGAATGCGGCGACGTAATGAAGCTCCAAATCAAGGTGAACGAGGGTGGTTTCATCGAGGATGCGAAGTTCAAGACCTTCGGCTGCGGAAGCGCCATCGCCTCGAGTTCTTTGGCCACCGAGTGGCTCAAGGGCAAGACGGTGGACGAGGCCGAGGAGATCAAGAACACGCAGATCGTCGAGGAGTTGAACCTCCCGCCGGTGAAGATTCACTGCTCCGTGCTGGCCGAAGACGCCATCAAGACCGCGCTGAACGATTTTCGCGAGAAAAACGGCATGTCGGTCGTAGAGCGCAAGGGCCACCACTAGAAGCGGGCGATTCGCCGGCAGAGGGCAGGATATGGAAACCGCTGCGAAAAAACTGAGCATCGAAATAAGCGACAAGGCGGTGGAGCACGTGAGCCGCTTCATGGAGAAAGAGGGAGCCCAGGGCCACGTCCTCCGCGTCGGAGTGAAGGGCGGGGGCTGCTCCGGGCTTTCCTACGTCCTTCAGTTCGAGGGCGAAGAGCGCATCAACGCGCTGATGGACGAGGTGTTCGAGAAAGACGGCGTCCGTGTGGTCGTGGACAAGAAGAGCCTTTTTTTCCTGGCGGGCACCACGCTGGATTTCGAAGACGGGCTGATGGGCAAGGGGTTTACTTTCAAAAACCCCAACGCACGCCAGTCCTGTGGTTGCGGGGAAAGTTTTTCTGCGTAACGCAACCGGGATGAAACGCGCCGCGCCCATTCCACATGGGATAGCGACGCGTTTTTCTTTTGGGTTATGACGCCCGGCGGTTCATGCGGGCCTGGAATCGCGCGATGAGCGAAGCGACGAAAGAAAAACCCTTTTCCGTTTTCAGTGAAGACGGCGACATAGAAGCGATTCCCGCCGAGGTCGATCATTTCGCCCTGCTGGGGTTTCGGCGCAAATTCAGGGTCGACGCCGAGGCGCTCGAGTCGAGATTCTACGAACTGAATCGGAAGCTTCATCCCGATTTTTTCATGGCCGCGCCCGCCGCGGTCCGAATCAGGAGTCTGGATGCGACCGCCCGCATCAACGAGGCGTACCAGACCCTCAAGGATCCGGTTGCGCGCGTCGTCTATCTGGTGCAACTCGAAAGCGGAAGGCTCGAGGAGAACGAGAGGAGGCCCCCGCCCGAGTTGTTTGAGGAGGTATTCGAGGCCCAGGAGGCGGCGGCGGAGTTCCAGTGCTGCATGGACGATGAGGAAGCCGAGAGTTTGCGCGGGCGCCTGAACGCGGCCATGGCGTGTTTTTCCGCACTTCGCGACGGACAGCGCACGGCGCTCGATAAGCTGGGCGCCGCCTGGGACGAGGCGGTGGAGAGAGACGAACCCGCCCCGCCCGACGTCGTCAGGAAAATGCGCTCCATCCTCGGGCAGAGAAACTACATCGAGAACACCCTCACGAGCTTAAAGCGCGCTTTGGAGGAGAGCGAATGAGCGAAATCGTCGGGATCGACCTGGGCACGACGAACAGCCTGGTCGCTTCCGTATCGGGAGGTGAGCCGGCGATACTCGCGCCCGAGGGCGAGCGCGGCATCTTGCCCTCCGTGGTGAGCTTCCGCTCCGATCGCGTTCTCATCGGCGAGGAGGCGCAGGACGAGCGCGTCTCCAACAGCCGGAACACCATTTTTTCCATCAAGCGCTTCATGGGCAGGGGTTATGAGGACGTGAAAGACGAGATGCGCCACCTGCCCTTCGACGCCGATCCCGAGGAGAAAGAAGTCGTTCACGTGCTGGCGCAGGGGCGATCCTACAGCGCGCCCGAAGTCAGCGCCTTGGTGCTCAGGCGGCTCAAGTCGCGGGCGGAGAAAACGCTCGGCCGGCCCGTTCTCAGAGCGGTGGTGACGGTTCCGGCGTATTTTAACGACGCGCAGCGCCAGGCGACGAAAGACGCAGGCAAGCTCGCGGGTCTCGAAGTGCTCCGCATCATCAACGAACCCACGGCGGCCTCCCTTGCTTATGGCCTGCATGAGCGAAACCGTGGCGTCATCGCGGTCTACGACTTGGGCGGCGGCACGTTCGACATCTCGCTGTTGAGAATCAAGGACGGCGTGTTCGAGGTGCTCTCCACCGGTGGGGACACCCATCTGGGCGGGGATGATTTCGATCAGGCGATTTCCGGCCACATCCAGAACGAAATCCTGAAAGATTATGGCGTGAATCTGGGCGAAACGCCCGAGGCGCTGGCCGAACTCACGGTTTTGGCCGAACGGGTCAAGAAAACGCTTTCTGCTAGCGACTCTACGGAGTATATCCTCGAAAACCCAGGCGGCGTCCCGCTCTCACACAAAGGGACTCTCACCCGAGAGGAGATGGAAGCACTCCTCGCGCCCATCGCCGAACGGACGCGGGCGCCTTGTAAGCGCGCGCTTAAGGACGCGGGCCTCTCGCCCGAAGAGGTGGAGGAGGTCGTTTTGGTGGGCGGGTCCACCCGTATGCCCCTCATCCGCCGCATGGTGGAAGAGTTGTTCGAAAAGAGGCCGCATGCGGACTTGGACCCCGACGAGGTAGTGGCCCTGGGCGCCGCCGTGCAGGCGGACATCCTCGCGGGCGGCAGAAAGGACATGCTGCTTCTCGACGTGACGCCCCTTTCTCTGGGCATCGAGACCATGGGCGGCGTCATGGGGTGGATCATTCCCCGCAACACCACTATCCCCACGAGCGCCAGGGAAACCTACACCACCTTCAAGGACAACCAGACGGGCGTGGACATCCATGTGCTACAGGGCGAGCGAGAGCTGGTGAAGGACAACCGCTCGCTCGCGCGTTTTCGTCTCGCGGTCGACCCGGCGCCTGCCGGTCTCGCCCGGGTGGAAGTGACGTTTCTGCTCGACGCCAACGGCATCCTGAACGTGACGGCCCGCGATCTCAGGAGCGGCAAGGCGGCCTCGGTGGAGGTGCAACCCTCCTACGGGCTGACGGATGAGCAGGTCGAGCGCATGCTTATCGAATCTTTCGAACACGCGGAGCAGGACATCCGCTCCCGCCAGCTTCTCGACGCGAGAACCGAGGCGGAAACCATTCTCATGGCCACGGCCCGCGCGATGAACGACTACGCGGAGGATGCCGTCTCACCCTCAGAGCGCGCGAAGATTCAAGAAGCGGTGAGCGCGCTGGAAGAATCCTGCCGGGGGGATGACCCGGGTATGGTTCGTGATATGGTCGACGCGCTCAATGAAGTCACGATGCCGCTCGCAGAGCGGATGATGGATAATGTTTTAAAATCGGCCTTGGAGAACAAGAGGGTGAGCGAAGCCCTCAACGACTAGAAACCGCAGGCGACTCGCGCGGGGCGCAGGGGAAGAAAATGGCGAAACTTCATTTTACGGAAGAGAAGCAGACGATAGACATTCACGTGGGCGAGAATATTCTCGAAGTGGCGCTCGAAAACGGCTTCGACCTGGATCATGCCTGCGGCGGCGTGTGCGCTTGCTCGACGTGCCACGTGAAAATCAGAACCGGCGCAGATTCGTTCAACGAATCCACCGATGACGAGGAAGATCAGCTCGACGACGCGCGCGACGTGGACCTCGACAGCCGCCTGGCCTGCCAAGCGACGCTGGAGGCGGACACCGACGAAGTCATCGAAATAGAGGTGCCGTTCTGGAACGTGAACCTGGTGCAGGAGGGCCCGGATGCGGCCAGGGAACAAGCCGCCCATTAGGAATTTCGGTTCAGGAGAGGAACTGGTGGACACATTCAATTGGGAAGATGCCGAGGATATCGGCATCGTGTTGTATGAAAAATTTCCGGAGGTCGACCCGCTCTCCGTTCGTTTTACCGATCTGCACGACTGGGTATGCGCGCTGGAGGAGTTCGAAGGCGATCCGAAGTCCTCGACGGAGAGCAAGCTCGAGGCCATCCAGATGGCTTGGCTCGAGGAATACAAGGATGCGCAGGAAGCGTAACTTTTCCTTTTCCGCATAACAAAGACGGCGCGCCCTTTCGGGCGATGCGTTCCGGTGGGTATTTCGAGGCGAGTGACGTGAGCGAAGAACAACGCGCGGACGGAAAAATACGACTCTCCCGAAAGGGCGCAGTGGCGACGATCACCTTTCATGCGCCCGAGCGGCTCAACGCCATCGAATACGAGATGTGGGTGGAAATCGGCAGCCTCATGCCCGAACTCGATGCGGACGATTCGGTGCGCGCCGTCGTCTTCAGGGGGGCCGGCGAGCGCGCCTTCTCCGCCGGGGCGGACATCTCGCGTTTCAAGCAGGAGCGCTACAGCTCCGCACAGGCGAAGCATTTCTCTGAAACCGGATTCCTGCGCGGCCTCGATGCGGTCGATGCGTTCACGAAGCCCGTCATCTGCCTCATCAGGGGCGCATGCGTGGGCGGGGGCGTGGAGCTCGCCGCCGCCACGGATTTGCGGGTCGCGGGCGAGAGTTCGCGCTTCGGGATTCCGGTGGCCAAGCTCGGCCTCGTGGCGGGCTATTCCGAGCTCAGGCGTTTCGTATGTTCCATCGGACCCGCGCGCACGCTGGACATGCTGCTCACCGCCAAACTCTTCACAGCCCAGGAGATGCTCGACGCAGGTTTTCTGGCGCGCGTCGTGCCGGATGAGGAAGTGGAGAAAACGGCCTATGAGATGGCGGAGCGCATCGTTTCCCTGGCGCCCCTCGTTCATCAGTGGCACAAGGGGTTCGTGAAAAAGGTGCTGCTGGACCCAAGCCTCTCCTCTCTCACCGAAGAAGAAAAAGCGCGCGAGGTCGCCTGTTTCGACACAGAAGATTTTAGAGAGGGTGTGGACGCTTTCCTGAACAAGCGCACGCCTGAATTCCGAGGTAAATAAAACAGATGAGTCTCGAAACGGGCGGGCCGCTCGAGGGCGTTCGTGTCCTGGAGGTCTGCCAGGTCATGGCCGGCCCGTTCTGCGGGTGCCTGCTGGCGGATATGGGTGCGGACGTCATTAAAGTCGAAAACCCGGACGGCGGCGACAGCGCTCGCCATCTGGGGCGGTATTTCGAAGGCGGCGAGGCCCACGGCTTCATGAACTTAAACCGCAACAAGCGCAGCGTGGCGGTGAACATCAAGGCGCCCGAAGGCGTTGCGCTCATAAAAGAACTTGCGAAACAAGTCGACGTGCTCGTCGAGAACATGCGGCCCGGCATCATGACGAGGCTGGGGCTCGGCTATGAGGACTTGAAAGAACTCAACCCTGGTCTCATCTACGCATCCATTTCCGGCTATGGCGACACCGGCCCTTTCGCCGGCAAGGGTGGTTTCGATCTGGTCTCCCAGGGCCTCTCGAGCCTCATGAGCTTCACGGGCGAGCCCGGCGGCGCGCCCGCGAAGATACCCGTGCCGATATGCGATCTGAACGCAGGGATGTATACGGCGCTCTCGATACTCTCCGCCTATATCCACAAGCAGCGCACAGGCCGGGGCCAGCGCATCGACATGGCGCTGACCGACGCAGGACTCGGCTACACCTTCTGGCAGGCGTCCCAGTTTTTCCCGTCCGGCGAGCCGCCCCGGCCCCTCGGCTCCGCGCACGAGATGACGGCTCCGTACCAGGCCTTTCAGTGCAGGGACGGCTATCTGGCCTTGGGCGCCGCCAACCAGAGGAACTGGGAGTTGTTCTGCGGTGCGATCGGGCGCGAAGACCTCCTGCAGCGTGCGGAATACGCCACCGACGGCTTAAGGCGCGAGAACTATCTGAAGCTCGCCGGAGAACTCGAAGAGGTGTTCATCCAGAAGACGCGCGATGAGTGGGTGGCGCTTCTGGATTCGGGCGGAATCCCCTGCGGGCCGATTCTGAACATGGCGGAAACCTTTGCGCATCCCCAGATTCAGGCGCGGGAGATGAGCGTCGAACTCGAACACCCCGCGGCGGGCCGGATGCGCGTTCTGGGCTTCCCGCCCAAGCTGTCCGAGACGTCCGTCGGCGTGAGGACGCCCGCACCCCTGCTGGGCGAGCACACCGACGAGGTGCTCCACGAGTTCGGAACGAGTGAGGCTGAAATAAAAAACTTGCGGGACTCTGGAGCCGTGGCCTGAGCGAATGGCCAAACCACCCCCGCCCCTCTCCCCCGGCGTCTATCTCGTCGCCACCCCGATTGGCAATTTAGGGGACATCACCGAGCGGGCTTTGAGAGTCTTGCGCGAGTGCGACCTCATCGCGTGTGAGGACACGCGCCACACGGGCAGGCTGCTCTCCAGGCTCGGGATCAAAAAACCGCTCCTGAGCTACCATGAACACAACGAGGCGAGGCGCGCGGGCGAACTGGCCGGGCGCGCGCTTAAAGGCGAGCGAATCGCCGTGGTGTCGGATGCGGGCACGCCGGGCGTTTCCGATCCCGCCTACCGGGTGGTGCGCGCCGCCATCGAGGCGGGCGTCGCCGTCATCCCCGTGCCCGGGCCGTCTTCGGTTCTGGCCGCTCTTACCGCCTCGGGCCTTCCCACGGACAGCTTCGTCTACGAAGGCTTCCTTCCCCCCAAGGGACAAAAAAGGCTCAGAAAAATCGAGGAGCTTTTGAGCGAGGAACGCACGCTCATCCTGTTCGAATCGCCCCACAGAATCGCGCGGCTCATTCGTGAAATCGCCGACTTGGCGCCCGCGCGGCCCCTCGCCATTGCGCGCGAGATCACGAAACTCCACGAGGAAATTCTAAGGGGCACAGCGCAGGAGTTGGTCGAGAAGCTGAAGGATAAAAAAATCAGGGGCGAGTGCGTTCTGCTCATCGGGCCGAAACGCATGGAGCAGATGGAGGATTAAAGCGGGGAAAGCAACCTCACGAGATTTGTTGTATGATCGCCATTTCCCCGGTTTCCCGCCATGCCTTCAGGAGATCACGTTATGACGCGCCCAACCATCATCGGAATCGCAGCGCTCATCCTCGCGATCTTTTTCGCTTTCGTCTCCACCGCATCCGCCGCGCCAAAGAGCGGCTCGGGGGCGTCCGAGAAAGCTGTCGTCGCGTCCGTCGGCGAGGAGCCGATAACGCTGGAATCTTTTTACGCCTTCATCAAAGAGTTGCCGGCCAACATGCAGATGCAGGCTCGAACGAACAAGGTGATGTTCCTGGAAGCGTTGATCCAGCGTTGGCTCATCGTCCGCTATGCGACTGAAAATAATTTTCTCGGCAGCGAGCGCGTGAAGATGCAGATGGCGCGTGCGCGGCGAGAGATTCTCATCGCCGAGGCCGTTCGCAGGGTTGAGGAGAGATCAAAGCCCAAGGCGGCCCAGATTCGCGCGGAATATGAGCAGAACAAGTCGAAATTCACCGAGGGCGATAAGGTCACCGCCTCCCACATCATGGTGGCGTCTGAAAAAGAGGCGAAGGATTTGCTTGCCAAGATCGTAAATGGAGGGGATTTCGCCGAACTGGCGAAGCAGTATTCCCTTGCGCCAGAGCGTTCGCTCGGCGGGAGTCTGGGCGCAATGAGCCGGGGCCACAGCCGGAGGACGGGCCTGCCCGAGATTATCGAGCAGACGGCGTTTTCACTCAAAGCGGGCGCGCACAGCGGCGTGGTGAAGAGCGTTTACGGCTGGCACGTCGTGAAAACCGCGAAAATGGAAAAAGGCAAACAACTCGGCTTCGATGAGGTGAAAGAGAAAATTACCGAAGAAATGGGCGCGCGCAACAAAAGAGAGGCGATGCGCAAAGTCCTTTTGGAACTCTCCACGCAATACAAGGTGAAAAGGTATCTCGAGAACCTGAAATAGCGGCCCCTACCTCGGCTCCAGACCGTGTTTGCGGCGCATACCAGATTATTTCAACTACATGTTGAGTTAAAGGGAAACATGCGATGAATGAAGGAATTGAAATGCTTTTTGAAGAGACGATTCGCTCGTTTCTGGGAGGGCGAGCCTGGCATATAGCTGGACAAGCGCATTCTAAAAAAAGCAGGAAAGAATGGTACAGAAAGGCAATGAAGAAAATTATTCGAAAGATTCAACAAGTTGAGTCAAACACGACCCACAAAGAAAGGTTAGTGTATTGGAGCGAGCGCTCTCTCATCGCGTTGAAGCATCCTTATAACGAAATCGAGTTTACGCTTTGTTTATTGCGCCTTCTGAACATTTTATTAGGGTACTATGGAGGGGTTGAGCCACGTAGCATTGCAACTCTCGCGTATTTTCAGACTCCTTCTCATCTTTTCGCCGAAGCAATTGTAGAAGGGCAAGACGATACACAAGATTGTTATGAGAGCACTTTGTCTATAAGAAGGAAAATCATTGGACAGTTGAAAGGGGAGGGAAAAACTTATTACGAAATATCTCTCATCCTGAATACCAGCGAGTATGAAGTCAAAAAATTATGGAAAGGGATTTAACACAGAAGTGCTCGCTCGACCGGAATCACGCATTTTCACACTCTCCACAGGAAATATTGGGCCTATCGGTGGAGTTTTTCTCTCCACTCGGTGGGCCGGTTTCTAACTCGAATTGTTAGAGTGATTATTGACCGCAATAAAGGAGCGCAAAGATGTGGTTTCTGTTTGGACTTCTTACAGGGGGCCTTGTTTGTGGCTTATGGAGGATGTTGGTGAACCGCGCGCAAAAGGCTGAGCATGAGGATGAAATAAGTCGGATAAGAAGTGCAAGAGAAGAGGCCGAGATAGGTTATTTTAGCGTTCTTTGTCGTGAACTAGCGAACGAGTTGATCCGGCGAAACCCCGATCGATTTGTCGAACTGACCGATCAGATTGTAATGGAGGTGGAGGAAATCCAGAGGCTTTCAAAAGAAAATGCTTTGGTTCGCCTCAAAGGCATGGCGCAGAATTATTGGGAGTATAGCGCATTCGACGGTGTCGGTACCAAAAATTACGTTTTGTATGAAGATGGGCTTGCAGGCACTAATGATATTGAAATAGAAAAACGCTATCGCGACATTCAAATCTGGTGCGCTCTCAACTCCGTCAGCAACAAGCCTTGGAGATTTACAGGTGAATGCATTTCTACCGAGAAAAGATTGGAAGAGATTGAGGAATACGTATCCCGGTACAAAGATACGCTCCTCTTATATCAATTAAAAAGCGCAAAGCGGGATTACGACTTGTATCAAGACACCTTATTCGATTTGGATGATGAACTTGAGTTGGTTGAAGAAAATTCCATTTCCCAAAAGTTAAAGTTTTTCAAGAACGAGAACTTCGAGGTGCACCCACTTGGCCTCAATGGCCCCAATGCTCCTATGGAGTCGGCGTGGTTAGTAAAGGTGTTGGCGACTGGGGAGTATGGCTGTTGGTCTGTATTTTATGACGATAAGATATTCGTTAGTTATTTTAAGGTCGGAGAATCCGATATCGCCTCACCAGACAAGTGGCAGAGTCTTCGTGGGCTAATGATCAACGAACCCCGCTTTTCTCCCTTTTTACCAAAGGCAAGTCAAGAATCTTAGGCTTTGTTGCTTGGCTTGAGCCAACACATACCCCCTTGACCCTACAAACCCTCAAACTTCTCCCCTACCTCGGCTCCAGGCCGTGTTTCCGCATGTAACCCTGCAGCCAGAGCGCAAGCGCTATCGAGAGGAACATGAAGACGATGATGGTGGTGAACGGAACGAAGTAGCTTTGCGTGTAATCGTACATGAAGCCTGCGAATGGAGCGCCGACGACGCCTCCCAGGCCGTAGCAGATCTCCATGAAGCCGATGATGACGCCATAGGTGCGGCCCCCGAAGCAATCCCCCGCCAGGGCGGAATAGCACGCGCTCATGGCGCCGATGCCGACGCCGTACACCAGCGCGAACGCATAGCCCGGTAGGATGCCTCCGCCGAAATAGGGAATGAGGATCAGGAGCGTGAGGCCCGCCGCCACCACCACTCCGGAAAGAGCCACCCCGCGCCCTCGCCCGATGATGTCCCCCACCCATCCGCCGGCGATGCTGCCGAATGTTCGGATGAAGCCGACGGAGCCTAAGATGATCGCCGCAAGGGCGGTGCCGTATCCCACGTCCACGAGATAGAGCTGTAGCTGG
Organism: bacterium; assembly: GCA_965218885.1. Lineage (GTDB taxonomy): Bacteria > UBA8248 > UBA8248 > UBA8248 > UBA8248 > Bin107. Next base: position 1,640,063 of record OZ244713.1, on the reverse strand, counting down.
CTCATGATGGTGTTGTTGTTGAGCCCGATGGCGAAGACCATCAGGATGAGGCACCAAAAGCGCACGTCGCGCTTAACGACCGAGAAGACCTCCCGCACGCCCTTGCCCTCGCCGCCGTGGCCGACGCCCGCTCTCGCCATCTCCTCGGGCGTGCGCGGCGGGTTGCCGTCCGGCCCCTGGCCCACGTCCTCGGGTACGTCGCGCATGAGGAGGAAGCCTGCGGGCGCGACGACGCACAGCACGGCCAGCCCAAAGATCATGTAGGTGTAGCGCCAGCCCACCGACGCGATGAGCCGCTCGATCAAGGGCGCCAAGATGAGGATGCCGATTCCGATGCCCGAGAGCGCGATACCCGTGGCGCGGCCTCGGTTCCTGACGAACCAGCGCGGCATGATGGCGCTGTGCGTGGAAAAGCCGCTCAGCGCGAGGCCGAAGCCTGCGAACAGGCCGAACAGGACGTAGAGGTGCCAGAGCGATGACACGAAGAAGCACGCGATGAACGTCAGGCCTAGTATCACCGAACCCCAGGGCATGATGGCGCGCGGGCCTTTTTTCTCCAGGAGAGAGCCTGCGAACGGAGCGCCGAAGGCGTACGTGGCCATCGATAGCGAGAACGCCCCGCTCAGGAGGCCCCGGCTCCAGCCGAACTCCTCGAGCAGGGGGACCTGGAAGATGCCGAAGGAAAACCGCGTGACGACGTGGAACCCCAGCGTGGCGAAAGAAAGCCAGACGATGAGCCAGCCGTAGTAGAATTTGGGCTTTTTCGCGGGGCCGCTTTCAGGGGACTTGGGCATACGCTTCCTTGCTCTGATGAATCATGACGAAGAACCAATCCCGGAAAACCGGGAGAGTATACACACCGCCCGCGCTCTGGGCGAAGAGGGAACTCAAACTTCCCAAAAAGACATCGCCGTCTGAAAGTGAACCTCCACCGTGTCCATAGGATTCAAGGCGTATCCGCCCCCGAGGGTCCCGGCGATTGGAATCCCGCGTGCGCGGCATTCTCCCAGAACATACGCATCGCGCCGCTTGAGGCCTTCTTTCGAGAGATTGAGCGTTCCGAGTTGATCCCCCGCGTAAGGGTCCGCTCCCGCCTGATACATCACGAGGTCTGGTTTGTGTTCGTCGAGTATCTTCGGGATGTGTTTTTCCAGATGCGGCAGGTATTCATCTTCGGTGGCGAGATCATACAAGCCGACGTCTATGTCGCTCCTTTTCTTGCGCGGATAGATGTTCTCCTGATGGATGGAGAACGTGAACACCGTCTCCTCGCGCCGGAAGATGACGGCGGTGCCGTTTCCCTGGTGCAAGTCGCAGTCGATAACGGCGGCTTTTTTGATGGCGCCCTCTTTTTGAAGAACACGCACGGCGACCGCCAGATCGTTCACGTAGCAAAAACCCTCGGCCTGATCGGCGAATGCGTGGTGGAACCCCCCGGTGAGGTTCAAGGCGCGGCCTCTTTTGAGCGCTTCGCGCGCGGCGAGGATGGTGCCGCCCGTCGCCAGAAAGCCCGCGTCCACGATCTCCTTGCTGATGGGAAGCTCGCTCGGCATCGTGCGCTCGGTGTGACGGCCGGAGCGCAGGTCCGCCAGATATTCGGGGGTGTGGACGAGGGCGAGTTCTTCTTCCGCCGCCATGTGCGGCTCGATAAAAGCGGCATCGGGCAGCCCGGCGTCTCTCAGCCTGGCGTGGGTCTTCTGGTATTTTTCGGCTTGTAGCACATGCTGGCCGATGTCGGCGTAGTAGTTCTTGTGAAAGACGAAAACACAGTGCTCGGGAGGTTCTCTCATCGCGGAGGCTAGACGATGCCCTTGTCTCTTAAGCTGGATATGGCCGACGCGTCGTAGCCGATTGATTCCAGCACCTCGTCGGTGTGCTTGCCCATGGGAGGCCCCGCCCAGCGAATGGCGCCCGGCGAGCCGTTCAGCCTCGGGATCACGTTTTGCATCTTGATGGGGCCGAGTTCCTCATCCTCCACGGTGGTGATGGTCTCTCGCGCCTGCACGTGGGGGTCCGCCATGAACTGGGCCACGTCGTAAATGGGCCCCAGGGCGCATTCGTGTTTTTCGAAATAATCAATCGTCTCATCGAGCGTATGCTCGCCTATCCAGGCCTGGATGGCGCCGTCGAGTTCGGCCATGTTCTCGACCCGGCCCGCCTGGGTGATCATCCTGGGGTCGTCGCCTAAGTCCTCACGCCCCACGGCGCGCATGACGCGCTTGAAGATGTTCTCCGAGCTAGCCGAAATCACGACGTAGCGCCCGTCCTTGCAGCGGTAGGCGTTTCTGGGGGCGGCGAAGGGAATGGCGTTTCCCGTGCGCATCTGGACGTAGCCGAGTTGATCGTATTCGAGCGGCTGGGGGCCCAGCACCAAGGTGATGGGTTCATAGATGGCGATGTCTATCTCCTGTCCCGGCGCGTCGTGCACGTCTCGGTGGTAGAGCGCCATCATCACGGCGTAGGTGCCGCAAAGCGCGCTGATGCCGTCCGCCAGGGCGAAGGGCGGCAGGGTGGGCGGCCCGTCGGGAAAGCCCGTGATGTGCGCGAACCCGCTCATCGCCTCGGCCAGCGTGCCGAAGCCGGGCCTTTGCGCGTAGGGCCCCTTTTGCCCGAAGCCACTCGTTCGCGCGAGGATGAGCTTGGGGTTCAGGGCGTGGAGGCTCTCCCAGGAGAAGCCCCATCTCTCCATCGTGCCGGGGCGGAAGTTCTCCACCAACACGTCGGCGTTCTCGCACAGCTTGCGGACGATCTCCTGCCCCTCGGGCGAGGAGATGTTGCAGGTGATGGATTTCTTGTTCCGGCTCGCCAGCTTCCACCACAGCGAGACGCCGTCTTTCTGGGAGGCGAAGTTTCGGAGCGAATCGCCGCGCGGGTGCTCGACCTTGATCACCTCGGCGCCGAAATCCGCCATGTAGGTGGCTATCCAGGGGCCGGCGAACAGGGTGCCGATGTCGATGACACGCACGCCTTCGAGCGGCATTTTTTTGTGTTCGTTCATGGAATCGGCGCTTCCTTAGGTTTAGGGGCCGAAGGCCTCACGGCCCCGGATGAGTTCACGAAGTACGTTTCGCGGGACGCCCCGATGGTAGCAGAGGGCGGATGCGCCAGCAACGATTTGCGGGGTTTCTCGCCCCGACTGCGGCTCACGCGTTTTTCGATGGACTTAGGTTTCGATTGTTGGGATAATCCAGGTTCTAGGAATGGCCCTTTTTCTCTTCGGGCCTAGCCGCATTCGGAGGTATTCCATGAAGTCTTTTCTCATCGCTTTGTTGTTCGCGTTGTTGTTTCTGGCCCCCGCGCACCTGGGCGCGCCCGCGCGCACCCCGGATGGCGTAAGCCTGGTGATCGAGCAGGCCGAGGCGAGGCGTTTCGGCGGTTTCCGCTCCTTCGGATTTCGCGGCTCGCGCGGGTTCGGCGGTTTCGGACGGAGGAGCTTTTCGAGGCGCTCGAATTTCGGCTCGCGTTCCCGAGCGCGCGGTTCTTCGCGCAGACCGTTCCAAAGACGCTCGTTCATGGGCGGCGGTTTGGGAAGCGGACTCTTCGCGGGCATCGGCGGGTTCTTGCTGGGCGGAATGCTGGGCCGCATGATGTTCGGCGGGATGGGCGGCATGGGAATGGGGGGTGGTTTCGGGATTCTGGAAATTCTCCTGATCGGCGGAATCATCTTCTTCATCTTCCGGATGATCCGCAACCGCACCGCCGCCGCTTCCCGCGAGCCGCGTTATTCAGGAAACCGCTACGCCGAGGCGGACCCCTACGGCGTGGGCGGGTATGAAGAAGAACCTCGCGAGAGGGATGAAGCGCCGGGTAGATACGAGAGATCGGGGGGCGTGTACCGCGGCCCGGATATCGGCACGGCCGGCGGGGCGGCCCGTTCAGCGGGAAAAGCGGGCGGCGGACCGCGCCGTGATTCCGCGAGCGATGCGGCGCTGCGGCAGATGGCCGAGGGAGACGCTTCTTTTTCGGAACAAGCCTTCATCGGCCTGGTGAAGGAAAACTTCATCCGCTTCCAGAACGCCTGGACGGCGCGCGATTTGGGCCCCGTCCGCGACCTGATGGACAAGGAGATCTACACCGAGGTCGAGCGCGACATCGAGGGGCTCAGGAGTGAGGGCAAGATCAACAAACTCGATGACGTGGATATCAAAGGGGCGGAGATCGTCGAGGTCTGGAACGAAGAGGGCTACGATTTCATCACCGTGCGCTATGAGGCGAGCCTCTGCGATTACGTGGTGGACGAGAGAAGCGGGGAGATAGTCGAGGGCAGCCGCACGGAGCGGGTGAATTTCTCGGAGCACTGGACGTGGGTGCGGCCCGAGGGGCCGAATCAATGGTTCCTCTCCGCCATCGAGCAGGCGTAAAACTCAAAAAATTTACGGCGCGGGAACCTTATCCGAATCGGGGGTCGGGACTTCTTCTTCCTCCTCGCCGTAGCGTCTGCCGCCTTCCCAATCCTTGAGCGACCACCAGAAGTAGATGATGCTGCCCAGAATCGCCGTCATGACGAGGGCGAAACCCACCAGAAAATACAGGGGCAACGCGGAGCGGTAGGCGACGGGCCGTGTCCCCGCGACTGTCGCCGCGCCCCCCGTCGTTTGCGCGGGCGCGGACATCCTCGCCTGCGTCATGGCTTGTTCGGCTTCGAATGCGGTGTAGCCCCAATAGATCATCCCGCCCACGAGCGCGAGTATCAGGACGGTGCAGACGGGCCATTTGAGGCCTCCTTTTTTCGCCTCGCTCATTTTTTCACCTCCGGGATCACCTCTTCCGCGAGCAGCGCCATCTGATCCATCTCCTCATCCGCAGGACCCGCGTGCTTGAAGATGAAGTGCGCCGCGCCCGCCTCCTGGAACTCCGCTATCTGCTCCAGACAGCGCTCGCGCGGCCCATAGAATAAATACTTTTGGGCGATGCCGTCAAAATCCATGTTGTAGCGCTTGGAGAGATTCTTTATCCCCTCGCGCAGTGCGTGTTCCGGGTCCTCGTGAACGTAGATGAACGCATGGTGCGCGGGCGTCCACGCGCCCCCTTCTGTGTCTAAGGGCCTTCCCGCTTCCTCCGCCCATCGCCTCATGTCGTCCAGACCCTTGGCGAAGCGAGGCGCCGAGAACATATAGGAAACGTAGCCTTGGCATGTGAGCGCCGCTCTCTTGCGGGCGGCGTCGCTGCGTCCGCCCACCCAGATGGGCGGGCCGCCGGGCGTGGTCGGGGCAGGCGTCTGGCGCGCGTCGGTAAAGCGCCAGAAGCGCCCTTGGTGGCTTACCGGCTCGCCGCTCCAGAGTTTTCGCACGATTTCGATGGACTCATCCGTCCTCGCGCCGCGTTCTTTGACGGGCACGCCGCAAAGCTCGAACTCGGTTTTTCCCTCGCCCCCTACGCCGACGCCGAAGACGAAGCGCCCCCCGCCAGTGAGATAGTCCACCGTGGCCGCGGTCTTGGCGGCGATGGCGGGTCTTCTGAGCGGCAGGAGATACACGCCCACGCCCAGCGTGATGCGGCTGGTGCGGGCCGCGAAGGCGGCCAGCGTGGTGAGGCTCTCTGTGTAGTGGCCGTGAAAGGAGACGTGATCGCCAATCCACATGGAGTCATAGCCCAGGGCTTCGGCGCTTTCTGCGAACGCATACATTTCCTTTGGGCTGAAGATGCGCTCGGGGTGCATGCCGAAACCGATGCCGAATTTCGTTTCCATTCGCATTTCCCTCGTTCACGACTTCAAATCCCGGCCCATCCGGCCACGTGGATAATGCTGAGGAAACTAGAGCACCCGCCCGCCGGGGTCAACTCGCTCGCCCGAAGAGCCGGAACGGGAGAGAGGTCTTCAAATCCGGCGCATTTGCCCGATCGTGTTTTGACAGCCCACTCGGGCGACTTTAATATCCCCCTCGCCGCTGGATTCATCGCTTACTCGAAAGGGAGGTTTTTCGTGGTTCAGGTCCGGGCGTTCCGCGCGCTGAGGTATTCGAATATCAAACCGGATGAAATGGGAGAGGTCTCCTCTCCGCCGTATGACGTTTTTACGTCCGAGATCAGGCGTTCGTTTTATGAGCGTCACCCCCTGAACATCGTGCGGCTGATTCAGGGCGAAACCTTAGAGAATGAGGATGGAGACGCGGGCCGCGTGGGCCGCGCCGTCGAGTATCTGAAAGAGTGGCGCGGTAGTGGGCGAATGACCCTGGACGATACGCCTGCGCTCTATCCCTACCGCCAGCGCTTCGCGCTGCCCGACGGAACGAGCCTGGAGAGGAATGCGTTTTTTGCGGCGGTGAAGCTCGAACCCTACGGCGCGGGCGAAATCCATCCCCACGAGCAGACCTTCCCCAAGCCCAAGGGCTACCTTTTCGACCTGTGGGGGAGGAGCGGCGCGCATCTGGGGCCTATTTTCAGCTTTTACGACGACCCTCGGGAAACGGCGAACAACGCCCTCAAGAGCGCGGATAAGGGCGCGCCCATCGCCGATTTCGAGGACGACGGCGTGCGCCATACCCTGTGGCGGTGCGACGACAGGCAAGTCATCGCGCTCGCGCAGGAATCGCTCAGGGACAGGGAGGCGTTCATCGCCGACGGCCACCACCGCTATGAGACGTCCCTGGACTTGAGAGACGCCGCTCGCGCGGGGGGCGCTCCCGAGGGAAGCGAGGCGGATTACACGCTCATGTGCCTGGCCAACATCGCGGACCCGGGTATGGTGATTCTGCCCACCTACAGGCTGCTCAAGAAGGTATCCGCCACGACCGAAGAGGCTCTCGCCGCGCTGGCCGGGAAATACGATATCCTGGAAGATGCGGCGCCCGAGGCGGGCGCCGGTAGTCGGGTGGCGGAGCGGCTGTCGGCGTTATCCGGAGCCAACGGCGGGGCCGGCGTATTTTGCCTGTACGACGGCGGCGCGAACGTCCGCTATCTCATCGGCAGGCATCATGCCGAGGCCGCCTCCGTGGAAGAAGCCGTCGCCGCACTCGATGTGAGCCGCCTCCATGCGGACATCGTGGACGGCGCGTTCCAGGCCTCTCACGAGGAAGGGGATATCGCCTTCACGCCCGATCCGGAAATGGCGCTCTCCTGCGCCCGGAGCGGAGAGTGCGCGGTGGCCGTTTTGCTGAATCCTACGCCCCTTGAGTCGGTGTGCGAGATCGCCAAGGCGGGCGGGAAAATGCCGCACAAGTCCACCTATTTCTATCCCAAGATACGCACGGGTCTCGTGGTTCACACCTTCGCTCCCCCGGCAGGGGATTCGTCCTGACGCCCCGGCCATGAGAATCCTAAACGCCCGGTTCATCAAAAGCGCGGCCGATCGTGGAGGCTGGCCGCGAGCGGAGCTTCCCGAGGTTGCTTTTGCGGGCAGGAGCAACGTCGGTAAATCCGCGCTCATCAATTTCCTGACCAACCGCAAGAATCTGGCCAAGACCAGCGCGACGCCGGGCAAGACGCAGCTCGTCAATTTCTTCAGTGTGGACGAGCGCTTCAACCTCGTGGATTTGCCGGGCTACGGCTACGCGAGGGTGCCGCTTGCAGAAAGGGCCCGCTGGCGGCCCATGATCGAGACGTATCTCCAAGAGCGGGAAACGCTACAGGGCGTGGTGGTGCTCATCGATTCGCGCCGGGGTGCGCGGGAGATGGACTTGCACCTGCTCGAATGGCTCGCGGCGGTGAACCTGCCTGCCTGTCTGGCGCTCACCAAGGCGGATAAACTGAAACAAAACGAGCGGCGCGGCGTTATGGACGCGCTCGTGAAAACCATGGTGGACGGAGGCGGGTTGTACGGCCGCTGGTCCGGCCCGATCCTTTGCAGCGCGAACACGGGGCTGGGCAAACGGGAGATTCTCGCCCAGATGGGCGAGTGGCTGAGCGAGCCGCCCCGGGATGCGCCGGCGGCCTGAATTCAGGGGAGGTTTCTCGCAGCATGCGCGCATATCTGCTAGAGTGGGCCATCGACCGCCTGAAAGAGCGGTCCACTAAAAAAACAGCGCATTTGCGCGATACATCTTCTGAGGATGAGCGTGCCGGAAAAGAAAGAGGCGGCCCCGAAAGCCGCGGCCAAAAAGAAACCGGCCCCCAAAAAAGCGGCGAAGCCGAAAGCGGACGTTCGCGGCTGGGCGCCGGGGGTTCCCAAGGAAAAACCAAAAGGCAGAACCTATGACGGCCCCTTGAGCGTGAACGCGAAGCCCAAGCGAACGGACCGGATTTTTTTCGGCACGGGCGGGGTTCCGCATTCGGCCAAGCCGCAGACCCACCCGGCGGCGGTGCGCAGGCTTCATGAACTGGGCCTTGGCGTCTACGAGATGGAGTTCGTCCACGGCGTGCGCATCAGGGAGGAGACCTGCGAGGAGGTAAGGGCCGCCCAGGCGGAGACGGGCGTTCACATCACCGCGCACGGGCCCTATTACGTGAACCTCTATTCGCTCGAAGAAGAAAAGGTGGCGGCGAGCCGTAAGCGCGTGCTGGACACCGCGCGCGCCCTGGCGAAGTGCGGCGGCGACGGGGCGTGTTTCCACCCCGGGTTTTACCAGAAACGAGATCCGAAAGAGGTCTACGACTTCATCCAGAACCAGATAGGAGAGCTCGCCGACATCCTGGAGGATGAGGGCTGTGCGGTTCGTCTCGACCCCGAGACGACGGGCAAGGGCACGCAGTTCGGCTCGCTCGAGGAAATCGCCGATATGGGCGGCGCGCTCAGGGGCAAGAACGTCGGCTTCACGATAGATTTTGCGCACATTCACGCGCGCTCGGCGGGGGCGCACAACACCTACGATGAGTTCGGCGCCCAACTCGAACTATTGAAGAACAGGATGGGCGATGACGTTCTCAAAACCCTGCACATTCACCTCTCGGGCATCGCGTATTCGGACAAGGGCGAGGCGCATCACCTGGAACTCGACGAGTCGGACATGAATTACAAGGACCTCTTCCGCGCGCTCATCGATTTCGGCGCCGAAGGCCGGGTGGTGTGCGAGAGTCCGGCGCTCGAATACGACGCGCTCATCATGCAGAAAGCGTACAGAAAGCTGAACGGCGGCTAGCCCGCGCTCGTTTCCCTTCGAAGGGACGGCGCGACGGGCCGGGCGATAAGATTCCCCTCTCAAATTCGATTCGACGAAGGAGCAAGACAATGACGATTGTGGAACGGATTGCGGCGTTCGCCGCGAACAGCAGTTTCGATGATCTCTCGGACGAGATGCGCGGGCAGATAAAAATGCTCATGGTCGACACCATCGGCTGCGCCATCGGTTCTCTGGGCGAAGGCCCGGTTCGCTTCCTGCGCGAACAGGCGGATGATTTCGGCGGAGCGGCGCATTGCACGCTCATCGGCGGCGGCAAGAGCGCGCCCGACGCCGCGGCGTTCTACAACACCTCGCTGATCCGCTATCTCGATTTCAACGACGGCTTCATGGGGAAACTCGCCACCTCGCACCCGAGCGACAACGCGGGCAGCGTGATGGCGGCGGCCGAATACGCGGACGCGAGCGGAGCGGAGTTCATGACGGCCCTCGCCCTGGCGTATGAGGTGCAGTGCCGCCTGTGCGACAGCGCGCCTTATGAGAAAAGAGGGTTCGATCAGCCAATGGCGGGCGCTTACGCCGTGGCGGCGGGCGCCTCGCGCGCTCTGGGGCTGGACGCCGAGAGGACGGCCAACGCCATCGCGCTCAGCGGCGTGCGCCAGAACCCCCTGCTCATCACGCGCACGGGCGAGCTTTCCCACTGGAAGGGTTTCGCCTATGCGGCCGGCGGGCACAGCGGGGTGCACTCGACGTTTCTGGCCATGCGCGGGGTGACGGGGCCGCTCCGGCTGATCGAAGGCCCCCTGGGCGTTTTCGAGTCCGTGACGGGAGAATTCGAGGTCGACTGGTCGGATACGGGCCTTCGCAAGATGCTCGAGATCAGCGTGAAGCGCTACAACGCGGGGCTTCACTCCCAGACGGCCATCGAGGGCGTCATCGACATGAAGCGCGAACACGGCTTCAGTCCCGAGGATATCGAGGAGGTCGAAATCGGAATTTATGAGCGCGCCTATTTCATCATGGGCGAGGGCAAGGCGGGCGCGCGCGAGCACGTGCTGAACAAGGAGACGGCGGACCACAGCCTGCCCTACGTGCTCTCGGCGGCCATCATCGACGAGCAGGTCCTGCCCGCCCAGTACGAAGAGGAAAGAATCCGCTCAGACGACGTGCAGACGCTGTTAAAGAAAGTGCGCACCACCAATTCCGATGAGATGACGGCCAGGTACCCCGCGCAATCGCCCGTGCTGATCACCATCACGTTAAAAGACGGCACCGTCCACAAGCTGGACAAGCCCACCTGGGAGGGGCATTTCTCCACCCCGATGAGCTGGGCGACGGTGAACGAGAAATTCGAGGCCCTGAGCGAGGCCCACACGGACGCCTCCTTGCGGGCGGAGATCGTGGACGCCGTATCGAGGCTCGATTCTATCCGGGTAAAAGAGTTGGCCGCCCTGCTCGAGCGGGTGAACACGCCCAGATAGCGTAGAGTTGCATTTGAGATAAAATGAGCGACGCCCCTGCCGCCGGGGCGGCTCATGCTGATTTCAAGGGAGATTGCAGATGTCGAAAGAGGTGACCGTTTATTCCTCCACGTTCTGAGCGCCGTGCAAGGCGGTGAAAGAGTTTCTTTCCCATCATGGCGTGGCGTATACGGATAAACTCGTGGATCAGGACGAAGAAGCCCTGGAGGAGTTGTTCCAGAGGGCGAGCATGCGGGCGACGCCCGTGATTTTCATCGGCGAGGAGAAGGTGGTCGGCTTCGATAGGGCGAAGCTTGAGGCGCTGCTGGGGCTCGCCGCGTGAACAAGCTGAGAACGCTTCCCTGTCCCGGGTGAGGGCGGGAGATACCCATCCCGTGGGATGCGAAAATGCGCGACCTGATCGATTGCGAGAATTGTGCGGGGGTCAAGTTCCGCCTGGGCCGGGCGGAAGGGGCTGAGGTTCTCAGTATCGTGCAGATGGTTTCATGCCCGGTTTGCGGTGAGTACGTTCCGGTGGATGAGGATACCCCCGAAGGCGCCGTTTTCGAGCACGACGGAAAAAAGATGCGCCTTGCCAAGGAGTTCGGCGCATTTGTCCTGGAACCTGTGGAATAGGGGCGCGGGTTGAGTTCGGGGAAACGAGCGGACAACAAGCAATGCCGGGGCCTGTTTTCTTCGCGGTGGATTGTTGATAGAGTGTAATCGCTCTCTTGGAGAGCGCATCTATGGCGATGAAGCGCATGGGAGTACGTGATGGCTTCTCAACCACAAACCGCTGTCCGCCCGAGTCGGATCGGTAAATTGAATCGGGACCTGCTTGCGCAATTGAAGGAGTTTGAAAAAACTTCAGTGGAAGAGCGCTGGCCCGATGCAACGTGGCCTTCTGTCCAAGCATTCAGGGATGCGGAAATTTTCATCCGCAAGCTGCCGCTGGACTCGATTCCCATGCCAAATATAGGGCTGGCCGATGACGGCGAGGTGAATTTTTTGTGGGATCATGATGGCGTCCACGTGGATCTGGGATTTTATGGGACAGGCTCTTACTCCTACTTTGCGTGTGGAAAAACGGGAAACAAAATTTATGCAGAGGATGCTCTCGTATCAGATGATTTTCCCGGTGAAATTCTAGCATTGTTCAAAGACTGACAAGACGTTGCAGTCCCCAAGCTTGCACCTTAATGAGTCGAAAAGCGCCGCGCCTGGGATTTCTCCCGGAATCGTTGAAGACGAGGAATATCTGATTCGCGAAATGTTCAACCCACAACATATAAACGATGAAGGGAAAGTAGTTAAAAGAGCAATATCCGTGAATGAACTTCTTGCAGATGGTTTTTCTGTTCATAGAATAAAGTATGTTTCGAAGGTATTCGTGGAAAAAGCCATACAGACAAGATTGTCTAAAAAGAAGAAACTTTGGAAAAGTGAAGGCGTGTCAAGATTAAAGACTCTGGCAATTCGTCAGCTTTTTCTGGGAAACGAAAGGGCGTTTTTTGTTTTTGATACTGCCACGGAAGACAATCCCGGACATGCCAGCATCTATTTCGCCACACCTCAAAAAGGCAAAGCATATGCGCGAGAGGCGCGTGGTTTCCTTCTGCCGCTTCTTCAAAACAGAATGACCATAGACGAGGCGTATACCGGTGTGATCGGTTAGTCATTTGGAGCAACATTGTATATAATCCTTTTTCCTTAGTGTCTGGAGATTCGTTTTGGCTGAGCGGGATTTCGAAATCATCATCATCGGGGCGGGACCGGCCGGGCTGACGGCGGGCCTTTATACGGCGCGTTCGAAGCTGAACGTGGTCTGCTATGAAAAGCTCGCGCCCGGCGGTGAGATTCTCAACACCGAACACGTGGAGGACTACCCGGGCTTCGAGCTGGTCGGCGGCCAGGAGCTGGCGGCCAAGTTCACCGATCACGCCATGAAATTCGGCCTCAAGATCGAGATGGAAGACGTCTCGGAAGTGAGAAAAGACGGGGATGATTTCGTCGTCGTCACCGACATGGGCGAGCGCCGCTGCGGCGCGGTGATCTACACCCCCGGCGGCTATCCGAGAAAGCTCGGTATTCCGGGCGAGGAGAAATATGCCGGCAAGGGCGTGAGCTACTGCGCGCTGTGCGACGGCGCGTTCTTCCAGGATGAGGTCATCACCGTCGTGGGCGGCGGGAACAGCGCCGTGGAGGAAGGCCAGTTCCTCACGAAATACGGCACGAAGGTCTACATCATCCACCGCCGCGATCAGTTTCGCGCCCATGCGGTGTTGATGGACAGGATTCGCGATAACCCGAAAATCGAGATCATCACCGATTACGTGGCCGAAGAAGTCGTGGGCGACGAGCGGGAGATGAAGAAGCTGCGCATCAGGAACGTGAAGACCGGCGAGACGCAAGAACTCGACGCCACGGGCCTGTTCGTCTTTATCGGTTTTATTCCGAACACGGATTTGATAAAAGATCACGTAGAAAAAGACGACGTCGGCTTCATCCTCACGGACCAGAACATGGAGACGAACGTTCCGGGCCTGTTCGTGGCCGGTGACTGCAGGAGCCAGTTGATTCGCCAGATCACCAACGCATCGGGCGATGCGACGACGGCGGCGGTGGCGGCCGAGAAATATCTCGAAGCCCAGGAAGAGGCCAGGAAACAGGCAGCGGCGGCTTCCTAGAGTTCAAGGCGAGGAGAGGGAAATGGAGTTCACCAGGGGGCTTCAGAAGTTTTTTCTCTGGGATATCGTGAAGGGCATGTCCGCCACGCTGCGGCACATGTTCAAAAAGCCCGTCACGCTTCAATACCCGACGGAGCGCTGGGAGCCGCCCGAGCGTTATAGGGGCTTTTTGGGCTTGACGCGCGATTTCAAGACGGGCGAGGAGCTTTGCATCGGCTGTCTGAACTGCGAGAAGGCCTGTCCGGTCGACTGCATCACCATCGTCACGGCGGGCAAGGGCCGCGAGATGTACGCCAAGGAGTTCTACATCGACTACATGCGGTGCATGTATTGCGGGCTTTGCGTGGAGGCGTGCCCCACGACGCCCAAATCCATCGTCCACACCCACCAGTACGAGACGACCGGCTATTTCCGCGAAGATCTCGTCTATGAGAAAGAGCGCCTCTACGACGTCTGGGAAAAAGAGGTGAACTACACCGGCCCCAGGCCCTGGGGCAAGCTGTTCGGCCTCAGGAACCAGGAAGCGGACACGCGGCCCGAAACCCCCGCCGAGACGGCGCCCGCCGAATAGCGGGTTTTTCTGGCGGAATCCTCTTTTGAGTCTGTTCACCTCCGATTTTGACGACATCCGCTCCGGCAAGGTGACGGACGTCTATTTCGAGCGGACCCTCCAGATTCTCGAAGCCAAAGGCATCAGAAAAAACGTGCGCGCGGAATTCGCGGCCAAATCACTCCCGAGCGGCTGGGGCGTGTTCTTAGGTCTTGAGGAAATTCTGCGCCTCCTGGAAGGATTCCCCGTAAGCGTTCGCGCCGTGCCCGAGGGGACGGTCTTCGCTCCTTCCCAACCCGTTCTGGAAATTATAGGAACATATAACGATTTTTGCAGGCTGGAGACCCCCATCCTGGGGCTGATGTGCCAGGCGAGCGGGGTCGCCACCAAGGCGGCGCGGTGCCGCATCGCGGCTGAGGGCAGGCAGCTCGTGAGCTTCGGCGCGCGGAGGATGCACCCCGCCATCGCGCCGATGGTCGAGCGCGCGGCCTACGTGGGCGGCTGCGACGGCGTCGCTCTCGTGAAAGGAGCCGAGCTTCTGGAGATTCCGGCGGTGGGCACGATGCCCCACGCGCTGGTGATCCTCATGGGCGGCCTCGTCCCTGCGGCCAAGGCGTTCGATGAAGTCATCGAGCCGGAGGTGGGCCGCGTCGCACTGGTGGACACGTTCGCCGACGAGAGGTTCGAGGCTCTGGAGGTGGCGCGCGCGCTGACCGATCGCCTCTCGGCCGTGCGGGTGGATACACCGGCCTCAAGACGGGGGAATATGCTCGAGATTTTGGAGGAAATCCGCTGGGAACTCGACCGCGCGGGCTTCCCGCACGTGAAACTATTCGTGAGCGGGGGATTGAGCGAGCAGAAAATCTTGGAACTGAACCCCGTAGTGGACGGCGGCTACGGCGTGGGCACGGCCGTCAGCGCCGCCGCCACGATCGATTTTTCGATGGACATCGTCGAGGTGGACGGCGAGGCGGTCGCCAAGCGCGGCAAGCACCCGGGCGCGAAGCATCTGCTGCGCTGCCGGGATTGCGGGGCGGAGCGCGTCATCCCGATAGACAAGCCTTATGGGGATTGCGCGTCGTGCGGCGGCGTGGTGGAACAACTGCTCGCCGGCGTGATGGAAAACGGCGAACGCGCGGACTCCGCGCCTTCGGCGAAGGAGATCAGAAGCTACGTTTTACGACAGATTCACCGCGTGAGCCTGGAATCTTCCTCATGAGTACAAAGAGAGCATGAGTACGGAGCAAACGCCAAGCCCGAGCCGCTTTCAGCCCTTAAGAGATTTCCTCGCACAACACAATCGCTTCTTGCTTCTCACCCACATCGGGCCCGACGGCGACGGCCTTCTCGCGTGCCTTGCGCTCAGCCGCTACCTCCGCGAGATCGGCAAACACGCCACCGTCGTCACCGAGGACAAGGCGCCCGTCTTCGTCGCGTCCTTCGATCCGGAGGGTCTGGTGCGCTCGAGAGGGGATCTCCTCGCGCAAGAGGACTGGGCCGAGCGCTTCGATGCGTGCCTCATCCTCGACACGGGAAAGGCGAGCCGCCTGGGCAGGCTCGAGGAACCGCTTATGGCCAGCGGCCTTCCCCTGGCCGTCGTGGATCACCATATTCACGAAGAAGACAATATCGATTGCCCTTCCATCATCGACGCGCAAGCCGCAGCGGTGGGCGAGATGATCGCCGATTACCTGGACGAGGAAGGCTACCCGTTCGACGACCCGCTCATCACCCGCGCGCTGATGGCGTGCCTCGTTTTCGACACGGGCCAGTTCCGCTTCACGAACACCTCAAGACGCACCCTCAACTGGGCGGCGCGCCTGGTCGAACTCGGCGCGAGCCCCGGGGAGGCCTACTCGATCTTCTGGGAATCGAGCGGCGCGGGCTCGATAAAGTTGCTGGGCGCGTTGATGAGCCGGATGTCGATAGACTGCGGGGGGCGTCTCGCCTGGTTCACCCTGAGCGCGAAGGAACTCGAGCGCTTCGGGGTCTCGCGCTCCGAGACGGAGGAATACATTTCGGTTCCCCGCTCGATAGAGTCCGTCGAGGTCATCGCCTTTTTCTCAGAACTCGACAACGGGCGTATCCGCGTGAGCCTGCGCTCGAAGGGCCGGGTGGAGATTCACGACGTCGCTCGCATGTACGGCGGCGGCGGCCATGCCTTCGCCGCAGGCGCGCGCATGAGGCCCCCGCTCGATGAGGCGGCGAGGCTTATCACCGCCGCGCTCGCAAAAAAAATCAGGGCCGTCCTGGGGCCCGACTAGCGGCGCCTAGACGCCGAACTCCTTGAACACGCGCAGCGACTCATCCGTCGCGCCCACGGCGTTGGGAGCGCCCGCGTAAATCGCGCACACCATGATGATCTCCTGAATTTCTTCTTTCGTCATGCCGATGCGAAGCGCCGCCTTGGCGTGGTACCCGAACTCCCTGTCCCGGCCCATGGCGCAAAGGACGGAGAGGATCACGGTTTCGCGCATCTTGTCGTCGATGCCGTCTCGCGCGTAGAGATCGCCGTACACGGCTTCGGTGACGAACTGCGCGAACGCGGGACTCGCCTCCGCGAAAGCCTGGCGCCTCTCCTCGCCTTCTTCGCCGAAGATTCTCGCGCGGGTTCTCAGTCCTCTCTCGAGACGTGTTTCTTCGCTCATCAAATCGACCTCCTTGTATGGGGATGGGCGAGCGGCCCATCGGTATGAAAACGGGCGGCCCCCTCCGGGGGCTCGCGGGTGCTTTTGCCGGAATGTTTCCTGAGGCTTATATTGAATAGCGTATGTAGAAGCGCATTTCCATGCCACCAGGGAGATTCGACGTGAAACTCGACGCTGTGAAATTCGGCCTGGCCGCCGGAATCATCTACGGGGCCATGTTTTTCCTCTACGCCCTTTTGGGCGCGCTGTTCGGCGTGGGCGGGGAGATGCTGAAGATGATAGGAGATTTCTATCCGGGCGTTTCCCCCACCTACCCGGGCGCGATCATCGGAGCGGCCTGGGGGTTCGCGATAGGCTTTTTCTTCTTCACGCTCATGGCGTGGATATACAACCGCCTCCTGGGCGGGGATTAGCCGCCCCCTAGCCCAGGGACTTGGCGAGCGCCTCCCCCTGCGCGCGCAACTCGGGCGTCATGGACTCGTTGTGGGGCAAAAACGCCATGGCGACGTATATGTTCTCCACCCCGTCTCCCTTCGAGAGATTGCGGTAGAGCGGCTGGGGGTAGAAGTCGTTCATGGGCTCCGCGTGGCCGATCCGTTCTTCGTTTCTCGCGAAGTGATAGGCCACCACCGCTCTCGGGGGAACCCACCGCACGCGCTCCTCGCCTTCCGCGTCCAGGTCGCGCACTACGCCGCCGAAGCCTTTGGTGAACGAGTCGCCGTATACGAAGTGCGCGGTCTGCGCCTCATCGCAGGCGTCGGTTTCCGCGAGCTGGATGTAGAGGATATCATTCGGCTCATCCGAGGCGCCTAAGGGCAGTTCGGTTTTTCCGCACGCAGGGCAGATGAAGGTGACGTTTTGGGTTTCGGCCATGTCGGTGTTCCTGTATTGAGGCGCCGGGGAGAGTCTTCCGTGTGGCGCGTCGTCATGTTTTTGTGTGTCCCGCCGAAACCGAATCGTGCCAGAGGTCACACTCCGGCGCAAGGATGAAAGCGCATTTCGGCTCGCACGAAAGGAAGCGCAAAGGCGGCGGCGTTCATCCCCGCGCTCGGGGGTCGAGCGCATCGCGCAGCCCGTCGCCCACGTAGTTGATGCTCAGCACGGTGAGCGAAATCGCGAGGCCGGGCCACAGCACGCGCTCGGGGTATTGCTGGAGGTAATCGGTCGAATCGTAAAGCAGCCTCCCCCAGGTGGGGAAATCCGGCGGAAAGCCCAGACCCAGGAACGAGAGCGCGGATTCTGTGATGATGGCGTCGCCAACGCCCAAGGCTGCGGAGATCATGATGGGCGAGACGACGCCCGGCAGGATGTGGCGGATGATGATGCGCTTCGTGGGCGCTCCGAGCGCGCCCGAGGCGAGGACGAATTCGCGCTCTTTGAGAGCGAGCACCTCTCCGCGCACGATGCGGGCGGTCTTCATCCAGGAGGTCGCGCCGATGACCGAGGCGATGAGGATGAAGATGCCGGTCTCCGGCCCGAAGGCGGAGCGCAGGGCGTCGCGGAACAGCGCGATGATCACGAGCAGAAGGGGCAGGAGCGGAAGCGCCAGGAAGAGATCCGTCAGCCGCATGAGCGGGCCGTCCAGCCGCCTGAAGTAGCCGGACGCCACGCCGATCACGGCGCCCAGCGAGAGGGCCAGGCCCATGGCGGCGCCCGCCACCGCGAGCGAGACGCGTCCCCCCGCGAGCATGCGGGCCAGGGTGTCGCGGCCCAGGCGGTCGGCGCCGAGCGGATGGGCGAGGCCGGGGCCCTGATTGCGCGCGCGTATGTCGATCAAGTGCGGGTCGATGCTCCACAGATGCGGGCCGAACAGCACGGCGAGGGTTGCGACGAGCAGAATACCCGCCCCTATCATCGCTCCCCGGTGGGTGCGGAACTGCACCCATACCCCGCGCCTTGCGCTAGTCATAGCGGATGGTGGGGTCCAGAACCCCGTAGAGGATGTCGGCGACGAGGTTGAACGCCACGATCAGCCCCGCGAAGATGAAGGTCAGCGTCTGCACGGTCGGCAGATCCCCCCCCTGAATGGCGACGATGAGCAACTGCCCCAGCCCGTTCACCTTGAATATCTGCTCGGTGATGATCGCGCCTCCGAACACCTGCGGCACGCCCAGCGCGATGATGGTGACGACGGGGATCATCGAGTTGCGCAGGACGTGGACGAAGAGAATCCGCCGCTCGTGAAAGCCCTTGCCCCGGGCGGTGCGCACGTAGTCCTGGCTTAAGTTCTCGAGCATGGAGGCGCGCATGAAGCGGCTGATTTGCGCTGCGTTGTACAGGGCGAGGACGAAGACCGGCATGGCCATCTGCCGCGCCTGGACGAGAAAGCTGCTCCAGTCCGTCACGCGGTGCGTGGTGTCGTAGATGGAGGGGAACCAGCCCAGGCCCACCGAGAAGACCACGATCAGCAGCACGCCGGTGAAAAAAGTCGGCACGGAAAACCCCACGGTGGAGACGAAAGTTCCGATTTGGTCGAACCAGCTGTATTGGCGATAGGCCGAGAAGATGCCGATGGGAATCGCGATAAGAACGCCGATGACGTAGGAGAGCCCCACGACCCACAGGGTCTGCGGCAGGCGCTCGACGATCAAGTCCACGACCGGGGAGCGCGTCTGCCAGCTCAGCACGCGGAGCCGCCCGGAGTCGGCCGATTGGCCGAGCAGGGCGTCGAGCACGTTCAGCGGCTCGTTGATGAAAAACTGCTTGCACCACAGGAGATAGCGGATGTGGATGGGCTCGCCGAGTCCTAGGGACTCGCGGATTTTCTGGCGCACCTCGGGCGGAATCGTGAGGGGGAGGTTCGCCGTCGGGTCGCTCGGCGCGAGGTCTAAGAGCAGGAATATGACGAGGCTGATGAAGATGAGCGTGGGAACGGCGATGAGCAGCCGCCTCACGGTGTAGGTTCCCATCGGTTGGTAAGCCCCGGTGGCCCTAAGCGGCGCGCGGGCCTACTTGACGCGGCGCCAGTCGGCGATGTTCCACAGCTCGGAATCCCAGGTGTTGAGGATGACGCCGCCCAGCGTCTTCGCATGGGCCGATACGCGGCCGCGGTCGACGAGCGGAATGAGGGCGTAGGCCTGCATGAGCTTGTCGTTCATGGCCTTGGCGAGGCGCGCCCTCTCTCCCAGCGCGCCCGCGCGCGCCATATTGGCGACGAGCGCGTCGTAGGCGGCGTCGCAGTAGCGCGGCACGTTGTTGCCCTGCCACTGGGTGGCGGGACGAGGCGCTTCCTTGCACGCCCAGTTCGCCATGTAGGATTCGGGATCCGTGCCGTCGAAGTTATTCGCGTACATCTGCACGTCGGCGCGGAATTTCTGGAACGTGTCCCCGCTGCCCGGGTCGCCGCCGAAAAACACCGAGGCGCTGATGTTCCTAAGCTCGGTCTCGACCCCGATCTTGGACCACCACTGCTTGATGAGCGCCTGAAAATCCTGGCGAACGGCGTTGGTGGAAGTCTGGTAGAGAATCGAGAGCTTCACGCCCCCCTTGCGCCGCACGCCGCCTGCCCCGCGCTTCCAGCCCGCCGCATCCAGCAGCTTGTTCGCGCCGGGGATGTCCTGTTTGAGACACGCATCGTTGGCGGTGGACTTATAAATGGCGGGGGCGGGGAGAATGTTGCACGTCGGCCTGCCCGCCGCG
Organism: bacterium; assembly: GCA_965218885.1. Taxonomy (GTDB): domain Bacteria; phylum UBA8248; class UBA8248; order UBA8248; family UBA8248; genus Bin107. The sequence continues at coordinate 1,620,086 of OZ244713.1, read as the reverse complement.
CCGTAGCCGATCTCCACGAGCAGCTTTCTGTCGATGGCCATCGAGAGCGCCTTGCGCACGCGGATGTCCGATAAGAAGGGATGGGGGTGCTTGGTGGTGGAGCGCTCCTTGCCGAGTTTGGGATCCGGATTCGTGAGGTTCACGATGATGCGCTCGACCAGCGTGCCGAACGAGGATATGACCACCCCCTTGCCCGCTCTTTTCATGTTCGCCAGTACGTCCGGGGCGAGTTGCAGGTTCCAGGCGTAGTCGAACTCGCCGGTCTCCAAGACCGAGCGGCCCGCCGCCGCCGCGCCGCCCCCGCCCTTGAAGGTCACCCGCGCGAAGGCCGGCTTGGCCGGGTCGCGGTAGTGGCGGTTGGCGACGAAGGAGATGACGTCGTTCGGGCGGAATTCAGATACGACGAACGGCCCCGTGCCCACGGGCTTGAAGTTGGCGTTGGTGCACCGCGGCGCCTTGGCGCCCAGGCAGTCGGCGAACTGCGCGGCCTGGATGATCGGGGCTTGCGCGCCGACGAACGGCCCGTAGGGAAAGGGTTTCGCGACGCCGAAGGTCACGCGAACCGTTCGCGCGCCCAAGGCTTCCACGCTCTTCACGTCGTTGTATTTCTCGCTCTGGGAGCAGCCCCCCTGGGGATGCGTGCAGTACTTCCACGTGAAGACCACGTCCTTCGCCGTGACCGGCGTTCCGTCCGCCCATTTGACCCCGCCCTTGAGTTTCCAGGTGATGCTGCGCAAATCCGCCGCCACGCCGCCGTTTTCCAGCGTGGGAACTTGTACGGCGAGCCAGGGCGTCATGTTCCCGTTCTGGTCGTAGCGCGCGAGGGGCTCCAGGACCAGCGATGCGGCCTCTATCTCCTTGGTGCCGCCCGATAGATAGGGGTTCATGGTGGAGGGCGCCTGCCAATAGATGATGCGCAGGCGCCCGTCGGCTCCGCGCGCGGCGTGCGCCGCCGGGCAGGTGAGGAAAACGCAAAAGGAAATCATGAGAGTCAGTGCGGTTTTCACGCCGTTATCCTTGTATGTGTGGGGGCCTGAAGAGCGCGTGGAACAGGGTCGCGCAAACGCAGAATATCCTAGAAGGCGAGGCGGGGAATTGCAAGGGAATTATAAAGTTGACTTACAGCCCCCTAATCCTCTCCTGTGTCCTCATTCTCGAATTTCTCATCAATTTCTGGTTGGATTGAAGGCTCACGATTCGGGCGCATCGACGCTCTGGCGAGTTTCTCAGGCGTTGCGCCCCGGAATCGGGGATCCTTGGGCAGGTGTTGTTTTTGTGAGTCTTCAGAAACCAATAGTCTCAAATGCCTCGATAAAATAACCTTCGCTAATGAGGGCTGGTTTCCTGGAATTGGCCCGATATTCGACGGCTTTCTCAATTTTGTTTCCGTAACTCTCATGCTTCCAAGTGGTCGTCATATAAGAACCGATCACAAGGTAATCAACCTTTTGGGTCAGGTTCTTGGAATTTTCTCCGCCCATCATTTGAACCATTTCTATACATTCGGTTCTTGTGCCTAAATTGAATGTTCCTGTGAACAAAAATACTTTTCCAGTGAATATCACTTGCGGGGGAGGGTCATCTAGGGGAAGGGCAGGAATTATGACCTCCCCCTCCCCTGGAATATCCCCAGTGAAGGTTTTCAATGCCTCAAAGAGCTCTTGTGATTCTTCATCGTCTAGAAGCCCGTCCTCCAGCATGTCGTAAATTCTGTCTATTAAAGACTCGAGCATAGGGTTCTCATATCCGCCGGATTCGCTGGTTTCTAGCCAATTAAGCAGAAACTCAGCTTCTTTCTGGTTCACAATGCCATCAGCGATGACCCCCTTACTGATTCCAATGAGTGTGTCCATTTGTCGTTTCGCCAACCGCTTTCTGTCTCGTGGATACATAAAGGGTCCTCGCTGATAGAGTTAAATTGATATTGACGCGGTCTTTCCATGATCGAACATTTCAGAAATGACAGCGTTGCGTATATCTGGAGTGAATGTGCACACATTGTCTGCATCAATGGTACAGGGGATTAGGTTTTTATAGTTTTCGACATACCCATCATTGCATTGTCATCTACAAACAGCTTCCGATGTGTCGGTTACAGTCCTTTCGGGCCGTTCGATGAATCCATAAAGAGAGTCGTCCTCGTTCAATGGCAAACTCAATCCGACGAGCATTGACAGATCAAGGCAACGGAAGATGCTTCAACACACTTGAAATACCGCTTTGGCTGAGGCGCCGGGCTTGGCGGGAATTCTTGGGAATTTTGATACTGGAACTGGCAATCCACACGAAACAAAAGTCATCTTTGGTGAAAAATGTCATCTTCTTGAGTTGCTCGGCTTCGCTATTCAACCAGTCCTGCAACCACTGCAGTTTGTTGAGAACCGCAGAAACTTCCCTTGTCGTCGCCGAGTGTACTTCTACCCAAACCGCCCGTTCCCGTCCGTTCTGTGGCTTGTAGCCGAGACCGTAATCCCAACGCGGTTTATCGGCATATCCCGGCACTTGCGCCAAAGCCGAATCCAGATAGATGCTCCCTGTCAGCCGTCGTGAATCGTTGCATGTCACTTGTTCGCGATGCCTGTTCTCCAAGGCCTGTTTTCCGGGACGATACGCGTGATTCACCGGGTGCGGCGCGGCCTCGACCGCCTTCTTGAAAGTCATGACGCATCGGTCGGCAGGCGGTTAGCGACTTCAGCGACAATGTCCCCTACATTACCGGAGAATTCGGTGAGTCCGCCCCAGCCTCCTTCAGCGATATCATCCGATCCGGGATCGAGGTCGGATATGTCATGAACTAAGCCGTCCCGTTTGAAATAATATGTTCTGAACTCGCTCTTGAGAGCAGTACCTGCTAAATCCCGTGTTTTGTCAGTGCGAGCAAGGCCGAGAAGCTTCAGTACATCTCTAATTTCTCCGCCATTCTCCTGAAAGAAGCGCAGCGCCCATACGACATCGAGGACATGGGGCGAATGAGTGGAGATGCAAACGCGGTATCCGCGCAACCGCAATTCCATGACAAGGTTGAGAACCGCGCCGATTCCGTTCGGATGCAGCCCCATTTCCGGTTCTTCGATCACAACCCATTCAATATCGTCGCGGGTCGACACTTTGGGCGGCGGTAGAAGCCAGTACAGCCCAAGCAACAGCGGAACGAATTCACGCTGCCCGGCCGACCATACGAGATAAGGCAGATTGCGACCGTTACTCTGATTCAGAACCAAACGCCCCTGGTGCCCCGACGTATCCGTGCGCAGCCCGAAACCTCCAAAAATATGTCTTTCCAAAGGCTCTCGCAGGGTCGCCGCCAAGCGTTGTCGGCGCGGGAAGACATCTTCATCGAAACCGATTTCATTTTGCACGAAGCCGTGGAGCTTTTCGCTGAAATCCCGAAGAACGAAGGGATCGCCTGCCCGATATTCATTAAACGGACGGGTCATGCCGTCGCGAAGGCTCATGACCCGTTGAGCGGGTATATAAAACAGTTTTTCCGAAGCATTGGATCCTCTTGAGCGTGTGTAGCCCATTAGATCGGCAGGCTTGCTTTTCTGGCCCAAGAACAATCTGCTGTTCTCCTCCGACCAGATCGATGCCATCCCTTCGCCGAAATACAGATCGAAAAAGGTTTTCGCATTGCCACTCTGCGCCAAGCTGAAGCGCTTCATGGTCTTGTGTATTGCGGTTTTGTCTACAAGTAGTTTCAGGAGTTGCAAGAAGATACTTTTTCCGGTCGCCTGCGGGCCGACGAATATTGTAACGTCACCGAAGCGGATATCCGCTTCATTGACCGGCCCTATCTTGTAAGCTTTTATTCGCTCTATCATACCCAGACTGCCTTCGAGTTAACCGTTTCTACTCACTATGATCACCAGTATCGGACTATTGTGTCAAAAATCTGGCGTTCTACCAACCTTGCTCAACTTTGAAATCGATTCCCCAGTTCAAGGTTGGAAAACAGAACCGATGCGTATCTCGTCCACCTGGATTCCGGCATTCGCCGGAATGACGAAGGAGAACCATCCACCCGTAGGGACAGGCCTCTGAGTCTGTCCTGCTCGCGCCGCCCGGAGTGGGACAAAAATGGCGTGTTGTCCCTGTGGCGTTCTGTGTGGCGTCCTCATATTACACGGGCGGGCACGGGGCCCCGCCCCTACGGCTGTTCGGGACGTACCTTATCCCACATCGAACTCCGCGCCCCGTTTTCAAGTCTGTCATCGTCTATAATATAAAAAGGAGAGGATACTTACCGCCTTGTGAGCGTTCATGATGCGCCGAGACCCCCAAAACTCGATTCTGCTTGCCTCTCTCCTCGCGCTCGTCTTGACGGCGGCATTTGTGGGCATCGCCCGAGGCGCGGGGCTGCCGAAGCAAATCACCGGCACAGACGGCGCGCCTTTGCTGCTCGTGCCTGTGGGCGAATTCGTGATGGGTTCTACGCCGGGTGGCTACATTTTCGGCGACAACGAAACGCCGCGCCGCAGGATTTTCCTGAAAGCCTTCTACATCGACAAATACGAGGTAACCAACCGGCGCTTCCGCAAGTTCTTCGCGCCGGCGGCGCGCTATGCGGGCTCGTTCGAGGAGCCCGGCCAGCCCGTGGTGGGCGTCACCTGGTTTCAGGCGCGCGATTATTGCGCGCGCGTGAGCAGGCGCCTGCCCACCGAGGCGGAGTGGAAAAAGGCGGCGCGCGGTAGCGATGGGCGCATCTACCCGTGGGGAAACGAGCGGGCGACGTGCGCGCGGGCCGTCATGGGCAGTGAGATTCCCTCCTGCAGCAAGGGGTTCGCCACCTGGAGCGTGGGCAGCAGGCCGCTGGGCGCGAGCCCCTACGGCGCGATGGACATGGCGGGAAACGCGATGGAATGGGTGGCGGACTGGTACCGGGGTAATTTCTATGAACTGATGCCTCCCAAAAACCCGAAAGGCCCGGGGGCGGGAAGCCTGAAAGTCTTGCGCGGCGGCGCGTGGTTCAACAGCCGTTTTCTGATGCGCTCCGCCTTTCGCACAGGCTATGCGCCCCATGAGTCGAACCACGGGGTGGGTTTCCGCTGCGCAAGGCCGGCGGTGATGGGTGTGGTGCAAAAGGCGAGCGGGCAAGAGGGGTGATGTGGAAATGACACCGGAATGAGGGTGTTAAATACGGTTCGTAGGGGCGGGCCCCCATGCCCGCCCTGTTTTTATATGTGTTCACCCTCACAACGTGAAGATGAAATTGTCGAAGACATGGGGCAGGCACGGGGCCCCGCCCCTACGGAGTGATCCTTCTTCCTTTGGCTGAGATTACCGTCATTCCGGCGCATGCCGGTGGCAACCGCAAGGTTGACCAGAACCGATGTGCATGACGACGGCGAAGACAAACGCTCGCTCCTCACTCGCGTTTGACCACGCAATTCCCCGCATTTGGCATCATGCCGAAAGCCTGGGAGCGTGGCAGGATTTCCCCGCGAGTCGGCACGTTCGGAGCCGAGCGAATTCATGAAAATATCGATAAAATTAGATAAATTCACGATGTTATTCGATAAATAAAATCGGTGGAGCAATCTAAAAACGAAAGCATTAACAATGAGTTATAATTTATGATGGCTCCGGAAGCCGCCAGATGCGCGCAGAGGCGAGTTCCACGCTGTTCCCCGCCGGGTCCCTGAAATAGATGGAGCGCCCCCCGCCGGGCCAGTCGACCTCCTTTTCGATAGCTACTCCCTCGGAACCCAAATGCTCCCGCCAGGCGGTCATCTCGGCCTCGCGTATGGAGAACGTCACATGCCCCGGCCCCGCCGCACCGTGCGTCGGCACGCCGAGCTTCATGTCGGGCCTGGTGGTCGCTGCCGGGTTGAATACGAGGAAGACCGCATGCGGCCCGCAATAAAAGAAAACATGGCGGCCGGGCGCTTTCTGGAACGCCTCCAGCCCCAGGACGGAGCGGTAGAACGCTTCCGCCGCTTCGAGATCCTCGGCGTAGATACACGTTTCCAGGACGCCTGCGATTGTGAGACTCAACTCATCTGCCCTTCCATTCGGGCTTTCTCTTCTCCAGGAAGGCGCGCAGGCCTTCGGCCTTGTCCTCGGTTTCGCACAGCGCGCCCTGGGCGAATTTCTCGAGCGCCAGTCCCGCCGTCATGCTGCCCTCCATGCCGTAGTGCACCATGGCCTTCATGAACTGGGGCACATAAGGCGCATAAGCCGCGAGTTTGTCGGCCATCTCCTTGACGGTGGGCATGAGTTCCTCAGGCTCGACAAGCCGGGTGATGAGGCCGACCTCGAGCGCGCGCGTAGCGTCGATGGTTTCTCCCATCAGGAGCATCTCCATCGCCCAGGCGCGCCCGATGAGGCGGGGCAGGCGCTGCGTGGCGCCCCCACCCGGAATAATGCCGATTCTTCCCTCTGGCGTGGCGAATTTCGACTGGGGCGTGGCTATCCTCACGTCACAGCCGAGCGCCACCTCCAGCCCCCCGCCCATGCAATAGCCGTTGATGGCGGCAATCGTCGCCTTGGGCGTTCTCTCCAGACGCTCCGCCACTCCCTGCACCAGAGGGGTGAGGGCGACCGCGAGGTTTCTGTGTTCGACTTCCCCTAAATCTGAGCCCGAGGCGAACGCCTTCTCGCCCGCTCCGGTGATGGCGATGGCGCGGACTGCCTCGTCCCCGGCGGCCTCGGCGATGGAGGCGTGGAGGTCATCCAGCGTGGCGAGGGATATGGCATTATGTCGTTCGGGGCGGTTGATGGTGATCAGGGCGAGTGGCCCATCGACTTCATACAGCACGTTTTCGTATGGCATGGTCGTCCTTTCTCTTGGTAGCTTGAGCGCGCATTGTATTTCTCTTTTCAGGGGAAGGGAAAGCATGTCACCGAAAAAGATGAGAGAGGTGACGGAGTGCGCGCCCCGGAAATACGGGTGTTACCGGTATTTTCTGGAGGTGCGGATTTCAGACGAACGCGCCGGAACGCTCGCCGTCGTCTTAAAGAACCCCTCCTCGGCGTCTGCCGAGAGAAGCGACCCCACCGTGGGGAAAGTGGAGGCATGGGCGCGTAAAAACCGATTCGGACACATCAGGTACGTGAACCTCTTCGCGCTTCGCTCCCCTTATCCCGAGGAGTTGAATGTCCATCCATACCGGGTGATGGTGGGCAGGGAAAACGATACGTGGATCAAGGAGAGTCTTAAAGGCGCGGACCTTGTATTGGCCGCCTGGGGAAACCCGAACGGCATCGACCCTCAGAAATACGAGAGTAGAATCGCCGAGGTCTTGCTCTTGCTAGAAGGAGTCCGCGTCCGCGCCCTCGGGCCTCTGACCAGGCTCGGCTACCCCCGGCACGGACTCATGTGGAACGGGGAATTGGAATTAAGTGAATGGCCGCTTAAGGACTAGGCCTCTCTCACAATCTTGTTCTTCAAAACGCCGATACCCTCGATTTCCAGTTCGATGACGTCGCCAGGCTGTATCCATCTGTCGAGGTCCGCCCCGCAGCCCGTGGCCACGGTGCCCGAGCCGAACATCTCGCCCGGTAGGAGTTCTTCTTCCATGGATGCATACTCGATCATCTTGTTCCAGGAATAGTAGGCGTCGCCCGCGTTGCCCCGGCTCCATTCCTCACCGTTGACGCGGGCGATCATCACCGCGTCGGTAGGGTCGAACTCATCCGCCGTAACGACGCACGGACCTATGGCTGTGCCGAAATCCTTGCCCTTGTGCGGCCCTAGCCAGTTTTTCATCTCGTTGATCTGAATGTCGCGTGCGCTGAAGTCATTCAGCACGCTGAATCCGAAGACGTGATCCATCGCGTCTTCCTGCGAAATGTCTTTGCCGCGCTTTCCAATGAACATGGCGAGTTCGAGCTCATAATCGAGTTTTTCGGAGTAGTGGGGCCATTTGAGTTCATCCTCAGGACCGATGATGGTCAAGCGGTTTCCCTTGTAGCAGGAGGGCAGTTCGTACCAGGCGGGGTCGATGGTGGTGTTCCGACGCCGCGCGCCTGCGGCCTTGTGGCCCTCGTGGATCAAAAAATCACGAAACGTGACGGGCTGTGGCACCGGGGGACGCAAACGGGCCTCATTGAGAGAAAAGACGAGTTGTTCTCCATCCGGTCCGCGCCTGGCGGGATCGGCCAGAATGAGTTCCTGCGCTGCCCGGGCGGCCTTAAGAGATGGTTCCCCCCCCGCCATAAGTTCGCACATATCCTGGGGAAGCCTGAAGTCGGCATATTCACGAAAGCGCGGCTCCGTGCCTTCTTCCTGAAGGAGCGCGGCATAGCCATGGGCGAGGTCCAAGGCGAATTGACCGCCTGAGCCTTCTGCCAGAGCGCCGGCGCGCGAGATGTTTCCAAGGGGTGTGGGGACTTCAAACGTAACGAATTTCATGCCTGTCTCCGTGAATAAGAACCACGACGTGAAAGTTTTCAGATCCCCTGGAAAATAGCATAATTCCCCCCGCGCGAGGAGGTGCAGCACACTGAAAACAAAAGACCAAACATTTAGAATCCAGGAAGTTAGAAAAATTCTCTCAAGGGCTTGACTTCGGTTATGGCTGCGGGTAGTTTTAAGCGTTTTTCGGGGCTGGAAATCAAACCATGTCCCTGAAAACCAGACGAATTCATATGCCATTCCCCGACGGTTTTCGTGGAAGCGCCTGAACCTCCTGGGGATGGGTTTGTGCCCTATAGGGGGCATGATGGCAGAGGGAATGATGATCCGCCTTTTTCGTTTGAAACGATTGGCGTTCGGTTTGACGTCGATTCTCATGCTGTTGGTCGCGCCGTCCATCTCCTGGGCGGCGAGCACCCCACAAAGCGGCTTCGGCGCTTGGCTCGCGAGCTTCAACGTGGGAAGCGGCGCTCTCGTCATCAACCCGGTCGTCATCCTGATTCAGTGGACCAATTTTCTGATCTTGCTGGTCGTCCTCAACAAGATTCTGATTAAACCCTTGTTGAGCCACATGGAATCGCGCGACGCGCAGGTTACCGGCGACCTCGAAACCGCCAAGCGCGACCGAAGCGAGGCGGCGGGCTACATCAGCCAGTACGAGGATGCACTGGCGGAAATTCAGCGTGAGAACACAGAAGCCCTCATCGCGCTCCAACAGGAGATGACCGAAGCGACCCGCAAGCGCCTCGATGAGATTCGCGAGAGAACAAGCCGTGAGGTCGAGGAGACGCGCCAGTCCATCGCTGCGCAGGCGAAACAGGCGGCTTCCGAACTCGAAAGCGGCGCCGGCCGGTTGGCGTGTGAAATCGCCACCAGGCTTGCCGGCCGCAGCATCGCATAGAGGATGTGAAGAGCCGTGTTTTCAGAAAAAAAATATAGCAACCTTTTTGGCCTTCTGATTTTTGGGGCGGCCCTACTTTCCGCAGAATGGGTTCTGGCCGCGGATGCCGGCGCGCACGCCAAGGCGTTCAGTTTTACCGAGGAGCTCTTCAAGCTCGTCAACACACTCATCGTCGTGGGTATTCTCTACAAGGTCGCGTTCAACCCCATCAAGAACTTCCTGAAAGACAGGAGGGAAGGGGTCCGCAAGGCGCTCGAAGAATCCCAGGCGGCCCGCGAGGAGGCGGAAAAACAGCTTGCCGAGCAAAGAGCGAAGGTAGCCGACCTGGAGGCCGAACTCGTCCGCGTGCGTGAGCAGGGCGCGAAAGAGCGCGACGCGATGCGGGAAAGACTCGAAGAAGAACAAGAAAACCAGGCGCGGCGCCTGCTCGAGCAAACGAAGACGACCATCGAACTCGAGGCGTCGAAGGCGCGCGCGGAGCTTCAAAGCCATGCGGCGAGTCTGGCGGTGAACCTGGCCGAGGAGATGCTCAAAAAAGAACTGGGCGAGGCGGATCAGGAAAGGTTCGTCGAGAACTATCTCGCCAACATCGACGATAGAAACGGAGGTTCACGGTGACTGGTGGCGAGGCGCCGCGCCGCTACGCGCGGGCATTGGTGGATATCGCCGAGAGCAGAGGCACCCTGGATGAGACCGGAGAGGCGCTGGTGGAGATAGCGAATCAATTTCAGGGAAACCAGGAGTTGCGGCGCGTTTTGCTCAACCCGCGTTTCGCGCGAAGCGAGCGGGTGAAGATACTGGACGAAATCATGACCGCATCGGGCGCGAGCGAGTTGTTGCGGAATTTCGTGCGCGTGGTGGCCGAGAAAGACCGAATCGGCGAATTATCCGACATGGCGCATAGCTACCAGCAGCTTGCGGATGAGAGGCGCGGCCGTGTTCGCGCCCATGTGACCACGGCGTACGACCTGGATGCCGAGGCCGCCGAGAGGCTGCGTGAAAAACTCTCCGAGATCACCGGCAGCGAAGTGCTCATGGAAGTGGAGACGGATGAAAAACTGATTGGCGGGCTGGTCTGCCGCGTGGGCGGCGTCCTCATGGACGGCAGTGTCAGCAACCAGCTTCGCAACTTAAGGAATACGTTGATTACGAGTTGATACTCTCTGAAGAACCAGCTGAAGGATCAAGGGGGCAATCCATGCAGATTCGCGCCGAAGAAATCAGTCAGATCATTCAGAAACAAATCGAGGGGTTCGACGCCTCGGTTGAACTCGCCGAAACCGGCACCGTCATTTCGGTGGGCGACGGTATCGCGCGCGTCTATGGTCTCGAGAAGTGCATGGCCGGTGAGTTGTTGGCCTTTCCCGGCGATTTGTACGGGATGGCGCTCAACCTGGAGACCGACAACGTCGGCGCCGTGCTTCTGGGTGATGACCGCGCCATTAAAGAGGGCGACGAGGTCCGGCGTACGGCCCGCATCGTTCAGGTGCCGGTCGGCAAGGCGCTGGCCGGCCGCGTCGTGAACGCGCTGGGTCAGCCTATCGACGGAAAAGGCCCCATTGTAACCGAGGATTCGCAAAACCTGGAAGTCATCGCCCCCGGCGTGGTCGATCGCCAACCCGTGAAAGAGCCTTTGCAGACCGGGATCAAGGCGATTGACGGCATGGTGCCGATTGGCCGCGGACAGCGCGAACTCATCATCGGTGACAGGCAGACCGGAAAAACGGCCATCGCGATTGACGCCATCATCAACCAGAAAAACACCGATGTCTATTGCATCTACGTATGCACCGGCCAGAAGCGCTCCACGCTCGCCCAGGTGGTGGGCACCTTGGAGGAATACGGCGCGATGGACTACACCGTCGTCGTGGCGGCCACGGCGTCCGACCCGGCGCCCTTGCAGTACATCTCGCCGTATTCGGGTTGCGCCATCGGCGAGTATTTCCGCGACAACGGTATGCACGCGCTGATCATCTATGACGATCTCTCGAAACAGGCGGCGGCCTATCGCCAGCTTTCCCTGATGCTCAGGCGTCCGCCGGGCCGCGAAGCTTATCCCGGAGACGTCTTCTACCTGCATTCGCGCTTGCTGGAGCGGGCGGCCAAACTCAGCGACGACCATGGAGGCGGTTCACTGACGGCCCTGCCCATCATCGAGACGCAGGCGGGCGACGTGTCGGCCTATATCCCCACGAACGTGATTTCCATCACCGATGGGCAGATTTATCTCGAATCCGCACTGTTCCACTCGGGCATCCGGCCGGCCATCAACGTGGGCCTGTCCGTCTCCCGCGTGGGCGGCGCCGCCCAGAACAGGGCCATGAAGAAGGTGGCCGGCACATTGCGCCTCGATTTGGCGCAGTACCGGGAAATGGCGGCTTTCGCGCAGTTCGGCTCGGAACTCGACGCGGCCACGCAGGCGCAGCTCGCTCGGGGTTCGCGCCTGACGGAATTGCTCAAGCAGCCCCAGTATGCGCCCGAGGTGGTGCATCGCCAGATCATGTCGATTTTCCTCGGCACGCAGGGGTATCTCGATAAAGTGGATATCAATGATATTCAAAAGGTGAACAACGATTTCCTGACCTACATGGAGACGACCCACGCGCAGTTGGTGAGCGACCTGGCGGAAAAACGCGAGTTGACCGACGAGATCACCGAGGGCTTGCGGGCCGCGTGCGAGGAATTCATGAAAACGCTCAAATCAGCGGAGCCCGAAGCCGCCGCCGTAGCGGAATAGGTAGAAAATGGCGTCTACAAGAGATTTCAAGCGCCGCATACGCAGCGTCAAGAATACCCAACAGATAACGCGGGCGATGAAGCTCGTGGCGGCTTCCAAGGTGCGGAGAGCGCAGGAGCGCATCGAGAGCGCCCGGCCCTACAGCGAGAAGATGGAAGAGTTGGTGAATTCGTTGGCCGCGAAAGTCTCGGCGGACACGCACCCCCTTCTTCGGGACGACATGAAGGACGACAGGGTGCTTCTTCTCGTCATCACCTCGGACAAGGGCCTTTGCGGCGGCTACAACACGAACCTGCTCCGGCAGGCGTTTCAGTTCCTGAGAAAGCGCGAGGACGAGGGCAAGGAAACCGAAATCATCGTCGTCGGCCGCAAGGGCCGCGATTTTCTGGCCCGCAGGGAGTTCGCCTTCAAAGAGCAGTTCACGGACGTCTACGGGAAGATTGACTTTGCCCTCGCCACCAGACTGGCTGAAATCATGACCAGGGCGTATCTCGAAGAGGGCTTCGATGAGGTCCACATCATCACCACGGAGTTCAGGACGATCCTGAGCCAAAGGCCGAGGCTCTCACGGCTTCTGCCTCTGGCGCCTCCGGTGCCAGATTCGCTCGACGCGCAAGGAGAGCCCGTGGCAGCGGAGTATATTTATGAGCCCTCGATGGAGGGCGTGCTGGACAGCATTTTGCCGAAACATTTACGGGTGCAGGTTTACAGGGCGCTTCTCGATGCGGAGGCGAGTGAGTTCGGCGCCCGCATGACGGCGATGGACAACGCGTCCAGAAACGCGGAGGAGATGATCGGGGCGTTGACGTTGCAGATGAACCGCGTGCGCCAGGCGTCGATCACCACGGAGTTGCTCGAAGTGGTCGCCGGCGCCGAGGCGTTGGCGTAAAGGATTCGAAAGCGAGAAATCATCCCTGAGGAAGGCGGCTCGAGAAGTCGGCTGAGCGGGGAATTTTGATGACGAAGGAGCCCAGGATGAACGAAGGACGCGTAACACAAGTTATCGGACCCGTTATCGATGTCGCGTTTGACGCAGGTAACCTGCCGGAGCTCAGAAATGCGCTCATCGTCCAAAAAGACGCGTCCCTCCTCTCCGAGGGAGAGAGAGACGAAATCGTGGTGGAAGTGGCCCTGCATCTGGGCGAATCCACCGTGCGCACCGTCGCGATGGAACCCACCGAAGGACTGATTCGCGGACTCAAAGCAGTGGATACGGGCGCGCCGATATCGGTGCCCGTGGGCAAGGCGTCCCTGGGGCGCATCCTGAACGTCATCGGTGAGCCGGTGGACGGAAAAGGCCCGGTGGAGACGACGGAACGCATGCCGATTCATCGCTCGGCGCCCACTCTCGAGGAACAGAGTACGTCCACGGAGATGCTTGAGACGGGCCTCAAGGTCGTCGATCTCCTGGAACCCTATACCCGGGGCGGCAAGACGGGTCTTTTCGGCGGCGCCGGTGTGGGCAAGACGGTCCTGATCATGGAGCTCATCCACAACATCTCGACGGAGCACTCGGGCACTTCGGTGTTCACCGGCGTGGGCGAGCGCACCCGCGAGGGCAACGACCTCTATCTCGAGATGGAGGAATCGGGCGTTCTGGAGAGTGTCGGCCTGGTGTACGGCCAGATGACGGAGCCTCCCGGCGCGCGACTGCGGGTGGGCCTTTCGGGTCTCACGCTGGCGGAATACTTCCGCGACGTGGAAGGCCAGGACGTGCTTTTGTTCATCGACAACATCTTCCGCTTCACGCAGGCGGGCTCCGAGGTGTCCGCTCTTCTGGGCCGCATGCCCAGCGCGGTGGGCTATCAGCCCAACCTCGCGACGGAGATGGGCGACCTTCAGGAGCGCATCACCTCGACGAACAAAGGCTCGATCACCTCGGTGCAAGCCATCTACGTGCCGGCCGATGACTTGACCGATCCCGCGCCCGCCACCGCGTTCGCGCACCTGGACGCCACGACGGTTCTCTCGCGCCAGATAGCCGAGCTCGGCATCTACCCTGCGGTGGACCCGCTCGATTCCACGAGCCGGATTCTGGACCCGAGAATACTGGGCGATACGCACTACGGGGTGGCGCGGCAGGTGCAGCAGATTCTTCAGCGTTACAAGGACCTCCAGGACATCATCGCGATTCTGGGAATGGACGAACTCTCGGAAGACGATAAAATTATCGTGGCGCGCGCGCGCAAGATTCAGCGTTTCCTGAGCCAGCCCTTCCACGTGGCCGAGCAGTTCACCGGTACGCCGGGCGTGTACGTGCGGCTCGAGGACACCATCAAAGACTTCCAGGAACTCGCCGACGGCAACGTGGATCACCTGCCCGAGCAGGCGTTCTACATGGTGGGCAATCTCGAGTCCGCCAAAGAGAAGGCCAAAAGCCTGGGCGTCGAGGTATAACAAGATGGTTGAAGGCAAGATGATGCTCGACATCGTAACACCGGAGCGCAAGCTCGTCTCCGCAGAAGTGGATGAAGTGACGGCCCCCGGGTTTTATGGTGAGTTCGGCGTATTGCCCCAGCACACGCCCTATCTGTGCCAGCTCGGGGTCGGCGTGCTCAGCTACCGCACGGGCAGCGCACGGTATTTCGTCTCCATCATCGAGGGATACGCCGAGGTGGGGCCCGAGAAGATAACCATCTTGGCGGAGAGCGCCGAGCGGGCCGAAGACATCGACGCCGCACGCGCGCAGGAATCGCGCCAGCGTGCGCAGGAGCGCATGGCGGGCCAGAAGAGCGAGGGAGAACTCGATTTCGACCGGGCCGATTTGTCCCTGAAGCGCGCCATTGCCCGCATTTCCGTGGCGAACCAAAGCGGCCTCAACAACTAGCGGATATCTCGCATGGGGGCTGTCGCTTACCCGAAGGGGTGAATGACAGCCCTCTTTTTTTGTCATATACCTGAGCCTGAAGCCGAAAACCGCGCCTTGAGCAGATGGTGCAGCGGGCGTGGCCATCCGAAAGATGCCGTCTCAAGTGGACGTTTTGTTTCATAGGAGATGATGCCATGAAAATCTTGTCCGTCGTTGTTATCGCGTTCGTGATGTCGCTCGCCCTGGCGGCGCCCTCCCACCCGGCGGGCGACCCCAAGCCCCAGATGGCCGGGCAGAATTATTCTCAAGGAGAGGAAAAAGCGCGGCAAGGAAAATGGGAAGAAGCGGCGGCGCTGTTTCGGAAGGTGATAGAAGAAGACGGGCAGCATTACAAGGCCTTGAACATGCTGGGTTATTCCTTACGGAAGATGGGCAAGGCGAAAGAGGCCATCGCCGCCTATAATAAGGCGCTTTCCATCAAGCCCGACTATGCGCCCGCTCTGGAATACAGGGGTGTCGCCCACGTCATGGCCGGAAACAAGGCGGCCGCCCTGGCGGATTCACAAAAGCTCAAGAGCCTGGGTTCTCCCCTCGCCGAGGATTTGGGGGAGAAGATCGCGGCCATGCCGGCCAATTGATTTTTGGAATCGCATGAGCCGCCCCGCGGGTTTATCCGGCGGGGCGGTTTTTTATATGCGCATGAACTTCATGGGAAATTTCTGGAGGGCGCGCGCGCCGGTTTTGGTGACTTCCACGAGGTTTCCTACCTGAAGACCGCGTTTGCCGTCCGCCGTGCAGACGTTGGGCTGAATCACCATGAGCATGCCTTCTTTGAAGGTGATTTCGTTCTGCGGTCGTTTGAGAATGGTGGCGCCCACGTCGACGCGGGGGTTTTCGATGAGCAGGCCCCATCCGTGAAAAGTGGTGTCGAAGGTGGTGAAGCCCTCCTCCTCGATGATGGAGCCCGCGCGCTTGATGTCCTCGTGCGTGTTGCCGGGTTTCAAGGCCTTGAATATCCGCTCGTAGGCCTCGACGGCCACCTCGTAGAGTTTCTGGTAGACGGGTGTCGGCTCTACTCCCACGGATATGGGCCGGTGCGCCTGGCCTGGGTGCATCTCGTAATCGGCGGATAGCTCCGTCAGCACGATGTCGCCTTTTCTGATCTTCCGGTGCGATGGAAACTGGTTGGGGAAGATCAACTGCGGTCTCGCCATGGAGGTCGAACCCACAAAAATGAGCTGCGGGCTTCCGCCTTTGGGCACGTATGCGCCGGAGATGACGGCGGCGAGTTCGAACTCGCTCATGCCTGTCTTCGCTTTTTTGTCCAGGGCCTCGAAGGCCAGATCCGTGAGCGCCGCCCCGCGCCTGAACCATTTGAGTTCTTCGGAACTCTTGATGAGCCGCACTTCGGCGAGAATATCCGAAGCGTCCGTAAAGCTCGCGCCTTTTAAGGTTTTCCGCCAGTGGTCCACCACGCTATAGGGCATGGAAACGGGCAGAATGCCGCGAAAGCCGACCAGGCCGATGGTCCCTTTCTCGAGCCCCAGTTCGCGGATGCGTCCTTCGACCTTGAGACCCGGCTCATAGTCCACGGCTTCTGTTTTATTGATCACGCTCATCTTTTTCGCGTAGGGGAGGTAGAGCCGGTTCGACATGAAAAGGGCGGGCGCGCCCCTGAGCGGAAAGACGAAGAAACTGCTCACCGGGTCCTTGTAGTTCGTGACGTATTTGAGGTTGGCCTGGTTGCCGCCCTGCATCCCGGAGTCCCCGTAGAATATGAGCGCATCGATTCCCCGCGCGCGCATCCTTTTTCTGATCGCACGGTAGCGGCGGGAGTACTCGGCTTTCGGGTAGCGGGGATGGTCTTTCAGCGAGGCCATATCGTGTCTCCTTCTAGGTTCGGGACGAACTATGCTTTCAGCGCGGGCATGAGTTCGTCGGAGATGAGCCGCGCGCTTTCCAGTGCGGACGAGGCGGGCATGCCGATCCAGTGCGTGCGGATGATGATGTGGTTCACGCCCATGTCCTTGTAGGGTTTGAGTTCCTCGTAGCAATCCTCGGGCGAGCCGATGACGAAGCGGTCCTTCAGCAAGTCCTCGAAGGGCTGGTCGAAGGTTTCATCCTCGGGCAGAGCCTTGTCCTGACCCCAGCGGGCGTAGTCCTTGTACTTCTGGCCGAGGTAGGGGCCTGCGAGTTCGAGCGCCGTTTTTCTGTCCCTGGCGCAGAAGACCTCTTTCATGCAGGGAAGATCCTCCGGAAAAGGTTTTCCCGCCTCGGCCAGGCCTTCGCGGTAGACGTCCATCTGGCGCGCGATGGTCTGCGTGGTTGCGTGCGGGTTAATGAAGAGCGTGTCGCCCATGTGTGCGGCGCGCTTCACGGCCGGATCGTTGTTCGCCGCGAACCAGATGGGCGGATGGGGCTTTTGCACGGGGCGCATGTTCATGCGCACGTCTTTCAGCGTGCAGTATTCGCTCTCGAACGATACGGATTCTTCCGTCCAGAGGCGCTTCACCAGTTCGAGGCAATCCACGAAGCGCTTCACCCGCTCGCCCCGCCTCACGCCGAAGGCGTCGAACTCCACGCCGCGGTAGCCGAGGCCGACGCCGAAGGCCATGTTGCCCTCGGCGATGACGTCCATGGTGGCGACGGTCTCCGCCACGTAGACCGGGTTGTGCAGGTTGATGAGCAAAACGCCGATGCCGAGCATCATGTCGCCCGCCTCGGCCTTTAAGCGCGCGAGAAAGGGCAGGTTCTGTAAGTGCTGCACGTTGCCTTCGCTCAAGTAGTGTTGGCCGGTGAAAAAAGAATCCCAACCCTTGTCGCGCGTCAGGCGAATCAGGTCGATTTGAGAGCGGAACGCGTCGACCAGGTCGGCGTCCAGGGTCTGTTGCGCGGACAGAAAGATGCCGAATTTCATGTCTGAACCTCAAAAAAAGTGTTTTATCCGTGAAGGTGTAAAAAAACCGCGGGGGCGTTCAGCCACCCCCCGCGGCGTGATGCAGCGAAAACACCCGCTTAGTTCATGCCGAGCACTCCGATTTCCCAGGGGAGGAGTGTTTCGTCGTGGCGCGGGATCCACTTCAGGTTCGAGCCATGTCCGAGCACGTCGTGGATTTTCACGACGATCTTGTGCGTGGCCAACGCTTTCATCTTGTCGGTTACGCCCTCGAATGCCATCTGCTGTTTTTTCGGGTCGACGGTGGCCGTGGCCGCGTCGATCGCCTTATCCAGCTCCTTGAAGCACATGCCGCTCCAGGGGCCTTTACAGCTCGACGTTCCGCGAAGCACGGAAGTGGAGTCGCCCTGGCCGTTGCCGAAGCCCATGTAGTAGGCGGCCGCGCCTTTTTTCTTGCCGGCCTTATAGGCGCGGTGGAGCTTCTTGAAGAGCGGGAAGCGCTGCGAATTACAGGTGGCGTTCACGCCGACTTTCTTGACCATGCCGGCGATGGCCTCACACGTGGCCTTGTCGCCCGGGTAGCGGCCGTTCGTGGCGATGATTTCCATCTTGAAGCCCTTGCCGTGGCCGGCTTCCTTGAGGAGGGCCTTCGCCTTGGCCGGGTCGTAGCCGTACCATTTCTTGCTCGGGTTGTAGCCCGAGTAGTTCCAGGGGTGGAGCATCTGACCGAAGAGGTCCGCGCGTCCGCCCAGGATGGTCGTGCGAATCGCTTCCGCGTCGATGGCGTAGTTGATCGCCTTGCGCACTTTCACGTTGGCCATCGGGCCGCCGTGTCTCGTGAAGAAGCCCATGTGCATGATGCGCACGGCGGGGACGACGGCGACTTTCGTTTTCGGGTTTTTCTCGAGCTGGGGAATGAATTGCGGCATGATGCCCCAGGCCACGTCGATCTCGCCCGCCTGCAGCGCCTTGGCGCGCGTGGCGCTCTCGCGGATGCGGCGGAGGACGACGCGCTGCGGTCGTTTCGGGAAGTTCTTGTTGTTCCACCAGTTCGGGTTCGCATCGAACACCATCTTCTGGCCCTTGGTCCAGGATTTCAGAACGTAGGGACCCGTGCCGTAGGTGTTGCGCGAGATGTGGGCGAGTTCCATGCCCTTGGTCTTCAGGCTGATGGGGCCGGCCCAGCGGGTCAGGCGGTTCCACATGCCGCCGTCGGGTTCTCTGTTGTGATAAATGAAGGTGTGATCGTCGATAACTTCGATCTTATCGATGTTCTTGAAGTACTGCCTTTGCCGCGCGGACTTCATGATGCGGCTGATGGTGTACTTGAAGCTCTCCGCCGTGAAGGGTGTGCCATCCGAGAACTTGACGCCCTTTCTCAGGCTGAACTTCCACTTCAGGGGAGAGAGTTGCACCCACTTCGTGGCGAGCCAGGGCGTTTTCGCGCCCGTTCCGGTCTCAGAATGAAGAAGGGTATCATAGCTCCAACGCCAGACCATCGCGCCGACGAAGTTCGAGACGCGGTGCGGGTCCATCGTCGGGGGTTCGCCCGAGAGGGCGATGGTGACGGTGCTTTTCGCGTCAGCCGTCATGGGCGCGCCCACCGCCAGAATGGCGAAGACGGCCAGAATTACAAGAAACTTGCGCATCGTTTTTCCTCCTTTAAGGAATAGAACAGGTCCAAAAACTTCACTCTTTCGAAGATGGAGAATCCATCTTTTCGTCATCAATCACCGGACCTGTGATGATTTTGTATTCTGACTACCGGATATCCGAATTTATCATGGTTGCAAATATAGCGTCAAAGTGAAAAAGGGTTTTTCACACCGCGTGGTTTCCTTGTGAACGTTGGGGCGTTGCATGTATCTTCTTCGCATCGCGAAACTAATGAATACAAAGAAATGAAGGGGGTTTTTCATGGCGGAGAACATCATCGGCTCGTGGTTTCGGTATTTCCCCGAGCACTATCTGTGGTCGCAGTTGATGAGCGGGCAAATCAACATCTCCCCGATGGGAGGCTCGAACTTTCACGAACTCGATCAGATCGGCAAACGCCTGACCGGACGGGCGGGCGACGCCGAAGCGTGGCACGACGCCTGGGCCTGGATGGCCGACAAAACGCTGGCCCGCGCCGAGGACGAGGAACGCCTGGGCCATGAGCGAACCTCCATGGCGGCTTATGTGCGAAGCGCGATTTATCGCTACGCGAGCGAGCGCTTCGTGCATCCCGAGGACCCGAGAAAGTCTGAATCCTACAGCAAGCTCCTGCCCCACTACGAGAAGGGGATGAAATTCCGCGTGCCCGGGTTCGAGCGCGTGGAAGTTCCCTACGAGGAAGGGCCGCTGGCGGCGTACCTGCTTCCGCCGAAAAACCCGACGGGCAGCGATCCTTACGTCGCTTTTTTCGATGGACTGGACGGCTCCAAGGAGATCACCGTTCTGTGGGGCGCGCTCGCCTTGATAGAGCGCGGCGTCGGGGTGCTCTGCGTGGATGGGCCGGGGCAGGGGGAGACCCTCAGACTCCGGAAGATACCGAGTCGCTCCGATTACGAGGTGGCAGGAACGGCGGCGTTCGATTATCTGGACGCGCGTCCCGAGGTGGATTCTGAGCGCATCGGCTTGATGGCCATGAGCATGGGCGGCTACTACGCGCCGCGCATCGCCGCGTTCGAGCACCGCTACGCGGCGTGTCTCACCTGGGGTGCGCATTTCGACTATCACGAAGTCTGGAAGCACAGGAGAAAAGTGCTGGAGAGCGGCGGCACCATCTCCTCTTCGGCCATCTGGCAGTTGCCGTGGGTGCTGGGAACGCCGGATATGGATTCTGCGATGGAGAAATGCAGGGCCTATACGCTGGCGGGCGTTGCGGAGAAGATACGCATGCCCATCTGCATCACCCACGGGCAGGACGACAACATCGTGCCGGTCGATATGGCCCACAGGCTCTATGAGGCGTGCGGCTCCGAGGAGAAAGAACTCAAAATTTTCACCGTCGAGGACGGCGGCAGCCAGCATTGCGTGTTCGACAATCTGGCGATGTGCGGCAATTGGATTGCGGACTGGTGGATGGACAGGTTCGCCTCGGCGTAGGACTGCTTTTTCAGGCGGGGGTTTCCTGGCTCGGAGACCTCCGCCTTTATCTTGTTCCCATAAGGAGAAGAAAATGGCGGAAGAAACCAGAGAGGAAAAGGTAAGGCGCATAACGGAGAAGATTCATGGAGACAGGGGGTTCGTGTACGACGTGCTCGGCTTCGGCGCGCAACTGGACCCGGATTATTTCGAGGTCTACTCGGAGATGCACTGGGGGTTTTTCAAGGAGAAGCCGCGCCATCTGGAGCCCAAGACGCGCGAACTCATCGAAATCGGCCTCCTCGCCTTCAAGGGCATGAAGCACGAGGTCTACACCCACACGAAAAAGGCGCTGCGCCTGGGCGCGACGATGGAAGAGGCGCTCGAGGCGTTCGAGGTGGCGAGTATCGGCGGCGGCGCGCCCGTACTGATGGAGGGTCTCTACGCGCTCAAGCGCATCGCCGACGAGCAGGCCGAGGAAGAGAAGGCGAAATCCGGTTGAGCGCTGGCCCGACGGGGTGATTTGTGAGAATCTTAGGGCCTCCGGACGAGAAAAAAACCATCTTCCCGCGTGAAGGAGAACATCATTTGTCTGAAGAAAAAGCGTCTTTGAGCGATGAGCGCATGCAGGGGATGTACCGCGACATGCTGCGTATACGAAGGTTCGAGGAAACGGCGTTCGAGTTGTTCGATAAGGGGGAGGTCGTGGGCGGCATCCACGTGAGCATCGGCCAGGAGGGCTGCTCGGTCGGCGCGTGCAGTACGCTTAAGGATAACGATGCGATTCTCACCACCCACCGGGGCCACGGCCATTCCATCGCCAAGGGAACGCGCCTGCCCGAGATGATGGCGGAGCTTCTGGGCAAGGCGACCGGCCTTTGCCACGCCAAGGGAGGCTCCATGCACATCGCCGACGTGTCGAAGGGCCACTATGGCGCGCATTCCATCGTGGGCTCGAACATGCCCATGGCGGTGGGAATCGGCCTCGCATTTCATTTCGAGGGCAAGGGCCAGGTGGCCGTCGTCTTCTTCGGCGACGGCGCAGCGAACGAGGGCAGCTTTCATGAGTCGGCGAATCTGGCCTCGATATGGAAACTCCCCGTCATCTTCTTTTGCGAGAACAACCATTTCGCCTCGAGCACCCGGGTGGGGTACGCCACCTCGGTGGCGGACATCAGCGCGCGCGCGGGGGGATACGACATTCCCGGCGTGACCGTGGACGGCATGGACGTGCTGGCGGTCCATGAGGTGATGGTCGAGGCCGTGGACCGCGCGAGGAGGGGCCTTGGGCCCAGCCTGATCGAGGCGAAAACCTATCGGTATTTCGGCCATTCGAGAAAAGACCCGCAGTTCGGCCCGTACAGGACGGAGGATGAGTGGAACGAGTGGAAGGCGAAAGACCCCCTCCTCGTGGCGGAGGAAATACTCGGCGTGAGCGATGCGCAGAAAAAAGCGCACTCAGAAGCGGTGGAGGATGAGTTGAAAGATGCGCTCGCCTTCGCGCGGCAAAGTCCCGAGCCTGAACCCGAAGATGTGTATGAGGATCTATATGCCTGAGGTGAAGATGCGTACGATTTTATTTTCGACTGCGATTAACGAGGCGCTCCATGAGGAAATGGAGCGCGATGAAAAAGTATTCCTGATGGGTGAGGACGTGGCGCTTTCTTCCATTTCTCCCGCCTCGGCGGGCCTGGGCGATAGGTTCGGACATGAGCGCGTGCGCAACACGCCCATCAGCGAACTGGGCTTCACCGGCGCCGCCGTCGGCGCCGCGATGGCGGGCTACCGGCCCGTACTCGACATACGGCGCATCGATTTCATGATGCTGGCCATCGACCCCATCGCGAACCAGGCGGCCAAGCTGCGCTACATGCTCGGAGGGCAGGTGAGCGTGCCCCTGGTGATCAGGGCGTCCGAAGGCGGTGGTTCCCAGAACGGCCCGACGCACAGCCAGTGTCTCGAGGCCTGGTTCATCCAGGTGCCGGGGCTGCGCGTCATCGTGCCGAGCGACCCGGCGGATGTGAAGGGGCTTTTGAAATCCGCCATCAGAGAGGATAACCCCGTGCTCTTCGTGGAGTACCGCGCGCTCTACTCCCTGGAAGGCCCCGTGCCGGAGGGGGATCATACGGAGCCCATCGGGGTGGCGGCGGTGAAAAGGGAGGGCTCGGACATCACCCTCATCGGGGTGGGAAGCCAGGCGCGCAATTGCCTGGAGGCGGCGGATGTACTCGCCAAGGAGGGCGTCGACGCCGAAGTGATGGATCCCAGAACCATCAATCCCTTGGACGTGGAAGGCCTCGCGGCCTCTGTCCGGAAGACGGGCAAGTGCGTCGTTGCCGAGGAGGGACACAGGAGCGGCGGCGTGGGCGCCGAGATCGCCGCATCGGTTCAGGAGGCGGCCTTCAGCGCGCTCGAAGCTCCTATTATTCGCGTAGCGGCCCTCGACGTGCCCGTGCCGGTTCATACGAAACTGGAAGCAATCGTCCTGCCCAGCACGGAGAAAATCGTGGCGGCGGCGAAAAAGATACTTTCTTAGAGGGTTTGTCTTGGCCAGGTCGACTTCCAGGTTGTCCCGAAAACGATTGGGCGAAATGTATCGCACCATGCTGAGAATCCGCCGCTTCGAGGAGACGGCGGATGATCTCTACATGGCGGGCAAGGTGGTGGGCGGGGTGCACGTGAGCATCGGGCAGGAGGCGTGTTCGGCCGGCGTGTGCGCGGCCTTGAGAGAAGACGACGCCGTGCTCACCACCCATCGGGGGCATGGCCACTCCATCGCCAAGGGAACGCGCCTGCCCGAGATGCTGGCCGAGCTGATGGGAAAGGTGACCGGCCTTTGCCGCTCCAAGGGCGGCTCGATGCACATCGCCGACGTTTCGAAGGGTCACTACGGCGCGCATTCCATCGTGGGCGCCAACATGCCGATGGCGGCGGGCATCGGCCTCGCGTATCAACTCGAGGGGAAAGACCGCGTGGCGGTGGTTTTCTTCGGCGACGGGGCTTCGAACAACGGGGCGTTTCACGAGGCGATGAACCTGTGCGCCATCTGGAAACTGCCGGTCGTCTTTTTCTGCGAGAACAACCAGTACGCCGTCAGCGTGGCGGCGGAGTATTCCACCTCGGTCGACGACATCAGTGTGCGCTCGAAAGGCTATGACGCCCCCGGCCTGACGGTGGACGGGATGGACGTGGTGGCGGTGTACGAGGCGAGCCGCGAGGCCGTGGCCCACGCGCGGCGCGGCGCAGGTCCGAGCCTGATCGAAGCGAAGACGTACCGGTTTTTCGGCCACTCGCGCGGCGATCCGCACTACGGCATGTACCGGACGAAAGAGGAATGGCAGGAGTGGAAAGAAAGAGACCCCCTCATCGCGTGCGAAAAAATGCTCAAGATGACGGAGAAGCAAAAGAAAGCGCATGCCGATGCGGTGGAAGCGGAGATAAGAGAAGCGGTCGAGTTTGCGGAGAACAGCCCCGAGCCCGATGAAAGCGTGGCGCTCGAAGACATCTTCGCCTGAGGGATTCCGAAATGCCTGAACTCACATACGTCGAAGCCCTGAACGAGGCGCTCCATGAAGAGATGGAGCGCGATGAGAAAGTGTTCCTGATGGGCGAGGACGTGGCGTTCGATTATTTCGGCGTGTGCGCGGGGCTGGCCGATCGCTTCGGCCGCGACCGCGTGCGCGATACGCCCATCTGCGAACTCGGCTTCACGGGGGCGGGAGTGGGCGCCGCGATGGCGGGTTTTCGGCCCATCGTGGACTTGCGCTTCATGGATTTCGCCACCTATGCGCTGGATCCCATCGTGAACCAGGCGGCGAAACTCCGCTACATGCTGGGCGGGCAGCTTTCGGTTCCGATGGTGGCGAGGATACCCAGCGGCGCGGGCCTTCAGTACGGCGCGACGCACGGGCAATCGCTCGAGGCGTGGTTCATGCAGGTGCCGGGACTGAAAGTCCTGTATCCAAGCAGCCCGCCCGACGCCAAGGGGCTCTTGAAGGCGGCCGTTCGCGACGACAACCCCGTTATGTTCATCGAGCACAGATTGCTCTACGCGCAAAAGACGAAACAAATGGTGCCCGAGGGCGATTACACCACGCCCATCGGGGTGGCCGACGTGAAGCGCGAAGGAGGCGACGTCACCATCGTGGGAATCGGCTACCAGATGGGCCATTGCCTGGAGGCGGCGGAGGCTCTGGCGGGAGAGGGAATCGAGTGCGAAGTCATCGACCCCCGTTCGCTCTCGCCCCTGGACGTTGCGACCATCACGGCCTCCGTGCGCAAGACGAGCCGCTGCGTCATCGTGGAGGAAGGCCACTTGCGAAGCGGAGTGGGGGCCGAGATTTCAGCCGCCATACAGGAATCGGTTTTTGAATACCTGGACGCCCCCATCGGGCGCGTGGCCGCGCTCATGGCGCCCATACCCGTTCAGACGAAACTCGAAAAATTCGTGCTCCCGAGCACGGAAAAAGTCATCGCGGCGATCCGCAAGGCGCTTGGCGTTTCCGCCTGACCTTCAGTCCTGAGCGACGATGGGGTTTCTCAGGACCCCCACGTGCTCGACCTCGCATTCCACCACGTCTCCCGGCTTGAGCAGATAAGGTTCGGGGTCTTCCTGCTCCAGGGCCACGCCGCAGAACGTGCCCGATGAGATGATGTCTCCGGGTTCCAACGACATCTGGCTGTAGAAGGCGATGAGCTCGGGTATCTTGAAGATCATGTCGGTCAGCAGCTCATCCTGGCGCGTCTCGCCGTTCACCCGGCATTGCACGCGCAGCGATTCCGGGTTCGGCACCTCGTCCGCCGTGACGATGTAGGGGCCGATGGGGTTGGTGGTGTCGAAGTTCTTGCCCAGGAACACGCCGCCCAGGGCGGGGGTTCGCTGCACCTCGCGCGCCGTGATGTCGTTGTAGACCGTATAGCCCATGATGACGTTGAAGGCGTCCTCCGGCTTCACGTCCTTACAGTATTTGCCGATGACGATGCCGACCTCCACCTCGTAATCCAGCATTTTGGTTTGTTTGGGATAGAGCACCGCCTCCTCGTGGCCGACGAGCGAGGTGTCGAAGCGCGGCGCGCCCGGCACGTTTTCGGGAACCGCATGACCCGTGTTCGCCACGTGCTTGTTCGAATTGAGCCCTGTGTGGAAGAACTTGCCGGGGCGGGGAATCGGCGCCCTTAAGCGCACGTGTCTGTCCTTAAGAGCGGCGAGCTCTCCATCCGGCCCCGCAGGGTCTCCGCCCGATGCGATGATGGCCTCCGCGTGGCTGAGTGCCGCGCCCGCCGCCGCGAGGGCCGGTTCCCCGCCGCAGAGAAAATCGCGCATGTCCCGGGGAATCCGCGCGTTCGCCATGGCGTAGGGGCGCCCCTCACCCTCTTTTTCCACGAGATAGCTCGCGTAGGCGAGCCGCAGGTCGAGGGTTCTCCCGTCGGCCAGAACGGCTCCCAGGCGGTCTCCGGTGGCGCCCGGCGAGAGATTCCGGTAGGTGGCGAGTTTCATGGAGGTCTCCTTTTCATGACTGAATAATGAAGAATGGCGCATGTATGGGGGGACGCGCATCGCAATTTCCGCATCCTACAGAACGAGCGCGCGGGTTGTCCATGATGCGGGGGAGTTGTCCGGCATGTGGAGGTCTGTAGGATGAAGTGCGCGCGCAAGGGAGCATAGAGGCATGACTCTTGACGAGCCGGGGAAAGAAAGGGATAAATGGAGCTTCACATAAAGGTGTTGTATTTATTCATCGTTTTTCGGCAAAGGTTTCACCATGCGCACTTATATCATCAGACGCTGCCTGCAAAGCTTCATCGTGTTCGCGGCGATATTGGTCATCGTGTTCTCGATGCTCCAAATTACCGGAAACCCCGCCGCCGTCCTGATGCCGCTCGATTCCACGGAAGAGGACATCCAGGCCTTCAGCAAGGAGATGGGCTTCGACCAGCCCCTGCCGATTCAGTTCGCCAAGTTCATGCTGGGCTCGGATTTGGTGGACGATCTGCTCGGCGCCGAAAGACCGAAAAATCAGGTCGATGAACTCGAACGCGACCCCGACGCGCCCAAAATCGTCAGGACCAAGGGCGTTATTCGAGGAGATTTCGGTTTTTCCTATAGGCATGAAATTCCCGCGATGGGCCTCGTGCTCGAGCATTTCCCGAACACCGTTCTCCTCGCCCTGGCGGCGGTGCTGATAGCCGTGGTGATCTCCATACCCGCCGGAGTCTTATCGGCCACCTTCCGCAACACGTGGATCGACTACACCAGTTCGGTCGGCGCGATGTTCGGCCAGTCGATGCCGAACTTCTGGCTCGGCCTTGTGCTCATCATCGTCTTCGCCGTGTACCTGGGCTGGCTGCCCACGTCGGGTTTCGAAGCCTGGTATTACATTATTCTGCCGGCGGTCACGGCGGGCCTGTACGCCACCGCGCGCATCACGCGCCTGGTGCGCTCCCAGATGCTCGACGTGCTGGGCATGGACTACGTGCGCACGGCGCGCTCGAAGGGAATCGTGGAGTGGCTCGTGGTGGTTCGCCACGCTCTCAAGAACGCATCGATTCCGGTCGTCACCCTGGTGGGTTTCGAACTGGGTATTCTGCTCGGCGGCACGGTGGTGACCGAAGCCGTCTTCGCGTGGCCGGGCGTGGGCTTTCTGGTGGTGGACGCCATCAACAACCAGGACTACCCCATCGTTCAGGCGGCGGTGGCCCTGCTGGCGTTCGTGTTCGTTTTCGTGAATCTCGTGGTGGACATACTCTACGCATGGCTCGACCCGAGAATTTCCTATGGCTAAGGGATAGGATGCCTGATGGTTGTCGACGATAGAGCGGCGACGCTCAACATCGAAATCGATGAGGACATGGAACGCGGGCCGAGTGATTTTCAACTCGCCATGTACGAACTCAAGCGCAGGCCGCCGGCGGTTTTCGGCGCGGTCTTCCTCGTCCTCGTCATCATCTTCGCCCTCGTGCCCGGGTTGTTCTCCCCGCTGGACCCGCTCTCCCAGGATTTGGGGCGATACTTGAAGGCGCCCGGCTTCGTCGACAAGGCGGGCGACGTCTACTGGCTCGGCACGGACCAGCAGGGCCGCGACATCCTGAGCCGCATCATATGGGGTTCGCGCATCTCGCTCATCGTCGGCATCGCCGCCGTCATCGTGAGCGGGATCATCGGCATCACGGTGGGCATCTTCGCGGGCTATTTCGGCGGCTGGGTGGACACCGTCATCAGCCGCATTATCGATACGGCCCTTGCCGTTCCCTTCATCCTCCTGGCCATCAGCCTGGTGGCGATACTGGGGCCGAGCCTTCAGAACATCGTTCTGGTCATCGCGCTCAGGACCTGGCTCGTCTACGCGCGGGTGGTGCGCGCGGAGGTTCTCTCCATCAAGGAGAACGAGTTCATCACGGGAGCGAAGGCGACAGGCTGCGGCACGCTGCGGATTCTGTTCATCTATCTTTTCCCCAACGTGGCTTCTACGACCATCGTCATCGCCACCTTGTACCTGGGCCGGATGATCATCATCGAATCCGCTCTTTCCTTCCTGGGGCTGGGCGTGCCGCCCCCCACGCCGACGTGGGGCGGAATGCTCGCCGACGGCAGGAGTTTTCTCGATACGGCCTGGTGGATTGCTCTCTTCCCGGGCCTCATCCTCATGTTCACGGTGTTGAGCGTGAACCTTCTGGGCGACTGGCTGCGCGACGTTCTCGACCCGAGAATGAAGCGCTTGGCAGAGTAGCGCCCCTGACGGGAGGGTACTCCCCATGTCGAACCCCGAACTTCCCCCGAGCGTTCTCGTGCGCGACGTCGTCATGCGCGACGGCATCCAGAACTTAAAACAAGTGCTGCCTACGGAACTCAAAGTCGAGATCATCGAAGGACTCGCGAATGCGGGCATTCGCCGCATCGAGGCTACGAGCTTCATGAACCCCAAGGCGGTGCCCGCCACGGCGGATGCCGACGAGGTGATGCGGCGCATCAAGCGAAAGCCGGGCGTCACCTACGAATGCCTGGTCGCCAACGAGCGCGGCGCGCGACGGGCGGTGGACGCAGGGAGCGACGGGGTGCAGCAGGTCATCTCCATCACGGACGTGCACAACCGCGCGAACGTGAACCGCTCCGTCAAACAGAGCTTGGAAGAAATGGCCAAAATCTCGAAAATTGTGAAAGGCGCGGGCATCCCCTTCAGCGGGGCGATTAGCCTCTCGACGGGGTGTCCCTACACCGGACGCGTGGCGGAAGAAGTGGTCTACGACATCGCCGGGAAATACGACGGACTGGGCGTGGACGAGTTTTTCCTGTGCGATTCGATGGGCATGGGCGACCCTGCGCGGATGGCGCGCATGGTGAGTGAACTTAAAAAACGCTGGCCGGAGAAGGGCTTGGTCGTGCACCTCCACAACACGCGCGGCATGGGGCTCGCCAATGCCCTGGCCTCGATGCAGGCGGGCGCGGACGTGCTGGACGGTTCTCTGGGCGGCATCGGAGGGTGCCCCTTCGCACCGAACGCTTCGGGCAACATATCGACTGAAGATCTGGCCCACATGCTCTGGCTGATGGAAGTGGAAACGGGCGTGAACGTCGACGCCCTGATCGGCCTGGCGGAAAAGCTGGCCGCCGCCATGGAAGCCCCTCTGCACGGCACGGTGCTCAAGGCGGGCAAGAGCTTCAAGAAGACGCCCACGCCCGAGTGGCTTCTGGTGGATGAGGATGTCCGCACCACCCAGGCGGTGGATGAACTGGCCGTGCGGTTCTAGGAAGCGCGTGGAGGCCGCCCTCGGTCAACCTAAGTCAATTCCTTCACTCTTGAGCTTTTCTTCCGAGTAGCCCAGGTGCTCCATCAACACCTCGCGGTTGCTGTTCCCCAGTGGCTCGCCCGCGTGGCGCACCTTGCCGGGCGTGCGCAATAGCTTGCCGAAGGCCTCCTGCATCCGCACCGGGCCGCCGAGTTCCGCATCTTCCACCTCGGTGATGTTCCCGCGCGCGATGACCTGCTCGTTCTCCACTACCATCTCCACGTTGTTGATGGGGGTGGCCGCGCCCTCGAAGGCCGTCAATCGCTCCATCACCTCACCCAGCGTCAGGGTCTTGAGCGTCTTCTGGAGTTCTTCTTCGATGGCGTCCGCGTTCTTCATGCGCTCGCGGTTGTTCGCGAACATCGGGTCTGAGATTAGGTCCTCGCGCCCCAGACCCCTGCAGATGTTCTCGAAGATGGACTGGTTCGACCCCGCGATGAGCACCCACTGGCCGTCTTTGGTCTGAAAGTTGTTTCTGGGCACCGCGAACTCGAGGCGCGAGCCGCTCCTGCCCTGGATGAAGCCGAGTTGATCGTAATAGATCACCTGGGGGCCCAGCATGGTGAGCAACTGCTCGTAAATCGCCAGGTCTATCTGCTGGCCCGCGCCGCCCCTTCGCTCGCGCTCGAACAAGGCGACCATCACCAAAAACGCCGCCGCGATGCCCGTGGAGCAATCGCCCAGCCCCCAGGAGGGGCTCAGGGGCGGGCCGTCCGCGTAGCCGTTGATGTGGCTGAAGCCCGCGAAGGCCTCGGCCAGAGAGCCGAAACCGGGGCGGTTCCTGTACGGTCCCGTTCTGCCGAATCCCGTGATGGAGAGCATGATGACGGCGGGGTTCACCTCTTTGAGCGCCTCGTAGTCCAGCCCCCATTTTTCGAGCACGCCGGTGCGGTAGTTCTCCACCACGACGTCGGCCTCTTTCACGAGTTTTTTGACCGCCTCCACGCCGAAGGGGGTTCTCAGGTCTAAAGTCACGCTTTTTTTGTTGCGGTTGATCATCTTGTAGTAGAGGCCCACGCCGTTTTTGTTGTGGCCCCAAAGGCGCATGGGGTCGCCGCCCCTGGGATTTTCGATCTTGACGACCTCGGCGCCGTAATCGGAGAGATACATGGTCGAGAGCGGCCCCGCCAGATAGTTCGAGATGTCCACGACCCGCACGCCCGCAAGCGGCATGCGTGCGGTTTTTTCATCGTTCATGGGTGATCCTCAGAATGAAGTGTCCGCCAGCGTGTTCAGGAAACAGGGGGAATGCTATCATCGACAAGACTCTGTGAAAATCGACTGGAAGCTCGAGGAGAAAGTCATGGGCTACCGGGGAATGCACGTCGTGGACGCCGACGCGCACTATCTCGAGGAAATCCGGGATTTCGCAAAATACTTGAAAGGCCCCGCCGCCGAGCGTTTCGCCGACTGGAGCGGGCAATACCACATGCCGGCCCTGGTGGGGGATCAGTACGACGTCATGCTCCACGGCCGCACCGTGCGGGGCGCGGAGGCGGGCAAGGGCGATCAGGACGAGATGCTCGGCATGTCCAGTCCTGCGGATATCCCTCTCGTGATGGAGCGCTTCGGCATCGACACCATCGTGATGATTCCCACCTACATGCTCATGGTCGAGTTCGTGCGCAACCCGAACCACGCGATGGATATTTGCAACGGCTACATCGACTATATGCTCGACGGCGTGTGCGCGCCCGAGGCCGGCGTCTACACGCTGCTGGTGGCATCGGGTCGCGACCCCGAGCGCGCGGCCAAGATGATAGACCGCGTGGCGGGAGAGCCCGCCGTGTGCGGGGTGGAGATGCTCGGCAGCGTGGAGCTTCCCTTGGGGTCCGAGGCGTTCAACCCCATCTACGAGGCCGCGCAGCACCACGGCCTTCCCATCGTCTTGCACGCGAACTTTTTGGGACCCGACCTTTCGAGCTTCGCCAAGTTTCCCTCCTTCGTCGAGAGCCACGCGCTGGACATGACCTGGTGCAACCAGGTGCAACTGGTGAGCATGGTGATGGAAGGCGTGCCCGAGCGGTTCCCGGATCTCAAGATCGTTTTTCAGGAAAGCGGCATCACCTGGGTGGCGGGCCTCATGTACCGCCTCGACACCGAATACATGCGCCGCCGCGTGGAGGCCCCCCTGCTCAGAAAGCTGCCGAGCGAATACATCAAGGATTTCTATTTCGGCACCCAGCCGATGGAGGAGATGCCGAGAAAACAACTCCGGATGTTCTTCGAGATGCTCGATGCGGAGAACACCTTCCTGTTCGCGAGCGACTGGCCCCATTTCGATTACGACGAACCCTCGGCCATCGCCGATCTCCCGTTCTTGAGCGATGCGGGCCGCCGGAAGATCATGGGCGAGAACGCGCTCGGTGTTTTCCGCTTCACGGAGCAGACCGTGAATTTAGAGGTGAGCGCCTGATGGCGCGGAGGCTCTGGGCGGCGCGGGCGTCCGAGTTAGGCCCCGGCGAGCGGATTCGTCTGGAACTCGGCGGCCTGAGACTCGGGATATTCCGGCTGAGCGACGGGTTTTTCGCGCTCGAAGATAAATGTCCCCACCAGCAAGGCCCCGTCTGCTCGGGGAATCTCTTCCGCGAGGTGACGGCTTACGTTGAGGATGACGGCAGGGTGTGTGAGCGCTACGCGCGCGATGAGGCGGACGTCGTCGCGTGTCCCATGCACGGCTGGGAGTTTGCGATAAGAACCGGGGAATGCCTCGCCAACCGAAGGAGAAAAGTCCAGCGCTTTCCCGTGGAAGTCGACGGGGAGGACCTCTACGTCATCCTGCCGGGAGGTTGAGGGGGGCGGTGCCTCATCTCCGCCCATGCCTTAACACGGATTTCTGTCTCAAGCCCGGATCTCCCTTCTTGACAATCCCGCAGGGGACGCTTCTATAATTCAGCTATCTATACACGTTCGACCGGATAGGCGAGAGGGGGGACCTCCTCTTTTCGGCTCACTTTTTCTGGAGGGAAAAAGATGTCCATGCCCACCTATGGTTACGATCATCTGCACTTTCGAAGCGAAGACCCCCACGCCGCCAGAAAATTCTGGGAGGAGATGTTCGGGGCGCGTGTGGTGGACGAGGGCGACCTGGGCGGTTCGCCTCTTTTCAGCTTCGACCTGAACGGCATGCACTTTTTGGTTTCGGGAAGGGCTGAGGGCGAAAACCCCGTCCACACGACGAGCGACCCGCGTTACGGGCTGGATCATTTCGGCCTCGTCGTCGACGACATGGACAAGGCCGAGAGCGACCTGCGCGCGAAAGGGGCCGATTTCATCTGCGATCCGTGGGAGATCGGGCCGGGCACGAAGATCGCCTTCATCCGGGGGCCGGACGACATCAGCATCGAACTCGTCTCGCGCGGTTAGGGAGGAGCCTCCGCTCGTAGATGAAGCCTACCGGACTCGGATTTCCGGGATTTCCCGGAAAACGGAAAATTTGACAGCCCGGGGAAACCCTGCTACCGTTTAGGCACACTTGTAAGACCATGTAAGGTTGTTTGAGGATTTATCGAACGCCGGAGAGTGGGAATCGCGAACCGGTAGCATCGTCTCCTCCAGGACCTTCTTGACCCGTTTCGCCTCCTGGCTGGGGAACGCAACCTCCCGTCTCTTCGCCTTATTATTCGAGTAAACCGAGAGACCCGGATTAGGGTTTCTGGTTTGACGTTGTGATTTGGTTCTGCCCCCGATGGCGGATCGCCCGTGCCACGGGGAGCGTAAGTTCTCCTTGGGCGACGATGGAGGGTTGACCATGAAAGAACTCGGATTGAGTCGTCGGAAACTCCTTCGCAATGCCGCACTCGGAACGGCCGCCCTGGCCTTGCCTGTTTCACGGGCGACGCCCTCGGCGGCGATGGTGAAAACGCTCAACTTCTACAGCTGGACCTACGGTATCAGCTTCGTGAAGCAGCGCATCGCCGAATTCGAAAAGCGCGCGAAAGTCAAGATCAACTACGGCAACACGCCGGGCAGCAAGTACCACGACACACTGGTCGTCAAGTTCACGGGTAAAGCCCCCCTGGACGTCATCTACATGATTGACGGGCATCTCGCCGAATTCGTGGAGGCGGGCTGGCTGTACCCCATCGACGAGTTCCCGAGGGTGGACGAGTACAGAAAAGAATTCATCGGCCCGACCGCCGAGGCGCTCACCTACGAGGGTAAGCTCTACGGCCTGCCCTACTACGTGGGCCACATGGCGTTCTTGTACAACGAGGAGCATCTCGAGAAAGCGGGCATCGGCGCTCCTCCCAAGACCTGGGACGAGGTGGTCCAGCAGAGCCTCCAGATCAAGAGCAAGGGGATTCAGGAGTATCCCTTCCTCCAATTCCTGAAGGCCGATTTCTGGATGGGCGAGGTGCTCTTCACCATGATGTACAGCCGGGGCGGGAGGTTCGTCGACGAGAAATACAACGTCATGAACTACGATAAGGAGGGCTCCGCCGCGGCGCAGTCGATTCAGTGGATCATCGACGCGGCGAAGAAGCACAAGATCACGCAGCCCGGCTTCATGGAGCTCAACGAAGTCGCCGCGCTCAAGGCTTTCAGTAGCGGCACGGGCAGTTTCGCCATTCTCCCGAACTACCGGCTGCGGGCCGCGAACGAACCCAAATCCTCCAAGGTGGCCGGCAAGATCAAGATGGCGCTCATACCCACCGCCAACAACGCCAAGCCACACGTCTGCGGCTGGACGCGGTGCTACAGCATGACCGCCTCCGCCGCGAAGGACCCCGCGCGCAAGGCGATGGCCTGGAAGATGGTGGACTTCCTGGGCGGCAAGGACAAGTCGGGCACCTACCGCACCGCGAAGAAGTGGTTCACCGAGTTCGGGCTGGGCTTCGGCCACGCGCCGCTGTTCAAGGACCCCGACATCATCGCGGCGGCGAACAACTGGGGCGAGGCGAAGCTGTTTGAGAGCCAGATGGCGCTGAGCAAGCCCAAGGACGGGCAGAAGGCCGTCTGGTACGCCGAGTGGGATCAGTACATGCGTCCGCGCGTCCACAAGGCGATCCTGGGTCAGTCCGACATCGTGGGTACGCTCAAGACCTTGACCAAGCAGTGGAACAAACTTAAACGGCGCTACAGTTAATCACAGGTTACCGCCTCCCTCGGCGGTGTGCTGCCGGGGGAGGCGCGATGGAGGTTTTCTTTGGCGAATTCCCTGTCCGCCGAAGGGGCAGAACCCGCCGCCGCAACGGGAGTGAGAGGCTGGTTCACCCGGCGAATGCAAACCGAAGGCGGAATTGCGGCGTTCTTCGTAGGGCCGGCGCTGCTTTTGATGGTCCTGCTCAACATCTATCCCATCCTGCATTCCTTCTACGTGAGCGTTCACGTCTATAACCTGAAAAGGCCTCACAGAAACCCCTACGTGGGTTTTGAGAACTACATCACGTTTTTGGAGAGCGAGGATTTCTACAACGCGTTCACGAACACGATCGTCTTCGTCGTGGTGTCGGTGATTGCGGTGGCCTTACTCGGTCTCGTTTTCGCCCTGGCGCTCAATGAGCTGGGAGCGGGCGTGCGAAGGTGGGTGGTGCCGCTCATCCTCGTCCCCTGGGCGGTGCCCTACGTGGCGAACGGCCTCATCTGGGAGTGGATCTACCATTCGGACTACGGGGTGTTGAACGGGCTTCTGGTCGCCATCGGCGCTATCGACAAATACCAGACATGGCTCAGCAACCCTGCACGGGCCTTGTACACTCTCGTGAACGCCTTCGTCTGGAAGGAGGTTCCCATCGCCACCGTCTTGTTCCTCACGGCGCTCCAGGCCATTCCTGAAGATCTTTACAGCGCGGCGAAGGTGGATCAGGCTGGCGCATCGAGGCGTTTCATGCACATCACCCTGCCGGCCCTCAAGCTGGCCTTTCTGCTGGTGCTGGTCTACTCCTCGATCATCTCCATCAAGACCTTCGACCTCGTCTACATCCTCACCGAGGGAGGGCCGGGGGACGCGACCGCCCTCGTCTCCTGGTACACCTACGTGGAGACCTTCCGGAACCTGCAGTTCGGCTCCGGCGCGTCGATATCCTACGTGATCGCCATCGCCACCTTCATCCTGGCGATCGGCTACATCAAGATTCTCTACAGGCCTCAGGAGGGCTAACGTCATGGCCGCGTCGACGTCCAGCGTCCCTACACTTCAATCGGTGCAGAGATACCGCCGCGCCACCCTCGTCGGGCGGGTCGCGCTTTACCTGATCGTCGCCGCCATGCTCTTCTACGCCATCTCGCCCTTCTACTGGATGGTCAATTCGAGCCTTCAGTTCGAAAAGGACGTGGTGTCGGTTCCGCCCAACTGGCTTCCGCCCGAGGTCAACGTCGGCAACTACACGGAGATCCTCCTCAGAAAACCCGCCGACACGAGCGTCGCGTTCGACAAGAGCATGGCCGGATATTCCACGTTCCCCACGGCCGACGTGCTGCCCTCGATGTGGAACAGCTTCGTCGTGGCGCTGGGCGTCACCATCATCAACGTCATTCTGGGCTGTCTGGCCGCATACGGCTTCGCGCGGCTTCGCTTCGCGGGAAAGCAGTACCTTTTCTACGTCGTGCTGGCGTCACGAATCGTGCCCGAGGTGTCGCTGATCGTCCCCTTTTACCTGATGATCCGCGGGCTCGGATTGCTGGACTCCTATATGGGACTCATCGTGGCCTATATACCCATTTCCCTGCCCCTGGCGATCTTCGTGCTGGTCGCCTATTTCGAGACCGTCCCGAAGGAGATCGAAAGCGCCGCCCGCGTGGACGGCTGCAATCGTTTCCAGACGCTCTGGCGGGTGATTCTGCCGCTTTCTGCGCCTGCGATCGTCACGGCGGCGGTGTTCGTGTTCCTCACGAGCTGGAACGAGTTCCTCTTTCCGCTCGTCCTGACCCAGACGATGAATACCCGGCCCATCACGGTGACGCTGCTCGATTTCGTCTCCGAGTTTTCGGTGAGCTACGCGCGGATGAACGCCGCGGGCGTCGCCTGCGTCGTGATTCCCGTCGTCCTGGCTCTCATCTTCCAGCGCTATTTCGTGCGCGGGCTCACGGCGGGGGCGGTGAAGGGCTAGCCGGTTTTCGATAGGAGCGAGTGAGAATGGCGAAAGTCGTGTTGGAGAATTTAACCAAGAATTACGGTGAGGTGGTCGCGGTCGACAACGTGAACCTCGAGATCGAAGACGGCAGATTCGTCGTCTTACTCGGTCCTTCGGGATGCGGGAAAACCACCATCCTGAACGTGGTCGCGGGTCTGCTGGATCCGACCGAGGGCGCAATCCTCATCGACGGTTTGGACGTGCGCTACATTCCGGCCCACCGCCGCAACATGGCCATGGTGTTCCAGAGCTACGCCCTCTATCCCCACCTGCGGGTGCGGGACAATCTGGCCTTTCCGCTCCGGATGATGAAGATGTCCAAGGCGGAAATCGGGGAGAAGGTCCTCTGGGCGGCCGAGGCGCTGAACATCGAGGAGCTTCTGGCCCGCAGACCCCGCGAACTCTCCGGCGGACAGCGCCAGCGGGTGGCGCTGGGCCGGGCGATCGTCCGCGAACCCTGGGCGTTTTTGTTGGATGAACCGCTCTCGAACCTGGATGCGGCGCTCCGGGTCGAGATGCGCGCCGAACTCAAAAAGCTCCACCGGCGCCTTGAGACCACCATGATCTACGTGACCCACGATCAGGTGGAAGCCCTGAACATGGCGGATGAGATAGCGCTCTTAAAAGACGGCGTGCTCCAGCAATACGCCTCTCCCTATTCCGTCTATCACGAACCGGCGAACACCTTCGTGGCGCAATTCGTGGGCACGCCGCCCATGAACCTCATGCCCGGAGCCCTGGAGCAGGAAAACGGAAGGCTGTGCTTCCGCTACGGGAACTTCGTCGTGGAGCCTCCGCCGGAGCAGCGGCAAATTCTTGAAAAAGAGACGAGGGAGAAGGTGATTCTGGGGATTCGCCCCGAAGACGTCATCGTAAAGCCGAGCGGAGGTGAGGACGGCCACCTGAGCAAGGTGCTGCTCCTGGAACCTTACGGCGCGGATCAGGTATTGGAACTCGCCTTCGAGGATGTATCAATTATGGCGCGCACCGCCTCCACCTTCAGGGTCGACATGGGGGATGATGCCCGCGTAGGGATGCGCGAGGACAAACTTTACTTCTTCGACGCCGAGACCCAACTGGCCATCTGAGCCCGAGCCGAGCGGCGCGGGTTCCTGCGACGTTCCCCCGACGTTACGTGTACACTTCCTGTATCCCGAAGTAATCCGGGTTGAAGTTCTCCACTATCTCGGCCACCTTGGTCACGCAGGCCTCGAAGTATTGGCGGCCCTTCTCCGGCGTGGCCCGGCGCGGGTCTCCGTAGACGCCGTTGTGCACCCGGCTGTCGGGCAGGCGCACGATTGACGTTACCCCGTGCTGGAAGGAGAGCACCAGTTCGGGCTTGTACTCCCAATCGCCCAGCCGATCCACGTGCACCATGTCCGGGCGGATGTGCATCATGAAGGACGTTTCGAACTCGTTCGCGTGGGTGCCCTCGCGGAAGTTGTCGCCGATGGCGTCGCACGTCTCCTTGTCCACCATGAAATAGCTTCCGGCGACGATAAGCCTATCCCCGCTTCGGCCGTAGCGGTCCATGAGCTTGAACATCATGGTCTGGAGCAGGGGCAGGTTGGGGTTGTGTCCGTTCAGGAAGAGTATCCGTTTGAAGCCGTTGCGCACGAGGCTTTCGGTGATCTCGGCGACACACGTCATGAAGGTATCGGCCGTCAAACTGATGGTGCCGGGGAAATTCTCCCAGACTTCCGAGTAGCCGTAGGGAAGCGGCGGGGCGACGAGGCAGCCGGTCCGGTCGCCGACCGCTTTTGCGACTTCGAACGAGCTCGAGATATCCACCTGAACCGGCAGGTGGGGGCCGTGCTGCTCGGTCGAACCCACGGGCTGGATGATGACGGGGTTCTCGGGAATCAGGTCGCGGATTTCCATCCAGGTCAGGTCGCTCAGCATCATGGCGTCGTTTCCTCCATATGGTTTCGGACTCAGCCGGAAACAGTTTCGGCGGGCTCGCCCTCATACATTTTGAACAGAGCCAGATCGAAGCCGTCCGGGTCATAGAAAATGGCGGCCCTCCAGTAGCGGCCCGGGCCTCGCCACGTCACCTGGGGCGAGGTAGCGAAGCGCACGCCCTTGGCTACGAGGTCCTCGTAGGCGGCGTCCAGGTCTTCGGGCTCGAAGGCGATGTGGCTGCTGCCCACGTCGTTCAGGGCCGGTGGATTGTCGTAGGCTTTCCCCTCCGCTTTCAGGAACTGGATGAGCTCTACGATCGCGCCTCCCGCCTGGAGCATGACGATCCGAAGCTTGCTGTCGGGCGTGGTCGAGGCGTATTGGATCCCCTCCTCGTCGGAGGAGATGTCCTCCACGACCTCGAAGCCCAGGAGGTCGCGGTAAAACGCGATGGAACTTTCGATGTCCGAAACTGTTCTGCTGGAATGGTGCATGGGACCTAACATGACGATCTCCCCCCCTTGGTCTTGAGAAAACCTTGCGGGCCAACCGTCTTTCGGGATGGCGCCCGTACCGGAATCTTGCATGTACGAGATGTAGGTGCAGTGTAGCACAAAACTCTTTACAGGGCACGAAACGCCCAACTGGAAGGGGCGAGCCGTACGCGGAGGAAAGGGAGAAACGCCTGATTCAGGTATCAAAGCGAGGCGGATTCCCAGTGAGAAGAACTTCCCAAGAGACCCTCAACTCCCCCTGAACTTGGGTTTGCGCTTCTCGTGAAAGGCCTCCACACCCTCTTTGAAATCATCCGACTGTCGAAGCCGCGAGTAGCAATGCCCTTCGAGCTGAATCCCTAAGGACAAGAATGTGTCTTCCGTCTCGTTGAGCAGGCGCTTGGCCGTGCGCTGAGCGAGCGGGGCGAACCGGCAGAGCTCCGCCACCAGGGCGTCGGTGGCCGCTTCAAGCTCCTCGTCCGGCACGACCTCGGTGACGATGCCCCACTCATACGCCTGGTTGCCGGTGATGCGCTTCGAGCGCATGACGATGTGCTTCGTCCGCGTGATGCCGATCATCTTCTGCAAGCGCGCCGAGCCGCCCGAACCCGGAATCTGCCCCAGGCGCTGCTCGGGGAGAGCATAGAGCGTCGTCTCGGACGCGATGCGGAAATCACACGCGAGTGAGACCTCGAAGCCGACCCCGAAGCAATAGCCGCGGTTTGCGGCGATGGTTGGTTTTTCGCACCGCGTGGGCGCTGCGATGTTGTCGGCGAGTTTCGAGACGTGTTCGGGCGAGGCCTCCATGAATCCGCGAATGAATCCGCCCGAGGAGAAATTGGGGCCCAGGGCGCGCAGCACGATAACGCGCACGCGCTCGTCGCGGTCGAGGTTCTCGTAGGCGGCGCGCAACTCCTCGCGCTGGCCCATGCCGATCGTGTTCATCTCGCCGCGGTCGAGAATGATGTCGCCGCGCTGTTGCTCTGCGTCCACCTCGACCGTGAAGCCGTCGAAACTGGCGCCGTATAAGTCTTCGTCGTGTTCCATCGTCAAGTTTCTCCCTCCGTCATGGTTTGTCGTTTCTATTCAGCGAGCGCCATTTGCAGCAGCGCTTTCTTGTCGATCTTATCACTCGCGACGCGGGGGAATTCGCCGAGTTCGATGAACCGCGCCGGTATCTTGTAGGTGGCGAGGCCGCTCGTTCTGAGCGCATCGGCCAAAGATTGCGCGTCGAGGCTTTTTCCGTCATGGGTCTGGACGAACGCCCAGGGCGCCTCGCCGTATTCTGGATCGGGCGCTGCGACCACGGCGCATTCGAAGACGTCGGGGTGTTTGGCGATCTCCCGTTCGACCTCGACCGGCAATATCTTCTGGCCGCTGCGGTTGATGACTTCCTTGCTGCGGCCCAGCAGCCTCAAGCGGCCGTCCTCGTCGATGGTCGCGATGTCGCCGGTCGCGTTCCAGCCCTCAGACCAGACCACCGCCGTGGCTTCCGGGTCTTTCCAGTAGCCCGAAGACGCGTAAGGGGCCGAGAGTTTGAAGTGGCCGATGCTTCCCGGGGGGAGCGCGTTCCCCTCCTCATCCTCGATCCGCCAGCCACATCCCCGGTGCGGCAAGCCGACGCTGCCGTTGAGCCTGAGCTCTGCGGGCTCATTGAAATGCGCGTGCGCGAAACCGGGGCATTCCATGCTGCCCGCCGCGACCACGACGCGGCAATCGGTGAGGCTCTCGACGCGGCGCGCCGCGTCCAGGTCCGCCGCCGCGGTGCCGATCCGTATGGCGCGCAGCGAGCGCAGGTCGAATGAGCTCAAGTCTTCCTGCGCCAGACGGTTTAAGATAACGGGCACGGTCGTCGCCACCGTGATCTTCGCGCTCTCGATGAGCGTCAGCAAAGCGCGCGCGTTATAGGTTTCGGGGAACGTGAAGGCGCACGGCGTCATACCCGACGTCACCCAAACCAGCAGCCCCGCGCCCCCCGCCATCGGCGCGAAAACGCCGATGTTATCCTCCTCGCTGATACACAATCGCGCGCCGTTTGCGCGGGCGAGACACATTTGCGCCCCTTCGGGCCATTCGCACAGCTTCGAAAAGCCGCTGGAGCCGCTCGAGACCGTGATGAGTGAAATCTCGTCGTAGCGGAAACGCCGGGAGGCGATTTCTTTCAACGACCCCGAGTCTCGCGGCGGCTTGGTCAACTCGGTCCAGGACAGCCACCCCTCGGGAGGTTCCCCCGAGAGATCGATGCGAAGGGCACTTTCGGCTCCGGCCTCATCCAGCCAGGTGGCCGGCGCATCGCTGCCCGGTTCAGGCGAGGCGAAGATGAGGCTGGGGCCGAGTTCCCGAAAGGCGTAGCCGAGTTCCTTGCGCCGCCACTGCATGGGGGCGAAACAGCCGAGGATTCCCGCTTTCTTGAAGGCGATTCGGAGGATCATCTCGCGGTTCGAGGAGGGCATCTGCACGAGGGCGCGGGCGTCGCGCGCGATTCCCCGTGCGATGAGATTCGCGGCCATCAGGTCGGTGAGTTCATCCAGTCCCCGCCAGGTGATCTCCTCTTGCGAATCCCGACAGGCGATTTTTTCGGGAAAATCCCGCGCATAGGCGGCGTAACGCTCCACCATCGTCTCGCGCGTCCAGTATCCTGCGGCGAGATAGGCCTCTATTTTTTCCTGGTCCAGCAAGGATGGCTTCATGCCTGGTTCCCGGATTAGCGGCCCTTGTATTCGGGGGCGCGCTTCTCGGCGTAGGCTTTCAGGGCCTCGCGGCTGTCTTCGGTCGCCATACAGATGGCGTAGAGCTTGCGCTCGAAGTCGATGCCCGCCAGAAGCTCCGTTTCCGTGGAGCGCAAGACGGCGTCGCGCCCGGCGACGAAGGCCATGGGGGCTTGCGCTCCCAGCGTGCGCGCCAGTTCCTTCGCGCGGGGCAACAGGTCGGCGAGCGGCAGGACTTCTGTGATCAGGCAGATCGAGCGGGCGGTCTCGGCGTCGATGCGCTGTCCCGTCAGCACCATCTGCATGGCCCAGCCCAACCCGACGAACCGGTAGAGGCGCTGCGTGCCGCCTGAGCCGGGAATCTGACCCAGATTGATCTCCGGCAGCGCGAGCTGGGCGTTCTCGCTCGCGATGCGGACCGTGCAGCCCATGGCGAATTCCAGACCTGCGCCGAAGCAGTAGCCGTTGATCGCGGCGACGCTCGGCTTGCCGAGACGCTCGATGGCGGTCGGCAGCTCCTTGCGCAGCGTCGCCGAGGGGCCCATCTCCGAGACCAGCGTGCGTTGTTCGAGTTCGGGGATGTTGGCGCCTGCGCAAAACGCCTTATCGCCATGTCCGGTGAAGACGATGGCCTTCACCGCGTCGTCGGTTTCGGCGCGGCGGGCGCAATCGAGCAGGTCGACCCGCATCTGGTGGGTCATGGCGTTTCGCCGCTCTGGCCAGTGAAGGGTGACGATGAGCAGCTCACCGTCCATTTCGGTGCGTATGTTCTCGTAATTCATATGGAGTTTGCTCCCTTGTTGTGTGAGTTTTCCTGTCGCCCTCAGAAGGCGTCCGGCTCGACGCGCGCCCATGTTCCCATTGTAATCACGATCTGCGCCGCTTACGTCAACTGGCGTTTGGCCAGTTTCGCGAACGCGCCGTCTTTGGCCATGAGTTCATTGTAGTTTCCGCTCTCGACGATCCCGCCTTTGTCCAGCACGTAGATGCGGTCGACCTCGCGCACGGTGCTCACCCGATGGGCGATCACCAGGCGCGTGATGCTCAGCTTGCCCAGCGCCTCCTGAACGATGGCCTGGGTGCGGTTGTCCAGAGAACTGGTCGCCTCGTCGAGCATCAGGATGCGAGGTTTGCGGGCAAGCGCCCGGGCGATGAGCAGACGCTGTTTCTGGCCGCCGGAGAGTCCGCCGCCTCCCTCGTGGAGCACCGTGTGCAGCCCCATCGGCATCGCCTGGACATCCTCTTCGAGACCCGCCGCGCGCACGGCCGCCCATGCGTCCTCCATGCTCAACTGCGAAGAGCTCGCGATGTTGCTGTAGATGCTGTCGGCGATGAGTTGACCGTTCTGGAGGACGACCCCCATGTGGCTGCGCACCGCGCCCAGGTCGAGGCTCAACAAGTCATGGCCGTCGAATAATATCGCTCCCGAATCAGGACGCTCGAAGCCGAGGAGCAGGCGGTAGATGGTCGATTTGCCGGAGCCGGACGCGCCGACGATCGCCACGTAATCCCCTGGTTCTATCCGCAGCGATATGTTCGTCAGCATGTTCTCGCCATCGGAGTGATAGCGGAAGGAGACGTCCGAAAGCTCGATTTCGCCGGTCAAATCCCCCGGGTCGATGTCGCCCATGGCGGTCTCCGGCTCGGCCTCGAGCA
This sequence comes from bacterium, assembly GCA_965218885.1. Lineage (GTDB taxonomy): Bacteria > UBA8248 > UBA8248 > UBA8248 > UBA8248 > Bin107. The sequence goes on along the minus strand of OZ244713.1, from coordinate 1,576,701 downwards.
CCGGCTTCACGCGCTCGAAGAGGGGAATCACGGCGATCACCGCCGCCGCCGCGCCCGTCAGCCCCGCCATCGCCCCCGCCAGTTGCCCGAAGGCGGTGAAGGAGACGAGGAAGTCGAGCAGACCGAACGACGCGGGCGAGGCGGCGTCGACCAGCAGATGCCAGATTATGGCGAGCAGCACGAATGAGGCCATCGGGATGAACAGGCCGTTTAAGGCGAACTGGGCCGCCGCCCATTTGCGCGCGCTCAGCGTTTCGCGCTGCTGCCCGGCGAATTGTTCGGCCCAGCGCGCGAGGACGTAGGGCTCGGCGTTCGCCATGCGGAGTTTGGCGAGGCCGGTGATGGTCTGGAAGATCGTCGCGTCGATGGCGCCCTTCATCGCAAAGGCTGCGCGATGGCGCTTCATTTGCAAATAGGAGAAGAGGGCGCTCGCCAGCAGCAGCGTCACCACCATCGCGGCGGCGGCGAGCGCGAGTCGCCAGCTGTAGTAGAGCAGCAGGGCGAAGCTGAAGACGGAGAAAATGCCGCTCATGATGGCGTTCATGGCCACGCCCGCCAGCATCATCCGCATCCGCGTCACGCCGCCCAGCCGGTCGGCCAGATCGGCGGCGGAATACAGACGGAAAAACCTCGCCGAGAGCGCCAGCAGCCAGCTCCATAGAGCGCCTTGCAGTTCCTCGTCCAGCCGCCCTTCGACGCGCAGCATCGCGTAGGAGCGCACCAGTTGGAAGGCGGTGGCGCCCAGGGCGGCGAACAGCAATGCCCCCAGGGCGGCGATCCACATCGGCATGTCGACGCGCGGGATGATGTCGGCGAGCAGGTGCCCGGTCAGCAGCGGCGTCACGAGAGCCACCAGACCTGCGAGCAGGCTCATGGAGAACATGCCGTGGATGTCTCTCGTTCGCCTGCGCATCACGTCGCGCAGCGCCGAGGACCCGTCGCGGACCCCAGCCTTGAAGGGCGCATAGAGCATCACGCCCCGGTTTTCGATTTGGGCGGCGTTGCGGCGCCCGACGGCGAAAGAGTGGTTCGTCGCCGGATCGACGGCGGTATAGCGGCCGCCTCCGTTCGAGAGCACGGCAATCGGCCTTTTCCCGTCTTTCGTCACCCCGGCGAAGGAGGGACCCTCGTGCTGCCACCACTCGGGAGTGAGGGCGATCTCTCGGGCGCGCACGCCGGAGCGGCGCGCAATCGTCTCAAAAGCCTGTAGCGGGTCATCGTTTTTCTCCTCTCCCCCGCGCAAATTGATTTCCGCGCCGACCGACTCGGCGACGAGGCTCATCGCCGCCTCGACGGCGGCGAGGCCGGTCGCATCGCGCGCGCGTTCCTCCTCGGCGGACCCCAGCACCCCTCCGAGGTTCCACCGCGCGGCCCGGCCCGCGGCGCTATGGGCTTCGCGAACCTCCTCATGGCGCTCGCTCAGGGCGGCGACGCTCTCCTCGCGCATCCTTCCCGCGTAGAGCAGTATCGACTCGCTGAAGCGGTAGAGAGTGGGCCAGAGCATTTCGTCGACGAGAAGACGCGGCGTGTGAGAGGCCGACACCCTGGTCTCTTGTTCGCCTGTCTCGACCCAGGTGCGCTCGCAAAGCGGCAAGACCTCGCCCGCGGGCAGGACCATCTCCTCGCGCCCCATGAGCCGCACCGGCCGGTCGGCCGAAATCCAGACGACATCGGAATGGTGCGCGCTCAGCGTGGCGCCTCCCGGGTAGGGCACGTCCGGGTCGGCTTCGAGCAGCATGGCGTCTCGCGAGACCGGCGGAGAAGCGCGAACCAGAAGCTCAGAGAGGCGCAAGACCCACTCGTCGATCCAGAGGATGAGGTTGATGTCGAAAATGCCCTCCTCGGTCAGGCCCGCGCGTTCGCCTTCGACGATGACCGCGTTCTGGGCCGGCACGGCCAGGAAACCGAAATCCGATTCCACGCCGCTTGCGCGCGGCGCGCCGAAGCCTATCGAACCCTCGGGGATGCGGGTCGTGAAGGGCCTTCGGCTCACCATCTCCTCGCCTTTGAATTCGGCCGCGAAAATATCCAGATGCCCTTGTGCGACGAAGTAGACCCGCTCGGGGTCGTGGAGCGAGAGCGAACGATGGGCGCCCGCCTCGAAGGGTCTGCCCCGGATTTGCCTGATGATGTCGTCTATCGCCGCCATTGCCTCAACTCGAGGTGACCAGAGAGTAGTAAACGCCGTCCCTATCGGCGATGAGGTCTTCATGCGTCCCGCGCTGGACGACGGCGCCTTCTGCGAGAACGATAATCTCATCCGCATCCCGCACCGTGCTCAGCCGGTGGGCGACGATGAGACAGGTACAGCCCCGCCGGCGGAGGTGATCGTCGATGCCGGTCTCGGTCACGGGGTCGAGGGCCGCCGTGGCCTCGTCCAGGACGAGGACGGCCGGGTCGCTCGCGAGCGCGCGCGCCATCTCGAGGCGCTGGCGCTGCCCGCCGCTGAAGTTGCGTCCGCCTTCTTCGACCGGCGCGTCGTACTTGCCGGGGCGGGACATGATCTCGGCGTGGACCGCGGCGTCACGCAGGGCGCGCGTGACTTGGGTCTCCTCGATGGTCGGGTTCCACAGGGTCACGTTCTCCCGCACGGTGCCCTCGAAGAGAGCGATATCCTGATCGACGTAGGAGAGCATTCCGGAAAAATGGCTCGAGGGGATATCCGCCACCGAGCGCCCGTCGATGGCGACCTCCCCGGACCAGGGATGTATGAGGCCCGCCAGCAGCCGCGCGACGGTCGATTTTCCGCTTCCTGAACCGCCGACCAGGGCGACGCGCTGTCCGGGCGGGATGAAGAAGCTCAAATCCTTGATGAGCGGCGGTTCCTGGGCGTTGTAGCCGAAGGTGACGTTCTCGAAGGTGACGCGGCCCCGCATCGGCTCGGGCGCTTCCCGAGGCGGACCGCTCACGGCTTTCACGGCCTGCTCGTCGGGTTCGTAGCGCAAGACGTCGTCCAGCCGGGCGAGGTCGCCCTGCGCCGTCTGGTAATTGGCGCCGAACTGCACGATTCCCGCAATGGGCGCGAGGAACTGCTGCGTGAGGAGCTGGAACGCCACTAGGGAGCCCACGGTGATCTCCCCTTCGAGCAAGCGCAGTCCCCCGACGCCGAGAATCGCCACCGTGCCGAGCGCCGAGAGGAACGGGGGAATCAGGCCGAGAAGCCCCGTCAGGCGGCTCAGCTCCTGCTGGGCTACGAGGGCGTTGACGTTCATTCCCGACCAGCGGGCGAAGAATTCCCCCTCCGAGCCGTTGGCCTTCACCGTCTCGATCATGTACAGCCCGTTGACCGTCACGCCCGCCACCTTGCTTTGTTCCTTGAGCAGGCGTCGCACGCCGTTTTGCCTCGCGCGCGAGACGACACGAAGCGCCAGGAGGTTGATGACGACGATGGCGAACGCGACCAGCGTCAGTTGCGCGTCGTAGGCGTACATGACAACAGCGAAGGCGCCCATCCTGAGCACGCCGAGAGCACTGGTCGCGAGCCCGCCCGAGAGCAGTTGCGCGACCCTTTCGTTCGACGCCACGCGGTTTGAGATGTCGCCGATGAAGCGTTGGCCGAAGAAAGTCATCGGCAGGGTCAGGATATGCCAGAAAAAGCGTGTGGTCATGACGAGGGAGAGCTTGATCTCCATGCGGGCGAGGGAGACCTGCTGCATCCAGACGAGCAGGCCTTGGAAAACGGCGGCGATGGCGAGGCCCGCCAGCACGGGCGTGACCCAGGTGTCGCTTCCGGGGATCAGCACGTCGTCGATAAACACCTTGATGAGCGTCGCAGTGGCGAGGGCCGGCGCCGTGAGCGCCAGGGTGGCCAGGATCGCGAAGAACAGGGGCGCGCGCGCGCCCTCCAGGCGGGAGAAGATGCCGCGCCAGGCGCTGGGGCGCGAGCCGCCCCGGCGCATGTCCGGCCCCGGCGAGAACGCCAGGCATATGCCCGTATATCCCTCGTCGAACTCCTCGGCGGACATCTGCTGCGGGCCGTGCGCGGGGTCTACGACGTAGTAGCGACCTTTCCTGAAGCCCTCGACCACGATGAAGTGATTGAAATTCCAGAAGATGATGAGCGGGAAGGGGAATTTGCGCAGATCCTCCGGCTCGCACCTGAAGCCGCTCGCGATGAGGCCGTATTCGCGCGCCGCGCGGAGCACGCTGTCCGCCCGGCTGCCGTCGCGCGATACGCCGCAGCGAACACGCAATTCCTCGAGCGGCACCCAGCGTCCGTAGTGGGCGAGGACCATCGCCAGACAGGCTGCGCCGCACTCGGTCGCTTCCATCTGGAGGATGACGGGCGTCGCGCGCCGGCCCCCGCGCCTCGGGATATTGGCCCTTTCCCTCAGGTCCACGCTCAAGGCCGCAGCGCCTCCTTGAGGGAGGGGACGACGAGGGTGATGGGCGCGCGCTTTTCGGTCTTTATCTCGACGTTTACCAGCGTGCCGAAAGAAAGCGTCCGGCTCTCGCCCTTGGGCGATGTCCACGCGAAGCCGCTGGCCGTCGACGGATCGGGCTCGAGGATAACGCGGGCGGCGTAGGGCGGCCCGCTCGCAGAGAACCTCCGCGCGAGTTCGGGGTTTTGCAGGGTGGCGATCATGCCCTGGAGGCTCGCCGGCAGATCGGAAATCTCTCCCACTCGTCCGAGTACGTAGCCGTGTTCTTCTTTCGTCGTGTCGGCGGGAGAGACCAGAACCTCCATGCCGGGCGCGACGTCTTTCCCCTTCTCGGGCGGAACGTAGATGAGCGCCTCGAGCGTCTCCTCTCCCGTCTTGATGCTGAGCAGGGAATCGCCCGCCTCGAGCACGGCGCCGACACTCACCTTGAGTTCGGCTATGCGGCCCGAGACCGGCGCCAGAATCCGGTGGTTGTCGATGAGGGTTTCGAGTCCGCTCGCTTCGCGTTTGGCCGCCTCGAGACTCGCTTGCTTTTCGATGATTCCGGCTTCGCTCCGGTTGCGGCGCCGAAGTTCTGCAAATTCCAGTTCGTCGCGCTCGCGCAGGATGCCGAAAAGCGCGCGCCGGGCGTCGTCGAAAGCCTGTCGGCTGCGCTCGATAGCCTCTTTGGCGACGATGCTCTCCTCATACGCTCTGCGATAGGTTTCGAGCATCCGGCGGGCGCTGCGCTCCATCTCCGCCAGGCGCGCGTACTGCCTGGCGGTGTTCCTGCTCATCAGGGCGTTTTCGGCTTTTTCCGCCGCCTTGAACGTCGCCAGCGTCCCGGCGCGCTCACGCACCAGGTCCCGGGCGGCGCGAAGGCGCTCTTTCAACTCCTCGTTGACGAGAACGGCGAGAACGTCTCCTCTCTTCACTTTATCGTTGACGCCGCGCATCAGCCCGGTCACCGTGCCCACCCGCGCGGCGGCCGTCCCCACGAGCGCCCCCCCGCGCCCGATCAGCATACCGGGGGCGGTGACGTAGCTCGATACCTCGCCCTTGAACGACCAGAGGAGCGTTGCGGCGATTATCGCGATCAGGGTGAGCAGCGCGAGCCACCCCTTGGCCGAGGTCACCGAGAGGGTGCGGTCGAGCCGCTCGGGCGTCGAGAGACGTTCGAGCGCTTTTTTTCGGAACAGATTCAGTCTCGCCACACCTGATCACCAGGAATTGCAGGTTGGGAGGCAAAGCGGAACGGGCGAATCGCGCGTCTTTCGTTTACTTTCCGCCGAAAGACGATTCATCCGGGAGCGCCGATGATGCGGCTTGAGTCTGCTCCTGTGGTCTTGGTTTTCAGCGTTGCCCGCACGGGAGACGTCTCGGGATTCAGCCTTCGGGGGCCGCCGCGAACAGGGGACATGCACGCCTGGGCGTTGCGTGGCCTGTTTCGTCACGCGGCTTCCGATCGACCGAGGGCGTCGAGCGCATCGCCCACGTCCGAGGCGGCGATTCGAGCGATTGGGCGTACCTACCCGCCCGTACGATCATCCGCCGGATTCGGTTCCAGCATCCGATATTGTCTCCCCGAAATAATCGGCGGCGCGCGCCGCCGGATTCTGTACGTGCCTGCCCCTATTACGTATTGAAATTGTTAGCCTTGTGGTGAGGGTTGTCAAGCGAACGCAAGACGCGTCCGTGGAGAATAGCGGCTGAAACGGTGTTTGCTGCGGCGTCCCGGCCCTCCCAAGAGAGAGCCGGAACGCCGCAGTGGGCAATGGAGGAGAGTCCGGTCCCGCTACGCTCCCAGCTTCAGCTTGAGCCAGTCGAAAATCTCGTGCGCGTAGGGGGGCACGTTGTCCATCTGACAGTGCTGGGAGCCCGTTTCCGTCCCCTTGACGATTCGGAAGGTCTTGTCCTGCGAGCCCGAGGCGTTGTAGAGCTTGCGCGCCTCGGCTACGGATATCTGCTGGTCGCCTTCTCCGTGAATCAGCAAAAACGGGCAGCGCATGTTCTGCACCACGCCGTCGAGCTTGAAGTCCGCGAGTATGTCGAGGCACTCCTCGGTGGAATCGGAGTTGAAAATCCACGTCAGGTGATGCCCGGGGACCGAGAGGGCCGTCTTGTAGGCGGCGGCGATTCTGTCTCGCCAGACTTTCTGGTAGTCCCAAATCGCCCCCCAGGCCACGCACGCCTTGAAGCGATGCTCCATGCTGGCGTTTCTGGGCGCGTAGTAGCCGCCGAGGCTGATCGCCATGATGCCGGCGCTCTTTGCGTCCACGTCTGTTCTCGTCTCCAGGTAATCGAGGGCCGCAGCGCCCGCTACCTCATGGTCGTGGCGTAGGTAGAGTTTTCTCGATCGGATGGCCTCTCCGTTTCCGGGCGCATCCACGGCCAGCACGCTCATCCCCCGGCGCGCGAGGTCTTCCGCGCCCATGATGTATTGAATTTCCTTCGAAACGTCGAAACCATCGAAAGAAACCACCACGGGCGGTTTTCTTTTTCTCGTGTTCTGCGCGTGAACGAGTATGCCGGGAAGCGTCTTTTTGCCCTCGAAGGGGATTTCCACGTGCTCGATGCGCGGAGCGTCCGTGAGCGCGGCGAAGCGCTTGAAGCTGTCCAGCGATTTGCGGTACGCGGCGTTCGCGGCCTTGTCCTTGGGCGTCCGGAACCGCTCGCCGAGTTGATAGTAAAAACACGCGCGCTTGAAGAAGGCGGCGGCGGAGAGATTGTTCTTCTTCCGCGCGGCGGCCATGCCTAAAGAGCGCATCCTGTCGGCCTCGCTCACCCATTCATCGAACCAGGCGTCGTCGTCCCCCTCCTTGCCCTTGAGTTTCCGGCAGACCCTGTCGACTTCGCCCATGGTGGACGAGCCCCAGAAGGACGTGGAATAGGCGATGCTCACCCCCGCGGACCAGCGGTAGTCATTGGGAAAATATGCGAACCACGGTTCCTTGCGAACGGCTTGTGCGGCTTTTGCCATGAGGCGTTCTCCTTGCGGGAAATCAGAAGTTATCGTGCGTGCATCTATTGAGGGGTGGCGCGGGAAAATCGAGAAAAACGGATTTTTTTATCCAGAACTTCTTCGAAATTCGTGCTTCCTCACTCTATTGTTCTAATAATAAAAATCATATCACAGCGTCGTTCTGTGCGTCATCGGCGCGGAGGTGTTTTCCTCATGGAGAAGAGCCGCCAGCGTTGTCGGATGACAGGGTGCGGAGGAAGGGGTATTTTGTGGGGAGAAAGAATATTTGAGACAGAAGGTGATGAAAATGACGGTTGATAGAGAAAAATCCCTGGTACTTTTGCGGGCGCACAAGTCCGTGTTGGCGGAGCGGTTCGGCGTCGCCGACATTGCGCTCTTCGGATCAACCGCCCGCGGTGGTGCGGCGAAAGACAGCGACGTGGACGTTCTGGTTCGCTTCGACGGCCCCACTACGTCCAAACGATTTTTCGGCGTCCAGTTCTACCTTGAGGATTTACTGGGCCGCCCCGTCGATCTGGTGACGGATAAGGCGCTGCGTCCGGAGTTGCGCCCGTATATCGAGAAAGAAGCCGTTCGTGTGTAGTGGGGAGCCTAACAGCTTGAAGCCCTATTACTCCTCCCTTGAGGGTCGGTCTTTCCTCCTCGGGAAGACCGACGCAAAAGCCGAGCCCTTTGGGCGAAGGCTGATGCGGTGGGGGTAAGCCCGACCGATGAGGGAGGGTTTGCGAAAGCCCAGGAACGAGGAACATATCGGTTCGCAATTCCTCGCTCCTCGCTCGGAATTGACCCCCCACCGGCGCGGTTGCAGGCGCCCTTACCTTGCCGACGGACTTTCCCCTCGGAAAGCCCGACCCTCAAGGGGGGAGTGAGACTCCGCTTATGCTCGACATCCGGTAGTGCTTAAATGCTGACATCCCAGCAGTAAAACCAATCACCTTCATGGTGTCACGAAAATCCAAGGCGCGGCATGCGTCTTCACCCGCTGAATGGAGTGGTCTTGCGCCGTCACAACTTTCGCGCCTCTTCCCAGAGGCGTTCCTTTCCCACGGATTGATACCATTTCTCGAATTGAGCGCGGTACTGCCGCCAAGGCTCGGAGAGGTTTGGCCGTGGGTCCCGACTGAGCGAATAGGCCATTCCTTCCTTGAACGGGAAAAATTCCTGATAAGGCGATACGCCTCTACTTCAGGCGGCTCCGCCGGATGCCATTTTATCGTAAGCGCGACCTTTCACTATAGAGGTAACCACGGGGGGTGTCCTGACTCGATGATTGCATTGCAATCGTCGGGTAGGGTAGAATGCGTCGCAGAGGGAGGGCATGAGCATGGCGAGCATCACGATCCGCAATCTCGACGATGACGTGAAAATCCGCCTTCGTATCCGAGCGGCGGAGAAAGGTCGCTCTATGGAAGAAGAGGCGCGCCTGATCCTGCGCGAGGCCGTCGGGCGGGAAGAAGCGCCCGCGAAGGGTCTGGGCACGGCAATCCACGAACGGTTCAAGCCCTTGGGCGGCGTTGAGTTGGAGTTGCCGCCGCGCGAGCCGATGCGCGAACCGCCCCGCTTCGATTGAGGGGCGGCGATGGTATTGCTCGATACGAATGTGGTGTCCGACTTGATGCTCGTCTCCCCGAATCCGGAGGTTCTTGCCTGGGTGGACAACCAGCCATCCCGGGAATTGTTCGTGACGGCGATTACGGAGGCGGAAGTCCGCACCGGCATTGCTTTTTTGCCCGAAGGCGCCCGCCGCCGGGGTCTTGTGGACGCCGTCGAACGAACTCTCGGCAGTTTGTTCGCAGACCGCGTTCTACCGTTTGATAGCGCCGCGGCGCGCGCCTATGCGGAGGTTGCCGCCGCCCGCCGCGCTGCCGGACGGCCGATCTCGCAGTCGGATTGCCAGATCGCGGCGATCGCGTTCGCGCGCGGGATGGCCGTGGCGACGCGAAACATCCGGGATTTCTCCGAAACCGGGGTTGATGTGATAGACCCGTGGGCGGGTGCGTGAGGGCATCTCTCTATCAGGTTGGTGTGAGCACGGAAAGAAACCGTACGTGTGTAGCGCAGGCATGAAGGCCTGAAGTCCACGCTCTTTTCAAAACATCGTAAAATCCTGGGGACAGGCCCCCGTGCCTGTCCTGCCTGCTAGTTCGAGTCCAGCGCCTTTTTGAGTTCCTCTTCATGACCGAGGCCCAATATCCATGCTTCTTCTGTTTCGATGATGCGGCGCTCGTCGGCGTCGAGAAAAGGAGCGCCTTGGAACAAGGGGCCTAGTCCTTCCTGAGCATCGAGCCGGGCGAAGGCCTCCGCGTTTACGCGAACCTGGGCGGCGTCTGGTATCTCGCCCTCATTCTTGCGCTCTTCAACCTCTCGCCTGAGAAGGGAGGGGTAGATTTCGGCGATCACGGCGGGCGCTTGGGGCGCGCGCAAGCCGGTATCGAAGGGCCAGACGGCGAGGCGGCCTTCCAGGCGCGGGTCCGCAATCAGGCGTTTAAGAGCGGGGAGACCCAGTAGCACCTGTGAGCCGACGGAGCCGGCGTAGGCCAGTTGCCAGACGGTTTTGGCGCCCCTGGCATGGAAGTCGGCGATGCGTCTCTCGGGCGGGTGAGCCTCCCGGCCCGTGCGGCTCGATTCGCGGGTCGGCACGTCCGGGTATGGCCAAGTTTCCGGGCGGCCCCAGAAGGGGCCAATTCCCGGATAGGCGCGGTTGATCTCCTCCGCGACATCGAAGCGGTTGTTGGCGTTGTCCCCGGCATCCTCGATGCGGCTCGCCAGCCAGTTCCAGAGTGCTAAGGCAGAGGCCTCACCAGTCAGGTGCGCCGCGACTCCGGCCGGGTATCCGAAGGGAAAATCAAAACCGATCAATACCCGGCGGGCGGCGTCGAGTTCTGCGGCAATGAGAGCGCAGAGGCGCTCCACCGCGTCGTTGCGGGTGCGGGCGTAGGCGGGTTCGTCCACGACGCCATCCTGGGTGACGGCCCACCAGATGGCGTCTTTAGTCGGACGGGCGGGGCTCGGTTTCGAGCGCGCCGACCAGTCGACGATGACGTGGGTGTGGAAGAGGGTCATGGTTTACTGCAAACGGATATTGAGTCCACGTGATTCATCGCCATCATCTGGTTACATTCTCAATCACTCCCCCCTTGAGGGGGAGTCGCAGAAGCCGAGCGTTTTGTGCGAAGGCTGATGCGGTGGGGGGTATGATTCTAAGAATAAAAGCTCCCCCCACCGGTTCGCTTGCGGGCTACGCCCTTAGCCCACCGACTCCCCCTCAAGGGGGGAGTGATTTCGATCGGTTCGCTATCTCCCGTAGTGGCAGTACCTCATCGGGACCGCCCCACAGGTCGCGACCTGTCCGGTACGTATTCTCCTTGCGGAGGAGCAATCTCGGGTGTGGACAACCCGAAAGCGTTACTCCTTGACGAGCGGATTCTCTCACTATGTCGTCATTCCGGCGAATGCCGGAATCCAGCGGCTTTGTCTTTGCTTTTGTCTTTTCGTTTTATGGTTTTTCATGATTGTCCTGCGATGTTGGTATCTCCGTCGGTTCTGGATTCCGGCATTCGCCGGAATGACGAGCAAAGGTGAAAACCGCTTCCCACTTGAGGGTCAACTCCGACCGAACGCTTGAGAACTCAAAAGCTGTAGGGACAGGTCGCGACCTGTCCCTACAAAAGCGATCACGGGGCTAGGACAGGCGCAGAGGCCTGTCCCTACAAAGACAACCTTGGTGATGAGGCTAGTACCTTGGCGTATTCTCAGCGGATGAAGAAAACATCGGTACGCAATTCCTCGCTCCTCGCTCGGAACAATCCCTCCTTCCTCAGTCGGAATTGACCCTACACGCAGAGTTTCTCCTGGAGCCAGTCGAACATGTAGGTCGCGCCGATGGCGTAGTTGTCGCGCTGGCAGTGCTGGGCGCCGCCTTCTTCCACGGTGAACACCCTGAGCGTCTTGTCTTCCGAGCCGACGGCGTTATAGAGCGCTTGCGCGTCTTCCAAGGGAATCTGCTTGTCGTCCTCCCCGTGCGTGACGAGGAACGGACACCGCATCTTCTGCACGACGCCGTCGAGCCTAAAGCCGTCCAGCTTGACCAGGGCGTCATCGAGCGAGTCGGCGTTCAGTATCCACTGGATGTGATGGCCCGGAACGGAGAGTTCCGCCTTGAAGGAGGCGTCGATGCGCTTTTTCCAGGTGGCGTAATAATCCCAAATCGCCCCCCAGGCCAGACACGCCTTGTAGCGCGGCTCCATGCCGGCGATGCGCGGCGCGTAGTAGCCGCCCAGGCTGATGGCCATGACGCCCGCGCGGTTCGCGTCCACGTCGTCCCTGGTTTCCAGGTAATCGAGCGCGGCCGAGCCCGCGACCTCGTAATCGGGGCGCAGGTAGATCTCGCGCAGGCGGATGGCCTCGCCCGTGCCGGGGCCGTCCATCACCAGACAGCTCATGCCCCGGCGGACGAGGTCTTCCACGCCGCGCGTGTACTGGAGTTCCTTGTTGACGTCGAGCCCGTCGAAAAAGACCACGACCGGGGGTTTGCTCTCGTTCGTGTTCTCGGCGTGCACCAGATAGCCGGGCAGGTGTTTTCCGCCCTCGAAGGGAACCTCCACGGCCTCGATTCCGGGCCTGTCCGTCAGGCGGGCGAAGCGGCGGAAGCAATCGAGCGATTTCTCAAAGGTGGCCAGCGCACGCTCGTCCTTGGGCGTTCTGAAACGCTCGGCCATCTGGTAGTAGCAGGTGGCGCGCTTGTAGTGGGAGGCGGCGGAGAGGTTCTGGTTTTTCTCCTCGGCGGCGCGGCCCAGATCCCGCACGATGTCGCCCATGCGGTCCCACTCGTCGAACCACAAGTCGTCGTCGCCGAGCTTCTTGTAGAGGCGGCGGCAGACCTTGTCGACCTCGCCGATTTCGGTCCCGCCCCACTGCGCGCTCGACACCATACCGCAGATGGCGGCCGACCAGCGGTAGTCCTCGGGAAAGTATGTGAACCAGTTCGTGTTCGCGGGTGCTTCGGGCATGAATGTCCTCCTTTGGGCCGCATTCGGTATGCGCCGGAGCGGATGAACGCCCGGTTTCAAATCGCGCGAATGCGGGTTTTCGGGTTGAATGTAAGTGCTGGGGATCATATCTTTGTTCCACGCTGATAATCAAACCGAAGAGCGAACCGCGGGCGTCTCAAGGATAAGGAGTGTGCGATGAGCGAGGGGAAAGACTTCCGTGCCGTGCTGGACTATATCGATGCGAACGCGGACCGCATCGTGGCGGATCTGCAGGAACTCTGCCGCCAGCCGAGCATCTCGACGACCAACGTCGGAATCAGGGAGATGGCGGCCCTGCTCGAAGCCCGCGTGGCGCGCTCAGGCTTAGAGGCGACGCTCCATGAGACGGGGGGAAACCCGATTCTCACCGCGCGTCTTGGGGGCGGGGGGGAGAAGACGCTCCTCTTCTACAACCACTACGACGTGCAGCCGGCGGAACCGCTCTCCGAGTGGGACACCCCGCCCTTCGATGCGGAGGTGGTGGGTGGCCACGTCATCGCGCGCGGCGCCACGGACAACAAGGGCAACATCATGAGTCGTCTGGCGGCGTTCGAAGCCTTCCTCGCGGTGCGCGGAGAGCTTCCCTGCTCGGTCAAGTACATCATCGAGGGAGAAGAAGAGGTGGGAAGCCCCTCGCTCGAGCCCTTCGTCATAGAAAACGCCGATTTGCTCGCGGCGGACGGCTGCGTCTGGGAGGACAACACCACGCGGGTGGATACGCCCGTGCTCTCGCTCGGCAACAAGGGGCTTTGCTACATGGAGCTCACCTGCAGAACGGCGAACGTGGATTTCCACAGCTCGAACGCCCAGATTTACGAGAACGCGGCCTGGCGGATGACGTGGGCGCTCTCGACCATGAAGGACCGGGATGAGAACGTGCTGGTGGAAGGTTTTTATGACGACGTGCTGCCCATCACCGAAACCGAGGACGAACTCATCCGCCGCGTGCTGCCCTATAACGGCGCCGAGCGGCTCGAGAAGTTCGAGTTGCGTAAATTCCTCCTCGACATGAAAGACGAGGACCTCCCCCGCCGCCACCTGGCGAATCCCACCTTCAACATCGCGGGCTTCGACGGCGGCTACACCGGCGAGGGGGTGAAGACCATCGTCTCCGCCCGCGCGCGGGCCAAGGTGGACTGCCGCCTCGTGCCGAACCAGGACCCTTACAGGATAAGGGACTGCGTGCGCGCGCATCTGGACAAGCACGGCTTCGAGGACATCGGCGTGGAGCTTTTGTTCACCTCCTATCCGGCGAAGAGCGACCCCGAAGCCGAGGTCGTCAAGGCGTGCAACGCGGCGTCACGGAGGCTCTACGGGGAAGACGCCATCATCGATCCGTTCGGCAACGGGAGCACGCCGACCTGGATTGTCCTCAAGCATTTGGGGATGCCGCTGTCTTCCACCGGCGTGGGCCGCATTACCTCGCGCACGCACAGCGCGAACGAGAACCTGAAAATCGCGGACTTGATAGACGGGGCCAAGTGGATGGCCGCCATCTGCGAGGAGTTCAGCCAGTTGTAGCGGGAGTTCATGAGGGCCGCTCATCGAGCGCCCGTTTTTTTGTGGCGGGAGTCATACACACAGGAGAAGAAGATGCACGTTTTCGATCTGGAGAAAGAAAAGGAATTCAGCAAGGAAAAGCACGTGGAGAAAATTCTGGGCCGCTTCGAGGAGGGCGACGTGACGGTGGCCTGCTGGGAGCCCGGGCAGGTGAGTCCCTACCATTGCCACCCCCACGCGACGGAGATTTATTTCTGCTACAAGGGCGGCGGCAGGATGAAGACCCCCACCGGCGAGGTCGACGTGGTTCCCGGCTCCTTCATCGTTCACCTTCCGGGCGAGGCGCATGAATACACCAACGGATCGGAACGCACGCTGCTCTACCGGGTGCGCTACGGCGGCGATAAGCTCTCGCGCCACAAGGAATGGCCCACCAACCCGAACTGGAAGCCCCGGCCGGAGGACTCAGAGTATTTCAAGGACGCGTAAGAGGGTCTTTCCGGCGGGTTTCCATGGCGCATTATCCCGATTTTCAAAATGAAGTAGGGACGGACCTATGTGTCCGCCCCTACGGAGCAACCTCCGACCGATCCCTATCCGCAAGCAATCGCTTCCTCTTCGGTCGCGATTGACCCCCCACCCGGAGCGCGCCCGTGAGCGACACGATGGATTTCGATGATGACGCCTCGCGCCGGGCCGAAGCCATGTATTTGACGGGCGACATGGCCCAAGTCAGGCGGCGGACGATAGAGGCGCTGGGCCTAGCCGCCGGTGCGCGCGTTTTGGACTTGGGCTCGGGCCCCGGCCTTTTCGCCGATGAGATGGCGCGGATGGTCGGTCCCACCGGATGCGTGCGCGGCGTGGATCTCAGCGAGTCGATGGTCGCCATCTCGCGGGCGCGTTGTGCGGATAGCCCCCAAGTCGATTTCCAGATTGGAGACGCCGTCGCCCTCCCGTTTGGAGACGGGGATTTCGACGCCTGCGTGAGCGTGCAGACGCTCGAGTTCGTGGGGGACGTGGATGCGGCCTTGAGCGAGCTTCACCGTGTCTTGCGGCCCGGCGGGCGCCTCGTGATTGTCGATACCGACTGGGGCGCGACGGCGTGGAGCTGTAAGGATGCGGCGCTTTGCGAGCGGGTCATGGAAGGCTGGCGGGAGGGTTTCGCGCATCCCAGACTGCCGCGTTCGCTTAAACCCAGGCTTGAGGCCGCGGGCTTTCGTTCCCTATGCGTGGGCGCGATTCCCATTCTCAACATTGCTTATGGGGATGGGGGCTGCAGCTTTCATCTCATCCGCCAGATTCTGGGCGTCGTCCCCGGCAGGACGGGGATCACACGAGAAGAAGCCGACGCCTGGGCGCGCGACGTGCGGACGCAGGATGAGAGGGGCGCATATTTCTTCGCGCAGACGAGATACCTCTTCACGGCCGATAAGCCGCGCTGAGGCGGAATCAGTCTTTTTTCGACTTGAGCTTCTTGTAGACCACGGGGATGAGCGAGAGCGCTGCGAGTCCCACCAGCGCGATGATGACCTGTGGCGTGAGTATTCCCTTGGCGGAGAACGCGCCTCCCGCCTCGAATATGCTGCCGAGCCCCGCGCCCACCGAGGCGAAGACGAACGACCCGGGGATTATCCCCAAAAACGTGCCGATAAAGTAGACGCTCAAGGAAACCCCAAGGAACGCGGGCACCAGGTTCACCACGAAAAACGGGAACAACGGCACGAGTCGCAATACCAGCAGATAACTCAGCGCGTTTTCCTGAAAACCTTCTTCCATCTTCTGGAGCCAGGGACCCGCCTTCGCGCGCAGGGGGTCACCGAGCGAGGTCTTGGCCGCGATGAAGAGAATCGTCGCCCCCACCGTCGCGCCCACGACGATGTAGAGCGCGCCCCAGAGGGTCCCGAACAAGAATCCGCCGGTGATGCTCATCACCAATCCGCCGGGGAGTGAGAAGATAGTCACCGCCGCGTAGGTGAGCATGTAGGCGATGACGGCGAGCGCGCCGTTCGCGCGCACCCACTCTTTGAGCGCGCCCTGGTTCTCCCTCAAGGCCTCGAAGGAGAGGTAGCGGCCCAGTCCTGAATAGAAGAAAAGCACCAGGACGACGACCAGAACCAGCGGAATGATGAAGTTTTTATAGGATAGTTTTTTCTCGGATTCGCTCATATTCGGATAGATGCTTTCGTGTTTGGGGTTGCGTCGCGAGAGGAAGCGGCTGCCCGTATGTTACGCGGCCCGGCTCATGCCTGCGCCGCGTTTAGCTTCTACCATATTTCGCGCGCGGGTGAAATCGCCCCGCCTGCTTGGGAGGGGTGGCGATATCCGCGCAATTGCGAGAAAATACCCTTTTGCATTGATTGGGGATGAGTCGATGAACCCGAGATTAAAACCGTATCAGACATACGGAATCGCCTTGCTTCGCGTCTCCCTGGGCGTCTACTACATTCTTCATGGTTATTACGGCTATCTGGTGGTCGGCGTGGAGCGCTTCGCCGCCCTGAACGCATCGATGGGTATCCCTCTGCCCACCATCGGCGCTTGGGCCGTCGTGCTGGGCCATCTGTTCGGCGGGGCGCTCCTGCTCCTCGGGTTCTACGCCCGCCTGGGCGCCTTGATGAACGCCGTCATCATGGTGGGCGCCGCTGCGCTGGTGCATTTCGATCAGGGCTTTTTCATGCACGGACTCGTCACGAACCCCCAGACCGGCGCCGCCGTCGCCGCCGGATACGAATACTCCCTTTTCCTCCTGCTCGCCACGATCGCGGTACTTCTCCTCGGAGGCGGACCCCTCTCCCTCGACGCCCGAATGAGAGCCAGACGCGGCCTGACCGAGTGAGGGGGGGGCGCCCTTGAAGATCATGCCCCACCGAACATCGAGCAGACCACCAAGCGAACCCGAACCATCACCCGAGCGACGGGCGATGATGGCGCGAGTCGGCCAGAAGAACACCAAGCCGGAATTAGTTGTTCGCAGAATGCTGCATAGCCTCGGCTACCGCTATCGTCTGCACAGAAAGGACGTCCCCGGAACGCCCGACATCTGTTTCCTCGGTCGCAAGAAGGCGATTTTCGTTCACGGCTGTTTCTGGCACAGACACGAGGGGTGCCACCGAACGACCACGCCGAAGATAAGAACTTCCTTCTGGGAGGAGAAATTCAGGGTGAACATAGCTCGTGACCGTCAAAAACTGGCCGATCTCCACCGACTGGGTTGGGATGCGCTGGTCGTGTGGGAATGCGAGACGAAAGACAAATCGAAACTTGAATCCCGACTCGTCGAGTTCTTATCGCCCGAGGTAGACAAAAAGCGAAAATAGACGTAACATGAAATCACGCCCGATAAATGAAGATTCGAGTATGGAGACTCATCCGGTGGCGGCCCGACCAAAGTTGCTCGACCTTTTCTGTTGCGCCGGCGGAGCCGGCCTCGGGTATCACCAGGCCGGATTCGACGTCGTCGGCGTAGACCTCAAGCCCCAGCCGAATTACCCGTTCCCGTTCATTCAAGCGGACGCGATGACGCTCGAAGCGGACTTTCTCGCGTCGTTCGACGCGATTCACGCCTCACCGCCGTGCCAGGCCTATTCGGACCTGGCCAAGCGCAACGGCAACGCCCATGAGTGGCCCGATCTGATCGGAGCCGTGCGCGACATGCTCGTGCGAACCAATCGGCCCTACGTCATCGAGAACGTCGAAGGCGCTCCGCTGCGGGATTACATCGTGTTGTGCGGGACGATGTTCGATGAATTGCGCGTGCTTCGGCACAGATTGTTCGAGACGAATTTCCCCATCACCGCCCCGCCGCACAAGCCGCATCCGCTGGTGCACACGTTCGATAGGAGAAAATCGCATTACGGCAAGACCGACGAGTGGACGGACTACGTTCAGGTGACGGGTGGGGGGAATTGCACCATCGCCGCCGCCCGCGATGCGATGGGAATCGACTGGATGATGAAAAAAGAAATCAACGAAGCGATACCGCCGGCCTATTCTCGATTCATCGGGCAGGAGTTGATGCGGCATATCTTTCACAAGGTCGGATGAATGTCCCGAAGAGGCTCCAAGGCGCGCATCCGCGAGTTTTTACGCGCCAACGTCGGGCGAGTCGTCACATCCGGGCAGATACGAGAAGCGGCCGGGTTGCACGTGACGGAATGGGCGCGTCGCCTTCGTGAGTTGCGAAACGACGAGGGCTGGCCGATCGTCACCCACAACGACGACGGCAGCTTGAAGCCCGGTGAGTACAAGCTGGTTTCCGAACCACCCCCGCATGACGCCTATCGGTTTACCCGGCCCATATCGGCCCGCGTACGCGCCCAGGTCCTGGAGCGAAACGGCTATACCTGCCAGATGTGCGGTGCGGGGGCCGGCGATGACGACGATCTGAACCCGGCCCGGAAAGTGCGGCTGCATATCGGCCACGTCGTGGATCACAGCCACGGCGGCTCCGATGAACTCTCCAACCTGCGCGCTCTGTGCAGTACGTGCAATCAAGGGGCGAAAAACGTGGTTCAGGAGCCGCCGAGTCATGCGTGGCTCCTATCTCAACTGCGCCGCGCATCCGTCGCCGACCAAAAAGCCGCGCTCGATTGGCTCATCAGGAAGTTTGAACCAAAAGAGAAATAAAACGGCGGGAAACCGGATGAGCGGGGTTCGGGGGGATCCTTCGCGTGGGAAAATGCGTGTGATGTTGGGTGTAATGAAGCTGGTCACTTCTTACTAAGAAACTGAAGACCTTCTTTTATCGATACGCTCTTCTGTATGGTTGTTTAATCCCACTCAATCATCGTGTCACCCTCCCGGTCTTCATAAAAACGGATGTTTTTGACGATGCGAGCTAAAATAAAAGGGTGATCTCCACAAGTTATTACCCCAAGACGCTTTATGCCTGATGGGCCTTTGTCATATTCCGCTGGATAAGGGTTGTTCTTTGGATGGCTTGAAAAAAGTATTTTCTCTCTTAAAGAATACTGAGTCGCCATATAGTGCTGCTCAATGAACTCTCGAATCCTCTCGGGGCTTGTTCGTCCATCCCTGATAGAGATGATTCGTTCCGGTAGGTCAGGGCAGTCTTGACTCAAAGATTCCCAAGTGACGACCCAAGCGGATTTTTTCTTCATCATGATTTTCTCCTCGTTAGCTTTTTTCCGGCACCATGTTAGTTGGCCTTTCCGATTCCTACTTCATGTAGCTCAATCTGCGCAAGGATTACGATGCCCTGGACCGTGTCCCTCTGGGTGAGGTGAGGGGAAAAAGATGGTGTTGAACTCACTCCCACTTGATCAGCCGCGCGCTTGAGAACCACTCCCCCCTTGAGGGGGAGTCGCGGAAGCTGAGCGTATTGTGCGAAGGCAGACGCGGTGGGGGGAATGATTCTAAAATATATTCACCCCCCACCGGTTCGCTTGCGGGCTATGCCCTTAGCTCACCGACTCCCCCTCAAGGGGGGAGTGAATTTTTCCCGAATCTCAAAAGGGAAGTGATTCACGAACCGCCCCTACTTTGGTTCTGGTCAACCTTGCGGTTGCCACCAGCATGCGCCGAGATGACGGAGAACGCGAAGATCGCATCCGATCTGCCGTCAATATGGCCAAAGATGTTCTGATTTTCTGTGCTGGGATGACGCGAAAGCCCCCGCGCGTTCAACCGTTCTTTGGGGTGGGCGGCGCGGACGTGCGGCGGATGAGTTCCATGATTGCCGCGTTTTGACCTTCCAGAACTTTCATGGTTTCTCGATGCTGGGCGTTTTGCGCCTCATGACGACCGTTTAGGGCCGCCATGGTTTCTCTATGTTGGGCGTCGCGGTGAATCGCGGCTTGGCGCATGATGTAGAGTCCATACCCGATCAGAGAGCATTGCGCGGCCCCGACAATGGCGGCGACCCACACGGAGGCTAGTTGCAGGGTGAGGCTTGCGGTTTCGTATTCCGTCATCGGTTTTCTCCCGTCAGCCCCCGTGGAGTAGCTGATCTGAGCAGTGTTCCCTAAGGCGCGTGGGAAGTCAAAGCGATTCGCGGGCGCACGTTGCGCGAGCACGCAAGCGAATGCAGCGTCGCGCTGGTGACGACGGGCGGGGTGAGAGGGGGAAAACATGACGGCGGAGACAGTGAAGTCGCCGCCCCCGCGTGGTTTAACTGTCCTGTGGCGCAGACGACGCAGACGTGCGTCGGATGAGCTCGATGAGCGCCGTTTGTTGGCCTTCCAGCGCCTTCATGGTTTCTCGATGCTGGGCGTTTTGCGCCTCATGCCGACCATTTAGAGCCGACATGGTTTCTCTATGTTGGGCGTCGCGGTGATTCGCGGCTTGGCGCATGATGTAGAGTCCATAACCGATTAAAGAGCATTGCGCGGCCCCGACGACGGCGGCGACCCATACGGAGGCTTGTTGCGCCGCGAGGGCGGCTTGTTGCAGGGCGAGGCTTGCGGCTTCGTATTCCGTCATTCGGTTTTCTCCAGTCTGTCCTCGTGGAGACAGCAAGCCCGGTCAGTTTCGCTTGGAGCGCGTGAAAAGTCAAAACGATTCACCAGTGCGCACGTTGCGCTTGCGGGCTTGTGTCTTCACCTCACCATCTGGTTTCCCGAGGAGGAGAAGAAGCCCATTCAAGGTGGGGGTGATTTTGCCTTTACACGTCATTCCGGCGCATGCCGGAATCCAGAGCCGATGCGGGTGGATTCATTCCGTTCTTTCACCACTTTCTTGCTCAAGCGGGAGTAACGGCGGATGATGAAAGGCGAATTTCCTGGATTCCGGCATGCGCCGGAATGACGAATGAAAAGAAACGCGCGGGCGGACACGCGGGTCCGCCCCTACGCAGGATGTAATGATTTCGTAGGAGCAACCCTTCTGGGTTGTCCTTCCCCCCGTGGTTGTCCTTAATTGAGTGGGCATCAGGACAGGCACGGGGGCCTGTCCCTACGAAAACACAATCCCCCTCCTCACTTGGAATTGATCCTAAAAAGGGGAGTGATTCCAGACTAGGGGAGAGAGGCCCGACCTCAAGGAGGAGTGATTTCGCCTTTGCCCGTCATTCCGGCGCATGCCGGAATCCAGGGAATTTGTTTTTCACCTTTCGTTTTTCGCCATTACTCTCGATAGCTCAAGGAAAGAAGAGCCGTGAAGTTTCCATCCTTATCGGCTCTGGATTCCGGCATTCGCCGGAAAGACGACGAAGGGCACTCTCTCTTGTGGTTTCCCGACCCCTCTCCGACGCCTCGGCTAGATAATCGTTTCCCGGGTGCATGAAAAGCCCCGTTGCGATAGAGTTCTCCGCTGATTGATGAGATGGCCGCCGCTGAATAACGATCCCCCAACCGACAGGAAACCCCGATGAATTTGCGCAGGTGGAAGGACAGGATGGTTGCGCGTCTGCTGACGCGGTATCCGGATCTGGTGAAAAGATGGTCGGGGAACAGGGATTTCTCCGCCGAGATGGCCGGGTTTCGCGCGGGGGCCGCGTTCACCCCCTGGACGCCGCCGGCGAAGCCCGTGAGCGAATGCAGCGTCGCGCTGGTGACGACGGGCGGGGTGCACCTGAAGGATCAGACGCCCTTCGACATGGAAAACCCCGACGGCGACCCCACGTTTCGCGAGATTCCGGGCGACGCCGCGCGCGATGCGCTCACGATAACGCACGATTATTACGACCACCGGGGGGCGGATGTGGACCTGAACGTCGTCTACCCGCACGAGCGCCTGGCCGAGATGGCCGCCGAGGGCGCGATAGGCGGGGTCTCGCCCGTGCACGTGAGCTTCATGGGCCACATCGACAAGGAACTCGTGGAGCGACTGGTGGAGGAGACGGCGCCGGCGGCCGCGCGGCGGCTGCGCGAGGCGGGGGCGGAAGTGGCGCTGCTCGCGCCCGCGTGAGGGCTTTGTAATCGCTCGGTCGGGCTGATTCAGAACGCGGTGGAACGGGAGGGGCTGGCCACCGTATCGGTGAGCATCGTCAGGGAGATAACGCTTGCGCTCAGGCCGCCGCGTGCGATATTCGTGCCCTGGCCCCTGGGCCATCCATTCGGCAAAGCGGGAAATCTTGAACAGCAGCGCACCGTGCTGTATGATATGATCGAGTTGCTCGGGAGCGCCGATGAGCCCGGAACACTCATCGAGCGGGACCATCCCTGGTGATTTCCAGGGAGAAAGTGACTAGGGGAGATTATTGAAATTACGCGTATAATGAAAGTAATAATATCTGAAAATATCGATAAAATTCGATAAATTCACGATGTTTTTCGATAAAAAAATGAAAGGTTAAGTATCTGAAATATAGCGCTTTACATCGATTTCCGCAAGCCAAGGAGGTCGCCATGGACACAGCCGCCGCACCGAGTGCTCCCATCACCCGCCTCGCGGAGGACCTTGCGGGCATTTACGATAACGGCGCACGTGGGCGAGACTTCATCCACGCCGCCGAACCCGCTCTGAAACGCTTGCTGGGCGCGGGTTCTTTCCTGTCGCCCGAGGCGATGCGGCCCTCTGATAACAGCTATGCACGCCACTTGCTGTATCGCGACCTCGAGGAGCGCTTCGTCGTGGCGGCCATGGTGTGGAAGCCCGGACAGGGCACTCCGATTCACGATCATGACGGCGCCTGGGGAATGCTCGGAATGGTGGAAGGTGGCTTGGAGGTTGTCAATTATTTTGCGGCTGAGGAGGTCGCCGAGGGTGAAGTTGAGTTGAGAAACGATGCGCCCCATACTCCTTCGGCAGGTGAGCAGAACTCGGTTTGCGGCTGCGCGGACATTCATACGGTGCGCAACCGGCGTGACGACATGGCGGTTTCCATTCATGTGTACCCGCGCGATTTGGAAGCCTGTCATTTCTTTGAACCCATGGACGGTGAAAAAAATCGCTTCTGCGTCCGCCGCGTCTCGATTTCCTATACGGATGATTCTTCCTAGCGATTTCCGTTCCACTACCCAAAAGCCATAGAATGAGGTGGAATATCGAGGAACGGGGCTTTTTCGCTCATGCTTTACGAGGCCTGAAGTCCGGTGAGTTGCCGAATGGGCGAAGTGTGGTTCATCGACTAATCCTACAGCAGGAGAGTGAAACGACCTTTTCCCGATCTGATAGAATTCCTTACATATAAATTCACTTTCTCATCCAAGAGGTTCATATGCGTAGCAAAGGTGGTTGGTATGCTGGTTTTGAGACGGTATCGAATTTTCAAATGTTTTTTCGGGACTGGAAGCCGGCGAAGAAAAATTCGTTTTTGCCCGTCATCGCATTGCATGGTTCGCTGATTCAGAGTGGTATGTGGAATGCTACCGCCGAAGGCGCGGGCTCGATACGCATGATCTGCCCGGATCAAAGAGGATTTGGGCGAACGGATGACCCGGGTGCGGGTGATGCCGCAGCGGATTTCGCAAGAGACGTAATTGGCCTCGCCGACGCGCTTTTGCTGGATCGCTTCGTGGTGATGGGGCATTCTTTCGCCGCTTCAATCGCCTTGGCCGTCGCTGCGAAACGCCCGGATCGCGTCGCTGCGACCGTGTTGATGGACCCGACAGTGCGTGACGCTTCAGGGGCCAATACGAACCTGGCGGCGTCGCAGACTCGCCCCATGGAGTTCGAGGATCTCTCGCAGGCGCAAAAATTCATCACAGAGAGCGAAGAAGGAAATTGGCCGCCCGCCAGAACGAGACGATTCTTAAATGATGTTTTGGTTCACGATGGTGTAAACGGCGTTTGCAGGGTTCCTTATGAGAAAAGCAGAATCCTCAGGTTGCGGGAATTGCAGGCCTCCTCCACGAGTGATTACGACCCCGTATTCTGGGCGCAGAGAACACAATGTCCTTCTTTGGTGTTTCGTGGAGGAGAAAGTAAGCGATTTAGTGAGAAAGCGGAAAAATTGTTGATGGACGCGCTACCCAAGAAATCACAAGCGGTCGTATGTGCGAAAGCCGGGCATTTCCCGAGTGTTTCCGAGCCAACCATTGTGCAACGAGAGCTCAAGGCGTTTCTGGCAGATCTGAAATGAACAAACAAAACGGCAACAATCTGCAAATTGAGACCGAACTCAGTCGAGATTTGGGGCTCACATCAGCGCTCTCTATCGGCGTCGGTACAATGATAGCAGCGGGTATTTTTACGTTATCTGGTCTGGCTGTTAGGGATGTCGGCTCATCGGCCGTCATCGCTTTTCTCCTCGCTGCGCTTGTCGCCACGTTCACAGCGCTCACCTATTGTGAATTCTCATCGCTCTATCCGGAGTCCGGAGAAGGATATCTCTATGCAAGGAGGACATTTCCTCCGCCACTCGCCTATCTTGTAGGGTGGACGTTGGTGCTTGGCTACACTTCCTCATGCGCTTTCTACATCAGTAGCCTTTCTTCTTATTTCAACGAATTCGTCTGGCATTCTCCCTATGAGCAAATATCAGGAATCGTGGGACTAATCTGTCTCGTATTGCTTAATATCAAGGGAACAAAGGAGTCGGCTCGTTTTCAAGTCCTCATTACCGCCGGAAAGGTCATCCTTTTATTTTGGTTTGTTTATGTTGGGCTAGAGAATTTGGATACAAAAGCCCTTGTCGAGAGAATGAGCATGGACATTCCAAAGATTGGCGCGACAGCTGGTTTGGTTTTTATTACTTTTTTTGGTTTTTCAGCAATTGCGGCGTCGGCCGGGGAGGTCGCGAATCCCACCAAGACAATTCCTCGCGCGATCTTTTTTTCTATGATGATCGTGACTATTTTATATACTTTAGTGGTCTTTGTAATCGTTGCCGCGAACCTCACGGAATATACAGAAGCGGCGATGGGTAATGCGGCGCGTCTTTTCTTGGGCCCCATCGGCGGCATGGTAATTGTCTTAGGTGCGCTTTTCTCAATGATTTCTGCATCTAACGCATCGATTTTGGCGGGTTCACGTGTCGTTTTGTCCATGGCGCAACTTGGGCACTTGCCCTCAGGTATCGCTGCGATCAACTCACAGACACGTACTCCCATTATTGCGCTTATTTTGGTGGGAGGAGCCATTGTTCTCTTTGCGCAAAGTTTTCATCTCGAGAAGCTAGCGCACTTTGCGGACACCATTCTTTTGTTGGCTCTGATTTTGGTGAATGCAGCGCTCATCTACCACCGGAAGAAATTTCCAAACCTGCCGAGGCCTTTCCGTGTTCGCTTCGTGCCATTGTTGCCACTTCTGGGAATTACGGCAAATATATATTTGCTCTCACTGATACTGCGGCACTCTGAACCAGTTATCATGGCCGTCCTATGGCTGATCGTGGGGATGCTTGGTTTCTTAGCTTGGAAAGGCTCTCAGGCTGAGGAGGAATTTTTGCCAGGGGAACCATCCCGCGTAGCGCAGGTCAGTACGGAAGGTCAGGAGAGCGATTTCCGCGTGTTGGTTCCTATTGCAAACCCGACAAACGTCGCCCCCCTGATAGATCTGGCCTCAGCGATTGCTAAAGAAAATGATGGTGAAATCATCGCCATGCGGGTTGTATCTTTGCCTGAGCAGTCACCGACGAGCCGCGAGACTTCATATGTTGAGCGAGAAAGAAGAATTCTGGAGCAGGCTCATGTTCGGGCCAAGACGAATGGTGTCAAAATCAGTTCTCTGGTAACGATTGGGCGTAATCCGGCGCGCGCTATCCTGGAGACAGCGAGAGAGCGCTATTGCGATCTAATTGTGCTTGGTTGGAAAGGTTATACTTCTACCGCTAATCGAATTTTGGGTGAGGTAGTGGACGATGTCGTGAATCTCGCGCGGGCGGATATTATGTTGGTGAAACTTGTAGGTGAAATGAAATTTAAAAATATTCTATTGCCCACAACTGGGGGTATACATGCACGTTTGGCGGAGCGATACACAGCCCCGATCGCAAGCGCTTACAATGGCAGACTTGTTGTATCTACGGTCGTTTCTCCAGATGCCGGAGCAACTCATAAATATTCCGTTGAACAAGGCCTTAGCGAGGCGGTAGGCCGAATCAACGATGAGAGCAGCGTTCATGTAGAGAGCCAAACCATCACGCATAAATCTATCTCCGTAGGAATTATCCAAGCGTCGGGAGAATATGACGCTATTGTCATGGGTGCAGCTGGCGAGAGTTTCTATAAGCGGATTCTTTTTGGTTCTATTCCTGAAAACGTTGCTAAACACACGGACAAAACAGTAATTGTGTATAAACAGTATTCGCCTGTGAAAGCATTGGTTGGACGAGTGATGGAAAGCTAGTCCAATCACCTTAGTTATTAATATACGAATGCGTGAGCATTTAGAGCAAGAACAATAAAGATTTTGGCATCGGGGTGGCTCATTTGTCTAAAATTGTATCGAGTTCCATGGAAGCTGTTTCGGATATTCCTAGAGGCGCATCAATTGTTATCGGTGGGTTTGGCATATGTGGAATGGCGCATAATTTATGTAAAGCACTGAGCAAACGAAAAGATGTTGGGGATTTCCATTTAGTGTCAAATGCCGGTGGAATGGACGGTTGGGGCGTGGGAATGATGTTTGAAAATCGACAGATCCGCTCTATTCTCGCCAGTCGTGTGGGTCCAGCTTGCAAAGCTTATGAAGAGCAAGCCCTGAAAGGAGAAATCGAAGTTGAACTTTCGCCTCAAGGAACATTCATAGAGCGAATTCGAGCAGGTGGAGCCGGTATTGGTGGTTTTTTTACACCAACGGGAGCAGGCACCGTCGTTGCTGAAGGAAAAGAAACGAGAATAATTGAAGGTCGAGAACATATTTTCGAAGAACCAGTTCAAGCGGACTATGCTCTCATCAAGGCTTGGAGGGGAGACGAGCGTGGGAATCTGATATACAGGATGAGCGCACGAAACTTTAACCCGATCATGGCTACTGCTGCCGAGGTGACCATCGCCGAAGTGGAGGAAATCGTTCCCATTGGTGAAATTGTGCCAGAAAATGTGCATACGCCAGGGATTTTTGTACAGCGGGTTGTTTTAGGCGAAGACTTTGAGAAACCTATCGAAATTATGACGAATCGCCCTCGAAATGGTCTTGGGGAGAGTTAATTTGCCTTTGAGCAGACACGATATTGCAAGGCGTGCAGCCATGGAAGTGCCTCGAGGGGGGTATGTTAACCTCGGGCTGGGCATACCTACCTTGGTGAGCAATTACATACCTGAGGAATACGGTGTCACCATCCACTCGGAGAACGGCGTGTTGGGTGTAGGCCCATTTCCATACGAAGGCGATGAAGATCCCGACTTGCTGAATGCCAGCAAAGAAACCGTGACGCTTATGCCGGGTGGTTCATATTTTGATAGCGCCACGTCATTTTCTATGGTCAGGGGCGGGCATATAGACGTCACTATACTCGGAGCAATGGAAGTTGCTGGGAATGGTGACCTGGCGAATTGGGCGATACCTGGCAAGATGATATCTGGTATGGGTGGTGCGATGGATCTCGTTGTAGGTGCTCGAAAAGTTATCCTCACCATGGAGCATGTTTCGAGGCGAGGGGCGCCGAAAATCGTAGAAGCATGCACACTCCCTTTGACTGGTAAGGGCGTGGTGGATGTCATCATTACCGATCTGGCGGTTATTACGGTGCAGACCGACGGGCTCTTGCTTCGTGAACTCGCACCAGGTGTCAATGAGAGTGAGGTACAGGAAAAAACCGCAGCGTCTTTGCGGGTGGCTTCGGACTTGTGCGAGATGTTTGCGACTGTTTGAGTCCCCATCATGATTGATCTTGAAAAATATACCCGAGAATACTGGGGGTTGATGCGCCAACATGCTTATCGACTCACAGGCAGTATTTTAGATGCGGATGATACCGTGCAAGATACAATGTTACGAGCTATTGAAATGGGCCCGGCTCTTGAAAATATTAAAGATCATTCCGAGTGGTTCTATCTCTCATGCACAGAAGCGGCGCTTTCTCGATTGCGAGAGAAAAAACCTTTGCAATTGAATGAATTCGACTTTCCCGATTTGATACAAACTACAGGTTCAAGTACGAATGAGGAGACTAAATCGATAGAAGCGAGTGCTACATGGCCAAGTGTTTCGCTCGAGTTTTTGTTCCCCCTCGAATATATGACACCCGAACAGCGTGTTGTTGTCGTGCTCAGGGACGGGGCGGAGGATGGCGACCGGATTGCGGCATCCGCGATGAGGTTGAAGATTCAGGAAATTTTCAAAATTGCCGACAGTGCAAATAAAAAACGAGCGGAAATTCAAAAGCACTGGGGGAGGAAAGTTTTCTTATCATCCATCCAGGATCAGGCAAAAGCAGAGCGGGTGTTCGAACGATTCGTAGAAGCTCTCGGTTTTCGAGATAAGGTGTTGTTGCAAGGATTAATGTCGCCCGATGTAGAATTAATTGTCCGCGACGAGCGGAGAACGGGTGACGATTTTGTGGTTGTGGCTTGTACCGAGCTTCTTAGCCAAATGGGAGAAAAGCTGACATTCAGCCCTGTTTGGCTCAACGGTTGTCGAGGTGTGCTTATCTGGACGTGGCGCACAAGAAGAAACGAGTGGCTGAAGTGTGGCGCGGTCACGGTTCTAAGTGATGATTCGAACATAAAAGCGATGAAGTGGTATTTGGATGGTCACCTTCTGCGTGCAATTCAGATCGAAGTCCCTCAAGTTTCTTGAAACTTTACCTCAGAACAACTTAAGCCTTCGAACCCACAGACAATGAAAATGCCTGGGTAAGCGAAGACGCTCATCTCTGTTGTGTACTCAAAAATTAAATCGCGTTTTTTGTGTTCCGATCGCTTCACATATGTGGTGCGGGCCCACCGGGATCTTGAAAAATCGAGTACCTATTGCATCGGCGATAGCATTCATGATGGCCGCGGGTGCGGCAAGTATGGGTGGTTCGCCGACGCCTCTCATGCCATAAGGCGTATCATCCGCCTTGTTTTCAATCATTACAGCTTTCAGTTCGGGAACATCCAGACTGGTGGGCAGAAGGTATTCATGGAGAGTTCCTCCATAGATATTGCCGGCCCCATCACGAGGTTGTTCTTCCATAAGCGCTAAACCGATTCCTTGAAGCATCCCGCCTTCCATTTGGCCGATCACTGAGATTGGATTCATGGCAAAGCCTACGTCCTGTGAACAAACTAGCCTTAAAACTTTTACTTCACCCGAATCTGGATTTACGGCCACTTCCGCTACTTGCGCCGTGTAGATGGGGCAAGGGCCCGGAGCTTGTGTTTCGGCTTGACCCATAATATAGCCTGAAATCCCGGGTGCCGCCTTGGCTACTTCACTCAGTGACATAGATCGATCGGGCGTGGATCGGGAAAAAACGCGCCCCCCTTCGATTTTTAGATCGTCCGGGTCGGCTTCAAGTTTCTCGGCGGCAACAACTCGAATTTTTTCTTTCAGATTGTCTACAGCAACAACAACGGCGGCACCCATTGAGCGGGTCAACATACTGCCCGCCGCGTGGATGGATTCCGGTGCAGTGTCGGTATCACCGCAGTCAAAGGATACTTGCTCAAAGTCAATCTCCATTTTTTCCGCAGCAATCTGGCACATTGAGGTTGTTGCGCCCGTAAGGTTCACGGAGCCACTGAGGAGTTGAACGCTCCCGTCTGCATTTAAGCGCGCCGTGCACGCGGAAGCTCCACCATTTCCGCGCCAGAAACTAACGGCAAGGCCACGACCGAGCTTCCAGCCAGGACCTTCTAAATTCACATTCGTCTTGATAGCCTCACCCCAGTTTCCTTCTTTGGCGGTACTTTCCAAAACTTTGAGCATGCCATCGTCTTTTTGCGTGCCGAATAATCCGGTGTCGCCTTTTCGTATGGCGTTTTTTTGTCTGATTTCAAGGGGGTCGATACCTAGCTCACACGCAATGATATCGAGATGTACTTCCGTTGCGAAGAAACACTGAGGTCCACATGGCCCCCTCACCGAGCCACAAATAGGACCATTGGTGTAGACGCTCGTCATTTTCACAAGAGTATGAGGGATATTGTAACAACTGGTGAACATCGGGATGCGGGAACTTGCCTGACCTGGGGCACCAGGCCCATATGCACCATGGTCGACAATGACATCTGCTTCACGCGCTATGATTTTGCCATCAGAGGTCACTCCGGTTTTTAAGTGTATTCGTAACCCTTGTCTGGGATTGACGGAATTATGATCGTCTTCACGCGTCATCTCATGGCGCACGGCGCGCCCGCTCTTCAGAGCAAGTAATGCAATAATGTGTTCTATAAACGAATGAATCTTTCCTCCAAATCCCCCACCGATTTCCGTGGGGATGACTTTGATTTTCGTGAGAGGAACCCCCAAAGCTGCTGCCACTTGTTCGCGGATAACGAAGGGCGCTTGCGTTGTTGTCCAAATGGTGATTTTTCCATCGGCACCTGGTTCTGCCACACAAGCATGGGGTTCGAGATATCCCGAGTGCGCGTATGGAGTATGAAATGTGTGTTCAAAGATATAGTCTGCTTTATCCATGGCCACATCCACATTGCCCATGGATTTTTCATAGCGACCGATCACATTACCTTCTCCATTGGGCCCTAAGCCTATTTTTTCCCAATCTTCGTGAACAAGTGGGCCATTGCCGTCACGCGCCACCAAAAGGTCCACTACAGGCTCAAGCACTTTGTAGTTCACCTGTATGGAGTCTAGCGCCGCTTGGGCGGCATCCATTGATTCCGCCGCAACAGCTGCAACCGGGTCTCCGATATATCGGACGTAACCATCACGAGCTAGCCAACAGATATCTTTAATCTCAAGACCGAAATGGTGTGGCGGGCAATCTTTGCTGACCAATAAGGTGCGTACGCCCGGTATTTTTCTGGCTTTTTGTGTGGTTATGGAAATGATACGAGCATGTGGGTGTGGGCTTCTGAGCACTAAACTGACCAGGGGCTGCGTCGTAGTGACGTCTGCCGCGAATTTGGCCGTGCCCACAGCTTTATCTGGCAGATCATACCTGGGGATACTTTTCCCGGCTGTCTTGAATTCACTCATGAGGCCCCCCCAAAATATACCGCTTATGTGAATGATATCTAGTATTTTATCTTGCGAAATCGAGTCTTCAGGATCTCAAACTCCAAAAGAGATGCAGTGATATCTCGATTGCGAATGAGTTCCGAAAACTCTAGGCTATCGTATTAGTAATAGGTTTATCACGCCAATGTCGTGATAGCCAAATGAAATGATATTCAGGAGATTGCTCATGCCAAATCCGATACCACTGGGTGTTTTTGGATATCCGGCAGGTCATATTTTATCACCAGTACTCCATAACAAAGCGGCTGAGGTTTTGGGTGTGAATTACCATTATCTTTCGTATGAGGTACACCCCGATTATTTGGAAGAAGCTGTGCTAGGAGCCCAGGCAATGGGATTTCGTGGACTCACGATCACTATTCCGCACAAGGTGGCTGTCGCTAAGCTGATGAATGAACTCAGCGAGGATGCCCGGTTGATGGGTGCTGTAAATACGATAGTTTTTGAAGAAGACGGTCGTCTCATTGGCCACAATACAGATGGGATCGGTTGGCTCCGATTTTTGGAGGAAACAACGGGAGAACATCCCAAGGGAAAGAAATGTCTTGTTTTGGGTGCGGGAGGGGCCGCGAGAGCCATTGCCGTCAAAATAGCCCAGTGTGGAGCGACTCATCTTGAAATTAGAAATCGAACCTCGGAAAAGGCCTTAGAATTAGCACACTTTGTGAAGAAGAGTATTCCTTCTTCTAAAATAATGGGTGGTGGTTTGGATGATTTGTATTCGGCGGCTGATGGTTGTGAGATTATCGTGAATACAACAAGCCTCGGGATGTGGGGAGACGCGGAACGTATGGCTACCAAGCCGATTCCCGAAGACGCTATACCGAAAGGTTGTATCTGCTCGGATGCTGTTTACACTCCACCTGATACGGAATTTCTAAAAGCAGCCAAACGGTCTGGCGCTCGAATTGTTCGCGGAACGGGTTGGTTGGTATATCAAGGAGCGGCTGCTTGGAAAATGTGGACGGGCGTGGATATGCCTACGGATATTGTGATGGAAGTTTTACACGAAGCGTTGGAGTTACGCCTCAAGGGTGAGGTTTAATTATCGAATGTTTTTCGTTTTTTCACACGTTCTTCACATGGCGTTGCCGCATCATTGCCCAACCATAGGTCCCATGCACCGTGATGGCCTATATCCACCCCTTCTTTTTGGGCTTTGGTTTGTAGCGCGATTTGCAATTCATCCATGAACTCACTATCCATAAGCTCCAGGTGTTCTCCGATGTGGCGATGTAATATTCTGTATATGAGTTTCAACTCCTCTATTGATGACTCGAATGAATATGAATCGCCTTGTTGTGAGAAAGCCATTTTATTTTCCTGCTGAAGTTAAGAATTTTTAAATACGATTAGCAATCCTAACTGATTCTAACCGATTGTTACTGAGAGTAAAATCTCTCTACATTCATTCTATGTGGGAAGGGCCGGGGGCCCGGTATTGCACATGGGGCCGGGCCCCCGGTTGGGGGGGGGTGGTGCTCGTGAAAATCAGTTCAGACAGACTTGCTTGAAGTCTTTTAAGTGGTCTAGTACGTGTCCAGTTCCACGGACGACTGTGGTGAGTGGGTCTTTTACTCTATAAATGGGGAGACCTGTCTCATCATGGAGCCTCGTCCCCAGTCCTTTTAAGAGCGAACCCCCGCCCGCTAATACGATTCCTCGTCGGTAGATATCTGAAGCAAGCTCAGGGCTTGTTTTGGATAGAGCTTTTCTGATTGATTCAACTATGGCTTTCACGGGGCCGTCGAGAGCCTCTCGCACTGATTCATCGGTTAGCTTAATGGTGCGAGGCATGCCAGTGGAAACATCTGCGCCTGAAATTTCCATTTCAAGCGTCTCTGAAAGAGGAGCAGCTGCGCCAATCTCCATTTTTACGCGCTCAGCCTCGAATGATCCGATCGATAAACCGTGGTGTCTTTTGATGTGGCGTTGTATGCATTCGTCCATTGCATCTCCTGCCATACGGAGAGATTCTGAATATGCAACGGCATATTGGGAGATGACGGCCATTTCGGTTGTTCCACCCCCAATATCAACAATCATTGAGCCTGGGATTTCATGAATTGGTAGTTTGCTTCCAATGGCCGCAGCCATGGGTTCTTCTATTAGATGGACCTTGCCGGCCCCACATTGAGTAGCGGAATCAATCACGGCTTTCATTTCGACACTGGTGATTCCTGAGGGAACGCAAACCATCATTGTAGGTCGGCTGAAAGACCTTTTGGGTACAATCGCTTTAACAAAATGGCGTATCATGGCTTTGGTTACGTCAAAATCGGCGATCACCCCATCTTTCATGGGACGGATTGTCCGAATTGAATCTGGGGTCCGGCCGTACATTTCTTTGGCTTTTTTACCTACTGCGAGAACAGCCCCTCCATTTTTTGAGTTCAAAGCGACAACAGAAGGTTCATCAAGAACGATTCCGGCATTTTTTGTGTAAACCAAGGTATTCGCTGTTCCTAGGTCCATCGCGATATTGGGCCCCATCCAGGATCGGAGGCGCTTTAGAAAATGTAGTTTCATGATCCATCTCCCCCCATAAAACAAAATTGATTTACCGCGCCCCCATTTTGAGCAAAACCTAATGCTTCAAGAGATGACTTGATAAGGCTTTTTGAGCTTCGCGCAGTTTCAGGGAAACATGCAGCACCTATTGAAATTGTGATTTCGAACTCTTTCCCACCGAGGTAGAAGGGGGTGTGATTAACTACATGTATAATTCGCTCTGCTACGGCTTCAGCGTATTCTTGGGAGGAGTCTTGCAATAACAAGAGAAAACGTGGCCCCTCATGCCGCACTAAAATATCATTTCCAGCAGCGAATGGTTTAAGCGAATTTGAGAGATGAAGAATAACTTCTTCCTCAGGCGTATCACTGAATTCTGATGAAGCGTCAGGAGCGATGCTGAGCAACGCGAGTTGACGGCCCTTTGTTTCCGCCTCGCAGATAATTTCTTGAAGACGAGAATGTAGATATTCCACATTCTGTTCTCCGGTAAGGGGGTCGATTTCTAAACGTGCTTTCCAGCGCAACTCGTTTTTCCGGTTTGCGATGGCATCCGCCACAAGAGCTGCAATGATTTCTCCACGCTGGATAGAAGAAGCGTCAAATTGGGCTCGACGTTTGCTTGCGAATCCTAGACAACCAAGAATTTCACCCCTTGAGATAAGGGGAAGACACGCGGCGGAACGCGCTTCAAGACGGGGTTCATCATGATGAAAGAGAGGCCTGGTTCCCTTTTTCCCCTTCAGATCCGGGAGTCTTAAGCTTTCCTTTTTGCTTAATACATAGCCTGCCAGACTTGCGTGTTCACTAATGATCACTTCGCCCAGAAAGAGTTCCCCAAACCCAGAGGTTCGAATAAGACGGGGGACGCCTGCTTCCTCGTCGATGAGGACGAGGAAGCAGGCGTCGAAGGGAAGCAACTCGCGCGGTACCTGGCATATCGCATTCAGCAATTGATCTTCATTATCGCTTGAGCGAAGCGAAGTCAAATATCTGCTGAAGGCGGGAACGTTCATGGAGCGTCGCTCCACTTGAACGGTCGTCAAGGCACCGTCTGCAAGGTAGGCGAATTGCTGGGCGAACCCCGCGAGTATTTTTTGGTCTTTGGACGTGAAACACCAACTTTTTTTACTGTCGATGGCGAGCGCCCCTTTGTTGATTGAAGAGGGCAGGGGGGTCGCCATGAAGGATTTGATATCCTCGTTTCTGCTGTAATAACCGAGAACAAGGGTGTCTTTGTCGAACTGATTGACACTTAACGGCTCATTGTTCTCCAAAACCCAACCCATGAAGCCCTGTCCTACATCGACCGAGGCATCCGCGAGAATGTATGGGCTGAGGCTGTGATATGTGGTGAGTTGGTAGGTCTTACGTCTTTTGTTTTCAAGGAATAAGCAGGCGGAGTAGGCTTCCGTAACGTTGCTGACGAGCGTGATGAGGGAGAAAAGATCTCTTTCCAGATTCGTCATTTCCAACACCCAATAGGACGGATTGGGACGATATGGAATATACCAAAAGCGCTGAAAATATTTCAAGTAGTTTTTTTACTAATACCCATATCATATTGTATTTATTGATTTTATAAAGAATAAAATTTATTGACATTCTGTCGCTCTTAAAGTTGTTTATGCGAATATTATTATAAGTTATTGATATTTATTATGTTATAGTTTTTGAAATTGATTTAGATGGAGTTTCTCTACGAGTGAATGGAGAGCGCCTGCATGTTGTGTGAGGAATTTTCGTTCAGCGCAATATATTGTGGCGCTTGGGAAGAGCCGCCGGATGGCGCCTATTCGGAAATTTATCGAAAAACCACGTGAATTTATCTAATTTTATCGATATTTTCAGATATTCTTGGAGGTGGTAGCGAGGGGTATTCCCGTCTTAGTGCTCATACGCCTGGGTGGCGCTCACGGGAATCATGCAGACGAACTCCATGGTCTCGTCCGAATCGTTGTGGAAGGTGTGATTCTCGCCCGGGGCGACGAATATGGCCGAGCCCGGCTCGATGGTGCGCGTCTCGCCCTCGACTATCACGCGGCCCTCGCCCTTGAGCATGAACACCTGATGCTCCCAGGAGTGGGAATGGTCTGGCGTCTGTCCGCCCGCTTCGATTTCGATGACCCGCATCGCCATTTCGGTTTCGCCGTCGCGCTCGCTGAGCAGCCAGCGGATGCCCGCGCCCTTGGCCGCCTTCTCCGATTTGAGTTCCGCTTCCTTGTAGTTCATCACCTTCATGGCGTCGCATCCTCGTATGATTTGAATCCGCGCCCGCTCCCGGCGGGGGTTTCACCAACAACGCGCCGAATCATACCACATTCCGGTCCGCGCGTGTCAAAATGAATTCCGACTGAAGAATGAGGAATTCTCCCGACTGAAGAAGGTCAATCGCGACTGATGAAGGAGCGATTGCGCTTTTCAACCGGGGAGCGGGTTTTGTAGGGGCGGCTCGCGAGCAGCCCTAACACTATTATATTTTGGCTAGGAGGTCGCCCAGCGTGGTTTCTATTTTGTATTGCGCCGGATTCTCCCCGATCGCCAAGGCGGCGAAATGCTTCTGTCCACACTTCATCTTGGCGATTTCTTTGCCGCGAAGATCGCCTTCAAACGTGCTGGCTTTCGTTTCAACGACAAAATATAGCCGTTCCTGTCCGTCTTTTTGAATCAAGACGGCCCAATCCGGGTTGTAGCTGCCTAGAGGAGTAGGCACCCGGAACCATCCGGGGAGTTTGGCGTATACTCTAACCGCTTCATTTCTCTCAAGCTGTTCCGCAAAGGATTTTTCGATGTCGGATTCGTAAATGACTCTTTCGTATACTGATTTTTTCGCGTCGATCATGTTTTTCATATAACCGGTGAGTTCTTCCGTCTCGAAGAGTTCCTGTGCGTAATAGTGCTCATTTCCTAAACGCTGGTATTTAATGCCGTCCACCAAAGCCCGTCGCTTGCTCTGATTTATTAGATTAGCGGCAAGCTCGATGAACTGTTGCGGATTTCGCTTGAAATCCTCAAGGCTTTCACTCTCGCAAAGAATGCGATGGATACTTCGCCTCGTAAGTTGCGTCCGGTTTTGGAGTTCCGTGAGCAAGTCTGGTAATTCAATGTCGGCTTCGTCCAATACGACGGTTGCCGTCCCAGTTTCCTCGGCCGCTTCTACGCCGGATTGGCCGATAGCCAGGTTGGCCATCCGCCATTGAAGCCGGGTTTTGGGTATATTTATGTCTTGAAGCGCTTGGGTGCATTTTTCAATCAAATCTTCGTTGTCGAACGCCACGCGGTAGATGGTCTTGTGTTTGATGCGGCTCCACAGTTCCTTGAACTCGGAGTTGCGAAGTACGACCTGACGCGGGCGAACGATGCGACGTTCATCCGCATTCTTTATCTCCAGACGCCCGGCGAGCTTGCGCAGAATAGCAGTAATTTCGGGGCTTTGTTCCGTGAATTCATCGGGTACCTTCAAGGTGTCCTCCCTGAGCGCCGCCCGGAGAGAGTCCTGTATCCGTCCACTTGCGTCGATGTAGCCTATGCTCTTCAAGTGCTCCCAGAGGTCTTCTGAATTTTCACGGCCAAGCGCCGTCTTTTGCCCGTTTTCATCGACGATCGGAATCGCTGCGAACTCATGCTTCTCTACGATCCCGAAGCGAATACCCGTATCTGATTCGATCTCGTGTTGTAGGTTTTCGGCGAATTCCTCGTAGCTTTCTCTCGCGACGACCGTAAGCGTGTTTATCTCAAACCCATGCAGTCGCTCGCCTTCTTGGTTGACGCAAAGGCGCAGGCCGCGCCCGATGGTCTGCCGTCTTTCCCGCTCAGTGTGAACCTCGCGCAGCGCGCATATTTGGAATACATTAGGGTTGTCCCAACCCTCGCGCAAAGCGGAATGGGAGAAGATGAACTTGAGCGGCGTTTCGAGGCTCAGTAACTTTTCCTTGTCTTTCATTATCAGATTGTAGGCCCGCTCCGCGTTATCACGATTTGTCTGGTTGTTTTCGGCAGTGTCCGTCCAACCGCCTTTTTTGTCGATGGAGAAGTATCCGTTGTGGACATCCTCTACAGCAAGATCTATATCCACTCCTTCAAACATGTTCTTATAGTCTAGATGCTTGGCGAGACGCCGATATTCCTTCTCGAATATAAGGGCGTATTCTCCCTTGACGGCGTTGCCTTCGTCATTGTACCGGCGATAGCGATCAACGGCGTCGATAAAGAAAAGGCTGAGCACCTTGATTCCTTGCGGGCGCAAGCGCTTTTCTTTGTCGAGGTGCTCTTGGATCGTTCGGCGAATCATTTCACGCTGAACTGCGAGGTTGTCCACGTCGCCCCAGGTCTCCCCCAACCGAAGGAATTGTTCGTCGCCGGGCACACGGAGTTCCATGAATTCGTTGCCTTTTTCAACGCGGATTTCGCCGATTCGGTGGTCCCGATAAATGGCGCGGTTGGTGGCCTGCTCCAGGTCTTCGCCATCTTGTACGTTGACTTCCTGATATCGAACTATCCCTGCTCTCTCGACACTGAGTTCTACTTTGGCGCTGATTACACCGCGACGGTTGTTTACTGAAATAAGGCGGATATAAGGCTTGTTGTGACCGGCCTCGATCGTGGCTGAGGCTACTTCTATTTGTTTCACCAGCTTGCGTTCGTAGGCGTCCACCGCGTCTAGTCGATACACCATGTGGTGCTCGTCCACGTGTGTCGCCGAGTAGCGCAAGGTGCAAAGCGGATTCATGCGCCCCAGAGCTTGTTTACCGCGTCCTTCTAAGCCGCCGTCCACACTTTGGGGTTCGTCCACGATCAGGATGGGACGTGTAGCCCGGATGAGATCGATAGGCGCTTCGCCGCCCGTTTTTTCGCTGTCCTTGTAAAGGTTGTTGATGTCTTTCTTGTTAATCGCGCCGACTGTCACCACCATAATCTGGATGAGCGGGCTGGTGGCGAAATTCCGAACCTGTCCGAGTTTCGCTGAATCGTAGAGGAAATAATCAAAGGGCGCACCGGAATATAGTGATTTGAAATGATCTGAGGTAATCTGGAGGGTTTTGTAGACGCCTTCCTTGATGGCGACTGATGGTACGACGATCACGAACTTCGTAAAGCCGTAACGTTTGTTCAACTCGAAAATTGTGCGTAGGTAAACGTAAGTTTTGCCGGTTCCCGTTTCCATCTCGACGGTAAAATCGCCGGAGTATAGAGAGTCGGAGGGCGGCAATCCGTTGCTAAGTTGGATGTCTTTGAGGTTTTCTAAAATTTTCGCATCGGTAAGAGAAAGCCGGTTGCCGATGCCGAGTTCGTTTTCAACAATGCCGAGCCCGACTTGGCCCGCCGAATCCGGCATGGGTTTCCACTGGCGCGTAAGTGTAAACTCCGTCCGGTTGATCTCCTGACCGCGAAACAGGTCGCACACGGCTTCAATCGCTTGTAGCTGAAAATCGAGATCGGGTTCAAAGTGAAGTTTCATGGATTTTTGATTACAGGCTTCGCGCGTTTTTCAGCCCATGCTGTTCAAGTATGGCGACCGTGTTCGTCTTGGCGACGTCATCCGCAAAAGCGCTGTCACGGAAGATCATCGTGGAGTCACTCGCAGGTTCAAGTTGCTTGTGCCACTCGACAATTCCAAGAGCCAACGGTTCGACTTCGTCTCGTGCGATGTTCGTATCCAAACAGGCGATTAACAGACCGCCGCCGATAGACCGTACTGACTTGCCCGCGATGTATCGGGTCTCGATTGTCGCGCATAGGTCGAAGCCGAGTTTGAGCAACACTTCATATAGAATGTCTTCCTCGCTGCGGTCAGGTTTGATGTGATTGACGTTGTCCAGCAATGTCTCTTCCAAGTTTTGTTGATCCGGTTCCCAAGTTAGGATGTTGGAAGAGTCTAGTTTGAAGACGCGAAAGCCTATATCAGCTTTAATAGTCGGATTTTCCTGCTTTATTTGTCGTCCTGCTTCTTTTACTCGTTTTCTAGTTATATCAAAGATGGTTTTGTAGTAAGGGTTGTCTTCGATCGGCTCAGGAAGTTGAACGAGAACAAAGCGCCTTTCACCACCAAGAATCTTGTTTAGCTCAAGTACAGCGTGAGCAGTGGTTCCACTTCCTGCAAAAAAATCGAGCACAATTGCATTCGGATCATTATCGGTCACGGCTAGCAAACTGTCATAAACAGCCCAAAGACTCTTGGGGTATGTGAAAGGTGAATCAGGAACAAGGTCGCCTACGATCCCTGTCCCATATTCATTCGCATCGTATCGTTTGTCATCCCAGATGGTTTTGTAAAGGCCGAAATCTTTTCCGATTTCAATCTCGCAGCCATTTTTTGAAGGTTTTGCTCGCAAGAGATGCAAGATAGATTCAGCGGAGTGTCGGGCATATCTCCATTTTCGCTCAACTCCTTGTTTGTCTATGGGGTACACAAAGTAAACATCATCTTGAACTTCTGTCTGCTGAGGATGAAATAATGGGTCACTACATACGTCGCCAAAGCCAATTACTTTGTCATTTTTTACTAACACTGGATAAAAGCAATTTTTAGCGTCGCTTCGCTTAGACTCTGCTCCCCAATTACGGAATTGCGACCATTTTATTTCTGACTTGTTGATTTTGCGGTCACCAATTGATTTTGTGCCCTTTGGATAAACGAAAAAAGCATATTCATGAACGTATGAAAAATTGTTTCCCTGAACGCCCCTTGGGTTGTGGACAATGGGGACGCAGACATGATCATAGCTTCCTTCCTCAAATATTTCTTTTAGGATCATTCCGAGTTGCGCAACCTCATTATCATCAATTGAGCAAACTAGGACGCCGTCGGATCGAAGTAAATTTCGAGATACCTTTAGTCGCGGGTAGATCATTGATAGCCAATTTGTGTGAAACCGTCCTGTGGTTTCTGGATTGCTTACGAGCTTTTTCCCTCCTTCGACCTGATTTGTAATTTCAAAATATGTTCGGATGCCATCCTGATAGTCATTAGGGTAGATTAAGTTGCGTCCCGTATTATACGGCGGGTCAATATAAATAGCCTTTACACGGCGGCTATAACTCTTTTGTAGTAACTTGAGCACTTCTAGATTATCGCCCTCAATCATCAGGTTTTGCGTGGTGTCCCAATCGACACTTTCTTCGGGACAAGGGCGGAGCGTTCCAGTGCTAGGTGTCAATGCAAGCTGTCGCGCCCGGCGTTTCCCGTGCCAGTTAAGAACGTATTTTTCTTCACTATCATCGATTGCCTTGCCCAGAAGCTGCTTGAGCACTTCGAAGTCCACCTTTCCCTCGGTGAACGCCTCAGGGAAAAGGGTTTTGAGCGCTTCTAAGTTCTCCGCCACCAGATCAGCGCTTTTGCTTTCAGGGTCGTGCTGGGTCAGTCTTTCCATCGTCAACTTACTCGCCTCGTGTTTCGAGTAATTTCACCCCCAAAATACCTCTTCACCTTCCCCCTGTCATCCGGTGGGTTTGCCCCCTCACGAATAAAACCTCCGCACCAGATCATCCAGGCTGAAGTCATCCGCGCGGATGGAGGAGAGGAGTTCCGCTTCTTTGGCGAGCACGCGCTCGGCGGTTTCGGGAACCTGCGCCGCGATTTCTCCCGGCCCGCAGCCCTCACGCCGGCATCAGGCGCTCGCCCTTGGGTTCCGGTACTGGATCGTCGAACTCTCGCGCCGTGTCGATCCAGAGTTCCATCGCTTGGTTGACGTGCTTGAGAGCGTCTTCCTGCGTATCCCCGTGCGCCATGCAGCCGGGGAGCTCCGGGACTTCGGCCACGAAAGCGCCGTCCGCGTTGCTCCAATAAAGAATGATCTCGTACTTGAACATCATTCCTCCTCCCGTAGGGACAAGTCGCGACTTGTCCCTATTAAAGGATTAATATGAAGATGACTTGCGGATTCGGCCTCTCAATATCGCTAAGCCTTCACGCAGTCATCAAGTCGGCGCTCCCCCCCCTCACGAATAAAACCTCCGCACCAAATCCTCGAGACTGAAATCATCCGCGCGGATGGCGGAGAGGAGTTCCGCTTCCTTGGCGAGCACGCGTTCTGCGGTTTCGGGAACCTCCGCCGCGACGTTTTTGGGCACGACCACCGCGCCGCCGCCGTCCGCGTGAATCAGATCGCCCGGCACCACGGCCATCCCGCCGACGGCGACCGGCGTGTTCACCGCCACCACGCGCACGTCGCCGCGCGAGACCGTCATGCCCGCGCACCAGGTCTTGAAGCCCGCCTCGCGCATGGCTTCCAGGTCGCGCACCACCCCGTTCGTCACGACGCCCTCCGCCCCCAGGCGCGAGAAGAGGTTCGACATGATTTCTCCCCATAGACACGCCGAGCGCGGCTTGGGGCCTACGTCCTGCTGCACCAGAACGCAGGGCTTGGGCGCGGCGGCCACGGCCTCATAGAGCGCGATGCGCGATGTGTGCGCCCGCTCCTCGCCCGGGGCGTACTCGCTGGTCGTGAACGTCACGGCGTAGCCGAGCGCCACGCCCATCTCGGGGAACATGCACTCGATGCCGGCGTCGGTATGGCCCAGCGTCCTCGGGCGCACGCCGAAGGATTCCACCGCGTTCGACACCGTGGGCGTGTCGATTTCCCGAAGCCTCGCGAGCGTTTCACCGGATAGCGTCATCTATCGTCTCCTCATGCGAAAAGGGGCGCCCCGGCCGCGCCGCGCGCGCCTCACGGGTCTAAAAGACATGAACATTCTCAGGAGGCCGGATTATACGATCACCCGCGCGATGAGAATAGCGGGGGGACCTGATCGGCGCTCCTTGAACGCTCACATGAGTCGGCTCGATCTTGACATATATAACAATAATGTTATACATTGTATGAGGACCTGGATATTTTCCATACATATTATCGATGACAAACAGCGAGGAGAAAGGATGAACAATTTCCGTGCAACGCAACAGATCAAAGATGCCCAAACCCATATGGTGGGTAGGCAGGAGCAAGGATGCGTTTGCGCAATTTCCCCATGAGGTGAAGGAGGATATGTTCTACGCCTTGAAGGTAGCTCAATGGGGAAGAAAAGCCCCCTCCGCCAAACCACTGAAGGGCTTCAGGGGAGCCGGTGTATTGGAGATCATCGAAAATCACTCTGGTGACGCGTATCGGGCGATTTACACGGTGAAATTCAAAGAGGCCGTCTGTGTTCTGCACGCCTTTCAAAAGAAATCGAAAAGAGGAATACAAACGCCCTTACGCGAAAAGAAGGTCATCGAGGCAAATTTCAAAGGGTTGGTTGAACACATGAAAAATCAAGAAAGCTCGGGGTGAGGAGGTCGACGGATGAGTAAAATTGAAATTTTTAAGGGAAGCCACAATATCTTCAAGGATCTGGGGCACCCGA
Source organism: bacterium (assembly GCA_965218885.1). Lineage (GTDB taxonomy): Bacteria > UBA8248 > UBA8248 > UBA8248 > UBA8248 > Bin107. The sequence goes on along the minus strand of OZ244713.1, from coordinate 1,534,000 downwards.
ACGCGGATGAGATCATGCTGAGGGCGGAACTCCTGAGCGATATTCTGGATACGATTCGGTCAAGAGAACTGACGCAAAAGGACGTGATGCGGATTCTCGGCATCAAACAGCCCGAGGCGTCGTTTCTCATGAACGGGAAGCTCTCCCGCTTCTCCCGCGAGAGGCTGATCGACTACATGGTCAAGCTGGGCATGACGGTGGAACTACGGGTGAAGAAACCGAAAAAAAACGCTCCCTTGAAACCCGGCGCGCTCATATACACGGGCGCCTCATAAGAGGCCAAGGGGGACTGCCCTACGGGATAACGGCGAAGATGAAAATCACTCCCCCCTTGAGGGGGTTGTTGAATAACCCCTCGCCGGGGGGCGTCGCTTTTACCCCCCTGACAAGGGGGGACAGGGGGGTTGGTTTTTAAGCCTGGGGAGGGTGAGCGGGGCGAGTGAAGCATGATTCCCTCCGAACTCCCCATCCCTCCTTGCCATGAACCCCCCAACCCCCCTTGAGGGGGTTGTTGAATAACCCCTTTTCGGAAGCGGGTGGTATGGCGGCTCACGCGGCGGCGGAGAGCAAGCCCCAGCGGCGCGAGAGACCGCGATGTGCGCGCATTCGGCTTTTGCGGGCGGCACAGGCCCTCCAGAGGGCGAATAAATGCGCTGCAACAGCGGCGGCGAGCCGCTTGAGGTTGACCGCAGTCGCCGTCAGGTAGGACTGGATCTTCATGTTGTCCAGACCGCGACGCACCGCTCTTGCCAGTCCGTGCCAGGTTTTCGCCTCGCCGTGGTAGCCCTCCGAGCGCCACATGTGGCGCCGCCACAGACGACGCTCCTCCTCCCCCCAGCGCGCATGCCGCCGACGCGCGCGCCACAGCGCCGGATACTCGTGCGGCACCAACACCATCCTGCTCGTGCGCGACTTCGACAAACAATCGGGCTTCAGCGCGCACCCCGCGCAATCGCGCGTCTTCGATACATAGTAGCGCCCCCGCTCCGTCGCCTGCCGGGGGGTCAGCGTCTTGCCACCCGGACACTTCACCACCTTGCGCCGCGCGTCGTAGCGGAACAACTGCATCGGAACACGGCTCTGGGTGGGTTCTTTCTTCGCCGGTATGAGCGCATCCACGCCCCGCCGCTCCAGTGCCGCGTAGACCTTCGAATACGCGTAGCCCGAATCCGCCGTCACCAGCGCAGGCTCGCGACCCGTGAGTTCGTGGACCGCGTCCACCTGCGACTCCATCATCTCCCGCTCGTTCACCATCCCCTCCCTCACCGACACGTCGAGAACCACACCCCGCTCATCGTCCACCACCGCATGCTGCTTGTAGCTCGGCTCGAACCCCACGCGACCGCTCTTGCGCGCAAGACGCGCGTCGGGGTCCGTCCGGCTCACCTGACCCGGACCCCCGCCTCGGCGGCCCCCACGCTTCTTCTTCCCAGCCTCATCCTCCGAGGCGTTCTCCCGAACCACATCGTCCACGTGACGCTCCGCCAGACTCTCCCAACTCACGTCCGCTCGGATCAAGGAAGCGTCCACGTGAACCACCTCCCCCTTCGCCACCTTCGCGTCCAGGCAAGCCTTCACCGTCCGGCGGAATATCTCCCGGAAGCGCGTCTCCCCCCAGCGCTGACGAATCCGCGTCAGGCTCGAATGGTCCGGCAACTCCTCGTGCAGCCCGTACCCGATGAACCACCGGATCGCCAGGTTCACCTTCGCTTCGCGCAGCAGGCGACGGTCGTGAACGTAGCCCAGCAGCAGACCCGCAAGCATCAACCGCACCGCAACCTCGGGGTCCACACCCGGACGACCATTGTCCGCGCAATAGCAGTCCGCCACCTCCTCGCGAAGCCAACTCAGGTCCAGTACGCGGTTTACGCGGTGCAATATGTGATCTTTGGGTATCAGCTTCTCAAGCGAACCGGCGACGAACAACTCCATCTGCTCGCGCCTCTTGCGTCCCAACATCGAGGGAACTCCCATCTCGGGCGAGATAGTGTCCTTACACCGAACCATAATGTGGGGACTTTTTCAACAGCCCCTTTGAGGGGGAGTCGCAGAAGCCGAGCCTTGGCGAAGGCTGATGCGGTGGGGGGTCAATTCCGTACGAGGAGCGGGGAATTTCGAATCGATGTTTTCCTCCCTCCTTAGCCGGAACAATTCCCCCCTCCTTGGTTGGCATATTCTCCTTCCTTAGTCGGGTTTACCCCCCACCGGCTCGATTGCGGGCTTGCGCCCTTATCTCTCCGACGGACTTTCCCCTCGGAAAGCCCGACCCTCAAGGGGGGAGTGATTCATCGGCAACTCCTTAGCGGGGACATGTCGCGCCCCGCGGATGATTTTTCGGTAGCGTCCTCGCGCCAAGAGCGTTATGTTATATAGAAGGACGCGCGCCTTGGGTGGCGGGCGCATCGCCCCGCACCATGAGGTTTTCGTCATCGCGTCAGGTGGCGCGAGATGGCGAGCGGGGCTGGAGAGTCTCATCTTTTCACGGAGAATGAAAATGTTCCCCATCCCTTGGGAGGCGCGCAGCGACGCGGGCGTTTTCCTGTTCAACCAAGGGGAATACTGGTGCGCGCACGAGGCGTGGGAGGGCATCTGGATGCACGCCGAGCCTATGCCCAAGAAGTTCTACCAGGGGCTGATCCAGATCGCCGCGGGCTACGTGAAGCTCCAGCAACGCCACTACAAGGGCGCGCTCGCCAATCTGAAGAAGGGTCTCGAGCGCTTCCGGGAGGTGGATGAGGCCGTGGGCGATCTGGACGTGCCGATTCTCTATAAAAAACTCGTGAACCAATCGCGCGGGGTGCGGGTGAGCCTGCTGGATCAGGGCGAGGCGCGCGTGCTCGCCCGCGCTTGGGATTTATGGCCGAAGATTGAATACGTCAACGACGCGCAGCAGAAAAAAGTTTCCCTAGCCGCCGGCCAAAGGATTTGAGATGAAACGTCTTGCCTTTTGCCTGTCCATGTTGGTTTTCCTGATCGGATGCGGAAGTTTCGAGCTCACCGATTCACCGTTCCAGCGGATCTCACGCGCCCAGCCGAAGAAAGGTTATCTGGTGGCCGTTCAGGCCAGGCTGGTTCCTTCCTTCTCGCACGTGTTTTCACCGCTTGGTCCCGAAGAGAACGAGGTTCGGGAAGCCGCCTGCAGGGGATTGTCGTTCACTCCCCAGTTTCGCTGCGTTCGGATGAACAAGACCGGAGAGCCCCTGGAGAAGCCCGACTACGTCGTTCAGATAGAATACGACGTGGTCGATAATCGTCACTTCCTGGGGAACCGGCTCTTCGGAGGCGCGATACTCGTCAGCAACCGCGAATATGAAGGTGAGAACGACGATCCGGGAGAGGCGGCGTATGAGGTTCGCTGGGGCTTTCGGGTGATAAGGCCGGGAGAGGCGAAGGCGGTGTTTCAGAGTATTTTCCGCGAAGAAAGCTTCCAGATGTGGAGCTTCGACGTCGAGCAGTGGATGGAGCGCTATTTTTCGGAGTGAGTTTGGGTCACTTGGTTCATCGCATGACAGTCCGTAGGGGTGATCTTCCCTGAAGAGGGGGAGATCACCCTCTTTTGTTTTTCATACCGATAATGCAGGGGCGGTTAGCGAACCGCTTCTACGTCGTCTTTCTCTCCCTCATCGAATCGGGAATGCTCTCTGTCTTCGCCCCTTTGAGGCATACGTTCATTTTTTTCGCCCGAAAAAAAACTTGACAATCCTGCGGCGCGCTCTTACCAATGATCAATAATTCGATGGCCCGGAATATCCAGGAGGCTCCCCATGAGCGCGATCCGCAAACGAACCGTTCACGCAATCATTCTGGCGTTCATTCTTGCGGTGTTCATGCCGGAGGCGCGAAACGCCGCCGCTCAGGAGGGGACCGCAGGCTCGGGCGCGTCGGTGGCCGGCCACATTCCCCGGCCCGCATCGGAAATCCCGCACTCCGTCTCGGTGATCACGAGGCGCGACATTGAACTCTCGGGCGCCCAGAACGTGCGGGACCTGCTGCTCAGTCGTTTGGACTTCAACAGTTTCGGTCTCTACCGCCCGTTCGTCGCGGGGGGCGGCCGCCGCGTGATTCTCGTCAACGGCCGCCGCGTATCCAATTCGGGTTTTGACGCCGAAGCGTTCCCCCTCTCGGCCGTGGAGCGAATCGAGATATTGAGCGACAGCGCCGCCGCCATACACGGCGGACACGCCGTTGGCGGTGCGATCAACATCGTGCTCAGGCGCGATTTCAAGGGTTTCGAAGCCCAGGCCGGCGCGGCCCGTCCGAGGCAGGCGGGCGCCGATTCCGAGCAGGGGAGCTTTATTTGGGGAGGCGCGCTCGGGCGCGGGCGCGCGGTAATCGGTCTCGATATCGTCCGGCGAGAAGAGATACGCGACGCCGACAGGGATTACTCCCGTGGTTCGTGGACGCCGGGCGGCTCGTTCGCCGATTCGCGGGAAATATCGGTGGGCGGCAACACCGCCTTCATCACGCCTCCGGGCGGGAGCACGCTCGCGCGGCCTCTCGGTGATTGTGAGGGAAGTAGCTACGTGGCCGGGCTCACCGATCCCATAGGCCATCCCGGCGTGGGCTGCGGTTTCGACTATACCGCCGTCAAGTGGCATGATCCCTGGGAGCGTCTCGCGCGCGAGGGTTTGTTCCTGAACGCCGAGCACCCGCTCGGTGAGGGCGCGAAGTTCTATCTCGACGCCCGCGCCGCGAAAAGTGAAAGCAGGAGCCTGTATGCTCCTTCGGTCGGCACTTTCCGCTTCTCCCCGCCGCAGTCGCTCAGGGACAAGCTGCTTCAGGATCCCGAGATCGACGCCCTTCCCGATGAGATATCCGTGGCCCACCGCTTCGTCGGCCACGGCAACCGCGAATGGGTGACGGACGTAGAGGAACGCGACGTGACGCTCGGCGTCCGGGGCAGGTTGGGCGAAGTCGGCTACGACGCGCATTTTCGCTACTACATGTACGATCTGAGCGTGAACGGGAATACGTTCGTGAGCGGGAGCGCGATTGCGAGAGCGATCGGCGACGGGCGCTACGACGTGGAAAACCCGTTTTCGACCGACCCCGACCATCTGGCGGCGATTCAGGAGACCAGTCTTACACTCAAGCGAGAACAGGTCGCCGAATACACGGCGGCGCGGGCCGCGTTCAACGGCAAGGCGTTCCCGCTCCCGGGAGGCGGCGTCCTGTGGGCGACGGGCGCGGAAATCGCGTCTCAGGACTGGAAAAACATCCACGATTATCGGGACGCGGACCACCGCTCCTACCCGGCGAGCGACGTGCTCGGCTCCGGCGGGAGTTCGTCGGCAGGCGAGCGGCGGACCGTCTCGGCGTTCGCGGAAGTCTCTCTGCCCCTGGTCAAGGGTTGGGACGTCACCCTCGCCGGGCGGAACGACGACCACGACGACGTCGGCGCGACGTTCTCGGGCCAGGTCGCGAGCCGCTACCGGCTGAACAAAAATATCGCGCTCCGCGCATCCTGGGGAACGGGCGGCAGGCCGCCTGCTCTGAGTACCCTGCATTTGAGCGAATCGGTCGGGTACCCGAACGTGTGCGACGTGAGCACGCACACCGGCGACATCGCCGATTGCGACAAGACGCAGGTGGAGCGCTTGTCCAGCGGGAACCCCGATCTCGAGCCGGACGAAGCGGAGAGCCTCAGCATCGGCGCTGCGGCGAGCGTGGGGCCTTTTTCGTTAAGTCTGGACTGGTTCCAAATCAACATTTCCAATCAGCCTGCGGAACTGGCTGCGCAGACCATCCTGGACCTCGAGGCGAAAGGGCAGTTGCCTCCCGGCGTGCGGGTGATCCGCGATGGAAACCTCATCCGACGGATAGAGGGATCGTGGGGCAACAATGGGGAAAGCGACATCGAGGGGGTCGACCTGCGCGCAAGCGTCGACTGGAAGACCGACGCGGCGGAGGTGGCCCTCGACCTGCGCTGGTCGCGCGTAACCGAAGACGAAGTCCGGGTGGCCGGCGAGAAGTCTCCATATACCTACCCGCGCGACCGCGTTCACGGGTCGATTCGCGTGAGCCGGGGCCGCGTGACCGCGAACTGGAGCGCCTACGGGGTTTCGGAGTATTGGAATACGGACAGGACCGACCGCTACGGAGAATGGGTAGGCCACGACGTGACGCTGAGCTGGCGCGAGGCGTTCGGTATGCGCGGGCTGGAACTCATCGGCGGGGTTTTGAACGTCGCCGACCGCGAGCCGTCCATCGCCGATGACAACCCGGACCTCACGTTCGCCTCCGCCCAGGGGCGCACGCTGTTCTTAAACGCCAAATACACCTTCGGGCGTTAGGGGTCCGGGTTCCGCGCGGGCGATATCGCGGAAGTCCGGTTTTGGATTGGCAGCCGCGCGTTAACGGCCATGGCCGGTATCGGCGAGGCGGGCACAATTTCTCCTTCATCAGTCGAAATTGACCCCGCATTTTCCGTCGTGGAGCCGGAGGGCCTATGTGACAGGATTGCGCCGCGAGATGAAGCGCATTCCACCACAAAGCGAATAAATGAAAATATCGATAAATATGGGAATTATATACCAAAGTAACATTTTTCCCTTTACAAAATGATGTTACTCTGCTATATTTACTTACATGAGGACAACACAACAAGCCCATGTAAAGGATAAAAAATAATGGCACAGAAGGCACCCGGTAAGTCATTTCGAGAAGGCATCTCACTCATGGAAATCATGGATATGTTTCCCGATGATGATACGGCGCGGAAATGGTTCGAGGAATGCCGCTGGCCCGAAGGGCAGGTTTATTGCTATGATTGCGCCTCAATAAACATTCAACATGGCCCAGCGCATCCGCGTATGACTCACAGATGCCGGGATTGCAAAAAGTTCTTCTCTGTGAAATCAGGGACGGCTATGCACGGCTCGAAGCTGGGCTATCGGGTGTGGGCGATTGCGATTTACTTGCTCACGACGAATCTAAAGGGTGTGTCCAGTATGAAACTACACCGCGATCTCGGCATAACCCAAAAGAGCGCATGGCACTTAGCCCACAGATTGCGCAAAGGTTGGGAAGGTGGCAAGACGATGTTCGATGGCCCCGTGGAAGTGGATGAGACCTACGTCGGTGGCCTCGACAAGAACAAGCCTGTATCCAAGCGGAAGAAGGAAGGCCGCGGCCCGGTGGGCAAGACTGGAATCATTGGCGTGAAGGAACGGGAAACCGGACGGGTGAAGGCCGAAGTTATGGAAGATGGGAAGGGCGAGACTCTCCAGAATTTCGTTCGTGAGAGTGTCATTCCGGGAGCCACGCTTTTCACGGATGAGAACCGAGGCTACGTCCACCTTGGCGATGGATACGGCGGTGAATATAGCCATAAGCGCGTAAAACACTCCGCCAAAGAGTATGTAAGCGGCATGGCGCATACGAACGGCATAGAGTCGTTCTGGGCCATGCTCAAGCGTGGATATCACGGAACCTACCACAAGATGAGCGAGAAGCACCTGAGCCGTTATGTGGTAGAATTTGCAGGACGCCATAATCTCCGTCCGTTGGACACTAAAGACCAGATGCGCGAGATCGCCCATAGTCTCGCGGGCGAACGGCTCCGCTATCAAGACCTTGTGGCCTAGGCCGTGCAGAACTTTGAAAACAGAACGCTTTATCATGGCGATAATCTGCCTTTCCTGCGCAACCTGAACAGCGAATCCATACATCTGATTGCTACCGACCCACCATTCAATAAAGGCCGGGATTTTCACGCCACACCGGATAGCCTTGCGGAAGGCGCATCTTTTCAGGACAGGTGGACGTGGGAAAAAGATGTTCATCAAGAATGGGTAGACCAAATAACAGATGACTTTCCTAAGCTCATGGAGGCAATAGAGAGCGCACGTTATGCTTATTCAGACGGAATGGGTGCGTTTATGTGTTTCATGGCCGTTAGATTGCTCGAAATGCACCGGATATTAAGAAAAGACGGAAGTGTATATCTGCATTGCGATCAAACTGCAAGCCATTATCTGAAAGCAACTATGGACGCTATATTTGGGTGGAAGAATTTTATAAATGAAATTGTGTGGTGTTACAAAACTGGCGGGTCAAGTAAAAATTATTTTGCAAAGAAACATGATATTTTATTGTTCTATGCCAAAAATAAAAAGCACTATATATTCAATACTCAAAAAGAAAAGAGCTATATGGGAGTTGGTTACAACACCGGTAATAAAAATGTTTCTCTTTTCTATGACGAAAAATCAGGTATGTTTGGACCCCATACATTAGTTAATTCTAAAGATTGGTGGGAAATCCCCATGATCGCAACTTCAAATAAAACTGAACGATATGGTTATCCTACTCAAAAGCCCCTTGCTCTATATGAACGGATCATCCAAGCATCCTCGAACGAAGGTGACGTGGTTCTCGACCCATTCTGTGGATGCGCTACGACGCTTGTAGCCGCTGAAAGGCTGGGCAGGCAATGGATAGGCGCGGATATTTGGGGCAAATCTATTCATGCCGTTATAGACAGGTTTCATCATGCGCAACTCGAGGTGCCGGAAGAAAAGCAAGCCGAGTGGCTACTCGTCAAAGGGGGTGTCGATTACACGACTGACCTGCCCATCAGGACGGATGAAGGGCAAGAAGTTTTGCCATTCCTCAGGGTAAAGGAAACCATCAAAGAACCTGGCCCCAAGATGAGTCGGGCGGAAATGTACGAACATCTTCTCAAGCAAGATGGACATAAGTGCCAGGGATGCGACCGGATATTTGATGATTCTCGCTATCTTCAGCTTGATCACAATACACCACGTTCAGATCGTGGCCTGAACCACATCTCTAATCGCATCCTTTTGTGCGGGCCATGCAACAACCTCAAGAGCAATACCTACACGCTATCAGGATTGCGGCGAGAGAATAAAAGGCGGTCATATATGACCCCGGCGCTTCCCAACTTGACTTAGGAGACCCCATCGTGAAACAGAAAACCATCACGCTCAAGCCGAATGACTACCAGCCGAGCAAGGCGGAACAGGAGAAGAAAATCCGCATCAAGACGACTCCTGAGAACCTTGCGAAAGCAATGGTTCAGGACGTGAAAATCAAACATTCTGACAAAGCATAAACTTAGGGCTTGGGGAGCGGGCGCCTCCCCGAAGCCGTTTTGCTATCGCTCTCCCTTAGCTACAGGAATGGGAAAGGCCTTTTTGCCGTAATCCTTGGCATAAATGACCCGCCCATCCGGGAGAGTGATGTATGGCCTGAAAATTACATTCCCAGGCCGCTTCTTAGAAGGCGCAGACATAATGCCTTCTCTCTTTCTGCCAGGGTTAAGGAATGGGTGAGAATGGGATATCCATTCTTCGCGGCCCATCGCTGACACCCCCGGCAAAATGCCAGCGGCAGAGTCCCTCCAGTCCACACGCTGGGGGGACTCGACTTTTGGACGCACTTCTCCTGCATAGAGAAAACCGCTTGTGTTTTTCATGGGATGTAGGTATAAGGAATTTAGCTTACCGATTGCCTCCATACGGGCGATGAATCAAGAAAAAGCACCGGGTCACATCCGGTGCTTTTTACTTTCTCGAAATTTTCGTTTCTTGTCAAGCGGGTAATGTTACTTTGGTATATAATTCCCATAAATATAGATAAATTAACGGGGTTTTTCGATAAAAAAATGAAAATAAAATGCAGGGTGAATATAGATAAACGTATAATTTACAATGAGTTCGCAGGATACTTTGGCTTCTTGCCGCTCAGGACGCGGGCGATGTCCTCCCCCGCCCAAGTGGCGATGGCTTCGAGGCACTCATGCGTGGAACCCGCCATGTGCGGCGTGAGAATGAGGTTGGGCGCACCGAAGATGGCGCTTTCTGGGTCGGGTGGTTCGCCTTCGAGCACGTCGAGTGCCGCCCCGCCGATTCGGCCGCTCTTGAGCGCGCGCGCCAGCGCCGCCTCATCCACCAGCGGGCCTCTCGCGGCGTTAACGAGAAACGCGCCTTTTTTCATTTTCGAGATCGCTCGCGCATCTATCAGGTGATGGGTCTTCGGCGTGATCGGCGCGTGAAGCGAAATGAAATCGGCCCGGCTCAGGAGGGTGTCGTATCGCGTGGGTCTCGCGCCGCGCGCCTTGATCTCCTCGCTCTTGAGGCCCGGGTCGTGGGCGAGGACCTTCATGCCCATCGCGCACGCCATTTTCGTGAGCCGGCTCCCCACTTGCCCGATGCCGATTAAGCCCAGTGTTTTCCCTTTGAGTTCCACTCCCGTGTGGCGCGCCTCGCCCCATACCCGTTCCGCGCCCACGCGGGAGGCCGCCTGGGGGATGCGTCTGGCTAAGGAGAGAATCAAGCCGAGAGTCAGTTCGGCCACGGCGTTCGCGTTGGCCCCCGGCGTGTTGGTGACGAGTACGCCGCGCCCGGCGCAGGCCGCCACGTCCACCTGATCCACTCCCGCGCCGTGTACGGCAACCACGCGCAGATCCGGCAGCAGGTCGAGCAAAGAGGCGGTTATGTAGCCCGGACGCAGCAGAATCCCCTCTGCGCCATTTAGTTTCTCGGCGAAGAGGACCTCTTCTTCTTCGGTCAGGGGTCTAAAGGGCAGCGCTACGGCGCGAACCGGCGCGACTCCGGCCATCGCCCTTTTCACGGGCTCCATGGCGACTGGAAAATCGGATGTGGAGGTGACGGCGGCCCACCGTTGTTTTGAGCGCATCAGGCAGGCTACATGTCGACGGCGGAGAACTCGCCGTCGTAGTTGTATTCGGCTCTGGCCTTTTGAACGGAAAGCAGTCCCTCTAGCAAGTCGTGTTCGATGGAGTAGAAGGAGCGGTCCTTCGGATCGCCGTAACCACCCCCGCTCGGCACTTCGAGCACGAGCCTGTCGCTTTGGTTCATCACCCATTGACGCTTGGGGTTGATGGGGCGTCCGTTCAGGGTCACCTTGCCGACGCGCCCGTTTTTCCCGCCGAACAACCCATAGGCGGGGTGCCGGGTTCGCTCGCTCATGAACGTGAGGAGAATCGGTCCGTCGGAGAGCGATTTCACGATGACCTGCTGGCCGTTGCCGCCAGCGTATTTGCCCGCGCCGCCGCTGTCTCTGATGGACGCTTTCCTCTCCACCAGCAAAGGCACGAGGTGCTCGAGGATTTCGATGGGCGTGTTCGAAGTGTTCGAGGGGAAATCGAGACATACGCGCCCATCGTGCCTGTCCGTCGCGCCTTGTCCTCCGTGCAGGAAGAAGTTGCCGGCGAAGTGCCTGTTTTCCTTCGTGATGCCCGCCGCGTTGATGGCCCACGTGGGGCTGCCGCTGGCCGCCTGCACGAGATTGGGAACCGCTTTGCACAGCGCGCCGAAAATGGCCGAGGGAATGAAGTGTCCCACCATGGAGCGGCCGTTCACGGGGGCCGGATAACGGGGATTCAGTATGCTGCCCTCGGGGGCCGATACCGTCACGGGTCGGAAGTTGCCCTCGTTGTTGGGAATCTGCGGACAGAACAGGCATTTGAGCGAATAGGCGGAATAGGAATAGACGTAGCTCAGAACGGCGTTCAGGCCGCGGTCGACCTGTGGGGATGAGCCCGTGTAATCCACCAGAATGCTGCTGCCGCGTACCTTGACCTCCACGCGGATGACGAGCGGCTCATCGTACCCGTCGGTGGATACCTGAAAGCGGTATTCCCCGTCTTCCACTTTCTTGATGGCCTCGCGCATCGCGTTTTCAGAACGTTGGAAGATTGTGGTGGACGGCGCCTCGAGGTCGGCGAGTTTGTATTCTTCGAGCATTTCACCGATGCGCTGGGCGGCGAGCCTCCCGGCGGACATATGGGAGATCAGGTCTCCTTCCACCTGGTTCGGCACACGCACGTTTTTTCTGATGATGCGCAAAATATCTTTGTTGATTTTGCCCGCCGACATGTACTTGCAAGGCGGGAGCTGGAGGCCTTCTTCGTAAATCTCGCGCACCTCTGGGGATCTCAGTTTCCCCCCCATATCCGTTACCTGGGTGGTGACGCCGATGAGGGCAACCAGCTTCGATTTATAGAACACAGGTGTGAGAGAAGTGAGATCCTGAAGATGACCGGTTCCCATCCACGGGTCGTTCGTGAGGATGAGGTCATCCGGCTTAAGGGTTTCCTGAGGGAAAATCTGGAGAAGTTTTTTGGCCGTGATCGGCAATGCGCCCACGAAGCTGGGCATGGTGGACCTTGCCTGGGCGATGGACTGTCCGTTGGGATTCAGTATGATGACGGCGAAATTTCTCGATTCGCGTATCGTGGTGGAAAAAGCGGTGCGGACGATCTCGGTGGCCGCTTCCTCGGCGATGGCGATGAAGCGGTTCCAGAGGACTTCCAAGGTAATTGAATCGATACCCTTGCGGGCCATATTTGAATCTCTCCTAGAGTTCGATGATAAGGTTCTGGAATTTATCGACCTGGAAGTTCGAGCGCGGCCCGATGACGGCTGTCGTCATTCTCTCTTCCACCAACGCCGGCCCCTTGAATTTCTGCCCCGGCTTCAACAGATAGCGGTCGAAGATATTGACTTTTCGGAAACCCTTGTTTTCCGGCATGTAGATGCGCCGGTTGCCCTTCAAGGCGTTTTTCACGTCTTTTTCGGGTAGATTCGAGAAATCAAAGCTCACGTTGGGTTCCGGCCCCATACCGAAGATTCGCCAACTGAACACCTGAAGCGGCACTTCGTCGATGGCGCGTCCATGAGCCGAGGCGTAATGCTCGCGATAGGTTTCGCTGATTTCTCCAAAATGGTTCCGCGTCAGTTTTCCGGTCGGGATGGGAATGGTGAGCGGGAAGCCTTGGCCCTCGAAGCTGATGTCCGCCATGCGCTGAATCCGGATTTCACGTTCCCTCACTCCGGCGTCGGTGAGGACTTCTCGAAGCTGTTTTTCCCGTCTGTTGAGCGTGTCGTTGAGCTTGGTGAGGTTCACGTCTTCGAGCAGCATGACCTGGCTGTCCACGGTGTCCACCTTGAAGGGGACGGTGTGGAGCCCCAAGCTGGAAGCCAACCCGGCGCCCGGCGGACAGACAATGCGCTTGAGCCCCACCTTGCGTGCAAGCCGGAAGGCGTGAACGGGGCCCGCGCCGCCGGTGGCCATGAGGGTGAAGTTGCGAGGGTCTTTTCCGCGCTCCGAGAGCTTGATGCGCGCGGCGGCGGCCATGGTTTCATTTACCAGTTCATGAATGCCCCAGGCCGCCTGGATCTCTTCGATCTTCATCGGCTCGGCGATTTTGGAGCGTATGGCTTCGGATGCCGCCTCGGGGAAAACAGGCATCTCACCACCCAGGAAATAATCGGGATTGATGTAGCCGAGAAGCAGATTGGCATCGGTCACCGTAGGTTTTTCTCCGCCCAGTCCGTAGCAGGCGGGTCCGGGGGACGCCCCCTGGCTCTCGGGGCCGACCTTGAGCAATCCCAGATCATCGATTCGCGCGATGCTGCCTCCTCCGGCGCCGACTTCGATGAGATCGATGCACGGCACCTGGATGGGCATTCCACTGCCCTTGGTGAAGCGCTTGACGCGCGCAATCTCGAATTGAACGGACAGGTGGGGTTCACCGTTTTCGATGATGCAGGATTTGGCGGTGGTGCCGCCCATGTCGAAGGCGATGAGATTTTCGAATCCACCCAGTTTCCCGAAATAGGCCGAGGAAAGCGCTCCCGCAGCGGGTCCTGATTCGAACATGCGTATGGGACTGCGTCCGGCGGATTGCGCCGTGGCGATGCCGCCGTTCGACAGCATGATGTAGAGCGAGACGTTTTCGAGGTTGACTTCCAGGTCTTCGAGATATTTCGAGACTATCGGCTGAATGTAGGCGTTGGCCAACGTGGTGGACGTTCTCTCGTATTCCCTGATCTCCGGACAAACCTGAGAGGAGAGGCTGAAACTCACTTCAGGGAACGATTGCGCTATCGCTTCGCCGACTTCGGTTTCATGGGCCGGATTGGCGTAGGAGTGCAAGAGGCAAACCGCTATGGATTTCGCCCCTTTTTCCACGAGTTCCTGAATCGTTACCTTCACCTCCTGGGTGCTCAGAGGCTGGAGGATCTCTCCGGACGCGGAAATCCTCTCCGTCAATTCACGACGGAAAGGTCCGGAAACCAGAGGTTCTGGAAATTCAGGCACGATGTCGTAGATGTCATATCTTGATTCACGGCCCATCAAAAGGATGTCGGCGAATCCCTTCGTGGCGAGAAGACCCGTGGCCGCTCCTTTCTTCTCGATGATCGCGTTGGTGGCGAGGGTGGTCGCGTGAATCGCTTGGCCGAGATCGCGGAACCGCAGGCTTTCCTCATCGAGCAACGTTCGCAGACCTGCAAGCGCACCGATGGAAGGGTCGTTCGGCGTCGTGAGATATTTGCCCACCGAGGTCTTTCCGTTCGATGGGTTATAAATCGCAATATCGGTGAACGTACCACCTATATCAATAGCAGCGATAATTCGTTTTCTCGATGTGTAAGAGGATGCGGATTTGGCCATTTCTAAGTTGTGGGAAAGCCTCTTGTAGTGGGGATGAAAAGATTAATGCGGCACCGTGTAATTAAGGGTGATTCCATGCAACTCAAATTCTACAAGTAGACATAAGTATATGAAAACAGACGCTTTGTCAATTCTTGGCCGGACGAATTTGATTTAGGATATTGAAATATAACGACTTATTTGATTTTATGAAACAAGAGACAATAGTAAAAATTATGAAACATAATGAGGAAATGATGTTAACTCATTGATCTGTTTACCGTTATGAAAACATGATTCCCCGTTTCGCTTCAAATGGCCGAATCTGCAGGAGCGAAACAAGTTGCAACCCTCGATAAAAAGTAATTGTTTGCATATAAAAGCCGAATGTCCATACGATAGGATACGTGTTTTCTCAAACCAGAGTGAGGCCCGATGTAATGGCGGGAAATAAAAGCGAATCGCCTGTTCGTTATGCCCTGGTGGATTGCGACCCTGGCGTGGATGATGCGCTGGCCCTGGCGATGGGCTTCGCATCGCCCTTTTTCCGGTACGACGCCGTGACGACCGTGCACGGCAATGTTTCCGCACGTCTGGCCTACAGGAACGCGAGAAGACTCACTGCATTCCTGCGGGGTCATCTTGAATCCCCCATCCCGGATGTTCCTGTTTATCCGGGCGCTTCACTGGCTCTGGACGGGAGCCGCCTGAACCGGAGCGAATCGCGCATGATTCACGGGCCGGAAGGCATGGGCGCGATATTCAAAAACAAAAAGCGTTTGCGCCGCCTGGGCAGGGGAAGTTCAAAACCGGCTTGGGAGGTGATCATCAAGCAAGCCGCGGTGCGAGGTTCGGCGTTGACGATCATCACCCTGGGGCCGCTGACGAATCTGGCCCTGGCGCTTCGGCGCGCGCCCGGGGTTTTGGCTCGCGTGAGGCGGATTGTGGTCATGGGGGGAGCCGCCCGGATGCCGGGGAACGTGACGCCCGCGGCCGAGTTCAATATCTATTGCGATCCCCAGGCGGCGGCCCAAGTGTTCTCATCGGGCTTGCCCGTCACCATGGTGGGTCTGGATGTGACGAGGCGCGCGCTCCTTCGCGTCGATGAGTTCGAGGGTGGCGGGTCGTTCCGCGCGGCTTTGAGAGACCTCATCAAGGTATACGCGCGATTCTCCCAAAAGCGGAGGGGGGCCGAGGACATCACCCTGCACGATCCCCTGGCTCTCGCCGTCGCGATGAAGCCGGATTTGGTGGAGACCAAACGCTGTCATGTGGATGTGGATACGAGCAAGGGCATTGCGCGCGGAATGACGATGGTGGATTTGAGGGAACACAGGGGGGCGCGGGTCAAAAACCCCGTCGACGTGGCTCTGGACGTGGACCTAAAGGGTTTTCTGGCGTTTTTTATCTCACATCTGCGCAAATTTCGTGGATGGGATGAGGATGAGGAATAAAAAGAACACCGTTTTGGTGTTGGGAAGTTCGAACATCGATATCGTCGTTCGCGTGGATAAACTTCCCTCCGCAGGGGAGACCGTCCTGGGAGAAGAGCGGCGTGAGTATTGGGGCGGGAAAGGGGCGAATCAGGCCCTGGCGGCCCTGCGAGCCGGGGCGGAGGTTCGTTTCGTCACCATGCTGGGAAACGACGCCGGCGGCGACGCCTATGGCCGTTACCTGGTGGAGAGCGGGGTATCGCCCGAGGGCGTATTGCGCTCCAAGGCGAGCACGGGCGCTGCGCTGATCGTGGTGGACAAGAAAGGCGAGAACCAAATCGCCGTGGCCCCCGGCGCGAATGCGCTCCTCACGCCCGGGCGAATCAGAATAAAAGCGGGACTTCTGGACTTTGGCGATGTCGTTCTGGCGCAGCTCGAGGTTCCGGTTCCATCGGTCGTGGCCGCGTTCGAAAGAGGAAGAAGGCGCGGCGCCTGCAACATCCTGAACCCGGCGCCGATCGCGGGAGAGTTGCCGCGTGAAGTGATTCGATTGGCCGACGTGCTGGCGCCGAACGAAACCGAGGCGGCGCATCTGGCCGAACTCGCGAAACCACCCGAAACCGATGAGGAGTTCCTGCGCACGGCGCGCGCCCTGCGGGCTCTGGGGCCTTCGCGGGTCGTTATCACCGCGGGCGCAAAAGGGGCTTTTCTCCTGGATGAAAAACAAGCCTACCGGTTCAGGCCTCCCGCCGGGATTGAGGTGGTGGATACCACGGGCGCGGGCGATGCCTTTTGCGGCGCGCTGGCGGCGAGATTCGCAGAAGGCGCAGGATTCGAGGATGCGGTTCGCTTCGCCGTCAGCGCCGGTTCGTGTTCGGTCAAGAGACATGGCGCGCAAGCAGGTTTGCCTTCGCGTCGGCAAATTATGAAAAACCAAAGGCAAGTGCGTCAAAAACAGATTCGGGTTGGTTGACTTCAATCCATAACCCGCTTAGGGTAAACGCGATAGTTGTTGGGTGGTCGAAATTTCTTTCCCATGTCGCCTCTTGAAGTCATGACGCGTCGCTCATAGGAGAAACACTCATGCCGATGGATTGGGATGAGTTCAAATCGAGAAGACAAGGTGGTGGTAGTGGAGGTGGCGGTGGAGGAGGCGGCGGCATGCCGCAGATCAAGCTGCCGCAGTTTCGTTTGCCGAATTTCAAGCTTCCCTCCGCGGCCATATTCGTGGTGGTGGTTCTGATTTGGCTGGCTTCGGGTATTTTCAGCGTGGGGCCGGATGAGCAGGGAATCGTTCTTCGGTTCGGCCGCATCGACCGGGTGGTGTCCTCGGGCTTGAATTATCATATGCCCTTCCCGATGGAGACCGCCTACACGCCGAAGGTAACGGAAGTGAAGCGGGTGGAAATCGGCTTCCGCACCATTGATCCGGGTCCTCCCGCGAGGTATTCGGACAAGCCCCACGAGTCGAGAATGCTGACCGGGGATGAGAACATGGTCGACGTCGACATGATCGTGCAGTACCGCATCGTGGAGGCGGACAAGTATCTCTTCAAGGTTCGCAATCCCAGGGAAACGGTGGTGCACGCCGCCGAAGCCGCCATCCGGCAAGTCGTGGGCAGCAAGCCCATCGACGAGGCGCTCACCACCGGAAAGGGTGCGATCCAGCAAGAGACGATGGTGGAGATGCAAAAGATACTGGATCGCTACGAAACCGGTTTGCGCGTGGCGGCGGTGCAGCTTCAGGACGTGACGCCGCCCAAGGATGTCATTCACGCCTTCAAGGACGTGGCCAGCGCCCGTGAGGACAGGAACCGCCTCGTGAATGAGGCGCAAGGCTATCAAAACCAGGTGATACCGGAGACGCGCGGCAAGGTGGCCGCCGTTCTCAGAAAAGCGGAAGCCTACCGCGAGACCAAGATTCGCCATGCGCGCGGAGATGCGAACCGCTTCCTCGCCACGCTCAAGGAATACAAAAAAGCGCCGGCCATTACGCGCGAGCGCCTGTATCTCGAAATGATGCAGGAGGTGATGCCGACGGTGGACAAGGTTATCCTGGATCAGGGTAAATCCGGCGTGCTGCCGATACTCCCGCTGCGGGGAGGTGGAATAGAAGGGATAACGAAACGATGAGCGCCGAGGGAGCCATAAAATTGCCCAAAAAGACAATCGCCTTGTTTGTTTTGATCCTGATTCTCATCTTCGCGCTCAATTCGTTTTTATTTAAGGTTCGTGAAGACAGGCAAGTGGTCGTCACCCGGTTTGGTAAGCCCGTGCGCGTTTTGCGTGACGCGGGGCTTAACTATCGGGTTCCATTCGTGGAGCAGCTCACGTATTTCGACCGCCGCCTGCTGGAGTATGACTCCAACCCCACGGAGATCATCACCCAAGACAAGAAATCCCTCGTGGTGGATAACTTCTCGCGCTGGCGCATCATCGACCCGCTGCAATTTCTGCGCACCGTCCGCAACGAACCCGGGGCGCAAGCGCGGCTCGACGACATCATCTACAGTGAATTGCGCCTTGAGCTTGGTCGTAAGGATTTGATCGACATCGTGGCGAAAGACCGCGCGCAGTTGATGGCCAAAGTCACCAGGGAGAGCGATAAGAAAGCGCGTGAATACGGCATCGAGATAGTGGACGTTCGCTTGAAGCGCGCCGATCTGCCGGAGGAGAACTTGAAGGCGATTTACGGGCGCATGCAGGCCGAGCGGCAGAGAATCGCCCGCCAATACCGCTCGGAAGGAAAAGAGCAGGCCCAGAAGATTCGGGCGGAAACCAACCGCGAGCGCGACGTGCTCCTGGCGGAAGCCTATGAGAAAGAGCAAATCACCAAGGGCGAGGGCGACGCCAAGAGCATCGACATCAACGCCAAGGCGTTTGGGCAGGATGAGGAATTTTATGCTTTCCTGAAGAGCCTGGAGGTGTACCGGAGTTCTTTGAAAGACAAGACGACGCTCCTGCTGCCCGCGGGCAGCGATTTCCTCAGGTTCCTGCAAGGATCGAAGAACAGAAACCTGAAAAAATCCGAATAAATCCGGTTCCGGAAAAGGGAAGCCCCCTCTCTCTTGGCGAGGGGGCTTTTTTCGTGGTGCGTGGTTTATGAAAAGCGTCTGGCGTAAGGACTCGCACCCTGGCTTTTCATAATTTTGGGGCCCCGTGGGGCCCCCTTGGTGGGATAGGGGCATCCTCTGGAGGGAAAGGGCAGGCGATGCCCGGAAGGATGATTCTGCCGCCCGTCATCACGAACAATGTCAACGACTTGCCTGCGAAAATTGCTTTTCCGGCGGAGATGAGGGGCGGATGCGCCTACCTGAACTCATGGTGATATGACTGTTTGATGCTACCCTTATCTTCTAATGTAGGGCGAATTTTTCCATCTGTCAAGAAATTTCACACAAAATGTAGTGTATTTTTTTCTAGTTACACCATATATTGGGTAAAAAAGATGATCTTACCCACAGGTTATCCAGATGGGGAAAACCGAATTACTGCATAAAAAGCAATCAGTTACGGGGAATCTATATATAGTATGGCGATGAGTTGTGGATACAATATCTTGGGATAAGAAGAAATATTCTTTGCGGGCTTTCCCTGGACTCGTTTTCGGTCGATGAAGTCATTGAATCGGCCGGCGGTGCGCATCCGAAGGCGCGCAAAACGAGCCGCACTCCGGATGTTTTTACCGCAGCACCTATCCAGGTGAGGAATCCCCCGTTATTCGTCCCTTAGGTAATTATCGCTCCCGTCGAGCCAGTCTTCCCGGATGGGGCTGAAGATGTCGTAGTCTATCGCCGTTTCATCGCCCACGACTTCCACGGAGTGGGGCACGTGCGGTGGGATGAGGAGCGTCTCTCCAGGCCCGATTTCCACGGCCTCATCGTCGATGAAGAACCGGAGCCTTCCCCTTGATGACGTGGGATATCTGCTCGTGCTCATGGCTGTGCATGGGCACCACGCAGCCGGGTTTGAGCTTGAGCCGGCAAAGCATCTCTTTTTGGCCCACCACCATCTTTCTCGAAAGAGTGTCGGTCACGGCCTCCTCGGGCATCTCATCCCAACTGTATTTTTGGGCGCGCATGGTTCATCTCCTTGGGGTCGAGTGTTGGTTCGCTTTAGGAAGGCGGCGAAACCCGCCGGTGTGATTACTGCTTGTACTCGGGAAGCGTCCTGCTGAAGCCCTCCCGCATGACCCGGCCTTTCTTGAGCACGTAATAACCCTCACCATACCGGATGACGCTGGTGAGAGGGGGAATCTGGCATTCTTTCGAGATGATCAGGTTTTCCTGTGATTCATCGCGTGGGAGATAGCGCTCCGCATCCTCTTCGGATAGATGAATCTCGCGGTTGCAGGCGCCGGCCGCCTTTTTGTATTCGCCTTCCAGCTTTATTGTTTTGCATTCACAAGCAATTTCGTTGCTCATTGAGAGCCTCCTGCGCTCATTGCGAGCCTTCAGAAAAAGTAGGCCTATGCTAGAAACCAAGCCTCTCGGTGTCAAGACCTTGCGAGACGAAAACGCAGGAATCATCGGCGCGATGGTTCGGGAGAGGCCCGGTTCGGTTTGAAATGTCCCCATCGCACGAGTATAAGTGATCGCGTTCGGGCCTTATTATTTCAGGCTTGTTTTCGTTTCATTCATTTCAGGAGGGCGCATTGATGCCACGTATGACGGACAAGATGATCGACTCGGGCGATCCCTTCCCGAGCCTCGAGGTGGATCAGGTGGGAGGTGGCAAAATCTCCCTACCCGGCGATCTCGCAGGCGATTGGGGAGTGGTTCTGCTCTACCGCGGACACTGGTGACCGTATTGCAAGCAACAACTGACGGCTTTCGACAGGGCGGCGAAGCTCAAGGAAGAAGGCGTCAAGGTTGTTGCAGCCTCCGTGGACACGGAGGAGAACGCCAAGGGAACGATGGAGGAATGCGGAATCAACTTCCCTGTGGGCTATGGCTTGGACAACAAGCAGATTTCCGAACTCACCGGTTGTTTCTATGAAGAAAAACGCCAGATCATTCACGGCACGGGCTATGTCTTAAAGCCCGATGGAACGGTCGCCGTGGCCGTCTACAGCAGCGGGCCCATCGGCCGGCTCGTGTGGCAGGACGTATTGGGCTTGGTCCAGTTCCAAAAGAAGATGATGGCGGCCCAAAGCTAGCGCGCATTTTTTTCGAGCGCCCCCTCGGAGCTGATTTCGAGGGGGTGTTTTTTTGCGCGAAATCCGGCGCGCCGGTTTTCATCGTTACACGGGAGCGGTAACATCCCGAGTACATGAAACGGACTCGATTATTTCTTGAACAGGAGTGGAGCGCATCATGCCGAATGAGAACCGGTTCTTCCTGGACACCGGGGATGATTTCCCAAGCCTCGAGATCGCCAAAGTGGGAGGCGGAAAAATCACCTTGCCCGATGACTTGCGGGGTTCGTGGGGCGTCGTCCTGTTCTACCGGAGCCATTGGTGACCCTACTGCCTCGCCCAGATGGCGGGATTCTCCCGGGCGGGAGAAAGACTGGAAGCAGAGGGCATCAAGGTCGTCGCGGCGTCCACCGACCCGGAAGATGAGGCGGTGCAGTCCATAGAAGCCGGCAAGATGAACATCTCGCTTTATAGTTCGGGCCCTCTGGGTCGTCTCGTCTGGCAGGATGTCATCCAGGCCGTGCAATTCAGAAAAAAACGGATGGCGGCCCAGGCGCAGCAGTAGAAAAACAAAAAGCCGGTGGGCTGGCCCACCGGCTTTTCTGGTTCAGTTTGCTAGTTCTTGAGACGCTCCGCCACCTCGTCCGCATCGGACGCTTTGTTGTAGTCCTGATCCAGCGTGCCGTCGCCCGCCGGGCTCTTGACGGCGAAGAATTTCGCCGGCCCTTCGGTGATGTGGATGCCGTGGCGCGTGTTTCTGGGAATGTGGACCAAGTCGCCTGCGCCGATTTCGCGCACCTCCTCGCCGCAGATCATGTTCATCTTGCCCTCGAGCATCAGGATGTATTGTTCTTCATTGGGATGAAAATGAGGCGGTGGGCCGTCTCCCTGGGGATATATCACCCAGCCCACCTTCATCAACTCGCCAGCCGTGGAGTGGCTGGTGGCCGGCCCTACCGACGATGATCCCTGTGGAAGATCTTCCATTTTATAAAAGGGCATGCAAAATCTCCTTCTTGTAAGTTTATAAGGATGATTCCAGTTTTTTTCGCGCCTCATCGGCGTCTTCGGCCTTGTTGTAGTCTTGATATAGATCGCCGTCGCCTGAGGGGCTCTTCACGGTAAAAAAGACAAACGGCCCCTTGATGATGCGAAGGCCGTGGCGCTCGTTGCGGCGGATGTGGACCAGATCGCCTGCGCCGACGACGCGGGTCTCCTCCCCCAGAATCACGTTCGCCTCCCCCGCCATCACCAGCAGAAACTGCTCTTCGTTGGGATGAAAATGAGGCGGCGGGCCGCCGCCTTCGGGGTAGGTGATCATCCCGGCCTTCATGAGTTCCCCGGCGACGCTTTGCGTCTGGCCTTGCCCCATGTCGACGTATTTCGTTTCCATCTCGGATATTCTGTAAAACGGCAAGTCTGCGCTCCTTTCTGTTCAGTCGAGCCGCGCCACCACGCGCGCCGGTGCGCCCTCGATTCTGTAGAGTTTCATGGGAAATGCGAACATCTCGAATTCGGTCTCCTCGAACGTATCCAGGTTGATGACGTGCTCGATGAGCGGAACGCCCCGGCCCAGCACCGCGCGGTGCCCGGGGGAATCCTCGTGGTGCACCACGGAGTCGGGCTGCATGCCCGGGTCGATGGCGTGGTCCATGCAAAGGGCCTTCATGCCGCAATCGCACAGGAAGTGGCACGCCTCCTTGTCGAGGTAGGGGTTGGGGCCGAAGTAATCGGGCGTGAAAAATTTTTCCTTCGACCAGCCCGTCCAGGTGACGGCGATGGCCCCCTCGAGGCGCTCGGGCTTGAAGCCGGGGCTCGATTCGATCATCTCCCGGGTGATGGGGCTCGCCTCGCGCGCCGTTCCCCGCAAGTCGATCTTCACGGCGCGGCCGCAGAATGTTTCTAGCGGCATTTCGTCTATCGTGACGCCGTCGGGATAGAAATGGTTGGGCGCGTCGAGGTGCGTTCCCTGGTGTATCGCCATTCTGACTGCGCTGTTCTGACGGCCGTGCGTGGGATGTTCGTGGAACTGCCAGTATTCCACCGGGGGAAACGTCGGCACTTCGCAAAGGTCGGGGTGTCCGAGAGGGGCTGTGAGGTCAATCAATCGGCTCATGGATTTCCTCCGTCGATTTGGCGACTGAAAGATGGTGTTTCCTGAAAAAATCGTGGATGAGGGCGAGCACCGCCTCGGGCCTGTCCAGTTGCGCGTAGCGTCCCGCTCCTTCTATCGAAACGGACTCGCAACGGGGAATCCTCGCGGAGAGGGTTTGAGCGACCTCGTGATAGTCGGGGTCGTTCTCGCCCGTGAGTGCGAGCGCGGGGCAGGATACTTCGCCCAGGCGCTCCGTCAGGTCGGGTGCGAGAAGCTCGGCGTACCCCGCCGATGCGTATCCCGAAGCGTCGTTTCGTAAAAACAGGCGGTGACGCTCCGCGCGCTCTTTGGGATTCATGCCTCTGGGTTCTCTGCCCTCGCTTTTCTTGTTTCTGTAGGCCTCTTGCATGTCTCCCGCCTCGGCCAGATGGATGCGCTCGGCGACGCCTCTGCGCACGCTCTTGGCGGCGGGCGCAGCGCCCGCCCCGATGAGAATGAGCGCGCCCGGCAGACGAGGCTGTTCGATGGCGAGCAAAAGCGCCGCCCGCGCACCCAGGCCGTGCCCGATCAGAACGGGACGGTTCAGGTTCAGTCTGGCGGCGAGATTCCCGATGTCGCCCGCCATCTCGGCGAGCGTGTATTTCCCCCTCGGACTCGAGGAGCGCCCATGCCCTCTCGGTTCCATGGCGATGACGCGGTGCATGCTGCTCAGCGTGGGAACGATCTTGCGCCACACCCAGGCCGTATCGCCCAGGCCCGGAACGCAGAGTACCGGCGTACCGTCTCCTGATGCCTCATAGCACAGGACGATCGCCTCATCCGCTCCGGGAGGGCTGGTGTTCAGGTATCTGGCCGTGCGGGAGGATTCGCCTGCGATGCGGACCATGCCTAGAGCGCAGCCAGTTCTTCAATCAGCCCGCGAAGGCGGGTGGATACGGCCTCGAAATATTGCGCCCCGTTTGCCGCCGTCGCCGCACTCGGCGTGCCCGATACGCCCGAGGGCGCGCGGTGTCTGTTGAAATCCACGGGGCGGAAGAGCGTTCCCCGGTGGTGCATATCCTTCGTCGCCAGGGGGTGCGTGTTCGTGTTGGGCTGATCCACCACCTCGTCCATGTTCACCAGGTCGGGGCGCAGGTGGAGCATCATGGCGGTTTCGAACTCCCCGCTGTGCGCCATGCCGCCGACGGGCGATTTTCTGATCTCCGCGGAGATTTCGTTTCCCAGATGAAAATAGGTGATCATCCAGATGGTGAGGTCGATGTCGTAGCCGATGTCGTTCAGCGTGGCTTGCAGCGGCTGCACGTTGCCGCCGTGGCCGTTTACGACGAATATCTTCTTGTACCCGTGATGGGCCACGGAGCGGATGATGTCCTTGATGAGGGCGACGTAGGTTTCGAGCCTGAGCGAGATGGTTCCCGGGTATTCAAAGTGGTGGTGCGAAGTGCCCGTCCACATGGCGCGGGTCAGGAGTACGTTCTCTAAACCGTCCACCGCCTTTCCGCAGACGCTCTCACAAAGCAGGGTGTCCACCACGACGGGGTTGTGCGGCCCGTGCTGCTCCATCGAGGCGAAGGGAATGACGACCACGGCCCCGTTTTGGGCCATTTCCTTGTGCTGCGGCCAACTCAACTCTTCCCAAAGCATAGGGGCATCCTTCAAAATAGTGTGAGTGATGGGTAAGGGCTTAAGACTCTCAGGTTTTCCCGCATCGGGCAAGAGCCGCGCCTCCTCGCCGGTGGGTGATGCTACGGCCGAGAAGTGTTGTATTCCCCGACATCATGCGCGTGAGGCGCTTCCCCGCTTGCCAGCGGTTTCGATTCGTGGTCTTTTAGGGGCCGCGAGAAAGATCGAATGGAGAAATAGAAAGTGTATTCGACCGAGCAGATGAGTGAAGACCGGCGCTGGATGATGGAAGCGCTGGAGTTGGCCACGCAGGCCGAAGAAGCGGGCGACGTGCCCGTGGGCGCGCTGGTGGTGCGAGAAGGCCGTGTGCTGGGGCGCGGCTTCAACAGACGAGAGGCCGCCTGCGACCCCACCGCGCACGCAGAAGTCCTGGCGCTGAGACAAGCCGCCGAGACCGACGGTATCTGGCGGCTCGACGGCGCGACCTTATACGTCACGCTCGAGCCGTGCCCCATGTGCGCGGGCGCCATCGTCAACTCGAGGATCGCAAGGCTCGTATTCGGCGCCAAAGACCCCAAGGGCGGGGCATGCGGCTCCTTGTTCGACATTCCCTCGGACCCGCGCGTGAACCACCGCGTGCCCATCAACTCGGGCGTGATGGCCGAGGAGAGCGGCAAGCTCTTGCGCGCCTTTTTCGAGGAGCGCCGCCGCATCGCCCGCGAGGCGAGGCAGGCCGCGCGCTGAAGAGATAACCTATCCGGAGAGGTGGCCGAGTCCGGTTTAAGGCGGCAGACTCGAAATCTGTTGTGCAGGTAACTGCACCGGGGGTTCGAATCCCTCCCTCTCCGCCAATTTCATATGGGCGGGCCCGGTGGAACATTCTGGTGTTTCGTAGCCCATTCATGCGGGCGAACTCTGTAAATCACCCTGATTTCCTGCATCGCTTTGATTGTCATTTCAGTGTTCGCCGCGACGGTGGGGGTGTATGAAAACCGGGTCGCATATATGCGACCCCTACGTGTCAACCCCAAAGGAAGCGAGGAGGTTACAGAGGGATATACATAGGTCCGCCCCTACGGTGAATTTGATTTTAGTCGTCATTCCGGCGCATGCTGGTGACAACCGACAGGTTGGCCAGAACCGACGGGATGGATAAATGGCGTCATTCCCCCTTCTCCATCATTCGCCGTGAGTAGCGGAAAAAAATAAAAGCGAAAAACAAATTCTCTGGATTCCGCATTCCCTCCCGCATTGGTCGGAAATGATGCCGGAATGACGGTGGCTATTGCGGCATATCCGGATCAGGCGTTCCAATTGACAACCCTCGGCAACGTCGCCATGCTCTTGCACATGAAGCTCTCGACTGCGATAACCCGCCTGTTGGGCATCGACCATCCGATTCTGCTCGCCCCGATGGGCGGCGTTGCGGGCGGCGCGCTGGCCGGCGCGGTTTCCGCAGCCGGCGGGTTGGGCCTGATCGGCGCCGGTTACGCCGACCCTGCGTTCGGCTACGGTTCCGACGACTGGATTCGGAGCGAGTTCGACAAAGCGGGCGACCATCCAGTCGGCATCGGCTTCATCACCTGGGCGCTGGACCAGCGGCCAGGCGCGCTCGACGCAGCGCTGGAATGCCGGCCGCGGGCCGTCATGCTTTCTTTCGGCGATATCGCACCTTACGCTATGAAGATCCGGGCGGCCGGCGCGACGCTGATCTGCCAGGTCCAAACCCTGAAAGACGCCCGGGAGGCGGCGGCGAGGGGCGCCCATATTATCGTCGCCCAGGGCACGGAGGCCGGGGGCCACGGGGCCGATCGCTCCACGCTGCCGCTCATTCCGGCGGTCGCCGATGCGGTGGCGCCGAGGCCACCCTGATTGGCACCCGTTTCTGGGCCACGCAGGAAGCGCTGGGCCATCCGAACCAAAAAGCGCTCATCGAGCGAACCGGCGGGGACCACACGCTGCGCACCAAGGCGTTCGACACGGCCCGGGGCATCACCTGGCCGGAACCTTACACAGGGCGCGCCATCCGCAACGCTTTTGCCGAAACCTGGCATGGCCGCGACGACGAACTGCGAGCCCAGAGACCCTCCATGCGCGAACGCTTTTTCACGGCCCAGCGCGGCGGGGATACGGCGATGGCGGTTACCTTCGCCGGCGAAGGCCTGGACCTGATTGCCGATCGCCCGGGCGCAGGCGCGCTGGTCGAGCGGATCGTCGGCGACGCTATCGACGCGCTTACCAAGGCGCCGAGCCGTTATCTCGGCCACGACCCGGCGGAAGGCTGATGGACGGGCGCCATTGGCCGATGCCATGATTTGCTTTGCCGCCGCGCCCGTGTCGACGCCGGGCTTCGCTTCGGGCTAAGGCCCCTGGTTTCGCCCGGACGCTCTGTAGGCTTCGCTCAGGGCGTTGAACAGTCCCAGGAAAAGCCCCCTGCCGCCGTCGTCTTCCTGGAATAAGCTTTGAGTGAACCCCACCACCAACCGGGGATTGCCGTCGCCGTCGGGGCGGTTGGAAAAACTTCCGCCCCAAAACCCGATTGCTCCCACGACGCTCCGCTCCGGATGCGTCACTCTCACGTCGGCCTGCTCGAAAGCGCCGCTCTGCGTGAAGGGCGTGACGCCGAAATGCAGCTCGTAGTCGGTGGGCGGGGTCTTGAGATCATCACTCGGCTGGCGTCCTAAAATATTGCGCAGATGGGTGCGTTCGACGTTGATGTCTCCCGCGCAACCGAGGCAGCCCCGCACCGTCCACCGTCCTGTTGGCGAAATCCGCCGTGAGCGTGAGCGTCGCCCCGTACTCTTCGGTCGCTTCTGTCCCCGCGAGATCCCCCCAGTTGCCGCCGTATTCGTATATATAGAGTCCCCCGGCGCCTCCGCTGTATGTCGCCTCTCCCTTTATGGGCATTTGGAAGGTATCGGACGCGCCGAATTCCGGACCACCTATGAACAGGCCGTTCTCCGCTTGAGAGAGGGGAAGGTCCGGGGGATGCAGCCCCGGGAAATGAAGCCACCACCCGGCGAGCAGATAATCGCTCGGATCCTCGTTGTCCCAGGCGACCAGGGCGTAAGCCAGCGTGGCGCTGTCGCCGGCGGTGTTCAAAAGCGTCCATGACCGGCCCGAGTGATTGGGCATGAGCGGAAGGGAGGGAATGGAGTACGCGGAATCTCTGGCCGTATTGAGATTGATCGTGCTTCCGTCTTTCGTTGTCACTTCTACGTCCAGAACCCGCCCGTCGAACTTCGTGACCCTCTTGAAGTCTATGCGGCCCTCGTCGTCAGACGTAGCAATACCGCCGCCTCCACCTAAAGCGCAGCCCAGGATAATGAATGCCGATAGGATCAGAATAAAATGGCGTATCATGTTGAAATTCTCCTCCTGGAAGGGAGCTTTCTTCACTCCGGCATCCATATTCGCGTTGTGGTCTATGGGATAGCCTGGTGAATCCCCATACCTTGATTTGCTTGTGTCGCAACATTTTTTATCTTGAAACGATAACAAAATTTTTTATGCGAAGTCACTTTTTTATTCATATACAGCCGGGAAATCTTTTCCTTTCTCACCGGTTGCTTCCCGGCGGCTTTCCCCTCTTCCGGTAAGTCCAGCTCTCAAGAGGGCAATCCCGACCAATGCGTGAAGAATGTGATTTTGGAGACCTCCAGAGGGAAGTGGCTTTTTTGCTCGTCATCCCGGAATGGTTTCACCCTGGATTCAGCAGCTTTGGTTCCAGATTCCGTATTCCCTTCTTTCTCGATAGGGATTGAGCGCGCAGTTCCCCGCATTTGCCGTTGCCGCGAATTTTCGGGTCTCGGTATCGTAGTTCGGTTGTGGCGGCAATCCCTCCCTCCTCGGTCGGGATTGACCCCGTATTTGCCGCAGGCGTTCGAATCGGGTGCTCGCGTAGCCTTTCATACGGGCAGGCCCGGTGGACGCCCATATCTCTCGCAGCCTATTCGGCGCGTTTGGAGTCGATGAAACGATGAAACCTCTCGCAGTTTTTCATCAGGACGGGCCCGGTGGCGGGTTCGGGTTTTTCGCAGCCTTTGATAAGGACGAACCGGGCAGGGAGCGCGAGTTTCCCGAGGCCTCTCATGCTGGCGATCTCCCCTCGCGGCTCAACGGCTCTCGCTGCTCAAGCTCGGAAGGGGAGCGCCTTCGCGGCGGGACAGGTTTCGCCTTCGGGGAATATGGGATCGATTTAATGGGAATATCTGAAAATATCGATAAATTCACGGTGTTTTTCGATAAATTTCTGAAAAATAATTTTGAACCGATAGATATTAAAAACCTTTTATTTCAATTATTTATAAGGATATTCTCCGCGACGGGAGCAAAAAATTCCACTTTTTCCGCACATATTTTTTCACCGGCGCGTATTAGCCCGTATTTTCACGCATAGCCCCGCCTGACCCCGCGCCTGCCCGCATTTGCACGAGGCGCTACTTGCGGATGGTGCCGAAACTGAATCCCGTGACGAGGTGTTTCTGGATAAGGACGCCGAGAATGACCACGGGAAGGGTGATGACGGTCCCTATCGCAGCCTGCGGTCCGTAGAGCCTTCCCTCCATCGCGCTCTGGAACTTGTTGAGCAGGATGGGCAGCGTGATGACGTTCGGCTGGGTCAGCGTCAGGGCGAGCAAAAACTCGCTCCAGTTCAGGATGAAGATGAACAGGAAGGTCACCACCATGCCCGGCGCAACCAGGGGCACGACCACGCGGCGCAGCGTATAGATGCGGCCCGCGCCCATGATTTGCGCGGCGTGCTCGATGGTCATGGGCACTTCGTCGATGAAGTTCAGCATCATCCAGATGACGAACGGCAACGTGGTCGCCGTGTAGAGGAGGCCGAGGCCGACGTAGGTGTCGATCATGCTGATTCTGATGCCGAGGACCGATTGGGTGGCGAACGGAATCACGATGGCGTAGTACATCACGACGGGAATCGCGATGATGATGGGCGGGACCATGCGGATGGTCAGAATCATATAGCGGAAATACTTTCCGCCGACGCCGAACCTCGATATCGAATAGGCCAGAAACGTGCCCAGCAGGAGCGCGAACAGCGCGCTGATGGAGGAGATGAGCATCGAATCCCGCACCGCTCCCCAGATGGTGTAGGCCTGATCGGTGGCTTCGCGGCTGAGGCCTTCGCCGTGCCCGACCACGCTGAAAATCTGCCGGTAGTTCAGCAGAGTGGGTTCATACCCCCCGCCTAAGAAGGTCGGAAACCAGTTCGGCGGCCAGGCCACCCAGTCGCCCGAATCCTTGAAGGAGGTCGATATCATCCAGAAGATCGGGAACATGATCATGATGGCCCAGCCCAGCAGCGCGGCGTGGCGGAACCAGAAGAAGAGGTTGTAGCGCTTGGCGAAGGACATTTCCTCGCGCATGCCTGCGTCATTCGTCATTTCATTCGCTCCTCTTCGACGATGGAACGCTCACGGACGAGCAGATAAATGCCGTAGAAGATGAGTCCCCCGAACATGAAGAGCAGCAGCACCGAGGCGGCCGCGCCGAAGCTGTACTTGTTGAACTGCCACACCTGGCGCCAGAGGAAGAACGCGATGGTTTCAGTCGAAGTGCCCGGCCCGCCGAAGGTGAGCAGCACGGATAGATCGAAAAGTTTGAGCGCCTCCATCGATCGAATGATGACGGCGATCATGATCGCGGGCTTTAACAGCGGGAGGTGGACTTTCCAGAATATCTGCCACCTGCTCGCTCCCAGAACGCGCGCGGCGTTGGTGAGTTGCTGTGGAAGCGCGGCGAAGCCCGAGAGAAAAATCAGGAACGTCAATGATGTCCACTGCCATACGTCGGCGAGGATGATCGCCCACTGCGCGGCGATGGGGTGAGAGAGCCAGCGGATGCGCGGGTTCACGCCCAAAGCTTCGGTGATCGGAGCCAAAAGCTGGTTGAGGGGTCCTGAGTCGATGTAGATCATCGAAAAGTTATAGCCCCCGACGACTGGAACCACCATCATGGGGATCAGGAAAATGGTGATGTAAAGCCGCCTCCCCCGGAACTGTCTGTAGGCCAGCATGGCGAGAAGAAAACCGAAGAGCAACTCGAGGGTGACCGCCGTTCCCGCGAAATAAAAGGTTCGCCCGAGGGCCCACCAGAAATCTTCGGTGGTGAGGACGCGGACATAATTCAGGAAGCCGTGAAAATAGGCCCGCTCGAAGGGCCGGTTGGCGCGCCATTTGAGGAGGCTGATGTAGATGGTGAGTATAAAAGGAACAGCGAGAAGCAGGAGGAAGGTCGCCTCCACCATGACGAACGGAATCAGGCGGAACACCTTCTCCTGCGAGAGCCAGGCGGAGAGACTTTTTCGCTGCTTTATCGACGCTTGGGCCATTTTTCCGTCTTTATCTCAACGTGTATCGCGCAAGGCGCCTGCCCCGGCTTGGTGCGCCGGAGCAGGCGCTCTTGAGCGCAGTGCTTAATTCGTCGGTGCGAACTTGTCGATATAGGCGCCGCTGGCGACGCTCGCTCCCCAAGCCGCGATCTGCTCTTTCCTGCCGATGTCGTCGGTTATCCGGTTCCAGCCTTTCTCGATGTTTTTCGCCGCCTGTGCAGCGGAGATGTTGCCCTGCATGACCTGGGCCAAGTTCTTGTCGAGCACGTTGAAGTACTCGTAGTTACCCTCGATCATGAGAAGGGAAATGGCGTTTTTCGCATTTTTCAGCGTCATCTTGACGAAAGGTTCGGTGTGCTTGGCGAGCACGGCCTTGTTCGTCAGGTTCGAGGCGCGCATCGGGTCCCAGAAGCCCGCGGGATCGGCGATGGCTATGTCGCCTTGGGTCGGGCCCGTGAACCACTGGATGAAGTAATAGGCGAGCTCGGGGTGCTTGCTGTGCGAGTTCACCATGTAGCCGGTGCCGGCCGCCTGGGGAGCGCGGCGAACCATCTTGCCGCTCGCTCCTTTCACGGCGGGAGCCGGGCAGGCGAGCTGATGGCCGCTGATCTTGCTCTTCGGGCTGCGGTTGGCGTAGCCCATCGCCGAGGGGAAGGACATGAAGGAGAAGGCCCGTCCACTTCCCCAGTGAGGATAGAGTTGCGGCGTTCCCCAACCCTGCACGTCGGGAGGCATGTACTTGACGAGGGAGGAGAATTCCTTGATGGCCCGGATGCCGTTCGGGCTGTTGACGGTGGGGTTCATGTTCTTGTCGAAGAGCAGTCCGCCCAGATATGCCGGGAAATGCCGGTAGGAGAAGTTGATGCTCCGGTAGGCCTGGGCGCCGTAGAGCGGCTGGTCGAACTTTTTGCCCCAGCGGGTCTGGCCCTTTTTCGTGTGGAAGAATTTGGCCATCTGTTCCCACTCGGCCATCGTGTCGGGACACCCGGGCGCCTTGCCGAATTTGGCCTTGTATTCGGCCGCGCCCAGCTTCATGATGTCCGAGCGCAGGAACAAGGCGAGGTGGTCGCCGTCGAGAATGAACCAGTAGGTTTTCCCCTTGTATTTCTGTTGAGCCAGCAGGCCGGAGTCGATGCCCGTAAAATCGGGTTTTCCCTTGGCCATGTAGGCGTCGAGCGGCTGAAGAGTGCCCGCGCCTACGGCGTCCGGTATGACGTAGGGGAAGTGGTTGATGACGTCGTAGTTCCCCGTCTTCGCCACGGCTTCCGCCATGATTTTGGCCGGGATGTCGGTGTAGCCGTACTGGATGGTCTTGATCTTGACGCCGGTGAGCTTCTCCCATTCCCTGAGATATTTCGGTTGGGAGTTTTTGAAGAGCGAAATCAGAAGCATGGTCTGGGTCGGATTCTTCAGATTATGCTTCTTGACGTACGCTTTCGCTCCGTTGATGGCGCGCTCCTCAACCGTCTTTCCGGGGTGCACCATCATGGCGGCGATAGCCGTTGAGGCCACGAATGCCGTGAAGCCGATCAGAATCAGTGTTGCGAGAATGATTCTCTTCATCTTGATTCCTCCTCCCTCCGTGTTTGGAAAGGCGATAACTTGCTTCTGAATCGCCGAGATCGAACACAAAAGCTCTGAGACCAGGTTGTTTCCATCGGCGTTGCAACTTCCATGCAGCACTGTATGTTCAAAACCTTCGTTTTCGCGCTTCCTGGCGCGCTGCGGGCTTTTACTCCAGCCGTAAGCCGCTGTCGGCGTCGAAAAAGTGTATAGCGCTCGACTGAAAACCAAAGCGGATTTTATCGCCGGGGCTGAACTCGCGCTCGGCGTCGACTTTGGCCACGAGAAACTCCTCATCACCACAAGAGAAGAAGATGAGCGTTTCGTCTCCCATCGGCTCGATGAGTCTCACCTCGCCGGGCGCTCCCTCATCCCCGATGGTTACGTTCTCGGAGCGTACCCCGATGTTAAGCGTTTTGTTTCCGGCGGATGCGGGCACGACATCCGGCGCGATGTCCATCTCGAAATGCTCGGACAGGAACCTTGAAGAGCCGTTGTTTTCAATATGCCCCGAGACGACGTTCATCGTCGGTTGACCGAAGAACGTGGCGACGAACTGGTTCTTGGGTTTTCTGTATATTCCGAGAGGGGTGTCGATCTGCTGCACATATCCGCTTTCCATGACCATGATGCGGTCCGCCATGGTCATGGCTTCGGCCTGATCGTGGGTGACGTAGACGAAGGTGGATTTCAAATTCTCGTGGAGGCGCTTGAGTTCCGTGCGCATTTCGATGCGCAGCTTGGCGTCCAGGCTGGAGAGCGGCTCGTCCATGAGCAATACTTCCGGCTGGGTTATTATCGTTCGCGCCAGGGCGACCCGCTGGGCCTCGCCGCCGGAGCACTGGGCGGGTTTTTTGGAAAGAATATAGGATATTTTCATGGTTTCGGCGACTTTCGAAACCCGCTCTTTTACTTCCGTCTCCGCGGCCTTGCCCACACGCAAACCGAAAGCGATGTTTTCAAAAACGCTCATGTGGGGAAAAAGAGCGAGGTCCTGGAACACCATCCCCAGACCTCGGTCTCCCGGTTCGAGGTGATTCACCACGCGATCGCCTATCAGCATCGTGCCGCTCGT
The DNA here is from genome assembly GCA_965218885.1 of bacterium. Classification (GTDB taxonomy): domain Bacteria; phylum UBA8248; class UBA8248; order UBA8248; family UBA8248; genus Bin107. The sequence goes on along the minus strand of OZ244713.1, from coordinate 1,500,292 downwards.
GGGTTCCTCGAATCCGGAAATCATGTTGAGCGTGGTGGTTTTTCCGCAGCCAGAAGGTCCGACCACCACCATGAACTCGCCATCTATCACCTCGAGGTCGACACCCGCAACCGCGGTGACGGTTTCACCAAATTTTTTGACCAGGTTTTTGAGCGTAATGGACGCCACCGTAATTTTCCCCTTCAAATTCGATGCTCAGAGAACATCGTCCCGAACGCAATGGACGATGCGGCAGAAAGATTTTGCTCTGATAGTAGAATTATGCGCGGGTTTATCTTTTTTTTCAACCACTTCTTTAAGCGCCTCGCCCCCAACGCCTTGAGTCCGCGTGATGCGAGGGCGGTTTTGGTTTCAAATTTTTCTCATTCATGTGTCCAAGAGACATGCTGGCATTCGGCCCCAAGGCGGTTCTGCTTTCGTTTCTCATTTGAGTGCTCGATGAAATCGCTCAGGCACAGGAAGGCGTCGACATGCGCAAGCGCAGCGATTCGTCATTTTCCTTGTGTTGAATTTATTTGCATAATTGATTACTAGAATCAGGTTCCATGCAAACCGGGTTGATACCTTGATTGGTGGTGGTGGATAAAATTGGCTCAAAGAATTCTCATCATAGAAGACGAGTCCGATATTCGCGAACTTCTGACCTACAACCTCGACCTGGAAGGATTCGAGGTCGTGGGCGCGGCCAACGGCGAGGAGGCCTACAGGGCGCTCCGGAGCGAGCCGATCCAGTTGGTCGTTCTCGATCTGATGCTTCCCGATATTTCCGGCCTGGAGATTTGTCGCTACATCCGGCGCGATTCCGCCCTGAGTCGGATCCCCGTCATTATGCTTACCGCCAAGGGCGAAGAGGTGGACCGGATCGTCGGTTTCGAATTGGGCGCGGACGATTATGTGACCAAGCCCTTCAACATCCGGGAAATGATCCTGCGGGTGAAAGCGGTGCTCGCGCGATCGAAGATGACGCCGGTTGCGGGCAAGGCGCTCAAGCGCGGCGCGCTCACCATCGACCCCGAACAATACGAAGCGACGGTGGATGGGCGCCAGCTCTCCTTGACGGCGACGGAATTCCGCCTGTTGCACTACCTGGCGGCTCACCCCGGACACGCCCAGAATCGCGACGAATTGCTCGACGTCATTTGGGGAGAAGACAAATTCGTCACTCCGCGCACCGTGGACACGTATATCCGCCGCCTCCGGGAGAAGCTCGGCCCCGCGGGGGAGATGATCCAGACGCTTCGGGGCGTAGGCTACCGGTTCCAGAAAATCTCCGAAGAATAAGCCCTCCCTGGCGCTTGGGGGAAACCCGTATATGCGCAAGTCGTTCTACAAGAAGCTAATGGCGAGCTATCTGGTAGTCATCACCGTGGTGTTCGCGGCGGGGATGATCTATCTCCATTTCGGCCTCTCCTCCCAGTTGATGGAGCAGGCCGGGGAGAACCTCGCGCGCAATGCGCGCCTCGCCCGCCGCCAGTTGGTTTCATCGACTTCCCGGAACGCGCAAGGTTACCGGATGGATGAACTCGTCGATGAAATCGGCCGTGCGCTTGGAGTGCGGGTGACCGTCGTGTCTCCCTCGGGGCGGCTGCTTGCGGATTCCGACCTCGCGCCCGATTCATCCGGGAAAGCCCAAAGCCGCGCCGACCGACCCGAAGTCATCGCGGCGAGGAAAAAGGGAATGGGCTCGAGCGTCCGGCGCAGCCCGATGGGCGAGGGGGATTTGCTCTATCTGGCTCTTCCGATAGACGCGGGCCCGGTTTCCGGCGGCGTGATTCGGCTGGCCATGAGCCTTCGCGAAATCGAGGAGACGATTGGCAAGATGCGGGGCCTTCTCCTCCTGGCCGGCGTTTTCGCCTTTTTGCTCGCCGTCGCGGTCAGCTTCGGTGCGGGGGTGATCGTACGCCGGGGGTTTGGCGAGATATACAATGCCGTGGAGAATATCTCCCGCGGCGACTTCAGTTACCGCATCGCTTCCAGGCGCCGGGACGAGTTGGGTGAACTCGCCCGAACGATGGACAGGCTCGCCTCGGAGGTGGAGGCCCATCTCGATGAACTGCGTGAGGAGCGCGACAGGCTGGAGGCGATTCTCGAGGGAATGACCGAAGGCGTCATGGTCACGAACGCCTCGGGAGACATCCTTCTCGTGAATTCCGCCCTCAGGGATTTCTTCCCTTCTCTTCCTGAGTTCGAGGATGGCGCGCCGATCCCCCTGGAGGCCGTGCGCTCCACCGAGGTGCAAGAAGCGGTGAGGGATATGCTCTCGCGCTCCGCCACCCGCATGGAGCGCGAGATCGAAGTTCTGCCCGCCCGCACGTTGACCCTGCACGCCAAGAGGGCGAGGGCGGAAAAGGAATCGAACCTCGTTCTGGTGTTTCACGACATCACCGAGGTCAAACGGCTCGCGGGAATTCGGCGGGAGTTCACCGCCAACGTCTCCCACGAGTTGCGCACGCCCTTGACGGCGATACAGTGGGCGTCCCAGACGCTCGAAGTGACGGCGCACTCCGACCCCGAGGCGACGCGCCGGTTCGCCTCGACCATCAACCGGCACGCCCGGCGGCTCTCGGCCCTGGTGGAGGACCTGCTGGAGTTGGGCAGGATAGAATCGAAGGAAGAGCATGTCCGGCCCGAGGAAGTTTCCATACGAAGCACGATGGACTCGGTCGCGCATACCCTGGCGCCCGCCGTCGAGAAACGAGGCATTCGCCTGGATATGGAGGTTCCCGAGGAGGCCGACCGTGTCTGGGCGGACCCGGCGGCCCTGGAGAGGATTCTGATCAACTTGGCCGAAAACGGGGTCAACTACAGTTCGGAGGGAAGCCGAATCAGCGTTTTGGGAGAATTGCGGGGAGATGGTTTCGTCGAGGTTTCCGTGGCCGATCAGGGAGAAGGAATCCCTCCCGAGCATCTTTCCCGGATATTCGAGCGGTTCTACCGGGTGGATTCGGCCCGCTCCCGGGAGAACGGGGGCACGGGCTTGGGGCTCTCCATCGTGAAGCATCTCGTCCAGGAAATGGGTGGAGACGTATGGGTCGATAGCGCGCCCGGCCGGGGTTCCACGTTCCGCTTCACCATTCCCACCCCCTGAGAGGGGAAATTCCCTCCTTTTTCTGTATTTTGGTTCGAGTGCGCCTCGTTTCAGGGGCGAATCCGAGCGTTGCGCCTCCTGGATCGATCAGAAAGAAGCCGGTGTCCCGATAAATTGATTTGTCCGAAAAATCACGCCATTTTCATCCTTTCGTAACATTTCCCGTCCCTTTTTTCTCTATAGTCCGTCTCGTTCGGGGAAATAATCGCGGCACAGGGTGTTTCCACCCATGGCTGCCGACAGGCGGCCGCCAAAAGAGGCGATGAAATTCTCCGGGCGCAGTGGCACGCAGTCCATGGGGAATGGGGGCGCCAGTCTGTCTGGAGGTGGAAAGCGCCCGTGTCACGTTATGTTCACAGTTTTGTCGCACAAATGTAACAAAGTCTTTTGTTTTTTCCTGTAGTTTCAATCCATCAAAAGGAGGAAGTTAGAATGAGCAAGTTTTCTAAGATTTGGGGCTTGGCCGTTGCGGCTGCGATTTGCCTCGTTCTCGTAGCGCAGCCCGCCGGTGCGGCCCTGATGGTGGACAAGAAGTTGCCCACCTACAAGGCCACCAGCGGCGTTTCCGGGAACGTGAAATCCGTGGGTTCGGATACGTTGAACAATCTCATGACGCTTTGGGCCGAAGGGTTTCGGCGTTCCTACCCGGACGTGAAAATCGAGATCGAGGGCAAAGGTTCCTCCACGGCTCCTCCGGCGCTCATCGCCGGGACTTCGAACTTCGGCCCGATGTCGCGCGCCATGAAGTCCAAGGAAATGGATGCTTTCGAGAAGAAGTTCGGTTACAAGCCGGGCCGCATCCGCGTCGCCGTGGACGCCCTGGCCGTATTCACGAACAAGGATAATCCCCTCAAGTGCCTGAGCCTCCCGCAGGTGGACGCCATTTTCTCAAAAACCCGCAAGGGCGGCATGAGGTCGGACATCGGCACGTGGGGCGAGGTCGGCCTCCAGGGCATGTGGGCGAGCAAGCCGGTTTCCGTGTATGGCCGTAACTCGGCTTCGGGCACGTATGGCTACTTCAAGAAAGTGGCCCTCTACAAAGGCGACTACAAAGACTCCGTGAAAGAGCAGCCCGGCTCCTCGGCGGTCGTACAGGGTGTGGCTTCCGACAAGTTCGCCATCGGCTACTCCGGCATCGGATATAAGACGGCGGACGTCATCGCGCTCCCGATTTCCAAAAAGACCGGCAGTAAATGCTATGGGCCCGAAGCCGCGAACACCTATTCGGGCAACTACCCGATCGCGCGTTTCCTCTACATCTACGTCAACAAGAACCCGAATCAGGCGCTCGATCCTCTGAGAGCGCAGTTCATCAAATACATTTTCTCGAAAGCCGGTCAGCAGGCCGTTATCAAAGCGGGCTTCTTCCCGGTGAACGCGGCCATCGCCAAGCTGGAGCTGAGCGCTCTCGGCCTCGGGATGGGAAGCAACTAGTTTTTCGAACGCAGCGTAGCGGCGGGGACGACGGAGCGGATTCGTCGTCCCCCCGCTTTCATTTTTGAAAAAGAGAGATATGGGCAACGGACAAGTTCCAGACGCAGGCGGTAATGGGCGGAGGAAGCCGGGGCAAACGCGCGACATGAGCGCGAGGCAATCCGTCCGGATAATCGACAAGATCGTCACAAAGGTGATTACTATCGGCGGGTTGTTCGTAATTTTGGCCGTTCTCGGAATCATGGCGTTTCTCGTTGCGGTGGCCCTGCCGCTGTTTGCCGGAGAAACGATAACCGGCTCGGGCGTCTTTCGGGTCGCCGCGCCCCAAAGCCCTCTCCTCAGCGTCGAGATGGATGATTACAACACCATAGCCGTTTTGGTGTCGGATGACGGCGTTTTGACTCCCCTCCACGCATTGACCGGAAAACCGCTCAAGCAGTGGAAACTCGATTTCGGGGGTACGCGGGCGACCGCTTTTGCGCGAACGCTCAAGGGCGGAAACATCGCCTTCGGTTTTGCGGATGGAACGGTGCGGTTCGGTAAAATCAACTTTCGGACACAGGTGCTGCCCGCTGACAGGGCGCCGAAGGGGCTCACCAGAATCAACGAGCGTGATGTCACCGACGGGAAGGTCGTTTTTTCGAAAATTCCAGGCGAACAGGTTCGGAAAATCTGGCTGGAAGCGGAGGTCAAGGAACCGCAACAGGTCGCGCCGAAAAGGACGGCCATCGTCAAGCTCGATTACAAGGTGGGAGGCACCCCCGAGCGCCCGAGCATCTCTTTCGCCTCAGTGGACGCCGAGGGCGTGGCGCGCCTGAGCCTGACGGAGACGAGGGTCAATCTTCTGACGGGACAGACCACTTCGTCCGTGGAGAGCGTGGTCCTGCCCGACCTGCCCCGTCAGGCGCGCGTCGTGGGCATACTCCTCACGGAAAAAGCCGACAAGGTGTATATCGGCGTCGAAAAAGGGTTCCTTCTGCGCTACGACGCAAGAGACTTCAACGTCGTATCCCTCGTGGAAAAGCGCGACCTGCTTTCCGTGGATGAAAAGTTAACAATCTTTAAGGCCCTTATCGGCGAGGAATCCATCGTCGTGGGAGGTTCCAAAGGGTCTTTGAGCATCTTTTTCCATGCGCGCACTCCGGGCGCCGTGACGTCGGACGGACTGGTGATGGTGCGCGGGCACGAACTGGAGAGACACGCCGCGAGAGTTACGGGTTTTTCCACCTCCCAGCGGAGCCGGATGTTCGCCACGATGGATTCAGGCGGAGACATTTGGCTTCGTCATGCTACGAGCGAATCGACGCTGTTACGCTTCAAGGTGAAGGAAATGACGGGTCTTAGGCGCTTCGTCCGCCTTGCGCCGCGCGATGACGCGATCGTCGCCGCGGATGAGAAGGGCGTGGTGAATTTCTGGAAATTCTCGGCCGAACACCCCGAGACGACCTTCCAGACCCTGTTCGGGAAAGTCTGGTACGAAGGCTATCCCAAGTCCGAGTATACGTGGCAATCCTCCTCGGGAGACGATGCATTCGAGGAGAAGATATCCCTCATCCCCCTGATATTCGGGACCATCAAGGGAACGGTCTATTCCCTGATCTTCGCGATACCCATCGCAGTGCTGGGGGCTATTTTCACCTCCGAGTTCATTGGTCCGGAAGTCCGCTCCGTCGTAAAGCCCGCTATGGAGATGATGGCCTCGCTGCCCTCGGTGGTTCTAGGCTTCGTGGCCGCCCTGATTCTGGCGCCCGTCGTGGAGACGTGGATCGCCGCGGTCCTTCTCTCGTTCATGCTGATACCGCTTCTCCTGTTACTCTCGGCCTATCTATGGCAACTGATGCCGCCGCGCATCTCCCTCCCCTTGTCGGGATTTCCGAAAATCAGTCTGGTTTTCTTCGTGATCATCCTGGGCATGCTGCTCGGCTACCGGGTCGGGCCGATTTTCGAGGGGCTTCTCTTCGGCGGCGACTTCAAGGCCTGGGCGAACGGGAACATCGGAATGGCGACGCCGATGCTGTTCATCATTTTCTTTCCCGTGTCCTTCCTGCTCATCGCTTTCGGGGCCGATCGGCTTTTCGGGTATGAGTGGAAACAAAGGCTCAGGCAGATGCCCCATTCGCGAAGCGCGTTCTTCGAGCTTCTTCGCTGGTTCGGAATGCTGGTTGCCGCCGGGCTGCTGAGTTGGGTGACGGCCGTGGTGCTCACGGCGCTCGGCCTGGATGCGCGTGGCGGGGTCATCGACACCTACGTGCAGCGCAACTCCCTCGTCGTGGGCTTTGCGATGGGCTTCGCCGTTATTCCGCTCATCTACACCATCGCCGAGGACGCACTCAACTCCGTGCCGAGCCACCTCAGGGCGGCGAGCCTCGCTTGCGGCGCAACGCCCTGGCAGACGGCCCTTTGGGTTATCCTGCCCACCGCGGCCAGTGGAATTTTCGCCGCCGTGATGATCGGAATGGGCCGCGCGGTGGGCGAAACCATGATCGTCGTCATGGCGGCGGGCAATACCCCGGTTTTGGATTGGAACATTTTCTCGGGCCTCAGAGCGCTTTCGGCGAACATCGCGGTGGAGCTTCCAGAAGCCGTCAAGGATGGGACGCTCTACCGCGTACTGTTCCTGGCGGCCCTCGTCCTCTTCGGGATGACGTTCATCGTCAATACGGTGGCGGAGGTGGTTCGCCTGCGCTTCCGAAAGCGCGCCGCGCAGTTGTGAGGATAGGATGAAGGCGAAAGATCCAAAACAACAAAAAGAAAAGCAAAAGGCGCAGATGCCGGTTCCGAGAGAAGACTCGGGCAACGACAAAGAGCCAACACCCGAAGCGGCGCAGACCGCCGAAGCGGGGGGAAGCCCACCTGGCAGGACGGGTATTCGCGCATCGCTCGACTTCAAGGCCAGAGGAGAGCCGTTCATCTGGATCATGGGCGGTGCGCTCGCTCTGGGCGTATTGATGATCGTCGGTTTTCTCGCACTCGTTCTATGGAACGGCATCGTGACGTTCTATCCAGGACCCGTGGAGGTGGTGACGCTCAAGAACGGTCAGCGCATCGCCGGCGAACCGTTTCGCTCGGAGAGTTTCCGCCCCTCTGCCGAGCAGTTGAAAGGACTCGATGCGGAATCCCGGCGCGCCATCCGGGAGGCGGACGGATTTGCGAGCCGCACGCTCTACCGGATCGGAAATTTCGACATCTACAACGAGGATTTTAAGTGGGCGGCGGCGCATCAGGTCGCCAGGACCGAGACTCCGCCCGGCATATTCTTCGTTGAACGCAGGGAGTGGGGCCCGTTCATCGGCTTTATCAAGACCTTGATTCTCAATGGCCGCCGGATTCCGAGCGAAAAGGTGTCCCTGGATGGGTTGTATGCGGCCCACGACGGGGCGGTCGACCGCAGGAACGAAATTCGCTCCACCGAGGTGGACGAGATAGGCACCATCAATTACTACATCGAAGAGGATCGGCTCGCCTTGCGGCGCACCTCGCTGGATTACGGGAAGAAGAGCGAGGAATATCGCGCCGAGAAGGAGAAGTTCGAGCGCCGGACGAAGGAGAGGCGGGCCGGATTCGCGGTGCTAAAGAAAGAATCGCCGCGATTAACAAAGAGGATGAGAAATACAAGATCGTCCTCAGGGAGATTGGCGGTCGCGAGAAAAACCTGCGGCTCTCGGAAATTGTCCGCATCTACCCGGCGAATAATCTCTCGAGCTTCGGAAAGATTGGCGTCTATTTCTCCAGGTGGGGAGAGTTTTTGACCGACGATCCGCGCGAGGCGAATACCGAGGGCGGCGTCTTGCCGGCGATATTCGGCACCGTTATGATGACGCTGCTCATGGTCGTCTTCGTCGCTCCGTTCGGCGTGGTCACGGCGCTGTACCTTCGTGAATACGCCAAGCAAGGCGCCCTGGTCTCCATCGTGCGCATCTGCGTGAACAACCTTGCGGGCGTTCCCTCCATCGTCTACGGCGTGTTCGGCCTCGGGTTTTTCGCCTACACCGTCGGGGTGAGAATCGACCAGTTGTTCTATCCCGAAAGGCTCCCCAACCCGACGTTCGGGACGGGCGGTCTTTTGTGGGCGTCGCTGACGCTGGCGCTCCTCACCGTTCCGGTGGTGATCGTGGCGACAGAAGAGGCGCTCTCCGCCGTTCCCCGCTCGATGCGGGAGGGCTCCCTCGCCTGCGGCGCCTCGAAATGGCAGACCATCCGGAACATCGTTCTGCCACAGGCCATGCCGGGCATCATGACCGGCCTCATACTGGCGATGGCGCGCGGCGCGGGCGAAGTGGCGCCCCTCATGCTCGTAGGGGTAGTGAAGCTGGCGCCGGAGCTTCCCTTCGACACCTTCTTCCCGTTCCTCCACCCGGAGAGGAGCTTCATGCACCTGGGCTTCCATATCTACGACGTGGGATTCCAGTCGCGAAACTCCGAAGCCGGAAAACCAATGGTTTTCGTCACGACGCTTCTTCTGATCACGATCATCGCCTTCATGAACGCTTTCGCCATCATGGTTCGCAACCGCCTTCGCCGGAAGTTTGTGGAAGGCCAATTTTAGTGGAGATGTATTGAAATGGCGTCCAATGCGGTAGTGACCGACCTGCAAGGCGAGTTCGAAGCGACGGCCTACCATCCCGTCGAGAGCGAACTCGGGAGCGTTATCGACATCGAAAGCTTCAGCCTCTGGTACGGGCAGAAACAGGCTCTGTTCAATAACACCCTGAAGATACAAAAAGAGCTCGTCACCGCCCTGATTGGCCCTTCTGGTTGCGGAAAATCCACGCTCCTTCGCTCGTTCAACCGCATGAATGACCTGATCGACGGCATCCGGCACGATGGAGCCATATCGATTGACGGAAGCGAAATTCACGATCCGCGCGTCGAGGTCATCGAGCTTAGAAAGCGCCTCGGCATGGTTTTCCAAAAGCCCAACCCGTTTCCGATGTCCATATACGAAAACGTCGTCTATCCCCTGCGGGTGGACGGAATACGCGACAAGCGCGTGCTGGAGGAAACCTGCGAGCGCTCCCTTCGCGACGCCGCGCTCTGGGACGAGGTGTCCGACCGGCTCCAGGACAATGCGCTCGGCCTCTCCGGGGGGCAGCAGCAGCGCCTGTGCATCGCCCGGGCGATTACCTCGGAGCCCGAGATCATTCTGATGGACGAACCCTGTTCGGCGCTCGACCCGATTGCCACGGCCCGGATTGAGGATCTGATCGCGCAACTCAAGGAGCATTTCTCCATCGTCATCGTGACGCACAACATGCAGCAGGCCGCGCGCGTCTCGGACAACACCGCTTTCATGTTCCTGGGCCGATTGATCGAGTATGGGGAGACGAAGAAGATTTTCATGAATCCCATGCACGTTCGGACATCCGATTACATCACTGGCCGGTTCGGCTAGGTCGCTTTAGGAGATTTGGCATGGCACTGACGAGCGGAAGGGCGCACACGAGTTCGGAATTCGAAAGTGAACTCCAGGAACTCCGCCGCCTTATTCTGGAATTGGGCGCCAAGGTGGAGGCGATGATGGCGAAAAGCATCGAAAGTCTCACCCGGCGGGATTCGGGTATTGCCCAGACAGTCATCGAGAGTGATTCGGAAATCAACCAACTCGAAGTCGACGTGAACGAGCTTTGCCTGCAGATGGTGGCGCTCAGGCAGCCGACGTCGGTGGACCTTCGCTTCATCACGACGGGTCTCAAAATCGCCTCGGACCTCGAACGGGTGGGCGACCTGGCCGTCAACGTGTGCGAGCGGGCGCTGGAGTTGAACGAGGAGCCTCCGCTCAAGCCCTACATCGAACTGCCGCGGATGGCCAGCGCTTCGAGCCAGATGTTGCGCGAGAGCCTGGACAGCTTCATCAAGGAAGACGTGGTGCTGGCGCGCAAGGTGATGGCGAGCGACGACGAAGTGGACGACATGAACGAGGAACTGTTCCGCGAACTGCTGACCTATATGCTGGACAACCCGCGCAACATCAGCCGGGCGACCCGCCTGACGTTCATCTCGAAATACTTCGAGAGAATCGCCGACCATGCGACGAACATCGCAGAGGCCGTCCTCTTCATGGTGGAAGGCCGGAACCCGAGACGCGAACTCGCCTAGTCCCTTTCATCGCCGTGTAGCCGCTTTATGCGATTTTGAGGGTCGGCTCCCACTCGTTTTTCGTGCTTATCCAAGGAAAACCGGTTTAGAAGGCTCTTCTCAGTCTGCGATTCCCAGTATGGATTTCAAGCGGTCGTAGTTTTCAGGGCCCATCTCCAGCTCGTTTCGGTTGATCGCGCGCGCCAGTTCGCTCACGGCGTCGTTGTAGGGCGTGGGAATCCCGAGTTCCCTGCCCTTTCGCGAGACGAGGCCGTTGACGAATTCGATTTCGTTTTTCCGGCCCTTGATGTGATCGTGAATGGGCGCCGTGCGGGCGCGCGGGCCCGTGTGTCCCGTCATGGTCGTGAGGGCGTTCAGCAGCACCTTGTCTTCATCGCCTGCGAAATCATCCGCGCTCAGCCCGAAGACGGGTTCGATGTTGATTCCCGCCGCCGTGCCCACCGCCACGGTCTCCTTGCCGAGTTTCACCGCGATATCGAAGATTCCGGGAAGTTTCGCGACTTCCCTGTTATGCAGGCCGATGAGCCCCCAGGGGCCCATGCTCATCGAGTTGACGACGAGTTTCGTCCATTTCGTGCCCCGGATGTTGGTGGAAATATCCACCCTGGCGACATGGCTCAGGATTTTCTGTATTTCCACCAGGCGCGGGGTGATGGAGCCGTCCAGTTCGCCCACGGCGAACCAGGTGCCCGTCCTCGGCGTATTGCGCTGAACGAAGCCCGGGGTGAAGATTTCCCCCGAAAGCTCGATGCAGCAACCCACCACGCGCTCCCGGCCGAGAATGGAAGTCGTTATCTCCTCCTCGTTCATGCTGTTCTGGAGTCCCACCAGCACGCCGTCGGTTTTTAGGTGCGGCGCCATGAGTTCGGCCATCCAGCGCGTGTCGAAAGATTTCACGGCCAGCAGGATGAGGTCGAATTCAGGTTTAACGGAGGCCAACTCGCACAGGTGAAGCGCCTTGACGGGAACTCTCAGGTCGAGGTCCGGCATCTGGACGTGGAGTCCGTCTTTTCTCATCGCCTCCACGTGTGCGGGCCACTGATCGACGATGGTGACGTCATAGCCTGCGTCGGTGAGGTCGGCCGCGGCGCTGCTGCCGATGGCCCCGGTGCCGAACACGGCGATCTTCTCGAACATCTCCTGCCCTCCCCGGGGTTCTGATCCGCCGGCGATTGCCGAGCACAGAACATATGTAACACGCCTCTCGCCGGTTTCACGACCCCCATGCGAGTTCGGTTCGTCCGATGAAGGCCGTGCGCAGGTGGTTTTGGATAGATTCCCCCGGCAATTGGTTGACATGTAAGTGGTAATCACCAATGATAATAATAACCGCAAAAAGGAAATAACTGTGTGGAGCAGGTGGATTTCATCAGCGAAGCACGAGTGATTTTTGGGTTTTTGCAGAGGATGGGGGAGCCTCTCATTTTTTGAACCGGAAATCAGCAAGGGTTTGGTGTATTTACAGGCATCGCGGGTCGCCGCATCATAAAGTCGCCATTTTAACCATTCCCCCCTTGGATTGATTTCACACCCATCCGTGGACGCATGCCGTCGAATCGCGTGAAGAAAAGGCAGCATCGAGACCATAAGAGATACTGTGCAAGTGAATCGTGGAGCGGATACCGCATAGAGGAGGAAAAAAGATGATGAAAAAGTTCGTGATTTTTGGAATGGCCGTTCTCATGTCGCTGACTGTGATGTCCGGAAGTGCGTTTTCGGCCAAGAAAGATCAGCTTCTCATTGGTATGCCCGGAGACCCGACGACGTTCGACCCCCATATCCGGCTCGGGCTTCCCATGCTTCAGTCCTGGCCCCTGGTGTTCGACAATATTCTGGCCCGCGACATCAAGGGGAAAATCATCCCCGCCCTGGCGACGTCGTGGCGTTACGTTACTCCTACGGTTCTGGAACTAAAGCTTCGCAAGGGCGTCAAGTTCCATAACGGGGAGCCTCTCGACGCGAATGCCGTGAAATACAGTCTCGATCGGCTGTTCGATAAAAAGGTTAAAAGCCGAATCCGCAATTTCTACAGGAGTCTCAAGAAAGTCGAGGTGGTCGATTCGCACACCGTGCGCATCCATACCAAGCATCCCGATCGCTATCTCCTCTCGCCGCTCGCGGATTTCAGCGCGGTGGTCCCGCCGAAGCATTACGCGGGCAATGAACTCAAACATCTCGCCCGCAAGCCGGTCGGCAGCGGCCCCTACCGCCTCGTGAAATGGCGCAAAGGTTCCGAGATGGTGTTCGAGGCCGTCCCCGGATACTGGGACAAATCGCGCCAGCGCGTGAAGAAAGTGATCGTGAAAGTCATTCCCGAACCGACGACGCGCGTCTCGGCGCTCGTCTCAGGCGCGGTCGACATGATCAAGGACATTCCGCCCCAGACGGTTCCGATGGCGAAATCGAACCCCAACGTCGACGTGGTCGCAGGCCCCGGGCCCAAGGCGTGCTCGCTCATCATGGTTCTCAAGGACGGAGCTCCATGGTCCGATGCGCGCGTGCGCCAGGCGGTGAACTACGCCATCGACAAGGAAAGCATCATCAAAAACGTGCTTCAAGGCCACGCGACCGCATCCATGGGCACCGTCGTCGGCCCGAACAGTTTCGGCCACAACCCGGCCCTGAAAGCCTATCCCTACGATCTGGCCAAGGCGAAGAGCCTCATGAAGCAGGCCGGATACGAAAAGGGTTTCACCGTTCCGCTGGTCGTTCCCCTGGGGCGTTATCTCAAGGGAGTGCAAGGGGCCGAGGCCATCGCGGGACAACTCAAGAAGATCAACGTCAACGTCAAGGTGAAGCCGCTGGAATACGGCGCCTGGCGGCGAAACAGCCGCTCGAAATGGAAGAAAGGCTATAAGCCCTATTGGAATTACGCCTGCCGCAACGATCTTGCGCTTCATGCGGCCTGGATGTACTCGGGCCTCCTGTACAGTAAATCGACGCATGGCGGCGTCAGGAGCGAGAAGCTGGACAATATGATCGTAGGCGCCCGCTCCGAGCCGGACGAGGCCAAACAAGCCGAGAAATACCGGAAGCTCGCCGCATACATCAGGGAGCAGGCCTTCCTGGGCTTTTTGTATCATCTCGATGAGATTTCCGGAAAGAAAAAATCCGTCGACTGGAAGATGCGCTCCACCGGCCTCGTGATCGCAACCGACGCCGGGTGGAAATAAAAACGGCGCCTCGCTTCTCTCCTGGTTGTCTCTGTCGCAACCGGGAGGGGGCGACGCCGAACGCCCGGGCAGGGCGGGAGAGATTGATTCGTGGCCCCGGGCGAAAATGCGGAAGCACCGGGCAAGAGGATAGTTCGTAACGGGGGGCGCAATGACGGGATTTATTGTTCGCCGGATGTTTCAGGCCGTCGTGCTCATGAAGTTCGTCTTGATTTTCGTGTTCCTGCTTTTGCATCTTTCAGGCGATCCGGCCCGGATCATGCTTCCCGACGACGCCACCGAAGAAGACATCGCGGAACTCAGGAACGAGATGGGGCTCGACAAGCCGCTGTCGACGCAGTACCTCATTTTTTTCCGCAACGTCTTGCGCGGGAATTTCGGCGAATCCTTCGAGCATGGGGAATCCGCTCTCAAAGTCGTACTCGAACACCTGCCCGCCACCATTGAACTCGCCTCGGCCGCCTTCATCATGTCCGTCATCATCGGCCTGCCGTTCGGGTGCATCGCCGCCCTCAAGGAAAACACGGTCTACGACAAGGGGTTGATGGTGGGGGCCGTACTCGGCCAGGCGGTTCCCGATTTCTGGCTGGGCCTGATGATGATCCTCCTCTTCTCCGTGAAGCTGGGGTGGCTGCCGCCGTTCGGGTATGGAGAGCCGATTCATTTCATCATGCCGACCATCGCCGCCGGCGTTTTTCACACGGCCCGCCTCGCGCGGCTGATGCGCTCTGAAATGGTGGAAGTGCTCCGGCAGGATTATATTCTCACGGCGTATTCCAAGGGATTGGCCGAGAAGGTCGTGCTGTTCAAGCACGCGCTCAAGAATTCCGCCATCCCCATCGTCACCATACTCGGCCTGGACCTCGCCCTCACCCTGGGGGGAACCGTCATCACCGAAACCGTGTTCGCCTGGCCCGGCGTGGGGCGGCTCACCGTCGCCGCCATTCACCACCGGGATTACCCGATAGTACAGGCGGCGGTTTTTCTTCTCGCCTTGGGCTTCGTCGGCATCAATTTGCTGGTGGACATCATCTATACCTACCTCGATCCCAGGATTCAGTACCGATGAGGCATGAAGAACACGAAAGCATCGTAGAGGCCCAGGAGTTTCAGTATTTCGACGAAACTCCCTGGTGGCAGCGGCTCGGGCGCTCGCTCATCGCCACGAAATCCGCGATGGCGGGAGCCGTTATATTGCTCATCGTGCTGATTGCCGCGGTGTTCGCGCCCCTGCTCGTTCCGCTGGACCCCACGGCGCAATCCCTCACCCGGGTGATGAAGCCGCCCATGTGGCAAGGGGAGGGGCATATCTTCTTTCTTGGCACCGACCACCTCGGCCGCGACCTCTTGAGCCGGTTGATATACGGGGCGCGCGTATCCCTCATCGTCGGATTATCCGCGACGGTCATGGCGGGGAGCATCGGTCTCATCCTCGGTATGCTGGCGGGCTATTTCGGCGGGAGGGTGGACTATCTGCTGATGCGCCTGGTGGATTTCGTCCTCTCGTTTCCGTTCATTCTGCTTGCCCTGGCGACCATCGCCATTCTGGGGCCGAGCCTCTGGCTGATCGTCGCCTTGATCTCCCTGCGCCAGTGGACGGTGTATGCGCGCGTGGTGCGCGGTTCTGTTCTCTCGATTCGTGAGCAGGAGTTCGTCATCGCTTCGCGCGCCGTCGGGGGGAGCGACCTGCGCCTCATATTCCGCCATGTTCTGCCCAACGTGCTGGCGCCCGTCATCGTCATCGGCTCCTTGTATCTGGGCCGTCTGATCGTCATCGAGGCGGGCCTCAGTTTTCTCGGGCTGGGCGTTCCTCCGCCCACGCCCACCTGGGGCGGACTTCTGGCCGAGGGCCGCTCCTATCTGTACGTTTCATGGTGGATCGTCACCTTTCCGGGGCTTGCCATCACCTTCACGGTGCTGGGAGCCAACCTCTTGGGCGACTGGCTCAGGGATGTCTTGGACCCGCGTCTCAGGACGCGCTAGCAAATACCCGTTCTCATTCAGGAGAAATACAATGGCTGAAGATATGATGGAAAATTACGTCGACAAGAACCCGGACGTGCAGGAGCGCTTCAGAAAAGCGGGTGAAATCCGCCGCGCGATGGGAATCTACGGAGAAGGCGGCCAGACTACGGATGATTTCCTGAAGATATCTCCGGCGCACACGCAGGCCATCATGGAGTATTGCTTCGGCATGGTGTGGGCGCAGTCGGAGAAGCTGGACCTGAAAACGCGCGAAATCATCGTGCTCGCCACCATGGTGGCGCAGGACCTGCCCGGAGAACTGGAGTGGCACGTGCGCTCGGCTCTCAATCTGGGTCTCACGCAAGAGGAAATTATCGAGGCGATCGTGCAGTGCTCACCCTACGTCGGTCTCCCGAAGACGAACCATGCGCTCAGAGCGGCGAAGCGGGCTTTCGACAAGGCCGAGGGAAAAGAACCGAGCGATTTGGGGCACTAGGGAGCCGCTGTTTTTCGGGGAGAGGATTATTTCCCCTCGAGGAGCCTGGGCCAGTTCTTATCGCCCAGCTTGATGTAGCCGGGGATGTCCTGCTCCCAGGTTCGCTGAACGCCCTTGCTGTAGTTCAGATAGAGCTTGCCGTCCACGATTCTCCAGGCTTCGGGGACGATGCTCGCCGTGTAGCCCTGGCTCACGGCGTATGCGCAGTAGCCGCCGTACCGGGGAGCGTATTTTTCAGGATTATCGCGGAATAAATCCCGGTTTCGCGCGCTCGAAAAATACCAGGTGGCGCCTTTCCATTTGTGGGAGAAATCCTTTTTCCCCTTTACGGGTTTTTTCTCCGTGAAATAGGCCACCGGGTCGTATCCTCTTATGGCGCCTTCGAGATAGGTGGAATAAACGGGCGCGATGGCCGCAGCCGACATCGGAAGAGCGAGCAAAAAGGCAATGAGCGACAAGGCGGCGCATATTCGCTGTTTGCGCAAAGGCCAGGACGTTCGATTCGTTTTCGGCATCTCTCCGGCATCCTCTCAGAAAACAAGCGGCGATATCCCGGGGCGGTGCGATGCCCCGAATACGCATTATACCCCAAACGCGCAGATATGCGTTTCGTAAGCGTGACGAAAAACCCCTCAACACGCATAAAATTCCGGAAGTGTGAGATAGCCCTCGCGTGGCAGTTCATTGTTCAACGGGAGGCCTTGTCTTAGTTTTTGCCTTTGGACGGTTCGCAAGTGAGCGAGCACGTTCCAGTAGACGTGGCGCAGGACCGCGCCGATTTCCAGGTGGAAAAGACCGGGGCGCTCCGCGTCTTCATAAAAGCCGAAAGGATGTAGGCGGGTGGACATCCTGTGGTAATCGACGGGTTTGTGGGGGTCTCCCGGGCGGGAGGCTTCGGGGTCCGTATAATAAGTGAACGACATGGAGCATAATCTCTCCGCGCTTTCGCGCTCGATGATTTCACCACAAAGCGCGGCCCAGGGCCGCATGAAGGAGATGACGGCCATCTTGTCGCCGGCCGCTTCGGGCGGGACGTGCCGGATGCCCCCGCCGATGAGGTCGGCGATGAGCCCGGCGGTATCGGGAAAAGTGTAGCCTTCTCCCAGAAGCATTTCCCCGGCCCGCATGGACAGCCACACAGGGGTCACGAGGGCGATGTGGCGCAGTTGTAAATCCATCGACCAGCGCGCCCAGGGCGGCTCCTCGTTGGCGTAGGACATCTGTTCGTGGGTCAGTCCTTCGACCTCCCCGTAGACGAGGTCGGGATAATTTTGGAGACGGGCCTTTAGTTCGGGCCATTCCGTATTCATCTTTTTCACCTCTGGGGTCAGGTTTTCATGGGGAGCAAGTGAAAAGATTATACCTTGTATGCAGGAGAAAAGAAGGGTAGAATCTTCTCATCCATTTGAATTTTCCATCTTTTCGCGATTGTTTGTGATGCGCTCTTCGATATCCTCACAAGGGGGATATTTCCATTCCTGTTCAGGGAGGGTAGTGCCAATGGCAAAAAGAATCATTCCCATCGTTTTCGCCGCTGTAGCGTTTCTCCTCGCCCAGGGCGCAGCACCTGCCCTGGGGGCCAAGAAAGTCATCATCAAGGTAGGCCACATGTACAGCAACAAGAACCCCACCCATTACGGAGCGATCGAATTCGGAAAAATACTCGATAAGCTCAGCAATGGAACCATGGAGGTGCAGGTGTTCCTGAAGGGCCAGGTCGGCGACGGCAAAACCCAGCTGCAGTCGGTTCAGTTGGGCGCCATTCAGGCGTCGTTCCAGGGTCTCACGCAGTTTCCCGCGTATGACAGCCTGAACCTCCCCTATTTCTGGAAGAGCACCAAGCACGTCCGCACCGTCGCCAACGGGCCGCTGTTCGAACGCTGGCGCAAGGAGTTCCTGAAAAAGCGCGGCACAATCATGGTCAGCGTCATCAACCGGGGCGCGCGGCACGTCCTATCCCGCAAGAAGCCTCTGAAGACGCTCGCCGATTTCAAGGGACTCAAAATCCGCGTTCCGCAGGCGCCTCCCTGGGTGCTGGCCTTCCGGGGGCTGGGCTCCAAGCCCACGCCGATGTCCTGGGCGGACGTGTATAACGCCATGCTGCTGGGCACGGTCGACGCCATGGAGAACACCCTGGAGACGCTTTACACCAACAAGTTCTACGAAGTGGGCAAACACCTGACGCTCACCGCGCACCTCTCCTCGACGTCGTACTTCATGGTGAACGACAAGTGGCGAAACGACTTGAACAAACAGCAGCGCAAGTGGTTCGACGACGCGCTGACCAAGGGCATCGCCCACGCGCAGAAAATCTACACGGATCTCGAGAACGCCTATCTGGACAAGTTCAAGAAAAAAGGCGTGAATATCTACAACATCAACGTGGACGAATTCGCCAAGAAAACCGCCTCGGCCGCGGTGACCATCGGCACGAAGGGATGGGGCAAGGACTTCTTCGAGAAGGTCAAGGCGACGCGCTCGAAGTTCTAAAGGAAAAGTTTATTGATGCGCGCAGGCTGGTCTGCACGGCGCGCAGTCACGAAAAAGACACCGCCGGATATGGTGAGCCGGCGGTGTTTTTTTGTTTCGTTCTAATCGACGGGCAGCAGCAGGTTCGGCAGCCACATGACGAGCGGCGAATAGTAGACGATGGAGAACAGGGTGACGATGAGCGGAATATAAAACGGCGTAGTCGCCCGGACAATGGTCCAGAAGGGAACTTTCGTGATGTCCGAGACGACGTAGAGCGCAAGGGCGAAGGGAGGCGTGAGGTTTCCGATAACGAGATTCAGCACCATGAACACGCCCAGGTGCACGAGGTCGATGTCCAGCGCTTGGGCGATGGGCAGCATGACCGGCGTGACGATGAGCAGCAGGGGGGTGGGTTCCATCACCATGCCGCCGATGAGCAAAAAGATGTTCAGCACGAAGAGGATGAGCCACTTCTCCTCTAAGGCGGTCATGAGGAAGTGGGCGAAAATGAAGGGAACCCGCTCGATGGTGATGAGGCGGGTGAAGACCGAGGCGGCGGAGAATATGAACAAGACCACCGCCGTATAGATGATCACCGTCGAGAGGATACGGGGGATGTCCGCGAGGCGGACCTCCTTGTAGACCACCATTCCGAGGAACAGGGACCACGCCACGGCGAGCACGGCCGCCTCGGTGGGCGTGGTGGCGCCCGAACCGATTCCACCCAGGATGATCGCCGGGGTCAGCAGGGCCAGAAAGGCGGAGCGGAAGCTCTTCCATATCTGGGCGAGCGAGGCGCGTGGATACTTCTTGTATCCCCGCTTGCGGGAGATGAAATAGACGATCACCATCATCGCGCCGCCCATGAAGAAGCCCGGAATCACGCCGCCCAGGAACACGCGCCCCGCCGATTCCTCGGCGATGCTCGCGTATATCACCATGATGATGCTGGGGGGGATGATGGGCCCGATACACGAACTCGCGGCCGTAACGGCCGCCGAGAAGGGCTTGTCGTAGCCCTCCTTGGTCATCCCCTCGATTTCCACCCGGCCCAGGCCCGCCGCGTCGGCGAGTGCGGAGCCGGACATGCCGGCGAAGATGATGCTGGCGACGATGTTCGCGTGTCCCAGGCTTCCGGTGAAATGGCCGACCAGCGTTTTGGCGAAGTCGAAAATCCGGTCCGTGACCTTCGCGATGTTCATGATCTGGGCGGCGAAAATGAACAGCGGAATGGCGATGAGAGAATAATGCTCCAAAGAGCCGATCATGATGCTCGCCAGGAAGGTGACCGGCATCTCGGAGAGGAACGTCAGATAAAACAGACAGGTGAATACCAGAGCCATGGCTATCGGGGTGTTGAAGGCGAGGAAGACGAAAAACAGTATAACGAGTATCATGGCGTTCATGCCGACTCCTTCGTGATCAAACCGCCGGGGAACTCCGGTGGCCCAGTTCCGCCTTGCCTATCGTCAGGGCCCATATCTGGCGTCCCGAGTGGATGACCATCAGGGTCATTCCTATGGGAAACGATGCGCTTTGGTAGGTTTGCGGGAACTCGAGCGCCGAGGAAGGATAGGTCCATTCCAGAATCGCCACCAGGATTCCCTGATAAACGAGCAGCAAGAGAGTGAAGAAGATGAGAATCTCGATGGTGACGTGAATTTTTCGCTGCAACCGCAGCGGAAGCTGGCCGACGAAAGTCTCCATGGTCAGTTTTTCGCCGTGCTTGTATGCGAGCGCCGCGCCGATGAAAACGCCCCAATGGAAGCAGAGCAGCGTAATCTCCTCGGCCCATACGATGGGGTCGTCCAGAATGTATCTGAAATACACTTGCATGAAGACGAGATATCCGATGGCCGCCAGGAAGGGAAAGGCCAGAAGTTCCTCCAGATTACGCAGCAGGAAACCCCCGCCCTCCATCTTCACTTGGCGGACGACGTATATGATGAGGCAGGCGATGAGGATGACGGGGACGATGTAATGAAAAACGGGGATGCTGATCAGGATGAGCGGCGGCTGGACCAGGGTGTAGAACACCCACGAGGATATCTTGAATATCAGTACGAAAGGTAAAGCCATCCACTCCGACACGAAATAACCCCCTTATGGGGAAGCAAGTGTCCAATGCCCGGGATTTTGCCTTTTCAGCATGTATCCCTTGTACAGAAGCATGGAACCAGGGTCAACCGGGCGTTTACGCGGAGTCGACTACGTTTATGCGGAGTTGACTAGGAGTTGACTAGAGGCCTCGCCACGGCTGGATGACGGTTTTTACCTGTTCTTCTTCGGGAAACTCTCCGCCCGAGATGCGCACGGCGCGCTCCGCCTCGGCGAGAGGGAAGCGGTGGGTCACCATCTCCGTGAAGGGATAGGGCGAGTTCGCCGCGAAATCGAGCGCGCCCCGCACGGCGCCGCTCGTGTGGCTGTATGCGCCCTGGATGCGTATTTCGCCCCACACCAGGGGGTCCAGATCCAGAGAACCTTCTTTGCCGCCGGTGAGTCCGGCCAGCACCACCGTGCCCAGCCTGCGGACGAGCCTGGGCGAGAGGCCCGCCGCGGCGGGGTTTCCCGTCACGTCGACGACTACGTCCGCCATCCGCCCGCCCGTGAGGTTTCGGACTTCTTCTTCAGGGTCTGTGGCCTCGACCTCGATGGTGTGGTCCGCGCCGAAGCGTTTCGCCGTTTCCAGGCGCTTCGCGTCGCGCGCAAGGCCGGTGAGGATCACCTGGCCCGCGCCGGTGTGTTTCGCCACCGCGCACGCGCAAAGACCCTGGGGACCGGGGCCTTGGACCACCACGGTATCGCCGACTGCAATTCCGCCCAAATCGTGCGCCCACCGCACGCCGTTCGCCAGGACGGCCGTGATGAGCACGGCGGATTCGTCGGGGAGTCCCTCGGGCGCCTTGTGGATTCCAGCGCCCGGCGGCAGGTAGACGTATTGCCCGTAAGCTCCCCAAAGATGGGGAGGCGCCTCGCAGGAGCGCCCGCTGCCGTAGATCATGGCATCCTTGCAGAGGCGGCGATTGCCGGTGTGGCAGTACCAGCACTGGTTGCACCCCACCTGGCCTTCCACCACGAGGCGGTCGCCTTCCTTTACGCCGAGGCGTTTTTGGACGTTTTTCCCGACCTTGGCGAGGCGGCCCACCATCTCGTGGCCCATGATGATGGGATAGTTCCACCGGTGGGCGACCTTGCCGCCAAAGTATTTATAATCCGAGGAGCAGACGCCCACCATGTCGACCCGGAGCAGGCCGTCCTCATCCCCTATCTCGGGCAGGGGAAATTCCCGCAAGGCGATAGTGCCGGGCGTCTCTACGACGGCTGAAACCTCATGCGTCATGGTCGTCTCCCGTAAATCACATGCGCCGCGTCAATCGGTGTCGAACTTCTGCGCGAGGCGGGGGAAGAGGTCGCGCATCGATTCGCCCTGGGCGATGCGCCCTTTAACCTCTTTTTCGATCTCCCGAATCCGGGTGACCTGCCGCTTCACTTGCTCCATAGAGCTTTGCGGAACGACGGCCACGCCGTCCGGGTCCGCGACGACGATGTCCCCAGGCTCCACGCGCACCCCGCAGCAGGTTATGGCTACGTCTTTCGCCACGACTTCCAGGCGCATCGGGAAGGCCAGGCTCCACACCGATTTGCTGAACACGGGAAAATCGAGATCGCGGAGCGCTTCCAGATCGCGCGTCGCCCCGTCGATCACGCAGCCGACGGCGCCGCGCCGTTTGCAGACGCTGCTTGCGCCTCCGCCCCAGACGGCCAGAGGAGAGCCGGCCGCGTCGACGACGACCACTGAGCCTGCGGGCACTTCTTCCACCGCGTCATAGAGGCTGAACAGAGCCTTGGCTCCCGGGTCCCGCACCGGCGCGAACACCATCGTGGCGGCCGGCCCTGCGAACCGGGGCCGGGTCTCTGGGGTGGAGGGCGTAGGGCCTTCCATGATGAGGTTCAGCCCCAACGCCGTGGAGGCGTCGCCGAGCGTCGCCGTGTCGACATCTGAGAAAAACGCTGCGTCCGAATTCATCCGCATCTCCTTTATTTACCGGCGCCGTTGCTTCCAGGCGCGCATCGCTTCATGTCCAGGGTAGGGCCAGTATAATCATTTCAGGAGAAAAATACATGGGAAGCCTATCCCTCGACAGACTTCCCACATCAACCTCGGTGGCGTTCACCGCGAACCGGGTTGTGTAGATTTCCGTCGTCTTCAAATCGGACCTTTCATCCGCCATGCGCCGCAAACGACTAAGGCTGAGGTGAACAAACCCCCTCGTTCGGGCTAAGATGGGGCCATCGTCCAGATTTTTTTGAACGGGAAACTCATGAGCCAGGAATCATTTGTTGGGGAAATAGATCCCATATCCCTCGAAGTCATCAACGAATCCTTCGTCGCCGTCGTCCGGGAAATGCGCGCGAACATGGTGCGGACGGCGTATTCCTCCATCATCTACGAGGGGCACGATTTCTCCTGCGTGCTCGTGGATGGCGAGGGACAGCTCGTCGCCATGGCGGAGGACAACCCCGTCCACATCTTCCCCGTGCCCATGGAAGTCGGCCAGATGCTCGAGCGCTTCGGGGGTGACATCCACCCGGGCGACGTATTCATCCACAACGACCCCTATACGGGCGGAACGCACTTGAACGACGTAGCGATCATCTCGCCCCTGTTCGATGGCGAGCAAATGGCTATCTACCCCGTCGTCCGCGCGCACTGGGGGGACGTGGGCGGCACGACGCCGGGGAGCATTTCCGGAAAAAACACCGAAATTCTCCACGACGGGGTGCGCATCCCCATCTTGCGGATCATCGAGCAAGGAGAGATCAACCAGGGGCTTCTCGACCTCCTCCTCCACAACATGCGGGTTCCCGAGGAGCGGCGCGGAGATTTTTTCGCCATGCTCGCCACCTGCCACACGGCCCACAAGCGGCTGGAGGAGTTGGCGGTGAAATACGGCTGGGGCGTCATACTCGCTGCGAAGGATCGCCTGCTCGATCGCGCCGAAGCCTCCATGCGGCGCAGAATCGCCGCCCTGCCCGAGGGAGAATCCACCTATGAGCATTTCATGGATCACGACGGTCATTCGCTCGAGCCCATACGCATCCGGGTGCGGGTAGAGAAAACCGGCGATGAGTTGATAGTCGATTTTCGCGGAACCGACCCGCAGACGAAAGGAGCCTACAACGTAGGTCCCGCCATGGCCCCATCGGCCGCCTTCAGCGTCATCAAGGCGTTCTTCGATCCCAGGGGCGCGATCAACCACGGGGCCTTTCGTCCGCTCACCATCGAGGTCGAGCCGGGCTCCCTGCTTTCGGCGCGATACCCTGCGAGTTGCGCGGGCTCGATGGAGGTGAGCCACGCCGTGGTCTCCGCTCTTATTGGCGCCACCGCGCGCTTTGCGTCGGATGTCGTCACGGGCGATTTGAAGGGCACTTCGAACCACGTCTACATCGGCGGGAGGGACGCGCAAAGCGGCAAGCCTTTTCTCTTCTACGAGTTTCCGGCGGGCGGCACGGGCGGCTTCGCAGAGAGCGACGGCAACAACGCCACGCGGAATTTCACGGAAGGGGATTTCGCCTCGATCCAATCGGTCGAGGTCATCGAACAGGGCCAGCCCTTGAAGATTCGGGAACTCTCCCTTCGCGCGGATTCGGGCGGGGCCGGAACCCGTAGAGGCGGGCTGGGCCTGCACCGCGAGGTGGAGGTGCTGGCGGAGAGCGCGCTCCTCTCGATTTCCTCGGACAAGAACGTGATCCCGCCCTTCGGGGTGCTCGGAGGCGGTCCGGGAAAGCCCAATCGCTTCGTGGTCGTAAGGGGAGTAGAGACCCTTGCGCCCACAGAAACCCCCGGCAAGGCGGCGGGGTTTCCGCTCCTAAAGGGTGATGTTTTCGTCATGGAGACCTCGGGCGGAGGCGGTTTCGGCGATCCGTTTCAAAGAGAGGTCGAGTCGGTTCTCGCCGACGTGCGCGCGGGCTACGTGACGGAGGAGGGAGCGCAGAAGGATTACGCCGTCATCGTGCAAGACGGCGTCCTGAATGATGAGGCGACGCGCGCGCGCAGGCAGGCCGCCCGGGCCGCGAGGCGCGCGCTCATGCTTGTTCTCAAAAATGAAGGCGTCGGTGAAGATTCACGCCGCAGGTGTTATATGAGCCGGGCGACGCTTGCGGGACGGAATCTTGAAAAAGGGGATTTGGTCGAGCTAAGCGGAAAGTGGGGTGTGCCGCTTCGCGCTTGGATGGAGGTGGACGACGCGCTTCCCGAGAACGCGGCGGGTCTGGACGCGGACGGCATCGGCATACTAGACGCCGAGGCGGGAGACGGCGTCTTTCTGTCTCCCGTGAGCGTGTGAAGCGGGTTCGTTGACTTTGGGAATTTTACGCCAAACCGGCGAAGATGATTTTTTATCTTGCGAGCAGAACTCGCAAGGCTTCCGTCGATTCCCTGCTTTGCGCCACGGTTTCCCGTAGCGCTTCCCTGGACTCTCTGTCTTGTTCTCTGCCTTCCGCGATAAACTCTCTGAAAGCCGCCCTTGATTCCTTATTTTCTTCGATGAACTCTCTGAAAGCCGCCCTGGACTCCCTGTTTTCTTCGATGAGTGTACTTAGTGCTTCGCTGGATTCTCTACGCTGTTCCCTGCCTTCCTCGATGAATTTTCTCCAAGCTTCGCTGGATTCTCTGCGTTCTTTTCTGCCTTCCTCGATGAGTTCCCTGAAACCATCCCTGAAAGCCGCCCTGGACTCCCTGTTTTCTTCGATGAACTCTCTGAGAGCTGTTCTTGATTCCCTGCCTTCCTCGATGAGTGTACTTAGTGCTTCGCTGGATTCTCTACGCTGTTCCTTGCCTTCCTCGATTGACTCTCTAAGATTTGCCCTGGATTCCCTGCCTTCCTCGATGAGTTCTCTTAGCGCCACGGAATTCTCGTCCTGCTGTTTCGAGCGGACTCTGTTCCCCCAGAGCATCGCGGCGATTCCGCTGCCTATCAGGAGGCATTGCAACCCGCCGACAACGGCCACGACCCAGATATTCAATTCCATTAACGCCAACGTGGCTTCTTGAAATTCCGTCATTTTCCCGCGCACTCCTTAAGGACTGGGATATGAACTCGGGTCCTCTGGAACGCTCGTACATTAAAATCATATCGGTTTGCGGCGATTTGCTCAACTTGCTTCAAGGAGGTTTGAGCGTCATATTCCACTGGAAAAATCCAGCTTGAGCGTGAGTAATTCTCAAAAGAACCTTTGGGTGACTTACGAACCGATGTATCATCGCCCTTTGCATTTTCTGAAATGGGTTCGAGAGTCGCCGGTAGTGCGATTTTTCCTGGCATGATGATGAAAGGACGGCCAGCGCATTGAGTCTCGTCGGCATAGACACCGGAGGAACCTTCACCGACTTCGTTTTCTACGATGAAGACGAGAGGCGGATAGAGGTTTCCAAGATTCCCACGCTTCGCGGGAGAGAAGACGCGGTTTTTCTCGAGGGAATCGAGAGTCTCGACCTCTCCGCCATCGAGCGGATCACGCACGGCACCACCGTGGGCACCAACGCGATTTTGGAAGGCGCAGGGGCGCGCACCGCGGTCTTGACGACGCGAGGCTTTCGCGACGTTCTGGAAATCGGCCGAACACAGCGCCTCGTGCCGCAGAGCCTCTTCGACCCAAAATTCGTTCGGCCCAAACCGGTCGTTCCCCGCGAGATGCGGCTCGAAATCGAAGAGCGCGCCCTGGCCGATGGACGGATAGAAGTCCGCGTGGAAGAAGCGGAGGTCGAGGAGCAGGCCGAACGCTTGAAGCGCCTGGGTGCGGAAGCTCTCGCCATCTGCTATCTGCACGCCTACGCCAACGGGGAGAACGAAAGGCGCACGGCGGAGTATCTCGAAAAGATGCTGCCGGGTGTGTATCTCTCTTTGTCTCACGAGGTCGTGCCCGAATACCGCGAGTTCGAGCGTTTCTCCACGGCGGCCTTGAACGCCTACCTCGGGCCCAAGATCAAGAACTACGTGGGTCGTCTGGAAGGGGCGCTTCGCGAGAAAGGATGCCGCGCTCCCCTTTTCATCATGGCTTCGAACGGCGGGATGTTCGACGCCGGGCGGGCGACGCAGTTCCCCGTACGCACGATTCTCTCGGGTCCCGCCGGCGGCGTCGTGGGCGGGGTGTCGGTCGCCGAATCGATGGGTCTCGATCACCTCATCACCTACGACATGGGCGGCACCAGCACGGACGTATGCCTCATCCGCGATCGCAGGCCCATCGTCAGCACGAACAACATCATCGGCGCCTACCCCCTCAAGACTTCGCAACTTCAGATTAACACCGTGGGCGCGGGCGGGGGGAGCATCGCGTGGCGCGATGAGGACGGCACGCTGCACGTGGGTCCAAAGAGCGCGGGCGCGCGTCCGGGACCTGCGTGTTACGGATTCGGCGGCGAGGAGCCGACGGTGACGGACGCGAACGTCGTGCTCTCGCGCATCGGCCCCCGGACATTGCTGGCCGGAGGACTCGAGCTCCATCCCGAAAAGGCGCGGAGCGCTCTCGGGGCCTTGGCCGGTGAACTGGGGGTCGGCGACGCGGTTTCGATGGCGCGCGGGGTGATCGACCTCGCCGTGACGAAGATGGTGAGTTCGATTCGTGAGATTTCCATCGAGCGCGGCTTCGACCCGAGAGAACACACCCTACTCGCCTACGGCGGGGCGGGGCCATTGCACGCCGCCTTGATTGCAAGAGAACTCTCCATGTCGAGCGTCGTGGCGCCGCGCTTTCCGGGGAATTTTTCCGCCGTCGGCCTTCTCATGGCGGACATGGTGCAGGAGAGCGTCGGGACGTGTTTCGTCGCTTTGGAAAACGCGGAAGAAAGCGCCCTCGAACGCATTCTTAAAGATTTGACGGCGCCTTGCGCGAGCCGTCTGCGCGCCGCCGGGCTGGATGAGATTCAAACTCTCCGCTACGCCGACGTCCGCTACGTCGGACAGGCGTTCGAGCTCACGATTCCGGTTCCTGAAACCCCCGGCTGGTTCGAAGCCTTGGGTGGTGAGTTCCACGCCCGCTACGAGGCGCGCTACGGGCATTGCCATCCCGGCGATCCGCTCGAGATCGTGAACCTGCGGGTGCGTGTCTCGGGGCTGGTGGATAAATTGCACTGGGTGAAATTAGAGAAGCGCGCAGGCGGGCTGGATGATGCGCTGGTGGAGAGAAGAAGCGTCGTTTTTGAGAATAATGTTCCCGATTGTCCCGTCTACAGGCGCGATTCCCTGCCCATTGACCTGGAAATTCACGGGCCTGCGGTTATCGAGGAATACGGCTCGAACACCCTGGTTCCTCCCGACTGGCTCGTGCGCCTGGACGCCCGGGGCCACCTTCACTTGAGCACGCAGGGCTGAGGCGGCTTGGGGACATCCATGTCCATGGCGGTCAAATACGGATACGGCTACGGGATGCAGCCCGGCGATCCTCTCTCTCACTTGGACTTTCTCGAGTTCATCGAGAAGGTGGAGCAAGCGGGTTTCGATTCTTTCTGGCTGGATGATCACATCGCGTTTCGCGGCAATTTCCTCGAAAGCCTCGCCGCTCTCGCCGCTGCTGCGGCCAGAACCGAGCGCATCGTTCTCGGCAGCCTCGTCTATTTGCTGCCGCTCAGGCGGCCCGCCATCGCGGCGAAGGCGGCGGCCACGGTGGATTACCTGAGCGGAGGCGGGCGCTTCATCTTCGGCGTGGGCGTAGGAGGCGAGGAGGCCCGGGAGTTCGAGGTTTGCGGCGTGCCCAAGACCGAGCGCGGCGCGCGCACGGATGAGGCCATCGCGGTCTTGCGCAAGCTATGGTCGGGCGAGGCGGTGAGTCACGAGGGGAAATTCTTTTGTTTCTCGAATGCGCGACAAAGTCCACCGCCACCGACCATGGGCGGCCCGCCGATCTGGGTGGGCGGCAGAAGCGAGACCGCCCAAAGGCGCGCCGCTTTGCTCGCGGACGGCTATGCGCCTTACCTGTTCTCCCCATCGCGCTACGAGAAGGGTCTGGAGCACGTTAGGCGCCTGGCCGCCGAGGCGGGACGTGCGCTCGACGATCCGCAAAGGCCCTGGACGCCTGCGCTTCACCTGTTCGTGAATTTAAGCGAAAAAGAAGACGAAGCCCTCGATGGTGGTGCGAGGAATCTCTCGATGCGGTATGGGATGGATATGCGCGAGGCGGCGAAAAGGTATCTGCTCCACGGCTCCGTGGAGCGTTGCGCCGAGAGAATCCACGGGTTCTGGAAGGCGGGGGTTCGGCATTTCATCTTCAAGGTGGCCGCACCCGCTGGTGAGGAAGTGGAGCACATGTTGAGACTAGCTCAAGAACTCCTGCCCGAGGTCAGGCGCCATGTCGGCTGAGGCGAGCGGACACGTCGATACCTTCGCGCGGGATAATCTTCCCCCGAAGTCCCTGTGGCCGGAAATGGACTACGGCGTCCTGCCGGAGCTTGCGGCCTATCCCTCCCGCATCAACGCGGGCGCCGTGCTCATCGACGAGATGGCCCAAGGCGCGCAGGCCGAACGGCCCGCGATTTATTACGGCGAAACGCTTTGGAGCTACCATGCTCTTTTGGAGAACGCCAACCGTATCGCCTCGGTGATGACGGATCGGTTCGGCCTCGTGCCCGGAAGCCGCGTGCTTCTTCGCTCATCGAACCATCCGACCCTTGTGGCCGCGTGCCTTGCGGTCTTGAAGGCGGGCGGCGTGGTGATTCCCACGATGCCGGTGATGCGCGAGCGCGAACTGGCCTACGTGCTCGATAAAGCCAGGGTCGGTTTTGCGATTTGCGACGCCCGTTTGAGCGCCGATTTGCTCGTCGCCGCAGAGGCCTCCCAATCCCTTGAAAACGTCGTTCTCTTCGGCTCGGACGAACCGGACGGCCTGGAAGCCTTGATGGCCGGGGCGTCGGCGGAATTCCGAAACGCCGATACGGCGGCGGACGACGTGGCCCTCATCGGTTTTACTTCCGGCTCTACCGGCACGCCCAAGGGCACGGTGCATTTTCACCGGGATCTGCTCGCCGTCGCGGATACGTTTCCCAAATACCTCTTCGGCCTGACTCCCGATGATATCGTTTGCGGCAGCCCGCAGATCGCCTTTTTGTACGGGTTTTGCGCCTTCATCACCGACGCCTTGCGCTTCGGTGCCTCCTCGGTACTGCTCGAGCGGGGAACCCCGCGCGATCTTCTGGAGGCCATCGACAGATACAATGGGACGGTGTGCTTCAGCACGCCCTCCGGCTACAAGCAGATGCTCGACATTGCGGAAGGATATGACTTGGGCAGCCTGCGCGCCTGCATTGCGGGGGGAGAGCCTCTTGAGCCTTCGGTGTTCAGGGAGTGGCGCGCGCGGACGGGGGTGGCGATCATCAACGGGCTGGGTATCTCGGAGCTTCTTCATATATTCATATCGGCGAGCGGCGAGGAAATCCGCCCCGGAAAGATCGGCCGCGCGGCGCCGGGCTATCAGGTGCGCGTCGTGGACGATGACATGCGCGATACGCCTCCGGGCGAGGTGGGGCAGATGATCGTCAAGGGACCGACCGGATGCCGGTATCTCGACGACCTGGAGCGCCAGCGGAACTACGTGCGAGACGGCTGGAACATGACGGGAGACCTTTGCCGCATGGATGCGGAGGGATACATCTCCTTCGAGGCGCGAACCGACGACATGATCAACACCGGGGGATACAACGTGTCGGGCCTGGAGGTCGAGGCCGTGTTGCTCGAACACCCCAGGGTGCGCGAGTGCGCGGTGGTCGGCTCGCCGAACTTAGAACGCGGAGAGATCGTCAAGGCGTTCGTCGTTCTCTCAGGAGACGCCAGCGCAGACTCCCCGCAGGCGCAGGGTGCGCTTGTCCGGGAGCTACAGGATTTCGTGAAATCACAACTCGCACCCTATAAATACCCCAGAGCCGTGGAGTTTCTCGAAAGCCTGCCCCTCACGGCTACGGGCAAGATACAAAGGGGCGCTTTGCGGAAACTCGAAAAAGAACGCGCCGGAGGCTGAGTCGGATGGATGGTTCCCATCTTCTCGGTGGAATGGCGCTCTCGCCATGAGGGGTTTTTCCATAACCCAGGCAATGCTGCATTAAACTCCAGAGCCTTGCGGCGGCTTTGATAAACATGGTATTCTTTGCTCTCTTCATCATAAATTCATACAGTTTCACTCGGTATAGTCTTGTTCCGAGCAGGAGGAATCGAAGGAAAGCCATATTTTCCCGATACACTGATTGCGCCCCGCCCTTGGGGCGTTGATGAGTCCATGAAGCAAGCCGCGAATCCTGCGGCCAGAGTGGAGGCTGAAATCGTGGATAAAAGAACGAATGTCAGGGATCTTCTCTTCAAGTCGGCTTTGGCGGTTCTGCTGGGAGTGGCGCTCGTCTTCACGTCCGCCACGCCTTCCGAGTCGGCCGCCAAGCGAGTCATCATCACCCAGGCGGTCGAGAGTCTCGCCTTCGTCGGCAACTACGTGGCGCGCGCGAACGGCTACTTCGTCGACGAGGATCTGGCCGTCGAGGTCATCTCCACGCGGGGCGGCGGGCCGGACATCAAGGCCAACCTCGCGGGCAAGGCGGAATTCTCCGTAGCGGCGGGCACCTACCAGATCAACGCCGTCAAGGCGGGCGGACGCCTCATCGCGGTGATGAGCTGCCTGAACCGCAGCATCGTCAACTCCGCCATCCGCAAGGACGTCGCCAAGAGACTCGGCATCACCGCCAAAACGCCCTACATGGAAAAAATTAAGAAGATGAAGGGTTTGACCGTGGGGGCAACGAGGCCGGGCGCGCTGACCTACAACCAGGGCGAATACTGGATCCGCCAGGCCGGCTACACGCCCCAGAAAGAAGTGAAGCTCATCGGCGCAGGCGCGGGCCCCGTGCTCATCGCGGCGCTCGAGCGCAACAAGATTCAGATAGCGATCCAGACCATCCCCGTGCCGGAGACGGCGATATTCCGGGGCCACGCCATTCCCTTCGTCACGAACTCGGCGGGCGAAGACCCGAAGATGGACCAGTTCATGATGGAGGTCCTGCTCGTGCGGCCCGATTACGCCAAGAAGAACCCCGAGACCGTCCGCAAGGTGGTGCGGGCGCTTCTCAAGGCCAACAACTGGATTTCCAAGCACACCGCCGAGGAGATTCGCGAGAAAATCCAGATTTACTTCGCCAAGACCGACAAGCGACTGCTGCGCACCAGCATCGCGGCGGTGAAGAATGCCGTCTCGCTGGACGGAAAAGTCACCCAGCGCGCGGTGGACATTACCCAGAACCTGCTCATCGCGGCGGGCAAGCTCAAAAAAGCGTTCCCCAGGAGCGTCCTGGTATCGGACGAGTATTTGCCCGGTAAGATGTGAGCGGCTTTTTTCTGCTCTGAAAATCCGCCGGGGACGGGTTGGTGAACGGCCCTCCCCGGCGGTGGAGATTCATGCCTCGTGCCACCTATTCTCTCGATACGGAATCTGCATAAGGAATTTTTCTCGCGGGGAAACCGCGTCGTCGCCATCGAGGATTTGAGCCTCGACATCGTAGAAGGCGAATTCCTCACCATCGTGGGGCCGAGCGGCTGCGGGAAGTCCACGCTGCTCAACTGCATCATCGGACTGGTGCACCCCACCTCGGGAACCATCACCTACCGAGACAAGAAGCTGCGCGGCATCAACACCGAGATCGGCTACGTGCCGCAGGCGGACTATCTCTACGCCTGGCGCACGCTCATCAACAACGTCGCCTTTCCCCTGGAGATGCGCGGGGTGGATCAGAAGACCCGCCACGAGAAGGCGCGCGAATTCATCCAGCGCGTAGGCCTTGCGGGGTTCGAGGATCACTACCCGCACGAACTCTCGGGCGGAATGCGCCAGCGGGCCAACATCATCCGCACTCTTATCTACGACCCCGAGGTAATCCTGATGGACGAGCCCTTCGGACCGCTCGACGCCCAGACGCGGATTATCCTTCAGGATCAGCTTTTGAAACTCTGGCGCGAAGCGCGCAAGACGGTCATATTCATCACGCACGATCTCGTCGAGGCCATCGCCCTGGCCGACAGGGTCGTCGTCATGACGAGCCGGCCCGGCATGCTCAGGAGCGTCGCGGAAGTGAACATCCCGCGTCCGCGCGACGTGTTCACCATTCACGGCGAGGAAGTTTTTCGGAATACCTACGATCAGCTGTGGGAGGAATTGCGCGAGGAGGTCCAGCGCAGCGAGGATTGGATGAAAAACGGGACCGCGGGATAAAATACGCGGATGAGGAGGGGGTTGCCATGGTCGACATGATCGATAAACCAGTGAGCGAGGACAAGGGATCGAGCGAGCCGGTGCAGAGCGTCCAAGAGGTTCTCGCCCGGATCAAGCTGCCCAAGTGGGGCGCGTTTCTCCTGACGCTCCCCCTGCCGGGCGTTCCGCAACTCTGGCGAGGGGACTACCTGAGGGGCGCGCTTCTGCTGGGCCTCACCGTGGGCGGCTACATGGCCTGTTCGGTCACGGGCATGTTATTTCACGCCATCGCGCTCGTGGACGTCTCCATCACGCGAACCGGGCGCATCATCAAGAACTCGCGCTTGCGCATGTTCGCCTACCGGGCCTTTTTCGTGGGCGGCTTTCTGGCCATGTGGGAGTTGAGCGCCTGGGAAATCGGCCCCAAGCAATGGCTCTGCGTGGACCCGTTCTGGTTCGGCTCGCCCGTGCGCGTCCTGAGCTATCTGGTGGAGATAACGCTTTCGGGCGCCGTCTTCATCGATACGTGGACGACGATGTACGAGGCGTTCCTGGGCTACATCTTCGGCGCGGCTTTGGGTGTCGCCATGGGCTTCGTGCTGGCGCGGCTCGAGACCCTGGCCGAGATACTCGACCCCTTCATCGTGGCGGTGAACGGCATCCCGCGCGTGGCGATGGCGCCGATTCTCATCATCTGGTTCGGTATAGGCGTGGAGTCCAAAATCGTGCTGGCGGTGAGCCTCGTGCTCTTCCTCACCTTCATGAACACATACTCGGGCCTCAGAGGCGTGGACCCCAACCTCAAGAACCTGGCGCAAGTAATGGGCGCGAACGAGATGCAGGTTCTCTGGAAGGTCACGCTGCCCGCAGCGATGCCCTGGATACTGACGGGCCTCAAGATAGGCGTTCCGTTCGCCGTCGTCGGGGCCATCCTGGGCGAGTTCATGGCGGCGAGCCAGGGTCTGGGCTTCATGATTCAGCATACGAGCAACCTGTTCAACATCGCGGGTTCGTTCGCGGGCCTTATCCTGCTCATGTTCATCGTGCTCATCGCCAACTCGGCGGTGAACTGGATGGAGCGCTATCTGCTGCGCTGGCGGCCCAAACAACAAGCCGCAGGCGAAGGCGCAACGGAGGTGTATTAGGATCGATTCTCCCTGATCGGCCGGAAAATCTCTCTTTGGTTCTGTAGGGGCGGTTCGCGAACCGCCCCTACTCTCCATCTTCAGGTCTGGGGTGATCCAAAACGCCGTCATTCTGGCGCATGCCGGAATCCATTCTCAATCAGAATGGTAATGCTCCGGCTTTTCATCTCCTCGCCATTGGCGAGAACCAATCTGAAAATAAAAAACAAAGGCAAATCAAATGGATTCCGGCTTTCGCCGGAATGACGAACAAAAACGCACCGCCTCGTAGTGGGCCATTCTTGTGAACAGGACAGGTCGCGACCTGTCCCTACAGTCTTAAGAACCCTTGTCCACCGGCGGGGTAACGCCGATTTCCCCGCGCAGGAGGCGGCGGAATGCGGAGCGCCGCTGAACCTCTCGCACCAGGGCGCTTACCACGCGCCTCCATGTCACATACATCACACCGTCGGCGCTCATTTGTTTTTTGCGCGCAAGTTTTCGGTCGCGTTCGATTTGGGAATCGTCTTGCTCGTCGTGCGAGACGACGGGCGGGTCGATATAGAATACGTTCAGCCCGCTTTCCCAGAAACGGGAGAGCGCCTGGTCGATTTCCCGCATCATCTTCGGCGTATTTTCCAGAAAGTGGCGCGCCGCGTCGCGCGTGATGACGTAGCCTTCGTTGCCGTAGTCGTGGTAGCGCACCCGCCCGATCCGGTGCCCCGTTTCGAGGCGCTCGCAAGGGATGAAAGTTCTGGGCGAGCGCCGATTTAGCTTTACGACGTCGAAGGCGAACGGCCTGCGCTCAAGGGCGTCCAGAACCTTGGGTAAGTCCGCCGACAAACCGGCGTCGTCCTCAAAGATCGCCACGGTTTCGGGGCCGTTCTCCACGACCTCCTGCATAATCTGATGATGACTCATCCAGCAGGCGATTTCCGCATCGGCCTGGGGCCAGAGGCCCAGCCGCCGCCTGGTTTCCCTGTCAACCTGGGCATAGTGCTCCGGCGTGAGTTCTTGAGCGTCGACGGCGGGGTGAAACGTCGCTTCCAGACCCAATGACGCGAATTGCTCCTCCATCCGGCGTCGGCGTTCGCAGGCCCGGGAGAGATTGATGACGAACACTTTCATGGTCGGGTCCCCTCGTGGTGGTGAATCATTTCTGTTAGCCGCCGGATTATGTTGACGCATATCCTCCTGTATATTCAGAGCGGCTGCCGGCGGCGACGCTCGCGCACCAGATCGACGATCATGCGCTCATAAATATCAACCGAGGCGTCGAGCGAGAATTCATTCGCCCTGGCGAGCAAGGTTTCTTTTTTCGGGGGAGAATCGAGAACGCGTTCCATGACCGCTGCAAGCGCAGGCGCGTTCCCTACCGGAACGAGCGGACCGAACCGGCCATCGTCAAGAATCTCCGACGGGCCGGAAGGGCAATTCGTGCTGACGCAGGGGCAGCCGCATGCCAGAGCTTGAATTAAAACACCAGGCAATCCTTCATACTTGGAAGAGAGAACAAACAACGAGGAGCGGCTCATGAAGGCGTAGGGGTTCGAGACCCAGCCGGGCAGGGACACTATTTTTTCCATGTCCATTTTGCAAATCATCTTCTCCAGCCGTCGCCGCCAGCTTCCTTCTCCGAGAATGATCAGGCGGACATCGCGATTCCGGGAGACCTGCCGGAACGCTCGCAGCAAGGTGGGGAAATCCTTGACCCGCGCTAGCCTTCCGGCGCTCAATATAATCGGGGGGCCATCGTCGGACATCCATGGATGATCGGGAACGGACCGGGCCAGTTCGGCTATATCTGTGGAGACGACCGGATTGTAGATTCGGGAAATTCTTTCGCGGGGGATTCCAAGTTCGAGGGCGAGGTTGTCGGCGACACCGTCCGATACGGTGACAATGCGATCCGCAGTTGGGAACAAAATAGGGTAAAGGTTACGGAACCTGCGTTTTGTGTGCTTGAGAAAGATACGGACAGTCGGGATTGTTACGGGGTTCAGTTTGGTAAAAGAAAGCGCCATCAACGTCGCCGATTTGGACCTGGGCAGTGAAGGGACGATGCAGTCCGGCCGTTCTTCGTCGATATAGGCGGCTATGGAGCGGGCGTCCTGCAGTAAACTTTTTCGCAGAAACTTGAGTATTCTCAAACCGAAGCGCCGCGTGAGTTGGATGCGGTCGCGAAAGTCATTTGTTTTTTCCGTCTTCAATACGAACAGGCGCGTCTCGGGGGGAATTTCATCTTCAAGTGTGTTTATTTTTTCGAATACGAGAATATCCACACGATACCCACGTTCAATCAGCCCGCGCGCCAGTCTCAAGACGGAACGCTCAGCTCCGCCGCCATCCAAATGAGGAATGGCGAGGGCGATTCGCAGGTTTTTTTCAGGTTCGTTCATTTCCGGTTTTCCGATTATCCTCTGATGAGGAGCAATGATCTATCGAGGAGCCGCTCGACGTTATTCCAGAGGCTTGATTGGCACCGTCTCGTCTCTGTTCACCCTGAATCGCCAGCGTTCCTTGCGCTCCGCACCTTGCGAGAAAAGTATACGCGCTTGAGCGCCTCTTCCCGGAGGTTACTGAACGCGCGGCGCCCCAGTTTCCAGAAATTCCGGCTCGGCCGGGAATTCGCTGCTTCCTGAAGAAAAGAATGGCCGTCCGCCTCGTTTCCATGAAACACGACGGGCGTTTCCAGGGAGAAAACGTTCAGCCCACTTTCCCAGTATGCGTGCAGCGTATGATCGTTGCGGTTCACTATTTTGGGACAATTTTTCAGAAGGCGGCTCGCCCCTTTTTTCGAAACGACGTAACCCTGCGCTCCCCAGTCCGAAAACTTTGTGATGCCCAATCGGATGTTCTCATCGACTCTTTTGAGGGGCACCCAGGTTTTATCCATACTTTGTCGATGCAAAAAAACGAAGTCGAAGTTCCAGCCCGAGTCATACAGCCGCGCAAGCGCATCGAGTGCGCCGCCGATTTCAGGCGCGAGGGTAACGTCGTCCTCGAATATGGCGGCCAGTTCATCCTCACCCGCCGCGACGCTTTTCATCGCCATTCTGTGGCTGAGGTGGCAGGCGACCATGCCGTCCGAGAGCGGGCGGCGGCCTTCGAGATCGCGGGCTTTCCTGTCTACCAACGCCCAATCCCGCTCACTCAGATCGCGCCAGTCGATGGCGTTAAAAATCTCGAATTCTATGTCGAGAGCGTCGAACTGTTTGGACATCGCCTGCCGCCTGTCTTCGGCACGCGGCAGGTTGATGACGATGCATTTCATCGCGCGCAGCGCGTGGGTCATTGTTTTCTCCCTTTGCCCTCGTTTATTTACCGTTCCCGCAGGGAGTCTGACGAAATTTTGTTGATTCCCGCCAGAAAGCGCTACTGCATCAGCGGGGCGATAGTAGCATTTCTTCGTTGACGCCGTAACGACTCGGGACGAAAAGAAGTGGGTAGCACCATCTGCTGCGCCAAGAGAGGGGGAGATAATCCACTCCTCTTCTACGCCTGTTGCCCGGCTTCCACCAGGAGAGCGGGAGGATCGCCAGGTTCAAAGAGTTTGCCCAAGGCGATAGCGGCGGAGGGAGGAGATATCTTTTCTCCAGCACTACCCGGACAGTTGGTCAATTCCCCTACCCGAATCTCACCGCCAATCACATACATGTCGACTCGGATGAAGGAAAACGGCCGGGACAACCGCGAAGCAACGCCTAGCATCTCTTCCAGTTCCGGCGGTCGCGCATCGCCATCGGGGCTTGGGGGATACAAGAGCCTGACCGGAAGTCTGTTCCATGAGACATCATACAGATTTCGAGTGTGATCGGTGAAGCGGTTCGAGTCGACCTGAATGAGCTTCGGCACGCCGTGAAAACAAAATATCTTGTAATCAGGAGGTGGGTTCCGCCCATCTTTCGAGAAGAATTCCTCCACGATAATCTTAGGTGTCAGATGTCGATAGTTCGACTCTCGAGTCAGTTTGTAATGCGTATGTGTCAGCCATTTTTTCATCGCTTCCCTGTCGGGTAGGGAATCCGATTCGGTATGTATTCTCACATGGCCGCTCAAGTGGGTAGGCTTCACCACACAGGGAAGGCGATCCGGAACGAAGCGCTCCACCTCGTCCATGGTTTTCAGTATCTGGTAGGTTATGAGCGCATATTTCTCCCCGACGACCCAACGGATATAAGTCTTGACGTATTCCTTGTCGCTCACAAATTGGCGCGGCGGATCCAGAAGCGAACCATCGACCTTCATCTTGACGAGATGCTCGTTGAAAGACTGAGGATATTTCGTCTTTGGAAAATACCCTTGGCGCAATCTGTAATCAACGCGGGCGTAAACCGCATCTCCCCAGCGGTTTTTGGGAAGCACATATCGCAGAAACTGGCGTCTCATCGTGCTAGGGCCTCAGAGGTGAGAGAATTAGCGAACACCTCTCTATCGGGATTTCCCGGATTGCTTCTCTCAACCAGCGACAAAGGTAGCAGAATGGGCATCCGGCCGCGAATCCGGCCCTGAACGGTTGGAATAGGCTGTAGTCCGCACTTGATCGGGCTGATTTGGTGATGAGAAGCCCGGCGCCTGTCTTCGGCGCGCGGCAGGTTGATGACGATGCATTTCATCATGCGCGGCGCATGAACTATTGTTTTCTTCCTTTGACCTTGTTTATCCGCCGGTTTCGCATGGTATATAGCGGAACTTTTTCATCAATTCCCGTTCGCCGACTCCATTCCATCTCTGGGGGCGGATAGTAGCATTTCTTGGTGGATGGGGTAACGAGGCGTGGGACAAACCGCAATCGCAGTTCCTCCCTTATCGGTCGGAACTGACCTGATCAGTCTCGATTGACTTCCTCGGTCGGCAAACCGCAATCGCTCCTTGATCAGTCGCGATTGACCCCGCATTTGCGATGATATAGGCGAGATTCCGCGCACCTCCCGGCATCTCCCCGCAAGCTCTCTCCGTCCGGCATTCTCCTGAGCGGCCCGAGGCCATGTCCTCTGAAAAACCGGGATGGATTCTCGCGCCGAAATGAGGGATAATGCGGGATTCCAACAACAGGGACATTACTTGAGTTTCCGGTTCCCAGGAAACGAGGGACATATCTTCTCCAATCAAGGGGGTAATCAGATGAAAACATGCCGTACCTTGTGCTTCATTCTAATAGCTGTTTTCGCCGTCGCATTGCCGCTGCAATCCGCTTCGGCCGCCTATCCCGATAAGCCGATTCAGTTCATTATTCCCTTCGGTGCGGGCGGTGGCGCGGACATCGAGGGACGCCTGCTCGCCAAGGGGATGGCGAAAGAACTCGGCGTTCCCGTGGTGGCCATCAACAAGCCGGGCGCGGGCGGCGCCGTCACCTACACGTTCGTCAAGAACTCCAAGCCTGACGGCTATACGGTTGCCTGGAACTCCACTTCCGTCCTCACCTCCACGAACATC
This sequence comes from bacterium, assembly GCA_965218885.1. Lineage (GTDB taxonomy): Bacteria > UBA8248 > UBA8248 > UBA8248 > UBA8248 > Bin107. The sequence continues at coordinate 1,460,791 of OZ244713.1, read as the reverse complement.
GGCAACGTGCCTTGGGATTACACGGCGCTCGACCACATCGGGCGGGTCCACTTCCAGCCCCTGGTCGTGGCGGTGAACGCCAAATCGAAGTGGAAGACGGCCAAGGATTTCGTGGCCGACTGCAAGAAAAAGCCCAACACGCTTAAAATCGGCCACGCGGGCACCGGCAGCACCACGCATCTCACGGCCGTCGTGTTCACGAGCATGACGGGATGTAAGGCGATTCTCGTTCCCCTGGGCGTCAAGCGCCGCAACGCAGCGCTTCTGAGCGGCGAGGTGGACGCCATGGGAGCGCCTCTTACGGGGGCGATTCGTCTGGCGAAAGCGAACAAGTTCCGCATCATCACCCACATAACGGGCAAGCGGAATCCGGCGATCGCGGACGTGCCCACCATGAAGGAACTCGGCTACGACATCTCCTTCGATCACTTCCGCGGTCTCAGCGTGCCCAAAGGAACGCCCGCGGCCGTGAAGGCGAAACTCGTCGACGCCATGACGAAGGCCGCCAACTCGAAGGCTTTCATGAAGCTGGCCAAAACCAAGGGGTTCACGGTGGACCCGAGCGGGCCGAAAGTGTTCGGCGAAATGCTCGCCAAGCGCGACAAGATTGTCGCCGACATCATGAAGGCGACGGGTATCTACAAGTCCAAGAAGAAATAAGGGCGCCAATCGTGTGAAACATGGGGGCCGCCTCCCTCTTAAGCGAGGGGGCGGCCTTCATTTTCGAGTTGTTTCCTCTTTCAGGGCAGATGCGGAATGGGTCTAAGAAATATCGTCGGCGGGGTATTCATCCTCGCCTTTACGCTCTACTACGGCGGTCTCGCCACCCTGCTTCCGAAACGAACCACGACCGACGCGCCGGGGCCCCATTTTTTCCCGTATCTGATCACCATCTCGATAATCGCTCTCTCCGCGGTGCTTCTCTTCCAGGGGATGAGGGGGCTGAAAGGATCCTCAGGCCTCGCCGATTTAATGCCTGAGAAATCCTCCTCGAATCAAGATTACAGTCTCACTCGCGCAGTGGCCGGGTTGCTGCTCACGGGCCTTTATTTTTTTGCGCTTTCCATGTTCGGGTTTTTCTGGGCCACTCCCGTTTTCTTCGCCGCTCTCATGTGGGTGACGGGCGAGCGCCGCCCGCATATTCTTCTCGGTTTGGCGATTTTCGTCCCCATGTTCTTGTTCTTCTTGTTCCGCGACCTTTTTCAGCTTCCCCTCCCGAGGGGAAGTTTTTTTGGATGATGCAAGATGAACGGTGACATGCTTCAGGGATTCTACCTCGCTCTCGCGCCGACGAGCATCCTGGCCACCGCCCTGGGCGCGCTGCATGGCCTCATATGCGGGATGATGCCGGGCCTGACGACGAGTGCGGGCATCATCATCCTGTTTCCGGTCACCTTCATCCTGGAGCCGACCACCGCCGTGGCGCTGCTGCTCGGCGTATTCGCGGGCGGAATGACGGGGGGAAGCTTCGCCGCCATCCTCATCAATATCCCGGGTTCGCCGTCGGCCTCGGCCACCACGATGGATGGGTTCCCCCTGACCCAGAAGGGAGAGGCTGGGCGCGCGCTCGGGATTTCCATCGTATCGAGCTTCACCGGCGGTCTTTTCAGCTTTTTCTGTCTGGTGTTGATCGCTCCCCAACTCACGAAAGTGGCCCTTCAGTTCCGTGCGGCCGATCTGTTCGGGCTGGTCTTTTTCGGTATGTCCGTCATATCCGCCTTCGCGGCGAAATCGCTCGTGAAGGGACTCTTGTCCACTTTTCTCGGCCTCATGATCGTGACGGTGGGGATGGATCCGCTCGTGGGGACGGCTCGTTTCACCTTCGGCGACGTGAACATGCTCTCGGGCATCCACTTCATCCCCGCTCTCGTGGGCCTCTTCGCCATTCCGGAGATAGTAGCGAACCTGGCGGAGGGGAACATTCGCTCGGTCGCCTCGAGATTCGGCCGCGTGTTTCCCAGCTGGGAAGACATCAAGAAAATCCGCCTTCCGGTGGCCATCGGCTCCATCGTGGGCACGTTCGTCGGCATCCTGCCGGGAGCGGGCGGCCCGATAGCCGTTTTCGTGAGCTACGACTACGCCCAGAAAGCCAGCAAGGAGCCCGAAAAATTCGGCAAGGGTTGCATAGAAGGGGTGGCCGCTCCCGAATCGGCGAACAGCTCCATCGCAGGCGGGGCGCTCATTCCCATGATGACGCTGGGTATTCCGGGCGATCCGATAACCGCCATCCTCATCGGCGCCTTGCTGGTCCACGGCATGGCGCCGGGGCCGCTGCTTTTCGTGGAGCAGGGCCCTTTTGCGTTTTCCGTGCTTTTCTCGTATTTCATCGCGATTTGCAGCACGGCGCTGGTCGCGTTCCTGGGCTTGCGGCTCATCGTGAAATTGCTGTCCATTCCCCGATCGCTCCTTCTTCCGATCATCGTCGCCTTGTGCGTTTTGGGAACGTATGCGCTGAGGAACTCTTTTTTCGACATCTACGTCATGTTCTTCTTCGGCCTCGTGGCGCTCTCTTTCAAGTGGCTCGATATTCCGGTCGTCCCCATGTTGCTTGCGCTCGTGCTGGGCAGGCAGTTGGAAGAGCACTTGCGAGTCGCCCTCGCCGCATCGAAAGGCGATATCTCGATTTTCTTCACTTCTCCGTGGTGTCTGGTTTTCCTCTGCCTCTCGTTGGTCTCATTCTCCTGGCCGTTCCTGCTCGAGTGGAGAATCAGGAACAGAGCGCGCAAGAACGCATCCATCCCTTCCTCCGCATAGAAAGCGCATCGGTTGGTTCCTTTGCGCTTGAACCGGAGTAAGATTCTCGCGGCGTTTCAGTCGCAGCCGCTCTGATGAGAACTAAAACGAAAAACGCGGCTCTTGACCCTGAATCGAGGCTCATCTAACCTGCCTTCAACGGTAAAAATGAAATTCCACTAACGGCCGGTTTCGGTGGTGCGGCGCGTCTGATTCCGGTTTTTCGGGTTCGTGTATTTCTATTCCCAGGGAGGGATTCCCATGTTTTGTCGTAGAAAAAAAGCATTCTTTGTCGGGGCGATGATCCTGGCGATTGTGTCATCCGGCGCGTCCGCAACGTTTGCGGCGAAAACCATCAAAATCGGCGCTCTCTCTCCGCTGACGGGTCTTTATTCCATCGTGGGGAAAAGAACGAGCCAGGGCATCAACCTGGCCGTGAAGGAAATCAACGACTCAGGCGGCGTTCTGGGCCATAAGTTCGAGGCGCTGATCCGCGACTCGGAAACCAACCCGGCGAGTTCGGTGCGCACCGCGAGACGTCTGATTCTGCGCGATAAAGTTTTCGCCCTGCTCGGTCCGCTGCACGGCGGAGCGGCCATCGCCGTCTTGCAGGAATCGAAAAAGCTCAAGACGATGAATTTCCCCTGGGCGGCGACCGAGGAGATCAACACGAAATTCTGCAGCCGCTACACCTGGCGCGTGGGAAGCAGCGCGCAGCAGACCTCCCGCGCGGGCGCCGTCATCGCCCACCGGCTGGGCTATAAGACCTGGGCGACGATATCTTCTGATTTTTCATACGGCCGCTCCGTCGTTCGGCAGTTCTGGAACTATCTCAAAGAACGCGACCCGGGTGCGAAACGCCCCTATGCGGCATGGCCGAAGCTGGGTGAAAATGATTACTCCGCCTACATCAACAAGATGCAGAAGGCGAAGCCGGATGCCATCTACGTCGGTCTGTTCGGTGCGGACCTCATCAAGTTCATGAAGCAGGCCCGCTCCTTCGGGATGTACGAGAAGGTGAAGATTTTCACCGATTTCGGCGGCAACCACGTGTTGCTCAAGGCGCTTGGCGATCAGGCGCCTTTCGGGCATTGGGCGAGTTCGCGCTATCTGCACAATTATCCGGTTTCCGCGGGCAACAAGCGCTTTGTGGACAATTTCCGCAAGGCGTACAACGTATATCCGGACATGATGGCCGGCGAGGCCTATTCGACCGTCCACGTGATTGCGGAATCCATCCGCCGCGCCGGCGTCGTGGATAAGGAGAAGGCGATTGACGTCATGGGAGGCGTCGCCTTCAACTCACCCGAGGGATGGATCATCATGCGCCCATCCGATCACCAAGGGTGGCAGTCCAGCTTCTGGGGCGTGATTTCAAAAAGCAAGAAATATCCTTTCCCGATTCTCTCGAACATTCAGGTGATATCTCCCGTCGAGGGTTCTCACCCCGACGAGAACACGGGCCAGGGCTGCCGGAAATAATCATCGCGCGTGAAGCCGATGACGCCCCGGGGAGTTTCCGGGGCGTCGCTTCACCTTTTTCTGGAGGCCCGGGCGCATGGAATTGGACGTCAGTTTTTGGTTGACCCAGTTTCTGAACGGGTTGGCCAACGCGATGGTTCTCTTCCTGATCGCCTCGGGCCTCACGATTCTCCTGGGCGTGCTGGGCGTCCTGAATCTGGCCCACGGTTCGTTTTACATGCTGGGCGCTTTTCTGATTTTCTCGAGTTCGCTCATCAAGAATCCAAGCTGGTTCTGGGTGGGTCTGCTCTTCGCGCCCCTCGTGGTGGCGGGGTTTGGAACCATCATCGAAGCGTTTTGTCTGCGCCCTCTCTATCATCGCGAAAGACTCTACACCCTGCTTTTAACCTATGGCTTCACCCTCATTCTCGATGACCTGGTTTTGCTGATTTGGGGCCGGGATTACAAGTCCGTACCCATCCCCGCGCTGTTCGAGGGCCGGATCTCCATCGGGGATTTCAGTTATCCCGTGTATTTTCTCTTCATCATCGCAGTCGGCCCGCTGGTGGGCGTTTTTCTGTGGTTTGTTCTCCACCGGACGAATTTCGGGAAACTCATACGCGCCGCCTCCACGGACAGCGAGATGCTCGACGCCCTGGGGGTCAACGTGAACCGGGTATTCACCGGCGTATTCGCCCTGGGCGCCTGGCTCGCGAGCCTGGGCGGGATTCTGGCCGCGCCCATGAGGAGCGTCGAGCCCGGCATGGGTGTGGAGATCATCATCGAATCGTTCATCGTCGTCATCATCGGGGGGATGGGGAGTTATCTGGGCGCGTTCGTGGGCGCCGTGCTCATCGGGATGCTCAAGGCGTTCGGCATCGAAATTCTCGAGAATTTTTCGATGGTTTTCATCTACGCCCTCGTGCTGCCGATTCTAATCCTAAGACCCCGTGGTCTGTTCGGCGAGACGACAATCTAGGAACGGGAGCCTGGAAAGACGCATGGAAAGTTCATCGAGCAAAAAAATTTTCTTGAGCCGACTCACGGAGCGCATCCCCAAACGCTTCGGCATCGCGGTTTTGCTCGGATTGGTTGTTCTCGCGCCCTTCCTGGTCCAGAACGATTATTATATTCAGCTTTGCACGGAAATTCTCATCGCGAGCCTGCTCGCCATCAGCCTGAATTTTCTCATCGGCTTCACCGGCCTCGTCTCCCTGGGACATGCGGTGTACCTGGGCGTCGGCGCCTATGCCTTCGCCCTTTTGACGAAGAACGTTTATCCCTCCATGTGGGCCGGATTGATAGCGGCGGGCGCCTCCTGTGCTCTTTTGGCCTGGTTCATGGGCATCTTCTGCGTGCGGCTGGCGGGGCTTTATTTCGCCATGTTGACCCTCGCGTTCTCTCAAGTGGTCTACACCGTCGCCTACTATTGGCGCGACGTTACGGGCGGGGATGACGGGATGCTCGGCATTCCGAAGCCCGAGATAGGGATTCCGGGCGTGTTCAGCATTTCTCTGGAATCGTTTACGAACTTTTATTATTTCGTGCTGGTCATCGTGGCGACCCTGATCTTTTTGGCGTGGAAAATCGCCAATTCACCTTTTGGCAGGGTGTTGCAGGCCATTCGGGAAAACCCCGAGCGCGTGGAATTCATCGGCCTGCCCGTACACAGGTATAAATTGTTCGCATTCATCATCGCCGGGACCCTCGGCGGTTTCGCTGGAGGTCTGTACTCGACTTTTCAGGGCTATATTTCTCCCGATTTGCTCTACTGGACCCAATCGGGCGAGATTGTTCTGATGACGATCCTGGGCGGTATGTATTCTTTCCTGGGTCCCGCCTTCGGCGCGGGGCTGCTCTTGTTCATCCGGGACACGGTTTTGAATTTCATGGAGTACTGGAGAATCGTCGTCGGCGGTATCCTGGTGCTTCTGGTCTTGTTCCTCCCCGGCGGAATCCTGGGGTTCTTCGAGGGATGGACCTCCAGATTATCGATTGGTGGAAACGATGGCGACGACGCCCGTTCTTGAAACCCGGAGTCTCAGCAAACAGTTCGGTTCGCTTCTGGCGGTCAACGAGGTGGACTTTGAAGTCCCGCAGGGAGAGTTGTGCGCCGTCATCGGGCCCAACGGGGCGGGGAAGACCACCTTTTTCAACCTGATTTCGGGGAGGCTCGAGCCGACCTCGGGCGGCGTCTTCTTCGAAGGGGAGGACATTACCGGCTTTCCTCCGCACGCGGTGGTGAAAAAAGGGGTGGGCCGCTCTTTTCAGATCACGAACATATTCCCCCGGCTTTCAGTTCTGGACAACGTGCGCATCGCCGTTTTGGCGAGACGGGGCAAGACGCTGGATATGTTCTCCCCCATCGACAAGTACACCGAAGAACAAGAAGAGGCGCTCGTCATACTCGGCGAGGTGGAACTCGGCCACAAGGCGCATCGCCCGACCACCGAACTCGGCCACGGGGAGAGAAGAAACCTGGAACTCGGCATCACGCTGGCGCTGGAGCCCCGGTTGATCCTGCTGGACGAGCCGACGGCCGGCATGTCGATCGAGGAGACGTCGAGCACCATCGATCTCGTGAAAAAGATATCCAGTGATAAAACGGTCGTCTTCACCGAGCATGACATGAGCGTGGTTTTCTCGATCGCCGATCGCATATCCGTCCTGCATCAGGGGAGCATCATCGCCGAGGGAACGCCCGATGAGATTCGCAAGGACGACCTCGTTCGCCTCGCCTATCTGGGAGAAGAGGTGTGATTCTCACCGTCGATAAAATCAATACGTTCTACGGGCACAGCCATATTCTGTTCGACTTGGATCTGGCCATCGCCGAAGGGGAGGTGGTGAGCCTTCTCGGCAGAAACGGCGCGGGAAAGACGACGGCGCTCCGCTCCATCATGGGGTTGACGCCCCCGCGGGCGGGCAGCGTGCGCTGGCTGGGCGAGGAAGTGCAACGCTTGAAGCCGCATGCGATCGCCAGAAAAGGCGTGGGCTTCGTGCCCGAGGACAGGAGAATCTTCTCCCGTCTCAGCGTGGAGGAAAATCTCGAAATAGGGGCCTTCAAGCTGGATCGCCCCACCGGCTGGACACTTGAGCGCATATATGGTCTTTTCCCTAGGATCGAGCAATTGAAGGCCCACAAGGGAAACCAGCTCAGCGGCGGTGAGCAGCAGATGCTGGCCATCGCCCGCGCGTTGATGGGCGCTCCGAAGCTCGTTTTGCTCGATGAACCCTCGGAAGGTTTGGCGCCGGCCATCGTGAAAGACGTGGGCGAGATGATCGGCACGCTCAAGGATGAGGGAATCGCCGTATTGCTGGTGGAGCAAAACGCCCGTTTCGCCTGCCGACTCTCCGATCGCGTCTACATCATCGATAACGGCAGGGTCCGCTTCGGTGGTACGGTGGCGCAACTCGAAGAGGACGAAGAGCTCAAATCGCGTTATCTGGCCGTTTGATTTTTTGTTTTCCCGACAGGGAAAACGAGGAGGATTTTGGATGAACTCCCGTGTCGAGTTCGGTTTGATCATGGCCCTGACAATCCGCGGGCTCGCCGTCGGAAACTTCGGGGACATGAAATCGGTGGCCCAGGAGGCGGAGAGGCTGGGCTTTGATTCGGTATGGCTTTGCGATCACTTCCTGACGCTCGACCCGAGTTCGTATGCCAAAGACGCCGGTTTCGACGCGGCGGGGGACTCAGAAGGCATCGGATCCGGCTCCATCCCCTTGCTCGAAACCTGGACGGCGCTCAGCGCCCTCTCGCAAGTGACGAAAAAACTCCGCCTTGGGACCAGCGTTCTCAGCAATTCCTACCGCATCCCCTCTGTGCTCGCGAAGATGGGCGCGACGCTGGATCACATCAGCGGCGGACGGCTCGATTTGGGTCTCGGCGCGGGCTGGATGCAGGAGGAATACGAGGCCTACGGCATTCCTTTCCCGAGGGCTTCTGTTCGCATCGCCCAGATGGAGGAGGCCATTCAACTGATCCGCAAGATATGGACGGAGCCTCACCCCACGTTCGAGGGCGAGCATTACACGATAAAAGGCGCGGTGTGCGACCCCCCGCCGGTTCAGAAACCATCGCCTCCTATCTGGATTGGCGGAGAGGGCAAAAAAGTTCTTCGCGCGGCGGCCAGATACGCCGATGGCTTCAACGTGCGCTGGTGGCCTCCCGAGCGCTATCTCGAACGCAAGGAAGAGATTGACGTCAACTGCGAGGAGGCGGGGCGCGACCCCGAGGAATTCAGGCGCTCCTTGATGTGTCTTCTTCTGCCGAGCCATGACCGCGCGCGAATCGAGGCCGAAAAAAAACGATTTGCCGCCATTCCTGAGACTGGTATAATTTCGGGCACACCCAAGGAATGCGTGGAACGGATGATGGAATACGTCGACGCGGGCGTCAGGCATTTTTTATATACGATTCCCGATGTCGCCGACATGGATATGCTTCGCCTCGCGGGAGAGGAGATTCTTCCCGAAGTCAGGAGTCTGGCGAACAGGGGTTGAGGCCCTCTTATCGAGCAGGGAGATTTTCAAATGAATGAAAACCAAGAACTCGCCGATTACTTGAAACCCACGGAATTCATCGATTCGGACAATCCGGACATCGTCTCGAAAGCGGAAGAACTCACAGACGGCTGCGCGGACGATAAGGAAAAACTCGGCAACATCTATTATTTCGTCCGTGATTTTCCCTACGACATTCTCGACGCGTTCCGCTATCTCGCCGAGGGAAAGCGCCAGGCGAGCGACGTGCTGAACAACGGCAAGGCCTTCTGCATGGGCAAAGCCAGCATGTTCGCCGCCCTTTGCCGGGCTTCGGGCATTCCCTCGCGCATCGGCTTCCAACAGCTTCATTGTCCGGACAAGCCTTTCATGAACGAAGAAGTCGCCAAGATCTGGGGCGACCGCAAGCTGCCGTGGCACTCGCTCGGAGAGGCGTATCTGGGCGGCAAGTGGCTCAAGCTCGACGCCACGATCGACAAGGAATTCGCCGCGCGGAAAGGGCGTGTATATTCCCAGGAGTTCGACGGCGTACACGATATCCCCTCCGTGGAAGGCCCTCTCATCAAGGACCTCCCCAGCCACACGGACTACCCGAAAGACGTTGCCGACTGGTATGAGCAGGTCGCCAAGGACGTCGTCTCTTCCGTCGAGGAAGAGGTGGTCCACAAAGACGTTTTAAGCGATGAGGAATGGTCCGGCCCCGAGGCGGAGAAATTATAGAGCCGGGCCGCCTCTGCCGGGGCGTCCGGTCGAAATAACATTCAATTATAGGAGCTTTTGATGTCGGGTAGCCTTGTGAAAGTGGCCGAGTTTCCGCTCACCCAGGAAGTGGAGCAGCAATTCATCGACGGCGCCTGGGTGAAAGGCGAGCGCGGCGAGCCGATAGACGTGCTCAATCCCTCGAATAACGAGACGATTTTCCAGTTGTTTCCGGCGTCGGACGCGCAGGTCGATGAGGCCGTCGCCTCCTGCTGGCGGGCGTTTCACGATGCGTCCTGGAAGAAGATGCCCGCGCTCGATCGCGGAAAATTGATTACGAAACTCGCGGGCCTGATGCGCGAGCACGCGGAAACCCTCGCCAGACTGGAGGCGATCAACACGGGCATCCCCATTCGGGAGAGCCGTCTGGAATCCGCCTCCTCCGCGCGCCATTTCGAGTATTTCGCCGGGTGGGCCGGAAAGGTGGCGGGCAGCGCGCAGCCCCTCATGAACGACCGGCTCATGTATTCGATAAGGGAGCCCTTGGGCGTCGTGGCCATCATCGTCCCGTGGAATACCCCGCTCAAGCTCATGTCCCGGGGGCTGGCCGCCGCTTTGGCTTGCGGCAACACGGTGGTCATCAAGCCCTCCGCCGTCGCCCTGGCCTCGGTGTTGTATTTCGGAAAACTGGTCGAAGAAGCCGGATTCCCGCCGGGGGTGATCAACATCGTCGCGGGCTCGGGACGCTCGACGGGCGCCAAGCTCGTGGGCCATCCCGATATCAGAAAAATCGTCTTCACCGGCGGCACCGAGGGCGGCCTCGAGGTTCTGGGGCTCGCCGCCACGAACGTGACGCCCGTGCTGGCGGAGTTGGGCGGCAAGGGTCCCATCATCGTTTGTGAGGACGCAGACCTCGATGAGGCCGCCGACGGCGTGATGAGCCAGGTGTTCGCCCGCCAGGGCGAGGTCTGTTTCGCCGGAACCCGCCTGTTCCTCCCTAGCGCCATCCACGATGCGTTCGTCGAAAAGATTATCGAGCGGGTCGAAGGGATAAGCGTCGGCGACGCCATGGATGAAGCGACCGACATGGGGCCGCTCATCTCTCCTGATCATCTCGCAGATGTCGTTGGTTACGTCGAATCGGCTGTAGAGGACGGAGCGCGCGTCGCCTTCGGGGGCGGCCGCTCAACGCCGGAAGGAGGGACGGACGGCAATTTCATGCAGCCCACGGTGCTCACCAAAGTGAACCAGGGCATGAAGGCGGCCTGTGAGGAAATTTTCGGCCCCGTTCTCACGGTTCACGAGTTCGATTCTCTCGATGATGCGGTTCGGGACGCCAACGCCACGGACTTCGGGTTGGCGAGTTACGTCTGGACGAGCGACCTGCGCCGGGCGCATCGGCTCGCTCAGGAGCTTGACTCTGGAAACGTATTTATCAACACCTACCGCTACGGCTCCGAGATTCCTTTCGGCGGCGTGAAGAAAAGCGGCATCGGCAGAGAGCATGGCGAGGAGGCGCTGCGCGAATACACCCAGGTGAAAAGCGTCTGCATCGGCCTTTCAAGATGGCATTCCTGGAATCGGGACTAGGACGGCGTCATGAATTTCGAGAAATTTCTCAACGCACTTCTAGCGCATTTCAAGGAGGAATCACCATGAAGAAGTTTTGGCTGGTTATCGCACTCGCCTTCGTCGTTGCTGGACTGTCGGCTGTACCCGCCTCGGCGGCGTATCCGACGAAACCGGTTGAAATGACCATCACCTTCAAGGCCGGCGGCGCCGCGGATATTTCCGGTCGCACCGTGGCGAAGGCGGCGGAGAAAGTGTTCGGACAGCCCATAGTGGCCGTGAATCGCCCGGGAGCGGGTGGAACGATCGGTTTCGCCTACGTCAAGACCGCGCCGCCCAGCGGATACAAGATCGGCTGGCTTTCGGCCTCGATTCTCACCGGCACCAACATGGGGCGCCTGCCCTATGACTACCGCGCATGGGATTACGTTTCCCGCGTGGTGTTCGAGGCGACCGCCATCGTCGTGCGTGGCGATTCCCCCTATAAATCGCTTCCTGAACTCGTGAAAGCGGCCAAATCGAAGACGCTCAAGATCGGAAGCGCGGGTTCGGGCAGCTTTACGAGGCTCACGGCTTCGGCGCTGGCGAAAAAAGCAGGCTTCAAGTTCCGTCACGTCCCCCTGGGCAAACGCCGCGTGCCCAGCCTCCTGGGTGGGGAGGTCGATGCGATTTCCGTCCATCCGCCCGAGGTGCTGGCCCTTCACAAGGCGGGTAAAGTCCGTATGCTGGCCGTTTCATTCCCGAAGCGCCATCCGGCCTACCCGAAGGTTCCCCTGTTCAGTGAACATGGGTGGGACGTCGGTTTCTATCAGTTCCGGGGGCTGCATGTTCCCAAGGGAACGCCCGCCGAGGCGGTTCAAAAGCTCCACAAGGCTTTCGCGGCGGCCGCCAAGGATCCGAAAGTCCTGGCCACCGCCGAGAAAAGAGGTTTCTTGGTCTCCTACATGGGCCCGGATAAATTCCCGGCCTTCGTGGCCGAGCAGAACGCTCTGATCAAGGAGATCGTCGTTTCGTTGGGTCTGGACAAGAAGAAAAAGAAGAAATAATTTCTGAATCCGTACCGAGGACGAAAAGCCACAAGGGATCCGGTGTTCATGGTGGGGGAGAGTAAAAAAAACAGGCTGCGCGCCAGACGCCTCGTCGCTCCGATCCTTCTGGTGGTTTTTTGCATCTGGTATGGTTCGATTATTCTGGAGTTGCCCCAGGGGCCGGGGGCAGAAGGTCCCCTGGGGCCTTCTTTTGTTCCCTGGCTGTGGGTATCGTTCCTTGTCGTTCTCACGCTGGTCGATATCGGAACGGACTACCTCGCCGCGCCCAGAAAGAAAGCCCAGGTCGTTATCGGGAGAAAAAGCATTCTCGACGCCTTGACCCTCTGCCTCTTGATGGCGGGCTTGGCGCTCCTGATGCAGTATGTCGGTTTTTCCGCCTCGGTCGTCGCGTTTCTCGCCGTCTCCATCTGGTGGAGCGGAATCCGCGCCCTGAAAATCATCATCCCCTACGCCGTCATCTTCGCCCTGGTGGTGAACTATGTTTTTCACCGCGTTCTCCAGGTGCCCTTGCCCCAGGACTGGCTCTTCTAAAGATGGATCTCCTGGTGGACGGCCTCGTCCAGGCCCTGGCGTGGAAGCCTTTTTTGTTCGCCGTTCTGGGAAGTTTTCTGGGCATCGTATTCGCGGCCATTCCGGGCCTCACGGTGAGCATGGGCATCATTCTCCTGCTGCCTTTCACCTTTCACATGGCGAGCGTCACGTCGATGAGCCTTCTGGTGGGGGTTTTCGTCGGCGGAATGACGGGAGGAAGCATCTCGGCCATTCTGCTCAACATTCCCGGCAATCCCGCCGCCATCGTCACGAGTCTGGACGGACACCCACTCGCCCGGAAGGGCCAAGCCGGGGTCGCGCTGGGCGTGGCTTTTTTCTCGAGCTTTTTCGGCGGACTGTTCAGCCTCGTCTGCCTGGTGACCATCGCGCCCCAGTTGGCGGATTTCGCCCTGAAATTCGGCGCGCCGGAACTGGCGTCTCTGGTCCTGCTGGGTCTTTGCCTCATCTGCGGATTCGCGCAAACCTCGATGAGCAAGGCGCTCATCTCGGGCGTGCTGGGCTTGAGTTTTTCCACCGTCGGCATGGACCCCATCGATTCGATACCGCGCTTCACGTTTTCCGTCGTGCAGATTCAACAGGGGGTTTCTTTTCTGCCTGTGATGATAGGGCTTTTCGCGGTGCCCGAGATCATCTCGGGCATGCGCGGCTCCGCCGTCTCCTTGCCGGATTTCTCGACGCGCCTGCGCGATTTGCTGCCCTCGCCGGGTATCTTCGTCGGTCTCTGGAAGACGCTCGCGCAATCCTCCCTCATCGGGACAACCATCGGATTGTTGCCGGGTACGGGAAGCGCCGTCGCCGCCGTGCTGAGCTACAACACGGCGCAGCGCCGCTCGCCTGAACCCGAATCGTTCGGGGAGGGAAAGCTCGAGGGGGTATCCGCGCCCGAGGCCGCCAACAGCGCCATGACAGGCGGCGCGATGATTCCGATGCTCACGCTGGGAATCCCCGGCGACCCCGTGACCGCCGTGATGCTCGGCGCGCTCACCATCCAGGGGCTCGCGCCTGGGCCTCTCCTGTTCGAGAGCCACGGCGGTTTCGTGTTTTCGATATTCGGGTCTTTTTTCATCGCCTTGTTCCTGACCATCATCATCGCGCTGCTCGGCATACGCTTGTTCGTCCAGGTGTTGCGCGTGCCTTCGGGGCTGCTTTTCCCGAGCATCGCGGTGTTCTGCGTCATCGGGGCGTTCGCGCTTCAGAATAGCTTTTTCGACGTATTCCTGATGATTGGTTTCGGGCTGCTCGGCTTTTTCATGCAAAAGTTCCACTATCCGATCATGCCCTTGTTGCTGGCGATCATTCTGGGTCCGGTTTTTGAGAAAAACGCCAGAATGTCGCTCATCCTCTCGGACGGCGACCCCGGCATTTTCTTTCGCAAGCCGATAAGCCTGGTGTTTCTGGTTCTGGGCTTGATCTATCTCATCAGCGTTTTTCTGAAAAGAACTTCTCTTTTGAAGAAACAGGGTTCCGCCTGATCAGCCATTTCTTTTCGCCGTACGGAGGGAGGCACCGAACCATGAAACGGAGCACCGAGAGAATACTCACGACCCACACGGGGAGCCTGCCGCGCCCCCAGGAGGTGGTCGATTTGTTGCTGGCCCAGGAGGAGGGTGGCGCGGACTCCGCCGCTCTCGATGCCGCCGTGGCGCGCGCGATAGAAGACGTCGTGGAGAAACAGGCGGCGGCGGGGGTCGACGTGATCAACGACGGCGAGCAGGGCCGGCCCGATTACACCTCCCACGTCAAGCACAGGCTGACGGGTTACGAGGGGCCGAGTTCGCCTCCGCTCGGCACGGGCGAAGAGGGTTTCCCCGAATTGTCCGAGATACTCTCTCAGTTCGCCTCGCCCCTTCAGAACCGCCCGGCCTGCTCCGGCCCCGTGGCGTGGAAGGACTGGCCCGCCGCCCAGGTGGACATCGAGCGCGCAAAGAGCGCCCTCGGCCGCGCCGAAACGGAGGAGGCGTTCATGACCTCGCCTTCGCCGGGGCAGATTTCTCGCTATTTGAGGAACCTCCATTACCCGAGCGAGGAGGAATACATTTTCGCCCTCGCAGACGTGATGCGCCGCGAATACGAGGCCATCGTGGATGCGGGCCTGCTCTTGCAACTCGACTGCCCCGACCTCGCGCTCAGCCGCCACACCGTGTTTCGCGATTTGAGCCTCGCGGATTTTCGCAAGGAAATCGAGATGCACGTCGAAGCCCTGAACCACTCGGTGCGTAATATCGCGCCCGAGCGGATGCGCATGCACATCTGCTGGGGCAGCACGCTGGGTCCGCACCATGAGGACGTTCCGCTCAAGGACATCATCGACGTCGTGCTCAAGGGACGCCCCTGCGCCGTCTCGTTCCCCGGCGCGAACCCCCGCCACGGCCATGAGTGGAAGGTGTGGCGCGAAATCGACTTGCCCGAGGGCAAGAGCATCATCCCCGGCGTGATCGATTCGACGTCCAACTTCGTGGAGCATCCAGAACTGGTGGCGGAGCGCATCGTGAACTACGCCGGGGCGGTGGGGCGCGAGAACGTGATAGCCGGGGTCGATTGCGGTTTCGGCACCTTCGCCGGCCGCGTCCAGGTGGATCGCCGCATCGTATGGATGAAAATGGCCGCCCTCGCCGAGGGCGCGGCCCTTGCGTCGGAGACGCTCTGGTAGGGTGGTTCCAGGAGACGCCCTAATCTCCCGCCACGGTGAGGCGGATGAGTTTTTCCGCTTTCTCCTCCGCATCCAGAGCGCGGCAGGTTTCGATGAGTTGCGCGTAGCGCGACTCCGGTATGGGGAGGCCCGCGGCGATGCCCCCGATGCGGTTCGCGAGTTCATCGAAGCTGAAGATGAACTCCCGCCCGGTGGCCTGTCTGGTGAAGACTCCCCGCTCTTTCGTGTAGATGCTCACCTCGGGAGCGAAAAGCCCCATCTCGCGTGAGGGGATGATTCTCACGCGCTCCATCATATCGAGCACCTCGGGCGGGTCGTCCTCGCCGGGGGGCTTGTTCAGCAGCGGATAGCCGCGCTTCACGACGCCGAACGCCGCGTAGTAATGCGTGCCGCCCGGACGCGCCGCGCCGTCCTCGCGCCGGTTCGCGAAGGCGGGGCTCGGGTATTGCGTCTCCAGCCAGTTCACGAGAGTCTCCACGCGCTCGACCTCCTCAGGGCGAATATCGTTCTCCTCGCAGAGCTTCGCCGTCACGTCGATGTGCGCCAAGTTGTAGCCCGAGGCGGAATAGATACGAAACAGCGTTTCGAGAAACAGCCACTCCTCCCCGAGATTTGCGGTGATTTTACCTAAGCTCGTCCTCGTATCGCCCGTGAAGCTGTACGTGAGGCGGCCCTCGTTGTTTCCCGTATAAGCGTGGTAAAAACCGGCTTCGCCTTCGAGCACCGTTTCCCCGCCGACGTGGCCCCGCTCGGCCAGCGCCGCCGCGAGGAGCGCGTTGCGCACCGCACCGCCCTCTCTTAACGCCTGTCCCCCGCTGCGCGGGCCTTCGAGGTTTCCGCTCGCGAGACTCGCACAGAGCGCGATGGCGCTGTTCAACTGCTCCTCGTTCAGGCCCATGATTTTCCCGGCGGCGACACCAGCCCCGAAAATCCCAAAAACAGGGCCCGCATGAAAACCGCGCGACATCACCGTGGGGATGAAGTCGGACGCGAGGCGCTCCATGACCTCATAGCCCGCGGCGATTCCCGTCAGAAAATCCGCCCCCGAGGCGCTCCGCGTTTCCGCAGAGGCCAAGGCGGCGGGGATGATGCCGGCGCCCGGGTGGGTGAGCATGCGGAACGTGTCCCACTTGCCGCCCGCCAGGGCCATCTCGGAGTTGGCAAACGCCGCGCCCCCTTTCGTCGCCCTGGCCCCGCTCACCATGATGGTCGCGCCCCCATGAACGCCCGCTTCCTCCTCGGCGATGAGGGCGACGGCTCTTCGCCCGTCTTCGGTTCTTGAACCCAAAAGAGCGGAACCGATGGCTTGTAGGGTAACGCCCTTGGCGCGATCGACGACACCGGGCGGCAGATCCTCAAAGCGAAGCCCCGCCGCCCACCTCGCGAGCCGGCGGCTCAGGGAAGCCATCTTGGCGGCCTCCCCGGGGGTGCGGGGCGCGTCTCAGGGCTGGGGGGTCGCCTGGTTCTCAGGAGCTTGATGGTGTGCGTGATGGTCATGAAGTGGCCAATCCTCGAAACATGGGCGAAACAAAACAGAAACGACAATTTAACCGAACTGCAAGATTCCCGTAAAGAAACCCCTCTATATTTCTATCCCGTCAACGGAGATTTTCAGTGTTCATTTTGTTTTCTGGCCGCACGAGGCGGCCGTTGTAACGAATATATGAAAGAGAGATTGGAAGAATGAAGCGCAAGAAGTTGATTGGCGCGGAAAAATTATCTCGCGTCCTTATTCTGGTTTTCGCGCTCGGCTTTGGCTTGGCCGCAAGGGGAGAAGCGCAAACCGAAACGTTTTCACCGGCAATCCAGGCGGAAGTCGCACAACTAGGATCGAAGAATCGAAAGAAAAGAAGACGCGCTGCCCTCGGTCTCGCGAAGCGCCTCGAGCCAAAGCTGCTACCCCTTCTTTTGGCGCTTCGCGGGGGCAGTCTTTATCAGCGGCGGCCCGTATCGGGCGGGGTGCGGGTCTGGCGGGCGGCTGCACGCGGCTCACAGGCCCCGGCGCGCTGGTCCGCCGGCTGGCGGATTCGCCGGAAGTCTTAAGGAAGACGCATTTCGAAATCTGGAACGTCGCCAGAAAAACGCTTTTCGGCCGGGAGGCGACGCCGCTCAGAAAGTTTTAAGGGAAAGGGGATGTGCGTTTTTCTCTTACGCAGGGGCGGCCCCTCCTCGGGTCTGCCCCACAATTCGCGAACCGCCCCTGCAAATTGATACCTGAATCGCCGTTATTCCGGCGGAGGCTGGTGACAACCGACAGGTTGGCCAGAACCGATGCGGTTACCAACATCGTAGGACGACTACTGAAAACGATAGTCCGAAGAGTCAAAAACAAGAACAAAGTCGCTGGATTCCGGCATGCGCCGGAATGACGAGCAAAGGCGAAAAAGGGCGACCACGGGGGTGGCAGACAGATATGTCTGACCCTACGCTTTCATTGTGATTCGTGGGGTTTCCCGTGGGGACAGGCCCCCGTGCCTGTCCTGGCGAGGGACAACCACGGGAGATTGTCCCTACATTCCCTCATTCTTCAATCGGTAAATCCGACCGGGGAGGGAGGGTTGGCTACGGATGAGAGATTGGGAATCACTCCCCCCTTGAGGGTCGTTTCCACCCAATGAGGGGCTGATCAAAACGCGGCTTTCAAAATCACTCCCCCCTTGAGGGTCAATTCTGACCGAAGAGGGAAGGATTGTCGCAGAAGCCGAGCGCTTTGTGCGAAGGCTGATGCGGAGGGGGGTCAATCGCGACTGATGAAGGAGGGGCTGCCTGACTTAAAAAGGAGCAATCGCTTCCTTCTCGGTCGCGATTGACCCCCACCGGTTCGCTTGCGGGCTTGCGCCCTTGTCTCACCGACAATCCCTCATTCTTCAATCGGGAAACCCTCCTTCCTCAGTCGGGTTTCACCCTCAAGGGGGGAGTGATTCTGTAACTCAGTGGTTTGACAGGGGTGGCTCTCCAGCTGCTCCTAAAGCGGGCCGAAATCGGGCGGGGGTGTGAAGCGCGTCGGCCGCTCTGCGGTCCGAAAGTATTTGTAAGCCATTACTTGACAATTCTGCCGCCTACGGTTAGCTTGCGTCAATGATTGGGAGCATTCGGCACAAGGGCCTTCGGGATTATTGGACAAGAGGACAGGCGAAGGGCCTGAACGCCGATTGGATACGGAAGTTGCGACGGATATTGTCGGCGCTTGAAGCCGCCGAGAGGCCGCAGCAGATGAACTATCCCGGCTCATACTTTCATCCGTTGAAAGGCAAACCCTCCCGCATTGGTCGTGTTTGACAGGCGGGGCGCTACGCCGTTCGCCTGAGCGCCAATATGCGCGTCACATTCGGATGGGACGACGACGGCGCGGCGGACGTGGACATAGAGGACTATCACTGATGATCGAGAGACACCCTTCCATCGACCCGGCGCATCCGGGGGAAATCCTGCGTGAGGACGTCCTGCCCGCCCTCGGGGTGAGCAAGACGGCGGTGGCCGCGGCCCTCGGCATTTCCCGGCAGACGCTCTACGACATCCTGAACGAGAAGCAGCCGGTTACCGCCGAGATGGCGGTTCGCTTCGGCAAGCTCTTCGGCAACGGTTCGGGCTTTTGGGTCAACCTCCAGCGCAACTACGATCTGGCGCGCGCGGAACGTTCGGTGGATGTCAGCGGAATACCGACGCTCGAAGCGAGGGGCGCTTAGGAGGGATGTACCGCGGTACGTATAGTGACACCGGGGAGATGTAGCCCTACAGACCGAGAACCGCCCCTTCAAAAAAGGCGGGTCGCATTTATGCGACCCCTACAAAAAACATTGGACAATAATGGTTCTGTAGGGGCCGCATACATGCGGCCCGAGAGTTCGTGCATGAGAAGTGGTGGTTTGTTCGTCATTCCGGCGAAAGCCGGAATCCATTCTCAAGCAGAATGGCAATACACCGGCTTTTCATCTCCCCGTTATTGGCGCGAACCAATCAGAAAATAAAATCAAAGGCAAAAAATGGATTCCGGCTTTCGCCGGAATGACGGCCAAAAAAGGAAACTGGGCGGACACGCAGGTCCGCCCCTACGGCGTGAGATCACTTCTGATCGTTATCCTGCATTCATCCCCCTAAAAAATGCCCGAGCGATTCCGCCTGTCCTACAGCGGGCCGAAATCGGGCGGGGGGATGCGGCGCTTGGAAGCCGCCTCGTAGGTCGAGGCGATCCGGAGCAGTACGTCCTCCTTGCCGGGTTCGGCGCGGAACACGAGAGAAAACGGCAGACCCGGCTCGGGGATTGTGGCGGCCTGATCGTTGGGAACGGAGATGAACCGCGTACCATCCTCGCTCAGCTCGAAAACCGGATCATAAGTCGTGCGCACGTAGCCCGCGGGCACGAGCACTTCGGTCAGCCCCGCGTTCGGCCCGCTTTGCGATTCGGGCCGTGAGTTCAACAGGAGGCCGGGCTGGACCGCTCCTCCGATGATGGCCGGCGGAAACGGCGTGTGCAGGCGCACGAGGGCGTCCAGCTTGTTTTCCAGAATCACCATCATGTCCACGCGGCGCAAAAGCTCGCGCAGCATGATGCGCTCGTTCACCCCCTGCCTGCCGCCGTGGGGATTGCGCGGGTCTGCGACTTCCTCCCAATTCCTGAAGGCGGCGCGATGGTCGTCGCCCCAGAATTTAGAGCGCGCGTTCAGTTCGGGAAAGCCGGTGATGGTCTCGCTGAATCCGCGCGCCTCCCAGTCCTCGGCCCGGCGCGAGAGGTACTGGTGGATGTGGTAGCGAAACGTCATGGCGAGTTCCTGCTGCTGCACGGTGGCGAGGTCCAAGTTTTCAGGCTGCTCGATTCCGCCCTCGCCCATGTCGAGCATGTAGTCGATGGGCTGCACGTCGCCCGAGCCGAAGACGACGCCCGGCGCGAACTCGGTGGGGACGATGGCCTCGGCGAACTCCCTGAAGAGCGGCGCGCCCTCGGGCGTTAAGCGGAACATGATGTCCGGCATGAAGACGGGGATGAGCCTGGCGAGCGCGCGCCGGAAATCCGTCTTCATCGTCTCGATCTCGGGGTCGCCCGCCCAGAGCGGGTCGGTGGATTCGAGGAGTTTCGCACCGAGTTTCTGGCCGAGTACCTCCTTCATCTCTCTCGCCGCCGCGTTGACGATGGGTTCCTCTGATTTCGAACCCCTCGGATAGACCATGGACTCGCGGATGACCCCGATGCGCATCCCCTCGAGCGCGCCCGCCTCCCCGCTCGTTCTCACATGCGATGCGTAGGGGGTGTCCAGAACGGAGGAGCGCGGCACCGTCGTGAACGGATCGCGCGGGTCGTAATAGCCGTTCACCGGGTCTTTCAGGGCGTCGAGAACTTTGGCGCAATCTGCGAGTGATTTCGTGATGATGCCGCTCCTGTCGCAGTAGATGTCCGCCCCGATGGCCCCGCCGTCAAAGCCGAGCATCGCCTTGTGCGGCAGAATGAGCGCTACGGCGTTGTGGTTCGACGGCCCCCGGCAGGAGGCTCTCGTCTCCTCGCCCAGGCTCGCCATCACCATGTTGGTGCTCACCGAAAGCGCGGAACCCGAACTCGAACCCAGAGATGCCGCCCGCGTGGTGTCGTAGGGGTTCGAGGGGTTTCCGCCCCAGGAGCTTCGCTGATAGCCCAGGACGGAGGGCAGCACCTTCTCGGGTTCGTGCCGCCCGCCCGGATCGCCCGCGCGCCCGTTGTATTCGGTGCTCACGGCCTTGGCGAAGATGATGGCGCCCTTGTTCCTGAGCTGCTCGACGAGGATGTGGTCGCGCGCGGGAAAATCGATGTCGTAGGCGGCGTCGCCCCCGCCCGTGGAGCGCATGTCCCTGGTGTCGAAGGGATCCTTGAAAGAAAACGCCACGCCGTGCATCGGCATTTTCTCGAGGTCGAGGTTCGCGCCGTATTCGGCGTCAAGCTCCGCCGCGCGCTCTAATGCGTCCGGGTAGTGGCGAAAGACTTCGCACATGGGCGGCGCGCCCGGCGGCAGCGGGCCTTCCGAGGGATGCCTGTCGAAATCGCCCCGGCAGGTGACGGAACGCTCGCCGCGAATGTTCAGGGTGGCGAGGGCGTTCACCTGGCCCGCGTTCGGGATACCGACGATCATGCCGTACTGCTGCTGGACGCCGGGGTCGGACGCGGTGGCCTCCATGCGCCCGAATTCGAGCGGCGGCCCCTTGTATTTGTCCAGTTCGGGCAGTACGTCCGCGGCCTTCACCGTCTCTGTCGGGAAGCGAAGCGGGGAGCCGCCCCGCATCGCGCCCGCAGCTTCGGTAACCGGCGCGCCGTCTTCGGTGACGAGCATGCTGGCGACGCCGTTATACGCGCGGACGCGCTCCAGGTAGCGCTCCACGACTTGTGCGCAGGTGGCGCGCCCGGCGCGAATCGCCGCGTGTAAATCCTCGATGCTCGCTTCTTCCAGGCGAAACGCCCCGGTCTTATCCTCCATGACGCATCCTTTCGTATCCTCTCGTGTCGGCTCGCCTCTCCCGGCGGAGGGAGCGGTTATTCGGTTTCAAACGATTCGGGAATACTATGGGCGACGCCCGATTTTCGCAACGCCTTTTCGGGAAAATGAGGGAGAAGTATCCTGAAAACACTCCCGCGTCCCGCCGATTCTCTCGTGCGCATTTGCCCGCATTCGCCGGCCTGGTCGATTCCGCCAGCGTCGTTAGGGACGGTAAGTCAGTGGATGGTTCACGCGGCGCATTTCCCCGCATTTGTCCACCGAATCGATTCAGCTTGGCCGACCAAGGCATAAATCGATGAACTGTTTTGCGCAGCGCAATTCTCCGCATTTCCCGCTCGGGCGTTTCGGGGCGTTCCCTTATCATCCCTGAGCGGATTTCAGGCCAAATCCCCCGCCCCCGGTTCCGAATTACTGAAAAATCCGATAAAATTAGATAAATTCACGATGTTTTTCGATAAATAAATGAATAGATGCGTTTTGCTAACTATCTGAAAGATAACCGGTAAAGGGGTTTTGGGTTGAAAAACGAGGCGAAAACGGACCTCGACGCCCTCATCGTGGGCGCGGGCGTCGCCGGGCTTTTCATGCTCTACAGGCTGCGCTCGCGCGGTTTCAGGGCGCGGGTCTACGAGGCGGGCGGCGACGTGGGCGGCACCTGGTACTGGAACCGCTACCCGGGCGCGCGATGCGACACGGAGAGCGTTCAGTATTCCTATCAGTTCTCCGAAGAACTACAGCAGGAATGGGAGTGGGCGGAGCGCTACGCGAGCCAGCCGGAAATTCTGCGCTATATCAACCATGTGGCCGAACGCTTTGATTTAAGAAGGGACGTTGTCTTCAACACGCGAATTGCCTCCGCCGTATATGATGAGGATGCGAGCCATTGGGTCGTCGAGACCGACGGTGGCGAGCGAATTTCGGCCACCTTCTGCGTGATGGCCACCGGGTGTCTCTCCTCTCCGAATTTTCCCGCTTTCGAGGGTCTCGACGATTTTGACGGCCCCGTTTTGCACACCGGACTCTGGCCGCATGAAAAGGTGGATTTTTCGGGAAAACGCGTGGGCGTCATCGGCACGGGCTCATCCGCCATGCAGTCCACCCCCATCATCGCGCGCGAAGCGGACGAATTGTTCGTCTTTCAAAGGACTGCGCACTATGCGGTGCCCGCGCACAACGGTCCCATCAATCCGGAGCGGGTGCGCGAGGTGAAGGCGAATTACCCGCAAATCAGAACGAGAGCCAAGCAATCGGCCACCGGTTTCGACCAGACGTTCAGCGACAAGGCGGCTCTGGAGGTCAGTGAAGAAGAACGCGAGCGCGAATTCGAGAAACGCTGGGCGCACGGGGGTCTGCCCTTTCTCTCCGCCTTCACGGACTTGCGCTACAGCGAAGAGGCGAACCAGACGGCGGGCGAATTCGTGCGAAACAAGATTCGGGAAATCGTGAAGGATCCCAAAACCGCTGAACTCCTTTGCCCCACGACGGTCATCGGATGCAAACGCCTTTGTGTGATCACGGAGTATTTCGAGATATATAACCGCCCGAACGTCCACCTGATCGACGTGAGCGAATCGCCCATCGAGAGGATAACGCCAGAAGGAGTGATGACGGCGGGGCGGCTGTATAACATCGATATGCTCGTCCTGGCCACCGGCTATGACGCCATGACGGGCACCCTGCTCAGAATCGACATCCGGGGTCGCGGCGGGCGCACAATACAGGACAAATGGAAGGCGGGCCCCCGCACGTATCTCGGCCTTATGACGGCGGGGTTCCCGAATCTGTTCACCATCACGGGTCCGGGAAGCCCCTCGGTTTTGACGAACATGCAGACTTCCATCGACCATCACGTCGAGTGGATAGGCGCGTGCCTCGTGTATTTGCGCGAAAAGGGGATGAAGTCCATCGAGGCCTCTCTCGAAGCGGAAGACGCCTGGGTGGCGCACAACAACGAAGAGGCCGCCAAGACGATTCGATATCTGTGCACCTCCTGGTATCTGGGGGCGAACATACCGGGCAAGCCGCGCGTGTTTATGCCCTACATCTCCGGGTTCGACGTGTATTCGAAAAAATGCGCGGAAATCGTGGAGGCGGGATACCGGGGTTTTCATCTGATTCGTAACGAGGAAGCCGTTCCTTGCGGTTCGGAACTGGCTTCACCCAAAAGGAGGGAGGCCGGATGAAGCTCAAAGGCATCATGGGAGCGCCCACGACGGCGTTCAAACCAGGTGGCGGCGTTGATTACGACACCTTCGAGAGGCAAATCAATTTTCTGGTTGAACAGGGATTTCCCTTCATCGCTCATCCCATGCACATCGGGGAGTCCTTGAATCTGAGTGAACACGAACGCAAGGAACTGGCGCGGCATCTTGTGAAAGCCGCCGCGGGCCGCGTTCCCGTGTTCGTGAACGTGACCGCTTCGGGACCGGACAATTCCATCGATTTGGCGCGGCACAGCGAGGCGATAGGCGCAACGGGAATCGTCGTGCTCTCGCCCTATCACTGGGCGCCCGAGGAAGAGGCCCATCTGGATTATTTCCTGACGTTGGGAAGATGCATGGATGTCGCGATGATCGCCTACAACAATCCCAGGCTTCAGGTGACCATCTCCCACGACATGCTCGAAGAGATGGTCGAAAAACTCCCGAACCTCCACGCCTTGAAAGACGCCAGTTTCGACATGAACTACTTTACGGGCGCGTGCCGCATAGCGTCCGCCGCGAGATCGGATTTTTCGGTGTTCACCGGAATAGAATGGCTTCTCACGTCGATTCCCGTCGGCGGCTCGGGCTCGTTTTCCAATTGCGGCGAGGTTGCGCCCCGTCTGGTTCTCTCCCTGTTCGACGCCTGCGTCTCGGGAGAATATGAAAGCGCGCGCGCCCTCCAATATAAAATGGGCGTGCTCTTGAAATTGCTGCAGACGAACTACCCGGCGACGGTGAAATACGCGATGGAGCTCATGGGTAGGCCCGTAGGCGAGACCCGAAAACCCATTCTACCCTTGGACGATGACGCCAAGGCTCACACGAGAAAGACGCTGGAAGCGCTCGGCATTATGGAGAACGAGCCGCTAGGCTGGTAGGTTGGGATATCCTCGTTTTCTCTCTATTTTGATTTTATCCTGCATCGCCAGTGGGCGTTTTGCGTGATGCGTCCCTGATTATTTCCCCTGTTTTTCCCGAAGGAGTCTTATTTTGACCCGTATGAATGGTGGCCAAATCATCGTCGATTATCTCATTCAGGAAGATGTTCCCTATGTCTTCGGCCTGTGCGGCCACGGGAACATCAGTTTTCTGGATGCGCTTCATGAGCGCGCCGATGAGATCAAGACCCTCTCGGTGCGCCATGAGTCGCTGTGCGGCTTCATGGCCGACGTGTATTACCGGGTGGCGGGCAAGCCGGTGGCGACGTTTACCTCCTGCGGGCCGGGTTCGGCGAACATGCCGATATCTCTGGCTAACGCCTTTTTCGATTCGGTTCCGTTTCTGGCCGTGACGGGCAACATTCCCACCAACCAGTTCAACCGGGGGGCGTTTCAGGAGACCTACCGCCACTACCAGGCGGATTTCCCTTCGACCGTGCAGGCTTACTGCAAGCGGGTGTATCAGCCCACGCGGGCGGAAATGGTGCCGCAGTTCACGCGCCAGGCGTGGAAGACGATGATGACGGGCAGGCGCGGCCCCGTCGTGCTCGACGTTCCTTTCGACATCTTCAAGGAGGAAACCGAGGTCGAGATGCCGCAAGCCTCCGAGTGGAACGCCAACATTTCCTGTCGCTGCGGAGCGGACCCCGAAGGGGTGAAAAAGGCGGCGGCGATGCTCTCCTCCGCCGAGCGGCCCGTGATTCTCGTGGGCCAGGGCGTGAAATACGCCGGCGCCGCCGCGAAGATGGTCGCGCTCGCCGAAAGACTGAAAATTCCCGTGGCGTGCTCGGCGAGCGGGATGGGCGCCATCGACGCGAAACACCCCCTGGCTTTGGGACTCATCGCGAGAAACGGAACCTATCCGGCGAATCACGCAGCACGGCAGGCCGACGTTCTGCTCGCGCTCGGCGTGCGTTTTGACGATCGCACCTCGAGCAGCTGGCTGCCCGGTTATTCGTTCAACATTCCGCCCACGAAGCTGATTCACGTGGATATCGACCCCGAGGAAATCGCGCGCAACTACCCCGTGGCTCTGGGCCTCATGGCGGACGTGGACGTTTTTCTCGATCAGGTGAGTGAAGCGCTCGGGGCTGAGGAGAGCGTGGAAATTCCAGAGGCGCGGGAGGCGTGGCTTCGCAAGATTGACGGCTGGCGAAACGAATGGGAGGAGTTCACGGCTCCCGGCTACCGCGAGGACACCGAACCCATGCACCCCCAGCGGGCGGCTTATGAAATCGACAAGGCCCTGCCCGATGACGCCATTATCGTGAGCGACGTCGGCGTCCACCACAACTGGCTGATTCAGTGTTGCCGCCCCAAGGGGCCGCAATCGCTCATCGGCTCGATGGGCTTCGGCGCGATGGGCTTCGGAGTCGCGGGAGTGCTCGGGGCCAAGCTGGCCGCGCCCGAGAGACCCTGCGTCGCCGTATGCGGAGACGGCGCTTTCGCCATGCACGTAAGCGCCATCATGACGGCGGTGGAATACGACATCCCAGCCGTCTGGGTCGTCTGGAACAACTACGCCTTCGCCTCCATCCGGGGACTTCAGCGCGGCTATCTGGGCGGTCGGGAACTGGCTACCGATTTTCAGGAGCACGCCTCCGCCACGCCGTATAATCCCGATTTCGCCGCCATGGCCGAATCCGCAGGCATCACGGGCGTGCGGGTGGACAAGGCGGCCGATTTGAGTGCGGCGGTGGACGAGGCGGTGAAGGCCGAGCGTCCCTACGTGATCGACGCGAACATCCAGGGAGAGCAAAATCCAAGTGGCGCTGGCGCCTGGGAGTTGCCCGGCCTGGGGTATGGAGAACCCGCCATCGGTGAGCGAACCGTTTTATAGGATGGAAATGGAGACAAGGCGCATTATTTGAGTGTGGGCGAGGCCCGCAAAAGGAGACGATAGATGAGCGATGAGGCGAGGCTGCGCGCGGCGGCGGATAAACTCGAGATGATGGAGGTGTGCATGTTCTCCCACGTCTGCCGGGACGCGGGCGACTGGGATGGTCTGCTGGATTGTTTTCACCCGGATGCGGACATCACCACCTCGTGGTTCATGGGCAATGCGCATGCGTTCATCACGGAATCGAGGGATATGATGCACGGCCATCACGCCGATGACACCCAGAAACACATTGCGGGCAATGTGCGCGTCCGTGTGGATGGTGAGCGCGGGGTTTGTGAGTATTACCTCACCTTGCACCAAAGGCGGGCGATGGACGGCTATGACTTCGACTTCTCGACCTGGAGCAGCGTGGTGGATTTGTTCGAGCGAAGAGACGGGCGGTGGCGCGTCATCAAGCGCATGATGATTTATGAGAAAGACAGGATGGACCCCCACAAACCCGGCGATGTGCCCGCCTCTTATTTCGAGGCGATGGACCTGACGCCATATCCCAAAGCGCTTCGCTACCATTGCTGGCGCAACGAGAAATTCAGCGGCAGCCCGCCGTCCGAGAATCTCGTGATGGAAGGAACCGAGAAGGCAAGACAAATCAGGGAAGAAGCGCGCCGCTGGGCGCCCTGATCCGCCGGTAAACCTACATCAACTCCAGATAAATCCGCTTCATGTCCTCCGCATCGGCGGGCACGGGGTTCGTCGCCACCGTGGTGCTGGCGGCCGCCTCGTGCGCCATGCGCTCCAGGTATTCTTCCTTTGCGCCGATGGCCTCGAGCGATTCGGGTATCTCGATGTCGTCCGCCAGGGCGCGAACGCGCTCGACCGCGAGTTCCGCATCCTGCGTATCGTCCGCTCCCTCATCCGGGTTCGCCAGGAGCGGGGCCAGCCGGGCGTAGGTCTCCCGCATGACGGGCAGATTGAAGCGCATCACGGGGGCCAAGAGTATTCCGTTGGTGGTGCCGTGGTGGCCGCCGAAGAAGTTAAAGACCGGATGCGTCAGTCCGTGCACGATGCCCAGTCCCGTGTTCGTGAACGAAGCGCCCGCGAGGCATGCGCCCAGCGCCAGGGGGTCGGCGGCGCCGGGGTCTGCGGGGTCGGCGACGAAGCGCCGCGCGTTCTGGCCGATCAGGCCGACCGCCTGGAAGCAGAGCGCCTGCGTCCAGGGGGTCGCGCGCGGGGAGCCGAGCGATTCCACCGCGTGGGTCAAGGCGTCCATCAGCGCGCCCGCGGCGAAGAATTTGGGCAGCGTCGCCAGAAGAGAGGAATCCACCACCGCCACGTCGGCGTAGAGCGCGTCGCTGTGAATGCTCGATTTGGCGCCGCGCTCGATATCCGTGATGATGGAGGCGCGCGTCACCTCGCTGCCCGTGCCCGCCGTGGTCGGGGCCGTGATGAAGGGTGGAATGGATTTTTCCACCTTGTCCGCGCCGTAGTAATCGCTTATCCTCCCGCCGTTTGCGAGGAGCGCCCCCATCGCCTTGGCGGTGTCGATGGCGCTTCCCCCGCCCACGGCGATTATTCCGCCGCAATCGTTCGCCTCATAAAACGCCTGGGCGCGCGTGATGCTCGGGTCCGAGGGGTTGGGTTCCACCTCCTCATACAGGCGGTATTGGACGCCCGCCTCATCGAGGCCCTCCGTCACGGAGGTGAGCACGCCTGCCCCGGAAAGCCCGGGGTCTGCGAGCAGCATGGGGCGTTTCATGCCCAGTCTGTTCGCTTCGGCGCCGATGGAGGCGGCCTCCCCCCTGCCGAAGCGCACGCGCGGCACGGCGCACATGCGGAAAGGATCGATCATGGCTGGTTTCTCCTTGTAGAAATTCTCCTGATTACCGGCGCGCGTCCGGAATTTTCACTCAATCCGGCTTCGCGGGTTGTCCTCCCTCCGCCTGGTTTGTAAGTGCTTCTTTCGGCGGCCAGTCTTCGGATCGGTTCTTGAAAGACAGATAGACGAGAACGTCACGCCCCGGGTTTTTGAGTTCGTGCTCCACGCCCAAGGGGATGTGGACCACCTCGCCTGCGCCCAAGGTTTTATCTTCCTCCCCGACACGGAACCAGCCGACGCCCTCTAATATGTGGATGATTTGCCCGCAGCCGTGGCTGTGCGGTCGGGTCGCCTTTCCGGGCGGCTGTTCCTGGCGCGTCAGGGTGGTGAACGCGCCCAGGATCATGCTGCCCTCCGAATCCGTGGTGGAGACGATGTTGCGCTTTTTCATGTCGTCCCAGCGATAAAAGGGCATCGCGCATCCTCATGGGTGAGGTGGAATACATTCCTCTAAACAGATTCGGCGATTTTCGCCTGGAGAAGCTCGTAGTTCGCGCGGCCCATCTCTATTTCGCCGTCGTCTATCATCCGTGCGATTTCGGCCACCGCGTCGTTGAAGGGAGTGGGGATGCCGAGTTCTCTCGCCCTGCGCGATACGAGACCGTTGATGTATTCCATCTCGCTCTTTCGGCCCTTGATGTGATCCTGAATCGGGGCGGTTCGCGAACGGGGCCCCACGTGGCCGAGCAGCGTCTTCATGGCCGTGACGAGCACCTGATCGTCGGAACCCGCTAAGTCATCCGACGATAAGCCGAACACGGGCTCCACCCCGTAACCCAGCGCTTCGCCCACCGCCATCGCCTCTTTTCCGAGCCCGACCGAAAGGTCGATGACGCCCGGCAGCTTCTTCGTCTCCGCGTTCTTGAGTCCCAGCAGGCCGAAGGGCCCCATCGTCATGCAATTGGCGATGAGCTTCGTCCACTTGGCGCCCTCGATGTTGGAGCTCAGTTCGGTGACGGCGACGTGAGCGAAGATGTCGCGCACCTCCTCGGCACGCGGGGTGATGGAGCCGTCCAGTTCCCCGACGGCGAACCAGGTGCCCTTGCGGGGGGTGTTCCGCTGGATGAAGCCGGGCGTGAAAATCTCCGCCGACAGCTCCACGCAGCAGCCCACCACGCGCTCGCGCCCGATGATGGAGGCAATCATCTCGTTGTTCATGCTGTTCTGCGCCCCGACGAATATGCCGTCGCTCTTGAGGTAAGGTTTGATGAGTTCGCACATCCAGCGGGTATCGTAGGATTTGACGATAAGCAATACGATGTCGAAGGTCGTCCTGAGCGAGGCCAACTCGCACAGATGATGCGCGCGCACGGGCGTTTTGAGGTCCAGGTCCGGCATCTGGACGTGCAGACCCTTCTCCCGCATCGCCTCCACGTGCTCGGGCCATTGGTCGATGACGGTGACGTCGAGACCCGCGTCGGTCAGATCGGCGGACACGCTGCCGCCGATGGCGCCTGCGCCCAGTACGGCGATCTTCTTGTTCATGTTACACCTTGCCTTTCGGGGCTTGCGCCCCCAAGAGAATGAGAATCACGACGCAAATATGCGTTTTCTGATTAAAAATACTTCATTGTGCGGATGCGCTGCGCCTGGTTGGTGCCGGCCGAGTGGAGGAAGCTGATGACGTCGCGCAGGTATTTCTCCATCGGCGCATCCGTCATGTAGCCCGTCCCGCCCCAGACCTCGAGCGCGCGCGTGGCGATGCGGAAGCCTGCCTCGGAAGCGAAGGCCTTGGCCATGTAGCCGAGCTTGGGGTCGTAGCCATCGCGCATCGCCCGCCAGGCGGCGTAGTGGAGCATCCGTCGTGAAGCCTCGTACTCGACGAAGCAATCCGCCAGCATGAAGCCCACGCCCTGGTGTTCGATGATGGGTTTTCCGCCCTGGATTCTCGTTTTCGCGAATTCGAGCGCGTCCTCATAGGCGGCGCGGGCGGGACCCAAGGCCGTGGCGGCGGATTCGATGACCGAGCCGCGCGAGAATGGACCCGAGCGGGCCGCCACGCCCCCGCCGACCGGCGTGACGCGGTAGTCGTCCGAAACGCGGCAGTTCTCAAAAATGAGTTCCGCGTTTTGGGAGAGCTGCTGGCCCATCTTCTCGTGAATCTTTCCGATGGAAAACCCCGCCATGTCCGGCGTCACCATGAAGTAGGTAACGCCCTGCGAGACGCCGACGGTGGGATCGGTGCGGCATACGAGCACGTAGAGCTTGGCGATGCCCCCGTTGCTGATGTAGTGCTTCTTGCCGTTGATAATCCAGTCCGCCCCGTCGCGCACGGCGCTCGTGCGAACGCCGAGTCCGGGGCCTTCTTCGGGGATGAAGTTTTCCGAACCCACTTCGGGTTCCGTCATGCCGACGGCGAGGTGGAAGCGGTGATCCTCCAGGAATCGGGGCAGGAATTTCGCGCGCTGCGCCTCGTTCCAGACGATGTCGAGAAAGTGAATCACCTTCCAGGTCTGGTCGAAGGTGACGGCCACGCCCAAATCGCCCCAGCCGATCTCCTCCCCCACGATGCAAAGCGTCAGTATGTCGGCCCCGCCGCCGCCTATTTCTTCGGGGATGGAGAGCGTTCTCAGGCCGAGCCTGCTTCCGGTTTCGAGAATATCCCAGGGGAATCTCTCGGCAGGGCTCGTGATGCGCTCGCGCTCGTGGGCGTGGGGCCTCAGTTCGTTTTTGGCGTAATCGTGCGCCAGTTTTTGCAGTTCGAGTTGTCGTTTAGTGAGGGTGAAATCCATCGCTCGCCTTTAGGTTAGGAGAAAATTCGCTCAGTCCATCACGATCG
The DNA here is from genome assembly GCA_965218885.1 of bacterium. GTDB lineage: Bacteria > UBA8248 > UBA8248 > UBA8248 > UBA8248 > Bin107. The sequence continues at coordinate 1,429,474 of OZ244713.1, read as the reverse complement.
CCGCGCGGCCCGTTATCGCGCCGGCTTCCAGGCGTTTGTGCACTTTTTCGGCTTCTTCGAGCCGGTAGATCTCCGTGACCAGGGGCCAGACTTCTCCGCGCGCGCAAAGCTCGAGTGATTCGATGAGCTCCTGCTTGGTGAACGAGCGGCTGCCGATGACTTCGAGTTCCCCGTTCAAAAGGCTGCCGGCGGAGAGGCGAAACGGCTTGGGCGTGAAGCCGCCCAGCGTCACCAGGCGGCCGCCCTTGTCGAGAGCTTCGGCGGCGGCTTCGAGCGTGGTGTCATGGGAGACGAAATCGATCGCCACGTTCACGCCCAAGCCGCCCGTGAGTTCGAGAAGGGCCTCCGTCAGGTTGTCTTTCGAGGCGTTGATGGTGGCCTCCGCCCCGAGTTCTTTGCACTGGGCCAGTTTTTGATCGGAGACGTCCACGGCGATGACGCGCGCGTTCGCCCAGCGGGCGAGCATGACCATGTGGATACCCACGCCGCCGCCCGCCCCGATGACGGCGACGGTCTCCATCGGCTCGATCCTTGCGCGGCGCACCACCTTGTAGGGGGTGACGATGGCGTCGCAGATGACGGCCGCCTCGGCGGGATACGTTTTGTAGTCCAGCCCCTCCGGCAGGTGGACGTAGTTCTGCGCGGGGAGGTTGATGTATTCGGCATAGCCGCCGTCACGGTGCCTGCCGATGAAGCCGGCCATGTTGTCGCACAGGGGTTCCCTGTTTATCCGGCACCAGCGGCAATGGCCGCAGGTGAGATAGCAGTGGAAGGTGACGACGTCTCCCGCCTTCACGTTCGAGACCCCGGCGCCCGTCTCGACGATCTCGCCCACCACCTCGTGGCCGATGATCATGGGGTAGTCGATATCCACGCGGCCCGCGCGCGCGTGGTGGATCGTGAGGCCCGAGCCGCAGGCGATGACGCGCGCCACGGCCTCGCCCGTCCCGGGCGTAGGGTCGGGTACGTCTTCATATGAAAAGGGCGCTCCTTTTTCCCTCAACACCATGGCCTTCATGCGAACCTCCTCCCGGGAGTATCTCCGCGCGCGATGCGAAAACGCGAACATGTGTGATAGATGGCGGATAATATATCGGGATTGTCGGCAAATGACTATAGCGAAGGAGCCGGAATGACGAGGGAATAGGAACAGGTGAAAACTCGCTATATACTTCGTACAATGTTCGCCGCCTTGTCGGCATTGCGTGAAAGCCTGGGTTCGTTCGGCTCTCGGAAAGGGGTGGAAGTGAAGTCCTCGGGAATCTTCCGTGCGAGCTTTCTCATCATCGTCTTACTGTATGGCTGCGGCGGCGGGGACGGGGGAGGCAGTGCTATGACGCCCCCGCCCGCGCCACCGGCGGTGATGCCGACGCCCCCGCCCGCTCCGCCGGAGATGATGCCGAAGGCCGCTTTGGAACCCTCCGTTCAGGCGGCGCAGGCGCCCCTTTTCGATTTTGGCGATAACCTGCATATCGGAACGGGCGTTGCGCCTCCGCTCGAAGAGCTCGACAAGGCGGGTGCGCGCAATGGGGTGGAAATCTCGAAGGGGTCGGTGCGGGACGGTGCCGCGGCCGCCGACGTCATCGCGTTTCTGCGACCGTCCGCGATTCATTCCGAGGTCACAGGACTCGCGACGTTCTCTCGTCCGCCGACCGTCCGCGTCGTCGAGGGAACGAACGAGAAATTCACCGACTATGCGGTGCGCGCCGTTCAGATCATCAACACCGCCTTGCCTCAGGATAAGCGCATCAGGTTTGGTGATTCTCCCGCTCCTGATCCGGTGGATGTCGAAGACGTGCCGCGCGGCAGCATCTATATCGAATTCATTCCGCAGGCCCAATGGCCGGGGGAGGATGATTTGGGCCAGAGTGCGGTCGGCAATGCGCGATCCCAAATAATTTCACGACGAAACGAAGCCCTGGCCCTGGAAGCGCACTCTTCTCATATATTGATTGACAGCGGGGAAGTTCGATATTTCTCTGAAGAAAAAGCCGTCTACGTTATCATTCACGAACTGATCCACGCCCTGGGGTTCTCCGGCCATACCGATCCGGGGAGATTCCCGGACGCCACCCTGAACCCCAAAATCCCTCGGAATTTGCCCCCGTTTCTCCTATCCCTGATAGATCGGGAGGCGCTGCTCGCGGCTTATGACAGATTCAGGCCCGGGATGCAGCCCGATGAGATATCAGCGGAGAATCTCGGGTCCTGGGATGAGGCGTCGATTCACGTTCGTGGGGATCTGGAAATTCCGCGCGGTGAAGTTTCCTTCGGCGTCGCTTTCAGGAACGGCCTGGCGCAACCCTGGGCCTCCGGGCCGGAGCCGCCGATGGATTTGGCGCAAAACGAGGGATTATCGGGGACTGCCACCTGGAATGGCGCGTTGCTGGGCGCAACGCCTAAAGGAGAGGTGGTGGTCGGCGATTCCCGTCTCGCCGTCAATCTGGCGAACCTGGACGGACAAATCGATTTCACCGGCATGGAGTTCGACGGCGGCGAGATGTGGGAGGATGGCGACCTCGGCTATTCGGTCGAGGTGCGCGGCAACAGCTTCACTCGCACGGGCGGGGACGCCGGGGTGGTCACGGGCGCTTTCTTCGGCCCAAGGCACGAGGGGATGGGCGGCGTTCTCGAGCGCAGTGATCTCTCCGCCGGTTTCGGCGGGAAGCGGTAACCCTTCGACGCAAGCTCCGATTCCTATCCATCCTGCATAAAAAGCGTAGTTTCTTGCTCACTCCCCCTCTATGGGGGCTGTTGAAAAAGTCCTGATTTCGTGATTCGGCGTATGTAGCCGACTCGGGAGGGAGGCGACAACACAATCCCTCCCGCCTTGGTCGGGATTGACCCCTTGAGGGGTTGTTGAAACCCCCCCTCGGTCGGAATTGACCACCGCCGTCATTCCGGCGAAAGCCGGAATCCATTGCCGAGTGGAATGACAATACTCCGGCTTTTCATCTCCCCGTCATTTGCGGGAACCAATCAGAAAATAAAAACAAAGGTAAAACAAATGGATTCCGGCATACGCCGGAATGACGAACAAAGCCGCACTGCCTCGTAAGGACAGGTCGCGACCTGTCCCTACGGCCCCCCCCTCCCCGCTTGGTCCCATACGCCGAATCTCGAAACCAGGACTTTTTCAACAGTCCCCTATAGCGGCCAAGGATTTCGCCGCCCAGTCGCAGCCCACCTGGCTCGCCCACAGGTCCATGAGGCGTTTGGTGACGGGGCCGGGCGCACCGTGCGCCATCGGGGTTCCGTCGACCGAGGAGACAGGGAGGATGCAGATGCTGTTCCCGGTGTGGAAGGCCTCGTCCGCGATCAGCAGATCGTAGCGCGTGAGGTTTGTTTCGCGAACCGGGATGCCGAGTTCTTTCGCCATGTCGATGACGTGGGTGCGGGTGACGCCGACCAGGCAGTTGTGATCCGTAGGGGTGAGGATTTCGCCGTCTCTCACGAAAAAGCAGTTGTAGCCCGATCCCTCGGCCACGAAACCGTTGATGTCGAGCATGATGGGCCACGCGCCCGCCTCCTGGGCCTGGAATTCGGCCTGTACGTGGTTCATCTTGTTGCCCACCTTGGCGCGCGGTTCGATGCACTCGGGCGGAATGCGGCGCACGCCGGTGACGACCGAGGGCACGCCTTCTCTGTAGCCGTGGGCGTAGCGCGTATAGTCCATCGGCAGGGTGAAGATGACCACCGTGTGCGCCCCGTGCGTGTGGGTGGCGGCGGAGCTGACGCCGCCCCCCCGCGTCACCCAGTGGTTGATGCGGAATTCCTCTCCCTCGGCGTAAACGCCGCGGTTTCGCTCGATGAGTTCCATCGTGAGGGCTTCCATCTCGTCCGCGTTCATGCCGGGGTCGAGCCGCGCGTAGCGGCACGAGAGATAGAGCCTGTCGATGTGCGCCCTTAGATGCCAGGGCTGGCCGCCGAAGGTGCGCGACGCGTCGTACACGCCGTCGCCGTAGAGGAAGCCCCGATCCAGGATGGACACGTTCGCTTCAGATTCCGGCACGAACCGGCCCTTGACGTAGGCGATTCTCTCAGTCAATTTCACACCCTCCATCGTTTCGCATCATCGCGTCATTCACGGTTCGTCTTATAGCAGGTCCATCGCGGCGGAGCGCGCGGCGTGGCCCATGCCGAATGCGTGGGAAAAGGCCACTACGTCGCGCACCAGCCGTTCCATGGGCGCTTCGGTCATATAGCCCGCGCCTCCCCAGACCTCCATCGAACGGCGAGCGACGCGCTCGCACGATTCCGTGGCGAAGGCCTTTGCGAGATAACTCCGCCAGGGTTCCGCGCCCTCACCTTGCTCCGCCGCCCAGGCCGCCGCCTGGAGGCTTCTTCTGGCGGCGTCGAGTTCCATCAGGTTATCGCAAAGCATGAAGCCCACCGTCTGGTGCTCGATGATGGGTTTTCCTCCCTGCACCCGCTCACGGGCGTGGTCGCGCGCGTGCTCAAAGGATTTTCTCGCCGTTCCGACCGCCGCCGCCGCCGGTAGAATGCGGGTGGCGTGCGCCGCGTCTCGCCACTCCTCCTCAGCACTTTCGACTGGATGGCCGGGTTCTACGTCGTCAAAGCGCAGGTCGACATCCTGGCAGGAGCGCATGCCCACCAAATCATGGTGATGGGCGACCCCGATTCCGCGGCCCTCCCGGTTTTCCAGGAGAAAAATCCGACGCTCGCTCTCATCGTCAAGGCTTGATTCCAGCAGATAAAGGCCGGCGGCGGCGCCGTTCAGCACGTGCCGCGCAACGCCTTGAAGATACCAGGCGTCGCCATCTTGCCTGACGGATGCGCCCTGGCGCGCATCCGAGGGATAGGGGCTATTGTCTTCGGTCGCGGGCGTTTCGCCGATTTTCACATGGGCCAGATGACATGCGTGTGAGCCCGTGTAATTTTCCGCGAACGCCTCGAAATCCGCCCCCTCCCAGAGGCGGGAGATGGCGTTTGCGAGCGCCCAGTCCTGCGCGTAGATGACGCCTATTCCCAAATCACCCCAGCCGATCTCCTCCGCCACGAAGCACAGGCTCAACAAATCGGCGCCGCCCCCGCCGTGGCTTTCAGGTACGGGGAGGGTGCGCAGGCCCAAGGCGTCGCCTTCCTCCAGAATTGCTCCGGGAAAGCGATTTTCCGGGTTTTTTTCCTGATCGAGCGCGTCGGTGTGCGGAGCGATCTCCTGACGCGCGAAATCGCGCGCCAGCCGCTGAAGCGCGAGAGAGGCCTCTCCGGGAGCGAAATCCATGCGCACAAACCCTTATAGAATAGGAGGAACGGCCCGGATTTAGTCGATGAGGCCCACGCTCTTGAGATCCGAGGTCAATTCCGATTTCTCGTCCGTGCTCAAGGGAATCATCGGCGCGCGCGAGGGGCCGCCGTGCATGCCCATCAGGCCCATCCAGTCCTTGAGCGCGGCGATGGGGAACGCCCCCCTGGCCCAGGGCTCCCAGAGCCATTTGTCGGCCACGCGGCGTATCGGGTTCATGGACTCGCGCGCGGTCCAGGCTTCCTCGAGGTTCCCCTCGTCGATCAGGTCGGTGTATTTCTGCATGCTTAAATTGCCGGTGCGCTGTAAGAGAAACGGGTCGGGGCCGCTCATGTAGGTCTGCTGCTTGTGGTAGGCGCGGTTGAAGAACCACTGGGTCTCCATCGGGTCGCTCACGACGATGTCATCCCCGACGGCTTCGCGCACCTCGTCGCAGTGGTATTTGGGCTGCGCGTTCTTGATGCAGCAGAGGTTCTCGTTGTCCTCGACGATTGCCTTGACCAGGGGCGCCGAGAGGGAATAGCCGGACGCCGCCGTGTTGAACAGGGACACGCCGACCTCCACGTTGCTGCAGAATTCCTTGAAAAACGAGCGAACGCGCTCGGGAATGCCCTGCGCGCCGAGATAGGGATTCGCCAGAATCGCATAAGTCGCGCCCGCCTCTATCGCCGCGTTGGTCAGCTCTATCGCCTCTTTGGCCGAAGTGTGGCCGGTGTGCGCGATGATGGGCACGTCCCCCGCCTCGTCGCAGGCGATTTCCTGTCCGCGAAGGCGCTCTTCTTTCGTCAAGCACCAGAATTCACCGATCATTCCGCCGATGAAAAACCCCTTGATATCGAGGTCGTCGATGTAATGGCGGATGTCGGCGCGAAAACCCGCCTCGTCGATGTTGTCGTTTTCATCGAAGGGATAGGGGATGGCGGCCCAGATTCCCTTCATGTTTTCCTTGCAGTACGCGCGCGCGTCCGATTTCTTGTAAGAGGGCATCGCAGTCTCCTTCTCGGGTGTGTGACGAGAAATCCCGTCAGCTTCAGTTTACCATTCATCCTCACCGGCGGGGGCCAGAAGCGGCGCGGCCTTGAGCTTCACCGCCTCGTTCGTGCCGAAGCCGTGCAGATAGCTCAACACGTCGCGCCAGCATTTCTCGGGCGTCGGCCTGTCGTCGTGATACGTGGCGCCCGACCTCCCCCAGATCTCCATCGCCATGCGGCAGACCTTGATGCCCGCCTCGGAGGCGAACACCTTGGACATCAGGCGGCGTTTCGAATCGTCCGTCGGCATTTCCGCATGCCAGGCCGCAGAATACAGGTACGTCCGCGCCGCCTCAATCAGCATATACATTTCCGTGAGCGCCATCTGCGCCCACTGCTCGCTCGCAGCACCGCTCTCCTGCGCCGCAGTCCGCGCGAGATCGTATGCGAGGCGCGAGGGGCCCATCACCGGAATGAGCGCGCCGCTCAACATGCGCTTTAATATCGAGAGACCCCCGTTCCAATCGCCGAAGAGATTGTGCGCAGGCACGCGGCAGTTTCTGAGCACGAGTTCGCCGTTTTGCAGAAGGCGCCTGCCGAGCTTCGAGTGCGCCTCTCCGATCTCGAAACCCTCCGTATCGCGCGGCACGAGGAAGCAGGTGAGTCCCTCGCTCATTTTCTTCTCGGGCGCCGTGCGCGCGAAGATGAAGTAATACTTCGCCAGGCCGCCGTTCGAGATGTAGTGCTTCGTGCCGTTCAGGATATAGAAATCACCCTCTCGTTTCGCCGTCATGCGCGGGCCGGCGTGCGGTTCGTCGTGCATGAGGAAGGTGTCGGTTCCGCTCTGGGGCTCCGTGGTGGCGAGGGCGAGAAGGGCCCTCGGGTCGTTCATGAAGTCTTCGAGGTATAAATCGCGCTGCGTCCGCGTGGTCTCGTTCGTGAGCAGTTGCGCGAATTTATAGGTCTGATCCATCGAGACGGCGACGCCCAGATCGCCGTAGGCGAGTTCTTCGGCCACCATGGCCTGCAACAGATGCCGCGCGCCGAAGCCGCCGAACTTCTCGGGCACGGTGAGCGTTCTGAGTCCTGCGGCGTCCAGTTTATCCGCAATACGCCAGGGATACGCCTCGCCGGGCGCGTAGTTTCTGTCCCTGGCCGCGGCGATGGGGAGAATGTCCTCACGCGCAATCCGGCGCGCGCGGCGCACCATCTCGGATTCTTCGGGGGTCAAGTCCGGCATCATGGCGTTTGGGCGCATCCTTCTGGAAGCGAGTCAAGTCGATGGTGATTTGCCCGATTCCATAGCACTACTTGAGACGATATGTTCTGTCAATCATATTGGGGTATACCATGAATGCGTAAACCCACGAACGGACAGAGCGTTTTGACCGCAAACGAGCATTGAGAAGAAGAACAGACGATCGTGAAAATCGTGATTCCAGATGACTACGGGGGAGAGTTCAGGGGCTCGCCCCAACTTGCGCGACTCGAGGAGCTTGGCGAGGTGGCGCATTTCACCGGGCGGCCACGGGATGACGAGGAGATGGCGGAGCGCATCTTGGAAGCGGAAATCATATTGACCGTGCGCTTTCAGACGGATTTCAAGAACACAGGCTTGCTCGATGCCGCCCCTAAGCTGCGCTTCATCTCCATATGGGGCACGCGCCCCCGTGCGGTGGACATGAAGCGCGCCGCTGAGCGAGGCGTTTCCGTCGCCGTGACGCCCGGAGCGGGGAGCCCCTCCGTAGCCGAGCACACGATGATGATGGTCTTGGCCCTGGCGAAGCGGCTCCCGTTTCAAGGCCCCGCCATGCGTGCGGGCGAGTGGGAGCGGGCGCAGGGCGTGGAGCTTCTGGGCAAGACGCTCTCGGTCGTCGGTTTCGGGCACATCGGGAGCAAGGTCGTCCCTATGGCGCGGGGTTTCGGCATGGACGTGCTCGCCTGGTCGAAGAACATGACGGCCGAGCGCGCCGCTGGGGCCTGTGCGCGCGCGGCCTCGCTCGATGAGTGCCTGAGGGCTGATTTCGTGACGATTCAGCTTCACGTGACGCCGGAAACCAGGGGCATCATCTCCCGCGAACGCATCGCGCAGATGAAGCCCGCGGCGTTTTTGATCAATACCTCGCGCGCGGCGCTTGTGGATATGGACGCCCTGCTCGATGCCTTAAGCGAGCGGCGCATCGCGGGCGCGGGGCTGGACGTGTTCGAGCCGGATGAGCCTTTGCCGGGCGATTCTCCGTTAAGAGCGCTCGATAACGTGATCCTCACCCCGCACGTCGCCACGCACACAGAGGGCGCGGTTGCGCGGGAGGCGCGCATATCGGTGGACAACGTGGCGGCTTTTCTTCGGGGTGAGCCTGAGAACCTGGTGTTCGAGGACGCTTAGTTTTTCATGCGGGTGGCGCTTTCAGCCATGCCTAGAAATTAAAATGACTTATAGTAATCGTGAGGAAAACTTAAGTCTTCATACAATTGTCAAAGAGGGGAAAAGAGATGTCGTATCGAATCGAGATGAGCGAAGTTGAAGGAAGCGAAATGGAAATTTTCCTGTATGAACCAGAGGGCGCAGGTCCGCATCCGGGGCTGGTGCTCTGCCAGCACATACCGGGCCATCAGGGAATCGAGGGCGATCCCTTCACGGTGAAGACGGCGGAGCGCTTCCGGGCGAACGGCTACGCGGTGTCGGTGCCGTTTCTCTACCACTGGTGGTCCAAGAGTGACGACATGCAGATAAAGCGCGATGAGTTCAACGACGCGCAGACGGCGCTCGACCTAAAAGCGGGCTTCGACGCCCTGGCGGCGCGGGGTAGCGTGGACGCGGGCCGAATCGGGGTCGTCGGCCACTGCTGGGGCGGGCGCGTGAGCTGGCTGGGCGCGTGCACGGATTCGCGCTACGCAGCGTGCGCGGTCTTCTACGGCGGCGGCGTGAAGGAGGTGCGCGGGGAGGGCAACCCGCCCGCCATCGAGCTTACCGGAAACATCGCGTGTCCCGTCATCGGCGTTTTCGGCAACGAGGATCAGAATCCCTCGCCCCAGGACGTGGACGATTACGAGGCGGTGCTCAAAAATGCGGGCGTGGAATATGTCTTTCACCGCTACGACGGCGCGGGCCACGCCTTTCAGTGGGAGGACAACCCCGAGCGCTTCCGCGCCGAGCAAAGCGAGGATTCATGGGTGAAAACGCTGGCGTTTTTTGATGAGAAACTGAAGTAGGCGAGCGGAAAAATTGCATGGAGCCAGCGGGTAGAAGGCGCAATCATCCACTTTCATCGAAAAAGTTTCTATAGAGAGCCTTGGGTCTGGCCCTAAAAATCTGACTCCAGTATCCACACACGTCATGTAGACTCGGTTGCGGTCGATCAGGGAACCTGCGCGGTTCTCGTGCAGGTTGTGCGGGCCGGAGCGTCCGCTTTGGGGGCAACGTTGGATCTGATTTCTCGCAGATGTACATTCATCACTTCAGTATTGGCGGTGGTCATCACCTAACGAACTCTTGCAGCAACACGAAGGAAATGCGGACGCCGAGGGGCAGGTAGGCCCAGTAGGGCCAGTTGAGGGTCATCTCTTGCAGATCAGAGCTTATTCTCGTTGGCAAGGCGCCAGTACTGAGCACCGAGCGCGGTCAATCTGCACGATTTTGAGTTCATGGCGGCATAGTACATGTGTTCCTCGCCGACGGGGATAATAAGCCCCACTCCTTCCATCTTTTGGAGGTCTTTGAAGATTTTCACTTTATCCGGGTCGTGTCCCTCCTCCGTATCCTCATAGCTCGGATCGAGCGGGTGCTCGTCCTGTGGTCTCGGGAAGTAGATGACGAGTTTCCGCAGCGTTTCCAACGACACTTGAGGTTGAACCTCGCGTAACGAGGTGAATTGTGTGACGTTCGTCTTAAAGATCGGGCGCTGATCCCACGCACCAAGGGCTTGGTCGACGTACGCATAGATAGAGCCCGGTGTGATGTGCCCGCGTAAGTCGGCCGCCCCGCCCTGTAACGCGGCGACAACAAGGTCGGTGAATACCCCCCCACCATTTTGTTCCATCGCCACTTCCGACTCTCGGCTGGCTGTAAGGACAGTGAGCCCTTCGGAGAGTTGCGCTACGCCACTATCTGCGGTATTTGGCGTGCCCATATTCCCAGAATAGCAGCAATCAAGAATGATGATCTTGTTCTTCACCGGAGAGTTGTTCGCCAGTCCAAGTATCTCGGTCATTAAAATTCCTTCATCGTTTTGCTCGGCGTCCTCAGTGACGATGCAGCCATCACCGCTACGGACAAAGCCATGACCTGAAAAGTAAAAAAGTGCGATGTCACATTCGGTCGCAAACAGCGTCTCGATCTCTCTGCGTAGTTTCGGCCTTGTGGGGTGTTTCGGCGGCGACGTGACGAGGCGGATATCGAAGTTTGGTGACCCGGTATCATGCGTCTCAAGAACCGCGGCCATAGCATTTGCATCGTTCACGCAGCCACTAAGCGGGGCTTGGTTGTAGTTATTGATTCCAACAATTAGCGCTCGTCGCATGCTCTCGGCCTCCTACTTGTTTTTGCCTTCACCCATCATCTGGTCGACGGCATCCGCAATCTTGTCCCAGTCCCACGTGATGGTTCGGTTCCGCGCAAGACCTGTGGGAAGAGTACTGCTCGTACCAGCACCATCGACGTAGACACCAAAGAATGGAACGTTTTGGGCTTTGGCGAAATCGATCTCCTTCCTGACTCCCGTGGCACTCCCCATTGACTTCCCGACGAGCACGATCATGAGGTGGCATTTACCGATCTTCTCCTTGAGTTGCTTCTCCCACACGGATTGGGGAAGAGGTTCTTTCGAAGACCAGTCTTCCGCTGAAAATGGAGTCCTGGAATTCTTGATCTGGCCGACGAACAGGTTCTTATCGGTCAGGTTGTTGTCAAAATCGAAACTGATAAACGCTCTTGGATCGGCCATTTTTACCTCCTCGCGAAAGGCCTGTTGTCTGGGTCAAGAATTTCTTTGTGTCATTGGCAAGCAGTCGGACTTGGGTCTTAAACTATAATAAACTGCATCGCCATGAAAATCAGCGCGCAAATGTAAGTCAAATCACGCCCGGACGCAAGGGTGCCTCCCCCTCATCGTTCATTTTTTAGCGGCGTTTTTCTTCTCTCCGTGTTCGTGTTTGCTCTGCAAGCGCTTTTCCTGCGTGGGGCGGGGATTTGATTGACGGCCTGGGCTTTCTGGGGTTCGAGGCGTCGATGACGCTCGTGCCCGCGCCGGACATGCCCACGTGGCCGCAGAGCACGAAGTCGTCCTTCACGAAAAGCTGCATGACGTCGCCCTTGTTGCGGCTGCCGAAATCGCAGTGGCCCAAGAGTTTGAAGCCGTTCGCTTCCTCGGGCATCATTTCCTTGCCCGGTTTTCCGTGTCCGGGCGGAAGAGCCGGGTCTGGCGCGCATTCCATATTGAATCCCCTTGTTCGATGAGATGCCGGATTATACCGTTGCCCGAGAGGAATCGACCAGCGGTGTCGAATCGGCGGACTTGCCCCTCGGGCGACGGCTCAGGTGTTGCGTGATATTTATTTTCGCGGGCTTTTTATGTAGGCTTCCTCCATGCCGAAATTATCCTTGAACCGCTTGATCCATGACATCCAGCCCCTCGAGAAGCGCGAGGCGTTCCTGCGCGATCCGCTCGAATTCGCAGAAGGGTATGACGTCACCGACGCGGAACTGGCGGCGGTTCGAGATTCCGACGTGCGCGCGCTGTGGTCGTTCGGTGTAAACCCCTACCTGCTGCGGGTGCTGCAAATGCGCTCAAGCATATCGGATGAAGATTTCCGGGCGGCGCTGGCGGGCCTCTCCTTTCCCCGCCCCGACGAGGGGGAGATATAGGATGGCGGAGATAGTCGGGGCGTTCGCGGCGAGCCACTCGCCTCTTTTTTTACTCAGGCATGACATGCCCGCCGAGGACGTGAAAGAAGAGGTCTTCTCCGGCTACCGCAGGATGGCCCGGGAGATCGCGGAAAGGGGCGCCGAGGCGCTGGTTCTTCTGGGAAACGACCATCTGCACGCCTTTTCTCTCGACAGATACCCCGCCCTGGCCGTCGGCGCGGGCCCTCGTTTCGGGCCGGTGGAGACGGAGCCTTTTCTGCCGCGCGATGTATACGAGGGCGCCGAGGCGCTGGCCTCTCACCTGGTGCGCGGATTGCTGGAAAGTGGTTTTGACCCCTTGCTGTGCCGGGAACTGACGCTTGATCATTCCTTCGTCTCGCCCCTGGCCTTGATGGGCGATATGGGTCTTCCCGTCGTTCCAATCCTTCAAAATACCGTGGCCCCGCCCCTGCCGCCCGCTGCGCGGTCGTATGAGCTCGGCGTCTCGCTCAGGCGATTGATAGAGGGCTACGCGGGCCTAGAGCGTGTGGCCGTCGTGGCGACGGGCGCGCCCTCCCACTGGATCGGGACCCCCGAGCAGGGCGAAATCGACGAGGCGTGGGACCGCGAGGTAATCGACATGCTCTGCCGCGCGGACGCGAAGGGTCTCTCCGCGTGGCCGCAAGCGAGGATCGATGCGGGCGGAAACGGGGGAAACGAGATCAGGACGTGGATATCCGCCGCCGCCCTGAGCGGAGACACGGAGGCGAACTTGTGGATATACCGGATAGAACCCCTGTGGTTTCTGGGGGTGACGATAATCGAGTGGCCCATCGGGCCCGCTCTGTGAGCGAACGAGGGAGGATGAGGGTATGCCGAAAGCGATTCTGTTCGACGAGCTGGGTGGCGCGGACGTGCTCCGCGTGGCGGAAGTTCCTGATCTTGAGCCTGCGGAGGGCGAGGTGCGCATCGCCGCGGAAGCGCTCGGAATCAACCGGGCGGAGATTATGTTTCGAGAGGGACGCTACCACGACAAGCCCGTGTTCCCCTCCCGCATCGGTTACGAGGCTTGCGGGGCGATAGACGCCGTGGGTCCGGGCGTGGAGGGTCTGGCGGTCGGGGACCGCGTGAGCACGATTCCTTGTTTCTCGATGGTGCAGCACGGGGTGTGCGGCGAGCAGGCGGTCGTGCCGGCGTTCGCCGCCGCCCGCTACCCGGATAACCTGACGCCTGTTAAGGCCGCGGCCATCTGGATGCCGTATTTCACCGCATACGGCGCGCTCGTCGAATTCGGAAAGGTGGGGGAAGGGGATACCGCCCTGCTCACCGCGGCGAGCAGCAGCGTCGGCATCGCGGCGATCCAGATTGCGAAATCAACCGGCGCGCGGGTCATCGCCACGACGCGCGGAGCGGGCAAGAAGGATTTCCTCCTGAACGCGGGCGCCGACCACGTCGTCGTGACGGATGAAGAGGATCTGGCGGAGTCGGTGATGGATATCACGGGAGGCGCGGGCGCCGACGTCATCTTCGACCCCGTCGTCGGGTCGTCTTTGCCCAAACTCGCCGACGCGGCCACATACCAGGGCGCAATTTTCCTGTATGGCCGCCTCTCGCCCGAGGATGCGGTCATACCCCTGCTCCCGGCTCTCAAGAAAGGCCTGACCTTCAGATGCTATACGATTATGGAGGTAACGAAGTTCCCGGAAAAAAGAGAGAAAGGGAAGAAATTCATCTACGACGGCCTCGAATCGGGCGCGCTCAAGCCCGTCATCGCCAAGACGTTCCCGCTCGACGACATCGTGGGGGCGCACAAGTATATGGAGTCGAACGTGCAGATGGGCAAAATCGTCGTCGAGGTGTAAGGCGGAGGAGGCCGGGCCTACCCGAACGGGCGGGCGTGGGAGTAGCCCATCTCCTCGTTCGTGATGAACTCGAGCAGAGCGGGCACGCCCTCTTCGGTCTTTCGCCGCGCTTCCACGAACGCCGCGCCGACTTCACCCGGGTCCTCCACGCGCTTCGCCCAGCCGCCCAGCGCTCTTGCGATGTCCGCGTATTCCCCGCCCACGTCGCGCGTGCCGTATTTCTCGTGAGAGAGCGCCATGTGGTTGGTCTCCACCGCCATGGTGGAGTTTTTGAGCACCACGGTGCAGATGGGGAGGTTCTCGCGCACGGCGGTCTCGAAATCGAGCCCCGTCATGCCGAACGCCGCATCGCCCATGAAGTTCACGCAGAACTTGTCGGGCGCGGCCAGTTTCGCCCCCATGGCGAGGCCGAGCCCCGTGCCGAGTTGGTGGGATTTCCCCCAGCCGAGATAAGACCTCGGCGCGTCGCACAGATACAAGGGCAGCATTTCGTATCGCGGATTCCCCGAATCGTGGGTGGCGATGACCTCGGCGGGCGGGACGTTTTGCATCAACTCCCAGATGACGCGGTAGGGGTTGATGGGTTTTTCATCAGATGCGAGTTTGGGCGCCCATTCATCGAGCCAGGCCTTTCGCGTCTGCGCCACCTGCGCCTTCACCCCCTCGCCTCTCTCCGAGCCCTTCACCCGCTCGGCGCAGCAATCGATGAACTGGCGCAGTACGAGCTTCGCGTCCCCGAGCACGGGATGATCGGCGGCGTAATTCTTGTTGATGTCTACCGGGTCGTTCGTCGCGTGGACGATGGTTTTTCCGCCGGGTACGCGCGTGGCGAGGCCGTGGTCGGTGAGGCTCGTGCCGACGGCGAATACTAGACTTGCGTCTTTCAGGAAATGGTAGGAGGGGCCGCTCATGACGCTCGAGCCGACGCCGAGAGCCAGGGGATGGTTCGCCTCCGAGATCGCGCTCTTGCCCTCCATAGTGGTCATCACGGGAATCTGCAGGAGTTCCGCCAACTCCCGCAACTCATCTGTCGCCCCGGCGTAGAGCACGCCCGCGCCCGCTAAGATCACAGGACGCTCCGCCGCCAGCAGGGCATCGGCTGCGCTCTCTACGTCATTTGGGTCGCCCTGGGCGCGCGTTCGCTTCACGGGCGTGTAGCCGCCGAGCATATCCTCTGAGACTTCCATCCCGGCCACGTCTTCGGGCAACTCCACGAGGACGGGGCCGGGGCGTCCGTTCCTAAGCGCGTGAAAGGCGCGCCGCATGGCGTCCGCTGTGCGCTCGGGCACGTTGATCTGCTCGGCCGATTTCGTCACCGAGGCGTAGGAATCGACGGAACTGAACATGGGGAACACGCGGTCGCGCCCCCTGGCGTGGCCCAAGGGAAGCAACAGCATGGGCGTGGAATCGGAATACGCGGTGGAGATGCCCGGAAAGGCGTTTTCCGCCCCCGGCCCGTACTGCATGGTGAACACCGAAGGCGCGGCGCCGTTGGTGACGCGGGCGAAACCATCCGCGATGCCCACCCCCACGCGCTCCTGGCGGCAGACGATGGGCCGGATACCGACCCCGGCGGCCGCTTCGATCAGGACGGTGGTGGGGTAGCAGTTCAGGTGGTTCACCCCTTCGCGCTTCAGAATTCCGGCGATGACGTCGACGACGCGCATGAGTGCTCTCCTATCGGTTCGGTGAATGTGTTTCGTCCGGTGTCAAGAGTTTCTCACAAGTTGTGCTTTAAGGAAATTTGCGCGCGCAGGAGCGCGCGCTCCGGTGGTTTTGGGTACAATGGCCGTCTTCGATCCGGCGATGATTTCACGGAGCGACAGCGCCGCTCTTGTATCTTTTCAGAAAAGGAAGCCCGGCCATGGCGAACCGAGAAGCAACCACGTATGAAGTGAAAAACCACGTCGCGTATCTCACCCTGAACCGGCCAGAGAAGAAAAACGCCATCAACTACGCCATGCGCAAGGAGGTGCAGGACGCGTACGTGGACATCAAGCACAACCCGGACATCTGGGTGGCCATCATCACGGCGGCGGGCGACGTATTCTGCTCGGGCAAGGATATCGTGGAGAAAATGCCCGAAAACGACGGCCAGGTGATGTCGAACGATGAGCTCTATCTCTACCTGCGCTATCTCTACAAGCCGATCATCTGCGCCATCAACGGGCCTTGCCTGGCCCAGGGCGCGGGCTTTGCGCTGAACTCCGACATCCTGATTTTTTCCGAGCGCGGGTCCATGGGCTGGCCGCAGGTGCTCCGGGGAATCTCCTCGGTGAGCGGCCCCGCCATGTGCGCGCACGCGATTCCCTGGACAAAGGCGATGAGCTACCTGATGCGCGGCAAGTTCATCCCCGCCGATGAGTGCCTTCGCCTGGGAATCGCCACCGAGGTGGCGCCGCACGAGGAGTTGCTCGCAACGGCGGAGCGCTATGCGCAGGAAATTCTCGAGGCCGCGCCCAAGGCGGTTTGCGCCATCAAGGAGGCGGCGCGCCGGGGCGAGGACCTGGCCTATCAGGACAGGGTCTACATGTCGCGCGACGTGGCGGATCGCATCCTGCACACGGAGGATTCGAAAGAGGGAATCCTCGCCTTCCGCGAGAAGAGAAAGCCCGAATGGCGGGGCAGATAGGCTGTAATATCCCTTATTTTCCTCAATACATACATGAACGAATGAAATGGAGATGAAAGCGAATGAGCGATAAACCCGTGGTCTGGGTGGGAACCCCCTTCATACTGAATTTCGATGATCCGATGGAGATTTTTCAGCCTCTGGTGGATGAGGGCCTGGAGGTTCGCCTGGACGAGTGCCGGGGCTACATGCCAGAGGAAGACGTCATCGCCTGCCTGCCCGACGTCACGGCCGTCATCGCGGGGGCGGAGCCGTATACTCCGAAGGTGATGGAGGGCGCGCCTGCTTTAAGGATTATCGCGCGCGCGGGCGTGGGCGTGAACAACGTCGACATACCGGCGGCCACCGAGCGGGGCATACTCGTCGCGAACGCGGCGGGGCAGAATTCACAATCCGTGGCCGAGCATCTCTTCGGCCTGATGCTCTGCGCGTGCAGGCGCATCGGCTGGCTGGACGTGAACATCCGGAAGGGCCTGTGGCGCGAGATTCAACCGCCCATGCGCCCTTTGAACGGCATGACGATGGGGATACTGGGGTTCGGGAACATCGGCAAGCAGGTGGCGAAAAGGGCCGTCGCCTTCGACATGAACGTGATCGCCCACGATATCGTGCAAGACGAGAAAACGGCGAATGAATTGGGCGTGCGCTTCGTGAGCCTGGAAGAGCTGGCGAGAGAATCGGACTATCTGACCTGCCACGTGCCCTTAACACCCGAGACGACGCACATCATAGGCCGCGAAGTATTAAGCCTCATGAAGCCCGACGCCTACGTCTTCAACACCTCGCGCGGGCCCGTCTTCGATTTGGACGCCGTGGCCGATGCCCTGCAAGAGGGCGTTATCCGGGGCGCAGGCATCGACGTGTTCCCCGAGGAGCCGCCCGATTATTCGCATCCCGTCTTCGGGCTGGAGAACGCCGTGCTCGCCCCCCACCTCGGCGGCCGGGGCGAGGATGCCATTCGCAACACCATGCACCACGCGACCAGGTGCGTACTCGCGTACTTTAAGGGCGAGAGGCCGTCCACGCTCGTGAACCCCGAAGCCTACGGGGTGCGGGAGCGGGGGAGGTGAGTTTTCCTACAAAACCCCGGCGAGTTCCCGTGTAGGTCGTTCCCGGCCGAAGAGAGAGGGAACGGAAATGGTCGTTGAAAAATCCTGATTTCATGATTCGGCGTATGGAGCCGACCGGGGAGGGAGGTTGAATGGGCGGACCCATGCGTCCGTCCTATATGGTCTCCGTGTTCCATCATTCCGTATTCGGGGTGTAGGGGTCGCATAAATGCGACCCGCCTTTTTCTCTGCCCGTCATGGGCCGCATATATGCGGCCCCTACGGTGGTATCCCGACCGAACTCAAAGGGGTTATTCAACAACCCCTACAATGTTCCGTTGATGGCGTAGCCCAGAATCCGCACGACCTGCTCGGGTTCTTCGGCCACGGCCATGGCGGCGGCGTCGACTTCCTTTAACGCATGGGTGTGGCCCGGGTCGTGCAAGGTGATGACGGCTTTACCCAGAGCCGCCGCGTAGCCCGCGTCGAAGGCGGCGTTCCACTGCCTGTATTTCTCCCCGAAGCGAACGACCACGACGTCGGCCTTCTCGATCAGCGTGCGCGTTCTGATGGCGTTCACGCCCGCGCCCTTGCGGTCTTTCCAGAACGGTTTTTCCTCATCGCCGAGAATGGACACGCCGCAGTCGTCACTCGCGTCGTGGTCCGTGACGGGGGCGAGAAAGGTAATCGGCAGCCCCGCTTTTTCCGCGCCCTCGGTGATCCGCTCGCGCCAGTCGGTGTGCACTTCTCCTGAAAGATAGACCGTCCAACTCGTCTGAGACATCGAAATGCGCTCCTTATCCCTGAAAATGGTGATTATGCACTTGATAAACTAAGCCACAAGATGTATGTTTAGAGTATGAACACTTACTTTCCATTCTTTTTCTCCTTTGACCTTTCGGCCACCACCTTGTCTACTTCGGCCATGACCTCATCCCCGAAAATGGATTGCATGAGATGCCTGCCGCCGCGCTTGAGCGCATCTTCTGGGAGTTTTCGCTTTTTCTTTTCAAGAGGCTTTTGAGCCATGAACCTTATGTCCTTGATTGAGAAATTCCCAAATGACGATGAATGCCGCGAAGCACTTGAAGAAATTCGCTGGCCTGCAGGTGTGTGTTGCACTCGTTGCGGCGATCTGAATGTTCTGGAGTTGCCAAAGCACAATCGCTGGAAGTGCCGCTCGTGCGAGTATCAGTTCAGCGTGATGAGCGGAACAATCATGCACGACTCCCACCTGCCACTTCGCAAGTGGTTCATCGCTATTTACCTCATGTGCGAGTCGAAGAAAGGCATTTCCGCTTGTCAGATGCAAAGAACGCTCGGTGTCGCCTACCGAACAGCGTGGTATTTGTGCCACCGCATCCGCGAGGCGATGGGAAACGAACCCTTTGAGGGCCCCACGCTCTTTGGCGTAGTAGAGGTGGACGAAACGCTCATAGGCGGCAAAAAGAAAGGCAAGAGCCGCGCCTGCAAGGTCAACAAGCAGTGGGTGGCGGGTGCCATCCAGCGTGGGGGCAAGGTTCGCATCGAGCGCATCCCGAATGTCAGGAAAAAGACGCTCCACGACTTCATCTACCGCACCATCAAAGATGAGGCTGAGGCCATCTATACGGATGAATTGCGTTCCTATATAGGCATCGAAGATCGCGATACGCGCCACGAAACCGTGAACCACTCCGAAGAAGTGTGGGTCGTGGGAGACGTCCATACGAACAGCGTGGAAGGTGTATGGAGCGTGTTCAAGCGTTCCCTCATCGGCGTGTTCCACAAGATGAGCGCCAAGCACATGGATCGATACCTTGAGGAATTCGAGTGGCGATTCAACAACCGCGACAACCCGGATATTTTCATCGACACATTGAGGCGCATCGTCAATACGAAAAACCTCACCTATCGGAAATTGGTGGCCTGAACCACACTTGACAAGAACCCTTCCATTTCGGCAAAGGAGGTGTGTCATGCGAAAATTCCTGTCTTGTTTCGTCATTACGTCCACTCTCCTGATACCCTCTATATTGGTGGCGGAGCCTAAATACACAGCTGAGCAAAAAAAACATAGATTTGAACTCTTCGTAGAATGCAAACCTATGGATATTGTGGTGGAATACCTAAACAAAGGTGCCTCCAAAATTGGTCTCACCCGGAAATCCCTCCAATACACCATCGAAAGTCGCTTGCGCATGGCTCGTCTTTATAATCCTGAAGCCTCGCATTACCTATACATCAACATAAATGTCCACGGGGGCGCCTTCTCGCTGGAACTGGCATTCAAGAAGCTGGTGCGAGATCCCATCTCAAGGGTAACCGCTTTCGCCGTAACGTGGGTTGTCCACAGCCTTGGTTCATACGGCAACATCGGAGCACCTTTCGTTCTGTCCACCTTGTCCAAGTATATGGACGAATTCCTTGCCGAATTTCTTCGCGTCAACGAAAAAGCTTGCAATTCCTGATGCGGTTTTGGCGATTTGCAGATAACTTGGGCTTCCTTTTCGTTTGTCTCCTTTTAGGCATCACCTTCGCGGGCCTGATGCTTGTAGCCCCGTGGTTGATTGTAGTGAGGAGCGCCCAAGCTCTTTCGGCAGTCGCTATGTTCATCCTATGGCTTTTTGGATTCAAACTAGACTCCGAAATGCTGGGATCATTTTGCCTGACACCTCATTTTTCGTTTTCAGATTGTTGGTTTGCCTGGAAATTGTTCGTCTTCAAGAGCTTTTGAACGCAATATTCTATTCTCCAATGTCCTGCTCATCGGTGTCGGAATTGTTTCGGCGGTGCCAATTCCAACCCCATTTGATCGCTTCCCCAAAACGCTTTTCCTTGCTTATTGGATGCCTGATCCATATCCAAACATTCATTGCCAACCTATCGAGGCGTGCTGGAACTAGCTTATTTTTGAAAAAAACATGCCAATAATTTCCTATTACGATCGCAACACCGAACACGGCGGAAAGGGCCAGCCATGCAGCAGCAGAGGCTTCCGGCCACATCAGGGCTGCCGCCCTTTCAACGGCATACCCACAACCAAACCCCAAGACAAGGCGAACATGTATCCACATCCCCCAACCCTACATTTTGGGATTTAGTTAGTAAAGTGTATAATCACGCTGAAAACAAATGGTGTGAGGATGAAAGTTTCGCAAGTGACGCGACGTGAAAAACCCCGGCCCTCTCGGACCGGGGTTTCACATCGTTCGGTGACCTGGTGGGGATTCACCTGGGCGAAGAAAAACCCGTCGAATCTCCTCAGGGCTCTCTCCCCTAGGTTCCGGTCACCTCGTCCCTACAGTGTATTTTCATATTAGGATCACCTCCTTTCTGACGTACCCCGGATCATCGAAAAAGTGAGCGGAAAAGTCAAGGAGAAAAATGAATGACGGACTGACAGTTCAGCATTGTCCGTGATATACAAATCCCCGCATGGCCGATTCGCAGCTTCACGCGACGGCCCCACTCCCGCGGAGAGGTGTCCGAGAGGCCTAAGGAGTACGACTGGAAATCGTATAGGCGCCCAAAAGGCGCCTCGAGGGTTCGAATCCCTCCCTCTCCGCCATATAGATACATCGAGCCGTCTACATCGGCCATGAAATCATTCTATCCTGTTGATTTATTATGAGTATTTATTTTTTCCGATCTTGCCCGGAACACGCCTTCCGCAGTGTAATCAAAACGCAAGCGGATTCGTTACAACTCCCGCGCATCCCGGCGGGCTCCCGAGGATATGCAGGGGAACCGGGGCTGCTCGCTCCATATTCTCCGGGATGGCGCCGCCTCAGATTATTTCCGCGAAAGACACGTCTTGAGCGATTTCGCCATCGCGCGCATGAGGATGAAATACGCATCCTCCCCGGCGGGAATGCCCGTGCCCAGCGGATCCAGCACGCCGATTCCGGCCCCCGTGCCCCCCATGATGATCTGCACCAGCCTGGGCTGGAACTGCGGCTCGGTGAACACGCAAATCGACTTCGACCCCCTGATCTTCTTGCGAATCTCGACCAGGCGCGCCGTACCCGGCTTCTTCTCGGGCGACAGGGTTACCGAACCGATGGGGGTCAGTCCGTAGCGTTTCTCCATGTACTGATACGCATCGTGAAAAACGATGTAGGGCGCGTCTTTCACGGGCGCGAGAACACTCTCCAGTTCCCGGTGCAAGCCGTCGATGCGGACTTCCAGATTTCTCGCGTTCGCCTCGTATTTCTTCCTGTTCCCGGGATCGGCAACCCCCAGTTCATGGGCGATGGCGTCCACCCACTTGCGGGCGTTCATGGGGTCGAGCCAGATGTGGGCATCAAAACCGCCGTGATCCTCTTCTTCTCCGTGATGCTCCTTGGCCCCGGCTTGCTTTTCCTCGCCATGATCATCATCGCGCCCTTCCCACAAGCCGCCTTCTCTGAGCTTCAGCTTCCTTACGCCCAATCCCTTCACTTCCGCCAGGGCGAGGACTTCCGCCTTTTTCGGAAGAACTTCGAGAGGCCGCTCAAGGCCCGGGGCGAGCACCTCGCCCACCCAGAAAATCACGCGCGCCCGCTCGAGCTCTCCGGCGTCCGAGGGTTTGAGGGAAAACGTATGCGGCGAGGCGACGCCTTTCATCAAAAGATATGGTTCACCGACCCCCTTCATGACGCCTGCGACCAGCGAATGAAGCGGTTTGATGGAGACCACCACGCGGGGCGCCGCCGACGCGAAAAGGGTGGGCTGCGCACAGAGGGCGATTGCGAGGGCCATCCCGACGAGTCCGTATCTCATCGCTGTTTCCTTTCGGAGTGGGGGTTGAAAGAAGATAATTTATGTTATATTATAACGTTACAATTTGGCTCGTCAAGGAGTTTTATATGGCCGACACGAAAAAACATTTCCCTGATCCCGAACACGACCACCGGACCTGCATCGAGGAGGCCTTGAGCCAGGCGGAATCACTCTGTCGGACCCGAGGCGTGAGACTCACGCCGCTCAGGCGCCGGGTGCTGGCGATCATCTGGGAGAGCCACGCGCCCCTGGGCGCTTACGACGCGCTCGAGCGCATGAACGCCGGCGGTGAGCGAAACGCCCCGCCCACGGCCTACCGGGCGCTGGATTTTCTCTTGAAACACGGCCTCATACACCGCATCGAGAGCCTGAACGCATTCGTGGGCTGCGCCATGCCGGGGGACGCCCACAAGGCCCAGTTCTTCATCTGCCGTGATTGCGGAACCGTGGCCGAGACGCACAGCGAGAAAATCGGCGAGGCGATCGAGGCGAGCGCCACCCAGGCCGGTTTTCAGGTCGACACGCCCGTCGTGGAGATCAGCGGGCAGTGCCCGGAGTGTTGCGATGATTAGCGGGCGACCCCCTCTCATCTCCGCGAAAAACATCCACCTGAGCTTCGGCGCGGGGCCGATTCTCCAAAACGTCGACCTCGAAATATCGGCGAATGAAGTTCTCACCCTCATAGGACCCAACGGCGCGGGCAAAACCACGCTCGTCCGTTTATTGCTCGGGCTGCTCAAGCCCGATTCGGGTGAAATCCACCGCAAAGAGGGTCTCACGATAGGCTACGTGCCACAGGTGTTCGTGGTGGACCCCTCGTTTCCTCTCACCGTACGCAGACTGCTCGGCCTCACCCAAAAACCATCGCGCAAGCAGATGGAGGAGCACCTACAGGAGGTGGGCGCCGCAGGCATGCTCGAGCAACCCGTTCAGAGTCTCTCCGGCGGCGAGCGCCAACGCGTCCTGCTCGCCCGCGCCCTGTTGCGAAACCCCGACCTCCTCGTTCTCGACGAACCCATCCAGAACGTGGACATCACCGGCCAAGCCGAACTCTACAACCTCATCGCGAAGATCAGGAACGACAGGGGCTGCGGCGTCCTCATGATCTCGCACGACCTCCACGTCGTCATGGCGTTCACCGACCGCGTGGTGTGCCTCAACAAGCACGTCTGCTGTTCCGGGCATCCCGAAGCCGTGAGCAAACATCCCGAATACCTGGCCCTGTTCGGAACGCAAGCGGCGGAGAGTCTGGCCATTTACACGCACGACCACGACCATGTTCACGGGCCGGAGGGAGAGATCCTCCCCTTGAAGCCGGATGTGACCCACCATCACTCCCGAGGGGATGCCTGATGGAGGATTTCATGCTCAGAGGACTCATGGGCGGAGTCGGCGTCGCCATGGTCACGGGCCCCGTCGGGTGTTTCATCGTCTGGCGCAAGATGGCCTATTTCGGGGATTCACTCGCCCACACCGCCCTGCTCGGCGTAGCGCTCGGGTTCGCCTTCGGAATCGACTTGCGGCTCGGCACACTGGCCGCCTGCATCGGCCTCGCACTGGTGCTCCTCCTGCTCCAGAGACAAAGGAAACTGCCTACCGATACGCTGCTGGGCGTTTTGTCGCACACGGCGCTTTCGGTCGGCATCATCGCCGTCAGCCTGATGGAAACGCTCCGGGTGGACCTGATGGGTTATCTGTTCGGGGACATCCTCGCGGTCGGGGCGGCGGATTTGTGGTGGATCTACACCGGCGGCGCGGGGGCGTTGTGCGCGCTCGCATGGATATGGCGCGGTCTTCTCGCCATCACGGTGAACGAAGAGCTTGCGCGCGCCGAGGGGGTCCCGACCTTCGCCGTGAAACTCACCTTCATGCTTCTGATCGCCTTCGTCATCGCCATCGCCATGAAACTGATCGGGATTCTGCTGATCACCTCGATGCTCATCATCCCGGCGGCGGCGGCCCGGCGATTCTCCAAAACGCCCGAGCAGATGGCGGTGTTCGCGATCCTCGCGGGCGTCATCGCCGTGATGGTCGGCCTGTGGGCCTCTCTTCAGTGGAACGCGCCCGCGGGGCCGTGCATCGTCGTGGCGGCCGCTCTGTTGTTCCTGGTCAGCGCTTCCTGGGAAATACTCGCGGGGAAAGGGTGATCCGCGGGGCATCCTCCGGCTCGACGGCGCCCAAGCGGCATCTACCGATCTCGTTTTCCTTCCCGCCGCAGGCCGATGACGGCGAGGCGCTATTCGTCGAAGTGGTAGTCGACCTGGTCGAAGCGGTCTCGCGCGAACGAGAACACCAGGATGAGAGGTTCCGTGCCGGTGCAGCGCAGCGTGTGCTTGGCATTGGGCGGAATATAGGCGGCGTAACCGGGCCCGACGTCGGCCGCACGGTCATCGATTTCCATGCGTCCGCGCCCCTGCACGATGTAATAGGTCTCTTCCGGCCCGTGGTGATGCAGCAAGAGCCGCTCGCCCGGCGGGACCTCCGCGATGCCGATGACGAGCCCGGCGCTCTCCGTGCGTTCGCCCGCGGTCAAGAGTTTCCAGCGGATGGCGCTGCGCGCGGCGACATCGGCATCCTCCCATCCTTCCCAAGGCAAATCCGCCTGATCGATGATGACGGGTCGCGTCCGTGATTTCACTATCATTCGCTCTTTCGTTAGCGTTGGGCATCTCGGCGGCTGGAAGTCTTGCTGAACTCGAAGCGGCCGCTGCTGATACATCCTTCGCGCATTCACCATCCCACTGTAAGCAGCACCAGTCCCACCGAAGCAGTGCAGGCGGACAAAGTAAATGTGAGTCGAGATGACAAAAATTGCAAATATTTTTTTTTGGGGAATCCCCTGATTTTCCAGCCCTTTTGCGCCCGGAAAAAAGGTTGGTTTTCAGGCCGCTTTTTGCCCGGAATATCGGGGTTTCAACGGCGTTTCCCAGGCTGGTTTTTGGACGCGGTGCTGCACCGCACGAACGGCCGGGTCTAGCTACATTCGCGTCCAAAACGCTTTAGGTTTTTATCCCGGCCGGAACCCGCGGGTGTGAGACCCTGAGGAGCCGTGCGCTTCGAATGGTCGATGTGGTAGCGTAGCGAAACGGAATCATTGCGCCCTTGCCCGCCGGGAGGGGGGATAGAAGGCATGCCGACGATCGACGCTCAGGTCCACGCCTATGAAAGGGATCGCCCGGGGCGGCCGTGGGCGGGCGTTCTGCCGGGACCGCCCGAGGTCACCGGCGACGGCATGGTCGCGGCCATGGATGCGGTGGGCGTCGACGCCGCCCTGCTGATCTCGCCGTTCGCCCTGTACCGCTACGACGCCGGCTATGCGCTCGAGGTTCACGCCGCGCATCCGGGCCGGTTCGCCTTGATCAAGCCGGTCGACCCGACCGATCCCGCCGCGGCGGAAACGATCGCCGACTGGGCCGCGCAGGAGGGGGCGGTGGGGGTCCGGATCATGCTGAACCCCGGCCTGCCCCTCGATCCGCACCATCCGGGCATCGACCGGGTTCTCGCCGCCGCCGCCCGCGCCTCACTGCCGGTCAATCTCATGTGCTGGGGCTTGCTGGAGCATGCCGCGCGGTATGCGCGCGAGCACCCGAGTACGATGCTGGTCATCGATCACCTGGGCCTTGAGCAGCCTTTCGACCCGCCTGCGAAGCCTGCGCCCTTCGCCGACCTCCCCAAGCTCCTGGCTCTGGCGGAGCACGACAACGTGGCCGTGAAGGTCACCGGCGCCTGCACGCTGTCCTGTGAGCCCTACCCCTACGACGATCTCTGGGACCCGCTCCGCCGGGTTTTCGACGCATTCGGTTTCGATCGGTGCCTGTGGGGCACCGACTGGACCCGCGCGGTCAATCTGCTGACCTACGAGCAGGGTGTCACGCCGTTCCGCCTCACGGACCGTCTGAGCGATGACGAGCGCGCGGATCTCATGGGAGGCGCCTTGCAGCGGATATACGACTGGTCACCGGCGATCATGTAATCGGTGTAGTTCGACCCTTTAAGAGGTTTGCCGAAAATTCACGGGAGAGCACGGGGGCTCTCCCCTGCGAACCAATATGCTCTTTCCCCCGTTGGCCGTAGGGGCGACCCCCTGTGGTCGCCCGCCTGTCCTGGCGAAGGACTTCCACAGGGAATTGCCCCTACGAAACGCATCCTTTTCGCATCCATCGAAACAGAACCACAACGCCGTCATTCCGGCGTATGCCGGAATCCAGAACCGATTAGGGTGGGGGTATTGCGGTTTTTCATTTCCTTTTCGATTGAAGCGGCACAACGACTAAAGGCGAAAAGACAAATTCCCTGGATTCCGGCATCCGCCGGAATGACGAACCGGGGCCCGACCCTCAAGGGTCAATCGTGACTGATGAAGGGGCGATTGCTGCGGACGAGGATAACAACGGTACGCAAACCCTCCCTCACCGGTCGGGGTTGACCCCTACGAACCAATAACACCTTTCCCCGTAGTCCGTTGGGGCGACCCGCTGTGGTCGCCCGTCTGTCGTTTTTGATCGTCATATCGGCGCATGCCGGAATCCAGGGAATTATGAAATATCCCGTGTATTGACGGCGAAAAAGCAGGGCCGCATGTATGCGTGGGACTACCCCGAAGAGGGATAGTCCACTACACGCGGGCGGTGGTACTCCGCATATCGCCGAAAGCCGGAATGCCGGGCGAAACCGCATCCTCCCCGTCTTGGTAGTCTCGGGGCTGTCCCACAGGTCGCGATCAGGGCGGTTCACGAACCGCCACTACGGTTGCTATTCGGGATGTTTCGTCGACCCGCGCCTGTCCGCCACTACGGAGTGCTACGCGGGACGCGCTCTCACGAATCGATCAGAACCGGCGCTCGACCGACCACCCGGTTTTCCGAGAGGTCGGCCAGCGCCTTCTCCACCTCGGCCAGGGGGTACGTCCCCGAAACGACCGGCTTCACCCGGCCCGACCCGACCCAGGCGGCGGCCTCGGCCAACTCCGCGCGATTCACGTAGCGCGAGCCGGTCACCGTGATCTCATCGTCCACGAAGCGGGTGGGGTCGCACGCGAAGACCGTTCCCGGCTGAAAGCCCACGACGACGAGGACGCCCGTCCTCGTCAGCGAAGCGAAGCTCTTCGGCAACGTCTGCTCCGTGCCCACGAACTCCAGCACGGCCTCGGCTCCCTTGCCGCCGGTGACCTCTCTCACGACCGCGGCGAAGTCCTCCTCCCGGCCGTTCACCGCGTGGTCCGCGCCCAGCTCCCGGGCCCGGGCGAGCTTGGCGTCGTCGATGTCCACCGCGATGACGCGCGCGCCGAAGGCCTTGGCGATCTGGACGGCGTGGATTCCCACGCCGCCGCAGGCGCCGACGACGACCACGTCATCCCCCGGGCGCACGCCCGCGCGCGTTTTGATGGCCTTGAGCGGGGTCGCCACCGGGCTCACGATGGTCGTGGCCTCGGCGTACCCCACTCCTTCCGGAATGGCGCACAGGTTCTCCGCCGGGACTCGCACGTACTCGGCGTAGCCGCCGTCTCGATGCACCCCGAAGTAGCCCTGGAAATTCTCGCAGAGGGTCACCCGGCCGAGCAGGCAAAACCGGCACCGCCCGCAGGTGAGATAGGCGTGGACGACCGCGCGAGCGCCCTCCTCCCATCCCTCGACGCCCGGCCCCCGCGCGGCCACCTCGCCCGCGATCTCGTGCCCCATGATGAGGGGCAGCTTTCCGCCGATCCGGCCCGCGCGGATGGTCACGTCGAACTGATCCGGCGCGCAGGCGCGCACGCGCAGCACGACTTCCCCGATACCCGGCGCCGGGTCGGGCACCGTTTCGGGCGTCAGGGGACCTCCCCATTCATGCAGAACCATGGCCCGCATCGGAGCCTCCTCTCTGGTCGGACAAAATAACTGCGAATGGCCCGAAAAAACGACCCTTCCTCTCCTCCCGATGATTCCGGGGGGGATTTTAGGAGAATAGCGCTATTTTCGCAATAATCGGATCGGGCGGCCGGCCTTCGGCGGCGCCTCGCTCCGCGGCCCGTGCGGCGAGGGCCGTCACGACCAGGGGATCGCGCGGGTGGAAGCGCGACAGGGAAACGGCGTCCGAGAACAGCGGCGGATCGAATCCCAAGTCTTGGGCGCGCTTGATGAATTTCAGATATTCGGGGATCGGCGTGAATTCGTTCCTCCGCCCGGCGCGCAGACGCTTTTTCGCCGCCGAATTGATGAAAATATCGATAAAATTAGATAAATTAACGATGTTTTTCGATAAATAAATCTCTCGAATCCGCCCCCGAAGCGGGCGCACCTCCACCCGCGTTCGAGACTCTTGCGAGTATACGGGTTCTCAAGCGAGCGCCGCACCGGCAAATGCGGGAAATTGCGGGGAGACGCCTGGTGCGCTACCCGAAGAACAGCTCCGCCGCGTCGTAGAAGTCCTCCCGCAGCGTGTTCACCTTGCCGAGGACTTTTTCTAATGGAACCGGATTAATTTCGCGCCCCTGCAGCGCCGCCATGACGCCCCACGTTCCCTCGTGCGCGAGTTCGCTCGCCCGCACGCCCAGGCGCGTCGCCAGCACCCTGTCGTAGGGCACGGGGGAGCCGCCTCGCTGGATGTGCCCCAGGATGACGGCGCGCGTATCCACCCTCATGCGATCCTCGATCTCTTTGGCGAGGTATTCGCCGACTCCACCAAGCTGCACGTGCCCGAACTCATCGACCGCCTCGCTGCGGGTGATGTAGTTGTCTATCCCTTCGGGCTTTGCGCCCTCGGCCACGACCACGTTGGCGAAGTTGCGCCCGCGCGCGAAGCGCGCCTTGAGAACGGAGACCACCTCCTCGATGTCGAAGGGACGCTCGGGCACGAGGATGAGGTCGGCGCCGCCGGCGATTCCCGCATAGGTGGCGAGCCAGCCCGAATGGCGACCCATGACTTCCAGGATGATGACGCGGTCGTGCGCCTCCGCCGTGGTGCGCAGGCGGTCGATGGCGTCGGTGATGACGCCGACGGCGGTGTGGAAGCCGAACGAGTAGTCCGTGAAGCCGATGTCGTTGTCTATCGTCTTGGGCACGCTGATGACGTTCATGCCCTCCTTGTTCAGGAAGGCGGCGACGCTCAGCGTATCATCTCCCCCGATGGCGATGAGGCCGTCGATGCGCGAGGCGCGCCAGTTTTCCTTGAGTTGTTCGAGCATGGCCGGGTCTTTTGTGGGGTTCGTTCTCGAGGAGCCCAGAATGGTGCCCCCCTTGTCGAGGATGCCCGATATCATCGGGCCCGTGATTTCGACGAAATCTCCCTCCACCAGGCCGCGCCAGCCCCGGCGGATGCCCAGCGTATGGCTCCCGCGATGAAAATTCGATGCCGTCACCGCTCGGATGACCGCGTTCAGCCCGGGGCAGTCTCCGCCCCCCGTCAATACGCCTAGCTTCATATCTCGTGTTTCCTTCTGGTGAGGTGGGATTCGTCTCTTTTTTGCATTCGGCCCATTTTATCACACCCGGGCTACGGTTGGGTGTCGGCCGCGTTACGATTGGATGAAGAACTATTTTCCGGTTTTCCTGCAAGAGCGTGATTCTACACAATATCGCTGCGTCTGAAAGGCCGCTCCCAGGCGGATCCCCAAAATCAAAATTTGGCGTCACGGGCCTTTCATGTTAAAATTAATCCAAGTCGGAAAGGGTGAATACAAGCGCAAGATTCTGGGTGGATAGTGCGTCAGATGGGTCGTGGTCGGCCGCAGTTTCGTCTTGAGCGGCCGTTTCATCTCAACCGGAGGAGAGCATCATGTCCAGCAATGAGTCTCATGAGCATCCCGAAATCATCATTCCCGAATCATCCGATCTCACGCGCAGGAGCTTCATCCAGACCCTTGGGGTCGCCGGCGCCGCCGCGGTGGCGCCGATGGTGTTCACGACCAGAAAGGCGAGCGCCGCGAATTGGCCCGCGCGCCCCATCACGGGGGTGGTGATGTACGCCGCGGGCGGCGGCACGGATACCGTCATCCGCACCCTGTGCGGCGAGATGGCGAAATCCACCGGCTGGCCCGTCAACGTCATCAATCGCCCCGGCTCGGTGGGAGGGATAGCCACCCGGTACGTGCTCAACAAGGCGGCCGACGGCTACACCTGGCTGGGCGCCGGGAACTACAACAAATTTGTCCGGCCGATGGGATACGCGGATTCGGCGGCGTGGGTGGACTGGCAGCACTTCGCGGCGGCTGCTTCGCTCGCGAGCTGGTCCGTGCGGCCCGACTCGCCTTTCAAGACCTTCAACGACGTAGTCGCCGCTGCCAAGAAGAAATCCGGCAAGCTCACCATCTCGACTTCGGGCGTGGGCAGCATCTGGCACGAGGTGGGCGCCACCGTCGCGGACGCAGCGGGCATCGAATTGCGCTTCGTGCCCTACAAGGGCGGAAAACCCGCAACCGTTGCGGGCCTGCAGGGCGAGGTGGACATCGCAGGTGGAGGCGTGCACGAACACGTCGAATTCCTGCGGGCGGGCAAACTGAGAAACCTCATGCACACGGGGCCGAAAGATCTGGACATCCCCGATTACGGGAAGGCTTACAACATCGCCAACTACATACCCGCGCTCAAGGCCCTGTTACCGATGGGCGGGATGTACAGCATCGCCCTGAGGCGGCAGACGCCCGTCGACGTGCTCGAGAAGATCAAGCCGGTTTGGATCGCGGCCTCCAATTCCGAAGCCTTCGGGAAAATCGCCAAGCGCAAGTACTTCCAGATCGACATCCGCGTGGGGGAGGACGCGGATCGCCGGGCCGCGCAGCTCGAGTGCCTGAGCGCTGCGACGTTGCTCAAGCTGCAGAAGCACATCGGCAAAAAGGTGCGCGGACCCAAGGAACTCGGATTGCCCGACCCGAAGGATTTCGACGCCTGGTGGCCGCCTAAGGGATACAAGCCCCGCATGAGCTAGAGGGGCTTATCACGCAATGCCTGCCCCGATAGGGCCGCCCCAGAGACGAGGCGGCCCTATCGGGAAGGCCGTTTTCCTTGATTTGTTCTATGCCGAGAGAGTTGCATGGTTTCTTCGAACGACGATGACCGCAAGACTCATCCGCCTGCAGAAGCTGCGGATGCGCCGGAAGGCTCCGCCGCCTCCCCCCTTATCTCCGAGGAGGGAACGGACGGCGCCACCCCGACAAAGGACCTGGCGGTGGCGATCCTTGTGGGCGTCGTTGCGATTCTCGCCATCATCTTAGGGCTGCTCATGCCCAACCCGGAGAGCAACATCTTCACCGCTCCGGGTTTCATGCCCATTCTGACGGGCTTGAGCCTGCTGGCCATGACCGTGGGTCTCGCGGTGAGCGCCCGCAAAAAGGGCGCCTGGGAGAGTATGGATTTCTCGCCCGGTGAGTGGCTGCGGGGTTATTTCGGTGATTATGAGAATCAATGGGCGCTCATCCTGATGGGCGTGGTGGTTTTCTATATATTTCTCATCGATTGGGTGACGTTCGAGGTCGCTATTCCGCTGAGAATTGCGGGATGGCGGTTCGGTTTCAGCAGCTTCGAGGCCGTCACCATACCCATGCTGGCGATTGTCCTTCGCATCTTCTGGCCGAAGACCTTTCTGCGGTGTCTCATCGTTTCTTTCGTGTCGACTATGGTTCTGGCCGCCGCGTTTCGCTACGGCTTCCGGATTCCGCTGCCGGGCTCGGGGTAGGGTATGTTTTTTATCGATCAACTCATCCATGCGCTGAACCCGTATCTGGTGCTCATCTGCGCTCTGGGCACTATCCTGGGATTGCTCTGGGGTTCGATGCCGGGCATCTCCACGACCATGTCCATGGTGCTCTTGATAGGCCTCTCCACCCAGATGAGCCAGGACGTGGCCATCATGTTTCTTTTGGGCGTGTATACGGCGAGCGTCTTCGGCGGTTCGATCACCGCGGTGCTCATCAACATTCCCGGCACGCCCGCCGCCGTTCCCACCATGATCGAGGGGTACCCCCTGGCCCAAAGGGGGGAGGGCGGACTGGCGCTGGGCACCGCCCTGGTGGCTTCGTTTCTCGGGAACTGGGTGGGCATCCTGCTCCTGGTGGCGTTCATCCCCCTCATTCTGCTCATCGCCCTGCAGTTCCGCTCCTGGGAGATGTTCCTCCTCGCCCTGTGGGGAATCGCCATCTGCGGAACGCTCACCTCGGGCGAGGCCCCCATCAAGGGCTGGATATCCGGCTGGCTGGGGCTTCTCATCGCCTTCGTCGGGCTCGACAACATATACGGCGTTCCGCGCTTCACTTTCGGAAACGTGTTATTAGAGGACGGCATCAGCTATATCCCGGTGATCATCGGTTTCTTCGGCCTCACCGAGGTTCTCTGGGTGCTTCCCCAGAAAGAGCCGTCCGCGATTCCCGAAAAGGTGGACCGGGTAGTGCCTCCCTTCTCCATGCTGTGGCGGTATGCCCGCTCATCGGTGCGCTCGGGCATCATCGGCACGGTGATAGGCGCCATCCCCGGTGCGGGCGGCAACATCGCCGCCTTCGTCGCCTACGACGTGGGCAAGCGCCGGGCCAGCCCAGAGGAGCGCGCGAAGTTCGGCAAGGGGAGTTACGAGGGCATCGTGTGCGGCGAGGTGGCCAACAACGCGTGCATCGGCGGAACCATTCTCCCCACGCTGACGCTCGGCATTCCGGGCAGCCCGCCCGCCGCCGCCTTCATGGCCGCTCTTGAACTCAAGCACGTGGTGATGGGCCCCACCATCAACATCGAAAACCCCGGCCTCGTCTATTTCATCTATGGCGCGCTCATTGTGGCCAACTTCCTGATGTACGTGTTCGGCCTCTTGCTGGTGAAGCCGGCGGTGAAGCTCTACAGCCTGCCGCGCACCTTGTTGATGCCCATCATCATCCCCATCTGCATCCTGGGGGCGTACGCGGTGCGCCTGAGCATGTTCGACGTCTACGTGATGCTGGTCTCAGGGTTCGTCGGCTACGTTCTCAGAAGACTGGGCCTTCCGCTGGCGCCCATGGTTCTGGCCGTCATCCTGGGATCTCTGGCTGATGAGAATCTGCGCCGCGCCCTGATTACTTTTGAGAACAAGCCGTTCTGGTATTTCCTCTCGAGCCCCATCGCCACCCTTCTGATGATCGTCTCCGTGTTCACCTTCTACGACGGTATCTTCCGCAGAGGACGCGCGAAGAAGACCTGAGGGTGGTGAGCCCGGGTATGCCCGCGCGATTGACATTTTCGGGTCAAGTGATAGCATCTTCGAATATCATTCACAAAACCATGAGCGGCGGTTTCATCGCGCTCGCCGAGTAACGGCTTAGGAGATGAGGATTGGGCGAACGCGAGGCTTGCCTGATAAGGCCGGAGACCCAGAAATACAAAGTTCTCGACGGTGGAGCGCAAGCCTGGCGGATGACTTCGCGAGAAGACCACGGCTGGAACGTCGACGCCTGGCTCACGGTTTTCCGCCCCGGCGAGACGCATGATTGGCACGATCACGAAGAAGACGAACTCATCTACATCATCGATGGCGAAGGCCGATACGAACTCGAGGATAAGAGCATCGAGTTTCAAGGGGGAGACTGCATTTTTCTTCCCCGGAAAACGATGCACCGAAGCACGACGGGAGGGGAGAAGGACGTAAAGCTGCTGGCCGTATTTCACCCGGCGAGAGAGTAAAAAAGCTCTCTTGGTCGGTTTTGGTCGTTTTATCTCTGAATGACGTAGAGGCAATGAGTTCTCAATCGTGGAGGAGAGTAAAATGAAAAAGTTCGGCCTGGTTTTGATTGCAACGTTCGTAGTGTTGGGCATGGCCTCGAATGCGCTGGCGGCGAAAGGCGTCATCAACTTGATTCACGACAACACCTCGCACGCGGCCATCCCCTACATCGCGGAGAAGAAGGGGTATTACAAAGCCGAGGGGGTCAACGTGAAGCGCAGGGTCACGAGTCCCCGCGCGCTGATTGACGCTCTCATCGGCGGCACCGCCGACATCATCAGCACGCGCGGTTCCCGCGTGGGCCAAATCGCGGCGCGCGGACTGGACGTCGTGGGCATCGCGCTCAACCGCTACGGGAACCAGAACATGGTTCTCGTCCCCGTGAAGGACAAGACCACGAAATCGGTGATGGACCTCAAGGGCAAGACCGTGGGCGCGCAGATGGGTACGGGAACCTGGGCGACCTGGATGACGTATCTCTCGCGCATCGGCTTGTCGGACAAGGACTTCAAGATTCGCAACACGAAAACCGGTTCGCTGCCCGCCGCCTTCGAGACCGGCGCGCTGGATGCGGGGCTGACCTGGGAGCCCTGGGGTTCGATTATCGTCGACAAGGGCCTGGGCCGGATGGTCATGGGACCGAAGGAGTATGACGATCTGCTGGGCTACACCTCACCGGTCTTCCTGACGAGTTCGTGGTCCTACATCAAGAAGGAAAACCCCGACGGCGCACAGCGTTTCATGAACGCCCACGTTCGGGCCATGCGTTTCCTGAACCGCAACCGGGATGAGTCCACGAAGATAGTGCAGGAGTTCTGGAAGAGCCAGGGCTTCGACTTCGACCTCAAGAAGGTGAAGAGCAATCTCTACAGGTTCATGCGCTGGGATCGCGCGATGATCACGCACAGGGACATCAAGGAAGTGCAGGACGGCGTGGAAGTCAGCGTGAAGAAGGGCAAGCTGCCCAAGCGCATCGACGTCACCGCCCACATCGACACCCAGTTGGTGGAGAACGCCTACTTTAATTTGATGAAGTAAGGCGAGAGATATAATTCCGAGCGGTTTTTACCCCTCTGGGGGATGGATTCATTCCTCCAGAGGGGTGAGATTGTTTTCGTATGCGTATAAAGTGCGTTTCAGGAGAATCGTGAATCATGGATGAGCTTCAAAAGAAAGTCGTCGACGCGGTGGATGAGGAGTTCCTCGTAAAAACCACGATGGAACTCGTGGATATACCGAGCCCCACCGGATCGGAGGAGGAGGCGGCCCGCTACATGCACGCGAAGTACGAGGAGGCCGGCTTCGAGGCGCATCTACAAAAGGTGGCCGAGGGCCGCTACAACGCGGTCGGCATCTCGCCGGGCGCCGGCGGCGGCTATTCCCTGATGTTCAACGGCCATCTGGATACCTCCTATTCCGGCGAGGAGCCAGAACTCACCCAGCCGGGCTATAAGAACAAGGCGATTCGCGAAGGGGACTGGATTTTCGGAAACGGCGCGGCCAACATGAAAAGCGCCGACGTCGCCTACCTCGGCGCGGCGAAGGCCCTCGCGGACGCGGGCGTGGAACTCAAGGGAGACATCGTCTTGGCCTCCGTCGTGGGAGAGATTGAAAAAAACCGGATCGACCAATACCAGGACGTGCTTTATGACGGCTACGGCGTCGGCACCCGCCACCTCATTTCGCACGGTTACCTGACGGATTTCTGCATTCTCGGTGAACCCACCGGCATGCAAGTCGCGCCCTGGCACGGGGGAACGGTGTGGTTCAAGATCATTACGCGGGGGCTGATGGGCCATACCTGCTATGGCGACTATACGGCCAGCGCTATCGAGCGGATGGAAAGGGTGCAGGCGGCCATCCGAAGGTGGATACCCGAGTACCGGAGCCGCAATGAATTCCTGGGCGAACGCCCCCACGTGAACATGGCCGCCATCGAGGGCGGGTGGCCTTATCGCTGCGCGCGCTCGCCCATCGAGTGCCGTCTTTACGTGGACGTCCGCCTGGTTCCGGGACAAAGGGTCCAGGACGTGGAAGCGGAATTCAAGGCGATGATCGCGCAGGTGAACGAAGAGCAGCCCGACATCGGAGCCAAGGTCGAGGTGTTCTCCTCGCATCCGCCCTCGGGCATTCCCGTCGATTCGCTGCCTTCCAAGGCGATGATCCAGGCGCACGAGCAAATCATGGGGGAGAAGCCCAACATCATCGTGAAGACTTCCTATCTCGACGCCGCCCACATGAACCGCTACGGCATTCAGACCATCACTTACGGATTGGCGGGCCGAACGGTGAACGCGAGCTACGGCTGGAACGCCGATATCGGCGAGCACATCCACGTCGACGCGCTGGTGGACACGACAAAAATATTCGCCCTCGCAGCGCTGGATCTGTGCACGCGGGAGCGTAACGCCTCCGCCATCGCGCAGGACCCCTACGCGAACCTGCCCGAGCCCGGACAAATAGAAGCTCTCGGAAGCGGACGAATAACGGCTCTCGGAAGCTGAGAAAGGAAATTTTCGTGACGACGGCCGATAAAGCGCAAGGGCAGCCCGGAGCAGCGCCGGAGACAGAGAGAAAACTCGGGCCTCCGAACTGGAACGTGGTTTTCCGAAACTCCGGTAAAGCGCTCTTTCAGATGACGGCGCCTCTCATCGGGTTGCTCATCTTCTGGGAGTTGCTCGCGCATTCGGGAACGCTTCATCCCGTCCTTTTTCCACCACTGGAAGTCATCTGGTTCACGATGGTGAAGCAGGCGAAATCCGGTCTTCTCTGGCTCGACATCTACGTTTCACTTTACCGGCTCCTGATCGGGGCGGCTCTCGCCATCGTTTCGGGAACCCTGGTCGGGTTGGTGATGGGAATGAACAAGACGGTGGAACGGGCTCTCGCGCCGCCGATGTACTTTTTTCTGGCCGTGCCGGGTCTCGCGCTGTTCCCCATCGTCATCCTGTGGTTCGGGCTGAGTGATTTCACCCTCATATCCGTACTCTGGTTCGAGGGAATGATCACCGTGATGGTGAGCGCCTGGACGGGCGTGAAGACCGTGGATGCGTCCCTCATCCGCGCGGGCAGAGCCATGGGCGCGCAGGGCATGACGCTCTTCTTTCAGGTGATGGTTCCGGGCGCGATGCCGAGCCTGATCGCGGGCTACCGTATCGCGTTCAGCCGCGCCTGGCGCATCGTCGTAACCGGCGAGATGATAGTCGCCCTCGAGGCGGGGCTTGGTTTTCGGATTTTCTCGGCTCGGGATTTTCTGGCGGCGGATATGATGTATGGCGGCGTGGTGGTCGTCGGAATCCTGGGCGTGATCGTAGAGCGTGTTTTCTTGCGGAGCATCGAGCTGGCCACGGTCCAGCGTTGGGGAACGCTGCGCGAATAACGCGCCGATAGGAGAGTGTCTTGGCGATTCAGGGGCCAGTAAAACTGCAGGTCAAGGATTTGGGGAAAATCTTCACCATCGACGAGGGATGGGGGAGGAGCACGGACATCACCGCTCTCGAAGGGGTGAACTTCGACGTCCGCGCGGGTGAGTTCGTTTCCCTGATCGGGCCGAGCGGATGCGGCAAGAGCACGCTGTTGATGATCGTGGCGGGCCTCTATGAGAAAACCTCGGGCGACGTCGTCTTGGACGATCACCACATCGACGGCACGGGTTTCGACCGCGGCGTCGTGTTCCAGGAATTCGCCGTTTTCCCCTGGCTGACGGTCTCGGGAAACGTCCGCTTCGGCATGCGCATGAAGGGAATCCCCAAGACCGAGCGCGACCCCGTCGTGGAACGCCTTCTGGGGCTGGTGGAACTTCAGGGCTTCAAGAACATCTATCCCTACCGGCTCTCTGGCGGAATGAAGCAGCGGGTGGGCATCGCGCGCGCGCTGGCCTTCGACCCCGAGGTGATGCTCATGGACGAGCCCTTCGGCGCTCTCGACGCCCAGACACGCTCGAGCCTTCAGCAGCTTCTCGTGCAGGTATGGATGGAAACCCACAAAACCGTGCTCTTCGTGACGCATAGCGTTCGCGAGGCGGCCTATCTCTCCGACAGGGTGCTCCTGATGTCCCCTCGTCCCGGACGGATAGCGGTGGAGATCAAGATCGACCTGCCTCGCCCGCGCGATGCGCTTTCGGTCGAATTTCTCGAGTATGAAAGACAGGTGGCCGAGACGCTGGCCAGGCTCACGGGTCAGTCAGATGGCGGACCCGCCTGGGTGACGGATTAAATAAAAACCTAAAGAGGAACCTACGACATGATCCAGAGACAGTTCATGCAGCCCGACGACATGTGGTCCCGCGTGGAAAACGGAGTGTTGCTCTACGTGCCCGTAGTGACGATTCATGGCGCGGACCACGCCCACGTCTATCTCTCCGGCCAGGTGCCCCGAAGGCCGAGCGGCGAAGTGGTAGGCGTGGGAGACATGCGCACCCAGATACGCGTGACTTGTGAGAACATCGGCAAGGGTCTGGCCCACGCGGGCGCGACTTTCAACGACATCGTCAGCTCCACGACATATGTGACAGACATCATGGAGTACTACAAGCATTCGGATGAGCGCTTCAAATACTTCAAGGACGTTCGTCCGGCCAGCACGCTGATCGAAATCTCCCGGCTGGGTCCCCCGGACGCGATGGTAGAGATAACGGTGGAAGCCATCATCGAGCCCGAGCGGCTGCGCGTCCAGACGTAGACGCGGCCCCCTGGGGGGTGGCGCATCGGCAAGTTTACGGGTGAGGTGGCGGGCGATTTGAATTGAATGTCACGCGCCGCCGAACCCGCATGATGCGGCGTTTACCCCGGCGGGGCAATCGTATAAGTTTCGGTTATCTTCCATCCCAAAAATCTCGGGAGTCTCGCATGGATGAACTCAGGGTTTTATCCGTTTGTGGCAATCTCGGCTACGGGTTTCCGGAAGCCTCTCTCCAAAACGGCCTGGCGCAGGACCCGCACATCATGGGGGCGGACAACGGCTCGACCGACGCGGGGCCCTATTACCTCGGCAGCGGCGATCAACTCACGAAGCGCGAGCAGATTCTTCGCGACCTGGGCTTTTCGCTGGCCGCCGCCAGAAAGAATAAAATTCCCTACATCATAGGCTCCGCCGGGACGGCGGGCGGAAATCCCCACGTGGACAGCGTGCTCGACACGATGCACGAATTGGCGAAGCGCGACGGGCACCGCTTCAAGCTCGCGGTAATCCGCTCCGAAATGGACAAGGAGTTCGTGAAGCGCGCCGTGCGGGAAAAAAGAACGCGCACCCTGGGCAAGCTCCCCGAACTCACCGAGGAGATGGTGGACGAGAGCGTCCGCATCGTGGGTCAGATGGGCCTGGAGCCGTTCATGACGGCCCTGGAAGGCGGTGCGGACGTCGTACTCGCAGGGCGTTCCTGCGACACGGCCATCTACACCTCTTACGCCGCGATGCGCGGATTCGACTTGGGGTTGGCCTTTCACATGGCGAAAATTATCGAGTGCGGCGCGCAGTGCGCCATGCCCATCGGGGCGAACGACTGCATTCTGGGCACGCTGCGCGAGGATCACTTCGTGCTCGAACCGATGAACGACAAAATGCGGGTGACGCCCAACTCCGTGGCGGCCCACATGATGTACGAACAACCCGATCCTTATTTGTTCTACGAACCGGAGGGGATGATCGACCTCAAAGACTCCGAGTTCGAACAAATAAGCGAGCGCCGCGTGCGGGTGAGCGGCAGCCGCTTCGTGCCCGCCGAAACCCCCACAATCAAGATCGAGGGCGTGCGCCTCAGGGGATACCGCACCATCGCCGTCGCCGGAATGACGGACCCGCGCCTGCTCGCGAGCCTCGATGACGTGGAGGCGAGCGTAAAGAGCACCGTCGCGGAGATGGTTCGGGGCACATTGTCGCCCGAGGACTACGAACTGCGCTTCATCTTCTACGGACGAGACGGCGTACTCGGTCGTCTGTCACCCGACGGGCCGGGCGCTCCCCGGGAGGTCGGGGTGGTGATGGAGGCCATCGCGAAAGATCAAACGACGGCGAACGCGGTGCTCTCCCTCACGCGGAGCACGTTCTTACACTCAGGCTTCGAGGGTCGCAAAGCCACCGCCGGGAACCTTGCTTTCCCGTTTTCACCCTCTGATTTCGAGGGGGGGCCGGTGTATGAGTTTCACATCTATCACCTCGTGGAACTCGAAGACGCCGCCGCGCCCTTCGAGGTCGAATTCGCACAGGTGGGCTGAGAATGGAGCGGCTCTACGACTTAGCCGAAGTGCTGCGGAGTAAAAACGCAGGCCCCCTGCACATCACGCTGGATCTGCTGTTCGCAGACGAGGCGACCTACAAGCGGGTCGCCGACAGCGAGGCGCTCACGCCGGGCGTGGTTTCCGAGTTGTATGAGATGGCGGCCGAGGACGTGAAAATCGTCCATTTCGACGCGGCCAACGCCATCAAGATCACCATACCGAGAAAGGGGCCGACCTCGGGCGCGCCGGGCGATCGCGACGTGTACGGAGCGCAGCAGCACGGCCCGCTGCTTGGGCTCATGATTCCCTGAAATCCCGGACTTTCCCCTGCCGGGGAGGAGGAGGTTTTCTGATGGATGTCGAACGCGTCATCGCGCAAATCGAAGCGGACTTCGAATCTTCCCACATCGAGCGTCTTTTGAAGTACATTCGCCAGCCGAGCGTCTCCGCGCTCAACCTCGGAAACGATGAGATGGCGCGGATGTTGGCCGATGAGATCATCGAGGTCGGCGGAGAAGCGGAGGTGGTGGAGACGACGGAGTTTCCCGTCGTCTACGGCTTGATCGACGAGGGAGCGGAGCGCACCCTCCTTTGCCACGGCCTCTACGACGTGACGCCGGCCGAAGAACCCAACTGGATTAACCCTCCCTTCGACCCACAGATACAGGAACTCGAGGGCCTCGGGCCTTGCGTCGTGGGACGGGGTGCGGAGGACATGAAGACCGGCATCGCTTGTGTGATGAACACCGTCTACGCGGCGCGCACCGCAGGCGAGAAGCTCCCGCTCAATCTGATGTTCGTGCATGAGGCGTCTGAACTGGGCAGCGGCGGCATCAAGGATTTCTTCCCGCGCTACAAGGAGAAGATGCAAAAGGCGAACGCGGCCTACTGGATTTGCCCGATGGGGCAGACCGACGGTACGCCAATCGCCCCGCTGGGCCTCAAGGGCAACTTGATGGGCAGGCTGTTCTGCCGCCCCGGAGAATGGGGCGGGCCCGTGGGCAACGAAATTCACGCGCTCAATTGCAACTGGATAGGCAATCCCGCGGAGCATATCGTCGAGGCGATTGCGTATCTGCAGGAAAGACTCGAGGATATCTATCAAAAAGGCGAGGGATGGACGCCGAGCGAGGACGAAGAAGAATTATGCCGGAAGCTCGCCGAGCGAATGGACCCCGAAAGGATGAAGCAAAGCCTGGGCGTGAAGCGCTTCCGGCAAGACGATTTCCACGCCGCTGTTCGCTCTCATCTGTTCAAGGCGGAATTCACCTTGACGGGCCTTCATGCGGGCTTCGTGGGCGAGGGTAAATCCGTGAAGGTCAGCATTCCTTCGGAAGCACAGGCCGTGGTGAACATGCGTTTTCAGCCGGGAGAAGACCCCGATGAGCGCATAGAGAACGTCCGCAACATCCTGGCCGAGGGCGGTTACGGCGACGTCGAGTTCGTCGTGAACAACCATTACGCGGGCGGCGGAACGCCGCTGGATCATCCTCTTATCCAGTGTTTCCTGCAGGCCCATGCGGATATGGGCGCGGATCCCGAAGTCTGGCCCGTGCATCCGGCGGGGATGCCCGTGGCCTTGTGGACCGAAGAATTGGGCGTGCCCTGGATCGGCGGCCTGCCGTGTAACGCCATGCGAAAACACGCGGCGAATGAATACGCGCAGGTGTCGGGTATTCTCCAGTCCGAGAAATTTCTCGCGCACCTGTTCGAGGGATTCTCGAAACTCACATATTGATTTCGTTTATGTCTCCAGGCTCCGAGCCTCTTTTCGCAAAGGGGCCTTGGTATGGGGAATAGCTGCGGGACGCGGAAAGGCGGTCATCCGGCGGATGAGAGCGTTCGCGGACTAATAGCTCAAGAGCTTTGTGTTTTGGGAGGTAGGGTGATTTCGGATTGCGAGTCGTGAGCGCGTAAAATCATCCCTCACCCGTCTCGGTTGCCTGGATTCGGAGGAGGTAGTCAATGAAGTTGTTGTCCTATTGCACCGCCTGGGGAGGCGGGAGCATCGGCGCGCTGGTAGGCGAAAATACGGTGGCCGACCTTCCCCTGCTCTCGGCCCGGTTTCGTCCGGGGGAGCCGTTTCCCTCGACGATGATAGGCCTCATCGTCCAGTGGCTAAGGCTTCGTCCCCTTGTGGAGGAGATGCTCGCCGAAGCCCCGAAGCTCAAGGAGGCGAAAGAGGGGGAAGAGTGTTTTCTGCCCGAGGCGGAGGTGAAATATCTCCCGCCCATCCCTTATCCGCCCAAGAACGTGAACTGCCAGGGGGTGAACTACCATGAACACGGACAAGAAGGCCTGGGCGCGAAAACTCTGGCGCGCGATTCCGTCTACGTGGACCATCCCGTCCTGTTCTCGAAACCCCACACGACGCTGCTGCCCCATCGGGGCGGCATCATCCACCACCGCGCTACCGAGGCCTTGGACTACGAAGGAGAACTCACCGTGGTCATCGGTCGGGTGGGAATCAACATCGACAAACAAGACGTCTATGATCATATTTTCGGCTACACGAACGGCAACGATACGCCTGCGCGCGATCGTCAGCGCATGCACAAGGGGGCGAAGGGAAAATCCATGGACACCCACTGTCCGATGGGCCCATACATCGTGCCGAAGGAGTATTTCGGCGACCCCATGAACGTCATGCTCCGCACCTGGGTGAACGGTGAGCTTCGCCAGGAGGCCAGCACGTCGAGCATGATTCACGACATCCCCACGCTGGTTCACGTACTCTCGCTGGGCACGACGCTCGAGGTAGGCGATCTACTCATGACGGGCACGCCGAGCGGGGTGGCCTACGCGCGGGAGAATCCCGAGTTCCTGAAACCGGGCGACGTCGTGGAAATCGAGGTGGAAGGACTCGGCAGACTGCAAAACACCGTGGTGGCGCCCCCAGGGGACTGATCCTCGGCCTATGCGCCACCCTCTTTCCATCAACTACCCATCAACTAAAAATTCGCAATATATTCAATATGTTATGGCATTTCGGAGTCAGTTTGTTCGTTTTCGATCAACTAAATTTCATCGTCTTGGGAGGCCTGTTGACCCTTATCATCGAGCCTTTTTCATTCAAGCATCCCCCGCAGGCGGCCAGATGCGTTCGCCCACGCTGGGAGAACTGGGAGCGTGCACCAGGGTGCTCACCGCCTGTCGCGAGCGGGGTATCTTCTCGGTGGTGAAATTCTCCTGAAGGGATTCCAGGGATACCCACTCATAGAGAATCCCGTGCTTGGCCCAGCCGGAGACCGAGACCAGATTCCGCGCCCCGACGCACCCCTCCATGCTCGTCAACCGGGGCATCCGCACCTGGGCGTACCAGCACCCGAGTTCGTCCTCGTTCTCGACGGCGTTGATGTTGAAGGTGCCGAACTGGATGCCGGGTCCGGGCGCGATGCCCGGCGCGCGGGTTTTCACCTCGGGGCCTTCGATACGGTTGTGCTCCATGAAGACGCAAGAGCGCGCGTTCGTCCGCCGACCAAGCATTTCGCGTTCCTCACTCGTCATCTTCTCCGCCATTTGCTCGGGACTCGGGTCGAGAAACACGGTGGGTCCCAGCGCGCCATAGAGCATCAGGTACTGAACCCCCGAGGGGACGCTCGCATCATCCGTGTGGTGGACGACTCCGCGAATTCTCTCCTCACGCTCGGGCGTCACCACGTTTTTCACATGCGCCGCCCACAGATAGCCCGGACGCCTGAGCGCCTGAGGTATATGGACTTCATGAAGCCAGGAAACGTATTCATCTTCAACTTCCTCGGGAAGGTCGTACCATACCGCCCAGATTCCTCGATCCATTTATGGGTTCCTCTCTTTGGAGTGATTCATGAATGCCTTCATTCGTTAGGCTGCGGGAAGGCGTCCGGCCAGTTGTCCAAAATTTCCTGTAAAAACGCCTTGAGCTTCGCCGGGTCGGGCCGAAGACGGCCCACGTCCTCGACGATTTCCGCCTCATCGTTCGGCAGCTTCAGGGAGTCGTGGTAGCGGTTGCGCATGTTGAAGTAGCTGATGACGAAGGTAAGCTCCACGAACTCGGCGTCCGTGAAGTGCCCTTGCACCTCCCCGGCCACGTCGTCCCTGAATTTGGCGGTGTTGCGCGTGACGTGTTCGGCCCACAGGACGGTTGCTTTCTCCTT
Organism: bacterium; assembly: GCA_965218885.1. Taxonomy (GTDB): domain Bacteria; phylum UBA8248; class UBA8248; order UBA8248; family UBA8248; genus Bin107. Next base: position 1,385,106 of record OZ244713.1, on the reverse strand, counting down.
AAGCGTAAGGAGCGGTGAATCCATATAGTCGTCCGAGCCGATGGCGGCGACGTGTTCATCCGTGATTCCCAGCACCCGGCCGAGAGCGGTGTTGTGGGCGAGTCAGTAGTCACACCCGTTCATCTGGCTGGTCTTGATGACGGCGATTTCTTTGATCCTGGAGGAGAGGACGGTGCCGAGTCCCTCGCGCATCAGGGTCTGTACGAGAGGGTAGAAAATGCGGGTGAGAAAAGGAGAGTGCGCCGTCGCCCGGGTGGAATTGACCTGGCGCCGCTGAAAGTTACCCAGGATGTCGAAGGTGCGCGCGATCTCACCCTCGGCGCCCTCTCGGCTCAGCAGCGGAACTCTGGACATGAACCACTCCTCTCGAATACTTGTTCCGGGGTTTTCTCTGGTGAATAGTGAATCTTCCCACATCGGACGTAATCTTTCACGCCGTCTTGAAGATTTCCTCTCAAGTAGGTCTCTCCAGAAATCCGCTTTCGAGCCTCCTCCCAAGATGACACACGCGGTGATTCTTGCTAGATTGCGTCCTATACGCATATTTGATGCAAGATGGTTGAAGCGTCCCGGAATCAAGGCCCCCTCCACGAAGGCGGCATGAATGAGGACGCCGCCTGTTCCATATCCGTGAAGAGGGCTGGACGTGCGAAAAGCCGATGTCTGCACAGCGGTCGTTTTTCTGCTCTATAGCCTCATCGGTTTTTTCTATATCATTCCGACGCAGATTCAATACGCCATTCCGCCCGAAGAAGTTTCAAACGCCGTCTTCCTGCCGACGTTCTTTCCCACCTCGGCCGTCGTCACCTTCGGGTTGGTGAGCCTCATGTTCCTGTTCGGAGCGCTCAAGAGAAATGAAGTGGGTGCGCAAGTGATTACGAGCAAAAGGGCGCTCTTGCAAGTCTGCGCCGTTTTCGTCCTCTGCTACGTCTACGTCGAGTCTATGGCGTATTTCGGCTTTCTGGTGAGTTCTCCCGTTTTTCTCGCGATCCTGGTCACCTTTATGGGCACGCGCGACTGGCGCTACGTCGTCTCCATGTCCATTCTGTTCCCCATCGTGGTGAATTATTTCTTCTGGTTCGCCTTCAAGCTCGCGCTGCCCGAAGGCAGCCTGTTTAGTTAAGGACGCATATGTTCGAGCAGATACTCCAGGGAATCACGATGGCGCTCACATGGCAGGGTCTGGCCATGATAGCGGTGGGTGTCTTCGTGGGCATCACGGTGGGCGCCATACCGGGACTCACCAGCGTCATGGCGACGGCGATCCTGGTACCCTTCTCCTTTTTCATGCCTCCCGTGTTGGGCATCCCCTTCTTGCTGGGGATTCACAAGGGAACGCTTTTCGGCGGCTCCATTCCCGCCATCCTGGTGAACACGCCGGGAACCGCTCCAGCGGCGGCGACGTGTCTGGACGGGTTTCCGCTCGCGCAAAAAGGAGAGGCGAGGAGCGCGATACAGATGGCGCTTTATTCCTCCACCATCGGAGATACCTTCAGCGATCTCGTCCTCATCCTGGCGGCGCTCCCACTGGCCGCGGTGGCGCTCCTGTTCGGACCGGCCGAGTTTTTCGGGCTCCTGCTCATGGGAATGGCCATCATATCCAGCGTGACGGGGACTTCCGTGGTGAAGGGAATACTCTCCGCCCTCATCGGACTCCAACTCGGCATGGTGGGTACGGACATCGTCTCGGGAGGGGAGCGCTTCACGTTCGGCCTGCCCGGACTGGCCGAAGGGGTAGGGGTTGTGCCCCTACTCATCGGGCTTTTCGCCATGAGCGAGGTTTTCATCCAAGCGGAAAAGCGGGCCGTCGATTTGGCGCGTCCACCCGACGCCCTGAGTCTGAGCGGGAGCAGGACGCTCAAAATCATCGAGGTCTGGCATTCCGCGCGCACCATCCTGCGCTCGTCTATGATAGGCACATTCGTCGGCGCGATTCCGGGCACGGGGGCGGCCATCGCCACCTTCGTGAGCTACGCGGCGGCGAAACGCGCATCCAAAAAACCGGAAGAGTTCGGCCACGGCAGCTACGAGGGCGTCGCGGCTTCTGAAGCCGCCAACAGCGCGGTCGCGGGAGCGGACCTGATACCCACCCTCACGTTCGGAATCCCGGGGGATCCGAGCGCTGCGATTCTCATGGGCGCGTTCATCGCCCAGGGGCTGCGGCCGGGGCCGAGCCTTTTTCAGGAACACGCCCCCGTCATGTACGCCATCTTCACGCTTCTCCTGCTGGGCAACCCCATCATGCTGGTCCAGGGCTGGCTGCTCACGGGCATGTTCGCCAAGATCGTCACCATCCGGCAATCGCTACTGGTGCCGGGCATCATTATCTCCTGCCTCGTGGGGGCGTATGTCTATCACAGCAACCTGGGCGACCTCGTTCTGGCTCTCATCGCGGGCCTGTTCGGATACGGGTTGAGGAAATTGAAATTCCCCATGGCCCCGCTCGTCATCGCGTTCATTCTCGCGCCTCGGGCGGAGGAGGCCTTACAGCAGACGCTCATCATTTCACGGGGCGATTATTCGGTTTTCATCACCCGCCCCATCGCGGCTTTTTTCATCGCCATGACCGTACTGATGCTGACGTTGAGCATTTGGAGGCGTCCGTGGGCTTCGACCTTGAAGCCGCAAACGGGAGCCGATTCAGCCAACTCCAAGGAGGAACCAAGATGATGCGCAAATCATGGAAGATCGCCCTGGCGGCAGTCTTGTCGCTCGGGCTCCTCACTTTCACCGCCCTGCCCGCGGCGGCGGAGAAGTATCCCTCGAAACCCATCAAGATCATCGTGCCCTTGGGCGCGGGCGGCTCGCACGACCTCCATGCGCGCGCCGTGGCCAGCGTTCTTCACCAATACATCGGCCAGCCTGCGTTCGTGCAGCTCATGCCGGGCGGCGGCGGGAAGATAGGGATGGGAGCGCTCAAGCGGGCCAAACCCGACGGCTACACCCTCTTGATGGGCTCGAACAGCCAGCTCTACCTGTCTACCCACGTGAAGGACATGGGTATTGACCCCTTCAAGGATTTCATCCCCGTTTTCCAGATTAACGAGCTTCCCTATCTGCTGGTCTCGTTGGGGAACAGGCCCTGGAAGAATTTCAAGGAATACATCGCCGCGGCGAAAAAGAGCAAAGGCAAGATCATGCACGGCTCTACGGGAGCGTATGGCCTCAGCCACACCATGCTGCTCAAGATCGCCTACGACACGAAGACGACGCTGAACCATGTTCCCTTCCGTGGGGGCGGCCCCGCCATGCTCGCCATGCTGGGCGGACACGTGCAAACGGCGGGCGCCAACCCGGCGACGGGCGGCGTTCTCTCCAACTACAAGTCCGGCAAAATACGCATTCTGGCCGTCGCCGCCGCGAAGCGATACAAAACGTTTCCGGATGTCCCGACTCTCAGGGAGGAGGGAGTAGACCTTCTCCTGCATTCGAAGCGAATCGTCATGGCGCCCGCGGGAACGCCCAAGGACAGAATAGAGATTCTGAGGAACGCCCTGCTCAAGATGGCCAAGGACAAGACCTTCAAGCGCCTTCTCAAGAAGATGGGCGTTAGCTCCCAGCCGGTTGTCGAAGAGCAACTCTTGAAGGAGTTGAAGGCGGAGTACAATAGCAACAAGACTATTTTCAAAAATGCCGGGGTCAAAATTAGAAACTAAAGCCCGGGCGTTCATGAGAAGCGAGTCGCTTTGGCGGGGGTGGACGTTCGCGCCCCCGCCTGCGGCGTTTTTTCGTATGGGCGGAACAGGATATGCTGCGCCTGAGCGAGCACCTGGTGGCGGAGACGGAATATCTTTGGGCGAACGTGGGCGCAGGCGTCACCGAGGCCGGCGTTGTGCTCATCGACTGCCCCGTGCGGCCCTCGGATTCACGGGGCTGGCAAAAAGAACTGAGGGGCTTGAGTCCTGAGGGCATCCGCTACCGCATTTCAACGGATTATCACGGCGATCACACCATCGGCTCCGCGTTCATCGAGGATGCGGGGGTTATCTCCATCGCGCCGCAGCGCGTTTTCGAGGCGCTCGCCGCGAAGGATAACCCTCTCGCCGGGCGCGAGACCTTCATCAACACCTTGAACGACATCGGCGCGCACGGGGAGGCGAAGGAAATCGCAGAAGCCGTCCTCCCCCTGCCGCAGGTGTGCTTCGATGAGGGGTTGACGCTCCACCTACATCCCCTGACGTTCAAGATTTATCGCCTGGGCGGCCACACGCCCGCCTGCAGTTCGGTGTACGTGCCCGAGGAAGGCGTCATCTTCACGGGCGACGTGATGATCAACGAGCCGGGCCCCGGGATGCGCGAGGCGCGCTTTCAGGAATGGATAGGGGCGCTCGCGTGGATGGAGAGCCTGCCCGTAGCGCACGTCGTCCCCGGCCACGGGGAGATATGCGGAATTGCGGAGGTGCGGCGTTTCAGGAACGGTTTCGAAGAAATGTGGGGGATGATGGAAAAACTGGTGGATAAAGGAAGCGAGAAAGAAGCCGCCGCCGCAGACGCCGGTTTCGAGAAATTCTTCTGGTCCGATACGGGGCGGGGCGAATCCTGGATTGCGCACAGGAGGAGAACTTTCCGGCGGGGGCTAGAGAACCTCTACGCGGAGGTGAGGGAGGGTTAGGTATGCGAGCGGAAGAGAAGAAGCTGGGCCGCGTTTTTCATCTGGAATTCGATGAGGACGATGATTTTTTCGAGGAGTTCAATTATTTCGTGAAGGAGAAGAACATACGGAGCGCCTCGCTCATCGTGTTCGGCGCGCTCAAGGAATCGGACGTCCGCACGGGTTTCAGGGACATCATCGGCCCCTCGGCCCGGCGTTATTTCCACGACTGGCGAGAACTCATCGCCGTGGGGAACATCTCCTGGCCGGAGGAGCCTCCCGCCGTCCGGGGGGATGAGACTTGGGATGAACCCGAACCGTATATCCACCTCCATCTCGCGCTGAGCGGCGGCCCCTACCAGCCGGGAGAAATCCTGGTCGGCCACCTGAGCGGGGGGATCGTGAAGGGCATGTTCGCCGAAGTGCACGAGTTCATCTGAGGAAACTTCATGGAAGCGGACAGAAAAATTCAGGAGAATGTGGACAAGGGCGAGATAAAGGACGTTCTCTCGGTCGTGAACTACGCGCGCGATGCAGGCCTCTGGGAGGATTGGCGCGCGTGCTATCACCCCGACGCCACGCTCACGACATCGTGGTTCAGCGGAACGCGGGATGAATTCGTCGACGCCGCGAAAAAGATGAAAATCGTCCGCCACCCCGGCGAGAGCCAGAAGCACACCGTCACGAATCCCTGGGTGCGCCTGAAAGACACGCGCGCCGCGGCCGAGCACGACCTGATCCTCTACCAGAGAAGGCTCATCGACGGCGTGGAGCTTGATTTCACCACCTGGAGCCGCGTCCTCGCCCTGCTGGAAAAGCGCGACGGCGCATGGCGCATCTGGAAGCGGACCAACATCTACGAAAAAGACCGGATGGACCCGTATAAGCCCGACGAACTCCCCGCTTCGTTCTACGCCGCAATCGACCTCACGGGCTATCCCCACGCCATCCGCTACCATTGCTGGCGAAACGCGAAAATAGGCCACCCCCCCGCTGAGAACATCGTGCTACAGCACAGCGCGGAAGAGGCAGCCGTCCGCAAGGAGGCCGAGGAGTGGCTTGGGGGTGTGTGAGGTAGGGGGGTCAAACCCGACCGAAGAGGGAGGGTTTGCGGTTTTCGGTCGTCATTCCGGCGCATGCCGGAATCCAGGGAATTTGTTTTTTTCTGCTCAAACTCGACCAATGCGTGAGGGTTTGCCGACCGAAGGGCAGGGTTTGTTACGAAAAAAACCGCAATTCTTCTTTCTTCAGTCGAAGTTGACCTGTAGGGGCAGGCCCCCTACGGAAGGTGTGATGCCCTTGTAGGGGAGAACCTGCGTGTTCTCCCTGTTGACGCAATACAGGCGGATTTACAGGTTCGCTCCCTGGATTCGCTTTTGATCGTCATTCCCGCGAAAGCGGGAATCCAGAACAGGTGGAATTTCTCGTCCGCCTGGATTCCGGCATGCGCCGGAATGACGATGGAGAACCATCCGCTCGGTCGGGAAACTTCCTCTACCCGGTCGGGAAAGACGCAAACCCTCCCTCACCCGTAAAGTTTGACCTCACGGCCTCAGCTTCTCCATCAGCCAGTCCGCGATGTAGGTGACGCCGAGCGAGAGGTTGTCGCGCTGGCAGTGCTGGGAGCCCCCCTCCTTGACGGTGAAGATCTTGAGCGTCTTATCCCTGGAGCCCACCGCGTTGAACAGCTTGCGCGCGTCGCTCGTGGGCACCTGCTTGTCGTCGACCCCGTGGGTGAGCAGGAAGGGACAGCGCATCTTCTGCACCACGCCGTCCAGGCGGAAACCCTCGAGCTTCTTGAAGGTGTCCTCATAGTTTTTCGTGTTGAACACCCACATGATGTGGTGGCCGGGTACGGAGAGTTCCGTCTTCATGGAGGCGGCGACGCGCTTTTTCCACGTCGCGTGATAATCCCAGCACGCCCCCCAGGCGACGCACGCCTTATAGCGCCTCTCCATGCCGGCGATGCGGGGCGCGTAGTAACCTCCCAGGCTGATGGCCACCACGGCGGCTTTGCCCGCGTTCACGTCTCCCCGCGTTTCGAGATAATCGAGCGCGGCGGAACCCGCCGCTTCATAATCGGGGCGGAGATATTGCTCCCTGAAGCGGATGGCCTCCCCGGTTCCCGGCCCGTCCATGACGAGACAGCTCATGCCGCGCCGCACGAATTCCTCGACGCCCCTTAAGTATTGAATCTCCTTCGTGATGTCGAGACCGTCGAAGTAGACGATAACGGGCGGTTTGGCCTTTTTCGTGTTCTGCGCGTGGACGAAATATCCCGGCAGGTTCACGCCGTTCTCAAAAGGCACCTCCACGCGCTCGATCCGGGGAGCGTCGGTGAGCTTCGTGAATCGCAGGAAACTATCGAGCGCGAGCTTGTAGGCGTCTTTCGCCCGCTTGTCCTTGGGTGTGCGGAAGCGCTCCCCTATCTGGTAGTACATGGCGGCGCGCTTGTGGTGGTAGGCGGCGCTCAGGCGGTGGTTGTTCTCCTCCTCCGCCAGCCCCAGATCGCGCACCTTGTTCGCCATGCGAATCCATTCGCGGAACCACAGCGCGTCGTTTCCGATGTCCTTTCTGAGCCGTCTGCCCACCTGATCGACCTCGCCGATGTCGGCCCCGCCCCACGGAGCCACGGAGAGGCAGTTCACGACGCCGGAAGACCAGCGGTAATCCTCGGGGAAATAGGTGAACCATCGGGTGTTGGCGGGCGCTTCCGGCATGACGCGCTCCTCTGTGGGTAGTGGGGTCGTCCGGGCTTTCGCGGGGGACGCTCTTTTCGGTTTTGTGATGAAAACCATCTACTGTGGATGCTCCGTGGATGATATTTTCGTATCGTTTAATTCGTGTGGCTCGTTGGATTGACTAATCACCGGCGGCGGAGAGTCGTGCCCGCTACTTTCTTCGGTTGTTTTATGGGCAGTGGATTCCTGGATTGGGTCGCGCTTATCGATCGGTGGGGGTGGGGGCGACCAACGCCGCAAACGCTGACCGATTCGGTCGTAGAATTCGGGCACTAATTCTTCCAGATCTTCAATGAAGTTCCGTGGTCTGGAGAAGCGGCCTGCGAGGTATTTGACCATTACAACATCGAAACTCCTAAGCGTTGCGCCCGGACGCCCGATTTCCAGACAATTGATATCGTCTCGGACCATTGACAGGTACTCCTGAGTCTTTGCTCCCCTGGGCCATACGGCCCGTATGATGACATCATTCCCGTCGACGTCTCGCAGTTGTCGAAGGAGCCAGTTAATTCTCGCGCCGGCTCGCTTCTTGTCGCCGGGCGCATCGAGTTTCATGGAGCAGGAAATCGTCCTGCGTTCCAAATTCGCCGTTACTACTATATCGCCGGCGGCATTCGGTACGGTGAAGCTGGAGCGCAGTTCATGGGAAGCAATCAGCGAATCACATGCTTCGCGAAGCCGGAGCGCGGTATCGTTCTGGTGCTTGCGAGGGATACGAATATCGACGTGTTTGCCGATGCGACGGCTCAATAACAGGCAAACGTCTCGTTCTTCCTGATGCCAACTGGAAATCGTATTCTCGATCTCGGGTGAGGAGCGGCTGAACTTTTCACCGTTACTAATCCCGACGACGAGTGGCCGCCATTCGGTATTCATCTGGTCGAAGCGCTTGATGCCGGACTTGGGATGTTCGAAATAATGCGCCATTTCTTCGAGAATAAAAGCCTGCTCGCTACTTATTTCTTCTCTATCCCTTAAAATCAATGATGCTTGGGTGAGTACGCTAATCCAAGAAATGTGAAAGAAATCGACACGATTACTGAGTGCTTTCGGAATTGAATACGGGATATGCGTTGGTAAAGGCGTTAGCTGATTCGACAACGTGATTACTGCGTCGATTCCGTATTCGCGCGCTATCCTTGCATACTTGAGCACTTGTTCTTGATCAATCTCGACATTATCAATCTTGGCTTCGAGGAGCGCTCTCCATTGGGACTTACCTGTGGATAGTGTCAGGACACCGTCGGGCCGATCTTCATTTCTTTGATGGTTGTTTTCGTCTAAAGACGGAAATTTGACCTCCGTATAACTGATCAACTTAGACATCTTCCCCATCCGGACTCCACACCGGTCTAATAGCTGTTTGGCGAACGGATGCACCACGGCCAGAGTCGCGAGCAGAACGGATACGAGTCGTTCTTCCTTGCGTGATTCAGCAGTTGTAGGAATTAGCCTTGCGCGGTGAGCCTTCTCCAAAATCTCGTTGATATTGCTCATTATTCCACTCCATGGTTGATAATCCAGAAATTGAGTTCCTTGAGCGCGCGAAAATTACGCAAAATGGCAAATCAAATTCGGGCAGATTTGTGGGGTGATTTATTTTTTTGACGCTATCATGGGGTATTTTGTTTGTAAAGTTTTTGCGAGGGGGTGTGCTGAGAGGTTGCCATTGAGCGTGAATCGCCGAACATCTCAAAAAAAGAACCAACCCCTAACTCCGCTTAGGTTCGCTCCGAAAACCTGCTAAAATGAGCAAACCCAAATCATGGAACAGGGAATTGCCGGAAAGCCCGGATTTCTCCTTAAGGCTCCCCAATGAGGAGGCGGATATGAGCGTTACCGAACGGATGGCGGAATTCATCGTCGATACGAAGTGGTCGGATTTTCCGGCACTTGTGATCGAGCGCGCGAAAAAGGCGGTGGTCGACACCGTGGGCGTGACCCTGGCGGGCGCGAGTGAACCCGTCGGGCGCATCGTGGCCGATTTCGCGCAAAAGATGGGCGGCGCGCCCGAGGCGACCATCATCGGCGTGAACGCCCGCGCCGCAGCACCTATGGCCGCACTCGCGAACGGGGCGATGGGCCATGCGCTTGATTTCGACGATTCGAGCTATCTGCTGAACGGCCACCCGAGCGTGGGCGTGCTGCCCGCCGTGCTGGCCCAGGGAGAGGTTCAGGGAGCGTCGGGACGAGAGGTGTTGGAAGCCTTCATCATCGGCTATGAGATTTCGACCAAGCTGGGAGAAGGCATGAACCCCGAACACTATGGCGCGGGCTGGCATGCCACCTGCACGCTGGGAACCATGGGCGCAGCGGCGGCCGCGGCCCATCTGCGGGGTTTGGACGTGGAGACCACGCGCCACACGCTCGGCTGCGCGGCCTCCCATGCTTCGGGTGTTCACGCGAATTTCGGCACGATGACGAAACCCTTACACGCAGGGCTTGCGCCCGAGGCCGGCCTCCGCGCGGCGGCGCTCGCATCGGCGGGCCTCACGGCGAGCACGACCATCCTGGAAGCCCCGCGCGGATTCCTGGACGCCTTCGCCGGTGGCGGCTCTCCCCGAGCTGAGGAGATCGCCGAGAGTCTCGGGCGGCCATACGCCCTGGCGGAGCCGGGTATGAACATGAAGCCCTATCCGTGTTGTCTATCGACCCACCCGGCGGTGGATGCGCTCTACGACCTCATGGAGGAGGCGGGCATCACGGCGGGGGACGTCGCGCGCATCGAGGTATCACTCGTCGAAATCGCCACGCAGGTGCTTCGCTACCACGCGCCCAAGACGGGCCTCCAGGGCAAGTTCTCCATCGAGTATTGCCTCGCGCGCATGATGCTGGATGGTGATTTGCGCCTTTCGACCTTCACGGATGAGGCGGTGCGCGAACCCCTGCTTCAGGAGTGGATGACGAAAGTTCACGTCACCGCCGACGACATGGGCTGGCGGCCGGGCATGCGCAAGCCGAGCGACGTGCGCGTTCACCTACACGACGGCCGCGTATTGAAAAAGAAAACGGACGTTTCGCGCGGCTGTGCGCTCTGGCCGATGGAAGATGAGAAGATACGCTCCAAGTTCCGCGACTGCGCGAAATCCCGCATGAACGCCGAAGAATACGAGGAGGTGCTCGCGCGTCTGGAATCCTTGGAGGCGCAGCCCGAGATCGGCTCCTTGATGCGGCTTCTGGGCGGTGCGGGCGCGCGGGAGCAGCCTGCGGGACAGACGGCGTGAGAACCCTGGAGTCTTCGTAACGATTCGGGGCCTAGCGGTGCAATCTCTTGCAGCGGGCAATCGCGGCGGATAGCTTCTCCTGCGGCTCCGTCCCGATGTTCACCGCAAATTGAAGGCCTGAGAGATTCTGGATGCACGCTTCGTAGGGGAGATTGCGGAAAAACACGGCGAAGCGCTCGCATCCATCCGCGTTCCCGTCGAAGGTGTATCCGGTGATCTTCTCCGCGCTGTCGGCTTCCACCTTGATCGTGCAGAAATGCAGCACCGTTCTATCCACCTGAATCGTTTCGCACACCCTCACCACTTCGCGCCGGCCCCGGGGGTAAAACACGATTTCATCCCGGCAGATGGTCTCCGGCACCGTAAAGGTGAAGGCCTTTCTGTGGTCCCAGGTATAGACCTTGCGGCCGCCGACCGTGACGTCGTTATCCGGATATCCTATCTTCGCCACAAGACTCTCGACGGGAGAACCCACCATGCCGGTAAGCCCATCGCGCAATACCCCGAGGGTGGGGAACGTCTGAACCGCGCAGCCGGAGAGAAAGAGGGTGAATACAATGGCGATGGAGCGTTTGAACCCGTGGGCGATGCGGCGAGGCATGGCGGAATTTCCCCTGAGAATTTTCAAGTAAAACGGCGGCCTCCTGAAGGGGATATTACCATATTCCAGGCCACCCGAATCGCCTGCCAGCGCACCCGGCGCCGTCGTGCGAAAAACCGGCGGATTCTATAGAATGGGCGAATCCGGCGACGCCGATGAGAGGGTTCACGAACGCCCGGTTGCTCCAAACGGGGAGGGTTTCTGCGCGCACTCTCTACGAAATGTGGGGAGCAAAAAACAGAAGGAGACGTATTAAAATGCCGTTTTACAAAGTATCCGAGATGGCCGAATCTCACGTGGCCGCCCAGCCTATGGGCCGCTTCAAGGGGCTGGCGGGGGAGTTGATGAAGGTGGGCTTCGTCACTTATCCCAAAGGCAAGATGTCCAGACCGCACTACCACCCGAACGAGGAGCAGTTCCTCTTAATCCTGGAAGGCAGGCAGTGGATGATCGTGGGCGATGAGGAGCGGCTCATCGGCCCCGGCGACCTCGTCCACATCCCGCGGGGGGCGAAGCACGGCGGCGTCATCATCGATGAGGTGCGCATGTTCACCGCCAAGAGTCCTTCGGGCGACGGGCGCCTCGATCAGGATCACAACGACGCGGAGGACGCGGAGGCCATCGTCCAGCGCTTAGAGGAAAAGCTGCGCGAATTCATGTAACAGGGCCGCTGGGGGCGTAAGTTTTCCCGAGCGGATGGCTGTCTCTTAAATGAGTAAATTCACGAATATACTGGAAGGAGGATGAGGAATGCCGTTTTACAGAATTTCCGACATGGAGGCCGTGCGCGCCTCTGTGGGTCCCGCGACCGCCAAGACGGCGCCGGGCGAACTGATGAAGGTGGGCGTGGTGACGTATTTGAAGGGCGAGGGCGCGACGCCGCACTACCACCCCAACGAGGAGCAGTTCATCCTCGTCCTGGAGGGCAGGCGCTACGTGATCGTGGGTGATGAGGAGCGGGTCGTCGAGCCGGGCGACCTCGTACACATCCCCAGAAACACGCGCCACGGCGGGCGCACGCTGACCGATAAGGCGGTGTTCTTCGCCGCCAAGAGCCCCTGCGGGGACGGCGACCTCGCGCAGGATTACAACGAAGCGCCCGACGCCGAGGAGGTGATCGAGCGGCTGGAGAGCAAGCTGGATGAGTTGAGTGGGTAGGGGGAGTAGTATGAAGGCGATGCGCGTGAAGGCGTTCGATCTGGATGTCCCGATGCGCCTCGCTGAAGCGCGTTCCCTAGAAAAGGCCCGTGATCCTGCCGTCTGCGGTGATGTCCATTCCCGCCGAGGCGGGCGTTTTGGCGAGGCCCGGCATCTGCATGATGCTCCCCGCGATGGCGACCACGAACCCCGCCCCTGCGGAGACGTAGACTTCCCGCACGTTCAGAATAAAGTCCGTCGGCGCACCGAGTTTTTTTGGGTCGTCGGAGAGGGAGGCCTGCGTCTTCGCGATGCAGACGGGAAGCTCTCCGTAGCCCAGCCTCGTGAGCGAGCGCAGGCTGCGCGCGGCGGCCGGCTCGAAGCGCACAGCACCCGCGCGGTAGATGCGCTTGGCGATGGTCTCTATCTTGTCCTTGAGCGGCATATCGAGGGGATAAAGCGGCGTGTAGGGTTTATCTGTGCTCGCTGCGAGGTCATACGCCGTCTCGGCGAGTTCGAGTCCCCCCTCGCCGCCCTTGCCGTGAAGCTCATGCGGGCAGCAGGGCGCTCCCGCCTCGATGCAAAGCTCCTTGACGCGAGCGATTTCCGCATCCGTATCCGCCGCGAAGCGGTTCACGGCCACCACCACGGGCGCGCCGAAGCCCTTCATGTTCTCGATGTGGACTTTCAGGTTCGCGAAGCCCTGTGTGACGGCTTCCACGTTTTCTTCCGCCAGAGCGTCCTTGTCGAAGGGCACGCCGCCGTGGAGCTTGAGCGCGCGGACGGTGGCGACGAGCACCACAGCGTCCACGCTCAGGCCCGCCGTGCGCGCGGTGATGTCGAAGAATTTCTCGGCCCCCAGATCCGAGCCGAAGCCCGCCTCCACGACCATCACGTCGGCGAGTTTGAGCGCGAGCCTGTCCGCGATGATGGAGTTCGTCCCGTGGGCGATGTTGCCGAAAGGACCCCCGTGGACGAAGGCGGGGGAACCCTCCAGGGTTTGCACGAGGTTGGGCTTGATGGCGTCTTTTAAGAGCAGGGACATCGCGCCCGCTGCGTTCAGATCGCCCGCGGTGATGGGCGCGCCCTTTCTGGTGTAGCCGACCACGATGCGCCCGATCCTTTCCTTCATGTCCCCCGGGTCGCTCGCGAGGCACAGGACGGCCATGACTTCCGAGGCCGCCGTGATCATGAAGCCCTCCTCACGGGGCACGCCGTGCGTCCTGCCGCCGAGACCCACGAGGACGTGGCGCAGCGCGCGGTCGTTCATATCCATCACCCGCTTCCAGGTGACGCGGTTCACGTCCAGCCCAAGTTCGTTGCCGTGGAATACGTGCGCGTCCAAGAGAGCGGAGAGCAGGTTGTGGGCGGAGGTGACCGCGTGGATGTCGCCCGTGAAGTGTAAGTTGATGTCCTCCATCGGCAGCACCTGGGACATTCCGCCGCCCGCCGCGCCCCCCTTGATGCCGAACACGGGCCCGAGCGAGGGTTCGCGCACGCAGAGGATGCTCTTTTTGCCGAGCCGCGCCAGCGACTGGCCGAGGCCCACGGTCGTGAGCGTCTTGCCCTCGCCGAGCGGGGTGGGCGTTATGGCGGTGACGAGGATGAGCTTGCCGTCCGGATCATCCTTGCGGCGTTCCAGCGTGTCGAGACTCACCTTCGCCTTGTGCGCGCCGTAGAGTTCTATCTCATCCGCCCCGAGCCCCAACTCTTCCGCAATCTCCACGATGGGCCGGAGCTTCGCCCCCTGTGCGATTTCCACGTCCGATGCGATGGCCATAGTCCCCCCTTCGACAGGTGGCGATGAATGCGGGAATGGATGTTTTTGAGTCCCCCGCAAACTAGCGAGGCGCATCATCAGTGTCAAGAAGAAAGGGAATAGAGACCGTTTGAGTGTAGCGAACAGGAGAATCCATTCACGTTATATCGGAGGTTTGGCGTGAATCGATGGCGTATATTGGGGTCTATTCACGGAGGATTGATGTTTTAGTGTGAATGGATTATATTAACGGCATGGCTACCACCGGACCGACAAGAGATCGCATAGGGACTCTCAAGAGAGAGTACGACGCCTTGCGCAGGGGGAAGGAATCGCTTTTGTCGATGATCGACGAAGTGGAAATCGCCGAGAGCGTCTACAACTCGAACGCGATTGAGAATTCCACCCTCACTCTGGATGAGACCGAAAGAATCCTGCTGGAACAAACCCTCGCCCGCGAGGTGTCCGTGCGGGAGGTGTTCGAGGCGAAGAATCTGGCCCGCGTCACCGAATACAAGCGCGCGCGGGCGGAGGACAGCGAACTGGACGAGGAGTTGATACTGCTTCTGCACCGGATGCTCATCGGCGGCATCGACGACGTCATTGCGGGCCGCTTTCGGAGGCAGGGGGAGTACGTGCGCGTGGGTACGCACATCGCGCCCGCCCCCGAACACGTGGAGCGCATGATGGAGAACATCCTCATCACATATTCGAGCGATCTGGACTCCTACTGCCTCGACAAGATAGCCCGGTTCCATCTGGATTTCGAGACCATACATCCTTTTTGCGACGGCAACGGCCGCATCGGGAGAGTCATCATCAACTTCCAGCTTTTGCAACTCGGCCTGCCGCGCCTCATCGTCCGCAACTCGGAGAAGGAGACGTACTATCGCGCGTTCGGGGATCATAGAGACCGCCGGACGACCCGGACGATGGAGAACATCATGTCGCTGGCGCTTCTGGAATCGCTCCACAAGCGGGTGACCTACCTGCGGGGCGAATCGGTCGTGCGGCTTTCCGATTACATTCGTAAGAGGGGCCTCTCGGCCCCCGCCACCACCAACGCCGCCCGCCGCCAGACCATCCCCGCGTTTCGTGAGAAGGGGGTGTGGAAGATCGGGGAGTAGGGGGGGGTTTTATGGTTACTTGGATTTGGAACGACTATGACTGATTCCCCAACTCAACTTAAGAGAGAGATAGGCTAAAAAGGATGGTTAAACCACGCCACAATCAACTCAGCTTTTTCAAGTATTATACAGCCGAATCGGCTAAAAAAACTTTGCTTGAAACTAGGCTAAAATGGTCCAGCCCGAAACTATTCAACGATCCATTCGATAACCAGTTTAATTTTCAGTTTGAAGAACCCACTGAATCAGGTACACGCGAGCAGACAGAAGAACTTTTGAGAATAATTTCTTCGAATGAGCCGATTCGAGATGGCCAATTTGAAGCTAGGATATCTCAAAAACTAAGAATGTTGCAGCAAATTTTCTCGAATAGCCAACATGACTTCTCTGATGAAGAGCGAGAATACATTCGCCAAGGTCTAGTAGAAGGGATGGGTAATCTGAAATCAAAGGAATCCATGCACAATCAAAAAATTCATGAAATACTATCCGACACAAGCATATTTTGCGTGTCAGAAACTAACGACAATATATTGATGTGGTCACACTACACCGACAACCATACAGGTGCAGTGATTGAATTTCACGCGCAACTTGAAGATTCAGCATTTCTTGTCGCGCAACGGGTGCGTTACGAGTCCACGATACCGGTATTTACCCTTACCCTTGAAATGGTAAAAGAGCGCCGAGCTGATGAGTTGTTTGATATGACTACGCTTACAAAATCAAAAGATTGGGAATATGAAAAAGAATGGCGTATCGTAGCCACAATGCGTGACAAATCCAAGGATTATGAAATTCTGTTATTTCCTCCGGAAGAAGTCGCCGCAATTTATTTAGGATGCCGAACTACAGATGAAAGCAAGAGAGAAATTATAGAAATTGTAAATGATAAATACCCTGATGCGAAAATTTATCAGGCGCGTAAACATGAACGAGAATTTTCTTTGGTATTCGATTTAGTTTGAAACATGACGGTACTGAAGCATGAATTAGGAGTAGACAGGGCATATTTCGACAATGGGATAACCTAGGCACATTGAGTATCTCATCAACCAGCGACTCAACTTGAATGGCTAGTACACTAGAATTACTCCCACTTAAGGGGGGATTGAATACCGAAGCGCGCCTCTCAGGAAACAGTATGCAATTTCTCCCGCTGACCCCACTCTTTCCAAAATACACCGTGAAAACATCGCCTTGAGATCGGGATAGTTTTTCTCGTCCGCAAAGTCTCTGGATACCGGATAAAAGAGTTCCGGCATGACGGGCGAAACCAGACCCGCAATAGCAATCGCTCCTTCATCAGTCGCGATTGACCTCCTCGGTTGAGGCCGACGCGCAATTCCCCGCAGTTGCCGTCATCGGGTTTTCATCGGTATGGGCGAGAATCATCGCGGGAGAGTTGGAGGCATTTTTATTGCTAAGGAGGCGGGAAAATGAAAAGGGCGATTCGGTTTAAACGGCGCGATCTTCCGCTCCTCGGGGAAGCGCAAAACTTTCCTCCTCGGTCGCAAACCGCAATCGCTCCTTCCTCGGTCAGGATTGACCACTCGGAACTGCTCGGAATTGCTGAAAATATCGATAAAATACGATAAATATAGATAAATTCACGGGGTTTTTCGATAAATTACGGAAACGTTAAATAATTGAATTTAAGCGGTTTATGATGTTTCAGGCCGAAATGGAGGTCATTCCGCCCATGTAGGAGCGCAGCGCTTCGGGTATCATGACGGAGCCGTCCGCGCGCTGGAAGTTCTCTAAAATCGCCACAAACGTCCGCCCCACTGCGAGGCCCGAGCCGTTCAGGGTGTGGAGGAATTCAGGCTTGGCGCCTCCTCCGGGGCGGAAGCGGATTCCGGCGCGCCTGGCCTGGAAATCCTCGAAATTGCTGCATGAGGAGATTTCCCGATAAGTGTTCTGAGACGGTACCCATACCTCGATGTCGTACGTCTTGGCGGCGGAGAAACCCAGGTCTCCCGCGCACAGCGTTACGACGCGGTAGTGGAGCCCCAGGCGCTTCAAGACTTCCTCGGCGTTTGTGGTCAAGCTCTCTAATTCCTCATAACTCGTCTCGGGGCGGCTGAATTTCACGAGTTCGACCTTGTTGAACTGGTGCTGGCGGATGAGGCCGCGCGTATCCTGACCGTAGGAGCCGGCCTCACTCCTGAAACAGGGGGTATAGGCCGTGTATTTGAGCGGCAAATCCTCGCCGCCCAGAATTTCCTCTCTGTGGATGTTCGTGACGGGCACCTCGGCGGTGGGGATCAAGTAGAATTTTCCGTCATCTACGCGAAAGAGGTCTTCCTCGAATTTGGGCAATTGGCCCGTGCCCGTCATGGCCTCGGGGTTCACCATGAACGGAGGAAGCCACTCGGTGTAGCCGTGTTCATTCGTATGGAGGTCAAGCATGAAGTTGATGAGGGCGCGCTCGAGACGCGCTCCCGCGCCCCGGTATAGCGCAAAGCGCGAGCCGGCTATCTTGACTGCGCGCTTTATGTCCAGAATGTTCAGAGCTTCGCCCAACTCATCATGCGCTTTGGGCTCGAAATCAAACGCTGGTTTCTCGCCCCACACCCTCACGAGGGCATTGTCCTCGGCACTTTGGCCGTCGGGGGTGGTCTCATGCGGCGCGTTGGGGAGTTCGAGGAGAAAATCGTTTTGTTCTTGTACGAGTCCGGCCAGCTCTCCCTCCATGGATTTGGCCTCGGTCGTCAGGCGTTGGTTTTCGGCCAGGAACGCTTCGACCTCCTCGTCAGGCGCCTTGTTGTGTTTGAGTTCGCCGATTTTCTTGCTGCGCTTCCTCACATCGGCCACTCGACTCTCGACCCGGTGGGTCAAATCCCGCCTGCGGGCGTCGATTTCCAATATCCCTGAGAGGTTCCAATCGCCACCCCTTCGGGCAAGCGCGCGCGCCACCGCTTCGGGGTCGTTTCTGATGAGGCGAATGTCAAACAATTTGCTGCTCCTCCATGATGTTTCCTTGTGGGGTAGTGAACATAAAACGAGAGGTTTCGCGCGTCAACGGAAATATCTCTTCGCATAAAACCTTCGCGCTGGATTTCGGTTTCGAAAATGGAGTATTCTAGATGAATCAGCGATATTTTCTATCTTCTGTGGGCGTTGGGGGATAATAATGTTCGGCTTGTGGCGGTTGGTAATGCGTTCAGGGGGTGCCGTGGCTGTTTGTCTGGGCATGGTGGCCCTGGCGTTTTACGGCATTGCCCAGATGAGCGTCATAATAGTCGATGAGCCGGCCCGCGGCCTCAAGGTGTTGGGTGTTTTTTTCGTCCTCGCCATCGTGTTTTGCTACATGATGAAGTGGGTTCTGCGTCAGGCGATCGCGCAGGCCCTTCGACCTATCGACGCGGCGAAAGAGGCGACGTCGCGCCTCGTCTCCATCGGCGAAGAAGGCGGGAAAAAGGCGTTTCGCACGCTGGGGAAAAGAACGCGCGCAGCGGGGAGCGTCGTCACTTGGGCGGTGGGCGGAGCGGCCCGAACCTTGTGGCGCGTGCGGTATGTCTGGCCTCCCTCCTGGCGGGGACGTCGCCGGGAGGATGAGCAAAAGCCTGCGGATGTCATCCCGCTCAAGAGAAATCGGGAAGGTCGTTGATTCCCGGGCATGATTGAGGGAGTGTTTTCCCGTCTTTCCAGCTAATCTTCCATTTGCTCGAAAATCAGATAGTGGCTTTGCGCCATGTTCAGCTTTTTATAAACTGCTTGCGCGGCTCTGTTTTGCGCGTCGACGTATAGCTGAAGGCCGCAGGCGCCGGCTTGTTCGGCGAGATTTTTGACGTAATGGTGCAAGGCGTTGTAAATGCCCTGCTTTCTCTCGGATGGAACGACATATACGTTCTGAATCCACCAGTAATGCGCGTTGTTCCAGTCGCTCCATTCCAGAGTGACCCGGATTTGTCCTAAAATTTCATCGCCCCGATGCGCGAGGTAATATGGTCCTATCGATGGTTCGGAGAGGGATTTTTGCACGCCTTGGTGGATTTTTTCGGGCTCAAGGCGCAGATTTTCACTCTCCAGAGCCATCTCAATGTTGAATTGGACGATTTTCTCTGCGTCCGTATTAGTGGCGGGGCGTATGGCGAAATTCATTGTTACTCCAGTATGACGAGTATCCGTCCCGATTATTTAGGCGCAGAAACCCTATCGGATTCAATCAAACAAGTAAATCCTGTTCACATCTTAGGGATGTCAACTCTTCGAGACAGGGTATTCTGGCTCTTTGTGCGGGAATCCACTCGCAAAGAAAAATGGTGTTTTAACATTACTCTGGAAACCGATTCGTGAGAGAGATACAATTTCTCGGGTTTGCGTTTTTGGAATTTGCCTGTACGGATGTTGTTCCACAAAAGTAGTCAGGAAAGGTCCTTTAGCCGCCGGATCAGGAAGTGTGAAATGCGCTTAAAATTCATGGTGTTAGTCGTTTCAGTGTTCTTCCTCGCTCTCCCGGCTGTTTCCCAGAAGACATCAAAAGGCTCCTTCTTCCCCTCCATTGAAGCTGCGGAAAAAAGTGAGATTCCCGGTAAATGGAAACATTGGCGGGAATTCGTAAATGAGCACTTTAACTATCCTTTGCCTCCCATGGGTGAAGCGCCGAAATCTTACAAAGGTGCTGAGCGTTCTTTGTTGCCGGAGAGTTGCGGGAGTTGCCATTCCGATCAGTACAAACAGTGGAAAACCACACTTCACGCCAAGGCGATGAGTCCGGGCATATACGGGCAACTCGTCGATATGTGGAAAACGAATCCCGAGCAAGCGCAAAGCTGCAATGAGTGCCACGCGCCCTTAGCGGAACAGCAAAAGCGCGCGAAGCTGGGTGCGGGTCCTTTTGCGAACTGGAAAAAAAACCTGGTCCACAATCGAAAATTGGAGATGCATGGACTGGCCTGCGCCGCATGCCACGTGCGTAATTGGCGTGTGCATGGTCCACCGAGAAAGGAGACTCCCGAAGGCGTGGATGACACAACAAGAAAGGGCCCACACGTAGGGGTGGAGCGCACGCCTTTTTTCAGTCGTGCGGAATTTTGTATGGGTTGTCACCAGCACACCTACCCCGGGCCGAACGGGAAATCGATTCAGAATACCTACAACGAGTGGAAAGACTCACTTTGGGGCAAGGAAGGCGTTGCCTGCCAGAGTTGCCATATGCCCGGTCGGGCCCATCTGTGGCGCGGCATACATGACAAGGACATGACCCAAGGGGCCGTGCAAATTGACGTTACGCTGGGCGCGGAAGCGTCCGAGGAAATCGTGACAGCCGAGATCAGGCTCACGAACTCAGGAGCCGGCCATTATTTTCCCACTTATATTACACCTTCTGTGGATGTCATTTCCGTACTTGAGGATAAAAACGGGCGAATCATGCCGGGTACAAGGCAGATCAATGTGATTGAGCGTAAACTCTCGTCTGATTTCAGCCGGGAAATCTATGACACACGTATTCCTCCTCAGAAATCCATCACTTTTCGATACAAAAGGGGACGAGCTGAAGGTGCGGCGAGACTCAGGGTGCGCGTCCATGTGAAACCCGACGCTTTTTATCATGATTTTTATATCGAGTTTCTCAAAAACCAGAGTATTTCTAAACTGTCGCGGAAGTTCATCACAAAGGCACGAGACATTGCGGCGTCATCGAACTTTGATATTTATGATCAAAAATTCGAACTAAAAAACTAAGAAACCGATATGGCGGCTCTTATTTCGAGAACCGCGCGAACGACATCCTCCGGCGCGATAGGCAGCCTGTTGAGGTTCGGGTTGGCCGGATCCCCGATGGCGTCTGCGATCGCGTTTGCAATCGCGGGCGCCGCCGGAATGAGTGGCATCTCCCCTGCTCCTTTGGCCCCAAAGGGACCCTCCACGTCGGGCGATTCCACGATCACGCTTTCGATTTCCGATACATCCAAACTCGTGGGATTGAGTTGACTCTCGAAATCCGCATGCGCGATAACGCCCTCTTCATGGTGGATCTGCTCGGCCAGAGCCCAACCCAGTCCCTGAACGATGCCGCCCTCTATCTGTCCGTTTAAGGTGAGGGGGTTCATGGCAAAACCCACATCCTGCGCGCTGGTGATTCTAAGTACCCTGGTTTCTCCCGTTTCTGTGTCGACTTCGACCTCAGCGATTTGAGTGGCGAATTCGGGCCCGGGTCTCGAGGGTTCTGGGTGGCCGCGCACATTGTCCGTGCGATGGGGAGGGTTCTCTCCGCGGTAAGATCCGCGACCGGTCACCGGACCGTCGCCTTTCCATACGGCCGAATACGCTACTTCAGCGAACGTGATGGCGCGTGAGGGCGCCGCGCGCACGAATATGTTTCCACCGCCGATGTCTAGGTCCTCCGGGGAGGACTCGAGCATGCGCGCCGCCTGGCGAAGCATTTGCTCGTGAGCGTCTTCCGCCGCCATGCGCACTGCGTGCGCCATGTTGAACGTGGTGCGGCTGCCCGCCGTGATGGCGTCGAAGGGCGTGGTTTCGGTATCAGCGATGCGGACGCTCACCTTTTGGACCTCGGCTCCGAGAACCTCCGCCGCTACCTGCGCCATCAAGGTAGCCGCGCCCGTACCCAAATCAGAACATCCGGCGAGCACAGCCAAGCCACCATCCTCGTTGACCTTCACCACGGCGCCCGACGCCCCTCCGCCGGTGGGATAGCGCGCGCAGCCGATACCAATGCCCCTCCTGATTCTAGGGCCCTTAGTCTCTTCCTTCTGCTTCCCCCAGCCCGCCTTCTTGCCTGCGCGTTCGAGGGTTTCCTTGATACTGACGCTCTGGAGAATCGTGCCTGCGGGGTCCTCATCGTTTTCGTCCATCGCGTTGAGAAGGCGAAAGGCGAGCGGGTCCATCCCCAACTCCGAAGCGACGCGGTCGGTATGCCGCTCGCAAGCGAAGGCGACCTGGGCCACGCCCAATCCCCTGTAGGAGCCACTGGGGGGAAGATTCGTGTACACGAGCAGACCATCGACCCTCACATGCGGGATTTTGTATGGTCCTGCACTGGTGTAACAGGATTTGCCCAACACCATTGGTCCCGTCATACAATAGGCGCCGTTGTTCGATGTGATTTGTACGTGGCGAGCGATGATTTTCCCTACCCGAGTTACACCAGTGCAATAGCGCATTCGATAGGCGTGCCTCGGGTTTCCGGTGATGGTTTCCTCCTCCCGATTAAGAGTCAGTTGAACGGGCCGGTTCGACTTTCTGCTCAAAAGAACGGCCAAGGCTTCCAGCAGATGTTGGGATTTACCACCGAAAGCGCCTCCCACATGGGTGCTCACGACACGTAGTTTATTCATGGGAAGTTCAAGTATTTCCGAGGCAATGGCGCGCACCACAAAAGCCGCCTGGGTGGGTGAGTAGACTATCGTGCTGTCTTCGGGTCCGGGCTCCGCGAGCATGGCGCGGGGTTCGAGATAATTCTGGTGAACGCGCGGCGTTTCGTATTCGTCCTCGAACACGAAGTCGGCGCGCGCGAGCGCATCTTCGATGGGATCACCCGATCGAATGAAAATGTCGGTTGCCACGTTTCCGTAGCGGACGATACCCGGAAACGATGCGTAATCATCCATTGAGTCGTGCAGGAGCGGGGCGCCTTCCTCTATGGCGTCGTCCGTCGTGAATACAGCGGGGAGCACTTTGTAATCTACGTGAATTTTCTCGAGTGCGGCCTGCGCGGCTTCGGGGGTTTCTGCGGCTACGGCCGCCACGCGCTCGCCGACATAAAGCACTTTGTCGATGGCCAGCAGCGGTTCATCGCGCACGAGCCTACCGTGGCGGATGCCGGAGAAATCATCCGCCGTGACAACGGCGTGCACACCGGGAATTTTCAAAGCATCAGTGGCGTCGATTTTCTTGATCTCGGCGTGGGGGTGTGGGCTTAAGAGCAATCTCGCTGTGAGGCAGCCGGGCCTTCTCAAGTCATCACCGAAATCGGCGAATCCACAAACTTTCTCTGCGGAGTCGAGTCTTGGTATGGATTTGCCCAGAACTTGATAGTCAGACATTTGCGCCCTCGTCATGATGCTCAAGACATTATCATTTCACGGCGAATTCTCGATCGCGAAAGTGGAGTGCCTAAGTCTATCTTATTTTTAGTTTTTCGAAAAAGCTGCGAATCCGCCTGGCGTTCGCACCGATGTCGCCTACGCCGACGCGGGATTTCGAGCGGATGTCAAGACGCGTCATTGCGTTGCTTGACGTGATCCGAATGACGATATCGTCGATGAAGGCGTACCAGAAAGTAGTGTCGTAGGCCTCGATGCGCCCTTCGGCCGGCTTTGATGACACCACACGCCAGCCCATGGCGCGTGCGGCGTCCAAGGCGCGGCTGAAAACTTCTTCTTTTGAAACCCGGAAAGTAAGTGGCTTGATATCCGGATACGCTTTTTTCTGGAGCCGCGCGATGCGCACGCCCTCATACGCAGGCGGGTTTTTCGCCCCTTTTCTTAGGAGGAGGTTGGCTTGAAAGGCAGGCGGATTTTGGGTGTTCGTCGTGATGTCATGAATCTTGGGCACTCGTCTCGATATTTGCATGTGTGCGTGAAGAAAACCTGCGACGGTGAAACCCAATGTGATGCCAACCGCGGCGGCCAACGTCTTTAGCTTGGAAGCGTCGCGCAATGCGAACAGGCCTCCCGCCATAGAAACGGCCACGGAGATCAGCGAGGTGATGGATGCGGCCTTGAAAATCTGAAATCCTGTGCTGAAATGCCATAGCCCCCAGCGATGGCCTAGCCCCGACGCCACGGCGGCCAGCGCGCAAGCGCTCGAAATGAACAAACCCAGATACGAGATGGATGAAAGGGCGTTAGATAATTTAGCCACGAATTTTCTTTTTCAATCTCTGGATGGCGACCTGCAACTCTTTCGGACCTTTGGGATTTTGCTCCACGTGCCCGTAGGCGTAGTTGATCACATTGGCGAAGTTTCTGTAGACCGCGGCCGCGATGATGTCCACGATATTCTCCTCGCTGAAGCCGACACGCCTCAGATGCTCGATATCCGTTTTTTTCATTCGATGGGGCGCATGGGTGATCTTCTCCGCATAGGCAAGCATGGCGCGGTCCGCGGGATCAAGGATTGCAGCGCGCTTCGGGTCGTCCAGTACCTCGGCTACTTCAACGATGGAGGCATCATCGCATGCGTCACGGAACAACTGCCCGTGGTTCATCGCTCAACCGTATCACCCGCCGTGAGCCGCCACATAAAAGGCGAGCAGCTCCGCCCGCCTAGTGCCGAGGCTCGAGCCGCCATGGACTGCGTGTCGCAGCGTTTCGCGCCCGGCTAGAACTCCAGGCCTTCTCCCCATTTCAAGAAACATCTTGGGAATCGGTTTCTTCGTCTTACGCAGGTCCTCGATGATTTTTTTTGTTGCTCCCTCCGCGGCATCCGGAGAAATAGGTTGAATCCAACTCATGGCGTCCTCCTCTGATGATGGGGGAAGAGGTTCTCAATCATAGAAGAAATGCGCAAGGGAGGTGTTCCGCATTTTTAGGTATCATTCCCATGAATAAGCCCAATCCTCATCGGACAAACCCTGATGCGACACATGGCGCCGCATATGCCACATGGGCCATTCGGCTTTACGGGTCCACGCAGACACACCGAAAACCAAAAAGGAGGTGCTTGGCCTTTGGGTCCCGGCCATGTCGAGCGGCCGCCCGCGTAATGCCCGGCTGATCGTCCCAAGAACCGCCCCCTTTCATCGTGGCTTTGGATTTAGAAAACGGGGTGGTTGTCCATTCAAAGACATTGCCCGCCATGTCGAGTACGCCATACGGGCTTTTACCTTTGGGGTATGCGCCCACGGGTGTTGTAGACTGCACCTTGTAGCCATAGTTCAGGCGTTTAGGATCGAAGGTGTTGCCCCACGGGAAATATCTGGCATCGACGCCACGGGCCGCTTTTTCCCATTCCGCCTCCGTGGGTAGCCGGTATCGCACCGTAGATTTTCCGGCCCGCCAGGCGCAGTAGGCCTTCGCGTCTGATTGGCTTATGAGCACGACGGGATGATTCGCTAGACCTTTCGGGTATGTCGGCCGACCGTCTTTGTTTTTCCCCCAAAGATAGCGCCGCACGGACTCATAGGAATGAACGAGATAGCCTTGATGTTTATAATTTTTGGGCGAAATGAAAGGAGCGCGGTGGCCGATCGCCCACACAAACCGGCGGTATTCGGCCTGAGTCGTTAGGTTCTTGTCGATAAAGTATTCGGGCAAGATGACGCGCTTGCGTAGCAGTTCCCAGTTGTCGAACCAGTGCCATCTGCGCGCGGCGTGGCTTCCGATTCGATAACCATAATCCCGTTCGGCCCTGTCGCTGCCCATCGAAAAAGCCCCCGCAGGGATCTCGATGACTCTTGAATCTCTCACGCAGGTGCTCGACGCGGCCTCGGCGGAAACCTGAAGAGTGAGGAGTGATAAGGAGGCGAGGATGAGCCACATGAGCGGTTTCCCTTGGATGCAGATTCGGAGTGAGGTTCTTTTTACGCGAACAGTTCGAAATATGTTATCTTGCATAAGGCCGCTTGAAGTCTACATAAGGGAGCATCGTGCGACCAATTCCATTCTTCAAACTTTGTTTTCTCGTTTTTAGCGCTCTCATGTTACTGGCGGTGCCGGTTTCTATCGCACATGCTCAAAGTCGTTTCAACGTCTTACGGATGGCGCCAGAAAACTCCGCCCCGACCCCTGATTTTCAATATCCAGACCTAATGGGAAAGCACCACAAACTCAGTGAGTTTAAGGGAAAAGTGGTGATGCTCGCTTTTTTTGCCACTTGGTGTCCATTGTGTGATGAGGAGATGCCCAGGTTTTCCGACTTTCAGAAAAAATATGAGGCCGAGGGTTTTACGGTTCTAGCTGTTTCCGTCGACAGAGCGAGTCCGGGTTTTGTGCAAAAATGGGCGAAGAACAAAAAGCTGAAATATCCGATTTTGCACGATCGGAACTGGACGTCTCGGCATACGCACAACGTGCGCTATGTGCCGACGGTGTATCTCATCGACCGAGAGCAGCAGTTGGTCGCTTGGGTGGTGGGAGCTACGGATTGGAGCAGCGATCGGGCGAACGCGATTATCCGCCGCACGCTCGAGAGGAAATCAGTCGCACAGATACCCGCAATCAAATAGGAAGTGTTCGGTTTGTCTCGCTCAAATTTTCATACGAGCAGCCAGGCTTAGATTGTCGTTGCCTATTATATGGTCGTGTTTCATTATCAATGTGGTAGTTCTGCTCTTATCTGCTCGGGGACGCCATGAAATTCGATTTATCACTGATTGTCATAACCGACCGGGAGATATTGTCACAGGCTTCCGGATGGAAGCTAAGGGATGCGACTCGCGCAGCCGCGATGAGCGGAGCCGGCATGATCCAGCTTCGTGAGAAAAACATAGGCGGCGTGGAAATGATTCGATTGGCGGATGAGTTGCGAGAGGCTCTGGAGGGAACCGGCTGCGCCTTTACGGTGAATGATCGGGTGGATGTCGCCATGGCCTGCGGCGCGGACGGGGTACATCTGGGACAGGAGGATTTTCCGCTCGCAAGGGCCAGGGCGATAGCCGGAGATACGTTGTTTTACGGTGTGACGGCCGGAAAATCTGAATGGGCGTCGCGGGCTGCCGCCGAGGGTGCGGATTATATCGGCGTGGGGCCCATATACGCGACGGGGAGCAAAGCCGATGCGAGGGTGCCGATCGGGCCGGAAGGATTCCGTCGAATTATCGAACACGCCCCCGGATTGCCCGCAGTCGCCATCGGGGGAATCGGCATCGAGAACGTGGAACCCGTCATGGAGTCCGGCGCCTCCGGCGTCGCCGTGATCGGCGCGGTGATGGGGGCGTCCGACCCGGAAGCCGCGACCAGAGAGTTGAGCAATCGCATCGAGAGGGCGAAAGGATGAGTGGCGAATCGGCGAAAGAGTACGGCGAATTCGCTCTGATACAGCGCCTGAGAAACAAGCTCGGCTCGGTGGGGAACAACGCGGATGTCATCGTCGGTAATGGGGATGATGCGGCCGTTATCAAGGGGGCGGATGGAAAATGCTGGGTCATTACGTGCGATGCGCAAGTGGGTGGCGTACATTTCCCGTCCACGGAGGGTGTTTCCGGTTTCGCCTTGGGCTACAAGTCGCTGGCGGTGAACGTGAGCGATGTAGCGGCTATGGGGGGCAAGCCGCGCTTTGCGTTCATCTCATTGGGTATACCCGAGGATACGGCGGTCTCGTTCCTGGATGATGTGTATGGGGGAGTGCGTGCCCTCTCGGAGCGATACGATATTTTGGTTCTGGGCGGAAACGTCACGCGAACGAGTGGCCCTTTATTTATCGATGTGTTTCTCGTTGGCGAAATGATGCAAGAAAAGGTTCTTCGCCGAAGCGGCGCCCGCGTGGGAGACCGGATTCTGGTGACAGGATATTTAGGCGATGCCGCCGCGGGGCTTCATTTGGCGTCCCGGCCGCAAATCCAGATTCGCGAAGACATGCGCGCCTCGCTCACCCGCGCACAACTCAAGCCACAGCCCCGTGTCGCGGAGGGCGTAGCCATCGCGGAATCGGGGCTGGCCACATCCATGATGGACATCAGCGATGGACTGGCGGGCGATATCCATCACTTGTGTGATGCGAGTGGAGTAGGCGCAGTCATTTGGGAGAAAGAATTGTCCATCTCCGGCGCCTTACTGGAAGTAGCGTCCACCGTGGCGAAAAATCCTCTTGGATGGGCCTTGCATGGTGGAGAGGATTACGAACTTCTCGTCACGACACCCGCAGAATCTGTCCATGCGCTTCAAGAGGTCGTCCGGCAGGCGGGAGGGGCGCCGCTCACGACTATCGGAGAAATCGTATCGGCCTCAAAAGGAGTTTCCGTGAAGCGAGCGGAGGGAATTTTCGCATTGGAAAACCTCGCCTGGGAGCATTTTTCCGCCCCCGAGCATACCTCGTAGACAACAAATGAATGGCCGTACCGCCAGGGTCAAGCGTTTGATGGCGAAAACCGATCTCTTGACCAAGCCGCGCCAAAGGGTTTGCTCTCCTAGTTGAGGCGCCAACACCAAGCGGGAAAGATATTTTTTCTGATGATCCCGATGCCGAGAAGCGGTGCGTTGGATTTCATGAAGATTCCTTGACAGATTACCCTACACCTTTGCACATTCTATGCATTCGTAAAATTCTTCTTGCCTATCATTCAGGATGGGGTCGATGAGCGCACAAGGACCATTGAAGGGAATTCGCGTGTTGGATTTGTCCCGCATCCTCGCGGGACCCTTTTGCACCACGATGCTTGCAGATTTGGGTGCGGAAATTATCAAGCTCGAATCCCTCGGAGCCGGGGATGAAACCCGCACCTGGGGTCCCCCGTTCGAGAAGGGGGAGAGCGCCTATTTTTTGAGCGTGAATCGCGGGAAGAAAAGTATCGTGGTCGATCTCAAGAAAAGCGAGGGCCTCGAAATCACTCGTGCCATTGCAAGGCAGGCGGATGTCGTCGTTGAAAATTTTCGCCCGGGTGTCGCGGCGCGTTTGGGCGTCGGGTATGACGAACTCCGTGCGCTGAATCCTCGCTTGATCTATGTTTCCGTCTCTGGGTTTGGACAGACGGGTCCTTATCGGGAGCGCTCGGGTTTTGACATTATCGGCCAGGCGATGAGTGGCATCATGAGCGCGACGGGTGAGCCGGATGGCGGGCCTTGCAAGGCCGGGATTCCGTTGAGTGACCTCACGGCGGGCATGTGGGCGGCTTATGGTGTAACCAGCGCATTGTTCGCCAGGGAGAAGACGGGCAGGGGGCAATACATCGATCTGTCCCTTCTCGACAGCAGCGTGTCGCTGCTCACCAACTTGAGTGGCTGCTATTTCATGGATGGCAGCGTTGGCGGGCGATGGGGGTCGGCGCATTTTCAAATCGTTCCCTATCAGGCGCTCAGGGCGAAAGATAAGGAAATTATCATCGGGGTAACGAGCGATCGTTTCTGGAATTATTTTTGCCATATCATCGATGCCCCTGAACTGGTGAACGATCCGAGATTCGTCGACATCCCCAGCCGCGCGGAAAATCGAGACGAACTCATCCCCATACTGGAGAGGCGCCTCGTCGAGCGAAATGGAGATGAATGGCTGAAATTGCTGGAAGAGAAGGGGATTCCCTGTGGTCCGGTTTATGACGTGCGGGAAGCGCTCGAAGATGAGCAGGTTCGCCATAGAGAGATGGTGGTGGAGACGGACCATTCGCTTCTGGGTAAAGTGAACGCCACCGGTGTTCCACTTAAATTTTCAGAGAACCCGGGTAAGGTCCAGGGGCCGGCCCCTTTGCACGGGGAACATACCCGAGAGGTATTGTCGGATATCCTCGGGTTCAGCAATGAGCAGATAGAAGAGTTCTTGAAAGATAAAGTGGTCGGAGAGCCTAAACCCAGATCGGAGATCGGGATGCCCTTGGAAGACTAGGGGCTCTCGCTATACACCTCACCCTGAGGATAAATTTTCAATCAAGCCTCCGAGCAGCGCGCCTCTTGGAGCGATGGAATCTAGTTCCAGGTATTCTTGATCCGTATGTAAATTTCCTCCCACAGGACCTAATCCGTCCAAAACGGCGACTCCGAGCGGGGAGAGATAATTGCCGTCAGAACCTCCACCGGTGGGGCCGTGCTGTAATTTGACGCCCGCATCCTGTGCGATTTGCGCCGCGGCGGACAAGAGTTTTTCCGTTCCATCGTTGAATTCCATGGCGGGTCTTCCGCTGATTTTTTTGAATTCCAGGCTTGTTCCCTCGATGTGGGGTTCGGAAATTATACGGTGCAGTTCATCCGTCATGGCATTGAGGGTTGTCTGTCGTTCCGCGCGCACTTCAATGTGGCAAGAAGCCTCATCCGCCACGATATGCGGCCTGTTCCCACCTGAGAGACCGGTGATGTTGATGGTGCCGCCTCCCCGCTCCAGGTTCTGAATGGCTACCATTTTGTGGGCGAGTTCATGTACGGCGCTTCTGCCTCTTTGCGGGTCAACGCCGGCATGGGCCGAAACGCCGCTTACGAGCAATTTCCCGTAACAACTTCCTTTCCTCGAAGATACGATGGAACCGTTTGCACGCCCAGACTCGATAATCAACGCGGCGGCCGCGTCTTCTCCGATTCGCTCTATCACTTTTCTCGAAGAGGGGTTCCCGAGTTCTTCATCGGTGTCGTATAAAATTTGAATTTTCGTGAACTCTTCGAACCCTTCGGCCAGTAACGCTTCCATCGCGAATTGGCAAACCACCAGACACCCTTTCATATCGACCACCCCGGGGCCGTAGGCTATCCCGTCTTTTATGGTGAACGGCCGTTGCGCCGCGGTTCCCTCGGAAAAAACGGTGTCGCAATGCCCGATCAAGAATATATGGGGGCCATTTTTTCTTGCGCCATGAAACGTCGCCAAAAGATGATCTCCCGTTTCATGCGTGCCAGGAATCATCTCTACTTCGGCTCCCATTTCAAGGTATTTTTCCGCAAAATGGGAGGAAACAGCGTTCGTTCCATTTTTGGGAAACGTCGGGGAGTCAATATTCACCACATGAGCGATTTGCTCGATGATTTCATCTTTTCGGGCTTCAAGGGATTTTCTGATAGTGGCTGCACCGATCATTCATGTACTCCTACGCGATAAAAATTTCCTGCGACGGAATCTCCTGCGAGCATGTAATCGTAAATACCGTTCGGTACGGCCTCGAATATCGTTTGCGCATCCTGAAAGGCCTTTTTTGAAGAGCAATGGCTCAAATACAGTATTCGCTTTGCATTTTGAGGAAGCCGACTCGGATAGCTATCCGGATCACTCGCCAACCTCGCTAAATGCTGCGCTTCAATGATATCTCCGGCATTCAGGCCGGCAATGGCGCGAACTTTTTCCATACGATGAACAATTTTCTTATCCGCTTCTTGTCCAATGGCAACGAGTCCCAACACGAGTATGCAATGTGTCGCCCCTTTCGGAATAACTGGCTCGCCTGGTCCCGGGGCCTTGATGAGTCGTTTTCTCGCGCCATCGGTTTTTACTATCATCACGCCATGGAAGTCTGAGTCATGCAATGCCTCTACCTGACTAGCCTCGAGGCCGCGAAACATATCCTGAGGCAATTTTTTCTCCACCCAGACAACGGCGCCACGCCCGGACCAATCCTGAACGATGGATTGTAGTTCGGCGCGTCCATCTTCGCTCAGTAGAACGGGTGATGAATTTTCACCACCCAGAGCGTGGAGATTCGTCGTGCTGGTGATGATGACGGGAAACGGCTCATCCAGCATCTCCCGGATGAGCCGCTTCATGAGAGTGGCCTTGCCGCCGGCGCCCATAACACAGACCATATCACCGGAGGCGATGTCCATTATCGTGCTGAGCTTTTGCGAAGGAGTTGATTGAATGGTCATTTTCAGGCAGCGGCGCGGTAGATTCTCTCGATGTCCTCAAGCGTAAGTTCTTTGGGATTACAGCTTAAAAGACGTTCGAGCTTGAAAGCGGCTTCGGCCAATTCCGGGATGGCGTGTGCGGGCACATCCACTTCGCCGAGCCGGGTGGGCACCCCGCAGTCACGACAAAGTTTCTCGACCGCGCCGACGGAAAGTTCCGCCGCCTCGCCTTGAGACATGCCATCGGTGGATTCGCCCAGTATCTGGGCGATACGTGCGAATTTCGCGGGCGCCGCCGCGTGGTTCTCCTTCATAACGTGGGAGAACATCAATGAGTTGCTGACCCCGTGGGGGATGTGAAATCGCGAGCCAAGCGGATATGCCAAAGCATGGATGGCGCCCGCGCCGGCCCCTGCGAGCGCGACCCCGCCGTAGTATGAGCCCAGGGCCATATCGGTTCTGGCATCGATGTCGCTTTCATCATCGCATACGCGCCTTAAAGAACGGGCGATGAGTTTCATGCCCTCCAGGCTGTATATCTCGCTCAGGGGGGTGGCGTTTCTGGCCACGTAGGTTTCCAGGCAGTGGGTGAAAGCGTCCACACCGGCGGCGGAGGTGACTTTTGGCGGTGCGGAAAGCGTGAGTTTCGGGTCGACGATGGCGGCGAAAGGAATGATGTGCGTACTCACGATAGCCAATTTCACTTGCTCCTCCGGCACCGAGAAGATGGCGTTGGGCGTGGCTTCTGCGCCGGTTCCACTCGTTGTGGGCGCCAAAATCGTGGATATGCCGGGTTTCGGCACGAGTTCGACTCCCAGATAATCCCTGGGCGCGCCGTCGTTTCCGAGTAATACACCGATGGATTTTGCCATGTCCATCGAACTGCCGCCCCCGACACCGACGACGAGGTCGAAAGAGCCGTTTTTGTATTCATCAAATGCCTTCTCGAGATCAGCGATGGCGGGCTCAGGAGGGCACCCATCGTATATCGTGACTTCTACACCGGCCTCTTTCAGAGGGTCCAGCGCCATGTCTGCCACACCTGCGCCCCTCACGCCCTTGTCCGTGAGGAAAAGCGCGTTGCGCGCGCCTAAAAACTCCGCTTCATCCTTGATCTTCGAGATGGTTCCGAGGCCGAACCAGGTGCGTTGCGGGTGACGTATGCTGTACATGTGGCGAACTCCTTGCGCGTAAGCTTTTATGTCGGGAAATCATTTTCCCAGGATGTTTTCAACCCCGAGAGTCGGCATTATCTACATGCGCCGGGTTGGATGCAACGGATTCGGGAAAATTTCATGAATCAAGGCTTCCAGTTCCGGTTCGTCAGAAGACGCCATGCGTTCTGGTAGGCGATGAGCCTTCTAGCCGGCGGGCTGATTTTTTCGAGCACCCTTTCACGAAAAAAGAGTGTCCTTCCAGCATATATCGCCGGGTTGGGCGGGGAGGAATCATTCCCGACCATGAAATGCCCCACGCGCGCTTCGAGCAACGCCCTCCATTCACGGGAGAACACCGCTCCAGGGTCGAAGAGGTGGTTTTTCCTTGGAGCGGGCGAATCGGCGGGGGCAGGCGGGTCCTGAGTCAGGGTGAAGGAAAGGTGGGGGTGCCTCAGGCTCAACGCCCTGAGAAGCCCGTGTCCATAGCCGGGCAAAGCATTCAAATTCAATATCCTGCCGGCTTGCGTCCAGACGACTCTCGCCTCGGGCGCAGCTCTCAGTTGACGCTCGAGTTGTTCCAGACCGCCGTCATCGGGCGGCATATCCAGCAGGAGGAAGCTGCGCTTTTGCGTCGCCAGACGGAAAATCGCCTCCAAGGCCTCTCTTACCCGCGCCGACTCGGCTTTACCTGCGGACCCCGGCCTCCAGGCGATCTTGCCGATACCGAGTGCGCCGCCATCGAGTTGTCGTTTGATGTTCGAAAGATAGCCGCTCTCGGGCCGCATCCAGTCTTTTTGAGCGGCGGGCGTGGTGAGCGGAATCAATCGGCCGGGATATTGCGCTACCGCCTTTTTGATGGCCTCTCCACTCGCCGAAGTGACTGCTCCCAGCGCGACGCCTGCGCGGTCCATGCCCTCGATGAGTTGCGCTACGCTTTTCCACCTGTCGAGCGAGACTTCCAGATCGATAAGGGGATAAGAGTCGGACGCGAGGTGTTTCCTCAGCGTACGCTCATACAGCTTGATGCGCGCCTCACGGCTCTGATTTTGTTTGGCTTTCGATTTCAGTGAGTTAGGTGGCTTCTCGGCGTCTGAGTATCCCGAGATGAAGAACAGCGCGGTGAGGATCGAGAGCAAGAAGACGACGCAGCGAATCACCCGTTTTCTCGTCTGGGTGGGTTCTCGCAGGAGGGGGAAAGCCACTTTTGTCTACCCGTTCACGATGGCGACGGCGCGAATGTGCGTCCCCGTGGCGCCTCGCCAGTGAAGCGGCAAGACGCTGGCCGTGAACCCGTGGGCGGCGGGAATGGCGTCCAGGTTGCACAAGTTCTCGATGTGCCAGTATTCGCGCGTCTGGAAGAGGCGATGACACGGCCAGGGGTCTTTTCTCTCCATCATCTCCTTGATGGGCAAATCAAAGCCCGGCGCGTCGATGCCCATCACCTGTACGCCCTGGTCGATGAGCCATTCGGCGCTCTCGCCCACCATGCCGGGATGATCCGTCAGGTAGCGCGGCTCGTCGTTGTAAGCGGCGGCCCCCGTCCAGAGAAGGACGATTTCACCGCCCTGGATCGTGTAGTTCTCCTTGGCGAGGGCGTCTTTCAAGTCATTGATTTGAATGGCCTCGCCCGGGTTTTTTCGGCGCATGTCGAGTCTTACGCCCGGCCCGTAGCACTTATCCAGCGGGATGTCCTCGGACCATGAATCGTTCCTTCCGCCGTGGCTTCTCGCGTCGATGTGGGTGCCGCAATGCTCGCTGAAGATGCACACGCTGTGCGCGAATAGTTCGGGAAAGCCCATCTTGTCGGTCCCGATTCGCTTGGCCGATTCGAACGTGGTCTCTATCATCTGGATGACGGGCTGCGGCGTGCCGGGGTAGCGCTCCATCCACATGTGGACGGGCATGGAAAGGTCGATAATCTGCGGCATTTGCTCGCATCTCCTGTTTTTATGAGGGCGGCGATACGCCTAATATACATCATCGCGCCACCGGAATAACCCCCGGCAGGTCCCGTTTTTCGCCGATTCAATTTTCAGCAATTTATCGATAAACCCCGTGAATTTATCGTATTTTATCGATATATTCGGAATCTAGTCCGTTTCCATCGGCCGTAAAATCCCCTTACTCTATTGATATTATTATGAATATTCATTTTCCCCAATCCCGTTCGAAATTCGCCTTCTGCAGCCTGTAATCAAACCGAAAGCGGATTCATTCAAACTCCCGCGCACCCCGGAGGGTCCGAGTCGCCGGGGACCATCCGTAAACGTTTATCCAAGCCGTGATTGGCACAACGCCGGGAGCATCGCCTCTATCGGATAGAATCTTCCCTTGCCACTGGTAACGAGATTCGACATGTGCTAATCATGTCGGCATGACGATACGCACAGAAGATGTTCAGGCGGAAGTTTCGTTGGTCGAGAGGCCGGATGGCCCATGGCCTCATCCCCCCGGGTTGCCCGCAACCGCAGAGGCGTACTGGCGTTCGCTGTACGAGCGAGAACGTACGCGCGCGGAGACGGCGGAGGCGCGCTGCGAGGAGTTGCGTTGGAAGGAGGTGGCTTCGCGCGCGTGGGCGGGTTCGCTGAAGTGGTGTCTCGACAACTGCCGGAGGAAGCTTGCCGCGCGCGTCGGGAAGTTGAAGGAAGTCCGCCGCGCGGCGAAGAAGGACGTCCAGGCGCTCGAGGTGGAAGTGGCTCGTCTGGAGAAGCAGCTTCGCAAAGCCGGTGTCGAGCCGGGCAAGCGCAGCCCGCTCGAGTCGCTGCGCAAGGAGGTCGCCCGGTTGAACAAGGCTCTCTCGGGCGCGTTGCCTCCGGGGGAGGCCGCGCGGCTGCGCAGGGTCGTGGAGAAGCGGGAGAACACGATAGAGTCTCTGCGCGCGGAAGGCAGTGGTCTGCGCAAGGAGATTGAGCGTCTGGAGAATCGGCTGGCCTGGGAGAAGCTGGAGACGAAGACCCACGAGAAGACCATTCAGTGTCGGGACGAGGAGGTCATCCGGCTCTGCGGGAAGTTGCGTGAATTGCGCGACGATTTGCGAGTCTCCCTCAGGGCCGCAGCTAGAGTGAAGGAGGGGCTGAAGGAGCGGCTGTTGCGCGCGAAGGAGGCGGCGCGCTCGAGGTCGCCTCGTTCAGACGAGGCGCTTCGCAAGGCCCTGGGGAGGTCGCGGCGCCGGAAGACGGCGCTCAGGTCGCTGTCGAGGGAGAACGGGCGGCTTCGCAGGGAGCTTCGCAAGTCGGAGACCCGCCGGGCGCGGCTGAAGGCCGAGCTCGCGAAGCTTCGCGCCACCGGAGCGGTGCTGGCGAGGAGGCTGTTCGGTCGCGGGAGCGAGCGTCAGGAGAGGCCGCGTTCGGAGCGCAGGCGCGGTCGTCAGCCCGGCGCCGCCGGCCATGGCCGCACCCCGCGGCCCGCGCTCGGGGAGAGGACCGAAATCCGCAACCCGCCGGCCGGTGCGCGCGTCTGCGCCGGTTGCGGGCAGCCCTACGCGGCGAACGGCGCCGAGGCCTCCACCATCATCGAGATCGAAGTCTCGGCCTACAGGCGCGTCATCCACCGTCCGAGGTGGCGCAGGAGGTGCGCGTGCGCGTCGTCTCCGGTGGAAGTGTCGGCGCCCCCCGCGCCGCGCCTGTTCGCGCGGACATCCTTCGGGACCAGCGTGTGGGCGCGCTTCCTGTTCGAGCGCTACGCCTGCTTCCGCCCCCTGCGGCGTGTCGCCGAATGGCTCTCCGACCAGGGGCTTCCGGTCTCGGCGGGCACGCTGGCCGCCGGCGCGCATCGCTTAACGCCGCTGTTCGATCCGGTGGCTGCGGCGATTCTCGCCCGCCAGAACGAGGCGGCGGTGCGCCACGGGGACGAGACGACGTGGCGAGTTCAGTCGCTCCGCGAGCAAGGACGCTCGAGCCGCGCCTGGCTGTGGACCTCGGTAAGCACAGACTCCGTCTACTTCCACGTCGACCCCTCGCGGAGTGCGGAGGTCGCGATGAAGCTCTTCGGCGCGGCCGGCCGCCATACGGTCCTCGTCTGCGACCGCTACAGCGCCTACAAGAAGCTGGCGCGCATTCCCGGGGGACTTATAACTCTCGCATGGTGCTGGAGTCACGTCCGCCGCGATTATATCCACTGCGCCGCCGGCGAGGAGCGGCTGACGCCCTGGTGCGAGAGATGGATCGGGCGGATCGCGCTGCTCTACCGCCTGAACGAGGCGCGCCTGGCCCGTTACGACCCCGGCGCCGAACGACAGGATGCGGCGTTCGCCAGGGCGCAGGGCAAGTTGAAGAATGCGCTCGAGGGCCTGTTCGCGCAGGCCCGACGGGAGGTGGCCGCCCTGCCGTCGCAGGCGCGCGAGGGCAAGGCGCTGCGCTCGCTGCTGAACCATCGCGAGGGGCTGAGCGTCTTCGTCGAGCGCCCCTCGGTGCCGATGGACAACAACGCCGGCGAACGCGCGCTTCGGGGTCCAGTGATCGGCAGACGCCTCTCGTTCGGCTCCGACAGCGAGGCCGGCGCCAGGTTCACGGCGATGATGTACTCGGTCCTCGGAACGCTCTCCTCGAACGGCGTCGACCCGCTCCGCTGGCTCGATACATGGCTCACGGCCTGCGCGGAGAACGGCGGCCGGGCGCCCGGGGATCTCTCCGCGTGGCTGCCCTGGTCAATGGGCGCACAACGCAGGCGCGCCCTCATGGCGCCGGGATGACGCCGTGACCGAGTGCCGCTACTACGGACGCGACTTCACGACGGAAGAGATGGCGCTGCTGCGCGCGCTGATCGCTGGTCCACCTGCGCTCAACCGCCATGCGCTCTCCAAGGAGTTCTGCCGCCGAATCGGCTGGTTCAAGCCCGACGGCGGACTCAAGGACATGATGGCCCGGGTGACCATGCTCGCCATGCACAAGGACGGCCTGATCACGCTCCCCCCGCCGAAGTGGCGCCAGAACCGGCCCGGACCGATCGTCTTCGGACCAGACACCGAAGCGCCCCTCATCCCGGCGCCGGCGACTCTCGAGGAGATACGCCCCCTCGATATGCGCATCGTCGTGCGCGGAACCCGCGAGGGCAGGCTCTGGAACGAGTTCGTCGCCCGCTACCACTACCTCGGCTACAAGACCCTCGTCGGCGCGCAGATGCGCTACGCCGTACACGACCGCGACGGCAGGCCCCTCGCCATGCTCGGCTTCTCCACCGCCGCCTGGAAGCTCGCCCCGCGCGATGCCTTCATCGGCTGGACGCCCAAGTTGCGCGAGAAGAACCTCCACCTCGTGGTCGACAACCCGAGGTTCCTCATCCTGCCATGGATCAAAATCCCCAACCTCGGCTCGCACCTCCTCGCCATCATCCGCAGGCGCCTGCCTGAAGACTGGACCGAGCGCTATGGCACAACCCCCGTCCTCGTCGAGACCTTCGTCGAGACGCCGCGCTACACCGGCGCCGTCTACAGGGCTTCGGGATGGATCCTCGTCGGTATGACCCAGGGGCGTGGACGCTACGACAGATACACGAGGCGCGCCCAACCGAAAAAGGACATCTGGCTAAGGCCGCTCCGCAACAACTGGAAGCAAGTCCTCAACCGGTAAAATCATCCCCCATCCCGGCCCAAACTACTGCTTCAAGGCACTACCATCACGGCTTGGATAAACGTTTACAGCGTGTCGGCTGATTTGTGCATTTCTCTTCCAAAGTCCGATTCCCAACTGCCTGCCCTCGGCCATGTCTAGTACCCCGCAGCGCTCATTCAGGAGCCGCCGATTCTCACCTATGGAGAAAAGTAAACCTCTTTCGAGTAGGCATAACCGGAGTCTGCCGTCACCATCGCGGGCTCGCTCCTTGAGAGTTTGCGAACTGTGGGGCAGCCCCGAGGAGGGGCTGCCACCATCTGCGAGGCGATCACCTCACGTTCGTTCAACGTCCCCTCCGTCATCGCGACGTCGAGCACCACCCCGCGCGCATCGTCCGCCACCGCATGCTGCTCCTAGCTCGGCTCGAACCCCCCGACCGTTCTCGCCGGCCGCGCGTCCGGGTCCGTGCGGCTCACACGCCCCGAACCCCCGCCACGGCGGCCTCCACGGTCCTTCTTCCCGGCCTCATCCTCCGAGGCGTTCTCCCGAATCACCTCCTCCACGTGGCGCTCCGCCAGACTCTCCCAACTCACGTTCGCGCGTATCAGCGAGGCGTCCACGTGAACCACTTCCGCCTTAGCCACCTTCGCGTCCAGGCACGCCTACACCGTGCGCCGGAATATCTCCCGGAACCGAGCCTCTCCCCAGCGCTGACGTATCCGCGTCAGGCTCGAATGATGCGGCAACTCCTCATTCAGCCCATACCCGATGAACCACCGAATCGCGAGGTTCACCCGCGCCTCGCGCATCAGACGACGATCGTGAACGTAACCCGGCAGAAGACCCGCCAGCATCAACCGAACCGCCACTTCCGGGTCGATTCCGGGACGACCCCTGTCCTCGCTGTAGCAATCCGCCGCCACCTCCTCCGCAGCCAACTCAAATCCAGTACGCGATCCACCCGGGCCAAGACGTGAGCCTTCGGTATCAACCGCTCCAAAGAACCGGCCACGAACAATTCCATCTGCTCGCGCCTCTTGCGTCCCAACATCTCTCCTGACTCCCTCCCGGGCGCTGAATATCCATACAACGAATCACATAGCCGGTGTTTTTTCAACAACCCAACAGGCGCGGCGTGGACGTCACGGCATCTCTGGGAGGCTTCCCGGTTCAACCAGGCCCTCTTCCGGCACGTGGTGGCGCAACTGCAGCGCCTGTCCCCGCACTGCCAGCGGAATGCGCTGAAGGGAGCATGTGGCTTCCGGCGGG
This sequence comes from bacterium, assembly GCA_965218885.1. Classification (GTDB taxonomy): domain Bacteria; phylum UBA8248; class UBA8248; order UBA8248; family UBA8248; genus Bin107. The sequence goes on along the minus strand of OZ244713.1, from coordinate 1,345,566 downwards.
GAAGTGCAGGGACCTTGGTTCGGCCGCGAGGCTGGTCCTGTCGAAGGCATTGGAACTACGTCCGACCGGACGCTTCTTACCCGGAATCCACTGGGATCCGGTACCCAGGTGCTGTTGCCATGCCCCCACCCGTTCGGAGTCGATCAAACGCCTCAAGACCTGAGATCGGTGAGGAATTGCCGGGGGGTCGGTTGAGCGGAAAGCAGAGCAGCAAGGTGATGATTGCCGGGCTAGTCGGCTGCGTCCTCGCCGCGGCCATGCGCCAGCTCGCGCGCACTCGGATTGACCGATGGGCGGAAGGGGACCTCGCAAACCTGCGCACGGTCGGGTTGCCCCGGCTCGCCGGCATACTCATCCGGCAGCCAGACCAGCAGCTCGGTCCCAACCGCCGACTTGCCGATCGGCACGTAACCTAGAGAGATGTTGGACCCCAACTCCGGGGCGTGCCACGGCGAAGTCAGGTAACCGATCGGGTCGCCTCCGTCGGCATCCGAGACCAGCCAGAAGTCGGGCGCGTAGTCGTCGATCGGCTTGCCGCCCAGCTTCATGCCCACCATCACCATCGAGAACGGCGGACGCCCCGCGACGATCTCGGCTCGCATCCGTTCGAGGGCCGTCCGGCCGATGTAGTCGCCCTGCTTCTTGCGCGGCACTTGATAGGCCAGGTTGCACTGAAAAGGCACCGTCTCGTGGTCGATGTCCTGCCCCCAGGACAGGATGCCGGCCTGGATACGACGCTGATGGCCGGGGGCGGTGACCATTAGCTGGTGCGGCTTGCCCGCGTCAAGCACCGCGCGCCACAGCTTCTCGGCGTGCAGGGTGGCGTCGCGCAGATAGATCTCGTAGCCCTTCTCTCCCGAGAAGCCGGATTGGGATACGACCACCGGGCAGCCCTCGACCTCGGTTTCGAGGATGCCGTAGTAGGGGATGTCCCGGACATCGTCGCCCAGTAGATCGACCATCAGCGCGAGCGACCTCGGCCCTTGGATCTGTAACGGGCAGACATCGATCTCATTGATTTCCACATCCATCCGCTTCCCGACGTTGACGCCTTGCAGCCAGAACAACAAGTCGGAGTCCGCCAGCGAGAACCAGAATTCCTCCGCGGCCAGGCGCAACAGGACCGGGTCGTTCAGAATCCCGCCCTTCTCGTTGCAGAGTATGACGTACTTCGCTTGCATCGGCCTGATGTGGGTCGCGTCGCGAGTAATGACGTAGTCGACGAACCGCTCCGCATCCGGTCCCTTGATTTGGATCTGCCGCTCGACCGCGACGTTCCAAAGCGTCACGTGGTTCGTCAGCGCCTCGTGCTCGACGGCTGCGCCGCCCTCCTCCGGCCTTACGTAGCCGCGCGGATGGTAGGTGCGATTGTAGACCGTGGCTCGCCAGCAGCCTGTGTCGTGGGACAGATGCCAGTAGGGCGACTTCCGCACCCGCGTGGAGATGAGCAGCTCCGCGGGCGTCCGGCCACTCTGGCGCAGGTTGATGGGAACGATTCGGTCGGACTGGTCGACACTGTGCGGCTGGCCACTCATGGCTCCTCCTGCTCCGTCACGCCTTATGGCTTTCTGGCGTGGCTCCGGTACGCGATCGACTCACAATGACCTGGCGGCAGCGACTGCGCCAACCGTGGCGCAGCTAATGCCGAAAGCAGGCGGCGCCCCGATACCGGCGATGCCTCGCGGTACGAGTTCGCCGCCGTTACCGAGGTGCTCCCGACTCTCGCGACACTTGTAAACAGGGCTAATTATATGCCATATAAGCCATGTTTCAAGGCTGACCTTCTGGCCAGGGCGTGATGTGGACGCCGATGCCGCTCATGGGGGCAAGACCGGAAACCTACGCGATCGACTCCGGGGCCGAGCATGTCGCGAGTTGTGACCGTCATGCGTACGTGGGGGATCAATTCTGAAAGACTCCATCAGCAGCCTAGCCGAGAGCACTTCGCCGCCGCCGACACGGGCGACGATTGCCGTGATCGGCGCCGGTATCGTTGGCAATTGCCTAGTGCGGCACTTGGCGGAGCTGGGGTGGGACAATCTACTACTGATCGAAAAGGGGCCGCTGCCTAACCCCGGTGGTTCGACCGGCCACGCGTCGAACTTCATCTTCCCCACTGATCACAATCGCGAGATCACGATGCTGACATTGGAGAGCCAACGCCAGTATGCCGCGCTCGGCGTCAACACCACGTGTGGCGGTATCGAAGTGGCACGCACGGATGCTCGCATGGAAGAGTTGCGCCGGCGGATGACCTCGGCTCTCTGCTGGGGTATCGAGGCCGAGCTACTTAATCCCGCCGAGGTGGTTGCCAAGGTACCGTTCGTGAACGGTGACGTGATCCTAGGCGGCTTCTACACGCCGAGCGTGTCGGTGGTCGACTCGGTCCGGGCGGGCACCATCATGCGTGAGCAGGCGCGGGCCAAGGGAGTGCTGACCGTGCTGGACAACACCGAGGTCACCGGGCTGGAGGTATCACGCCCGCCGTTCGGCCGTCCGCGCATCCGGGCCGTGGCGACTACGCGCGGCACGATCGCGGTGGAACAGGTGGTGATTGCGTGCGGTGTCTGGAGCCCGCGAGTCGCCGCGCTCGCCGGAGCGACCATCCCGCTTACCCCAGCGGTGCACCAGATGGCTGACATGGGCTCGATCGACCTGCTGCGAAGGACGGGAAACGAGATCGACTATCCGATCGTCCGCGACATGGACACCTTCATGTACGAGCGACAGAGTCACGAGGCGATGGAGATCGGCTCGTATGCCCATCGCCCCATCTTGGTGCAACCCGATGACATTCCTTCCTTTGCGGAGGCGGAGCGGACACCCACCGAGATGCCCTTCACCGGCGATGACTTCGCTCCGCAGCTCGAGCATGCCCGGACGATTATGGGCGAGTTGCTTGCCGGTTCCGAAATGCAATATTCGGTGAACGGACTGCTGTCTCTGACCCCGGATGCGCGGCAGGTGCTGGGCGAGACTGCCGAGGTGGAGAAGCTCTGGTCGGCGGCCGCAGTTTGGATCAAGGAGGGCCCCGGCACCGCGCGCTTGATCGCCGAGTGGATCACCTACGGCTATCCGCGTCTGTGCGATCCACACGGCTCGGACATCACGCGGTTCTACCCGCACGAGCGAACCGAGCAGCACATTCGACAGCGCTGCTGCGAGCACTTTAACAAGACGTACGGAATCGTGCATCCGCGTGAGCAGTGGGCGTCCGCGCGCGGCATGCACCGGGCGCCGTTCTATGATTGCACCGCGAACCTAGGCGCCGAATTCTTCGAAGCGCACGGCTGGGAGCGACCCCAGTGGTACGCGTCGAACGAGGATCTGGTCGCCCGCTACGGCGTTTCGAATCGCCCGCACGAATGGGATCGCCGCTGGTGGTCGCCGATCATCAACGCGGAGCATCTCCACATGCGGGAGAAAGTCGGGATCGTGGATTTGAGCGCCTTTCAGATCTTTGACGTGTCCGGACCTGGCGTCGTGCCCTACTTGGAGCGGTTGACGGTCAACCTCTGCGATCGTCCGGTGGGCTGCTCGATCTACACCCCGCTGTTAACGCCGGATGGCGGGATCCGCGCCGATCTCACCATACAGAGGCTGGCGTACGATCGGTTCCGCATCGTGACCGGAGTCTTCGACGGTGCGCGCGACGAGGTCTGGTTCCGCCGCCATCTGCCCAGGGACGGCTCGGTTCAGTTCGAGAACCAATCGTCGGCATTCTGCACCATAGGGGTATGGGGACCGGATGCCCGCGCGTTGCTCTCCGAGATTGCCGGCGCCCCGCTAACACAGGAAGCGTTTCCGTACGGGACGATGCAGGAGGTGATTATTGATGGCGTTCCGACGACGATGCTGCGTATTTCCTACGTGGGCGAGAGCGGATGGGAGATCTACACGCGCACGTCGCACGGCGTGCGCCTGTGGGACGCGATTTGGGAGACGGGCCGCGCCTTCGACGCCCGACCCGTCGGTATCGGCGTCTACGGCACCACGGGACGCCTTGAAAAGGGATATGCACTCATGGGCGCCGATCTCACCTCCGAGTACTCGCCGGTGGAGGCGGGCTTGGCGCGGCCCCGCGTGAAGGCCGCGGAATTCATCGGGAAGCAGGCCTACCTGCAGGCGCGCGCCGAAGGTCCGGCGGCGAAGCTGTGTGCGCTGACGGTTGACGGTCACACCAGCGAATCCGGGGTGTTTCGGTTCCCCACCGGTAGCAGCGAACCGATCCTGACGCGTGACGGCAAGCGCCTCGTCGACGTCCGCGGACGGGAGTCCTTCGTCACCTCGGCCGGCATGGGACCGTCCCTCGGCCGGCACCTCCTGCTGGCCTATCTGCCGATCGAGCGGGCGGTGGCCGGCATCAAGTTGCAGGTGCTATACATGAGCGAGTGCTTCCCCGTGACCGTGGCTTCGCGCTCGGCGATGTTCGACCCTGAGGGCGCCCGCCTGAAAGCATAGCTGGACGAGGTATTGGACGTCTTGGCCACCGCAGAAAGCGTCTCGGAGCTGGAGGGGCGACTCCGCGCGAGGACGAAGAGGCGAGGCGCCTGATGAGCATCCCGGGGGTCGGGCGGATCTGCGCTTCGGCGATACAGGCCTTCGCGCCGCCGATGGCAAGCTTCCGGCGCGGGCGCGACTTCTCCGCCTGGCTCGGGCTGGTCCCCCGGCAGAACTGGGGCTGTTGAAAAAGCCCCCCTGACAAGGGGGGTTGGGGGGTTGAACCCGACCGGGGAGGGAGGGTTCACGGCAAAGGGGATGGGGAGTTCGGAAGGAATAATGCTTTATTCGCCCCGATCGCCCTCCCTCGGCTTAAAAACCAACCCCCCTGTCCCCCCTTGTCAGGGGGGTAAAAACGACGCCCCCTCCCCCCCCCCGACGAAGGGTTTTTCAACAACCCCAACTCCACCGGCGGCAAGCCCCGGCTGGGCAGGATATCGAAGATGGGCCAGCGCGACGTCAGGCGGCTGTTGCTCATAGGCGCGATGACGGTGGTGAGCTGGGCGCTCCGGCGCGGCGCAGCGGCGGGGTCATGGCTGGCCCGGATGCCGGCGCGCAAGCCGCGTATGCTCGTCGCGGTGGGGGTTCTCAGCGGTCAGGCTCTCGAAGCGCGGACTCCGACGAAAGCTGTGTGGGGGCAATGCGTTGGAGCAATTCCAGTCGAGCGCCGATGGGTTCTGACAACAAACATCGCTCGTACGCGGCGCCAAGACGTCGCCGGGTAGTGGTCATCTAAGGGAATCACCCTAATTGTTCTTCAGGGAATTACAGTATGGATGTGTCAGCTGTGCATTCTCGAGGTTGCCAACTCCGCCTGTCTTCTTTGGTTGAATATGATCATACGAAACCGATTTCTCGACCAAAATTAATCCGTTGCAGATAGGACATTTTTGTGCATTTTCCACTGAGTCCTTCAGGAATACTGCCGATTTTGTAGTCGTCGAAAAATTCACTCCCACTTCGCTGATTTCCGACGCCACTAATTTCCCGGTTAAGTCCAGCGCTTCCAATATGCCGTCCTGGCTGATTTCGCGGCTAAACAGTTTACCGCGAGCTGTATCTTCAATTAAGTCAGCCCACTTCTGTACTCTATTGATGCTTCTGATGGCAATGTTTGCTTGGGCTATGAGAGCTTTATTCTCCAGAAACAAATTCTCTAGAGTTTTTCTATTTTTTGTGAATAATTTAAAGAAATTGTTGTCATTATTCCTAATCGCCTTAGCAAATACTTTCACCATAGCGACAAAAATCATGTCCCAGTGACGTCCAGTCGAATTGTAGAAGAACACTGCAGGATGCAATCCTAAGCTTGGAGAGTCATTTCCCGTAATTCGCGACATTACACGACGCACCTGACTAAGGGCTTGAATAGTCTTTTCTCCTGTATCGTCGTCAGAATATAAGTAGCTGCCCTCAACTACTTTGTTGGATCCTTCAATTACATATCCAAATATATCCATTAAAATATCATATGCTGAAATGGGTGATGCTCGGCCTCCATGAGGCAAGTTCAGTGTCTTTATGGGAAATGCTATTTCCGGGGAAAACATATTTTCATGGAGTTGTTTCGAAAGCTCCTCGATTTCCGTTTGGTGTTTCTCGTCGAATTTGGACCAATATTTGTGACCCGAACCGGCACGCACAATCGATCGGGCCCCAATGGCAAAGGGTTTTATTCTATTTCGCAGCAACCGTTCTTCTATCTTGTCCAATGGTGTCCCTTGTTTATTTATTTTGAAAAAGAAGATTCTGCCTTCTCAGCGTCACCCTCCACCCATTGCAGGGAGAGCGTTCTAGTTACGGCATTACTTGCCCTTCGTGCAAGCACAACGTCAGATTCAACACTATTGATGTCTAACATTGCATCCTTTATGCGTGTGAAACTGCCAATTTCTCTGCTTATTCGTTTGCGAAGCGTCTCTGCTGTTGATGATTGCTCCTGGGATATCTGTCCTCCATAAAATTTCCTAGATAGCGTACCATCGCCATAATCATCTCGGATCCAAGAAATCAAAACGCTTAGTCTGTGAGCACCGTCTATAACGAAAATTTTTCCAGGAGATTTCCATAAGATGACTGAAGGCACCAATTCGTTGTCGAGAAAACTCTTTAGAAAAAGCACTATTTGTTCAATCGTCCATTGATTTGTTTCTCTTTGAAAATCTGGTTTTCTGAGACTTGGGATAAGAAATGAACCCTGATCCAATTGACTCAACCCCAATGATTGGATCTTCTCAGATTGTGCAGCACTATCATCTGATTCACAAAAATCCGCACGTGGAATCATTGCATCAAGGTTTATGATTTTGGCCATTGTTTTCCTCATAGATTTTGTGCTGTAGGCAATTTACGATCTAGGATAGAGCTTTAGAAGAGCTATTGTCAAAAGTTGTGTACTGCAATGTTAGGTGACGGCGCGCTCCTAGGCTTGTCCATTGAAGAATCTAACGCCGTGGATGCAAAGCCTGCTACTGTTAATCTCCCCGAAGAATTAGAACAACATAAAAAGTGAAGCAGAGTGATCGTAAAACAGCAAAGAAATATAACAATGGTGAGCGCTTGGCACTGACGCCCTGCCGCGGGATTTCGTAGCCAGGTTACGCTACGCCCGGCCTCCAGCCCTCGCCCATATGTCCGCAGCGATGCTAACGACGATACGGGTCGCGGCCTTCTGCACCGAGTCTCGGGCCAGATGGGCGTAGCGCGCCGTGGTTACGATTTGGCTGTGGCCCAGAGTTCGGTGATTATCGGGAGAGTCTCGCCCAGCGCTAGGTCCCTGGACGCGAAGGAGTGACGTAGGTCATGGATCCGCATGTCATCATGCCCCGCCTGAGCCCGGATGAGTTGCCAGTAATGGGAGAGGTTCGACAGGCTATTCCCCCCTTTGTCCAGAGATTGCCGTCGATTTGGGGAATGCCGTCGAGCACTCCAGCACAGGTGCGGTAGGCCGCTGCGCTGGCGGGCCTGGAGCGGACGACTTTTACCGTGCGCGGCTTGCACCGCACCTCCACGTATTCCGTGAGATACCGCGCAGCAACCTCTGCCACGGTGGGCCCACAGGCCTGCTTCATCGGCTCGGGAACCGCCTCCTCGCCCGCCTTGACCCGCGCGATGATGAGGGCCGCCCGCTTGCGCGCCTCCTCGGCGTTGATCACCCCGTGGCGGCCCACCGCCACCCGTTTGGGTCCCTCCGGACCCCGGGCCTGGGCGATATACACCCTGGCTCCGGTGGGATAGACCCTCACCCCGAAGCCGGTGAGTTCACGGTCCCAAAACACCGTGTCCTTATGAACCTTCAGCTTCCCGGTCGCCCGGTTCGAGAGCGTTTTCATGATGGACTTCACCATCTCCGCTCAACCCTCCCGTTCGTGATGTGGACGCCGATGCTCTCGCCCACCCGGCTGGCCGCCGCCTTCTCGGCGTCCCTCATCAGGTGCGCGTAGCGCGCCGTCGTCGATACCCTCGAGTGTCCAAGGAGTTTGCCGATCGTGTAGAGGCTTTCGCCCAGCGCCAGCGCCCTCGAGGCGTAGGAATGCCGCAAGTCGTGGATCCGCACTTCGGGAAGACCCGCCCGCGCCCGGATGGGTTGCCAGTAGTGGTGGAGACCCGTGAGGCCGGCGAGGAGGTCACGGTGGCCGCGAAGCCCGCCTCGCGGGCGGTGAAAGTTCAGCCGTAGCGCGGGCTCGGGCGCATGGCGGAAGGGGACGGAGGCGCGGTTGCGCCGTGCGGGCGGAAGGGGAGCCGGGATGGTCCCCGACACGGACGCGCCGGGATGCGCGGGAGTTTGAATGAATCCGCTTTCGCTTTGATTACATCCTGTGGAAAGCGAATCCCAATCGAGATTTAAAAAAACAAATATTCATAATAATTTCAATTAGCTACAAAGATTTCACAACCGATAAAACACCTCTCCTCCTCTAAGCGGGCGGAAGATACGAGGGGTGCGCGCCGCCGTCCGCTCCTCACACCCGCCTTACCACCCACAGCACCTTGCCGATGATTCGGACTTCCCGTGCGAGGCAATCGCGGGAAGGGCAGACAGGGTTGGCGAAGGTGAGCCTGGGCCGGGGCGGTCCGTCTCCGCTCAGCGCCGCGCGATGGTCCGACAGGGACTCCGAGATTCGCAGGAGTTATAACGAATCCGCTTTCGTTTTGATTATATATTACAGAAATCGAATTTCGAGCGAGATTCATAAAAATAAATATTTATAATAATATCAATAAGATATATGGATTTAATAGCTGATGAAAATGGATTGAGATATCTAAATAGTGGAGAGAGAGATTCTTGCTATATCCCATTTTCTCTTAACCATTTCATTCTAAATAGATGCTCTTCAATTTGATGCTCTAAAAAAAGCTCTCAGGGACACATCCGAGACCTTAAAAAAAGTTGCAAATCTAAGTCTGTCGTACATTCCAGGCAGTGTAGAGTTTCTCTTGCAAATAAAACTATTAGTAGGGGATTTAGAATTGAAGAAAGATCAAGAGTGGGCGAGGGATAAGCCGGGTATGTGGACTCTTCGCTTTCATCGCTCTGAGTTAATTGCTTTTTCGCATGAGATTGCTCAGGCATTAGAAAATAACCCTCCATCTGACGAGGTTCAATAAAAGCCCGTATCTATCTATTGCGAAAAAATTTTGGCCCTTCTACGGGCCGTTCCATGACAAGATGTTAAAGACAATTTGGTGAGGTCAAGCCGGCCAGGCCGATTTAACCCGATTGAAAAGGGTTCGATGAGGTGCTGGGCGGTCTTTGACCGACCATCATCAGCCCCAGGGAATACACGTCCGCGGCTTCCGCTTCAACGCGTCCCATGATTTCTCCTCGAAACATAACGATGATGTTGTCGCTGAGCGCAAGTATTTCGTCCAGTTCCGTCGAGATTAATAGGATAGCGATTCCACTGTCCCGTTGTTTCAGCAACTCTTTCCTGACGAATTCTGTAGCGCCGATATCAAGGCCCCGCGTTGGTTGAACGGCGATAAGGAGCTTGGGATTTGCCGAAAGCACGCGCGCGAGGATCATTTTTTGCTGATTTCCCCCCGACAAATAGCGAGCCTGGAGATAGCGGGACGGCGGTTTGATCTGGAAGGTATCAATGAGATCGGAAGCGTTCGATTGAATCTCGCGATAGTTCAAGATCCAGCGCTGCGAAAAAGGTTGTTCTCGATAACGTTGCAGAACCAGATTCTCCATCAGCGTCAGGGGAGGAATCATTCCGTCCGCATACCTGTCCGCGGGGACATAACCCACTCCCTTCCGAATGAGCTCACGCGGGGAAGCGTCTTTCATCTCTTGGCCATGGATTCTCACGCTCCCCCCCAGCTTCGGACGAAGACCCATCAACGATTCCGCCAATTCCATCTGGCCATTTCCGTCAATTCCGGCGATGCCCAGAATCTCTCCCCCTCGTACGGAGAATGAAACGTTCCGGACGGCCGGGGCCCCACTGTCTCTGAGGGCAGAGAGGTTTTCGGTTTCCAGAACGGTCTCGCCGCCGGGAGGCGAATTCTTCTCCAACTGGAGCAAGACCTCACGGCCCACCATGAGCTTGGACAAAAGCGGGGGGGTCGCATCGGCCACATCGACCGTTCCCACTACCCGTCCATCCCGAAGCACCGTGATCCGGTCACAGAGCTCCATCACCTCGTCGAGCTTGTGAGAAATAAAGATGATCGAATATCCCTCGGATGATAGCGTTCTACAGGTTTCAAAAAATTTCCTCGCTTCGGAAGGAGTCAGGACTGAGGTCGGCTCGTCGAAAACGAGAATCTGCGCGCCCCGGTACAGCACCTTTAAGATTTCCACCCGCTGCTGCTCTCCGACAGAAAGCGATTCCACCTTCGCGTCCAGGTTCACCTGAAGGTCAACCCGGCCCATGAGAGCGCGAATTTTTTCTTTGGCGCGATTCAGGTCCAGAAAGGGTTCCCGCTCAGAGGGCAGCCCAAGGACGATATTCTCAATCACGGTGAACACGGGGATGAGCATGAAATGCTGATGAACCATCCCAATCCTGTGCCTCAATGCGTCTCCTGGAGATTGAATTTCGACCTTTTCCCCCTGAAGAAGAATCTCTCCGGAATCCGCTTCGTACAGGCCGAGAAGGATGTTCATCAGGGTTGTCTTGCCTGCCCCGTTCTCCCCGAGAAGCGCGTGAATCTCTCTTTTCTGCAGGAAAAAGTCGATCCTGTCGTTCGCTTGAACCTGCCCAAACCGCTTGGAGATCCCCTTCAATTGAAGGACTTCGGGCAGCTGGCCGCCAATTCCCGAACGCCTCATTATCTGGCCTCGCGACGGTATGGCAGATAAATTGCCTTGGGAACAGCCGGACGACCCGCGAAAAATACCAAAGTAAGAATGGTCAAAACATAAGGCAGCATGAGCATCAACTGGTATGGAACCCGAAAGCCCACGGATTTTAGGCTCAACTGGAGGGCGTCGGCCGCTCCGAACAGGAGGCTTCCCGCTAGAACCCCGATAGGATTCCACCGCCCGAAGATGACGGCGGCAAGCGCGATGAATCCGCGACCGTTCGTCATCTGCTCAACGAAAAAATTCACGATTCCCAGAGAAAGAAACGAACCCGCAAAGCCCGCGAACGCGCCCCCCAAGATGGTGGATACGTATCGAATCAACGGGACGTTTACGCCGACCGTGTCCGCCGCGAGTGGATGCTCCCCGACCGATCTCACTTTTAATCCCAAAGTGGTTTTCCAAAGGAATACCCAAAGCGCCGCAACAAGCAAAAGAGCGATGTAGACGGGGAGCGGTTGATGGAACAGCGCTTTTCCGACGACAGGAAGGTCGCTCAGGATGGGGATTTCCACCGGCTCAAACCTGTTGACCCACGGCGCCTTGCCCGAGGCAGTGAAAACGAGCCGATTGAGAAATCCTGTTAAGCCGAGACAGACTATGTTCAGCGCGGCGCCGCTGACGACTTGATCGGCCTGCACTGTGATCGAAATAAAGGCGTGTATCGCGGCGACGATAGAGGCCGCCACGATACCCCACACCATTCCCATCCACGGTGAGCCCGTATAGGAAGACCCGAGGACGGCAAAAAATGCGCCGACGAGCATCATACCCTCGACGGCGATGTTCAAAATTCCCGATCGCTCGGCCAGAACCTCGCCGGCCGCGCCCATCAGGATGGGAATCGTCAGGCGAACGGTGGAAGCAAGAAAGGCCGCCCAAAACAGGCTATTGGTTAAGTAATCTTCCATCTACACACCTGTGTCGTTTGAGGCGAATCTGACCGGTCACTCGGAATTACGCCTGAGCGTAAGCGCCGTCCTCAGATGTTCCCCGTATATGATGAATAAAATAATGAGCCCTTGGAGCAAGATCACGAGCGGCACCGGAATTCCGTGCGTTCTTTGGATGGCGTTCGCCCCGAGCGCCAAGATGGCGAACAGCAGCGCCGCCGGAATAACCGCGATGGCGTTCGCGCGCGCCAGAAGCGCAATGGCGATCCCTTCGAAACCATAGCCGCGAGAAAATTCTTCGAGAAGGCGATAGTGAATTCCGGCGATTTCAGTATAGCCTGCCAGACCCGCCAAGCCTCCGCAGATGCTCATGGTCGTGACGTAGCTTCGCTCTACCGAGATACCGTTCGCGCGGGCGGCTCGGGGATTGGCACCCACCGAACGAATCCGGAAGCCAAGAGTGGTCCTGGCGAGCATGGCCCAAACGGCGAAAGGCCCGGCGATCGCCAGGAAGAATCCCGCGTGCAGCCTCGTCGGGAGCAAAATCAGCGGAAGTTGCGCCCCGTCCGCGATCATGTCCGTTTGCGGGAAAGCGCCCGAGGACTCCTGCAACGGCCCCTCTACCATGTATTTGATGAGGAATATAGCGATGTAGTTCATCATGATTGTGCTTACGATTTCATGAACACGGAATCGGGCCTTCAAGAACCCAGCGATTCCCCCCCAAATTCCTCCTCCGAGAAAACCGGCGCAACAACCGAGAGGAATCAGCAAGGCGGGAGGCCAGTTGCTCGGCGCATAGAGCCCGAGGACGGTAACAAACAAACCGCCAATATAGATTTGACCCTCCGCGCCGATGTTGAAAAGACCGCAGCGAAAAGCGAGAAGAAAACTGAGGCTTGCAAGAATCTGTGGAGAAACTTTGACGAGCATCTCTGAAACCGTATGAAGGTCTCGGAAGCTTCCGTCCAGCATCGTGAGGTAGGCGGAGAGCGGATTTACACCTACGTATCCGATCAGGAAGGCACCGACAATCAGTGCCAGACCCACAGCCAACCCTGAACTGGCCAGGCCCGCCAAAAATCTGTGAACGCTGAATCCCAGAACCAGTATTCTCGCCAATTAACGACCCTTCAGAAGTCCACTGACACGATGCAGGATTTCGCCCCGCCGGGCACCCGAGTCCGCAGAAACCGTGTTTGATGTATCCCTCGGGTCCGGCGGTCATAAACGCTCCGCTTTGGGAACCGCCCGAACGGATGTACCGGCGGAGCACACGTGTATACAGGCCTTCGATCGCTCACCAAGCGATTTTCAGATAATGACAATTCTCTTACGTCACGACCACATAGTGAGGAAACTTCCTTGATATTTCCAACAAAGGCCCATGCAGTCGAAGCGTTCTCAACGATAAGCTTCTTGGGATACCCTTTCGCCTTATTTTTTCATGGGTAGTGCGCTGAGCTTTCCGGCGATCAGCATGGCCTTTACTTCGTCCAGCTTTTTCCGCATCGACGGCGTTATTTTGCTCTCGAATTTGTGAAACGGAGCGAGATGGACCACTCCCTCGCCAAGGCCCATCTTTCGGCTCTTACCGTCGAATTTTCCATTTTTGACCGCATCGATGACCCATCCATAACTCAGCGGGAACTGAATCATCGTGCTCGTCAAGATGGAATTGGGCCCGATGCTGCTTTGATCCATCGCATAGCCGATCGCGAACTTCTTGTTCTCCTCGGCGGCCTGGATGATTCCGACGTTGGACTCGTTAGCCTCCATATAGGTAACGTCGATGCCTTGGTTGATGAGGGAAAGCGCCGTTTCTTTTGCCGACGCAACGTCCGTGAAGCTCCCGGTCCACGTCGTGAAAACCTTTACGCTCGGATCGAAGTATTTCACTCCTTGGCCGAATCCCAACATGGCGTTCCGAATGGGCGGAATCTTGATGCCGCCGATGGCCGCCACTTTCTTGGATTTCGTCCACATGGCGGCGAGTACGCCGGCTAGAAAACCTCCCTGCTCGATGGCAGTGGGAAAGGAAGCCAGATTCTTTCCGTTTTGAACGCCGCCATGGATCACAGCAAAGTAGGTATTCGGATAGGCTTTCGCGGTAATCTTCGAGGCGTCTCCAAACTGAAACCCATGGGCGAAGATCGGGTTGTAGCCTCTTGAGGCGAAGTCGCGAAGGGCGGCCTGCGCGTCGGCCACGGCGACGCTTTCCGCGTATGCAAATTCAATCTTCCGGGCCACCGAGGATTTTTTGAGGCCGTTGTACCCCGCAAAATTCCATCCCCTGTCGCTGATGGGCCCGGGCAGGATGACGGCAACTTTCGACACGCTCTGGCCCATCGCCGCATCACCCGTACCCAGCACCGCGACTCCGACGGTGGCCAAAAGAATGGCGAACACCAACAACCGAGATTGGACATTAAACATTGGTCACCCTCCTCATTCTTGGGAGCGCCGCACGGCCGAACCTACGCAACGGATTCCGGACCGTACATCGCAAGTGGAAGCCACACGAATCAAACTTTCCGCCAAAACGAGCAAAAATCCCTTTCCCCCACATATGATTTTCGTTCCATCCCGATCGCTCATTAAGCAGACCGCCGCGCTTTGAGAAAAACTCTGGAACCTGGCCGATCTCCCAAAGGCAATCGCTCCCGGGAATCCGCTTCTCGATAACCTCGAAAAGAACTTCCATTTACCTGCCAAAAATTGCGTGCCGCCCACACCTACCTAATGGAAAATCCCCTTGGGCAACATGGCATGAACCCCTTTGTTCCCGTTGACGGTTTGGGTAATGCGAAGATCCACGACCGCCGTGCACAGGGAATAGGCCTCCTCACGGCTCAAATCGTACGCGGTCACCATGTGATCCAGCATTTCGCGCAATGCTGTTTTAGCCGCAGCGTCCAGATCCGGATCAAATCCCATGGTGATGTAATGCAATTCGGTCTCGGCCCGCGGAAGCCTCAAGGACATATCTTTCCGCAGCGAGATTTCGAACTCCCCCGTTAAGCCCGTTTCCACCGCGGTTCCGTCGACTTCGCCGTCCCCTTGAGCAGCGTGTCCATCTCCGATGGAAAGAAGACCTCCGGGATTGAAGACGGGAAGGTAAAGTGTGCTGCCAGCGACCAGTTCCTTGTTGTCCAAATTACCACCGTATTCGTTTGGAAAGCGACTTGAAACCCTTCCACGCGACGGCAAAGGAGCGACCCCGATATTTCCGAAGAAAGGTCTATCGACAGGAACCTTGACGCCACTTATCCACTGAGCCGTTTTGTTCTTCTTGTCGATCTCTATGATCCACGAACAGTACTTTGGAAAAATTTCGGGGAGCGTCCCCTTTTCGGGCATGAACCGGTTGTGCCCCCAGTCGAAACGGAGCTGGATATCCCGAATTTTCACGGCGAGGACATCGCCGGGCTCGGCTCCTTCCACATAGATGGGACCCGTGAGAATGTGAGGCCCCAGGTCCCGCTGGACACTTTCAAAAATGGCGTTCAACTCAGGGGGAATTCGGCTCTGATCGGGGTGCATGTCCGTGGGCATGCCGAATAAGGTATGGACCACGACGATATCATTTGACTGAAGGATCATGACAGGATTGAGGGAACTTTCGTAATACCCCCAGTGGACTGTCTCAGGTCCTGCGGTCAACACTTGTCGGTTTACCATCCATACCCCCGAAATCGAAATTCGATTGCAGTACATTTGCAAGAAGCTTGCCGTCCTCCATACGAATTTCTCAGAGCTCGATGAGGCTCGATTCATTTCAAGAATGAAATCTATATTCACGCGCGTTTTCCAAATGCTTGCGCATCGCATCCGAAGCCTTCATGGAATCCCTTGCGAGCAAGGCTGAGATTATCTCCAAGTGATCGTCAACCGAGGCGCGAAAGTGCTCGGGCGTGTGAACCATACGAACGTGCATAATGTGATTGTTCAAGCCAGCGATAACTTTTTTGAGCGTCTGGTTTCCCGTGGTCTCCAAAATCAGCGAATGAAGCTGAATGTCAATCCGATGATTAATCTCGTACTCCTCGATACCGGGATTAGCCTCCCGGAGGCGCAACAGCTCCTTTTCCAACTCCTTCAATGCGGACTCGGCGATATTTCGCGCCGCAATTTCGCATGCCAATGGTTCAAGCCATTCACGAATTTGCCAGATCTCGAAAAACTCCTTCATCGCCATCTGGCGGACGAAAACACCCTTGTTGGGATACCGCACGACGAGGCCGTCGTGCTCCAATTGTCGAATCGCCTCCCTCAGGGGAGTGCGACTGATTTCCAACTCCCTGGCGATTTGAACCTCATTGATCGGCGCTCCCGGGGGCAACTCGGCCGAGAGAATAAGCGTCTTAATGTGACGATAGGTGTGCTCGACCCGAGTGCCCGCACGTCTTCGATTTTCGTTGTTTGTAGAACTCATAGCACGCTCACCATGTCGCGCTTCGGCTCCTAATCCATCGCGGAACGTCCGTGCGTGACTCACAACTAATGCCCTTCCCAAATCTCGACCTTGAGCGACGTGGGGTTCTCGGCGTTGCAAGGAGTCAAATCTTGCGGGCACGCGGACAACGCCACGAGGCAGTCCATCCCCGCCTCGAGATCGACGAAATCTCCGGGCTTCGAGGTCGGTTCCAAGCAGATGAGCTCTCCCCGCTCGCCGATGACCGTATGCATGAACACATTTATCGGGGGCGGAAGTTGGTGAGGCTTAATGCCGAACGGCTCCAACGCCTCGTTTAGGTTCACGCGGCAGCTCGGATGGTCGGGCGCGTTGTACAAAATGCGATAGTCATCCGGCCCGCACGGGGAGCAAAGAATATCATGCTGGCCGACTCGATCTTCACCGATCGTGAACATGGTATTGCATCGGTTGGAACAGAGCTTGGAACCCTTCTTGACCGCTATAGATCGATTGATCTTCCGGGTCTGTGACTGGGAAAAATACTCCGTGTGACCATGAAGATTAAACGCGGTAAGGTCTCCCACCTGTTGCCCCTCGACGTCGATGATGCGAAAGATCTGGCCTTTCTTGACGGTGAAGGAAGCCCCGGTCCTCGCCTCTAAGGTTTTTCCCAGAACAAGAGTTCGATCGGCCATCGCGCGACCCTCCCTTTGTTCAGAAACACGGATTGGTTCCGTGCGCGATCATCCTCGGCCGTTGGGTTTGAGCATCCGGCCTCGAGGTTCTCCAATAACCCGGCCGTTTTCAGCGATTAAGCGACCTCTTAAATATACTTTTTCCACAGATCCTTTCACTTCCCATCCGTCAAAGGGGGAAAATTTCCCCTTCGTATATAGCTTTTTCACATCAATTACTTTCTCCTTCTTCATATCAATCAAGACGAAGTCTGCCTCCGATCCGACCGCCAGAGAGCCTTTTTGGGGATAAATATTCCACATTCGGGTCGGTTTTTCGCTATACCAATACACGAGTTGTGAGAGCGTCAATCTTTCTTTATGAACTTGATCCAACATGAGAGGAATGTTGGTTTCCAACCCGGGCCATCCTGCGCCATACTCCCAGACATCGTCTACCTGTTGTTCCTCCGTTGAATGTGGTGC
This sequence comes from bacterium, assembly GCA_965218885.1. Lineage (GTDB taxonomy): Bacteria > UBA8248 > UBA8248 > UBA8248 > UBA8248 > Bin107. The sequence continues at coordinate 1,328,280 of OZ244713.1, read as the reverse complement.
GTGATCTGCCGCGATGATATCGAGCCAACCACAATGAAGACCCTCCCACATCGCCGCTCTGTGCTTTTTCGTTCTGACCGGGGGATTGAGTTTAATCTTCGTTCCCAGGTGTCCATGTTCTTCCAGGCACAACAAGAGGTGGGATACAAGAACCTCTGCCGTGACCGGATGACCCCTTTCCTTGGCTTGCCGAACGCGCTCAAGCGCATCTTTCGTCGAAAGGTGATGAATGTGAAGCCGGCAGCCCGTTCCCACCGCGATAGCGATGGCGCGACCCACCGCCTCGTCTTCGAGCAAAACGGGCCTCGAGTCCTCGTGCGCTCGCGGGTCCTTTCGGCCGGCGGCCTTCAATTCACGAACGAGAAATTGAAGGATGGGATCATTCTCGGCATGGACGCCGACGGTCAGGCCTGTTTCGGCAATTTTCCGAAAACCGTCGAAAATCACGTCATCAGGGGGAGAAGGCACCTTTCCGACAGTCTCCGCCATAAACAATTTAAAGCCCATTGCGCCCGCGTCGGCCAAGGGTCTGATCTGGGAAACGTTGTTGTCGATGAGGGTGCCATAGATTCCATAGTCCACCATGGCCCGGCCTTCAGCAAGGCGCATCTTTTCTTCGAATTTTTCCAGATCCGCCGTGGGAGGGATGCAATTGGGCATATCGAATATGGTGGTGAACCCCCCCGCTGCCGCGGCGCGGCTCCCCGAATCCCAATCTTCCTTTTGGGTCATTCCAGGTTCGCGGAAATGGGTATGCACATCGACAAAACCGGGAACTAGATGTAGCCCCTTTGCATCGACCACTTCCTTGGCGTCGGGAAGGGCTCCATCCGCTCCCAGCGCAACAATCCGCTCGCCTTCCACGGCGATGCCGCCCTGAAACGAATCACGGGCCGTAACAACCGTCGCGTTGTTCACCACCAAGTCGGCCATTTACCGGTTCACTCCAAGCAGTCGAGCTTGTGGAGGTTTCTCCTACGCCTGCCTCGAACTGCCGCCAGCGTCAAAGAGGCGCTGTGCTCAGAACTGAACTTCTCCTTCACTCGCCTTGTAAACCTTGCAAGCGGTGCCGCCCTTCGAACGCGCGGAACCCGAAATCGGATCCTCGGGCTCGTACCGCAGGATCCAGTTCGAGTTTGAGAGATAGGTGGCTTTGTCTCGGTCCTTCTCGTCGGGGTACCAAAAGCCGCCCATGCCTGAAACGCAATCAGCTCGGATATTCTCCGTCACCTTCGCCTTCATTTTGACCCGACGTTTGTGGATGGATTCAATCCAAATCCAATCTCCATCCTCAATCTCCGACTTCACTGCTGTTTCTGGATGAATCTCGCAGATGGGGTCGGGCGTCAGCTTCTTGAACCACTCGTTGTCGATAAAGCGAGTATGAAGATTCATAAAGTGACGCGTGTAAGCGAGGTAAATCAGCGGATAATCATCGCTCGACGCCCCGCTGGTCGTCGGCGTCTTTCCCGGCTCAACCCAAGTCGGCAAGGGTTCTTGCCCGAATTTTTCGAATTCGCTCGAATAGAGTTCGACCTTCCCGGAGGGTGTCTTGAATCCTTTCTGCTCGTACTCCCGGTAGGACCATTCAAAGGGTATGAACTGTTTTTCGACAAGCTCCTCGAACGCATAGGGGGTGTCCTTCATGCGCCATTCACAAAACTCTTTCGTGGTTTTCCAGGAAAGGAACGACTTTCCGGTGTAGCCCTTCTCGACCATTCTTCTCGCGAGTTCGATAAAGATCTGAACGTCGTCTTTCGCCTCCCCGAGTGGTTCAATCACCGGCTGGCGAATGCTCAGAATGTTCTGTTGGAAATTAACGTCGATGTCCCAATATTCGAGCCAGTGGGCTTTGGGGAGGACGACGTCCGCGTAATCCGTGGTCGGCGTCATCCGGTATTCGCTCACCATGATGAAATCCATCTGAGTATAGGCCTCGAGCACCCGTTGTCCTTCCGGGAAACTCGACCACCCATTCGCGCCCGAAATGACGATTGCCTTGATGGGATAAGGCTTTCCGGTGAGCATCGTATCGACGGTCATGTTGTTCCGGTTGGTCAGGGTGTAGGAATCGGGTCCCGACCAAAGCGGGTATTCCTTGGCCCCGATTTGGAGTTCCTCCACCTCGCGCGGAAGCCGGAAGTCAGGGTGATGAAACAGCATGCCATTCGTCTTGAATCCTGCCGGAGCTTTTTGGATCCAGTTGCCGCCAGGGACGTCTAGATTCCCCGTCAGCGCCATCAGGATGTTGAACGAACGGCAGGTCTGGACCCCGTTCCGGCCGACCTGCGTTCCGATGCCGTGCTGGAAGACCGCGGGCTTGGTAGTGGCGTAGAGACGGGCAAATTCGCGAATTTGATCAGCGGGCACCTCGGTGACGCGGGCGGCCCAATCCGGCGTGTACTGCTGAACGTGATTCACCAGCTCGTCGAATCCCACCGTCCAATGCTCAACGAAGTCCTTATCGTAGAGTCCTTCGTTGATGATAACGTTGATCATCGCCAGGGCCATGGCGCCGTCGGTGCCCACCTTGATGGGAATATATATATCGGCCTGCTCCGCTGTCTTGGTTCGCCGGGGGTCGATGCACACAAGAATCCCGTCGTTGTTCCGCCTGGCGGCCAACCATTGCCGGAAAAACATGAAGAGCGAAACCGCGGGATTCGAGCCCCACACGATAAGCATCTTAGTGTTGTCAACATCCATAGGCCACGCATAGCGTGAAACCCACTCGCCGGACGTCACGTTTTGGGCGACTTGATTGGGCCCATCGCAACGGTCGAGGTCGGTCATGATGTTGGGACTTCCGATCGACCGCAAGAACAGATTTGTTGCCACACAGTGGGTTCGGTAGGGGGAGCCCACTTCCCCGCACACGGCCGTGTCCCCGTATTTCTCGCGGACCCGCTGAATGCCATCGGCGCAGAGCTCGAGCGCTTCATCCCATGAGCATCGCTCGAACTTTCCCTCCCCTCGTTTGCCAACACGCTTCATCGGGAAAAGAACACGATCCTGATGGTACAGGTCCTGGTCGGCGTTCTTGCCCCGGGGGCAGATCGTTCCCAGATTAGTGGGATGTTCCTTGCTGCCTAGGATATTGACTATCTTTCCGCCCTTATCGAGATGGACATCGACACCGCAAAAGGGGCAAGGCCAGATGTAGCAGGTTGACTTCACGATTTTCGTCGTGGGTCTTGTGATTTCCATCAACGGTTTCGCGGGTGTCGTCGTCGGCATCACAAATCTCCTCTTTTGATTTGCCCGTAGGTTACGCTCCCCAGCGTGTCACGATCCGGCTCAAAAGGTTCTAAGCGTGCCGCCGGTCTGTCCGACGAGAGAAGAAGTCTCCCACGGCACCCGTCGTCTGCATTGAAGCTCAATATCAAATTCTAGAACAAAGAGTATAATAATCATATACACAATGTTTGTCAACAGTTTCTATGGGAGTTTTCATTTAAGATTGATGGGCGATTCGATGAAGATATTGAAAGACAAGCCAAACGTGACTTAGCTAAAAAAATCAAAAAGTTACGATGGTACTGCCTTCGACACTCAGTCCGGGGGGAGTGAGGTTGATGCAGCTACACTGCACCGAATGGATGGCAACAGAAACGAGATATTGGCAACCCAACCGACGGTCGTGGCGACAGGTTCGGCTGCTTCTCACGAAGCATCGCGCCTGCTGGCCGAGACTCGGGGTACGCTCACACCGGGCGTCGGTGTTTCCGGCGAACCGGCCGGTGAGAACGTGCGTTCGATCCTGGAGGCGCTGGTTGGGAATCTCAACGCGCTGGTCGACCAGCTCATCGACATGTCCATGACCACGCTCCTAGATGGCCGTCAGGTCGCCCAGTCGGTGTCACGGGACATCCGCTAACGCAAGATCTAGAACTACGAGACGCTATGAGGTCGGGGGTAAAGCGGATATTCCTCAGCAGCCGCTATGCCGGAGACACGGCCAACAACAAGGGCGTAGCGGAGCGCCTGTGCTGTAAGGTGATCGGGGCAGGTCACGCGCCGTTCGCGCCCCACCTCCTCTATCCTCGCTTCGTCGACGACCCCAATCCGTCGGGGCGGGAGCTCGGCATCGCCTGCGGTCTGACCTTCATGGAGGTCTGCGACGAGGTCTGGGTCTACACCGCAAATGGGGTTTCTACCGTTATGGACGGGAACTCGACCAGGCATTCCAGCTCGGCAAACGCGTCGTAGAAATCAAGGAGGTGTGACGATGGCCTGGAACCGGAAATCGATCACCGCGCACCTGGTGGACGCAGAGACGGGGCAGCGACTGAAGTTCCAGCACAACCCCAACGACATCGTGGAAGAGAAGAGCACCGCCTTAGCTGCCATCAAAATTCCCGGCTTGAGCCATCCCCGCTACCAATATGTGGCCGGTGAACCGCGCAAGATCAGCTTCCTGTTGCTGTTCTTCAAGGGAGCAATCGAGGAGTCGGTCGACTGGCTGCGCTCGCTCCTTTACCCTGAACATGCCGAGTCGCGTTATCAGTCCCTTGTGAAGGCTCCATCCAATGTGGACGATGCTCCCAACGCTGTGCCCATCACCCCACGACTGAATCGTTACCGACACGGACGCGCCGGGATGCGTGGGAGTTTGAATGAATCCGCTTTCGCTTTGATTACATCTTACAAAAAGTGGATTCCGATCAAGATTTGAAAAAATGAATACTCGAAATAATATCAATATGATAACAGGATTTCATGCCCGATGAAAACACCTCTCCTCCTCTAAGCGGGCGGACTACGGTGAACATACCTATAATCTCTCGTCAGTTTATCTTGTGAGTGGAACCTTCGTCTCTCATGCAACGACACCGGCAGGGGCGACATTGCGACCAAGGCGACCCGGGACAAGCTCACGCTGCACGTCGGCGACACGACGTTAAATCTGGGCGACGGGACTCTCCAGAGCAACAACACGGCAATAAATTGGTCCATGTCCGGCCTCTCCTAGTGATGCAGAACGGGAGCGCGGCTCGTGCATTTCACTCGGCTATGGCGGCATCTACCCCGTAACGGTGGGAGGAAAGATTTTTACTTTCCTGATGTTGATGTGCGGTTTGGGTATCATGGCCGAGCCCGTGGGGCTCATCGCGACGGCGTTATCGAAGGTTCGGGAAGATGGAGACCGTTAAACTGAAAACGCCTCGTTCGGAGATTAGACCGTCATTGGTGCAGGGGGTTTCCGCATCCGCCGCGCATGTACGGCAACGTTTCCCGGTCCGTCACGCGGCTTCCAAGCCTCACTAATCAAGTGAAACGCGAGGTAACAATGCGATACGCGTGCGGGACGAAAACACTGATTCGACACGAAAATTTACACATTTTCAAACATATTACATTTTAATTATTATATAATGAAATATAAACTGGCGAGGGTTCGGCGGCCACCGGCGTTAACGACAACGTGTGGACGTTGCTGGATTGTCCGGTCGATGTCATCGCGGGTTTCCCAAAAAGGGCGGCCTCGGGAATTTTCATACCGATGGGAGTGATTGAGTTGGTGCATCACTGGCAGCGAGACCATGAACCTCGCCGCCATCGGATGATGGGAGGCGCTTCCCAGGCAAATACGTGGCTAAGCCCATGAAGGCATTCAAACAGGAGGTTTCGATATGTCTACAACAAAACTCGCGGCAGCGGCCTTGGCCGGTATGGTCGCATCTGCCCTTCTCATGTTCGCGCATCCAGTGGTTGCAGCCGAGCGCACCGTCAAGATCGCAGGTTGGGGCGCGAAGTCCGGACCGTTGCGCTCGTTCGGCGTCAACTCCGAGGCCGTGCTCAAAGCGGCGGTGAAGGCCATCAACGACTCGGGCGGCGTGAAACTGGGCGACGGCGCCATGGCGAAGATGGAATTCACTTATTACGACTCCGCCTGCAACGCCGATCAGGCCATTTCGGTCGCGCGCAAGGTCGAATCGCGAACTGAAGCATTGATCGGCATCGGTCCAACATGTTCCGGCGCTGCGGCGGCCATGTACGGCATCTTCCAGAAAAAGGTGGGCGACGCTACCGACAGCGGGCTTCAGTTTCCCATCCTCACCGACACCGCGATTCGCCCCGGCCTTGCCAAAAAGTCCCAATGGACGTTCCGCAATGTGCCCAACGAGATCACCATGTATGACGAGCTGTTCAAATGGCTGCGTGCTCAGTATCCCGACGTCAAGACGATCTACGGGGGAACAGAGACGGATCAAGCCCATTCCAAGCTGACTTTCGCGATCGTCATTGTCCCCATGGCCAAGAAGCACGGCTTCGAGTGGGTCGGCGGCGGCATCAAGGGGGTCACCGGCAAGGTCAAGGCAGGTTACAAGAATGTGCTGGACGTATCGAAATCGTCCAACTGGTTGCTTGCCGATACGAACTTCTCGGTGCAGGCCCGCGCCTTCAAGAGATCAGGCGCCGACATGATGATCGTATCCTCGCACCCCTTCACCACCTGCGGCATGCTCAAGGAGATGAGACGCCAGCGAATCAAGCCGAAGGTGCTCGTGGGACTCACCAGTTCGTCCAGCGCGGAAACCCTCAAAGGTTGCTCCACCGCCGCGGAAGGCATCTTCATCCCGACCGGCTTCGCTCCGATCACGGATGCCGCTGCGAAAGTCGCCGCCGCCGCCGAAGCCAACGGCGGGGCTGCCGATCTGCATAGCGCAGCCGCTTGGGAGAATGCGCACATCATCAAGCAGGTAATTGAATCGACCGGCGTCATGGCCAAACCCTCTACGCTCAAGGCCGACAGGCGCAAGATGCGCGACGGCCTCGAGAAATTGGTCAAGGTCGATGGGCTGATGGGAGAGATCGGGCGAGTCCAGAACGAGGGCGAATCCATCAAACCATACGTCTTCGTGCGAGCCCAAAAGGGTGCGTGGAAAGTCGTCCACGATCCACGCTAACGCAGTCTCCGGCAAGAATCGTGACTGATGGATCGTTGATGCGGCAACATGGTGAAAAGGGGTTCGGATAGACGTTGTTCACCATGTCGCCGGGCCGGGCCTGGCTTCTTCCCACAGGACGTGCGAGCAAACATGACTAGGCTGGTCCGATCACGTATCCGGTATTAGTCTCCCGCGACGCCGGCTGACCCTGGTCGCTGAGGGTACAAATGAGATCAGACCATGAGTGATTTTGTGCTCGAGTTCGTAGAGATCACCCAGACCATAGGCGACGGCCTGTTCTTCGGCACGACCTATGCGCTGATCGGTATCGGCTTTTCGTTGATTTTCGGCGCTATGGGGAAACTCAACATGACCTACGCCGCCGCGGCTCTGGCCGGGGCGTACGTAGGCTTGGCAGCGTTCACTCTCGTCGACGCCCCGGCCCCTGTGGTGTTCCTTATCTCAGCGCTCGCCTCGGGACTGATCGGCGGCGCCGTGTATATCACCTGCTTCAGGTTCATACCAATCAACAACCACCTGGCCGCCTTGATGGCTTCCATCGGGGCGCTGTTCTTCATCGACGAGATCGTCGTGCATACGACCGATGGTTCGCCGCTTGCTTTTCCGGCATTGTTCGAGGACGTGATGTACGAACTGGGCCCTTACGGGATTCGCGGCGATTTGCTGTTCGTGTTGGCGGTGAACATCGTCAGCACGATCGGACTACTTTACGTACTCTACCGGACCCGGCTGGGCCTGGCGACGCGAGCGGTGTCTCAACAAGATGTGGCGGCTCAGCTTTGCGGCATCGACGTTCATCAGACCAATGCCATCACCTTCGTGGTCGCGGGTTTGCTCGGCGGCATTGCCGGTTCGATGACGGCGTCCGCGGTCGGAGTGCTTTCGCCGTTGATCACCGTGCCGCTCACGGTCAAAGGCCTGATCGTCGCGGTTATCGGGGGCCTCGGATCGATTCCCGGAGCCATTGCGGCCGGATTGCTGGTCGGCGGGATGGAAAATACGTTCTTGTACTTCCGAGGCGTCAATGAACGCGATATGTACGTGTTGCTGCTGCTGTTCGTTTTCCTGGTCTTCAGACCGCACGGTCTCTTCGGATCAGCGGTGGGCCGAGACTAGCCGGCGATGTCGTACTACCTCGGTCTCGCCCAGCTCATCGGGATTCATACACTTCTCGGCTTGTCCGCGTATCTCCTGATGTTGACCGGCCAGCTCTCATTGGGCCAGGCCGGCTTCTTTGCGATCGGAGCCTACTCCGCGGGCATTCTCACTGTGATTTTCGAACTGTCGATTCTTCCGGCATTGCTCGCGGCCGCGGTCATCGCCGCGTTCTTCGCGTTCATCGTCGGTTTTCCCGCCCTGAGGGTAAAGGGTCTGATGCTGGTGGTCGCTACCATCGCGTTCGGCGAGTTCGTTCGTCTGTTCTTCTTCAATCTGAGCTGGCGCGTACCGCGCGGCGACATCGAAGTCGGACCGGACAGCACCAACGGCTTCCGCGAGATCCGGTATTTCGTAGCGAACGGATGGTCGCCATGGGAGATCACGACTTTTGTCTGGACGTTTGTTATCCTGGTCATGGCGGCGCTATGGTGGATGGACCGTTCGCGCGCCGGTGCGGTGTTGCGAGCGGTCGGCGAAGATGAACTCGCGACGCAAAGCGTCGGTATCAACCTCACTGCAGTAAAGGTGGCGGCCATGACCGCCGGCGGCTTCATCGCCGGCATTGGCGGAGCCCTCTACGCACACACGGCGACATACGTCGATCACCTTACCTTTACCGTGCTGCTCGCGACCTTCGCGGTCTCCTATCCGATCCTCGGTGGCCTCTCGAGCGTGTTCGGCACCCTGGTGGCGGTCGTCTTCATTCAGGGCGTGCTCGTGGAAGGACTTCGATTTCTGGGGGATTGGCGCAACATCGTGTTCGGGTTGCTGATCATCATGGCGATGAACTTGAAGCCCTTTGGTCTGTTCGATGCGCACACCACCCGGATACTGAGGCGCGCCATCGGTCTCGGCGGGCGGGAGAAGTCCGGTGCTTGAGCTACGCGGACTGTCGAAGCACTTCGGTGGAGTCAAAGCCGTCAATGAGTTGGACATCACTGTTCATGAGGGCGATATCTTCGGATTGATAGGCCCCAATGGATCGGGTAAGAGCACTACCATCAACCTAATCTGCGGTGTGTACAAGGAAACGGCCGGTACGGTTCAATTCCGGGAGGAGTTGATGAACGGCAAGCCGCCGCACCAGCGCTTGCGAGCGGGAATCGCCCGAACGTTCCAGAATATCCGCCTTTTTCCGAACCTCACCGTATGGCAGAACTTGTGGGTGGCGCAGAACTCACCGGAGGATCTCGCCACGCAAGGTTTTCTGTCACGCTGGTTCGGCGCTACTCGCAAGACGCGACGGGAGATCGACGCGCTGCTCGAGTTCGCCGACTTGGAACACAAAAGCGATGAACTTGCGTCCAATCTCGCATTCGGGGAGCAACGGCGACTGGAGTTTGCTCGCGCCGCTGCAGCCCGCCCAAAGTTGTTGTTACTGGACGAACCTGCAGCCGGCATGAACCGGCAAGAGATCCATGATCTGAGCCGGCGCATTCGTCGTACGCGCGATTCCGGAGTAACGATTCTGCTCGTCGAGCACGTGATGGAACTCGTAATGGGTGTGGCGGAGCAAATCGCCGTTCTCAATTTCGGGTACAAGATCGCATCCGGGACTCCGGGCGATGTACAGCGCAACAAGGCCGTGCAGGAGGCTTACCTGGGGACATCCGCCTCGGATTCTGGCCCTGTCGACAAGGGCGATTGAGAACATGTTAAGCGTCCGGGATATCGTCACCTCGTACGGAAAAGTCCAGGCGCTGCGAGGCATCAACCTGGATGCGGCCGAGGGCGAAATCACGTGTCTGCTCGGCCCTAACGGCGCAGGCAAAACCACGACCATGTTCACCATCGCAGGCATCCTCTCCCCCGAGTCCGGCTCCGTCGTTCTGGACGGCAAGGACATAACACGGCTGCCGGCCAGCAAGGTGGTCTCCAGAGGCCTCGCATTGGTGCCCGAGAACCGTCTGGTCTTTCCGTACATGAACGTCGAGGAGAATCTCCATACCGGCGCCTATTCCCGGCGGGCTTCCGCGGCGGAGGTCGAAGCCGATGTCGCGAACATGTACCGGCGATTTCCTCCCCTGGAAGAACGCAAGGGTCAGCTTGCCGGCACCCTGTCGGGAGGTGAGCAACAGATGCTGGCCATTGCCAGGGGTTTGATGACTCGCCCCAAGATCCTGCTCATGGATGAACCATCCGTTGGGCTGGCGCCGTTGATCGTCAGGGAGATATTCAACATCATCCGCGAGTTGAACGCGGAAGGCGTCACGATTTTTCTGGTTGAGCAAAACGCCCACATGGCTCTGACCGTGGCACACAAGTTCTACCTCATCGAAAACGGAGAAATCACATTCTCAGGCTCGCCCGGTGAACTCGAAGAAGACGAGGTTGTTCATCGGGCCTACCTCGGGTCGCAGAAGGGATAACAAATTATCTAGCTGTGGGAGAGCGCCTTGATCGATTTTGTCCAGAACACGGTCGACGGCATGATGTTCGGTTCATCCTACGCGCTACTGGCGATTGGCTTCACTATCATCTTCGGCGTGATGCGCCGGATCAATCTCTCCTTCGGCGCCACCATCATGCTCGGCGCGTACATCGGCACGTGGCTGCATGTGCATTATCAGGCCAGTGTGTGGATTGTCGCCTTGACGACACTGACGAGCACCGTCCTGGTTGGCATCTATGTCGAACGCTTATGCTTTCACGCCATCCGCAGCAGCGCCGTGCTCGCTTCGATGGTGTCGAGCTTCGTGATCTGGATGCAGTTGGAGGAAGCCGCAATTCATCTGCTGCCCGAGCGCACCTATGCTTTCCCCGCTTTGTTCGCAGCCGATTCCATCGAGCTTGGTCCCTTTCTGTTCCGGGCGGAGCAGACCACAATGCTGGTCCTGGCGATACTCATGGTAGGCGCTTTGCACATCCTGTTGTATCGTACCCGTTTTGGTCTGGCGTTGCGCGCGGTCTCTGAAAGCTCGCTGGCCGCCGCCTATATGGGCATCAATGCGGCTTGGGTCACGCTGTGCGCATTCGCGTTGGTGTCCCTGATCGGCGGGGTTGCAGGTTACGCCATCTTAGCCACTGATGGGCAGATTACCCCTTTCTTCGGCTTGTGGGCCACCTTCAAAGGTCTCATTGCGATGATGCTGGGCGGCATGGGGTCGCTGCCGGGTGCGATTCTGGGTGGCTTGCTGCTAGGCGTCGTCGAAGCCCACGCACTGTGGTATCTGGGTAACGAATACAAAGATTTAAGCGCATATCTGCTGCTGTTCGGGATGCTGGTGCTGCGGCCCGGCGGACTCATGGGTCAACGCATTTTGAGCCGCGAGGCTCTCGCCTTTCGGCGGGTTTGAGAAATGGACGATTACGTCATCACGGTACTGTCGAACATCGGCATGATCTCTTTCATTGCGCTGTCGGCCTACCTGCTGTTGGTGACCGGTGAGATATCCTTCGGACAGCAAGCCTACTTCGGCTTGAGCGCGTACGCGGCCGGTGCTGCGACCGCAATGTTCCAGATGCCGATCTGGGCGGGAATTCTCGTCGGCGCGTGCGTTGCCGGACTCATGGCGATGGTCGTGGGGGCTCTGACTCTGCAGCTCAGCGGTCTGTATTTTTCGATCGCGACTTTGGCTTTCGCGGAGATGATGCGCCTCATCCTGTTGATCGTCGAAATTCAGGTCGAGGTCAATGGAGAGATGGTGGGTCCAGACGGCGCCAATGGATTCCACGGCATCCGCTGGATGTTCGAGCGCGACATCAGCTTGACCGAGTTCATGCTCCTCATCTATGGGTTGCTGGTGTTGATATTGATCTCCTTGTTGCTGGTCGAGCGCTCCCGTCTGGGTTCCATTCTCAGAATGCTCGGTTCGGATGACCTGCTGGCCGAGATGCAAGGTCTCAACACCGTGCGCTACCGTATTCTGGCGGTAGGCGCGGCCGGTGTGATCGCGGGCGTCGGCGGGGCTCTTTACGCCCACTTCACCACCTATGTGGAGCCGCAGTTCTTCAACGTAATGTTGGGCGTGCATGCCCTCGCTTACGGTCTGATCGGAGGCCTTGGCACGGCATTCGGACCGCTCATCGGTGTCGCCATCGATATCGGTTTTCTGGAAGCGATTCGGTTCATCCAGGGTTATCGAATGATCGTGTTTGGCGGCCTGGTGGCGATACTGTTGATTTTTATGCCGCGCGGCATCCTCGACGAGGAGCGAGTACATCGATTGAAGGCTCTGTTCTCGAGACGGAATCATGCTCGCGCTTAGGGACATTGAGAAACGTTTCGGCGCTTTGACCGCGCTCGAGAAGATCGACCTTGAGGTCGCGGCCGGAGAGGTTCTGGGTGTCATCGGGCCCAATGGCTCGGGAAAGACGACGCTTCTGAACACCGTGACCGGCGTTCACCCACCAAGCGGCGGGCGTATTTCCTTTCAAGGCACAGACATCACCGGATGGAAAGGGCACCGAATTGCACGCCTGGGAATCGTGCGCACTTTTCAGAACATCCGCTTGTTTCCGACCATGACCGTCTTCGAAAACGTGTGGGCCACGCAGCACAGCCGGGTTTCCGGTGGGCTGCTCGGCCTGTTGCGAAGCCGGCCGGCGCGCAGATGCGGCGATACCAGAAGAGTCGAGGAAATGCTGGAGCTGTTTGGACTTCTGAAAGATCGGGAAGTGCTGGCGAAGCACCTCCCCTTGCCGGCGCGTCGGCGCCTTGAGGTTGCCCGTGCGCTAACGATCGATCCGCCGCTGGTGTTCCTCGACGAACCGGCGGGCGGCATGACTCCGGCCGAGACCGCGGACATGGCTCGACTCATCCATGAGGTCGTCGCTCCGAACCGCGCCTGCGTGGTGATCGAGCATAAGATGGCGCTGATCGCGGGCGTGTGCACCCGTCTTTGCGTGCTCGATTTCGGCCGCAAGATAGCAGAAGGGCTCCCGGGCGAGGTGCTCGCCGATGCGAAGGTCCGGCAAGCCTATCTGGGTAGAGATGATGCGCTCGATGCTTGAAGTGCGCCGGCTGAGCGTCTCTTACGGCGGCCTTCGCGCGGTTGATGAGGTGTCCTTGGAAGTCCGGCCCGGAGAGATCGTTTCCATCATCGGCGCAAACGGCGCCGGCAAGACGTCGATCCTCAATGCGATCTCGGGGATCGTGTCGCCGGAGAAGGGCGATATCCTGTTCGAGGGAGAGTCGATTGGCGGCCTGCCGGCGCACGCCGTCGTCGCTCGCGGCGTCGTGCAAGTTCCGGAAGGGCGGATGATCTTCGGAACCTTGAGCGTGGAAGAAAACCTCCAGGTTGCCGCCCATCACAGCGGTCAGTTCGTGTTGCGGCGCCGCAGCCGTTCGAGCCTGCGGCGCTTGTTCCCTGCCCTTGCGGACAAACTGGACCGGTTGGCCGCCGGCCTGAGTGGCGGCGAAGCGCAGATGTTGGCGCTCGCTCGCGGGCTCGAGTCCAAGCCTCGGATGTTGCTACTGGACGAACCTTTGCTCGGCTTGTCGCCAAAGTTGGCGAAGGAGGTTTTCGGGCTGATCCGCCACCTGCGCGATCAGGGGCTCACCATCCTCCTCGTCGAACAGAATGTCAGGCGGACCATGGCGCTCGCCGACCGGGCTTACGTTCTGGAAAGCGGGCGGATTACTCTCCACGGAGCTGCGTCGGAACTGATGTCGGACGAGCGGCTCGTGGCGAATTACCTGGGCATTTCCGCGCCAGAATCATTCGAACCAGACTGATAGGAGATGCAACCATGCTGAAGACCCGTTTACTCATCGTATTCGTTGTTGGTGGACTGGGGCTGTTGCCGACGCCGACAGGGGCAAACGAGCGAAAAGCGGTTGAGGTGGAATGCAAACCGGCTGAGCAGAAGTTGGTCTACGACTGCATGATTACCCTCAAGGGCAAGAAGAGCGGAATGCCGGTCGCTGACGCCGAGTTCACGGTCGGCGCCGATATGCCGTCCATGCCCGGTGTCCACAATGTACGTCCGACACCCGCTGAACCGCACGGGAAGACCGGAATGTACCGGGCTCGCATTCAACTTGAAATGACGGGAGAGTGGGCGCTCAAGCTGGATTTCACCAAGCCGAGTCGGGACCGTCTGATCAAGAAACTCCATTTCGGTGGAATGAAAGAGCATGGCGAGCGCGGATCCGGCATGTCCCATCGCGGGAAAGGCAAGGAAATGAGGCATGGAGGTCACGGAAAGAATCCGAATAAATGACCAGACAAAAGCGGCGCGGGCAGACCCGACAGCGCGCCGGCGATTTCGCCAGGATGCCGGTGTGGTGACCCTCAACTTGTGGCCACTCGATGATAATTTGATGCTGATGCGGCGCTTCGATCGGCGCGCGGAGGTTAAGAATCGCTCCTGCGCAAGCGAGGCGCGCCATATTCTCTTCGCTGCCCCCGCAGCTCGTCCGCTTGCCGGTTTTCTCTTGTCTCAACGAAACGCTTCGCCATAATTCCGGGATCATCTTCGCCGGACTTTGTGCTAAAAAACTCGTTGAACACACGATTGAGATCCACTGCCGTACCCGACTTTTGGAACAGGCGCACTCGGTTTGGTTGCGCAATCGAATACATCTCATCCGAATGGGAAACCTCCAATACTTCAACCTCCTGAAGACGAACTTGCATCAATTCTAGACTGAATCCGCTCTTAGAGAGGAAGTCATGAAAAGTTGCAAAATTTTTGCGAATGCCATCTAAGGTGGGAAATACAATCGCGGTCCCTTCTAAGGGAGGTATTCTATCTGTCCGTAGAGCAATGAAGAATATCCCCTCAAATCCTGTGGGAAGCGCTGCGAAAGGGACACCGTGATCGAGAGAATACTGGCGCGCTTGACGTATACCTTCGCCAGCACTCTTCAGAGCGGGACCTCCTAGCCTGTTGTGCGCTAGTTTGGGATTCTGATTATCAACGAGAATTTTCCCCTGCTTTTTTGCCTCAATGCCCAGATAATTGCGGCTATCTCTATCTTGCGATAACAGATAGTCAACATAGCCGGACGACCATGTGGTTCGGTGCGCACATCCGAATGTTGCCAACCCATAACTTCTGTCAGCATTCTATCGATTACCAGAAAGCGTGTGTCTTGCTCGGTTTCGATCTTTTTTTGCCCGGTTTTCCATTCGAATATAGGCCATCAAAGCGGTTTTTAGCAGTGTCGATTGTCATTGGCCCTCCCTAATCAGTCGAGTTCGATATCGCACCGCCCCGTCATCCTGTCTGGTTCGGGATGCGTCGGAATCCGCCGCGAGGAGGGGAGGCGTTCTCGTGGAATTGGGAGTGAAGAGAGACGAAGAACGAATCGGTGGTTCATGAATAAACATTGCGGGGCGACAGAGCATGACCGTAAGCAAGCTGTTACGGACTGGACTTTGGAAGACGACCACACAATAGTCCGACAAGAACCTGCTGGCATGCGCGGGAGTTGTAATTGCTCCGCATTCGCTTTGATTACATCTTATTGAAAGCGTATTCCAATCGAGAATCGAAACCCATATATCTACAATAGTTTCAATAAACTAAAAGGATTTCATAGCCGATGGAAATAACCTAGTGAATCTAAGCGGGCGAAAGAGGGCATTATGTATTATCCATCGGGAGGAAAACCGGTGGGCGTTCACGCCGGCCGGGACGACTCCCTCGATGGTGATCCCTGCGCCGCCGAATTCGCCCGGATCGATGAGGGTGCCACCGGTAGTCGCCGAGAACTTCCCTCGCAGCTGTTCGAACGTGATGGCCGTCTCGAACCAGGAGAGGTCGATCACATCGCCCCCGGCGTCGAAACCCGTGATCGCCTCGTCCCCGTGTCCCTCGAAGAACACAGGTGTTCACGCCGGCGTCGATCGTCTCGTCGCCATCACCGCCGGTGAACATGCCGGTTCTCTCACCGCCCGTCCTTGTGTCGTCCGTCATGTGGTGTCTTCCTTTCAATGAATCCAGGGGATCCGTTCCGGTCCGTGATGTTCCCCGGGCGTCCTCTCCCCCCTCGTCCGAGGACGAGGGGGGAGAGGGATGGTTTCTCCCGTTACCAGTGGAGGGAGCCGCGCAGCGCTACCCCGTGGGATAGATCATCGCGTTCGTTCTCCCTGCGGTCGCCCTCGAGACTCATGGTGAAGCGCTCCCCGAGCTTGAAGCGTCCGCCCACGCGGTACGTCCCGCCGCCTTCGGAGACCGAAAGGCCCGTGTAGGGCGTCAGGAGTCCGCCCCAGGCGCTAAGGCCGTAGGCCACCTCGGCGTCGAGCGTGGAGGCGGGGTCGAAGACCCCGCCCGCCGCCGCCCGCTGCGCCCACAGGCGGTCCACACCGCTCGAAGCCGCGCCGAAAGAGGAGCCCACGCGCATCGAGAGGCCCCGTCCGCCCGCGCCTGCGGCGAGGACCACCGAGGCGCTCACGCCCCATTCCTCGTAGTCGCGCTCCTCGTGGGCGAGGAGCCCGCGCGCGCGTATCTCCACCGCGAGTCCCCGGGTGTTGCTCCACCTGATGCCGCCGCCCACTTCCACGCCGGTCCCCGTCTCCGCGTCGCCGCCGTCGAAGCGAAGGCCCGCCTCCACCGAGGGCGTGAGGACGGAGTCTGCGAACTTCACCTCGCGCGAGGCCTCGAGAAGAAGCCTGAGCCGCCTCGTCCGCGCGTCAGCAGCGGCGAGGCCCGCTGCGGCGTCCGATTTGGTGCGCACGAGGAGCACGTCGGTCTTTATCGCGAGGGCGTAGCCCGCCACCGTCAGGAGTTCCCCGCGCGCGCCCAGCGCCGCCATCCGGCTCGAGAGGTCAGCCTCCATCTCCTCCCCTCCCTCGGGAGTCAGCCGCATCTCCCCCTCGCCCAGGCCCACCACGCCCCACAGCGAGAGGCGCTCGCCCATCCGGTAGCGCAGGTAGGGATAGGCCCCCGTCAGGGTGGATTCCACCTCTCCCTTCGAATCGTTCATCGAATACGACCCGTCGCCCGCGCTGTGGGCCAGCGCGACGCCCACGAGCATTCTCTTCGATTCGTAGTCCGCGCCCATGATGCCGGTCGTGACGTCGCCATCCACCGAGAGGGCGCCCTCGGTCCCCTTGAAGCCGGTGCGCATCCCCCGGCCCCACAGCGACCAGCGTCCGGCCGCATTCCCGCCCCCGCCTTGCGCGGAGGCCAGGTGGAACGAGGAGCCCAGGAGCAGTTCGCTCATCGTCATCTCGCGCGCAATGGGGTCCTTCTCCTCCCGGCCGAGGTCCTCGCCGGGGAGGCGCCCGGAAGCGGCGTCCCTCGACCAGGAGGCGGGGAGCGCTTCCTCCCCACCCGGCCAGGCGGCGTCCAGCGCCACCTCGCGGCCCCCGAGCGTCACCTGCGCGGCGCTCGCCTTCCCCTCGATGCGTCCGCCCACGGCTTCGAGCACCTGCTCGGCCACCGTGCGCCCGAACCGCGCGAGCCAGGCCCGCTGCAGCGGGTCGGTGTTCTCGATCGTCCCCGTCGCCTCCCCGTCGGCGATAACCGCGCCCGAGGCCGCCGAAAGCCTGAGTATGAAAGTCTCCTCGCCCTCGTCGTGGGCGTCGTCGAGCACCGGCACGGATACCGTCTTCACCGTCTCGCCCGGCGCGAAGCGGAGCTTGCCGCTGGTGCGCGTGTAGTCCGCGCCCGCCGTCGCCGTGCCGTCCGCGGTCGCGTAGGCCACGCTCACCGCAGCACTCGCCGCCCGGCTGAGCGTCACCGCGAAGTCGATGGTCGCGTCCTCGCCCTCTCTGGCCCGCGCGTCCGCCACCGATAGCGCCACGGGACCCCGCACCGTCGCCTCCGGCGCGTTGGTCAGCCGCCGCCGGGGCCGGCTCTTGGTGCAGATCGCACCGGAGACCCTCGGCCCGGAGACCCCGCAGCTCCGCTCGGCCGGCAACGCGATGGTCACGTCCCCGACCGAGTCCGGCCGAACCGTGATCTCGAAGAGATCCCGCCTGCCGTTCACCCGCCGGCCGCGCGTCACCCGCCCGCCGGTCACCGTGAACGCGTCCTCGCGCAGGCTCCGGAAGCTGATCGCGATGCGCTCGCTGAAGGCCACCCGGAAGCGGAACCCGCTCTCGCCGTCGTGCTCCGCCGGTAGACCCGAGAACGACGCCGTCAGCGCCGTTGGGTCTTCGGTATTCCGGATCGTGCCCACCGCCAGTTCGTCCGCAATCGTTGCGCCGGAGGCATTGCTCAACACCAGCAGGACCGTCTCCCGGTCGTCCTCCACGTCGTCGTCCGTGATCAGCACCGACACCGTCTTCTCGGTCTCGCCCGGCGCGAACGTCAGCGTGCCGCTCGTCTCCGTGTAGTCGGAACCCGCCGTCGCCGTCCCGTCGGCGGTGGCGTAGTCGACCGTCACCTCCGAAGCGGGATTCCCGTCCAGCCTCACCGTGAAGTCCAGCTTTTCGTCCTCGCCCTCGGTCGCCGCCGTATTCGCCACTGACAGCCACACGTCGTCATCGCTCTCCACCACGAGGACATCGGGAAGGATGAGGTCGTTGTACGCCGGGTCCCTGCTGTGCACGCGGTTCAGGAAGACGCGCTCCCCGTTCACCGCGTCGTCGTCGCGCGCCGCCCGGATCTTCACCCAAATCGGCGTCTCCCACTCGTGCGGCGCGCTCGGCAGCGTTGTGTGGTTTGGCAATATGTGCAGATCCTCGTCGCCGGCGGATGGGATCCCATGAAGGTATACCATGCGCGTCGGCCGGGTGTTCAGCTTCAGCCCGTAGCGCCCCCGGGTGAGCTCCCGGATCACCAGCCGGTGCTTCCCGTCCGCCTGCAGCTCGAGCGGATTGCCTTCGCTATCGACGATCGTGACCCCGGCGCCCTGCGGGGGTTGCGCCGTGCCGCTGTCGACTTTGTGGTCGGACAGCGGACCGACCGCCGCATGGGAGAGGTCCGCGTCGAGACCCGTCGCGGCGCCCCGGATCCGCGCGCCGCCGAGCCGTATCGCGTTCGCCCCGACGGCCACGCCGTTGTCGTCGAGGTCGCGGGGCTTCACCGTGTAGCCGAAATGCAGCTTGACCCCTTCCGGCCGGGGACGAGGCCGCGGACCGCCCCTTACAAAGTCGGTGTCCGATAGCCCGTAGAACCGGGCCTCGCGCTCCGTCCCGCCCAGGTCGAACGCCAGCGTCGGCAGCGGGTCGCCCTTCACCCGCATCCTCTGGGAGAAGGTCAGGGTGAACACGATCGTCTCGCCAAACCCGTAGACGTCCTCATACCCATCCCGTTGCGGCCAGCTCCTCACCTCCAGCGATTCGACCGTGGAGCCGGTGGTGAACTCTTGAGCGTGTCTGAAAGTGCCAAAAGCTAGGTTTGGCGAACTCGCCAAGTGGGATTGTCCGAGGTTGCTCAGGAGCACCTCGGCCTGGGCCGTGGCGGGGAGCGCCAGGGCGCCGGAGAGCGCAAGCAGCGCCGCGGCGGCGAGCGCGCGGATGGAGCGGGCCAGGCAGGAGCGCCTTGCGACCGCGCCGTGATGCGCCCTCGATACAACGTTCCACAAAGAAGATACCATCGCGTATGACATCTCTCTCCCTCCCTTTCCTTTCATGGGATATCCCGCACTCGCGCACCGCTGCGAGCGCAACGAAGGCGTCCGTCTCCTCCATGACTCATGCCTGTCGATGGGGGACCCGCCGGTATTCGCCGCCGGAAACACACGCTTCCGGCCGCATCCGCGGCGCATATGAATATGAAAAGACGCAAAACCCCGCCCGGGCGGGCGGGGCCGTAATCGTTTCGGCTTTCGCGACCGGGCCGAAGGCTCGGCAACCGATCTATTCTTGAGGCTTGAGGCTCTCGAGGCTCGAGGCTCGCTTTACGACGAGCGATCGTTTCGCGAAAAGTCACGCCCATCGTCCACTTCCCTTGCAATTGCATTCGTTCCCTTGCTTTCTTGGGTCCGTTTTGCGAGGCGCCACGTGGTGCGGAACCAGGCGCCTCCAAGCCGATGTATGTGCTCCTTTCAGGAGAAGCGTTCCGCACACGCTTCGTGAAACTCTCAACATGAGGCCCGATCAATATTATCGAACGATCAATTACCGATTGGTCAAATATAGCCCCTTGCGGTCCGCGTTGCAAGGGCCTTCGGCCGGTAACGAAGCCCGGCCCCTCGACGCGCTCTCCGGACCGGGGGGCTTCAAGAGAAGGAGGCGGCGCTCGCCTAAAGCCGAGCGCTCATCGGGCGTCACCTCAGGAGGCGGGGTTGCGAAGTGCGCGTGGAAGGGGAACCGAGGGTGGTCGTAAACGTTTATCCAAGCCGTGATTGGCACAACGCCGGGAGCATCGCCTCTATCGGATAGAATCTTCCCTTGCCACTGGTAACGAGATTCGACATGTGCTAATCATGTCGGCATGACGATACGCACAGAAGATGTTCAGGCGGAAGTTTCGTTGGTCGAGAGGCCGGATGGCCCATGGCCTCATCCCCCCGGGTTGCCCGCAACCGCAGAGGCGTACTGGCGTTCGCTGTACGAGCGAGAACGTACGCGCGCGGAGACGGCGGAGGCGCGCTGCGAGGAGTTGCGTTGGAAGGAGGTGGCTTCGCGCGCGTGGGCGGGTTCGCTGAAGTGGTGTCTCGACAACTGCCGGAGGAAGCTTGCCGCGCGCGTCGGGAAGTTGAAGGAAGTCCGCCGCGCGGCGAAGAAGGACGTCCAGGCGCTCGAGGTGGAAGTGGCTCGTCTGGAGAAGCAGCTTCGCAAAGCCGGTGTCGAGCCGGGCAAGCGCAGCCCGCTCGAGTCGCTGCGCAAGGAGGTCGCCCGGTTGAACAAGGCTCTCTCGGGCGCGTTGCCTCCGGGGGAGGCCGCGCGGCTGCGCAGGGTCGTGGAGAAGCGGGAGAACACGATAGAGTCTCTGCGCGCGGAAGGCAGTGGTCTGCGCAAGGAGATTGAGCGTCTGGAGAATCGGCTGGCCTGGGAGAAGCTGGAGACGAAGACCCACGAGAAGACCATTCAGTGTCGGGACGAGGAGGTCATCCGGCTCTGCGGGAAGTTGCGTGAATTGCGCGACGATTTGCGAGTCTCCCTCAGGGCCGCAGCTAGAGTGAAGGAGGGGCTGAAGGAGCGGCTGTTGCGCGCGAAGGAGGCGGCGCGCTCGAGGTCGCCTCGTTCAGACGAGGCGCTTCGCAAGGCCCTGGGGAGGTCGCGGCGCCGGAAGACGGCGCTCAGGTCGCTGTCGAGGGAGAACGGGCGGCTTCGCAGGGAGCTTCGCAAGTCGGAGACCCGCCGGGCGCGGCTGAAGGCCGAGCTCGCGAAGCTTCGCGCCACCGGAGCGGTGCTGGCGAGGAGGCTGTTCGGTCGCGGGAGCGAGCGTCAGGAGAGGCCGCGTTCGGAGCGCAGGCGCGGTCGTCAGCCCGGCGCCGCCGGCCATGGCCGCACCCCGCGGCCCGCGCTCGGGGAGAGGACCGAAATCCGCAACCCGCCGGCCGGTGCGCGCGTCTGCGCCGGTTGCGGGCAGCCCTACGCGGCGAACGGCGCCGAGGCCTCCACCATCATCGAGATCGAAGTCTCGGCCTACAGGCGCGTCATCCACCGTCCGAGGTGGCGCAGGAGGTGCGCGTGCGCGTCGTCTCCGGTGGAAGTGTCGGCGCCCCCCGCGCCGCGCCTGTTCGCGCGGACATCCTTCGGGACCAGCGTGTGGGCGCGCTTCCTGTTCGAGCGCTACGCCTGCTTCCGCCCCCTGCGGCGTGTCGCCGAATGGCTCTCCGACCAGGGGCTTCCGGTCTCGGCGGGCACGCTGGCCGCCGGCGCGCATCGCTTAACGCCGCTGTTCGATCCGGTGGCTGCGGCGATTCTCGCCCGCCAGAACGAGGCGGCGGTGCGCCACGGGGACGAGACGACGTGGCGAGTTCAGTCGCTCCGCGAGCAAGGACGCTCGAGCCGCGCCTGGCTGTGGACCTCGGTAAGCACAGACTCCGTCTACTTCCACGTCGACCCCTCGCGGAGTGCGGAGGTCGCGATGAAGCTCTTCGGCGCGGCCGGCCGCCATACGGTCCTCGTCTGCGACCGCTACAGCGCCTACAAGAAGCTGGCGCGCATTCCCGGGGGACTTATAACTCTCGCATGGTGCTGGAGTCACGTCCGCCGCGATTATATCCACTGCGCCGCCGGCGAGGAGCGGCTGACGCCCTGGTGCGAGAGATGGATCGGGCGGATCGCGCTGCTCTACCGCCTGAACGAGGCGCGCCTGGCCCGTTACGACCCCGGCGCCGAACGACAGGATGCGGCGTTCGCCAGGGCGCAGGGCAAGTTGAAGAATGCGCTCGAGGGCCTGTTCGCGCAGGCCCGACGGGAGGTGGCCGCCCTGCCGTCGCAGGCGCGCGAGGGCAAGGCGCTGCGCTCGCTGCTGAACCATCGCGAGGGGCTGAGCGTCTTCGTCGAGCGCCCCTCGGTGCCGATGGACAACAACGCCGGCGAACGCGCGCTTCGGGGTCCAGTGATCGGCAGACGCCTCTCGTTCGGCTCCGACAGCGAGGCCGGCGCCAGGTTCACGGCGATGATGTACTCGGTCCTCGGAACGCTCTCCTCGAACGGCGTCGACCCGCTCCGCTGGCTCGATACATGGCTCACGGCCTGCGCGGAGAACGGCGGCCGGGCGCCCGGGGATCTCTCCGCGTGGCTGCCCTGGTCAATGGGCGCACAACGCAGGCGCGCCCTCATGGCGCCGGGATGACGCCGTGACCGAGTGCCGCTACTACGGACGCGACTTCACGACGGAAGAGATGGCGCTGCTGCGCGCGCTGATCGCTGGTCCACCTGCGCTCAACCGCCATGCGCTCTCCAAGGAGTTCTGCCGCCGAATCGGCTGGTTCAAGCCCGACGGCGGACTCAAGGACATGATGGCCCGGGTGACCATGCTCGCCATGCACAAGGACGGCCTGATCACGCTCCCCCCGCCGAAGTGGCGCCAGAACCGGCCCGGACCGATCGTCTTCGGACCAGACACCGAAGCGCCCCTCATCCCGGCGCCGGCGACTCTCGAGGAGATACGCCCCCTCGATATGCGCATCGTCGTGCGCGGAACCCGCGAGGGCAGGCTCTGGAACGAGTTCGTCGCCCGCTACCACTACCTCGGCTACAAGACCCTCGTCGGCGCGCAGATGCGCTACGCCGTACACGACCGCGACGGCAGGCCCCTCGCCATGCTCGGCTTCTCCACCGCCGCCTGGAAGCTCGCCCCGCGCGATGCCTTCATCGGCTGGACGCCCAAGTTGCGCGAGAAGAACCTCCACCTCGTGGTCGACAACCCGAGGTTCCTCATCCTGCCATGGATCAAAATCCCCAACCTCGGCTCGCACCTCCTCGCCATCATCCGCAGGCGCCTGCCTGAAGACTGGACCGAGCGCTATGGCACAACCCCCGTCCTCGTCGAGACCTTCGTCGAGACGCCGCGCTACACCGGCGCCGTCTACAGGGCTTCGGGATGGATCCTCGTCGGTATGACCCAGGGGCGTGGACGCTACGACAGATACACGAGGCGCGCCCAACCGAAAAAGGACATCTGGCTAAGGCCGCTCCGCAACAACTGGAAGCAAGTCCTCAACCGGTAAAATCATCCCCCATCCCGGCCCAAACTACTGCTTCAAGGCACTACCATCACGGCTTGGATAAACGTTTACGGGTGGTCCCGGCGACACGGACCCGCCCGGATGCGCAAGAGTTATAATGAATCCGCTTTCGGCTTGCTTACATATCAGGGAAGGCGGATTTCGAACGGGATTCCAAAAAATGAATATTCATAATAATATCAACAGAGTAAGGAGATTTTACGGCCGATGGAAACGGACTAGATTCCGAAAATATCGATAAATATAGATAAATTCACGGGGTTATTCGATAAATAAATGAACATTTATGAGAGGTTCGAAAGGACGCCGCCGCAACGCAGCGCAGGGGAATTCTGACATGGCCCGCGACTTTCTCGATGACGGCAAATGCGCGGATTTGTGGGGAGTTGCGGGGGTGAAATTCCCCCGAGCGCGCTTTGCATGGACGCGCGTGTTTTGCCAGAATGCGCGCGGTTGGTTTCGTGTGGTTTTCCTGGGAGAGGTGGACATGGCGCGGCGCATGATTTTCGTGTTGACCCTGGGCGTTCTCATCGGCCTGGCGGGTGCGCCCGCTTGGCGCTGGCTCGAGAGAAGCCTTTTCGAGAGCTTGCCCGTCTACTCGCAACTACCTGATTTTGAACTGGTTGACGCATCGGGCCGCAAGTTCACGAGAGAGCGCCTCAGCGGGAAAGTCTGGGTGGCGGATTTCATCTACACGCGCTGTGAGGATACCTGTCCGCTTCAAACCGCCGAGATGCGGCGGCTTCAGCAGATGTTCGGTGCGCATGAGGATTTCCGGCAGATCTCCATCACCACGGACCCCGCGCATGACAAGGCGGCGCTGCTTTCGGCCTATGCGCGGAAATTCGGCGCGGACAGGGCGCGCTGGTTTTTTCTCACAGGTAAGGAAAAAGAAATCAAAGACTTAGCGCTCAAGGGTTTTCGTCTGAGCTATGCGACCAAACATGCCGCGCTCCCCCCCGAGTCCATCGGCGGGCGGGTTTTCCGGCTTCTTCTGCCCAGTGCGCACGCCCATCATCCCGGACATCAAGAAGAGGGAAAGACGCCGGGCATCCTGATTACCCACAGTTCGCGTTTCGTGCTCATCGACAGGAACTTCAGCATCCGGGGCTATTACCACAGCAACGACGCCGATTCCTTGAAGAAGTTGAGGAAAGAGTTGCGGATGCTTCTAGATGATTGATTTTATAACTGTTTACGTAGTTTTCCATCTGCAATCATCTCGGTATAGCCATCCCGGTAAGATGGATAGAGAAAGCGATAGCCGGCGGCCTTGAGCCTGGCGTTCGAGCATCTCTTGTTCGTCGCCGCGCGCGCAGAGGGGGTTTCAGCAGCCTCGGTTTCGCGCGGATGCGGGACGCCCAGCCGATCCGCCAGCCAGTTCAGCACCTCGCGCCGATCCGCAGGCGCATCGTCGACGCCGACGTATATCTCATCCGGCGCGTCCATCTGCATGAGGTGGGCGAGGGCGCCTGCGCAATCGTCGCGGTGGATTCGGTTCGTGAAGCGAGGGGGTCCCGTATGGTTCTCGGCCCGGCCCGCCCGGACGGAGTCTATCAGTCGCGTGCGGCCGGGGCCGTAAATGCCCGCGAGACGCAAGATGGTGGCGGGGTGGCTGCTCTCCAGTAAAGTACGCTCGCCTTCCAGCAGGATGCGACCCGAATAATGAGTTGGCTGCGTAGGTGATTCCTCATCCACCCAGCAGCCATCGGTTTGCGCATAGACGGCCGTGCTCGAGGTGAAGAAAATTCGCTTGGGTCTTTCTCCTTTTTTATCAAGCGTTTTGATGAGATTTCGGGGTCCATCGGCATACGCCGCCTGGTAGCCGGCTTCGCCGCCGCCCGAGGAGAGGGTGTAGAAGATGAAATCGAGCCCCTCAGGCAGGAAATCGCCCAGGTCTTTATCGTGGACGTCGGCCCCGAGTGGTTTGGTGGATTCGGGCAGATTTTCGGGATTTCTGCGCATTCCCCAGACGAGATGGCCCTTACCTGCGAGCGCCGCCCCGAGCGCTGAGCCGACGTAACCGCAACCCACTATGAGAATGTTCGCCATGAAAGGTCGATTGTCGTCCTATGGCGTTTCGAGGGAGGGCACTTTGCCGTGAAATATGCTTTTCAGATGGTGTGGCATCACGCGAAGACCGGCGTAGAACGGGCCGAACTCGCCATACCAGACGCTGGCCTCATCGAAGCGCATTTCATATACGAGGCGCTTGAAAACGAGCGGGTCTTGCGAGAACAGGTATACCCCCCACTCCCAGTCGTCGAAGCCGATGCTGCCCGTGATGATTTGCTGCACGCGGCCGGCGTATCGCCTGCCGACGAAACCGTGTTCGCGCATCATTTGCTGGCGCTCTTCTATGGGCAGGCCGTACCAGTTCTTCTCCTCGCCCCTGCGCTTGTTCATCGGGTAAAAACACAAATATCTCGTTTTGGGGATATCCATGTAGAGGCGCTCTTTCATACGCTCGCGCTGGTTGTCCATTTCTTCGGACCACTTCGACTTCCAATCATCGCTTCCCGGCTCATGACCCTCATCCACGAACTGGGCGTGGAGTTTCACGGTAATTTCGTAGAGGCCGAGTTCCAGGAATGAGAGGTAGGATGTCGTTTCATCCATATATTCGGCTAGCGCCAGCCGCCGTAGACCGAGTTCGACTTCATTGAGCGCATCAAGCGTGGGTCTGAAATGAAGAAACAGTAAATCTCCTTTGTGGCCCAATAGGCTGAAAAGGGCGCTTTCTCCTGATTCGGGCCGGGCGATGGAGGCGAAGTATTCAGTCGCTTCATCCAGGATGCTGTGTTGCCGGGCGCTCTCGAGGCGGTTCCAGGTGGGCCAATTCACCTTGAAAATGTGGTGCAGAATCGCCCATCCATCGAGCGTTTCGGGCATTTTGACGTCTTTGAGGTTCGGATTCAATTTCTACTCCAGGAAAATCGAGCGCATCGGCGATGCGTCGTCTTGGGAAAAGAGATACCCCAGAGTCCGCCATGTTGCAAACATCACGGCTTTGGAACCCTTCCGGCTACCGGGTAGATGATGAAGCGGGCAACTGGATGGGTTTACCCGTGGAGTCCGCTTCCTGGAAGATTTGGTGGCATTTTGAGCAAAGCGCTCTTGCGGCGGCGAGGTTCTCGGCGAGTCGGTCGAAGTCCGGCTTTTGGGCGCTTTTCTCCATGATTTGGGCAAGGTCGAGTAGTTTCTCGGTCAAGCCATCGTAGAACTCTTGCGCTTCTCCCTCCCTGAGATTCGATATCCAGGGAACGAGGTACCGGAACTTTTCGGCTAATTGCCCGATTTGGTGTTCTTTTCGCCGTGGGATGGACTTGCCGTCAAGACCCAAGGTGAGCGTTTCACGACCGAGGTTCGCCATGGTTTTTTCCAGGTCCCTCATCACGTCCTTGACCGATTCGGGGTCGAAATCGAAAGAAAATTGCGCTCGTATGGGATGAGGCGCCAGACCGGATATGACAGCCGTGAGGGTATATGGACCTTTTTCGCCTAGCTTGACGTTTGCGCCATAGATTATTTGTTTGCCTTTCTGGAATCTTTTGAGCGTGAAGGTCTTTTCCCATTCGTTTTGGACGAATTCCAGTTTCACTTCAAGTTTTCTCGTTGAGTAATTACTGTCTTTGGCGTTGCTAATCCGCATTTCAAAACGATGGGTGAATCGAGACAGAAGCTTATGGGTGTGTTCAAGAGATTTCGGGGAGTTTCTGTGTTTTATCAACCTCGGAGGCATGGCGTTCAGCTCTATCTCGATATTTCCTATTTTCTTCTTGCCGACTTCTTGAAGGACATAGGCTATGGAACTGGTGTGGTGCGCAGGGCTGTTACGAGGGAAGAAAGCAATGCAGAATAGAAACAAGAGGAAGAGACTGATTGCCAAGTAGTGGAAATTTCTCATAGCCCTTATCTCACTGAAAATATTCTTGAAATCTGCACTGATCGGCCTCTTTTCGCGGCGGAATTCATGCGCTCTTTCATAACAGCATTCGGCCCAATGAGGCAATGAATCAAGGTGAATTTCAAGGCCAACTACGAAGAGGGTTGACTTAAAGTGAAAGGTGCATTACTTGAATGGAGAAGGTGTGAGTTCCTGGCGATTCCGATTTGATTAGAAGTCAATTTTATAGGTCCTGTGTCTGAAATCACCGATATTTCGTGTGCGAATGACTGCGTTGCACATTTTTAAAAACAGTAGCTGCCAATCTGAAAAATTCTTTGAGAGGAGTAGGTATGATTCCCAAACGCTTTCAATTGTGCTTGATGTTTGCGATGTGCCTGAGCATCGCCTTTGCTGGCTCCGCGGATGCTTATAAGGAAGGAAAAGTAAGCGGTGGGGGATCGATTAGCGGAGCAATCAAATTCGAAGGCACCGCCCCGAAGCCCAAAACATTGTCTGTGAACAAAGATAAAAAGGTTTGCGGCAAAAAACCGATTACCGATGATAGTCTGGTTGTGAAAGACGGCGGCGTGGTATGGGCCGTCGTGTCTTTGAAAGGCGTGAAATCCGGCAAAAAGTGGTCGAAGAGCCAGAAAAAAGCGGTCGTTGATCAAAATGGATGCATATACCTGCCTCGAGTCGCCGTGATGAAGCAAAAAACGAAAATGTTGATGAAAAACAGTGACAGAATTCTCCACAATGTCCACACTTACCCTGGTAAAACCGGGAACTCGATAGCCAATATCGCGCAGCCGAAGTTCAAGAAAAAACTGAGAATGTCGACCCGCTATTTCAAGAAGCCCGGTATTATTGCAGTGAAGTGTGACGTACATGACTGGATGAGAGGGTATATCGTTGTGGCGGATAATCCCTATGTCGGCGTCACGGGTGCCGGGGGCAAATTCGAGATAAAAGATGTTCCTGCAGGCTCCTATACCCTCGAAATTTGGCATGAGGTTTTGGGCAAGAAATCCATGAAGGTGTCGGTGAAGGGTGGCGCTGCTACGGCGGTGAACGTAACACTGAAAAAATAACCCTGAGCCAAACAACAAAAAAAGGCGGCGGTGAAATAACCGTCGCCTTTTTTTGTGTGGTTTTGGGTTTTTCTTTTATCGTTTTCTTCTGCCAGCAGCTATAGTGGCTATCGCATTTGCAATCGAGTCCATTTCTTCTTCCGTGTTCAAATAATGAATGGAAACTCTCACGGCGGGAGGCTCTGTTACCACTGCCCTAAGGATGATTAGGTGTCTCCTGTAGAGCCTGTCTACCACATTTTGAGATTCCACGTTCTCAATTCGAAAAGAAATCAGACCAGACTGAGCCTCTCCTTCGGGTGTAATGACATCAACATTCTTGATTGCACGTATTTGGGACAGCAGGCGATTCGCCAGCGCCAGAATCCTTTTTTCGATGGATATGGGCCCTGTTCTTCTGAAATGCTCAACCGCAGCACGGAATCCCAAGAAACCGGATGTATTGAAAGTGCCGACTTCGTGGCGCATGGCGCTCGGCTCCGGCGTAAAAGACAGGGTTTTTAATCTCTTTTTTCGAGCTGTCCGAAAACTTGCAGATGAAAGATGAATCTTTCTGCCTGCTTCATGCCTTATATACACGGCCCCCGTACCATCCGGACCCATCAGCCATTTTTGGCCTGATATGGTGTAGACGTCTACGCCGGTGTCTTTGACTTTGACTGGTATATGCCCGACGGATTGGGCGCCGTCTACGATGAGAAGCGCGTCTGCTGAGACGCAGATGCGACCGATTGCCTCCAAAGGGAGTCTCCTGCCATTTAGCCATGAGATGTGGCTCACACAAACCACTTTTGTTTTCAGGGTGATGGCGTTTTCTAAATTTCGGAGAAGTTCCTGATCATTTTTACCGGTTTTGAATAGTTTCACCTTGATGGAATTTCTCTTGCGCCATACCAACCAGGGCAGGTAGCCGCTTGGATGTTCCAAATCCGAGACGAGCACTTCATCTCCTGCATTCCATGCCAATCCGGCCGCCGCAATGTTGATCCCGACCGTTGTATTATTCGTTAGGGCGATTTCTGAAGTTTCTACGCCGATGAGTTTTGCGCAGCTCTCTCTAGTCCGTTTCTGAGCTGCGGTGGTTTCATTCCTGATTTTTGGGTGGAATGAGCCGAGTTCTAAATCGCGTTTTGTGAACTTATCCATTTCACGAAGAATCGATTTCGAGGATGGTCCCCCTCCCCCCCAATTTACATAAATCTGATTTGCCAGTGCCGGGACATCTGAACGCAGCCGTTGGATTTTATTATTGTCGAGAGGCATTTTTTATTCCTTATACATACAGGGATTTTATCTCGCGTCTGGCCGAAGCACTCTTTTGTCTCCCACCCGTAGCGTAACGCGTGCGGTATCGAAATATTCAAGCAAAGGTATGGCGTGTTTTCTTGTGATGCCCAACAGGTCCCGAAATTCCGCCGCCGAAATTTCGTTGTTGAATGATAGATGCTCTTTAAGGAGGTTTTCTGCTTCGTTTAAAGCATTTTTATGATAGATAATGTTATCCTTCAGTCGCAGTAAGGCACCTTGGTCGATGAGGATTTGCAAGGCATTTCGATTTGAGTTGTCTTTGCCGTCGCTGTGTGAGAATGCGTCTTCGACGGATGGCGGTTGAAAGTGGGCAATCTCGAAAATCTTCTCTAGTTTTGTTTTCACTTCTCCGAGTGTTTCATCAATTTCTACTGAATGGGAAGCGAGCCTTAGGATGGCCCCATTTTCAACAATTTCGTTTGATTCGCTTAAGTGTTTAAGTGCGGCGGCAAAGATTTTTTCATTGATGTCGCCTGCCTTACCGCGAACTTCTTCCTTAGGTGCTCCTGTGCGAAGAGGGTTCTCAGTATGATATTTCTTCAAAAAAGTGAGAATATTTTTTTGGGCTGTGTTGAAGTGCGCTGTAGTCATCGAGAAAAAATTGACTTGGTCGATAATTTGCACTTCTCCTTGAGCAGCTAATTCTTGAATGGTTTTTTCGATGTCACTTCGCTTTAGTGTGAGACGGCCTGTGAGGTCAGTGAGCTCAACCCCATTCAACCGTGAGTCCTGGAGTAATATGAGCAATCTTTCCGTCTCATCACCTTGATAAAGTGATTTCAAGTGATCTATAGACGAACTCCGCAATCGTCTATGCTTGCGAGGCATAATATCTAAGATTTCCCCGCCACCTATCGTGATGATTGGCGAATAACTTCTGATGACAAATCGATCTCTGGGCAGTACGACGATAGGTTCCTCCAGCCGTATTTGGGCAAATGAATTATCTCCCGGTTCGAGCACATCTCGTCCGATGAGAGATATCCTGCCCATGATTTCAGCGGTACCTGCATGGAAGCGAATACGATTCCGGGTTTTCAAAGGACGAGGCGCATCGCCTAGATGCTCAAGATAAACGTCGAGCATATACGTTGTTTTCAGTTCACCACGATGACCGATGATATCTCCCCTGAACACCTCCGCTCGCTCGAGGCCCTGAAGATTCACGGCGGTTCTGAGGCCGGCAGTCGATTTTTCCACGGACTTCCCATGTACTTGTAAGCCACGAACGCGCGCCTGAAGAGTCTTGGGGTAAACTTCAATTTGTTCACCTACAGCCACACTTCCACTGAACAAGGTTCCCGTTATCACGACACCGAAGCCCCGCATTGTGAATACACGGTCAATCGGTATTCGAAAGATACCCGTTTCGCTTTTTGCAGGCGTCTGATTTGCGATTTCGACCAAAGCTTTTTTGAGATTTTCCAGACCATCTCCAGTGTGAGCCGAAACCGGCACGATGGGTTTTTCTTCCAAAAAGGTATCTTTGATGAAGTCTTGTATATCGTCCGTCACAAGTTCAACCCATTCTGGTTCGACCAGATCTGTTTTGGTGAGCACGATGAGGCCGGTTTTTACCCCGAGAAGTCGGCAAATCGACAAATGCTCCCTCGTTTGCGGCATGACGCCTTCATCGGCAGCAATGATCAGTATCACCAAATCGATCCCTCCGACTCCTGCCAACATGTTTTTTACGAATCGTTCATGGCCCGGAACATCCACGATACCTGCGTGGATGTTACCGAGAATCAACTCCGCAAACCCGAGCTCGATGGTGATGCCGCGTTCTTTTTCTTCTTTTAGGCGATCAGTGTCTGTGCCGGTTAACGCTTTGACGAGAGAGGTTTTGCCATGATCGATGTGGCCAGCGGTTCCAATGACGACATGTTTCATAAGGTGGTTTCGCCTTCGTGGTTGATAGGCGAGATATAAAAATATCGATTAGTCATGGCGATGGATGAATTCAAGGATCGATTCATTGAATTCATCCGGTTTTTCAAGATACACGAAATGGCCGCCTTCATCAAAAATTTTCAATTCAGCTCCAGGGATGGCATCGCTCAATTGATAAGAATAATAGAGGGGAGTGACGACATCGTCCCTTGCAACGGCCACTAGCACCGGACTTGTGATTTGGCCCAAGCGGTCCAACTGATCATGCGCAATAATGCACTCGATTCTCTCGGCCATAATTTCAGCCGGAGGCGCGTTGGCTATCGATTGGTTTTCTTGCATTTGAATTTCTTCAAAATTGTCGGTGAAAAACTTTGGGCTATGCAAGGTGAATGTGGAAAATCTCGTGTAAGTTTCCCATCCCATCCCGAGTAAAACTTTTTTGCGCACGCTAAACTGACGGATGAAATATGCGTCGCTCTTGGGCCAGGAACTTACTATGGAGCCGCTTTTGACACGGTCGGGATAGTCAATGCACATTACTTGGATGATGGCTCCGCCGGTTGAACTGCCGACGAGATGCGCTTTTTCTATTTCCAGGTCATCCATGATAGCGGTGATATCTTTCGCCATGTTGGGAACGCTATATACCCCGCTCGGTTTTGCGCTATTTCCTGTTCCCCTATGGTCATGAAGGATGAGTGGCCTGGTCGCAGAAAAAGCGTCGATTTGCTTCGTCCATGATGCGCGAATGCCTCCCAACCCGCTAATCAGGAATACAGGCGTATTGGTATTCTGGGAATTGATGACTTCATAATCTATTGCAACACCTTCGGAATTAACGGTTGGCATCGGAATATTGTCCCCTGTTTTCGTGATGACGAGAAAATTATATGCGCAGAAGAGTGAAGATTACTTTGCGAATTCGTTGAGAATCACGCCAAGTTGATTTATTTCCCCTACTCTAATGCATCGCAGGTCAAGTATTACTTTATCCTCATGAATGCGTGCCACAACAGGTGGAGTAGCATTGCGCAGCTTGGTTTCCAACGATTTGGCGGAAAAATTTTTGGGAGATAATGTCACAGCGAAACTATCGAGTTTCGCCAGGGGCATTGCCCCGCCGCCTACCATCCCCGAAGTTTCTTCCACCTTGGCGCCGAGCACGGAACAAGTATGTTCCCCCATCAGATTCATCAAAGATTCCGCCTGTTTTTTCAGTTTTTCCCGGTTGGTGGACAACATTTGAAGAATCGGGATCTGGGTGTGGGCAGCATCAGGATCTAGATATACCCTGAGTGTTGCTTCTAATGCGGCGAGCGTTAGCTTATCCAGCCTGAGAATGCGCATGAGAGGATGTTTTTTCATTTTCTCTATCCATGTCGCCTTGCCTACAACAATCCCAGCCTGCGGGCCGCCGAGTAGCTTGTCTCCGGAAAAAGTAACGACATCGATTCCCGCTCGGATTGACTCTAGGACGGTGGGTTCATGAGGCAAACCATCAATATCAATCAGCGAACCGCTCCCCAGATCTTCTAGCGTGGGTATATTTGTTTCCCTGCTGAGTTTTGAGAGTTCATCGCGAGATACTTCTTCCGTAAAGCCGACAATCCTGTAATTACTTGTATGCGCTTTCAGCAGCAATGCCGTATCTTGGGTGATGGCGTTGCGGTAGTCGTATATTCTCGTTTTGTTGGTTGTCCCTACTTCTACTAATTTTGCGCCACTTTGGAGCATGATATCCGGAATTCGGAAAGAACCGCCAATTTCAACCAATTCTCCCCGTGAAACGATTACTTCAGCGGAATTGGCCATCACATGAATCGCGAACATCACGGCTGCAGCGTTGTTGTTGACGACCAATGCCGCCTCCGCCCCTGTCAGTTGGCAAAGAAGAGATTCCACATCTACTCCTCTTTTTCCTCTCCGTCCGAGGTTCAAATCGAATTCCAGGTTTGAATATCCCTGGGTCACATCATTGAGGGCGGACCTTGCTGCCTCACTTAATGGCGCTCGACCCAGATTTGTGTGCAGCACGATTCCTGTGGCATTAATGACTTTTTTCAAGCCAAGTTGTTTATTCGAAGAAAGGATTTGTTTTGCTTCATTTAGAACGATATCCCGAAGCGTTTGCTTGGACAGCGATGCGTTTTCCGTAGGATTCGGGAATTCCTGGTTCGTTTGTTCAAGTAGAAGCTGTCTTTTCGTTCCGATTGCTTTTTTGACGGCATCGGATAGGGCGGTGTCTGATGAGCTATTTACACCGTCATTTTTGAGGCGGGTAACGATTTCATCCACCGAAGGTAATAGTCGAAGCAGCTTGGATTGAAAATTTCGAGCGTCTGGAGAAGTCATGCCGCATCCCTTATATGAATACGATGGTTGACTATAAGATTGCAGGTTTTGAATGGTCAAGTCGTCAGGATCAAGGTCGGCTGAAGACTCATGGTGGCCATGGAGGGAGGTCATTTTCAAACAGCGGATTAAGGACGCGAAGAATTTGCTGTGTCGGGATTTCCCGAACCTTGATTCATCTTGACACTTACCTGACCCCCTGATAGTGTTCGCGCCTAATCCATGCTTGCCATGAGTTTTAACTAGCTGTTTACATTTCGTTTATTTAGATTTTGTTTTTCAGAACTTCGAAGGCAGGGTAGTAGATGAACTCCCCCCAGAATAACCCTCCGATTTTTGTTCCTGACAAAAATAAAGTTGTCGTTCCGTTTATGCGCGATGTTTTTACGATTCCCAGGAATTCTCGCCATAAGCCCAATCTCATTGGGTCTGTTTGTAGGGAATGCGAGGAGTATTTTTTCCCGAAAACCGGTTCGAAAACCACTTGCGACAACCCGGTTTGTCCGCGTAGCACGAGCGAAGTGCTTCTGAGCGGGAAGGGCAAACTTCTTTCGGCCACGATCACGCGTTCTTCCGTAGACGGGAATGTAGAACATGTCTCCGCGGTCATATTCCTGGATGAGGGGATAAAGATAAATTCCCACTTGATTGACTGGGAAGGTTACCGGGACATGTTGGTTCCCGGTTCTCCGGTGGAACTCGTGTTGCTGGATCTCGGAGAGAATGAATGGCGTGAAACGCAGGTGGGCTATGCTTTTCGCTTGATGACAGGACGTAGAAAACCCGTATTCCCGCCTACGGAAGAAGAAAAACGGGCGGCCGAGGCGGCGCGCGCAGAAGATGAGAAAAAAGCGAAAAAACAACGGGCGCGGCAGAAGAAAGCAGCCCAGAAAAAAGCTGCGGCGCAGAAAAAGCGAACGGCGGCCAGGAAAAAAGCCCCCGTTGTGAAGAAAAAAACGACTGCCGCTCCCAAGAAAACCACTACGGCGAATAGCAAAACGGCCAGCTCTCAAGGGAAAGCGGCTGCCGCAAAGAAAAAAGCGGCAACGACGCGGAAAACGGCGGCTAAAAAGAAAACGCTCGCCGGCAAAGCCGTGAATACTGCAAAGAAGAGGACTCCCGCTAGAAAAATCGCTGCAAACAAGGCGGCCAGGGCGAAGGCCCCGAAGATAACAGCGGTGGAAAAGACCACTCAGAAGAAAACGGCCCCCAAGACCACCAGGAAGCGCCGCTAGAGAGAATTTATCCATCCGATGTCACTCCTCCAGGGTTTGAAAGTCGTTGACGCCAGCCAGTTCAATGCCGGCCCCATCGTATCGCTCTATCTGGCGGGCTATGGCGCGGAAGTCATCAAGGTGGAGCGCCCCGGCGGAGAGGACAGCCGCGCCATCGGCCCTTTCAAAAACGGCGAGAGCAGCTATTTTATGAGCCTGAATCGCGGCAAGCGCTCCATCACGCTGGACCTCAAAAACCCGGGAGGCGTGGAAGTATTCAGGAAACTCTGTCGCGGGACGGACGTGCTGGTGGAAAACCTTCTCCCCGGCGTAATGGATCGCCTGGGCGTGGGCTGGGAGGTCCTGAAGGCGGAAAATCCCAGGCTCGTATACGCTGCCGTGTCCGGCTTCGGCCAGACCGGGAAAAACGCGAGACGCCCCGCCTTCGACAGCCTCTTGCAAGCCGCGGGCGGCCTCATCAGCGTGACGGGGCCTATGGGCGGGGAGCCCGTGCGCGTGGGCGTCTCGATAGTGGACGTCGCCAGCGGCCTCTACTTGCTCTCGGGGATTCTCACCGCCCTTTTTCGCCGAGAACGCACCGGAGAGGGCATGCGCGTGGATGCCTCGATGATGGGCGCGACGGTCAACATCATGGAAAATCCGGTGGCGCGCCACACGTTTACGGGCCAAGTACCTGAACCAGAAGGGCTTTCCCATCCGGTGGTCTCTCCCTTTTCGGGCTACCGGACGAAGGACGGCCTCATTTTCGTGGCGATCTCGAACACGAACCGCTACCGCGTATTCGTCGAAGCCATTGAAAATCCTGCGATTGCGGACGATCCCCGCTTCGCCGATAACAAAGACCGCGTGGCGAACGACGAGGCCCTGCGCGCGATTTTAGAGGATATCCTCACCCGGAAGACGACCGCCGAGTGGGAGGAACTCCTTATTCCCCAAGGGGTTACGGTGAGCGCCATCAACGACGTGGCGCAGGTGAAAGAGCGCTTCCCGGAGGCCTTCGTCGAGGTCGACCACCCCGAGGCGGGGCCGGGGCTTCTGCCCGCCTCACCCTTGACGTTCGCAGGCGAAACGCCTGATTTTTCAAGGCCTTCGCCGGTGGTGGGCGAGCACACCGAGGAGATTCTCGCTGAATTGGGCTACTCGGCGGAAGAAATCGCCCGCCTGCGCGCCGAAAAAGTCGTATAATCTTTAACTCACTGAAAAAAAATTGATTACCCGGTCATAATCCTCTTCCCAACCTCCTCGGAAATTGTCGTTTATTTATCGATAAACCCCGTTAATTTATCGATATTTATCGTATTTTTCATTTATTCTTTAGGGATTTTTCGGGCGTGGTCCGAGGGCGTGAGGCCGGGGGATTCGGCCTCGTGGACCAGACAACGACGGGCCTGCGGGAACCACTTTGCGCCGGATATGCCGTCTTGCTCGCGATGAGAAAATCACCGCCTTTCTCGAGGCGCGGCCCGTGGTGTAATCTACACGCGCGCCAAGATTTCGCCGAACGCGCAAGTGCGGGCAAATGCGCGCGGGGTCAATCTCGACTGAAGAGGGGTTGTTGAAAAACCCCTTGTGGGTCGGGCCGAACCACTCCCCCCTTGAGGGGGAGTCGGCAAGACGAGGACGAAGTCTGAAGTCGCGCCGGTGGGGGGAGCTTTTGTTTTGAGGAACCATACCCCCCACGTATCAGCCTTCGCATAAACCGCTCGGCTTCTGCTACTCCCCCTCAAGGGGGGAGTGTTTGACGCTACAAATGCGGGGGCGTTTGCCGAGCGAGAGGCCAGCTCACGGATGCGGGAGACACTCGATCCACGAGCGCGCTTGCTGTCTCCATCGAGTCGCTTCCGCCCCCGGCAAATTCACGAGCCGCCCCGACACACGCGGAGTATGAGATGCTTATTGTGAACGAGAGGCTCCGAATCCCTTTGCGCGAATTCCACTTTCAGTTCGCGCGAAGCTCCGGCCCCGGCGGGCAGAACGTCAACAAGGTGTCGAGCAAGGCGGTGCTGCGCTGGAACATGGCCGCCTCGCCGAGCGCGCCCGACGACGTGAAGGAAAGGCTCAGCACTCTCCACCCGCGCCGCGTGACGCGCGAGGGCCACGTGGTCATCGCGAGCAGCCGCTTTCGCGATCAGGGCCGAAACGTCGCCGATTGCCTCGAAAAGCTGCGCGCCGCCCTCGCCGAAGTCTCTACGCCTCCCAAACCCAGACGCCCCACGCGCCCCACCCGCTCATCGACTGAGAAACGCTTACACGACAAGCGCGAACGCGCCGAGAAGAAGAGGAAGAGGGGGAAGGTCAATCCCGACTGAGGAGGGAGGGATTGCGAGGCGAGGGGAAGTTCTCTTGATCGGTGTGACCCTCAACAGATAGACTCCACACCATTCGGGTTGTGTTCATTCCCATTTGTCGTCTGCCTTCGTAGGGGACGCTCGTGAGCGTCCCGCGTTCGTGAACGGCCCGGTTGATCTTGCCGTGTGAGTTTCAGGAGGAGAAGGTTTGAGCGTCAGCTTTCAGGAAATGCTGGATCAGATACGCGCCGTCTCCGATTCGGAGCGCGAGAAGGGTAGCCGCTTCGAGCGAGTGATGAAGAAGTTTTTCATCGAAGACCCGTGGTATCGGGAGCGTTTCTCGAACGTCTGGCTCTGGCCCGAATGGGCGGCCCGGCGGCGAGATTTCGATGGAAGCGATACCGGCGTCGATCTGGTGGCCGAAGAGCGGGAAGGCGGCTACTGCGCGATTCAGTGCAAGTGCTACGCGCCCGGCACGCGAATCTCAAAACCGCATCTCGATTCGTTCATCGCTGCTTCCGCCCGCGACCCCTTCACCGCCCGCATCGTAGTCGATACCGGCGATCCGTGGGGGCCGACTGCCAAAAAGACCATCGCCGGTCTCAAGCCCAAGTGCGACGTGCGCTATCTGGATGATCTGATAAACCGGCGTTTCGACTGGCCCGATTTAATCCACGGGGAACCCGAAGACCTGCGCTATCGGCCCGAGACGTTCCGCTTGCGTCCGCATCAGCGCGAAGCGTTCAACGAAGTAATCGCGGGTTTTAGGGAGCATGATAGCGGCAAGCTCATCATGGCGTGCGGCACGGGCAAGACCTTCACCGCGCTTCGCATCGCCGAAGCCGTTGCGGGAGTTGGAGGCCGGGTTCTCTATCTCGTGCCTTCAATTTCACTGTTTGCTCAATCTATGCGCGAATGGGCGACGCAGAAGGACATACCGCACCGCTACATAGGTATCTGTTCGGATACGCGCGCCGGACGCAAGGATGAGGACGCCTCGCTGGAGGAGCTTGAAATTCCGGTCACCACGGAGCCGTCCAAAATTTCAAAAGCGTTGCGACTGGCGCAAGGGAGCGCGATGACGGTCGTCTTCTGCACCTACCATTCCCTTCCCCTCGTGGAGGCCGCGCAAAATGAAGGCGCGCCGCCCTTCGACCTCATCCTTTGCGACGAGGCGCACAGGACGACCGGAATCGAACGGCCAGAGGATGATAAGACCTCGCCTTTCGTGCTCGTTCATGACGGAAAAAGAATCAAGGCCGCGAAGCGTCTCTACATGACGGCCACCCCGCGCCTTTATACCGAAAGTGCGAAGGAAAAAGCGGCGCGCCACGACGTCGATGTGTTCTCGATGGACGATGAGGAGACCTATGGGCCGGAGTTCCACCGCCTTCCCTTCTCGCGGGCGGTCGAGCAGGATTTGCTCTCCGATTACAAGGTCGTGGTGTTCGGCGTGTTCGAGCAACATGCTGACGTGATGCTGCAAGCGCATCTGGCGGCGAGCAAGAGCGAGATAGACATTACCGACGCGGCGAAGATAGTCGGCTGCTGGCGCGCGCTGCAAAATCCGGAGAACAAGGGGAAGGATGAGGAGCCGCCCCGCCCCCTCAAGCGCGCTATTGCGTTCACGAATACGATCCAATCCTCAAAGCGGCTGGAAGCGCATTGGGACGACATCATCACCCAAGCTCGCGACATGTTGCCCGAGGAGGAGCAAGAGGGCGCGCTGCAATGCGCGACGCGCCACGTCGACGGACAGCACAACGCGCTTGATCGCAAGGCGCGTATCGACTGGCTCAAGGGCGGTTCCGAGGCAGAGGAGAATGGAGCCTGCCGGATTCTCTCGAACGCGCGGTGTTTGTCGGAAGGAATCGATGTGCCTGCGCTCGATGCGGTGCTCTTCATGAGTCCGCGAAATTCACACGTCGATATCGTTCAGGCCGTGGGCCGCGCCATGCGCAAGGCCGAGGGCAAGGAGTACGGCTACATCATACTGCCGATAGCCGTGCCTGCGGGCGTCGACCCGGCCCGCGCCCTCGACCGCAACGAACAGTTCGACGTTGTCTGGAGCGTGCTCCGCGCGCTGCGCTCCCACGATGACAGGCTCGACGCCGAGATCAACAAGATTGACCTCAATAACGCGCTGCCCAAGAACATCATCATTTTCACCGGCGATGAAAACGAGGAGGTGGAAACCCGTGAATTGCCCTTTCCACCACTCGAACTGCCGCCCGGCGCAATGTTCGCCAAAATCGTGGAAAAATGTGGCGACAGGAAATACTGGCAGACATGGGCGAAGGATGTCGCGGATATCTTCGCGCGTCTGGTAGTGCGAATCGGAAATCTTTTGGAAAGCTCCGAAAACGTAACCCTGCGCGAGTGGTTCGACGATTTCCACGAGGAGTTGAAAGTCTCCATCAACGAGTCCATCAACCGCGAAAGCGCCGTCGACATGATGGCTCAGCACATTCTCACGCGGCCCGTTTTCGAGGCGCTTTTCGAGGGCTACGATTTCGCCGCGGGCAACCCGGTGTCGCAGGCGTTGGACAAGCTGCGGGAAGATTTCGGCGAGTTCGGCCTTGAGAACGAGATTCGGGACATGCAACCCTTCTACGAGAGCGTCCGCAACCGCGCGCGCGGCCTAGACAACTCGGAGGCGCGCCAGCGCGTGCTGATGGAGCTTTACGAGAACTTCTTCGCTTCCGCCATGAAGAAGGACGCGGATCGGCTGGGGGTTGTCTATACGCCGCCCGAGGTTGTAGATTTCATCTTGCACAGCACCGATCACGTGCTGCGCGAGGAATTTGGTCGAAGCCTGAGCGATGCGGGCATGCACGTACTCGACCCCTTCACCGGCACCGGCATTTTTCTCGTGCGGCTTTTGCAGTCTGCCCTCATCCGG
Organism: bacterium; assembly: GCA_965218885.1. Classification (GTDB taxonomy): domain Bacteria; phylum UBA8248; class UBA8248; order UBA8248; family UBA8248; genus Bin107. The sequence continues at coordinate 1,287,760 of OZ244713.1, read as the reverse complement.
GATGCCGATCTTTCAAGGAAATACCACGAAGAGTTGCACGCCAACGAGATTATCCTGCTCGCCTATTACATCGCGGCGGTTCACATCGAAGAGGCGTTCCATGGCCGCCTCGGCCCCGAAAGCGCGTATGAGCCGTTCGATGGCATCGTCCTGACTGACACCTTCAATCTGCAACCCGACCGAAGGTTGCCGGGTGTGTGGCTGCCGGACAATAGCGCGCGGGTGGAGCGTCAGCAGAAATCGCCCATCCAGGTGGTCGTCGGCAATCCACCCTGGTCGTTTGGGCAGAAAAGTTCTGCCGACGAAAACCCGAACGTGGACTACCCTGAAATTGAGCAGCGCGTCCGTGAGACCTATGCCGCTCGTTCGACGGCAACTCTCAAGAATAGTCTCTATGATACTTATAAAATGGCGATCCGCTGGGCTTCCGATCGTATAGGCGAACAGGGCGTTGTCGCCATCGTCACCAATGGCTCATGGATCGACGGCAACGTGGATTCGGGGGTACGCGCCTGTCTGGCTGAGGAGTTCAGTTCAATCTACGTTCTGAACCTGCGGGGGAATGCGCGGACATCGGGCGAGCGGAGGCGGGCGGAAGGCGACAACGTATTCAATCAAGGTTCCCGCGCGCCGGTGGCGATAACGATCCTCGTTCGCAACTCGAACAACATGGTGAAGAGTTGCCGCATTCGCTATCGCGACATCGGGGATTATCTCAAGCGTGAGGAGAAGCTGGATATTTTGAGCGAAACTGGTTCCGTCGCCGGAATCAAGGATTGGTGGGAGATTGTCCCCGATAAGCACCACGATTGGATCGGACAGCGTGATGCAGCATTTCAAAATTTCCAACCGATAGGTTCCAAAGATGCAAAATCAGGAAGAGTGGATAATGCAATTTTTGGTCTGTATTCAAGGGGATTGGCGACTAGCCGGGATGCGTACATATATAATTTCTCTCGCGAGGCTTGCGCGGAAAACGCTAAAAAGATGGTCGAAGATTACATGGGAGCCATGCGGGAATTTGAAGGATCAGGAAACCAATTCCCAGATCTAAACGGAATTGCCCGATCCTATTCATCAAATCTTAGATGGGATGAGAATCTCAAGGATAATTTGAAGAGAGGTAAACGCTCCGTATTTGGAGATACATTTATCAGGAAAACCGCATACCGTCCCTTTATTCCGACGAATTGTTATGCTGATTATACCTTCACGGCCCGTAAATATCAATTGAGTAAAATTTTCCCGAACGACTTAAGCGAGAATCGCGCTATATGCGTGTCTGGTTTAGGTTCGACCAAGCCGTTCTCAGCTTTCGTGGTCGATACGATGCCAGACCTTGAAGTGATCTCGAAAAGCCAGTGCTTTTCACGCTATTGCTATCAGGAACAAGCCGATTCACAAGGCGACCTCCCGGGTCTGGTTAAGACCTTGGAGCGGATGGACAACATCACGGATGTGGCTTTGCGCACATTCCGCGTTCATTACAAAGACAATCAGATAACCAAGGATGCGATTTTCGATTACGTCTACGGAGTACTCCACGCGCCCGACTACCGGGACCGCTTCACAAACGATCTCTGGAAACAACTCCCGCGCATACCCCTGGCCCCCGATTTTGACGCCTTCGCGGACGCCGGGCGCGCGCTTGCGGAACTCCACCTGGGCTATGAAACCTGCGATGAATACCCGATTGAGGAAGCGTTCACGGGAAGCGGCGAGGCCCGCGCGGAGCATTACCGGCTCGGAACGCGGGCGATGCGGTATGCGGATAAGGAAGAGAAAACGACCCTCATCGTCAACGATCATGTGAGTCTGCGCGGCATCCCCCCGGAGGCGCATCTCTATGTCGTGAACGGGAGGACGCCGCTTGAGTGGTTCATCGACCGCTACCGGATCACGCAGGACAAGCAAAGCGGCATCGTGAACGACGCAAACGCCTGGTTCGACGACCCGAGGGACTTGATAACCGCGATTCGGCGGGTCGTGCACGTGAGCGTGGAAACCGCCCGCATCGTGAAGGGCCTGCCCCCCGCAATCGACCTGTAGGGCCGCTCACGAGCGGCCCCTACGAAAGCGATATCCCTCCTCTTTATCAAGACTTAACCCCTAACTCTTAATAACGGGATTTGTTATTGTACTTTATGCGATAAATGTTAATAGCGGGGTTTCTTGTTTTACTTTCGATGCTAAAAGCAAATAACGGTATTTCTTATTGAGCTTTGGTGAATCAGGACATGCCCCCTCAATACCGCTCGGGCACGAAGGTCTGCTCGCCTATGGGGGGCCGCACGTAGGCTTGATCGGGCCGGCGCGGGGGGAGTTCGATGGGCGAGGGCGTCAAATCGTCATAGGGGATGAGGGAGAGCAGGTGGCTGATGCAGTTGAGCCGCGCGCGGCGCTTCGAATCCGCGTCCACCACGTACCAGGGGGCCTGTTTGATGTCGGTGTGGGCGAACATCTCATCCTTCGCTCGTGAATACTCCACCCAGCGGGTGCGCGATTCGAGGTCCATCGGCGAGAGCTTCCAGCGGCGCGTGGGGTCTTCGATGCGCGCGTGAAAGCGGCGCTCCTGCTCCTCGTCGCTCACCGAGAACCAGTATTTGATCAGGACTATCCCCGAGCGCGCGAGCATCCTCTCGAACGTGGGGCATGAGTGCAGAAACTCGCGGTATTCCTCATCCGTGCAAAAGCCCATCACCCGCTCCACGCCCGCGCGGTTGTACCAGGAGCGATCGAAGAGCGCCATCTCGCCCGCTGCGGGCAGGTGCGGCGCGTAGCGCTGGAAATACCACTGCGTCTGCTCGCGCTCGGTGGGCGCGGCCAGCGCCACGACGCGGCAGATGCGCGGGCTCAAGCTCTGCGTGATGCGCTTGATGACGCCGCCCTTGCCGGCCGCGTCTCGCCCCTCGAAGATGACGACGACTTTCAGGCCCTCCTGCCGTATCCACTCCTGGAGCTTCACGAGTTCTATCTGGAGCCTCGCGAGTTCGGCCTCATAGACCCTTTTGGTCAGCTTCCGGCGCGGGGCTTTTCTGGCGTCTCCCCCCCGGGTGTAGGCGGCGGCGCTCTCGTTTGCGCGCTCGGCTTGCGATTGGTCGATTTGTGGTGTCGTCTCTTCGGTCATCCTCAGTCATTCCTTTGGCGTCAGGTCGAAGCCGAACCATTTGAGCGAGAGTCGGGATAGCGTCCTGTCCTTGATGGCGGCGGTGATGGCCGAGGAGAACATCTCCGCGAGCGTCTCGTCTTTCTTTCGGATGCCGATACCGATTCCCTCGCCCAGAGAACCGCCCGTGAAACCGGGGCCGACGACTTTCAGTTTTCCCTTCTCTGTTTCGAGCACGGGCTGTAGGTAGGACAACTGGGCGAGGGCGGCGTCCACGCGGCTCCCGAGCAGGGCGGCGTCGACGTCGCCCTGGAACTTGAAGGTGCGCATCTCGACCTGCTCGGCCATGTGGATTCTCAGGAAGTTCACGAAAACGGTGTCGACCTGCACGCCGACCTTCTTGCCGGCGAAGGCATTCTTGAGCGTCTCGATGGCGGCCTTCTCCCCCGCGTCCAGGCTTCCCAGCGTGACCGAGGCGGCTTTGGTCGATACGCCCGCAAGGGGGCCGTCCGCCCTCACGACGAAGACATGGGGAGACGCGGCGAACGGACGCGAGTATGTGATGAGCTTCTTTCGCTTCTCGGTGATCGCCATGCCCGACATGACGGCGTCGAATTCCCCCGCCCGGAGCGCCGCTATGATGCCCTCCCAGGCGCGAGGGATCATTTTGCACTTAACCTTCATGCGTCGGCACAGGTCGGCCGCCAGATCGATCTCGAAGCCGATGAGTTTGCCCGAGGCGTCCACCTCGTTCCAGGGGGGATAGGCGCCCTCGGTGGCGATGCGTACGCTCGCGCCCGGCCCCCAGTCCGCGGCCTGCGCCGGAGTGGCGAGGGCGAGCGCCGCCAGGACGAGTGCCGCCAGCAGCATTTTCATCGCGCGCCTCCTTTTTCTCGTGATGATCCTGATTATGAACGTCTCTAAGGAGGCCGCGCAAGCAAAAAAAGAGGGCGCGTGGGTGTTGAAGGGCGCGGACGGCGCGGGCCTCACGGGCGTCCTGCTCACCTCGGCGGGCTTTCAGAGCACCATCGCGGGCGGGAGCTACATCGTCACCATCGCGCTGGCCGTCTTCGCCTTCACGACCATCCTGGGCTGTTCGTATTATGGAGAGCGGTGCTGGCGGCGCTCGGTTTCGCCAACGTGAAGGTGGCCTTCGTCTGGAACCTCTCCGACACGCTGAACGGGCTGATGGCGGTGCCCAACCTCATCGGCCTGTTGCTGCTCGCGCCGATGGTCTTCAAGGTCACGCGCGAGTATTTCGACGCCTAGTAGTTTCACCAACCAGGGGCCGTTCTTGCGGGCTTGAGATTGCTCGTGAGCGGCCCACGTTCATGAATGGTGGGGCGGTCCCGAGGATGGATTGCCCCCTACGTGCACGACCCTCCTGCGAGATCACCGTCATTCCGTCGCATGCCGGAATCCAGTGACTTTTCTTTTTTGCTTTGTCGTTTTAAGGGTCGTCCTGAAATGTTCTTATCTTCATCGGCTCTGGCCAACCTATCGGTTGTCAGCAGAATGCGCCGGAATGACGACCAAAGGCGGGATGCAGGCAAGGCCGGGTTCGCGACCTCAGCCTGATTTCTGGTCAATCGTTTCCGAGCGTGTCGGCCGCCTCCAGCTCGGTGCGCCGCTCCTTGCGGAGCGGGGAGGTCCATCAACCCGGGAATTGTTCAGGCGCAAAAAAAATTGTGGTTTTCAGTCAAAATTTTTGTTACTGTTAGTATGACCTTGCGACACGGACGATAACGGCAAGGTATAGGGAAGAACGATTCTCCCTATAGAACCTTGAGCGCAAGCGGATGGCGAAGCCTCTGATTGCTTCAGTTTGGTAGGCGATAATCAGAAAGGGACCCGAAATGGCGGACGACACTGAGCTCGGCACCGAGGATTTTGACATACACGACGGCGGTAGCGGCGCCGACAATCTGGATGGTGGCGGCGAAGTCGACGTCATCTTCGGCGGCAGCGGTGACGACACCCTGACGGGCGGCACCGGAGAAGACTACATCTTCGGCGGCAGCGACGACGACACGATCTACGGCGGCAGCGAAGGCGATTTGATTCGCGGCGGCAGCGGCGCCGACACCATCGAGGGAGGCAGCGGCCGCGACACCATCTTCGGCGACGCCGGGGACGACATCATCGACGGCGGCTCGGAAAAAGACACCATCTATGGCGGGGCGGGCGACGACACGCTCACCGGCGGCGGCAGCGCGGATACCTTCGCGTTCAACGAGGGCGGCGGAAACGATACCGTCACCGACTTCGACACCGCCAGAGACATGATCGACCTCACGCTGTTCAACACGGCGATTACCTGGGAGCAGTTGAGCGCGAAGATTACGACGGTCACGGACCCGAACGATGCCAACGTGGTAACGGGGCTGCAAATCGACCTCTCGGATTGGAGCGGCGGGACGATCACCCTGGACGGCCTCACTTCCACCAGCGACCTTGCCGCGGACATGTTCTGCCTGCCCGACGGCACGCGCGAGACCGTCGAGACGATGGAGGGAAGTTTTTGGGGCGACCTCTTCATCGGCGATACGGGCGGCGAAACGTACAACACCTATGGAGGCGATGACATCGTCTTCGCCGAAGAGGGCGACGACACCATCAATGGCGGCTCGGGCAACGACTGGCTGGTCGGCGGCGAGGGGGCCGACACCATCGACGGCGGCGCGAACGCGGACGACATCTACGGCGGCGAGGGCGACGACGTACTAAAAGGCGGCTCGGGCGACGACTCAATCTATGGCGGCGAGGGCGCCGACACGATCACCGGCGGAACCGGGGACGACACGCTCACCGGCGGGGCCGGGGCGGACACATTCGTATTCGCCTCGGGCGACGGGAACAACACGATCACCGATTTCACCAACGGCACGGACACCATCGATCTCTCCGCGATTACCGCCATCACCGGGTTTTCCGATCTCACGATTACGCAGGAGGGCGACGACACGAAGATCGACCTCGGTACGAACGTGGGCGAGATCATACTCGAGGACTTCACGTCAACCGACCTGGACGCGACGGACTTCGACTTTTCGATGTGACGCGCATCGTCGCCGTGGCCAACTGCGGCGGGGGCGTGAACCGGGTGCCTTCGCAGTAGACGAAACCACCCATTGCGGCGCCCAGGAGGAGACTCGCAGGCGCTTCGCGATGACAGCCTGGGTTCCGCCTCAATCGTTTCCGAGATTGCCCGCCGCCTCCTGGACAGCTTCTTCCCGCTCGGTGCGCCGCTCCTTGCGGAGCGGGAAGGTCCACCAACCCGGGAATTGTTCCCCACACAAAATGAAAATGTAGTTTTTCGTCAAAATTTTTGTTATTATTTTACCGTTGTTTCGCCACGAACGATGCGCGTGAAATCATCTGGGACGGGTATGGGTTGTCGGCTATATGGAATCATTCCCCGTTTCGAGCGCGGAACGAACGCAGGCGAGGAATGAGGAAGCGTTTGGGAATCGTAACGAACCGGCGCTGATTATTTGAATTCAGTTCGCGAGAACCAGAAGGGAACCCATCATGACGGACGACACCAAAACGGGTACCGATGGAACCGACATATTCGACGGCGCCGATGGCGACGACAATCTGTATGGCGGCGAAGGCGTCGACGTCCTGTTCGGCGGCAGCGGTGACGACACGCTCACCGGCGGCGGCGGGAGAGACTACCTCCTGGGCGGTGGCGGCGCGGACACCATCTACGGCGGCGCCGGAAACGACAGAATACGGGGCGGCAGCGGAAACGACACCATCGAGGGCGGCGAGGGCGAGGACCACATCCTGGGAGACGCCGGGAACGACATCATCGACGCCGGAGCGGACGACGACATCATCATCGACGGAGGAGGCGACGACACCCTCACCGGGGGGACCGGCGCGGACACCTTCGCGTTCCTTCCGGGTCACGGCAGCGACACGATCACCGATTTCAACACCTCTGAAGACGAGATAGACCTCTCCCAGTTCACCACGGCGATTACGTGGGCGCAGTTGAGCGCGAAGATTACGACGGTCACCGATCCGAATAACGTCAACGTGGTGACAGGGGTGCAAATCGACCTCTCGGATTTCGGCGGGGGGACGATCACGCTGGAGGGCATCACTGCCACCACCACTCTCACCGCGGAGATGTTCTGCCTGCCGGATTGCGACAGCCCGGTCGACGATCTTCTCGCGGAGAGTCCCGTCACGGGAGATGAGAACAGGAACTTTTATCTCGGCGACACGGGCGATGAAACATACACCACCCTGGGAGGGAACGACACCGTCTTCGCCGAAGAGGGTGACGACACCATCTACGGCGGCGAGGGCGACGACTGGCTGGTCGGCGGCGAGGGGGCCGACACCATCGAGGGCGGCGCGGACGACGACTCGATCTACGGCGGCGAGGGCGACGACACGATCACCGGCGGGACCGGGGACGACACGCTCACCGGCGGGGCCGGGGCGGACACATTCGTATTCGCCTCGGGCGACGGGAACGACACGATCACCGATTTCGAGAACGGTACGGACACCATCGATCTCTCCGCGATTACCGCCATCACCGGGTTTTCCGACCTCACGATCACGCAAGTTGGCGACGACACGAAGATCGACCTCGGTACGAACGTGGGCGAGATCATACTCGAGGACTTCACTTCAACCGATCTGGACGCGACGGACTTCGATTTTTCGATGTAACGCGCATCGTCGCTGTGGCCAACTGCGGCGGGGCGTGAACCGGGGGTGCCTTCGGAATAGACAAAACCACCCATTGCAGCGCCCAGGAGGGAACTCGCAGGCGCTTCGCGATGACAGCCTGAGTCCTGGTCAATCGTTTCCAAGATTGCCGGCCGCCTCCTTGACCGCTTCTTCCCGTTCGGTCTGACGCGCCGCGGCGCCCTCCCGCACGGCGGCCACCATCGCCGGGTCCGCTCGCTCCGGAGAACCGGAATCGAACGGAGGGCGCGGGTCGTACTCCATGCCGAGTTGTATCTTGCGGGCGGCTTCGGCCCCCAGCACCTCCCCCGCCACCGTCAGGGCGAAATCGATGCCTGCCGTGACTCCGCCTCCGGTGATCAAGTTGCCGTCGACGACCACGCGCTCGGCCACGGGCTCGCACCCGAAGGCGGCCAGCATCGGCAGCGACATCCAGTGCGACGTCGCGCGCTTGCCATGCAGCAGTCCCGCGGCGCCGAGCACCAGCGACCCCGTGCATACGGAGGTGACGTAGCGCGTCCCCGCAGCTTGGCGGCGCACGAAGGCGAGCGTCTCCTCGTCGTTCAGCAGCGGGTTCATGCCCGCGCCGCCCGGTATGCAGATGAGGTCGAGCTGCGGGCTATCGGCGAATGTCGTGGTCGGCAATATCTGCATGCCGCCGCCGGCCTTGACGGGCTCCAGCGTCTTCCAGATGAGATGGACGTCGGTGTCCGGGAACTTGGTGAAGACCTCGTACGGACCCGTCATATCGAGTTGGGTGAGATTGGGGAAGAGAAGAAGGCCAATCTGGAATCGCATGGCGAATCGGGCCCCTTTGTTATTGAATATGCAGGTAGGTTATGGGCGGCCTGCAGTCGTGTCAAGGCGGGGGTCAGCCCCGACCGAGGAGGGAGGGGCTGCTCGTGCTGGAAGTAGGGACAGGTCGCGACCTGTCCTTACGGAAACCCCTGTGAATCGAAACGAACACGAAGGGGCGACCCCCCGTGGTCACCCTTTGCCGGACAGGCACGGGGGCCTGTGGGGCAGCCCCGAGGAGGGGCTGCCACTACCCTACCCTGCAATGCAATGAACTTGTAGGGTCAGACATATATGTCTGCCACCTGCGTGTCCGCCCGCCTTACACCGGTTCGCAATTCCTCGCTCCTCGGGGCTGTTGAAAAAGCCCCGATGAACGAGGGTTTGACGCGAACGATGAAAGAGAAAGAAACACTCCCCCCTTGAGGGTCATTTCCGACCGGGGAGGGAGGGAATGTAGCAGAAGCCGAGCGGTTTGTGCGAAGGCTGATGCGTGGGGGGTATGGTTCCACAAAACAAAAGCTCCCCCCACCGGCGCGACTTCAGACTTCGTCCTCGTCTTGCCGACTCCCCCTCAAGGGGGGAGTATTGTCTCCTCCCTCCCCGGTCGGCTACATACACCGAATCATGTAATCGGGACTTTTTCAACAACCCCTCTTCGCTCGGAATTGACCCCCCATGCTATACTGCCTCTCGAACCGACATCCCCCGCTCTCCTGCATGAAGGCGTCCATTGGCATACCTCTCCTTCGCGTGGAAAAACCGCCGGTTTCTCGCATTCGGCCTTTTGCTCACGTTTTTTTCGTTCTTCGGGCAGTCGTATTTCATCGCCGTGTTCAACACCGACATCCGCGCCGCCTTCGCGCTCTCACACGGCGATTTCGGCCTCGCCTACGCCGTCGCCACCGTATCGAGCGCCATGTGCCTGATATGGATTGGACGGATGATCGACAAGACAAGGCTGAAAATTTTCGCCATCTGCGTTTGCCTCGGGCTCATCGGCGCCTGCGCGGCGATGGCGGCGGCGCCCACCTTTTGGGCTCTGTTGTTCGCCCTGTTCGCCCTGCGCTTGACGGGCCAGGGATTGATGGTCCACACCTCGGTGACGAGCATCGGCCGGCATTTCACGGCTGAGCGCGGACGCGCCGTGAGCATCATCTCGATGGGCGGACCCTCCGGGCAGGCGGTGATGGCGCTCGTGGCGGTCGCCTTGAGCGCGTGGTTCTCCTGGCGGCACATCTGGCTGGTGATGGCGGCCTTCTCCGCCCTCGTGCTGATTCCCTCCGTCGCCTGGCTGCTTGCGGATCATCAAGACGAGCATTTAGGGCGCAAGATGCGCGCGCAGGAGGCGTCCGCCTCCGGACCCAAAGGGGTGTGGGGAAGAAGAGAGGTGCTCAAGGACCTGCGCTTCTACCTCATCATGCCCGTTTCTCTGGCGCCCGCGTTCATCGCCACGGGCTTTTTCTTTCACATGGGGCATCTGGTGGAGGCCAAGGGGTGGAGCCTCGCCTTCTTCACGGGCGCGTACACGCTCTACACGGTCGCCTCGGTCGGCCTGACGCTGCTCACCGGACCCGTCGTCGATCGGGTAGGCGCGGTCCGGATTCTCCCCTGGCATCTCGCGCCCATGTGCTTGGGACTCGTGGCGCTCGGGAGTTCCGACCACTGGATCGTCGCGCTCGTCTACTTGTGCATGACGGGGGTCACCGTCGGCGTGCGCATCACCATCGGCGGGGCCATCTGGGCGGAAATCTACGGGGTGGAGAATCTGGGGGCCATCCGCTCCCTCGCCACCTCGTTCCTGGTGGTGTCGACTGCGCTCTCGCCCGTCATCATGGGCTGGATGATCGACTACGGCGTGAGCGTGGAGAGCCTCGCGTTCATGTGCCTGGCCTACGCGGCGGGGTCGTCGGTATTGAGCGGGGTGTCTCTCAGGATGCGGCGTTCATAGGGGCTGACTGTGTGTCCGCCCGGCTTTGCTATCTGGTTCGCTCGATGAGTTCGCGCAGGGCCATGCGGCTTTCCGCATGCCCGACGATCGACTCGCGCAGCGCGGCCCGGCTTTCTGCCTGTCCGTCGATGAGTTCGCGCAACGCCGCCATGGACTCCTCGTGTCTGCGGAGCCCCTCCTCTTCCCTGCGCCGGGAGTCGGCCAGGAAATCGTTGTGCCTGCGTTCGGATTCGGTCATCACTTCGTTGTGCCTGCGACCGGATTCCGTCATGGTTTCGGTGTGTTTGTGCTCGGATTCGATCATCACTTCGGTGTGCTTGCGCTCAGAGTCGGTCGCCCGCATTTCGGCGCCCTTCGCCATGACGCGGATTCCGTAGTAGAGCAGCCCGAGGCCGCCGAAGGAGGCGAAGAGGTTGAGATAGGCTGCGGTGAGGCTCAGGGATTCAAATTTCGTCATGCGCTTTCTCCCAGAGAATGGGTCCTCTGGTTTTGTTGACGATAACGACTATAAAAAAGAGCCTGCGTTTCGTCAAACCCTCCCGACCGGAAAAGCCAATCGTGACCGATGAGGGAAGGTTCGCGCTTCAACGCCCCCGGCGTTTTGGGGGAGCGAAGCGCCGCCGCCAGCTCGCCGTCTGGGAACGCGTGATGCGGTAGAGCATGTAGCCGCCCCCGGTCACCGAAACCAGGATGAGCGTGAAGCCTATCGTCATGGCTTTCTGAAACGGCGTGGCGTGTCTGGTTTTTTTATCCACCGAGCCTGAGGCTTTCTGCGTAGCGGGGGTTTTCTCCGGCGGCGTGATCTCCGGCAGCCAGACGAAGGGAATCGCCACCATCCCCGCCACGAAGAGGATGGGCAATATCAGGCGCGTGAGATAAAGACGAAACAAGTTGAACAAACCTCCATGCCGGAGAACATCTCTCTACGAGGCCCTCGCGAAAGCATCGACCACGTCGAAGTATTCCGGTAAATCTCTCGTTTCGAAATATAAAGGGTGCCGTCGCGGGAATCCACCCTTCCGCCGCCGGGGCGCGGCCGCGTGGCGCGTTTCGGGCCTTGTGGGCTCGGGCGGTTTCCGTTTCGTCCGAAATGTGGTGATATTCGTGTTGCGCCTGCGGTGCGCGGGCGAGCGCAATTCTGATGGTTTTCCTCAGTTTTTTATGATCCTGGCGAGGGAGGCGGCAACGGATGAAACGGCCGAGAATCGGAATCACCTGTGACGTGGGCAAGAGAAATTATCCCGAAGAACCCAAGGTGCGCCCGCGACACGTGCTCATGGACGCTTATGTGGAATCCGTCATCAAGGCGGGCGGCGCGCCACTGCTTCTGCCCGCGGTGGAGGACGAGCAGGCGAGCGTCTCTTTGATCCTCGGCATCGACGGGCTGATCATCTCGGGCGGCGGGCACGACATCGACCCCATGCTCTACGGCGAGGAACGCCTTCCAGAGTGCAGCCCCACGAACCCCAAGCGCGAGACGGCGGAGATGGCGGCCTGCCGCGGAGCCATGTCGCGCGACATGCCCGTGCTCGGCATCTGCGGCGGCATGCAGGTCATCAACATCGCGGCGGGCGGCACGCTCTATCAGGACATCCCCTCCCAGGTGGCGGGCGCGCTCACGCACCGGCCCCGGAACACGGACGAGAACACCTACACGTTTCACGAGATAGAAATCGGCGAGTCCATCCTCGGAGAGGTGCTCGGAACCTCGTCGGTGGTGAACAGCCACCACCACCAGAGCGCGCGCGAGGTGGGGCCGGGCGTGCGGGTTTCGGCCAGAACCGAAGACGGCGTCATCGAGGCCATCGAAAGCCCCTCGCACAAGTTCGTCGTGGGCGTGCAGTGGCATCCCGAATCCATGTCGGCCTACGGCTACGCCGACATGGACGGGGCGGCGCAGCTTTTCTCGCGCTTCGTGGATGAGGCCCGCGCCTACGGGGAATAGGAAGCCGTGAAGCGAGGGCGATTCTTGTTGGAACGGTATAAACCCTAAGGAACCCTCCTGATGGACAAGCGACTCGACCCCTACCGCTTCGACGTGGGCCGCGCCCGCGTGGAGCCCGAAACCCCTATCGTGGCGGGGGCGTTCTTCACCCTGAAAGTCATCTTCACTGCGGGAACCTACGGGGTGGATGAGGGCGCGCAGATACTCGTGTGCAAGCGCCTGTCCAGCGACATGGAAATCCCCCAGTTCGTTGACCCCGCTGCCTCGGGCTTCGTGAGCGTCTCCTGCTCGAACGAGCAAGTCGGCCTCACGCTCTCCTATCAGGAACAAGGCTATCTCGACGATTGGCGCTCGGGCGTCGCCATCAAGGTGGCCAAGGGGTTTTTATGCCAAGGCGATGAGGTAACGCTCGTTCTGGGCGACACCGGCGGAGGCGGGCCGGGCATCCGCGCGCAGACGTTCCCGGAATCCCGCCACACGTTCAAGATCGTGGTCGACACCTTTAACCGCAAGCATTTCTACGAGTTGGAGCATGACCCCGAAATCCGCGTGGTGGGCGGCGCGCCCGAAACCTGGCATCTGGCCTGTTCGCAAACGCCAAAGCTCGGGGAGGCGTTCTCCGCCATCGTGCGCGGCGTGGATAGCTGGGGGAACCCGGCGGAAGAATTTACCGGCGAGGTGTCGGTCAAAAAAAGCCTTTTGAGGTGGCGCGAGGAGGATGAGGCCCCAGGCCAAGTAGCGTTCTCCTCAGGAGACGGCGGCGTCAAGCGTGTGGGCGGCGCGCGGCTGACGGGGGAGGGCCCCTACCGCCTGCGTTTAGAGGACCCGGCGGGGCTGGTATCTTTGAGTCCGCCGATTCTGCCCAAAGCCCCCGATGATCCCTACTCGCTCTTCTGGGGGGACATCCACGGCCAGACGCGCTCCACGGTCGGCACGGGCACGGTGGAAGAGTATTTCCGCTTCGCGCGCGATAAGGCGGGGGTGGATGTCGCCGCGTGGCAGGGCAACGATTTCAGGGTCCGCAAGGAAGACTGGGCGGAGGTCGTCAGGGAGTGTAAGGCGTTCAACGAGCCGGGCCGCTTCGTCACGCTCCTGGGCTATGAGTGGTCGGGCACGCGCGCAGGCGGCGGCGATTACAACATCTACTACGCGGGCGATGCGGGAACCATCCACAGAAGCTCCCATGCGGGCGTGGATGATCTATCGGATGTGGATGATGACAGGTTTCCCATCTCGGCCTTGTGGGAGACCTTCAGAGGACGCGCGGACGTGATGAGCGTCGCCCACGTGGGCGGACGGGCGTGCAACCTCGATTTTTTTGACGCGGAATTCGTTCACCTGGCGGAAATCCACTCACACCACGGCACCTTCGAGTGGTTCGCCGAGGAAGTGCTCGCGCGCGGCTTCAGGGTCGGCTTCATCGGCGGGAGCGACGACCACACGGGCCGCCAGGGGCTGGTCTACGCGAACAGGCGTTCGAACAACGTCGTCACCTTCGACGTCAAGGGCGGCTTGATGGGCCTCTACGCGACGGAACTCACGCGCGAGGCCGTCTGGGAGGCGATGCGCGCGCGGAGAACCTACGCCACCAACGGGGAGCGCATCTATCTCCAAACCTCCTGCGGGGAGGCCCTGATGGGCGAGGTTGTCGAGGCCGAAGGCTCGCCGACGATTAAAGTCGAGGTCCACGGCACGGCGCCGCTTCTGGACGTGGAGCTAAAGCGCGGCGGGAAAACCATCCACCGCCATCCCGTAAACGCCGTCCGGGGCGAGGCCCGCGCGCGGCGTATCCGCGTGCAGTGGAGCGGGGTGACGCAAAAAAGCGGGCGCGACAAGAAGGTCGAATGGCGCGGCGGCATCGCGCTCGATAAGGGCGCCATGCTCGCCCACACGCCCTATGCGCTCGATCAGTACGACGACGCCATCACCCGCGTATCGAACAAGCTGCTCCGCTTCGCCACCGCCACTTCGGGCGATCCCGACGGCGTCCTCATCGACGTGGATGCCCCCGCCAACGCCCGCCTCTCTTTTTTCAGCAACGTCAAGAGTTTCATACTCCCCATCGGTGAGATTTCCACAGAGCCGACAATCATCGAAGCCGGCGGCGTGAACATACGGGTGCTCGTTTGCGAGATGGCCCCGACCCTCAAGGACTGGAGCGCGCGCTTTCAGTTCACGGACGAGGACGCCTCCTCAGGCGCCACCAACCCCTACTGGGTGCGCGTCCTGCAAGTCGACGGCGGCCAGGCCTGGTCGAGTCCGATATATGTGAACAGGGTGGGGTGAGGGGAAACGACCCGAACGCGGCCACCGCGAAACAACGCGACCGAACCCCGCCATTGCGGCGCATTCGTTTTTCTCCGTGGGGACGGGCCCCTGCGTGTGTGTTGTCCTCTTTCGCTATTGGCGGCTGGTAACGGCTTGATGTCATTGCATCAATATGCCAGCATTATGCATTCAAGTATCGGAGGGATCTATGGGCACTTTGACGATACGCAACCTTGATGATCAGGTCATTGAACGGCTCAAAGAGCAGGCCAGGGCGAATCACAGATCGCTCGAAGGAGAAGTGCGCCATCTACTGACGCAACGGCTGGATCGACTTGTCCAGATCGCGGACTTTCGCGAACGGACACGACAGCTCGTCTCCCGGACAGTCCATACGCGACAGACCGACAGCGTCGACATGCTGCGTGAGGATCGCGCTCGTTGAAACTGACCGTGGATGCGAGCATCGTCGTCAAGTGGTTTGTAGCCGAGCCTTTGTACAATGAAGCTCGCCGCCTGCTTGCCCGGCGCATCGATTTGCATGCTCCCGATTTGGTGCTGTCCGAATTCGCCAACACCATCTGGAAAAAAACGCGCCGCAAGGAAATCCCCGATCAAGAACCTTACTTGAACGAACTCTCCTCCCTGTCCGACGTAATCTCGCTGCTCCCTGATCGTGAACTTCTCGAACGTGCGGCGCGAATGGCTTTCGCAATCGATCACCCGGTCTACGATTGCCTTTATTTGGCATGCGCCGAAGCGACGGGATCGGACGTGATCACCGCCGACAGACGCCTGGCGAACAAGTCGGCAACGCAGCCTTTAGGAGTGCGTGTCGAATATTTGGGGGATGCCGGTGTTACGAAGCGGCTTGAAGCGGCGGCGTTCGCACCGGTGATTGAACGCCACAAGGTCGAGGAGCTTACCGACGCTTATGATTTCTTCGCGGAAACGGAGAGACACGTCCTCGATACGTTGTTTGCCGGCAGGGAAGGGCTGCGCATTACAACCGATAAAGACCGGGATCTCTTTTTGAATTCTCCCTCGTACAAACGCCTGATCAACGCCGTTCAAGAACTCGACGACGAAGAGCACATCGATCTGCTCGCGCTTGGCTGGTTAGGGGCCGGCCTGTTTCCCGATTGGCGGCGAAGCGTTGAGCATGCGGAAAAAATTGTGCTGGTGGACGGGTTCGACTCCAATTACGCTTCCGGTTACGGTCGCCACTGGCGAGCAGGTTACGAACATATCGCGTCAGACTAAGCACCTCCAATTCTCAAGTCCAAATTTTCTCGTAGAATCCTGTTCCACAATCGTCGTCAGACCGATTAAGGTAATCTTGTGCAATTAGGTCCGACAC
This sequence comes from bacterium, assembly GCA_965218885.1. Classification (GTDB taxonomy): domain Bacteria; phylum UBA8248; class UBA8248; order UBA8248; family UBA8248; genus Bin107. Next base: position 1,271,622 of record OZ244713.1, on the reverse strand, counting down.
CAGGGAAATCTTATACCACCTCTAACAGAGACTAAGGCGGACTGTACCCCTCACCGCATCAGCCTTCGCCCAAAGGGCTCGGCATCTGCGACATTCCCTCCCTCCTCGGTTAGAAATGACCCTCAAGGGGGGAGTAATTTTCATTACCGTGTTTTGGTCATCCCCCCCTCTCCACTCGGGTTTGACCCCACCCCTTTTGACCTCGCACTTTCCTCTCTGTACACTCGCGCGCTTGTTCGTTCATGGTTCGTGAAGGAGCGTAAAACGTGAAAATCGGCATCATCGGCTTAGCCGCCGCAGGCAAGACGACGCTGTTCAACGCGCTGACGGGCGGGGCGGCATCGACGGGAGGATACGGCGCGGCGCGGGTGAACGTGGGCGCGGCGCACGTGGCGGATGCGCGGGTGGACGCGCTGAGCGGGGTTTTCAAGCCGAAAAAGACCACCTATGCGGCGGTAAACTTCGTGGACGCGGGCGTGGGCGACGGGGGCGCGGCGAAGAACGCCGAGGCCATCCCGCAGGCGCTGGAGGGGGCGGATGCGCTCCTGGTAGTGGTGCGCGCATTTCAAGACGCAGGGGTCCCGCATCCCAGGGAGAGCATCGACCCCGCGCGCGATCTGGCCGACGTGCGCCTCGATCTGCTCCTGCGCGACTTGTCAGTGGTCGAACGCCGCCGGGAGCGTCTGGAGAAGCTGGTGCGCGTCAAGAAAGACCCCGCCGAGGCGGCGGAATTCGCGCTGCTTACGAAGATTCAGGAGACGCTCGAAGATGGCCGTCCCGTCCGCGCGCTCAAGCTGGGTGAAGAAGAAATGCGCATTATTAAAGGGTTCGGGTTTTTATCCGCCAAGCCGTTGTTGGTGGTGGTGAACGTGGGCGAGGAGCAGTTGGGAGATGCTTTCGGTGAACTGGACGGCGAAACCCCCGTCGCCCTGGCCGCGCGTCTCGAAGAAGAACTCGCGCAATTGCCGGATGAGGAGCAAGCGGAGTTTCTCGCGGATTACGACCTTAAATCCTCAGCCCTCGATAGAGTCGTTCAGGCGTCGTTCTCGCTACTCAATCTCAGGTGTTTCTTCACCGTGAGCGAAGAGGAGGTGCGCTCCTGGCCGGTTCGCGCGGGCGCCATCGCCCTGCACGCGGCGGGGACGATTCATTCTGACTTGGAGCGCGGCTTCATCCGCGCCGAGGTTATCTCGTTCCCCGACTTCATGGCGGCGGGCTCGCTCTCCGCCGCGCGGGATAAGGGAACCTTGAGGTTGGAAGGAAAGGACTACGTTGTTCAGGATGGGGACGTCATGCACGTGCGTTTCAACGTCTAGCGTTTTCAGGCTTGCTCCAAGGCCGCGAGTATTCTCTCCCTCGCTCGTTGATGTTCCGCGCAGCCGATAACTTCGAGCATTTCCGCTCGCCAGTTCGGGCGGCAGTAGCTATCCTTTAGTCTGCGTATCCGCTCCGATGAGGCTTCTTCCTGCTCAGGGGGAATGTCACTGGCCCCGATGGCCCCTGCAATGGCGTCAAAGGTTCTTTCCCCCGCGTCTTTTGAATGACAGATCAAGGCGATGTCCGCCCCTGCGATGATGGCGCGCAGCGCGGCCTCTGCGGGGTCGTCTATCGCGCCCATGTCTAAGTCGTCGGTGAACGCCACGCCTCTGAACCCGAGTTCTCCGCGCAGGATTTGTTGAAGAAAAACGGGCGATAGGCTCGCGGGCGCGGTATGGTCTATCGCCTCGAAAACGGCGTGGGCCACCATGACGCAGGCGGGAGGTGCGCGGCGGATCAAGTGTTGAAAGGGCGTAAGCTCGCGCGCCCTTAAATCTTCGAGCGTGAGTCGGGAGGTGGGTAGCTCTTTGTGGGGGTCGGGGGCCATCTCCCCGATGCCGGGAAAATGCTTGGCGCACGCGGCCACGCCCGTTTCCTGTAAACCTTGTGCTGCGGCCTCGCCCATGCGCCCGACGATATCGGGAGTCGTCCCGTATGCGCGGTCGCCGATGACGGCGCACTCGGGGTTCGTGAGGATGTCCACGGTGGGCGCGAAGTTCACGTTCACGCCCACGGCCTCTAGCTCCGCTCCGGTGATTTGGGCGGCTTCGCGCGCGAGGGCGGGGTCGCCCGAATCGCCAAAAGCCCGCGCCGCCGGGAAGATGGTGAAGTCAGACGACAAGCGACTTACGCGCCCGCCCTCCTGGTCGATCCCCACGAGAAGGGGAGCTTCGAGCGGAGAGGCGAGGGCGGCGACTTGTAAGGAAGCGATGAGGGCCGCCGTCTGGCGGGCGGACTCGATGTTTCGCTTGAACAGGATGACGCCGCCGATTCTGCCCGCGCGGACGCGCTCTATGAGCGAGGCCGGGGCCGCTACACCCTCGAAGCCTGCCATGATGTGCCGGCCCGCCCTGGCCTCGGGGGTCGCAGCGTCCATGCGAGCGCCTTAGCCTTCCCGCATCCGTGCGATGACGAAAGACTCCGCCATCGGGAGACCGGCTTGGCGGCCTGCGTTTTCGAGGCGTTGGCGCGTGCGTTTTTCAAAGGCTTCCGGGTTTTTGATCTGGCACTTGTGCGCGCACACCGCGCGGACTTTCGTGTCGAAGGTCTTTGAGATGTCCACGAAGAAATTGGGTTCGCGCGTGTTGAGGTAGAGGAGGTTGTTCGTGTGGTGCGCCTTTACGCCGGCGTAGGTGAGTTCGGGCAGAAAATGGCGATCCCGCGCGTAGACCACCGCCTTGAACGTGGCGTGGCCGATGGCCTGGTGGTCGGGGTGCTGGTAGTGGGTGCGCCAGGGGTCGTGGGTGAGGATGGTGTCGGGCTTGAAGTGGCGGATCAGGAAGGCGATCTGGTTCCTGAGCGCCCGCGTGTCCTCGAGCTCCCCGTCGCGGTGGCGCAGAAACAGCGTTTCCTTGACGCCGAGTATCCGGGAGGCTTCGAGTTGTTCCGCCTCGCGTATCTTGGCCAAGTCGAAAGGGCTGATGTCGTCTTTCGTGCCCTTGTCCCCGTTCGTGCAGACGACCGTGCGCACGGTGGCGCCCTCGGACGTCCAGCGGGCGATGCTGCCCCCGGCGGATAGTTCCGCATCGTCGGGATGGGCGACGATGACGAGTATTTCCCGAAATTCGTTACGATCCAAAGCTGCTTTCCTTCTCGGTGATGGGTTTATGGAGTGTGGGATGATGAGAGTGCAGCCCCATGACGCAAGCGCGCCCAGATATCGAGTTCCGTCTCCGCCACGCGCCTCCAGGCGAAAGATTCCGCCCATGCGAGGGCCTGCCGGTCCGGGTTTTCATGGCCGCTCTCAAGCATTTCGAGCATCTTCTCCGCATAGGCGTTGATGTCGCCGTCCGCGATGAGATAACCGCTCACGCCCTCGCGCACCGCCTGGGAGACGCCGCCCACGTCGAAGGCCAGCGTGGGCAGTCCACACGCGGCCGCCTCGACCGCCGTGAGGCCGAAGCTCTCGTAGCGTGAGGGCAGCGCGAACAAATCCGCTGCGGAATAATAAAGAGGGAGCGCCTCCTGCGGTTTGGCTCCCAAAAAGATGATGGCGTCCGCCACGCCGAGCCTCCGCGCGAGGGATTCCAGACGAGCGACCTCGGCTCCCTGCGCGGGGGAGGCGAAATCCTCTGGATGATAGCTTTCACCGATTCTCACCGCGCCTTTTCTTATCTCGCCCCCGACGTGTAAGAGACGGGCATCCAGCCCCGGTCGTTCGCGGCGCATGACGGCGAAGGCCTCTATCAGGCGGTCGAGTCCTTTCACGCGCTCGATGCGGCCCACGCTTAATATATAGGCGCCATAAGGCTCGAAGCCCAGACGCGCGCGCGCCTCTGGTCTAGGATGGGGCCTGAACCTCTCCGGATCCACCCCGCAGGGAACGATGTGGGCCTCGCCCGCGCCCAGCTTTTCGCTTACCGCGCGCGCCTCGGCGGGAGATGAGACGATAAGCGCGTCCGCAGCCCCCGCGAGCGTGGGCTCGGTGGTAATCCGCACCTCCGACTCGCGCCTGGTGTCTGTAGGCAGGGCGTCGTTTTTGAGTGCGGCCAGGGTGTGGAAGCGAAGGGCGAGGGGAACGCCCCACGCTTCGGCCAACTTCTCACCCGCAAGGCCCGAGAGCCAGTAGTGCGCGGAAACGCCGTCGTAGCGGGCTTGGTCTTTTTCCACGAACGCGAGAATCCCCCGGGCGAACGCATCTACCCAATCGACTTGCGCGTCCTTGTCTAGTCTTTTCTTGGGGCCCGCCTCGATGCGGATGAAGCGGCAGCCCCCGGCCAGGGAAATTTTCTCCTCAAGAGCTTCCGATTCCAGGCGGGTGAAGACATCTGCCCGGACGCCCAGGCTCGCGAGCGCTTTAGCGATTTCGCGCACATAGACGTTCATGCCGCCCGTGAAGTCGCCTCCCAAGGGGGCGAGCGGGTCGGTGTGCATCGAGAGGATTGCGAGACGGGTGGACTCCGGCGTCATCGGGCATTCCTCTCAATCCGCACGCGCATCACGCGCTCATCCTGCGCGCCGAAGCGATATTTGTAGGCCTCATCGCCCCTTAGGAGATCGAAGGAGGAACGCCCCGCCTGAATCGCTTCTTCCACGTTGTGGGCGAGCAGCACCAGCCCGCCGCTCAGTTCATGCTCGACCGGGTCGAAGCCCGAGTTGTAGAGATAAATCCTGTCCGCATAATCGAAGGAGAGATTGGCGGCGACGGGATGCCCGTCCACCCGCATGACGCTCAAATCCAGATAGCCGAGCGCAAGCATCGCCCGGGTCACGTCCTCGAAGAAAGCTCTTCTGTCGGTGTTCCAGAAATCCGCCTTTTCCTGTTGGCTCAGCGCGTGAAGGTTGATGAAATCTTCCAGATCACCGGCTAGAGCGTCTGCCGATTCGGTTCGCTCATACTCCAGTCCCGCCTCCATGTTGGCCTTTCGTATCTTTCGCCTCAAATCGCGCTCGTCTTTGGGATGAAGCATCCCGGTGTATTCATCCCACGAACCCGGCAGCGCGATGACGGGGCAGACCTCCTCTTCTGAAACCGAAGCGCCTCCTCCCGTCAACTCTTGGGTGGCCGCGATGGTGGGTGAGGTTTCGGGGATTCCCCGCAGGGAGAGTTCGCGCCAATCGGGCGCGTCCGCCTCATCAAGAGTGGCGAGAATCGCCCGCCAGCACCCGAGATGCGCTCCGTCTGCGGCGATGATGTCGAGGTAGTCTGAGAGATCATCGCCTCCCGTGAGCCGCAGCCGCCCGCCCCCGCTCAGCACAAAAGGCGCAACTCCGGCGAGCGCACCGCCCTCATCGCGCAGGGCATAGAGGTGCAACTCGCCTGCGCCGAAATTGCGCCACCACGCGGCATGCCATGCGGGGTCGTAAAAGGGATGCGCGTGGGCGGAGCGCGCCATCAGCGCGCGCCACTCGCTCTCTAAGTCTGAGAACGCCTCGGGCGACGTGAAGGCTTCTAACTGCAACGAGGAGCATGAGCTTTGCGACATCGGGATTCCTTCGCATCCATCGCGTCTACAGACGCGCGTTGATTTTCTCCGCTACACGTATTGATCCAGCCCGACGAACGTGGCCGGGGAGTGGCCCGCCAGAGGGTCCGAGAGGCGCGAGCGGGTGAAGACGAGCAACCGGCTGAAGTAGAGCGTCTGAAACTGGATGAAGCCCGCCTTGTCCACGCCGCGCCTCGAGGGGGTATTCTTCGCCTCCACGAAGATGAGAGAACGCGTAAGGCCGAGTTTCTCGCCGTATTCGAGCGCGCGCTTCAGTACGGCGGGGTAGAGGTTCCTCCCCCGCCAGGGCTCCAAGGTGAAGGCGTCGTAGAGATAGATTTCCTTGGCCTCGGGCTTCACGGCCTTATCGATTTCCTCCACGCCCACCACGCCGCGCGCTCCCCAGATGTAGCTCACCGCCTTGCCGTTTTCGAGCGCGACGAAACACTTCTCGCCCCGCTCGAAGCGCCTCGTCGTCAGGCTCTCGCCCTGAACCTCGGATATGAGGTGGCGATTCGGCGATGTGCCGTCGAGGATGATGTGCTCCACCTCGATTCTCGCCTCGCTCGGCGGTATTTCGGCGGGATGCGGAAAATCATAGAGACACAATTCGACCGACGTGAGAAATGTCGTTTTCAAGAAATCCAAAAGGGGATGACTCCTTTATTGAAGAAGCGCGTCGAGGAAGGGCTCGAGCGAAGCATGGAGACGCCCTAAGTCCCTCCTCTTTTCGAAATGTTTCTCCACCATCCTGACGGTATGCGGAATGCTCACCAGGTAGCGTTCCACCCCGCGCACCGCCTTTTGGTAGGCGAAAGTGCCGATGGCCTTCAAGTTTCTCTGAATGGCAGACGCGCGCAGGGCGCGTTCGTATTCTTCTTTATCCGAGAAATGCCGGTGGCCGCAAGTCTCCCAGTAGCGAGCGATGAGGTAATCCCGTGCGCGGGCGTCGAGCGCGACATAGCTGTCGAACACCAAAGACGCCAGATCGTAGAGGACGGGACCCATGCGCGCGTCCTGAAAATCGATGGCGAATACCGTATCATCCAGGACCATCAGGTTCCTGCTGTGGTAGTCGCGGTGCGTGAGGCGAAAGGGAATCCGGCAGATTTCCTTGCACAATTCGCGAAACGCCGCATTAAGCATACGCTCATCGGTTTCCATCCCCAGGAGGCGCTCGAAGGCGTATTTGCGCGTGTGGTGAAGCTCGTTCGTGAAAAATTCAGAATCAAAGCTGCGCGTGAGCGCGATTCTCCCGCTTGTGGGAGCGGTCGGAGCATCTTGCATGGCGGCCATCATCTCCATGGCGGCGGCGTAATGCGGCCTCGCTTCTTCCCATCCGCCGCCCCGCCATATGTCTTCTAGCGATTCATCGCCGCAGTCCTCTAGTAGGATGACGCCGGCTTCTTCATCCACCCTGAAAATTTCAGGCGCTCTGACGCCGATTTCGGTGAAATGCCTTTGCACGTCGATGAAGGGGAGCGTCTCTTCAGTGAAAGGCTCCGGCATGATCATGCCGATAGAACTTAGGCTAGCGCCGCCGGGGTGGGTGAGCCGCACGTAATCGCGCGTCGAGGCGTCGCCGGCAAGCGGGGTCAAGGACGAGACGCCGACGCCGAAATGCTCGCGCGTGAGAGCCTTCAAGCGCTCGTGCGCTTGCGTCTGCTCGGTGAGGCTCGCCTTCATGCGGGACTCGATTTGTTCTCTGATACGAGCGCCCCGATGGCGCGCGCCGAGGCGGCCAGCGTCTTGGCGTAAGGTTCGTCTTTTCTCCTGAGCTCAAGAGTCAGCGGCCCCCGGTAACCTTGGGTGTCGAGCGCAGTGAAAAAAGATGTCCACACGAACGCGCCCTCGCCGGGGATCAAGTGGGCGTCGCTTCGCCCGTCGTTGTCGTGTAAGTGCGTTGCGACGCAAAAGGGCGCCAGCCGCTCGATAGCGCCCGGGGCGTTTTTCCCTTCGGTGATCAGGGCATGGCCGGTATCGATGCAGATTTTAAGTCTCGGATGGTCGATGCGCTGGGCGAAATCGGCCAGAGGCTCTGCGCGGCCGAGGGCGGAGGGGATGTTTTCGACTGCGATGACGGAGTCGGTTTCCTCGGCCACGGGCAGAAGCAGCGCGATGCTCTCTTCTAACGCCTCGTAGGTGTCCCCATCCCCTGCTCTTCCCGGCGCGCTCGGATGGATGATGACGATCCGCGCGCCCAACGGGCGAAAAGCGCGCAGGGCGCTGGTCGTTTTTTCCAGGGCCTTCTTGCGCGCATCCGGCTCTTTGGCGGCGAGAGAGAGCCAGCGCCCTTTTCTCGCCTCGCTTAAATCCGCATAAAAAGGCGCATGAAAAGAGGGTGTTGCAAGAGAGAGGTCCTCCAGCCGGCCTTTGAGGGTTTTGAGCCTCGCGCCGTCGCCCACGTCGAAGTTGGGCGTCATCGCCCACAGTTCGATTTTTTGGAAACCGGCTTCGGCCGCCTCTTTTAGATGCTCGAAGCGGAGTGGTTCATAGGCGAACAGATGCGCCGAGAGGGCGAGGTCGGGTGCCAAGGGTTTTCCTTTTATGAGCGGGGGCGGTGAAACGCGCTTGATGGGGCGTGATTATACGCCTTGGGATGGGGGAGCGGCAACGAAGAGGTCCGATTCGTGCGCCATTCACCGACGAAAAATCACCTCGCACCTGTTGACAAGGGGGTGTGCGGGCTAGTATTGGTCATACCATCTGACCAGAACTTCCGGTCTCGTAAAAAAAATAACAATCCCTGCGTTGTTTCCCCTCATCGCTCGGGATGGCTTGCGTCATCAGGAGGCGGTTCCTTGCTCAGGCCGGTGAGAAAAACGAGGCTCTACGAAGACGTGGTGGAGCAGATACAGCAACTCATCCGCAAGCGAAAACTCACGCCCGGCGACAGGCTGCCCTCGGAGCGCGAACTCGCGGCGACGCTCGGCATCGGGAGGCCTTCGGTGCGAGAGGCCCTGCGCGCGCTCGACACCACGGGCTTGATCGAGGTGAGGAGCGGGCAGGGCGCTTTTCTGCGCAACCTTTCGGTGGATCCCTATCTCGCCACGGTGCGCGAGAGCCTCGCGTTTTTGCTCGACGTGAAAGAAGACACCCTGCTCGAACTCTGGGAGGTGCGGCAGGGGCTGGAAGAGCAAATCGCGCGCCTGACGGCCGAGCGCAGAACGGGAGAACAACTCGAACGGCTGAGGTCTCACACCGAGGAGATGCGTAAGCGTATCGAGAGGCCCGAAGCCTTCGTACGCGCGGGCGTCGCCTGGCACCGCGCCTTGTGCGAGGCGGCGGAGAACGCCGTTTTGAGAACGGTGTGGGAGGCCATTGCGGGTCTCATCGAAAAAAGCCAGCGCCGGATCATCGGCACGCCCGGCCAGCCGGACGAGGCCTTGCGCCAACACGAGAAGCTGCTTGCGGCCGTGGAGGCGGGCGAGCCGGAAGAAGCAGCGCTCGCCATGTGCGAGCATATGGCGGCCGAGGGCGCGCGGCTCAAAGAAGCGCTGACCGTTTCGCGAAACGGAGGGGCCCTGCGTATTTGACGCGCTTTTTTGTTGTGATTGCGGGACGATTTTTGATGTCGTTTTTTGAACGATTCACCCCCATTTTCGTATAGGAGGAATTTTCATGGTGGAAGTGAGCAAACAAGGCATGCCGATGGACTTTTTGCAGAAAGAGCATTACCAGTCCCCCCGGCGTGTTTTCAGCCAGACGGGCAGTGATTGGCAGCGCCGCGTCGATTTCGAGCAGATGCGCAAGGACAGGCTCGCCCGCGCCAAGGCGATGATGGAAAAGCACGACATGGACGCCATCATCATGTACAAGGGCGAGAACATCCGCTACACCGCGTCGGTTTTCCAGGGCAACTGGAAGAACAACATCTTCATCCGTTACGCCGTGCTTTGCCGCGGCGCGGAAACGCCGGTGCTCTTCGAGACCGCCGGATCGGACTTTGAGTGCGCCAGGATCGACGCGCCCTGGCTCGAGGGCAACATCCGCCCCGCCATCACCTGGAAGTGGTCCGAGACCGCCGAGCAGATGATGGTGAACCGCATGGCGGATTCTGTGATCGACGTTCTCAAGGAAAACAACATTCCGCTCAACGGGCGGATCGGCATCGACATCATGGACATGCAGGCCTACAGCGCCTTCACCGAGAAGGGCGTGAACCTGGTGAACGCATGGCCGGCGATGAGCGAGGCGCGCGTCATCAAGACGCCCGAGGAGATCGAGTGCCTGAAGATCAGCTCCGCCATCGGCGATACCTGCATGTGGAAGATCAGAAACGAGTGGCTCAAGCCCGGTATCCGCGAGTGCGACCTCACCGCGTGGGTGAACAACCTGCTTTATGAAGAGGGCTTCGATTTCGTCTACGACATCATCGTCGCCTCGGGCGGAAACACGAGCCCCTACCGCCGCTGGCACACCGACAAGATGATCCGCGACGGAGACCTGGTCGTCGTCGACATCAACGCCATCGGCCCGGGCGGTTATTTCGTGGACTACGTGCGCTGCTTCAAGTGCGGCGGTGGGTGGACGAAGAAGGAAAAAGAGCTCTACCGGGAGGTCTACGACACCATGTATGCGGGCATGAGCCAGCTCGTGCCGGGCAAGACGTCCAAGGACGTGGCCTCGCAGTTCCCCGTCTACGCGGATGACAAGTACGGCACGGTGACGCTCCAGCAGTTCGCCCACTCCATCGGTCTGGACCTCTATGAGGGCATGTGGATCAGCCGCGCCTACAGCCTCGATTATCCGGTGGAGATCAAGGAGAATATGTACTTCGCCATCGAGACGTTCGCAGGCCACCCGGGACTTCCCCAGACGGTGCGCCTGGAAGAGAACGTGCTCGTCGGCCCCGACGGACCCATCGTCTTCACCGGCTCCTCGCACTATGACGAGTGCATCGAGGATTCGCCCTACTTCGACTTCTCGGCGAAGTCGCGCGGCGAGCCTCGCTTCGAGCTGCCCGCGTAGCGGTTGTTGCTTCTCGTCCGTGTCCCCGCCGCCTGGGGCGCGGGCGGGAGCGTTTTTTCATATTCGTAATGCAGGGGAAATCGCCTCCCGAAAAGGCGAATAGGAGAATCATGAGATGAGCGAACCCTGGAACACCGATATGTGGTTCACCAGCCCGTGGAACTTCGAGGGCGAGGTGACCTCCAATATCAAGTTCGATCCCAATCCCAAGATCCACGACGTGACGCTCCGGGACGGAGAGCAGCAAGCGGGCGTCATGTTCAACAAGGACGAGAAGATCCGGATCGCCGAAGCCCTGGCCGAGACGGGCGTGCACCGCATCGAGGCCGGTATGCCGGTGGTCTCGCCGTCGGACGAGGCGGCGATTCGCGAAATCGTCAAACGCCTCGAAGGCACGGACACCGAGGTTTTCAGCTTCGCGCGCTGCATGGCGGACGACGTGAAGCGTTCCGCCGACACGGGCGTGAAGGGCGTGGTCATGGAAGTGCCCAGCTCCACGCACATGATCGAGCGCGCCTATAAGTGGGAGCTCGACAAGGCCATCGATACCTCCGTCAAGGCCACCCAGGTGGCGAAGGAATGCGGCCTCTACACCGTGTTCTTCCCCATCGACTTCTCCCGCGCCCCGCTGGATTGGGTGCTGGGCCTGCTCAAGAAGGTGGCGACCGAAGGCCACATGGACGCGCTGGCGATCGTCGACACGTTCGGCGTGCTCAGTCCGCACACCGTGCCCTACGTCATCAAGAAGATGCGCGAGGTTTTCCCGGACGAGCCTTTCGAGCCTCATTTCCACGACGACTACGGAATGGGCGTCGCCAACACGCTGATGGCGATGGCCGAGGGCTGCCAGGTGGCGCAGACTTCCGTGAGCGGCATCGGCGAGCGCGCGGGCAACGCGGCCTATGAGGAACTGGCCCTGGCCATGCTGACCATGTACGACGTGGACATGGGTCTGAAGACGGAGAAGTTCACCGAGGTCTCGAGGCTCGTGCAGGAGTGCGGGCGCATCAGCCTGGCTCCCAATCGCTGCGTCGTGGGCGATAACCTCTACGACATCGAGAGCGGCATCATCGTGAGCTGGCTCAAGAACTGCGAGAAGGATTTCCCGACCGAGCTCGTGCCCTTCCGCGCCAGCCTGGTCGGCCAGAGCGAGCCCGAGCCGGTCATCGGCAAGGGAAGCGGCATCGATTCCATCAACCTCTTCCTGGAGCAGTTGGGCATCAAGGCGTCCGAAGAGGAGAAAATGGCGCTCCTGATGGACGTGAAGGAAAAATCCCTGAGTCTCCATCGCCTCCTCACGATGGACGAGTTCAAGGAACTGGCGGGAGTAAAATAGTTTTCAGCCCCTTCCCGCGTAGGGGCGGATGAGCGAGGCGGTGCCGGTTCGACGGCCGGACCCGGCGGCCTTGGTTCTCCGTCGCGACGAGCGGGTTGAAAATGAAATGGAAAGGGCGGCTCATGAGGGCCGCCCTTTTTTTGCAAGAAAACCCGACGGGACGAAGGATGTTTCCCGGCCGGGCGGTGTTCTGCGCGATGGACTTGGAAGCTCTCCTTCTTTATTATCTCGGTATCACACAGATTCCGACTCCCCGCACCGGAGGACATCCCATGACGGATTGGAAGAAAAAGCTCGGCTTCATCGTTCCATCCTGGAACACGGTGATGGAGTACGAATGCCAGCGCATGGCGCCTGAGGGCGTATCGGTCCACTTCACGCGCATCGCCCACACGGATGATGAGGAGGAAACCCTCCTGCACATGATAGAGGTGGTGCCCGAAATCGCCGATCTGCTCGGCCACGCGAGTCTCGACGCCATCTGCTTCGGCTGCACGGGAGGCAGCTTCGTGCGCCCCGGCATGGATGATGACATCATCGAGGTGATTCAGGATAGAACGGGCATCCCCGCCACGACGACCTCCACCGCCCTCGTGGAGGCCATGCGTGAGATGGGCGTCGCCAAAGTGGCGCTCGCCTCCCCCTATCCACAGTGGCTGAACGACAAGCTGGGTGTGTTTCTCGCGGACAAGGGAATCGAGGTGGTGGCCGAGAAGGGCCAAAACGTCGAGTGTCCCGCCTTCCTGCCGCCCGAGAACTCGGAAGCCCTGGCGCGCGAGGTGGACTGCGCCGAGGCGGACGGCATCTTCATCAGTTGCACGAACTTCCGCTCGCTCGAATCGGTCGATAAGCTCGAAGCCGCACTCGGAAAGCCCGTACTCACGAGCAACACCACGGCCATGTGGCACACGCTCCGCGTGGCGGGCTTCGAGGATGAAGCCTCCTCAGGCGGCGCATTGATGCGCGAGCACCTGGCTTCTGCGCGGCGCGCGTAGGTTTTAGATGAGCGAGAGGAGCCGCCGGGGCCAGCAGTGGGTGACGGAGGAGTTCTACAAGGTTCACGACGTCTACGCCTTTCGCTCGGTGATGTACGTGGAGTGGGGTTTTAGGCCCGCCGACGTCAGGCGGACCACCGAGCGCATCAAGACGCCCGGCTCAGTACCCAAGGAGTGGGCGCGCACCGCCGCTCAGGAAGAAGCGCTGGCGAGAGAGGCCGAGGCCGCCGGCCACAGGGAATCGGCGGCTGAGTTCTACCACAGAGCCGCGCTTTATTACGGCCCCGCCTGCGGCGTCATCCACAAGAACACCCCCCGGAAGCTCGAACTTTACGGGAAGATGATTGCCTGCTACGAGAAGTTCATCGAGCTTTTCGATGAAGCCCCCGTCGAGCGCGTGGAAATTCCCTTCGAAAACGGAAAGACCATTCCGGGGATATTACAAACCGTGCCGGGGGTTCCGAACACGCCTTGCGTCATCATCGTGCCGGGGATGGACACCATCAAGGAGTTTCTCCCCAATCCCTACCACAACCATTTCAGGCGGCGCGGCCTCGCCACGCTCAGCATCGACGGCCCCGGCCAGGGGGAGAGCAACACGCGCGAGACCTGGGTGACGCTCGATAACTTCGAGCGCGCGGGCTCTGCCGCCATTGATTTTCTCGAATCACGCCCCGAGGTGGATTCAGGGAAAATCGGCCTCTACGGCTGGAGCATGGGCAGCTACTGGGGGCCGCGCGTGGCGGCGCACGACGCGCGTCTTAAGGCCTGCGTGGGCGCGATGGGCGTCTATCTCCAGAAAGACTCCATCTTCAAGAGCGGAAAACCCGCCTACCGCGCGAACTACATGTATATGTCCAATACTTACGGCGAGGACGCCTTCGACGCCATGGCCGAGCAGATGACGCTGGAGCACATCGCGGGCGACATCAGGTGCCCCACGCTTCTGGCGATGGGCGAGTTCGACGAGCTTTGTCCCCTGGAAGACGCCGAGCGGCTCTTCGATCTTCTGGGCGGCCCCAAGGAGCTTTGGGTCTATGAGAACGAAACCCACACGATGGGCGGACGCCTGCCCGATTTCTACCTCATGGTGGCCGACTGGCTGCGCGACGCCTTAAACGGCCGCTTAGGCGCAGACTACTCCGTGCGCAGGTTCTTCGAGGCGCGGTGAGATAGCGGGACTCTCTTTATCCACGATGCACAGTGGCACTCCCCTTGTATTCTCGAACACTTCCCGAAAGAGGACCCAACCAATGAGCATAAGAGACATTGTGCAAAGCTCCGACACGAAGGCGGGCCGCGCGTTCGATTCCGTCGTGTTTTTATTGATCATCTCCTCGATCATCGCGCTGACTTTCGAGACGCTGCCGGACTTGTCTCCCGCTGCGAAACGGGCGTTCCGTATTTTCGAGACGATTACGGTCGTTCTGTTCACAATCGAGTACGTTCTTCGCATAGCGACTTCGCCCGAGAAGAGGAGGTACATCTTCAGCTTTCATGGGATCATCGACTTGGTCGCCATTCTCCCGTTTTATCTTTCCCTCGGATTCGGTCTTCTTGCCGGGTTCGATCTTCGCGCCGTCCGCGCTTTTCGCTTGTTCCGCATTTTCCGTCTGTTAAAACTTGCGCGATTCGACGGCGCAATGGCGAGATTCGGCAAAGCCCTTTCGTACGCCAAAGAAGAAGTGATGATCTTCCTGTTCGCCACGATAATACTTCTCTACCTTTCGGCGGTCGGCATCTACTATTTCGAACGCGAATGCCAACCGGAGAGTTTCGGCTCCATCGTCCATAGTCTCTGGTGGGCCCTGATTACGCTCACGACTGTAGGCTACGGCGACGCCTATCCCGTGACGGTGGGAGGCAGACTGTTCACTTTCGTCATTTTGATATGCGGCCTTGGCGTCGTAGCCATACCGGCAGGTATTGTCGCTTCAGCGTTATCAAAAGTCGTGAGAAATGAAGAGCGCGAGGAGGGATAATCCTACGGGAATTTCGGGCTTTTGGTATTAGTCCCATAACCCGCTTTTCCTGATCGGCGCGATGCCGTATTCTTGGGCGGAAGTGATTCCAGTTTCCCGTACACATACTTCATGTTCCGACGGAGAATTTCATGAAAGCGGCTTTGCTTGAAAAAATAAGGGCTATGAGCGTGGGCGATCAGCCGGATCCGGGCCTTCCCGCCGACCACGCCCTGGTGCGGGTGGCGACTTCGGCCATCTGCGGCACCGACGTATCCATCTGGGCGGGGAAGATGCCCGCGCGCATCCCGCTCATTCCCGGCCATGAGTGCACGGGCACGGTCGAGCAGGTCGGCGAGAGCGTCACCCGCCTGAAAGTAGGCGACCGGGTGGTGCTGAATCCTCTTTCGAGTTGCGGCTCTTGTTTCTACTGCGTGCGCGGGCTGACGAACATCTGCATAAACGGCGGGCTGAGAGGCCGCGAGGTGCCCGGCACCTTCGCCGAGTACATCGCCGTGCGCGAGACGGAAGCGTTCGCCTTTCCAGAGAACGTGAGTTTCGCGGCGGCGACGAACTTCGTGGGCCTCTATACAGTCGTCTACAGCCAGAGAAAAGCGCCCTATATTCCCGGCTCTCGGGTGGCCGTTCTGGGGCAGGGGAGCAGCGGCCTGCTTCATACCCAGTTGGCGAAAGTCTCGGGTGCGGAATCCGTCATCGCCGTAACGAGGAGCAAATGGAAACTCGAGGTGGCCCGGCAAATGGGTGCGGATGAAATCGTGCCCGCGGGTGAGGTGGACCCCGTCGAAGCCGTGCGTGAGCTTACCGACGGCCTGGGCGCGGACATCGTGATCGAGACGGCCGGAGCGGCCCAGACCATGGTGCAGGCGTATGAGATGGTGCGTCCCGGCGGCGTGATTCTGCAATTCGGCATCGGGCCGGCTGCGGTGGACGGGGTGCCGGGCCAGGCCTATTACTTCAAGGATTTGACGGTCATCGGCTCGCGCGCGGGCCTGCCGGAGGATTTCGAGCGGGCCATCCGCCTGGTGGCGATCGGGCAAATCGACCTGGAACCCCTCGTCACCCACCACTTCGCGCTCGATGAGATTCAAAAAGGTTTCGAGTTCGTCGACGCGGGCGGGGACGGCGGCACGCTCCGGGCGGTGATCGAGATAGCGAATTGATTTGTACGGGCGCGCATTTGTTTCCGCCGTTGATGATCGAGGCGCCTGGACGCGGTGCGCGCGGCGGCGAGGTGATTTCCGTCGCGAGCGAGTTTATCTCAGGAAAACAAGGAGGTCGTCATGGCTCTTGAACACCCATACGTTCGCATCGCCAACGTCACGCCCGAGAAACTCAACGAGAAAGAGGGCTGGAACGTCTCCGATTTCCGGGTCGTCGTGAGCGGAAAGGAGGGTTCCTCCTCCATCATGTACCACGCCACCCTGGCCCCAGGCGATCGCCACCACAAGCACCGCTACGAGAACTGCCAGATGCAGTATTACGTCGTGAGCGGCCACGGACTGGCGGGAGCGGGGGCGGATCGCGCCGAGGTGCACGCGGGCCACTTCCACCTGATCCCAAAAGGCGTGGAGCACTGGCTCGTGAACCTGGGCAGGCACGATCCCCTCGTCATCATCGGGTTCTACGACCGCATTCCCCATTTCAAGGATACCGGCCACGTCTATCTCGGTAACATCACCGAGGCCGACCTCGCCGCCCCTCGCACGTTAAGCGCCGCCGCCCTGCAGCATCCCCTCGTGCACAACGACTCGGTTCCCCACGTCAAGGTGTCGAAAGAAGAAGGCTGGACGCAGGATTACTTCAACGAACCGCTGAATCGCAGCGTCGGCGCAGGCTCATGCTGGATGCAGGGCTACTTCGGCCCCCACACCGTGCACATGAAGCACCGCCACAACAATTGCGAGGAGATCTGCTATATCCTGAAGGGCCGCGGTTTGGCCGGAATCGGTAACGATCGGGGTGAAGTGTTCGCCGGGGACGTCAACTACATCCCCGCCGCCACGGAGCACTGGCTCGCCAACATCAGCGATACGGAAGACCTCTCGGCCCCCGGCTGGTACATCGGCGTGGGCGGACTCGATGAGAGCGGCTTCGAATATATGGGGCCCGTGACAGATGAGGATTTGAAACAACGAACGGGCGCGATCAAATAGCGCTGCGATGCAGCGCACCTGAAAGAACAACCATTTTGTGAGGAAGAAATTTATGACGCTTCAATACCCCCTGGTTCATATAGACGATATCGCCCCCGAGAGGATGGAGGAGAAAGAAGGCTGGGCGATCTCCGAGTTTCGCCTGCCCATCACCGGCGCGCACGGAAGCTCGACGACCGTCTTTCACTCCATCTTCCGGCCCGGCTCCACCCACGCGAAACACTTACACACCGAGTGTGAGGAAATCGCGGTCTACCTCAAGGGAAACGGCGTGGTCGGCCAGGGCGACGAGCGCGCCGAGGTGCGCGAGGGCCACTGCCGCCTTATGCCGAAGGGCTCGACGCATTTCTTCTATAACGAGACGAAAGACGAAGAAGCGATGGTGGTCGGGTTTTATCTCGGCGCGCCGAGCGTCGCGGGCACGGGCTATGAGTTTCACGGCGACGTGACGCAGGCGGACCTCGACATGCCGCGCGAGGGGCTGACCGAGGGAATTCTGGTGCATCTCGACGACGTGCCGCAAGAGAACATGAACGAGGGGGAGGGATGGTCGATCACCGATTTCAGGCTCCCCTTGAGCAGGCGCAACGGCAGCGATACGACGCTGTTTCGCGCGCGGTTTTTCCCCGGAGCCGTGCACAAGAAGCACAGGCACGATAATTGCGAGGAAATCTACTACATCATCAGCGGCCACGGTCTGGCGGGCGCGGGGCCTGATCGCGTCGAGGTGCGCGGCGGACATTTTCATTACATCCCCAAGGGGGTGGAGCACTGGCTCCACAATCTGAGCGATACCGAACCCATCGAGGCGGTGGGCATCTACATCGGAAGCGGGAGCGTGGAGGAGACGGGCTACGTCTACACGGGAGACGTGACCGAAGAAGACATCAAGGAGCGAACCCCGCTGTAGCGTCTCCAGCGCGGTCGAGACGCGAAGAAAGCGGGCATGCGTATATTCCTTTTGCCTTTCGGGCGCGCCGTGGTATGCTTGAGGGGCTTGGGGAGTTGATGCCCGGGCGCTCATATACGAGACAAATCATTCGGGAGTGATGCCATGCAGATAACCGAGGCGGCGGCGGATAAAGTCAAGGAAATCATGGAGCAAAACGGCGGCGGCTTCGCCGGAATCCTGATCAGTTTCGAGGGCGGCTATAAGCTCGACCTGGTGAAGGATGAGGATGCGGCCCAGTACATCCGGGTGGAGAACCCACTGCTGGGCGTCTTCGCCTCATCCGAGCACGTCGCCAGGGTTGAGAAGGCCCAAATCGAGTTCGTGACCGAAGGCCCCACGAGCGGGTTCAAGGTGACGCGCGAGATGGCGGAGGGAGATGTGTCCCTCCTCGATCAGATTCAGGAGATTATCGACACGGAGATCAACCCGGCCGTCGCGTCCCACGGCGGCGTCATCAACCTGCTCGACGTGGAGGAAAAGCGCGTGTTCGTGCAGATGGGCGGCGGCTGCGCGGGCTGCGGCATGGCGGACGTGACGCTCAAGTCCGGCGTCGAGGCGCGGCTTCAGCAACTCGACCCCGAGATTCAGGTGGTCGACACCACAGACCACGCATCGGGCTCGAACCCCTACTACGCGCCGACGAAAAAATAGTTTTTGAGCGAAAACATGAAGGGGCCGGCCGTTTGGTCGGCCTTTTTTTGTTCTATTCCCCGATATCGAAGCGCAGTTTCGCGTGCGCTGAGCGCAGGGCGGCTTCCACCTCTTCGGGTCTCTCTCCTTTGGCGAAGATAAACCCCAAATACCTCTCTCCTTCTGGCAGCGGCACGACGCGGCCGCCGATGTGGATGGATATGTCTATTTCCAAGATTCCGGGCACGGCGAGAGCGTCCTCCTTGCCCTCAATCTTTTGCAGGATGCCCGCTCCGGGTATGGGAATCATCATGACGCCAGAAGCCTTTTTCTCCCGCTCCACCGATGGCGGCGCCACGCCCAGGGCCTGGGAGAGGATGAGGCTTTCGAGCGAGGCGCCGCCTCCGAACTCGAGCGCGCCCGAGCATTTCCCGCCGATGGCGCGGCTCGCCACGTCGATTACCCGGATTTCGCCCGCATCGTTGATTCTCAGTTCCGCGTGCAGCGGTCCCTCACGCAGGCGGATCGCCCGGGCGGCGCGAATGGTTTCCTCGCGGATTCTGGCTTGGCTTTCATCCGGCAGTCTCGAGGGCGTGACGTAGATGGTTTCCTCGAAAAAAGGGCCTTCGAGCGGGTCGGGCTTGTCGAAGATGGCGAGAATGTGGACCTCGCCGCGCACGACGAGGCCCTCCACGGCCACCTCGACGCCCTCCAGATAATCCTCCACCAGGATCATCCGCGCCTCCGGGCCGCCCCGGGCGATGGTCTCGGGGTCTTCCAGTATCGCGCCGACCCGGCGGTAGGCTCGAGCGAACTCGGCCTCATCGTTCGCGCGAATCACGCCCCGGCTCGCGGCCAGAAAAGTGGGCTTGAGCACGCAAGGGTAGCGGAGTCCCGCGGCGATTTTTTCCGGTTCTTCTTGTGCGGAGACGAGGCGAAACGCGGGTGAGGGGAGGCCTTCTTCGGACAAGACTTTTCTGAGTTCGTATTTGCTCCTCGTCGCGCGGGCGGCCTCCACGGGGTGGTAGGGGAGCCCCAAGGCTTCCGCCGCCATCGCGCCCAGGATGAGCGTGTCGTCATCCACCGGGGCGACCGCGTCGATGGGAAACTCTTTCGTGAACGATTCGATTAAGGCCGCGCCCGCTTCGGGTTCGTTGTAATCCAGCGTGATGGAGCCGCCCGGGTTCAACTCGGCGAGCAGGTCGGGCCTGTCGGTTCCCACCGTCAGGCGCAGTCCCATCTCCTGCGCCGCCGCCATATAGGCGGATGCCCGGTAGGTGGCCGTCGTCATCAGCAGGAGAACGCGTCTCCCTTCTTCAGGTGGCATACCACCCGCCGTCCACCAGGAGCGATGTGCCGGTGACGAGACTGCTCGCCTGTGAGGCCAGAAAGACGGCTGGGCCTACGAGTTCATTCATCTGCCCGAAGCGGCCCATGGGCGTTCTGTCGCAGATGGCGTCGTAGATGAGTTTGTCTTCCTGGAGGGAGGCGGTGAGATCCGTTTCGATGTACGTGGGGCAGATGGCGTTCACCTGGATGTTCTCCTTCGCCCACTCGGAGGCGAAAACGCGGGTGAGGCCGATGACGCCGCTTTTGGAAGACGTGTAGGGCCCGTAGCACTGTTTGCGCGGGTTTCTGAACACCGACCAGCCCATGAGAGAGGAGATGTTGATCACCTTGCCGCCGCCCGCTTTTTTCATCTCCTCGCCCGCGCGCCGCGTGATGAAGAAGAGGCTCTTTAAGTTCAGGTCGAGCACCCTGTCCCAATCCGCCTCGGTGATATCCCAAAGAGTTTTCCGCACGTTCGTGCCCGCGTTGTTCACCAGCACGGTGAGGCCGCCCAGCGCGGCGGCGGCTTCGATCACCATGCGCTCGGCTGATTCCATATCGGTCACGTCGGTCTGGATGAGCGCGCATTTACGGCCCATGCCCTCGATGGCTTCTTTCGCCTCCTGGGCGGGTCCCAGGTCGATGTCGGCGATGGCGACGTCTGCGCCCGCGGCGGCCAGCCCCTCGGCCAGCGTGCGTCCGATGCCGCGCGCAGCGCCCGTTATGAGCGCCTTCGCACCGCTCAGGTCGAAAAGAGATTGGCTCATGTGTCGGTTCTCCTTTTTTGGGGGTGTCGGTTTTTCCCGATTCTCTCCATCGAGGCTCCCCGGGTCAATGGGCGCGGGTGTATTCTCGTTGGCCTTCAAAAGAGAGTATGATAATCAATATGGAAATGTTTCTCTCCCCTTTGCGTTCTCGCATGAGAGTGGGTTTCGGTTCGCTTGGCGCAGGAGTGAACGATGGCGAAAGCCGGGGATAACGGCGCGAAAAAAGAGCGTCCCATCCGTGAGGCGGCCTATAACTCGGGCAAGCCCGTGCCTGTGGTGTACGGGCCGGAAGCGCCGGATGCGGCGTACCGCGATAAACTCGGCGCGCCGGGAGAATACCCCTACACGCGGGGCATCTACCCCACGATGTACCGGGGTTCGCTCTGGACGATGCGCCAGTACGCGGGTTTTTCCACCTCGGCGGACACCAACGCACGGTTTCATTTTTTGCTCGCAAACGGCCAGACGGGCCTCTCGATGGCTTATGATCTCCCCACCCAACTGGGGCTAGACTCGGACGACGAGGCGGCGGTGGACGACGTGGGACGCCTGGGCGTCGCCGTGGATACCGTTGAGGACATGGCCGGTATTTTCGAGGGAATACCGCTGGAGCGGGTGAGCGTCTCGCACACCATCAACTCCACAGCCGCCATCATCCAGGCGTTCTGGCTCATCGCCGCCGAGCGCCAGGGGGTGGCGCTGGAGAAGCTGCGCGGCACGTTTCAGAACGACATGCTCAAGGAATACATCGGCCGGGGCACGTGGATATTCCCCCCAAGACCCTCCATGCGCCTGGTGGCCGACATCATCGAGTACAACGCGAAGCACTGCCCGCGCGTGAACGCGATCAGCGTTTCGGCCACCCACATCGCGGAAACGGGCGCCACCCTCGCGCAGGACGTCGCCTTCCCGATACTGAACGCCCTGGCCTACATACGCGAACTCACCGGGCGCGGCCTCCACGTGGATGATTTTGTGCCCACGATGTCGTTTCACCTCTCCGTGGGCGGAGGCGTCGGGCCGTTCAATCTGCTCGAATCCATCGGCAAGCTGCGCGCGGCGCGGCGCATCTGGGCGCGCACGATGAAGGAGAAATACGGCGCGAAAAACCCGAAAACCATGCAGCTCAAGTTCTCGACCGGCAATTGCGGCAGCCGCATGGCGGCGCGCGAACCGCTCAACAACATCGTGCGCCAGACGCTCTTTACCCTGGCAGCCGTTCTGGGCGGCACGCGCTCGGTCAATATGGCGTGCTTCGATGAGGCATTCGAGATTCCCTCGGACGAGTCCATTCGCACGGCGCTCCGGATTCAGCAGGTGATCGCCCATGAGAGCGGCGTGGCCGACACCGTGGACCCGCTGGCGGGCAGCTTTGCGCTGGAAGCCGTGACCGATCAGGTGGAAGAGGAGATTCAGGCAATCGTCGATGATTACGAATCGCGCGGGGGAATCGTTCCCTTCATCGAGAGCGGCGAGATCCAGAGGCTGCTGGCGCGCCAGGCCTATGAGCATCAGCAGAAGATTGCGGCAGGCGAGCAGGTGTGGGTGGGCGTGAACAAGTTCACCTCAGAAGAGGAAGACCGCATGAGCGCGGGCGAGGGCCTCTACGAGATGGACGATTCCACCCTCGAAAAACAAAAGGCGCGGCTTGCGGAGGTGAAGGCCGCCCGCGATGCGGGAGAGGTGGCCGCGCAACTAGAAAAACTGCAAAGAACGTGTGAGTCGAAAGAGAATCTGGTGCCTTGTTTAATGGAGGCAGCCCGCGCGCGCCTCACCGTGGGGGAGATGACGGAGGTGATGCGCGGCGTGTTCGGAAGCTATATGGAGCCCTCGGTGGTTTGATGGCGAGAACTGAGAAGCGCATACGGGTGCTGATGGCGAAGCCGGGCCTCGACGGGCACGATCGGGGTGTGAAGGTGATCATCCACGCGCTCAGGGACGCCGGCATGGAGGTGATCTACTCGGGTCTCAGGCAAACGGATGCGCAGATAGTCGCCGTCGCGATTCAGGAGAACGTGGACGTCATCGGCCTGAGCGTGCTCTCGGGCGCCTATATGGGGATTGCGCGCAGGCTCATGGCCAGATTGGCCGAAGAGGGTCTCGATGATTGCCTCGTCATACTCGGGGGGAACATTCTCGAGCGCGACGTGGCGGAGCTCAAATCTTTAGGCGTCGCCGAAGTCTTCAACCACCATGCGGACATGGCCGAAATCGTTTCGTATATCAGGAATAATGTGGCGGCCGGCGCGGCCTAGCGGCGGCGTATCTTTTTTTGTGGGGGAATGAGTTTTGGGAAAGCCGCTGGAGGGCGTGCGTATACTCGACCTTTCAGCCTTGCTCGCCGGTCCTTACGGCAGCATGGTGCTGGCCGATCTGGGTGCGGACGTCATCAAGATAGAAGTACCGGGCCGGGGCGACCTCGTCCGCACGATGCCGCCGCACTACGTGGGGGAGACGAGCGCCTACTTCATCGCCCTGAACAGGAACAAGCGGGGCATTTTTCTGAACTTAAAAGACGAGGAGGGCTACCGCGTTTTTTGCGAGATGGTGAAACGCTCCGAGGTCGTTTATGACAATTACCGCCCCGGCGTACTGGAACGCCTGGGCGCGGACTATGAAACACTCAAAAAGGTGAATCCACGAATCATCAGCGCCTCCGTCACCGGCTATGGACTCACGGGGCCTCAAAAGGACAAGCCCGCTCTCGACCTCATCATCCAGGGGCGCGGCGGAATCATGAGCTTCACCGGTGAGCCGGGCAGGCCGCCCGTGCGCCTGGGCGTGCCGATGGGGGACATGGGCGGGGGCCTGTTCGCTGCACACGGGATTCTGGCGGCCCTCTACAAGCGCGAGAAGACGGGCGTCGGCCAGAAGGTGGACGTCTCGCTCCTGGATTCTCAACTCTATCTCGCAAGCTACCGTTCGCAATACTATCTGACGGCGGGCGACGTGGCCGAGCCGATGGGCACGGGCCACGCATCCGCCGTTCCCATCGGCTCGTATCAGTGTGGCGACGGGAAGTGGCTTGTGCTCGATGCGATTCTGGATCATTTCTTCCAGGGTCTTTGCGACGCGCTGGGTCATCCCGAATGGAAGGATGACCCCAGGATGAAGGATCGCCCCACCCGCCTCGAGAATCGCGAATACGTGGATGCGAAACTCTCGGAAGTCTACAAGACGAACACGGCGGCGTACTGGATAGAGAAAATCGAGGCGCACGGCGTTCCCTGCGGGCCGATTCAGAGCATCGACGAGGCGCTCAACGATCCCCAAACGCGCGCCCGAGAGATGGTGGTGGAGATGACCCACCCCGAACTCGGCAAGATGCAGACGTTCAACACGCCCGTCAAGATGGAGGGCACCTGGGGCGCGACGCCTTCGCCGCCTCCCCTGATGGGCGAGCACACCGAAGAAGTGCTCAAGGAAGTGCTTGGTCTGGGCGATGAGGAAATCGAGCGGTTAAAAGAGCGCAAGGCGATATGAGAGGCCGTCATGTTTCATGATAAAAAGGCTTTCGTGTTCGACCTGGAAGGAGTTTTTTTCGCCGGAGACGAGGTGATGTCCGGCGGGGTGGAGTTGATGCGGGCCATCAAGGCGAGAAACCTCCCCCATCGCTTCATCACGAACATCAGCCGCAGCACGGCGGCGGAGATTCGCGCCCACATGGCGGGGATCGGCCTGGACCCGGGGGATAACCTCATCGTGGCCGCGCTGGATCGGGTCGGTTCGTTTCTGAGGAAGAACTTTGGATCTGGTCGGGCGTACGTGCTGGGGACGGATTCGCTCAAGGGAGCGGTCGCATCGGGTGGTTTCGAGATATTGGGGCATGACGAGGAAGATGCGGCCGAAGTCGTCCTCGTCGGTCTGGACGAGGATCTCACCTACCGGACGCTGAGCGCAGCCGCCCGGGCGGTCAGCCGGGGGGCGCACTTTGTCGCCATGAACCCCGACGTGCGCTTGCCGAGAGAGGACGGCTCGTTCTCCCTCGGCGGGGGAGCCATTGTGGCCTCGGTGCAGGCGGCGGCGGGAAGGGAGCCGGTTTTTTTTGGAAAGCCCGAACCTTTTCTCTTTGAAGAAGCGCTTCATGAGTTGGGCGTGGAGGCGCGCCACGCCGTCATGGTGGGGGATAATTTGAGAACGGACATCGCGGGCGGCCAGAAAGTGGGCATGGCCACCGTGTGGGTGAACCGCTGGGGCATGATTGCGGGGGACCCGGACGTGACGGCGGATCTGGAAGTGAAGACGTTAGATGAGTTGATGCCGCATCTGCCGGGCGGTTGAGTATACGAGAAAGAGAGGGTGGCATGGCGCTGGTCGAATATGAGGTGAAAGACAAGCTGGCCTGTATCACGCTGAACAGGCCGGAGAAGATGAACGCGATCAATCACGAGATGAGCGAGCGCATTTTTTCGCTCTTCGACGAGATGGAACGCGACCCCGGCGTTTGGGGCTGTCTGATCACAGGCGAGGGAAAAGCTTTTTCGAGCGGGCATGACCTCACCGAGCCGCCGCCCGAGGACCGAGAAGTCAAACCCGTCTCCGACCTCTATCAGGTCATCATGGAACTCTACAAGCCATGCTTTGCGGCGATCAACGGGTTTTGTCTGGCGGGAGGAGCGGGCATCGCGCTCTCCTGCGACGTGCGCGTCATGGCTGAAGATACGCAGCTCGGCTGGCCCCAGGTCGTGCGCGGCATCTCCTCCGTCAGCGGGCCGATTCTCCTGGCGAAGCTGCTGCCCTTCAACCTTGCGCACTACCATCTGTTCACCGGCGAGCCCATCGACGCGGAGACCGCGCTCAGGCTCGGTCTCGTGAACAAGGTCGCGCCGAAAGAAAACGTGTTGGAGGAGACGGAGAAGATCGCGCGTCAGGTGCTGGCGAACGCGCCCCTGGCGGTGCGCGCCATCAAGGAGATTACCGTCCGCGCGCGCGACATGACGATGGAGGACGCCCTTCGCTTCGGCGACGTGATCTTAAAGCGCCTCCTGGAGACTGAAGACGCCGAGGAGGGCGTGCGCGCCTTCAAGGAGAAAAGAACGCCGCATTTTAAGGGAAAATAAAGATCATTCTAATCCTTTGCTCCATCCTTCTAGCTGAAAGGAGGCGGCGGTGAAATTCGACCTCACGGACTCTCAACGAGAAATCCAGCAAAAAGCCCGCGAAATCGCCACGAGTAAAATAGCGCCCAAGGCGGCGTTCTGGGATCAGACCGAGGAATATCCCTGGGAAAACGCCAAGATTCTGGCGGATGCCGGCTTCATGGGAATGAACATCCCCAAGGAATTCGGCGGGCCTGAGCGCCCACTGATAGAGGCCGTCCTGGTGGTCGAGGAGATGGCCAAGGTCTGCGGCATCACGGGGCGCATCGTGGTGGACAGCAACATGGGCGTGGTGGGGGCCATCATCCAGTACGGGACCGAGGAGCAGAAGAAAAAGTATCTGCCGATGGTGCTCGCAGGGGACAAACCCGCCATCGTCATCACAGAGCCCGAGGCGGGAAGCGCCGCCACCGACATGACGACGAGGGCCGTCCTTGATGGCGATGAGTACATCCTGAACGGCAAGAAGAAGTGGATTACCGGCGCGGGGGTTTCCCGCATCAACCTCGTCTTCGCCCGCGTGGTGCACGGGGGGGATGAGCAGGGAATCGGCGCCCTGATCGTGGAGTTGGGTGCAGAGGGCTTCCGTATCGGGGATCGCGCCTTCATGATGGGCTTGAGGGGAATCCCCGAGAGTGAGGAGATCTTTGAGAATTGCCGTGTGCCCCGGGAAAACCTGGTGACGGTGGGATTTGGGCGCCTGATGGCCGCCTACAACGCACAGCGGGTGGGAGCCGGCACGGTGGCTTTGGGGCTCGCCGAGGGCGCCTTCGCCCAGGCGGTGGGATACGCGAAAAAGCGCCACCAGTTCGGCCGCCCGATCGCCGAGTTTCAGGGGCTTCAATGGATTCTGGCGGATGGGCGCATTCAACTCGACGCCGCGCGGCTCCTGCTCCACCGGGCGGCGGTGCAGGAAGACCCCAAAACGGGTTTTCCCGACATGCACCTCGCCGCCATCGCCAAGACGTTTTCGGCGGAAGCATCTATCAAGGTGACGAACGACGCGCTCCAGATTTTTGGAGCCGCGGGCTATTCGCGCGATTTGCCGATTGAGCGCATGGCGCGCGACGTGCGGATGTTCACCATCGGCGGCGGCACCACCCAGGCGCAGAGGAACGTGATTGCGTCTGGCATTTTCGGGAGAAAATTCTCTCAGCGCAGGGGAGAGTGAGAAAACCCCGTTCAAAGGGTGGGCGTCTCACGAAGGCGGCCCGCGTCCGCTTGGCTTTTTTGGGCTGGGATGTCCCCGGAGGAAGCAGATAAACCCTGGCCGTATTGCAAAGGAACCATGATGGCTATCTTTACGCTGCAGGAAGCCCGTGCCCTTCTGCCGCAGGTCAAGGAAGTGACGCAGCATTACTACGATGTCGTTGAGGAGATGCGCGAACAACTGGAAATCCTCGAAGAGTCGCGCGATGTCAAGCGCCTCGAAGGACTCATGAATGACGCGGTTGGCGAGTGGGTGAAGGCCGTCAGAAACCTCGGGGTGGAAGTCAAAGGCTTATGGCTGGCGGATTTCGACTCGGGAGACGGCTATTACTACTGCTGGAAGCTCGGCGAGGTCGACATCGAACATTTTCACCGCTACGAAACGGGGTTCGCCGGACGCCGTCCTATTTCGTTGCTCGAGTAAGACTTACGGTACCGCTCCCGGTGATCATTCCTCCAGGGTTCAATTGCCGTGATCCATATTACCGTTACTCGGACACCTGGAAACTTCTTGCTGACGAAGCATGCCCCAATCAGTGCGCGCCATGCGGCGGAGGAGATGCGCCCTAGCCGTATTGCAGTATCATGCCCGTGATCCCGCATTCGATGCAGCCGGCCACCTCGATGCAGCGCGAATTCGCCGGCGGCATCACCACGCCGGTGATGCCCTCCCTGTAGAATCGCTCGAACGGATAGCGTCGCGCGACGGAGCGGCCCCCCACGAGCCGCATCGCGTGCTGCACCACCTTGGCGCAGACCTCGCACGAGATGTATTTGGACTGCATGACGGTTTTCACCGTGTTCTGGTTCGCCATGCCGTCGCCTTGTTCTTTCACGTGACATGCCTCGTAGAGGAGCATTCGCGCGGCTCTGAGCTCGGAGCTCAACTCGCCGATGCTGCTCTGGTACATCTCGTTGTGGCTCAGCGGCTCGGGGTTGGGCGGGTACTGCGTTGTTTTCACATACTCGACCAGGTGATCGTAGGCCCCTTCCGCGATGCCCAAATAAGCGGCGGCAAACCCGAGGTGGAACATGGTGATGTCGATTTTCCCCAGCGCGCCGATGAAGTTCTCACCCCCCAGGATGTCTTCATGCGGCACGAAGGTATCCTCGAAGATGATGTCATCGCTCGCCGTTCCCCGCATCGACATGGTGTCCCACACCACCTGCACGGATGAGCCTCCGTAATCCTTGTGGAGCACGGCGGTCATGATGGCTTCCGCAGCGGTATTCTTCCCCTCTAAAAACCCGGTGGTGAAGTAATAATCGGCGTACTCGCCTATCGAGGCGGAAATCTTCCTGCCGCTTAAGCGGTAGCCGCCCTCGACGGGAGAGAAGATGGTCTTGAGCGTTACCAGATGACGGAAGCTCATGCCGCGTTCCGCCGTGACGGAGGAGAACAGCTTTCCGTTTTCGACGATGTCGGGTAGCACCCGTTTTTTCTGCTCCTCGTTCGCTAGGGCGAAGAAGAGGTTCACGCAGGTCTGGTGCATGTTCCACGTGAGGGCGGTGGAGGCGCACGCCTTGCCCAGTTCGACGAGCGCCATGTTGTAGGTGAGGGAATTCGCACCCGAACCGCCCCATTCTTCGGGGATGCACAGGGCGTTCAGGCCTGCGTCGGTGAGTAATTTGTAGTTCTCGGTGGGGAAGCGGCCTTCGCGGTCGATTTCAGCCGCCATTTCGGCCATCTGTGGCGTGAGGGCTTTGATTTTGTCGATGATCTGTTTATCGTATTTCAGATCCATCAGCGTTTCGTATGACTCACTCGCCGCGATTTGGGGACCCATTTTTTTCCTCCTGTTCATCAAGGCGAAAAGCGCCTCGCCCTCGATCATCCAGACGGCTTCCTGCTAAAGGTCGAGCGAGAAGACATGCCCGACGCATCTTCTGTTCAACTCATTCCAATCTCCATTTCGGTTTTCTATTCTCGCATCGCTCCGCCGGCTCGATTTGCAAAGGCGGTCGCGCCACAAGAGAAAAGGCGCAATTCTTCCGCCGGGGGATGATTGTCGATTCTATCAGATGCCCCCTTGAGTTTGACAGCGCTTCACCGGGGCATGTAATCTCCGCTGGGTTTTCCATACTTTAACCCATTGCGATAATTCGTGCACCAGCCGCCCGGCGGTTCTGGTTTCGTTTCTCATGTCTTTTGGGAGGTTGTCCATGGCTCCCCGCGTACTCGTCTCCACAACGCCGTTCGGGGAAATTGACCCGAAGCCCATCGAGGTGCTCGAAAGCGCAGGCGTGGAATACGTGCGCAATACGCTGGGCAAGCGGCCGAACGAGGATGAATTCGCCGAGATGATTTCCGGTGGTTTCGACGCCGTCATTGCGGGGCTCGAGCCGTTCACGCCGAGAATACTGGATATTGCGAAAGGGCTGCGGCTCATATCGCGCGCCACGGTGGGTCTCGAAACGGTGGATTTGAACGCGGCGAGGGAGAAAAATATTCTCGTTGCGAACACTCCCGGAGCCAACTCGGAAGCCGTGGCGGAACTGACGCTGAGCCATCTGCTCTCACTCTTACGCGGCGTTCACCATTCCCACAACGCGCTCTTGCGCGGCGAGTGGCTCCAGTACATGGGCCGGACACTCGATGAGATCACCCTGGGCATCATCGGCGTGGGGCGAATCGGCAAGCGGGTAATACGCCATGTTTCTGGTTTCGGGGCGAAAATCATCGCGAACGACCTGGCGCCCGATGCGGAATTCGGCGAGCGCTACGGCGTGAAATGGGCCGAAAAAGAAGAAATCTACCGCCGCGCCGACGCCGTCTCCTTACACGTTCCCGCCACGCCGGCGACCATCCACATGGTGGGTGAAGAGGAGATCGCGCTGATGAAAAAAGGCGCTTTTCTCATCAACACGGCCCGGGGCGTCATCGTGGACGACGAGGCGCTCGCCCGCGCGCTGCGCTCCGGCCATCTGGGGGGTGCCGGGATCGACGTTTTCCCCGAGGAACCCTACCGGGGAGTTCTCGCGGGAGCGCCCAACTGTATTCTCACCGCGCATCTCGGCGCGCGCGCGCGTTCTGCGCGCCTGCAAATGGAGCTGGACGCAACGGAAAACGTCTTGTGCTTTCTGGCGGGCAAGCCGATTCCGGGGATCGTGCCGGATGAGGAATACGAGATGCAGCGCATCATCACCGCCGACATGAACACGTAAACCGGGGAGGGTGAGATCCTCCCGATCAATGGAGTCATTCGATGCCCAAGACACCTGATTATTTCGTGGAAAAAACCATTATCGTCACCGGTGCGGCCAGCGGCATCGGCAAGGAGACCTCCCTCATATTCGGGCGTGAGGGGGCCAACGTCTTCTGCGCGGACCTGGACGAGGAAGGTGCCGCCGAGGTCGCCGAGCGCGTTACGGAGAACGGGGGCCGGGGCGTTCACATGAAGGTGGACGTCACCTCGCGCGAGGAGGCGTTCGCCATGACGAGGCGCGCCAAGGAGAGGTTCGGCCGGGTCGATTTTTCGCTCAATTCCGCAGGCGCCGCTCTGCGTCGTTCCGATTTTTTAGGAATAGAAGACGACCTGTGGGACAGGACGTTCGACCTGAACGTCAAGGGGGTTTTCTACTGCATGCAGGCCGCGATTCCCGAGATGCTCGAAAACGGCGGGGGCGTCATCGTCAACATCGGAAGCATGGCGCACAAGCGCGGGGGGCCGGGTCATTCGGTGCACTACGCGGCGGCCAAGGGAGCGGTGGTGACGATGAGCATGGGCGTGGGCCGCGAATATGCGGACAGGGGCATCCGGTGCATGTCCATATCGCCGGGTCCCATCGACACGCCGTTTCACGACGTCTCCTCGCAGGAACTCAAGGAGTCGATGCGGAGCCAGATACCGATGGGCCGCTTCGGCACGCCGGAGGAAATCGGCGAACTGGTGTTGTTCATGTGCTCGGATGCGTGTGCGTTCATGACGGCGGACACCGTGTACGTGAACGGCGGCGGGGGCTGGAAGTAGCGCACGCTAACGAGGTCTTCTGGCTTCGTTCATCTTCTCGAAAAAAAATTCAGAAGCAGCGTCAGCACGATGCTGATCACGATGCAGGTCACTACAGGGAATGAAAAACTCCAGTTCTTCCCGCGCAGGTGGATGTCGCCGGGCAGTTTCCCGAGAAACGGAATCTTGGGCGCCACGAGAAACACCACTCCCAAGACCATCAGCACCGCGCCGAGCAGAATCAGCGTTTTTCCAAAACCGCCGAAAGGCTCCATCCGGGGTTTTCTCCTTACGGGGATGTATCGGTTTTCTCATCCTTCGCGCTGGCGTCCCAAAGCTCTCTCTGGACGCCTTTGGGCAGTGCGACTCCAAGATGCGAATACGTCGCCGAGGGGGCGCGCCGCCCGCCGCGCGTTCTCTGCACGAAACCCGTCCGCAGCAAGAAAGGCTCCACCATGTCCACGAGGGTGTCGGACTCCTCGTTCATGGTGGCGGCGATGGCCTCCACGCCCACGGGGCCGCCACCGTATTGGTCGATAATCGTCCGGAGATATTTTCTGTCCAGCCCGTCCAGACCCAGCTCGTCCACACCCTCCATAGCGAGGGCCTCGCGCGTGGTGGAGAGGCCGATGGCGCCGTCGCCCCGCGCCTGGCTGAAATCGCGCGTCCAAAGCAGGAGCCGGTTCGCCGTCCGGGGCGTGCCCCGGCTTCTTCGGGCGAGTTCGCGCGCCGCCTCTTTTTCAATCGGCACGTCCAGGCGGGCCGCGCTTCGCAGGAGTATCTGCACGAGTTCTTCCTCGGAGTAGAAATCCACGTGGTAGACGAGATAGAAGCGCTCTCTGAGAGCAGCGGTCAGAGCGCCGGGGCGCGTCGTGGCGCCCACGGCCGTGAATATCTTCAGGGGAAAATTGATGGTGCGGGCCATGGCCCCCCGGTCGACGACGAAATCCACGCGGTAGTCCTCCATCGCGGGATAGAGGAATTCTTCCACCGCGCTGGGCATCCGGTGGATCTCGTCGATAAACAGCACGTCGCCCTGTTGGAGACCCGTGAGTATTCCCATGAGGTCGGCCGGCCTCGAGAGGGAGGGGCCTGAAGTTTTCACGAGGCGGGTCCCCATTTCTTCGGAGATGATGTGCGAAAGGGTGGTTTTCCCCAGACCCGGCGGCCCGTGGAAGAGAATGTGGCCCAGGGGTTCGTCTCTCCTCCGGGAGGCTTCGAGCGCAATCCGCAGCTTGGCCACGAGGTCGGTCTGGCCCACGTATTCTTTGAGCTTCGTGGGTCTGAGCGAGGTGAAGGTTCGCTCCTCCGCCGGACTCGCCGCCTTCGCGCTCACGCGCCGCTCGATGACCATGTTTTCTCCCTCGTCCTCTCTATCGGCCCAGCCGGAACACTTCTTCGAGGATGGCCTCGGCCTCCGCGTCCGCCCCCAGTGAAGAGACGGCGCGCTCCACGAGGTTTTCCGCCTCGGGCGTCCGGTAGCCCAACTGGCCCACCAGCACGGCCATGACGTCGCCGTGCAGGGGCGTTGCGTCACGGTGTTCGACCGGCGTAAGCGAGATATCGCGCGCCAGTTGAAGTTCCGCGATTTCCTCTCTGAGTGTGGAGATCACCTGTTCGGCCTTTTTCCTGCCGATTCCGGGCAATTTGGTGAGCATGACGGTGTTCGCCGCCGCGATGGCTTCTGCGATCTGAAGGGGAGGGAGGCTCATCGCCCGCACCCCGCTTTTGGGGCTTATGCCGGGCACTTTGATGAAAGAGAGGAAAAACGCTCTTTCTTCCGCCGAGAGGAAACCCACCAAACGGGGCAAAAGCTGGCCCGTGGCCACGTTTCCTTCCAGGTAATGGTGGGTGTGGAGTTCCACTGCCTCGCGCGCGCCCATGAGCGCCTGAAGTTCATGCACCGCGTATCCGCCCACCTGGATCTCATACGCGATGCCGGCCGATATTTTGAGGATGACGCAATCGGTCTGAACGTCGATGATCTCTCCCGATATCCGGCGAATCATGCGCTTCTCCCGACCGCCTGGGCGCGCCTCAGGTAGCTGCGATCGATGTGGCAATACGCCGCGGCGATGGCGTCGGCCACGTCCGCGGGTTCGGGCAAATCGGCCAGTCCCATTCTTTGCTGGACCATGCGCTGCACCTGCGCCTTCGTGGCGCGTCCGGCGCCGACGAGCGATTTTTTGATTTCCGTGGCCGCGTAGCTGACCACATCGACGCCCGCCTGAGACGCGGCGAGGAAGATCACCCCCCGAGCGTGCCCCATGATGATGGAAGTGCGGGGGTGCTTGTAGTGGCTGTAGAGGTTTTCCACCGCCATGACGTCGGGTTCGTGCCTCTCGATGATGTAGGAGAGATCCTGGTGCAATTCATAGAGGCGCTTCTCGATGGGCGCGCTCGTATTGTTTTTGAGCACGCCGCCATCCACCAGGCGCGGTTCGTGTTCGTTCCCATCGAGGCGCAAGACGGCATAGCCCGTCACGCCCAGACCGGGGTCGACGCCCAGAACGCGGAATGTGTTTTCAGGTTGCGGCAAAAGAAGACCCCACGGGCGGTGGGTTCAGCGTTTATGTGGATGCTTCCACCATCTGTTCTTCGGAAATGTCGAAATTGGCATAGACGTTCTGCACGTCTTCGTTATCCTCGAGCGCTTCCATGAGGCGAAGCATCTGTTCCGCTTGCTTGCCTTCGAGCTTCACCGTTGATTTGGGCAGCATGGTGATTTCGGCGGATTCCGTCTGGATTTTGTTTTTCTCGAGCGCTTCGCGTACCGACTCGAACGCATCCGGCGAGGTATGGATTTCGAACAAGTCATCGGCGGGTTCCAGGTCCTCCGCCCCCGCTTCTAGTACCAGTTCCATGAGTGATTCCTCGTCGACGGCCTCTTGTGGAACCAGCAACAATCCCTTTTTTTCAAAATTCCACGCCACGGCGTTCGGCTCCGCCATGGAGCCGTTGTTCTTCGTCAATGTATGGCGGACTTCCGCACCCGTGCGGTTGCGGTTGTCGGTGAGCACCGCGATGAGGATGGCCACCCCGTTGGGGCCGTAGCATTCATAGGCGTATTCCTCGTAATTCACACCCTCGAGATCGCCCGTTCCCTTGGCGATGGCGCGCGCGATGTTGTCCTGGGGCATGTTGGCCCCTTTCGCCGTCTGGATGGCCGTGCGCAAGCGGGGGTTACCGTCGGGGTCTCCCCCGCCGAGCCGGGCCGCAATGGTGATTTCCTTGATGAGCTTGGTGAAAATCTTACCACGCTTGGCGTCGAGCGCGCCTTTTTTCCGCTTGATGGTGCTCCACTTGGAATGACCGGACATGATTCGGGTGCTCCTGTGATTCTCCTGCGGTGGTGCTTATTTTCCCTGCACCCAATAGAGGTTCGTATTCACAACGTGTTCTGACTATAATTTCTAGCATGGGGGGCGGTGGGAGTAAAGACTTGGCCTGTCAGGTCCGGTCTCGAAAAGCCCCTCGTGGACACTCAAGGGCCAAGGTGATATTTTTCCGCCAGACATTTCCGAGGAGGATCGGTTCTGGATTCTCAAAAAACAGTATCTTCGATGAATCCCGTCGAGCGGGGAGCCCGCACGCTACGGATTGAGGCCGAGGCGCTCTCCGGACTCATCGAGCGACTGGATGAAGGGTTTATCAAGGCGGTCGATATCGTTTTGGGATGTAGGGGCAAGGTGGCGGTCACCGGTATGGGGAAGAGCGGGCTGATCGGGCAGAAGATTTCCGCCACTCTCGCGAGCACGGGCACGCCGTCTTATTTTCTCCACCCCGCCGAGGGCGTTCACGGCGATTTGGGCATGGTGACGAAAGACGACGTCATCGTCGCGCTGTCCTATAGCGGTGAAACCGACGAGGTTGTGCGCATTCTGCCCGTCTTCGCCCGCATGGGTACGCCGCTCATCGCCATCACCGGCAGCGAGAACTCAACGCTCTGGCGCGCGGCGCAGGCCGTGTTGAACATTCACGTGAAAGAAGAAGCCTGCCCGATTCAACTCGCCCCCACGGCGAGCAGCACCGCCTCCCTGGCCATGGGCGATGCGCTCGCGATGGCCGTTCTGGAAGCGAGGGGGTTTCAGCCGGAGGATTTCGCGCGTTTTCACCCTGGAGGTTCGCTGGGGAAAAAGCTCATTCGCGTGAAAGAGCTGATGGCCGTGGGCGATGATGTCCCGCAGGTGGACGAAGCGGCTCCCCTGGCGCAGGTCGTGCGCGAGATGAGCGCCAAGAGGCTGGGTATGACGTGCGTGATGAGCGCGGAGAATGAACTGTGCGGCGTCATCACGGACGGGGACTTGAGGCGCGCGCTGGAGAATACCGAGGATCTGCCTGAGCTTACGGCCAGCGATTTGATGACGCTCGATCCAAAGACGATTGACTCGGACGAAATGGCCGCCGCGGCGGTTCAGGTGATGGAGGCGGGCACCATTACGTCCCTGGCGGTCACTTCAGGCCCGGATAAGCGTCTGGCGGGCGTGCTGCACCTACACCATCTACTGCGCGCAAGCGTGGTGTAGAAGTTTTTCCCTTAGGCTGATTTCTCAAAGCATCCAGACGCGGCCTCAATTCGACCTCCTCACTTCCACCCCGAAGGCCCGAAAATCAAAAGAGCGAGCGCTGCGGCTATCATCAGCCCCAGACCAACCGCGAAGCCGATGGCGGGCGGGATGCGTCCGCGCAACAATCTTCCCAGTAAAAATCCGGCGACGGCGGGCAGAATCGACACCGCGGAGCGCGCCGATTCAAAAGCCCCGAGCGCGCCCGAGCCGCTCAGGATGGCTATCTGAACGCTCCCGAA
This sequence comes from bacterium, assembly GCA_965218885.1. Taxonomy (GTDB): domain Bacteria; phylum UBA8248; class UBA8248; order UBA8248; family UBA8248; genus Bin107. The sequence continues at coordinate 1,235,980 of OZ244713.1, read as the reverse complement.
CACCAGCGCGCTCGTATAGGTGAGCCGCATCATCCGGGCGCGGCCCGCGCCCGTGCTGTCGAGATACATGATGCTCAAGGGATTGCCCGCGTATGAGAAGCCGCTCAGGCCGCCCGCGAAGAATCCGGCCAGGTAGGTGAAGAAGGTCTCATCGCGCATGTCGAGTTGTACTCTCTGGCGCGAGATGCTGTAGGCGGCGAACAACAGGACGAGAACGCCCACCGACCACTTGAGGAACGTGGGCGGGCTGGAGATCAAGGTCAGTACGCCCACGGCGGCGCCCGCCGCGCCCGCGCCCAGAAAAGGCATGAGGCGTTTGAGCGACGGGGCGGGAACCCCGCCTCCGATAGCGCGAATCGCCACCAGGATGAGGTTCGGGAGTGCGAGGGTGAGCACGGAATCGCGCACCCCGATGAGAGCGCCCAGCGCCGGGGTCGCCAACAGGCCGAAGTCGATACCAGCGGCTCCCTCCAGCAGTCCTGCGGCGAAAATGAGAAGCGTGATATCCCAGGATGGCCACATCGGTTCGGGCGAGGTCCGCTTAGAGGTTCAACAGGGACTGAATGTTCTTGTGTGAGACGTTCTCGTATTCCTCCTGGCTCAATCCCGATTGCCGGAGCGTTTCGACCGCCTCGGTGTCCGTCATGTCATAGGGCAGGTCCGTGCCCAGCACGACCCGTTCGCTGCCCATCGTGTCCACGAGGAAGCGCACGACGGGCGGATGAAACACCAGCATGTCCAGATAGAAGTTCGAGCGGAGGTATTCGAGTGGCGAGCGCGATATTTTTTCGCACTCGGGCCGCACCTTCCAGCCATGCCCGAAACGGCCGATGAGGTAGGGCGCGGTTCCCCCGCCGTGTAAGAAGATGAAGGTGAGGTTCGGCAGCCTGTCGAAAAGGCCCGAGAAAATCAGGCGGCCTATGCAGTTCGCACTCTCCGTCGGGAACCCGACCAGGTTGAAAAGGTGGTATTCCTTCATCTGTTCCTTGCCCGCCGGGTTGGCCGGATGAACGATGATGGGCACGTCCATGCCTGCGGCAGCCTCGTAGAGTGGGTAAAAACTCTCGTCATCGAGATACCGGCCGTTCACGTTCGTGCTCAGAAACCCGCCCTTGAGCCCCAGCTTGTTGACGGAACGATCGAGTTCCTTCACCGAGAGGTCGACGTTCTGCGCAGGCAGGGAGGCCAGGCCATGAAATTTGGTCGGATGTTTCTCGATAATGTCGGCGTAGGCGTCGTTCGCCGCCTGGCAGAGTTCCACCGCCAGTCCGTCATCCGCCCAGTAGACGCCCGGGTTCGATGAGAAGGAGAGAATGTTCATGTCGAGTTTCATTTCGGCCATGGTCTGGAGGCGCAGTTCGACGTTGGTTAAAGGCTCGATGGGCGGGTGCATCATGCCCTTGATGTCCACGACGCGCTGGCCTTCAGCGTTGGTGATGAGCCTGACGCCGTAGCGCGGACCTTCTTTTTCCAGAATTTCAAAGTATTCATCCGGGTATATGTGGCAGTGAGCGTCGATGTGCATTCTCGTCATCTCCATAAGTGGAAGGGCCGACCCGGATTGTTAGCACCCGTGAACGAGGGGTGTCAATGATGAAGGTCGTCTGGCCGATGGAGTGAGACAGGGTGTATGCGATGAATTCTCAAGATTTCTGCGTCGCCAAAGGCAGAAAAACTCAGGGCTTGACGGCCCGGATGGTCGCGCTCGCGAGTTCGGGGGCGACGTAGGGCTTTCGGCTGATGATTTCCACGTCGACGAAACCGGCCTCGCGCAGCGCGGCGATATACGCGTCGTCTCGGATGGCGCCCGCGATGCACGCGCACCAATCCGCGATGGAGGTGGCGTCTCCGGCGGGTTCGGCCACCTGGATGACGTCTGAAACCACGAAGCGTCCGCCCTCGCGCAGGACGCGGAAAGATTCGCGGAACACGGCCGCCTTGTCCGGCGAGAGATTGATGACGCAGTTGCTGATGACGATGTCTACCGCGCCGTCTTCAAGCGGCATGTTCTCCATCTCGCCCTTTCGGAACGAGACGTTGTGAACGCCCAGGCTTTGCCTGTTTTTCTCTGCTTTTTCCAGCATGGCGTCCGTCATGTCCAGACCGATGACGCTCCCATGAGGCCCCACCTCCTTCGCGGCGAGAAAACAGTCCAGCCCCGCGCCCGAGCCCAAATCCAGCACCGTCTCGCCCGGTTTGGGATGCGCGTCCGCAATGGGGTTCCCGCAGCCCGCATTGGCGCTTAAGACGTCTCCCGGAAGCTGCTCCACGGCCTCTTTCGCGTAACCGATGCTTTCGACGTTCGCAGCGCCCATGGGCATCTCAGGCTTTACGTCCCCGCAGCAGGAGACCTCCCCGGTCGCGACTTTCGCATACAGCTCACGAACCGCGCTTTTTATCTCTCCCTCGTTATCGCAGCATCCTGTCATGGATGGGAACTCCTCCTGCACGGCTTTAGGGTTACGGGAACAGACGCTCCGAACGCGGGTAGGATATCAAGGAAGCGGGAAAGAGCAAAGCCCCCCGTCTTCCTGCATGAAAGAGGGACAATCGCGCATAACCTTATATATATCAATGAGATAAATTTTATTTTTTTATCGATATACCTCGTTAATTTATCGATATTTATCGATATTTTCACAAATTCCGCGTGGATTCGATTCACCGGTTGGCGGGGGAATCCCGCCGCACCCCCAAACCCGCGCCATGACGGCGAATGCGGTATCGCTCGCCTGCGTAGGGACGGTTGGCGAGCTGCCCCTGCAAAATACGTCGTTCCTCTCTCCCCGGTCGGGTCAAACTCTTCTCCTCGGGCGGGTTTGAGCCTCAAGGGGGAAGGGAAAGATCTGGCGCGTCGATGCGTCCGCGCGGCGGAGGGGATACGATACGCGAGATTACAATGAGAACGAGGGGGTGTATAAAAGAGCCGGGCCGGCGGCTCGAAACGTGGGCCTGAGTTGCGGGAAAATCGCATCCGTGCAAATTTGAACCGAAACCGCCTCCTTTCCTCTTTCACGTGATAAGACATGACGAAAGAAAAAAAAGAAATCTATCTCATCGACGGTTCGGGCTACATGTTCCGGGCCTATTACGCCATGATGCGCCAGCGCCTTTCGAACTCGAAGGGCGCGCCCACGGGCGCCACCCTGGCTTTCGCCAGAATGCTCTTGAACGTAATCCGCGACCGTTCGCCCGAGTACGTCGCCGTCGCCTTCGATCGCCCCGAGCCCACGTTCCGCCACGACCTCTACCCCGCCTACAAGGCGAACAGGGACGCCGCGCCGGAAGAACTGGTCGAGCAGATCCCCTACATGCACCGCGTCATCGAGGTGTTGCGGGTTCCGCTTCTCGTCCAGCCGGGGGCCGAGGCCGACGACATCATCGGCACGCTGGCCGCGCGCGCGGAAGCGGAGGGCTACGAGGTCGTCCTGGTCACGGCCGACAAGGATTTCGCGCAGCTTGTTTCAGATAACGTGCGCATCTGGGACCCGATGAAGAACGAGGAGATGGGGCCGGCGGAAATCGAGGCCAAATGGGGCGTGCCGCCCGAAAAATTCGTGGATATCCAGGCGCTCATGGGAGATACGGCGGACAACATTCCGGGCGTGCCGGGCATCGGTGAGAAAACCGCCGTCGCCCTGATCCGGCAGTTCGGCGGGCTGGATGAGGTGCTCGCCTCCACCGATCAGATAAAACGCCCAAAGCAGCGCCGGAGCATCGAGGAAAATGCGGAGTTGGCGAGGCTCTCGCGGGCGCTTTGCACCATCAAGCGCGACCTGGTGCTCGAAGGAAACCTGGAGTCGTGCCGTCTGGGCGACGCCGACATCGAGGCGGGCAGAAAACTCTTCGTCGAGGAACTCGAATTCAAGAACGTCATCGAACAGCTTCCCGGCTACAGTGAATCCGGTGCGGCTGAGGATGCGCCCGAGGAAGCGGCCTCCCCATACGAGGCGGAGGAGCGCGACTATCACGTCATCCGCACACTCGATGAACTGGGGTCGATGATCACAGAGCTCGAAGGCGCGGGACGCTTCGCGTTCGATCTGGAGACCACCTCGCTCGACCCCATGAAGGCGCGAATCGTGGGCTTTAGCTTCTCCGCCCGTGCGGGGCGCGCGTTCTACGTCCCCGTGGGTCATGAGACGATGGATTCCGGCCCCCAGCTTCTGCTCGAAGACGTGCTCGAAGAAGTCTCCCCCATCCTGGAATCCCCTGAAATCGAAAAAATCGGCCAGAACATCAAATACGACATCGCGGTGCTCAAAGAGGCCGGCCGAGAGGTTCGCGGCCCCTTGTTCGACACCATGCTCGCCTCCTATCTTCTGCTCTCGAGCCGCAGAAGTCACGGGATGGACCATCTGGCGCAGGAGTATTTCGGGGTGACGACCATCAAATACGCCGATCTTTGCGGCAAGGGCGCGAAGGAGATTCTCTTCTCCCATGTGCCGGTTGACGCGGCGGCCCCTTACGCCTGCCAGGATGCGGACATCACGTACCGTCTGGCCGAGGAGATGGCCCCGCAGCTTAAAAACGACGGGCTGATGAACCTTTTCGAGGAAATGGAAGTTCCCCTCCTGCGCGTCCTGCTCGACATGGAACGCGCGGGCATCCGGCTGGATCGGGAGTTTTTGCAAAACATGGGAAAAGAACTCGAATTGCGCTTAGAGCAGATGCGCGGCTACATCCACGAACTGGCGGGTGAGGAGTTCAACATCAACTCCACCCAGCAGTTGAGGGTCATCCTGTTCGAAAAGCTGAACCTTCCGGTGTTCAGGAAAACGAAAACGGGTCCCTCCACCGACATCGACACGCTGGAGAGGCTGGCGCCCCAGCATCCCCTTCCCCAGGAGATTTTGAGTTTCCGGCAGCTCTCCAAACTCAAGAGCACCTATGTGGATACCCTGCCCGAGCTGGTGAACCCGCAGACGGGCCGCATCCACGCGCGCTTCAACCAGACGGTCGCCGCCACGGGCCGGCTGAGTGGTTCGGACCCCAATTTGCAGAACATCCCCATCCGCACGGATCTGGGCCGCGAGATACGCCGGGCCTTCCTGCCCGAGGAAGGGTGGAAGCTCCTATCGGCGGATTACAGCCAGATCGAACTGCGGGTGCTGGCGCATTTCACGAACGACCCGGCCCTCGTCGACGCCTTCGGCAAGGGGGAGGACATTCACGCCACGACCGCCTCGGCCGTCTACGGCGTGGCCCTCGACGCGGTGAACTCCGAGATGCGCCGCGTCGCCAAGGCGGTGAACTTCGGGATCATCTACGGGCAGGGGGCCTTTGGCCTTTCCCAGACCATCGGCATCCTCCAGTCCAAGGCGCGCTCGTTCATCGACACCTATTTCGAGCGCTTCGCCGCCGTGCCCGCCTTCGTGGACGAGACCATCGAGAAGGGCAGGGCGCGCGGCTATGTTTCCACCATCATGGGGCGGCGCAGGTATCTGCCCGATCTGAACAGCAGGAACCGCAACGCGAAAAACGCCGCCGAGCGAACGGCGGTGAATTCCGTCATCCAGGGCAGCGCCGCCGACGTCATCAAGATCGCGATGATTGCCATCGCCGATCGCCTGAAGAGAGAAGAGAGAGAAGCGCGCATGCTCGTGCAGGTGCACGATGAGCTCTTGTTCGAGATACCGCCCGGAGAAATCGAAGAGGTGGCCGCCCTGGTCGCAGAGGAGATGCGCGGCGCGATGGACCTGCGCGTTCCGCTCGAGGTGGACGTGAGCACGGGAGATAACTGGGGCGAGTTGAAGTAGCCGTGGGCTTGGTCTGCGAACCGGGAATTTCATCGTCTGAAGAACACCCCGCACCTTGCGCATTCTCTCTCTCGCGCCATAGAATCGCTCGCGTCGGTCCCATCCGCCCGCAATGATGCTTGAGGGTCGAATTCACCGGGAGGCCCTTGTTTCGCCATGTCCAATCTCTACGCGGTCGGCGACATTCACGGCCAGATCCACATGCTCGAAGCCCTGGTGGAGCGCGTACCCTTCAAGGAGGAGGATGAAATCGTCTTTCTCGGCGATTCCATCGACCGGGGGCGGGATTCGAGGGCCGTGGTCGAGTTCCTGCTCGGTTTCAAACGCGAATTTCCCAACACCGTTTTTTTACGGGGGAACCATGAGGACATGCTTTTGGATTATCTGGACGGAGGCGGAAGCTATTATCCGGGCGTCTACCTCATGAACGGCGGTGACGCGACCCTTGAGAGCTATGACCCAGACGGGATGGGCGAGGTTCTGCTCCCGCCCTCGCATCGGGAATTTTTCCATGCCCTTCAGTGGATTCACGTAAGCCGTGGATTCATCTTCGTTCATGCGGGTCTGAGGCCGGGCGTTCCCATCGACCGCCAGGACCCGATGGATATGGTCTGGATACGAGAGGAATTTCTCGATGCGGAATACGATTTCGGCAAACCCGTCGTATTCGGTCACACCCCGGGATGGGAGATAAAAAACAAACTCCCGTATTACCTGGGCATCGACACGCGCGCCGTAAGTGGCGGGTGTCTGACGTGCGTGCAACTCGCCGATGGCGAAATTGTGGATTCCCACCAGGTCTTTGTCCAGGAAGTGGAATGAGTTGAATCTTTCGTGAGGCGAAAACCAGACACGATTCCAGGCGATAAGAAAATACGCGACCTGCTCGCCAAAGAGGGCAGGCCCATGGCCGTGCGCGAACTCGTGCGCCTGCTCGAAGTTTCCGCCGCCGCGCGGCCTCCGTTCAGGAAACGCCTGCGCGCCATGGCGGAAGAAGGCGCGCTCACCCGTGTTCGCGGACGCTATTCGACGCCGGGTTCGCTCTCCATTTATCAGGGCGTCTTCCGGGGGCACGGACAGGGCTACGGGTTCGTCGTGCCGAAGCAGACGGAGAATGAGGAAAAACCCCTCGACATCATGATCAAGAAAACGCGCACGCGCGGCGCGATGGACGGCGATCTGGTGTCCGCCAGGGTGGAGAAGGTCGATGCAGGCGGGAGGCGCGAGGGCAGCGTGCTCGACGTGATGGAGCGCGCGCACGAAACTCTGGTGGGCAGGCTCTGCGTGGAAGGCCGAAGCGCGTGGGTGGAGCCCCAGGAAAATCGCATACCGCATCTCGTGGAGCTCGAAGGGGGGAGCCGGGAGGGAGCCAGGCGCGGTGAATGGGTGGAGGTCGAGATAAGCCGCTATCCGACCCAGAGGGAACCGGCCAAAGGGCGCATCCTGAAGTCGTTCGGCTATCCCGAAGACCCCGCCGCCGAGGGACGGATGGTGCTCGCCAAGCACGGGATACATGAGGATTTCCCCCGGAAAGTGCTGGATGAGGAGGCGAGGATATACCCGCCGGAGGAGGATGACCCCTTCCCCGAGGGGGTGGAGGATTTGAGGGACCTGTGCGCGTTCAGCATCGATCCTTTCGACGCCGGGGACCGCGACGACGCGGTTTCGATTGAAAAACTGAAAAGTGGCCGCCGCCTCGGCGTGCACATCGCCGACGTGGGCCATTACGTGAAGCCAGGCGGCGCGATTGATACCGAAGCCCGCGCGCGGGGGACGAGCGTGTACTTGCCGGATAGGGCGGTGCCCATGCTGCCGCCCCGCCTCACGGGCGAGGTGTGCTCTCTGGGCGAGGGAGCGGTGCGCCGCACCTTGAGCGTCTTCATCGATTTCGACCGGTACGGCAACCAGACGGGGATGCGGCTCACCTTCGCGCGGATTCGCTCGCGCGTCTCTTTGACCTATCGCGGCGTGGCCGCCGTTCTGGACGGAGGGAAGATTCCCCAGAAAAACGAGGAGCAAAGCGCCTGTGCGCTCGAAGAGCCGCTCCGGGAGTTATCGGCCCTTGCGGATATACTCCACGCGCGGCGCATGAGCCGGGGCAGTCTCGATTTCGATCTGCCCGAAGCCCAGGTTTTACTCGATGAGGAGGGAATGCCGGCAGGCGTTGAGCGCGCGCCCAGAACCTCGGCGCACCGGCTGATCGAGGAGTGCATGCTGGCGGCGAACCGGGCGGTGGCCGAATATCTCGCCTACGCGGGCGGCGCTTCGGTCTTCCGCGTCCATGACCCGCCCGCCGAGGACAACCTGGAGGGATTAAGGACGATTCTCTCCAAACTGGGCGTGAAAGCGCCCCGCCTGGAAGCGTTAAAGCGCCCCGGAGGGTTTCAGGAGGTATTCGACGCCGTAAGGGGTTCCGACGTGGAGCGATACGTGAATTTCGCCACTTTAAGAAGCATGAAGCTCGCGCGCTATCAGGCCGCGCCCGCTCTCCACTTCGGCCTTGGTTTCGAGCGCTACACGCATTTCACCTCGCCCATTCGCCGCTACGCGGACCTGTGCGTTCACAGAAGGCTCCAAAGGCTCATGCGCGGTGATAAGCGCAAACCGCAGGCGAAACCACTCGCCGCGCTTTGCCATGATATTTCCGAGAAAGACCGGACGGCGGAAGCCGCCTCGCGCGAGATGGTGGATTTCATGAAGGCGCTCTTCATGCGCGATAAGGTGGGCGAGCGCTTTCACGGCCACGTCTCGGGCGTCGCGAATTTCGGGATTTTCGTGGAGTTGGAGGATATTTTCGTAGAGGGCATGGTCCCGCTCGAATTCATGACGGATGACTACTACCGCTTCATTCCCGAGGAGCACGCGGTTCTGGGCCGCAGGACGGGCCGGAGGTTTCGCCTGGGAGACCCCGTCACCGTGCGGGTGGAAGGGGTGGATCTGGCGTCGCGCCGCGTCACGTTTCAGCTAATGGCGGGCGGGACGAGGGAGGTGGTCGGCGATGCGGCCGAATCGCTCCGCGCCGCCGCGCTCACGGGCGCCAGGCGCCCTGGCAAGGAGAAGACCCCGGTCCCTCGGCGCAAGAAGAGGGAGAAACCCGGATCTAAGCGGGGGAGACGCCGCTGAGGATCAAAAACGCCTGAGTTCAGATTCTCCGCCCTTACGGGATTGTTGAAAACCCCTCCTCGCTCGGAATTGACCCCCGCCGGTGCGGCTACAGACATTGCCCTTGAAAAATTTTCCTATCCGACGAGAGAGAAGAAAACCACTCCCCCCTTGAGGGGGAGTCAGTGAGCTGAGGGCGTAAGCCTGAAAGCGAACTGGTGGGGGGTATAATTCGGAATGGGCAATAAAACGCGATTTACCCCCCACCGAATCGGCCTTCGCCCAAGGGCTTGGCCTCTTCGACTCCCCCTCAAGGGGGGAGTGGTTGGTTGACACTCTGAAAGAATGAAGTCTCGTCTCTCCCCGGTCGGCTCCATTCGCCAAATCACGAAATCAGGACTTTTCAACGGCCCCAAGCGGCAAGGTTTCTGATTCGTCTCATTTACGGTTTCCCTACAAATTTACTTGGTGGCGAAAAATCTTGTGAGGGGCTATATTGTTTCTCGATATGAGGGAGACGCGGGGAGCGATGCGCTCCTCTTTCTTTTTCTTAAGATTAGTGAGGTTGGTGATGGCGGGCGGCATTAAAATCATCGCGGAGAACAGGCGCGCCCGCGCCGATTATGCGATCGAGGAGACCTACGAGGCGGGCCTCGTACTCACGGGCACGGAGGTGAAGGCGCTCCGCGAGGGGCGCGCGAATCTAAAGGAGAGCTACGGCGACATCATCGGCGGCGAGGCCTGGCTGGTCGATTGCCACATCAGCCCCTACGGGCACGGCAACATCAACAACCACGAGCCCACGCGCAGGCGAAAGCTGCTGCTCCACAAGCGGGAGATCGGACGCCTGATCGGCCGCGTGAACGAGCGGGGCATGACGCTCGTGCCGATGAAGATGTATTTCGCCCGGGGTCGCGCCAAGGTGGAGATCGGCGTGGGCAAGGGCAAGAAACTCCACGACCGCCGCGAGGAGCTCAAAAAACGCGACGCGAACCGCGAAATCGAGCGCGCGCTGAGAGAGAGGAACCGGGGATGATGCGCATTTTCAAAGACTATACGATGCGCTGGTGGCAGGTGAGTCTGCTCAAAATTTCGATGGCCGCGTTCGGTCTGGCCGTCGGCGCCACCTGGCCGGGAGCCTTCGAGGGCTTGCTGCTCTGGCTGTGGCTGATATTCCTGCTCCCCGCCGCGTATTTGGGCTACGTCTTCTACCCCGAAATGTGGGGTAGGCGAAAATAGGGTATATAGTATCGGGCCCGGGGCGATGATCGCCGCCCCGGAGCCTGAGCTTCATCTCTTATGGGGGCGATCTGGCTTCGACGGGAGGATTTGAAGTCTGAGCTGCGCGCCGGGGACGCCACTTGGCCCCGTTATCAATGTGGCAAAATCACACCAGCCGACAACGAGCTGGCTCTCGCTGCTTAAACGCTAGCGAGCGTTCCCCCTCGCCTCGTTCGCGGGTGGGGTGTGGAGCGTCATGATGCGGACTAGCCGACCCAGGTTTCGGTCCGGAACCTGCTAGGCGAATTCTAATCGGACTAGCCCGGAGGATGGCCCGCCGGTGGGCTTGAGATCGGGCGAAACCCTCACCACCGGCTACGCGCGTAGACGCTCACGACGGAAGCCTTGCGGACGCGGGTTCGATTCCCGCCGCCTCCACCAAATACGATACTTGAGGCGACATAGCGGACGATAACGTCTCGTCTTGCGTCATGGCCGGGGTGGGCATAGCGAGCGCATCTCATGACGCCGGGCTTGAAAAAGGGCGAATTGCCTCTTCTCCCCGATCCATGCGACAAGGTGGGTTGCCGCCGTATCCACGAACCGGCGCGGCGGATGACGCGAAGTTCCGGCGCAGCGGTTCGGGCAATTGCTTCATCACCGTCGCCGGGCGCGGCCGGGGCGGATAAGCGCCATGCGCCGCTGATCGAACGGGAGTTGAAATGACCGAAAAAAGCGCCATTCAGAACATGGCCCTGTTTTGCGATTTCGAAAACATCGCCCTGGGCGTTCGCGACGCCAAATACGCGGCTTTCGATATTCAAAGGGTGCTGGAGCGCATACTGCTCAAGGGCAGCATTGTCGTCAAGAAAGCCTATTGCAATTGGGCGCGTTACAAGGAATTCAAGGCTCCCATGCACGAGGCGTCCTTCGAGTTGATCGAAATACCGCATGTCCGCATGTCCGGCAAGAACTCCGCCGACATTCGCATGGTCGTCGACGCATTGGATCTCTGCTATACCAAGGCGCACGTCGATACCTTCGTGATTATCAGCGGGGATTCCGATTTTTCGCCTTTGGTCAGCAAGCTCCGCGAGAACAACAAGGTGGTTGTCGGCGTCGGCGTAAAGAACTCGACCTCCGACTTGCTGACCTCGAACTGCGACGAGTTCATCTATTACGACGACTTGATGCGCGAATCCGAAAAACAGGGAAAGGCCAAACGGAAACGGCCGACCGCCGGCGCCGGAAGAAAGAAAGTCGTCGACGGCGACGAGGAAAAACGGCTGGAAGGGCTCAATCTGGTCCTGGAGACGACCGAGGACTTGTCCCGGGAGCGGGGCGAGGAGGAAAAGGTCTGGGGGTCGATGGTGAAGCAGGCCCTGAAACGCCGCAAACCGGGATTCAGCGAATCCTATCACGGATACAAAACGTTCAAACACTTGCTCGAAGACGCGAAAGCCCGCGGGATGCTGGAACTGGAATACGACAAAAAGTCCGGCGGATACATCGTGAAGAGTGCGCAACTCGATGAATAGCCGCGCGTAGACGCTCACGCCGGAAGCCTTGCGGACGCGGATTCGATTCCCGCCGCCTCCAGCAGTTTTAACGAGAATGCGGCTTATTTCCGGGATGGGTGGCTTTACCCGGACTGCCCTTGTTTGGATTGGTTAGCTCCGTCATTCCTTGTTATATTTTCTGATATCCACTCTCAATGGGTTGGAGGCTGATGATGAAACCAAGCGAAGTGGTTTTTGAGGTGACGGAAGCCGTCGAAGGCGGCTATGACGCACGGGCGTTGGGTTACGGCATCTTCACACAGGCAGATGACTGGGACGACCTGAAATCAATGGTCAGAGACGCGGTGCTTTGCCACTTTGGTGAAGAAGACGCGCCCGGAGTAGCCAGGCTGCATCTCGTCAGGGACGAAGTTATCGCAGTATGAAACTGCCCCGTACATTCTGATGTAGTCCTACCTTTGAATTCACCACCAAGTTCAACAAAACCCCTTGAATCCCTGAAACTTCCCCTCCACCCTCCATTGCATTCCGCTAATCCCGCGGATTAGAATGCGCTCGTCATCGAGGCGGCGTCGCAGAGTCCTTCCGGTTGTTTCGAATGATCTTTTCGGGTTCGCGTCGCCCTGAGTCGGTAGGTTTCACGAGGCATCCATAGGGGATGTGAAGCATGTCGCGCCTGGCTGAAGATGAATCCTCGGCCGTCGCGGTCGAGCCGATACTCGATCCGCGCCGCCGCTATCTGAATCGCGAGCTCTCCTGGCTCGCCTTCAACTGGCGCGTGCTCGCCGAGGCGAGCAACCTCCGCCACCCCTTGCTCGAGCGGCTGCGCTTCTTGTCGATATCGGCGAGCAACCTCGATGAATTCTTCATGGTGCGCCTGGCGGGTCTCAAGGGCCAGGTGGCCATCGGCGTGACCCAGAAGAGCCTCGATGGCCGCACGCCCGCCGAGCAGTTGGCCGAAGTCACCGAGGAGAGCGCGCGGCTGATTCGCGAACAAGAGGCGGTGTGGGCGCGCTTGCAAGTTGAACTCGCCGAGGTCGGCATTTCGGTGGTCACCTCCAAAGACTTGAGCACCGAGGATATCGACGGGCTCGGCGATTTCTTCCTGAAACAGGTCTTTCCCGTTCTGACGCCCCTGGCCATCGACCCGGCGCATCCGTTTCCCTTCATCGCGAATCGGGGTTTCTCGCTCGCGCTGGAGCTCGAAGCCGTCGAGGGCACGAGGAAAATGCGGGCTTTGGTTCCCCTGCCCGATCAGGTGCGCCGCTTCACCCGCCTGCCGGGAGAGGAGGTCCGCTTCATCGCGCTCGAAAATCTGGTGCGCTTGTTCATCGAACAGTTGTTCCCCGGCTACCGGATCGCCGGCAGCGGCGTGTTCCGTCTCATCCGCGACAGCGACATCGAATACGAAGAGGAGGCCGAAGACCTCGTCTTGTTGTTCGAGACCATGCTGCGCCGGCGGCGGCTCGGCGGCGTGGTGCGCTTGAACCTGAGCGCCGACATGCCGGACTCGCTGCGCGAACTGGTGGTCGACGAGTTCGACGCGCAGCCCGAGGACATCGTGGAGCTGACCGGCACGATCGGCATGGCGCAACTCGACGAGTTGATCGATTGCGGGCGGACGGATCTGAATTTCCCGGCCTACCGGGCGCGCTTTCCCGAGCGCATCCGCGAGTACGACAACGATTGCTTCGCGGCAATCCGCCAAAAGGACATCGTCGTCCACCACCCCTATGAGAGTTTCGACGTAGTGGTGCAGTTTCTCGAACAGGCCGCGGCCGACCCGAACGTGCTGGCTATCAAGCAGACCCTCTACCGCACGACCGACGAGTCGCCCATCGTCAAGGCGCTCATCGCGGCGGCGGAATCGGGCAAATTGGTCACCGCGCTGGTCGAGCTCAAGGCGCGCTTCGACGAGGAGACGAACCTCAAGCTCTCCCGCTCGCTCGAGCGCGCCGGCGTCCACGTGGTCTATGGCTTCATGAAGCTCAAGACCCACGCCAAGGTCACCTGCGTCGTGCGGCGCGAGGGCGAAGATCTGCGCAGCTACGTGCATTTCGGCACCGGCAATTACCATCCCATCACCGCGCGGGTCTATACCGACCTCTCGTTTTTCACATGCGATGAACGGCTCGCCCACGACGCCGCGCAGGTGTTCAATCTCACCACCGGCTATGCGCTGCCGCGCAGCTTCGAGTGCGTCGCCGTGGCGCCCTCGGGGTTGCGAAAATACGTGCTGGCGATGATTGACGAGGAAATAGCCAACGCCGAGGCCGGACGGCCCGCCGCGGTATGGGCGAAAATGAACTCACTGGTCGATGGAACGGTGATCGACAAGCTCTACCAGGCGAGCGCCGCAGGCGTTCAGATCGATCTCGTGGTGCGCGGCATCTGCTGCCTTCGTCCGGGCTTGCCGGGCCTCTCCGAAAACATCCGGGTCAAGAGCATCATCGGGCGTTTTCTGGAGCACTCGCGCATCGTCTGTTTCGCCAACGGCCACCCGCTGCCCTCGCCCCATGCGAAGGTGTTCATGACCTCGGCCGACTGGATGCCGCGCAATTTCGATCGCCGCTGCGAGGTGCTGGTGCCGATAGAAAACGAAACCGTGCATCAGCAGGTGCTCGAACAGATCATGGTGGCCAATTTCAAGGACGATGCGCAGAGTTGGACGATGTCCGGCGACGGCGGCTACGAGCGCGCGCCGCACGGCGAAGAAGATTTTACGGCGCACACCTATTTCATGACGAATCCGAGTCTGTCCGGTCGCGGAAGCGCGCTCAGGCGGGCCGGCGGCCCGGCGAGGTTGCGTATTGCGGAAGATGGCTGAACAGCCGGGTCCCGTGGAAGAGGCGGTCGGCGCCGAGGCGCGCTACGGCGTTATCGACATTGGCTCCAATTCGATCCGCATGGTCGTGTTCGAGGGGTTGCGGCGTGCGCCGCTGCCCATGTTCAACGAAAGAATCCTGTGCGGCCTGGGGCGCAATTTGCACGACACCGGGCGGCTCGATCCGCAAGGCGTCGAACAGGCGTTCCTGAACATCGAGCGATTCGGTGTCCTGTTGCGCTCAATGGGAGTGGCGCGCTTCGACGCCATCGCCACCGCTGCGGTGCGCGACGCGGAGGACGGGGCTGCGTTCGTCGCCGAGGTCGAGGGGCGGTGCGGTTTTCGCGTGCGCGTGCTCTCGGGCGCCGAAGAAGCCGAGATGGCGGCGCTCGGCGTGCTGAGCGGAGCGCCCGGGGCGGACGGCGTCGTGGGCGACTTGGGCGGAGGCAGTCTCGAGTTGGTCCATCTGGTCGATGGGGAGATCGCCGAGCAGGCGACGCTGCCTCTGGGGCCGCTCAACCTCTTCGCCGCATCGGGCGGCCAGCGCAAGCGCGCGCGCAATATCATCGACGACGCCCTGGCCGAATTACCCTGGCTCGCCAAGATGAGCGGGCGCGCCTTTTACGCCGTCGGCGGCAACTGGCGGGCGCTGGCGCACGCCCACATGGCGCATTCGGGCTATCCGCTCAACATCATTCACCATTATCGGCTGCGCTGCGGCGATCTCGCGAAATTCGCCGGTCTGGTCGCCCGACAGAGCCGCGATTCGCTGACGGGCATCCGGGGCGTTTCGGGCAGGCGGCTCGATTTGCTGCCGCTCGCCGCGCTGGTGATGGACCGCCTGCTGGCGGCGGCCGCGCCGCGCGACGTCGTCTTCTCCGCCGACGGCCTGCGCGAGGGGTTCGCTTATGCGCGTCTGGGGAAGCGGGGCCGGGATGCGGATCCGCTGCTCAGCGCGGCAGGCGACATCTATGCCCGCACCGCCCGGTTTCATGGTCACGTCTCCGAACTGCTCACTTGGACGGAAAACCTTTTTCCCGAAGAAAGCGCGTCCGAACGCCGCCTGCGCCACGCCGTCTGTTTTCTCAGCGACGTCGGCTGGCGGGTGCACCCCGATTACCGGGCCGCCCAGGCCGGCGCCGAGGTGCTCCACGCGCGCGCCCTGCACGTCAGCCACCAGGAGCGGGTATTTCTCGCCCTGGCCGTTTTCGGGCGCTATACGAGCCGCGAGACCCACGGGGATCTGCGCAACGTCGAGCGGCTGCTGGATGAGGAAACCGCCGGGCGCGCGCGGGTCATGGGTTCCGCCGTTCGCCTGGGCGAGACCCTGTGCGGCGGCGCGCCGGGGGTGCTGGGGCGCTTTTCGCTCAAGCCTGCCCCGCGCCGGGGTTCTCTCAAGCTCAGGTGCCGCCGGCGTGACCGCAACATGCTGGGCGAAGTCGTGGTGCGCCGCTTCGAGGCCCTGGCCTCTCTGATGGGACTGGCGTCCCAGGTGCGCTTTATCGACGAGGAAGACGACTGATGATGGCGTGACGCGCCGCGCGTCTATCGGGACGGCTGGCCGGATCGGTTCGCAGGCGCGCCCTGGATGATCCCCAACTCTTGTAAGGCCCGGACCGCTCGCAGGACCACCGTATCCCTTTCCTTGATGAGTTCCTCTCGCGACCGCCCTCCATATTCGCGCCACCCCTTTCCCGTGGAGAGCCCCAGTTCGCCTCGCTTCAGCCGGTCCAGCAACCAGGGGGAGGGCTTGAACTTGGCGTCGCCTTCGGCCTTGTAGAGGTTCTCGAAAACGTTCAGCGTGATGTCGGCGTCGTGAAGGAGATCGTTCCATTCGAACGGCCCCTTGCAGGCCAGACGGATTCCGAAGCCGTGCCGGACGGCCTCGTCCACGTCCTCGGGGGTGGTGAGCCCCCGCTCCACCAGGCTGACGGCTTCGTTCAGCATGGCGTACTGCAGGCGGTTGACGATGTAGCCGGGGACGTCCCGGCAGGAGACGGGCGCTTTTCCGATTTTCTTCAAAAAGGCGATGAGCGTGGCATGGGCCTCATCGCTCGTAGCGGGTCCGAGAACCACTTCCACGAGCGGGAGAATGTGCGGGGGGTTCGCCCAGTGGGCGCCGAGCACGCGGCCGGGATCGGAAACGGCTTGGGCGATATCCGCCACGCGGAGCGATGAAGTGGTCGTGGCGAGCACGGCTTCGGGAGGGGCGTGTTCATCCAGTTCCCGGAAGACGCCTTGTTTGACGTCCAGGTCTTCATAGACCGCCTCGAAAACGAAGTGGGCCTTCGCCACGGCTTCCTCGACGCTCGCAACGAGAGATAGACGCTCAGAAAGTGGAGATGGGCTCTCGAGAGGAGCCAGGCCGTATTCTCGTAGAATGCGGAGGTCGCCCTCCATCCACTCCAGGGCGGATTCCAGTTGCGCCGAATCCATGTCGGTCAGTGTGACGCTTGCGCCTGTGATCGCGCAATGAAGGGCGATGCCGTGGCCCATCATGCCGGCGCCCACTACAGCTACCCGGGAATCCACGCAAAGCCTCCTTTCGTAGAAGGGGTTCGTCGCCCATAAGAGTCCTTGCCTGATTGCTCACGGAATTTGAAAAGCCTAGCACCCGGACGCCAACATGAAAAGTCGAATGGTTCGTTGGGTGTGGGCCGCCTGGGCAGCCGAACAAGAATGACCGCCCGCTTGCGCGATAGGCTTCCGTATTCTACTATTTTGTTCATATATTCATTCTTGTCATTGGACCATCTTCTTTCCTCAGGCAATGAGGGGTTATCGATGGGCGCGAAAAATGCGTGGTTTTTCCCGACGCTCCGTGCTGCCGGTGGATGCGAGCGAATCGTCATAAAGCCGGAGCGGAAACCCGCCGCCGAATACCTCTCCAAGCCGGTGCGCACCGCATATCAAAAAAAGTTTTATGAACTTTTTGCGCCGAGGGGCGAGCGTTGCCAGGCCCCGGGTGGTCGCCGTTGTCGACTCACCGGCGTCGTTTCATAGCGTTTCATCCGGTTGAATGGCGGCTCAATCCGCCCGCCGGTGATTCTTTCCATCCCCCAAAGGAGGTACCGATTATGCGTAACAGATTTAAGTGTCTCCCCCGCATCAGTGGCGCCGTCCTCACAGGATTGGTGGCCATGTCCCTGATGGGCGTTCTTTTGAGTTCCGCGCCCGTAGAAGCCGCCAAGGTGTATCTCAACTTCGCGGGCAGTCGGCCCGGCGGCGGGTGGTTCTACATGGCGGGCGGCTTGTCGCCCATCCTGACCCGGGAGATCAAGTCTCTCAACGTGGTGGCGGAATCCACCCAGGGCGATGTGGAGAACGTGCGCCGCATGGCCACGGGGGATCTGGATATGGCCATCGCTCACGCGCCGACCATGGCGGAGGCCTATCTCGGGGTCAGATCCTTCAAGGGCAAGAAGCCGGCCAAGGACGTTCGGGTGCTCATGAAATTCTACGACAGCCCGTTCGGGGTGCTCGCGCTGAAGAGCTCGGGGATCAAGACGTTCGACGATTTGGCCGGCAAGACCATCGCCGGCGGTCCGGCCGGAAGCGGGAGCATCAAGAACTTCAAGATGGCTCTGGAAGCCTTCGGTCTGATGAAAAAGATAAAGGCGGTCAAGTATCTGACCTACGCCGATGAGACCACCGCCATGATCGACGGCCGCCTCGACGCAGCCGCTCAGAACGGATTGCACTCGGCCTGGACCCTTTCCCTGGATGCGCAGCGGCCCATTCGCCTCGTGCGCATGAGCGAGGTCCAACGCAAGTTGTTCATCAAGACGTATGCCGGATTCTGGCCCGGCACCTACGATCCCACGAAAGTGTTCAAGACCGTCAAGGAGCCTTATCCCACGATATGGAACACGGTTTTCTGGGTGATTAACAAACGCGTGCCGGAGAAAATAGCCTACGACATCGTCAAAACCGTATTCACTCCCCGGATCAAGAAGGTGTTGCCCAAGATCCACAGGCTGATGCGAGGGGTGGACAACGGAGTCGTAGAGTCGCGCAAGTCCGGTCTGCCCATGCATCCGGGCGCGGCCAGGTACTGGCGCGAAAAGGGCATGAAGTAAATCTCAAAGCCGGGAGTTTCGCCCGGGTCCTGAGAAGCCCTTCGCCGGCCTTGGGGCCCGGGTTCTATTTCGCCGAGGAGTAATTGCATGGCTCGCAAAACGGGGCTGCCTCAGACGAGGCGGATAGAGGGGTCACTGCGTTACATGGTGGCAGTCGTCGCCGTCGTTTTCTCCCTTTTCTACATCTACACGGGAACATTCGGGATTTACTCGACGCACAGCCACCGGGGATTCTATCTGATCTTCACCGGCATCCTTCTCTTCCTCCTCTACCCGGCGAGCGACTCCTCTCCCCAGACACGGCCCAGCACCATCGATTGGCTCTTGATCGCGCTGACGGTGTTCGCCGCCGGCTACTGGATCTGGGACACGCCCTACCGCGCGGAACGCATGGGGGAGCCGACGGCGATGGACATGGTCATCGGCGGCATGCTGATCGTCGTTTCCCTGGAGATGGGCAGGAGGGTGCTGGGTAACGTGTTGCCGATCCTGGCGCTGATCTTCATGACCTACGCCTTCGTGGGACCCTGGCTTCCGGACATCGTCTTCGCCCATAAGGGGTTCACCCTGCAGCGCATCCTGGAGTTCATGGCCTCGGAGGTGGCGGTATTCGGCGTCGTCATCAACGCCTATGCTTCCTACGTCTTTTTGTTCATCGCGTTCGCCGCCTTCCTGGAAGAGGCGGGCGGCGGAAACTTCCTGGTGCAGTTCGCCAACGCCCTCGCGGGCCGCAGCCGTGGCGGTCCGGCCAAGGTGGCGGTCATCTCCAGCGGCTTCGTGGGTTCGATGATGGGCAGCGGCGTCGCCAACGTGGTGGCCACGGGATCTTTCACCATCCCGCTGATGAAGCGTACGGGCTACAGGCCCCACATCGCCGGCGCGGTGGAGGCCGCCGCCTCCACGGGAGGCCAGTTCATGCCGCCGATCATGGGAGCGGCCGCGTTCATCATCGCCGCCATCACGGAGATACCCTACGTCAAAGTCATCGCCGTCGCCGCCGTCCCCGCCGTCATCTATTTCCTGTCGATTCTCTTCTTCGTTCATATCGAGGCGGCCAAAGAGGGCATCCGCCTGGTTCCGGCGGACGAGGTGCCGGCCTTGAAGAGCGTTCTCATGAGTGGGGGTCACCTTCTTCTGCCGGCCTTCTTTATGGTTTTCGTACTTTTGCAGGGTCATTCTCCCAACCTCGCCGCCGTGGTGGCCATTTATTCCATCGTCGCGGTGAGTTTCCTGCGGCGGGAGACGCGTCTGACGCCCCGGCGTCTTCTGGACGCCCTCGTGCTGGGAGCGCGGAATTCGCTGGTGGTGGGCGCCACGGCGGGCGTGGTGGGCCTGATGATCGGCGCCATCATGTTGACCGGACTGGGGATCAAGTTCAGCGATTTCATCATCAACGCCACCGGCGGTTACCTCTTCCTCACCCTCACGCTCGTGGGCGTCGTCTGCTATGTCCTGGGGATGGGCATGACGGTGGTGGCCGCCTACGTCGTGGTCTCCGTCATCGCCGTGCCCGCTTTGCAGCAACTCGGCGTTCCGCTTCTGGCCTCTCACCTCGTCGTCTTCTGGTTCATCCTCACCTCGGGCGTCACGCCGCCGGTTGCGCTGGCCGCTTTCGCGGCGGCGGGCATCGCGCAATCAGACGTCAACCAGACGGCCTATGCCGCGCTGCGGATGTCGCTCGCGCTCCTCATCACGCCTTATCTTTTCGCCTATACGAACCTCCTGGACGTGGGCGACTTCTGGCCCATGCTGTTCACGGCCGTGAGCGTCACCTTGGGTTTCCTGGCCATGGTCGGCGCCCTGCAGGGGTATCTTCTGGCGCCGGTGCCGCCGGTGCTGCGAATGCTGCTGGTGGTGTCCACCGTGCTCCTCTTCACGCCTTCGCTGCTTCTGCGCGCGCTGGGGTTCCTCGGTCTGGCGGGCGTATTGATCTCTCAGAAATGGGCCGGCCAACAGGCGTGAGCCGGAAATTCCTCTTTTCTGAATGAAATGGCATTCAGGATCGTGAATTGCATTTCATATCCGCTCGGCTACAATGATCATCGCCACATTCTATTGTCTTGGTGCTGAAATTTTTCGTTTCTCAAGCCGCGCCATCCGGCGGCCGAAACGCGCTTACAAGGAGAACAAAGCATGGTGGAACGCAGAAGCTATTCGGGAATCCTGCCCGCGATGCAGGTTCCCATGCTGGAGGGCCTCGATATCGACGAGGCCGAACTGCGCCGCTTCTCCTCATGGTTGGCCGGGTTCGAAGGGGTGAACGGACTCGTCACCAACGGCCATACGGGCGAGGTATTCTCACTCACCGCGCGTGAGCGCGCCGAGGTGACGAGAATCGTCGCCGACGCCGTCGGCGGGAGCGTGCCGGTCATCTCGGGCCTCGCGTGCGAGGGTATCCGCGACGGTATCGAACACGCCGAGATGGCCAGGGAAGCAGGCGCCGACGGGCTGCTCGTGATGCCGTTTCACCACTGGCTGCGCTTCGGGCATCGTCCGCAGCACGTCATCGACTACTTCACGGCAATCGGCGAGGCGTCCGACCTGAACCTCGTGGCGCACGTGTATCCCGCGTGGACGAAAGCGAGCTACAGCTCGGAGCTTCTGGGCGAACTCGGCCAGATTCCCTGGGTCACCTGCTTTAAGGTCGGCACGCGCGAGATGTCGCAATACGCGCGCGACATCGCCTCCATCCGCGAGAACGCGCCCGATACGACGATCCTGACCTGTCACGACGAATATCTCCTCGCCTCGATGGTGCAGGGCGTGGACGGCGCGCTCGTCGGGTTCGCCTCGTTCATTCCCGACATCATCACCGCGCTCTATGAGGCCGTCAAGAACGGCGACCTGCACCGCGCGCAGGAGATACAGGCCCGGATTCTGCCGCTCAAGGAAGTCGTCTATTCGAGCGGCGAACCCTCAGGGGAGGCCCACGCGCGCATGAAGACGGCGATGGTGCTCGCCGGGCGCTTCAAGTCGCCCGCCGTGCGGCCACCGAGCGAGGTCGCCAAGGGACGCACGTTCGAGGCGATCAAGAGCGCCGTGGAGCAATCGGGCCTGCTGGAACTGGAAGCCACGACAGCCGGGTAGTTGTTCGTTTCATAGGGGAACCCAAACAAGGGAGAGAAAACCCATGCTCAAGAAGAGAATGCGCTTCAAGGGCCTGATGGCCGCCCTTCTGCTGACTGCGTCGACCCTGATCGCCGCTCCGGCGGCATACGCCGCCGATCCGTTCAGCATCGGCGCGATGCGGCCCGGTTCGGCCTGGTACGTCTTCGGCGCGACGCTGGCGCAACTGCTCAAGCCCAGCCTGCCCAAGGGCAGCAATCCCGAAGTCATCGCGCGCGGCGGAGGCGTCAGCAATCCCGCCGCCGTGGACAAGAAAAAGGCGACCATCGCGCTCTCGAACGTCGCCTCGGCGCTTTGGGCCTACAACGGCTTGAAGAGCGTCTACAAGCAAAAGCACAACAACATCCGCGCGCTCATCGGCGGGCTGAACAAGGTGCGCGTCACCGCCATGGTGACGGAGAGCTACATCAAGCGCACGGGCAACGACACGCTCGAAAAAGCCCTGCTCTCCAAACCGCCCGCGCGCATCGTCATGAAACCGGCGGGCAGCACGGTCCCCGTCGTCGCCGACATGCTCATGACTGCGCTGGGAACCAGCCGCAAGGACATGAAGGCTCGGGGCGGGAGGATCATCCAGGTGGCCGCGAACCAGATTCCGGCGATCATCAAGGACGGCCGCGCGGATCTTTATTTCGAGGTCGCCATCCCCAGGCACCCGACGGTGACGGAAGTCACGACCACCAACGCGATGCGCTTTCTGAGCTTTCCCGCCAAGGCGCTCAAGGCCCTCGCCGCCCAGGGCTTGAGGACGGCGGCCGTGCCGGGCAAGTGGTTCAAGGGCATCAAGGGAAAGGTGTTGGCCGTCGACCTCGGCACCGTGCTCATCGCGCACAAGGACATGTCGGATTCGCTCGCCTACACCATCACGAAAACGCTGGCCGAGAACAAGAAAGCCATGGGCAAGGCCCACGCGGCCTGGAGATTCTTCAAGCCCCAAAACGGCGGCAAATCCGCGAGCGTCGGGGTGCCGCTGCATCCGGGCGCGGCGAAGTATTTCAAGGAAAAGGGCTGGTTGTAGACCGGCCACGACGGGGCGGGGGACGGCGAGTTTCGTCCTCCGCCCCGTTTCCTCGTAGCGGGGTTTCATGAACCATGCGCATGGTCACGCTCGCTATCGGCGCCCTCTGGCTGGCGTTCCAGATGTGGATCGTCTTCTACCCCCAGGCGCCGCTGGTCGAGCGGCCCCTCCACCTGCTTCTGGCGCTGGCGCTCGTCCTGCTCTTCAATCCGCTGAGTAAAACAGGCGCTCCGGAGCGGCGCGCCCGCCTGACGGACGCCCTGCTGCTGGCGGGAACGCTGGCCGTGTTCCTCTATTACGCTCTCTCATCCACCCGGCTCACCGAACGCATGGAAACCATCGACCCGGTGCTCGCCGTGGACGTGGCGGCTTTTGCGCTCATCATGGCGCTGTTGTTCGAGGGCGTGCGGCGCACGGTGGGCTGGCCGCTCCTGGGCGTTTTGCTCGTTTTTTTCGCCTATGCGTTCATCGGCAAGATGCTGCCCGGCGCCTTCGGTTTTAGGGGCTTCACGATCGACGAAGTGGTCGAGATCATGACTATGACGACCAACGGCGTGCTGGGAATCACCACGGCGACTTCCCTCCAGTTCGTCTTCTACTTCGTTCTCTTCGGAGCGGTCTACTCGGGAATCGGCGGCGGGCAGTTGTTCATCGACCTCGCGCTCAAGGTGGCGGGCCGCTTCGCCGGAGGCGCTGCGAAGGCCGCCGTCGTGAGTTCGAGCCTGATGGGGTCGATCAGCGGCAGCGCGGTGGCGAACGTGGCGACGACGGGCGTTTTCACCATCCCGCTGATGAGGAAGACCGGCTACGGGCCGGCGCACGCGGGCGCCGTGGAGGCCATCGCTTCCACCGGCGGCCAGTTGATGCCGCCCATCATGGGCATCGCCGCGTTCGTGATGGCGGAGATGTTGCAGATATCCTATGCGCGCATCGCGGCCGCCGGGCTCATCCCCGCGCTGGCGTTCTACACCGCCATATTCATATTCATCGACCTGCGCGCCCGGGCCGAGGGAGCGCTCGCGCTCGATGCGAGTGAACTGACGCCCGAAGACCCCATCGCGAGAAGGCTCTACCTGCTCCTGCCGCCGCTTGTGCTGATCGCCATGCTGGTCGCGGGCTTTTCCGCCACCTACGCCGCCGTGATCGGCACGGCTTCGTGCGTGGTGGTCGCCTACCTTCGCCGCCGGAGCTGGCTTAACGTTTCCGAATGGTTCGAAGTCGTGCGGAGCGGCGCGCGACAGGCCGCGGAAATCGCCGTGCCCATCGCCGCCATCGGCATCATCATCGCCGTCGCCATCCAGTCGAACCTGGCGCTCAAGTTCTCCTCCGGGCTCATCGGCGCATCGGGCGGCAAGCTTTTTCTCGCCATGTTCCTCATCATCATCGGGTGCCTCATCATGGGCATGGGCCTGCCGACGGTCGCCGCCTACATCATCGGCGCCATCCTCTTCGTTCCGGCGTTAAAGGATTTAGGCATAGCCGAGCTTCCCGCTCATTTCTTCGTCATGTACTACTGCGTGCTCTCGATGGTCACGCCGCCGGTGGCGCTGGCGTCGTTCACCGCAGCGGGAATCTCGGGCGCAGGCTCGATGGAGACGAGCTTGATCGCCTTTCGCTTGAGCCTCGTTTCGTTCCTGATCCCCTTCGCCTTCGCGTTCGACCCGAGATTGTTGGGGCAGGGCGATTTGGGCTGGGTCGCCCTGGCGTGCATCTCGCTCTTCGGCGCGACGGGCGCATGGGCGGTCGCGCTCAGCGGTTACTTCAGAGGCTTCCTGCGCTTGCCTGAGCGCGCGCTCTACGGGGCGGTCGCTGTGGCCGTCATTCTGTTCCCGACCGGCGGGGCCGGGTGGGCGTTCGCGTTCACGGCGCTCCTCGTTCTCGCGGCGTGGGGGCTGTGGTTCGGCCCGCGCCTGCGCGCCTCGGGACGCGAGGGAGTATGATCATGAGAACAAGCCTTTACGGAGGTTCAGGCAGATGAAATCGAGATTGTTTCGTCAGACAAGGCGCGGCTCCAAACGTCCGGTTGCAGCGATTTGGGTTCGCTTCACGGTGGTTTGCTTGCTCCTGCCTGCTTTTTGGTGTGGTTCGCCAAGGACGCAAGCGTGGGGAGCAGATACGGCGCCCACCGTCGCGCTGGCGGACTCCCGGAAGCCCCAAAAAGTTTCCGAGGCCGTCGTTCTGGCTCACCGGATACTGGCCAGAAAAACCGACGATTTGCTCCTTGACGAGAAACGGCGGCGCGAACTCGCTCGTGAAATCGAGGGGGTTCTGGTGCGGCTTAGAGGCGCGCACCCCGAGGTGGCGGAGGTTTCCGCCCGAGCGGCCCATCGGCCCGGGGTGCTTCTCCTGGGCGTAAAGCCTGATTTACTGGGAACGGTCGCCCGCCTTGTTGAGAGTACAAGCGGATCCGTGAAGCTCCGCACCGGGAAGGCGGCGTTCGACGCCTTGAACGCGAGGCTCAGGCTTCGGGCCGTGCGTCTGTTCCGCCGCACGGGCGTCCTCGTCATGCACTTGAGCGAGCGCTTGAACATTGCGGCAGCTCGTAGGGCGTACCTGAAGATTGCGGGAGTCGAATACGCGGAAGCCGATGGGCATTTGGGAGACGGCTCCGACATCGAAGCGTCGAAATCGGACGATGCCTGGCATCTCGTCGTTCGAAAGGCGTGGGGGGATTGCCCCTCCGGCTGCATCTACAAGAAGATATTTTTCTTCACCGTGAGGGGTGAAAAAATCGAGCGAATCAAACCCGCGCGGGCGAGGGAGACTTTTAAGTTCAAGATACTCCTGATGATGAGAGGATGGCGTTGACGCCGGGCGTGCGGGATGAGAGTCTCACCCCCGCTTCCAGATGACAGATAAACTTTGCTTGCTGCGAACAGGGGTAGCAGGGGCATTATCCACCAGTCGAGAGACGCACCCGAGGAGGAACTGAAACAATGAACATCGCATACGTTTTCGCCACCGACATGTCGGCCACCTACAAGCTCGGCACCATGATCCTGCCGCAACTCGAAGCCG
Source organism: bacterium (assembly GCA_965218885.1). GTDB lineage: Bacteria > UBA8248 > UBA8248 > UBA8248 > UBA8248 > Bin107. Next base: position 1,210,313 of record OZ244713.1, on the reverse strand, counting down.
GCGCGCACGGTGTGAACGTCGTCGGCATGTTTTTCTTCGACGATAACCTGTTCTGCCTGCGCGAGGGCGATGAGATCGGCGAGCGTCTGGCCAAAATCGCCGCGGAGCAGAACATCCTCCTCATGGTCTGCGATCAGTGCGCCGTGCGGCGCAACCTCGCCGAGGGCACGTTCGAGCAGTGCGGATCGGGCGACGTGACCGCGAAGGGCCTGGTGGCTGGCGTGAGCGCAGGCTGCTTCCCGCAGCTCTACACGGCGCTCGCCCCCGCCGCGCCCGACCTCGTCATCACGCTGTAGGGGACCTGGCGAATTAGTTTGTTTTGCGGTTGGCAATTTTTTGTTTCCGGTAGGGACGGACCCCTCCTCGGGGTCGTCCCACAGATCGCGACCTGTCCCTACCGTGTCTCATGCGGCCAACTCCGTCCCCGGGGTGGACCTGAACCTCAGGCGGATTTGAGCACGCAGTAGGAGTGCAGCCCCGTCCACTCGGCGAGAGCCGGGGCGGATTCGGGCGCATGGCGCATGCAGACGTCCAGCATGGCGCCTGATTCGATGATTTCGAGGTCGTTCCTCTTCTCGAAGGCGGAGAGGTCGTCGAAGCCGGTCACCCATTTCGCCCCGAAACGGTTTTCGAAATAATCCGTGGTCGCCGTCATCGTCTCGTTCCCGGACGTGCGGTTGATGATTTTTTCGGAGAAATAATCAAAAGCGACGATGATGCGCGGAATCCGCGCGCGCAGCCTGCCCAGAAAATCATGGATCAACCGGGCGGGCAGGTACATGGTGTTCCCTTCCCAGATGAACAGGGTCGGAGCCTCCAGGTCGAAACCCGCCTCGGCGAGTTCTCCAGGAAGGTCGAGTTCCAGGTAGTCGCCCGGAATCGAGGCGCAGGGCGCGACGCCGCGGGCTTCGAGAATCTTGCGTTTGAATTCGAGCACCGCAGGCTGGTCGACGTCGCAGAAACGGACGCCTTGGGCCCGGAAAATTTGCGAGCGCATGTCGAAGCCCGCGCCCAGCGTGACGATCTGCTTCACGCCGTCTGCTATTACGCGCTCTAAGGTCTCGTTCATGATGCACACCCGGTAGCGCGCCGTCTCCCGGACAGCCGGAAAGGCGCCGATGAGCCGGCGGAACTTCGCCGTCGCCTCATCATCGATGAACCACGCAGCAAAAGGGTCCTCGAACAGCGGGCGCGCCTCGTCTTTTTCCATCGCGCGAACGCATGAAGGAAAAAACGCGGTTGCGCCGATTTCGTTGATGTCCACGTCTGCGCCTTCTCGATATTGCGGGTTACACCATTCCCTGGAGAAAAGAGAGGTGCGTTTCTCATGGTCAGAGATGACCGCCGGGATTCGGTGAACTCAGCGCGACTCGAGGATGCAGTAGAAGTACAACTCCAGGAGATCGCCCGTCAGATCCATCTCTTCTTTCATGGCCGCCACGAATTCGGGCGCATGGCGCTCGCCGACGGCTACCAGACTTCCCGATTCGAGCACCTCGAAGCCGTGTTTTTCCCTGAAAACGGAGAGATCGTCGAAGCCGGTCAACCACTTCACCCCGAAGTTGTTTTCAAAAAGATCCGTGGTTTCGCTGATTCTCTCGTCGCCGGAGGTGCGGTTGATCACTTTTTCCGAGAAATAATCAAAGGCGATGGTCATACGCGGAACCTGCGCGCGCAGCCGATCCAGGAAATCATGGATCAGCTCGACCGGCAGATACATGGTGTTGCCTTCCCATATGAACAGAATGGGAGCTTCAATATCGAAGCCCGCTTCGCGGAGTTTTTCTGCGAGGTCGACTTCGAGATAATTGCACTCGATTCCGGCGCAGGGCGCGACGCCGTTGGCTTCGAGAACCTTGTTCTTGAACCCGAGCACCGCCGGTTGGTCGACTTCGCAGAACCGGACGCCCTCGGTCTGATAAATGTGAGCGCGCATGTCGAAACCCGCGCCGAGCGAGACGATTTGTTTCGCGCCGTTCTCGATGCCGCGCTCGACGACCTCGTTCATGAGGCAAACCCGAAAACGAACCAACTCCAGCGAGGGCGGGAAAACACGTATCTGCTCCTGAACCTTCTCCTCTATCGCCTCGTCCACGAACAACGCCGCATAAGGGTCGTCGAAGAGCTTGTGTTCCTGATCTTTTTCCATCGCCCGCATACATGAGATGACGAACGCGGTTGCGCCGATTTCGTTGATGATGTCCACCGCCGTGGCTCCTCTGGGTTGGGGATGCCGCTCCATTCCCTGAAGAAAAGGGGAGGTGCGCCTCGTTTAGTTGGTCGTAGGTCCTGGTTCGACAAGACCGGATAATAGCGGAGTGTGGCGGGCGCGGGCAATTCGGTGAAGCGCCCCCGCCACGCGGTCAGGACGACGTGACATGCTGCCCAGAATGGCGAAGGCGCTCTTCAGTCCACGACCGCAATCGCATTGACCTCCACCAGGCACCTGGGGTCGGTGGCGAGGCGCACGACCTGAAGCGTGGTGGAGGCGGTCCGGTGGTCGCCGAAATACTCTTTCCGGATGGCCCCCGCCTCGGCGGCGCCCTCCATCGTCGTCGAGAAGAACTGGAAGAAGACGATATCGCTGAACGTCCCACCCACGGCTTCGAGGCTTTTCTTCAAGTTCTCGAGGGCCATGCGCGTCTGGGTGGGCAGATCGTCCGGGAGGGTATCGAACTCCTCGGGCCGGTGGGGATGATGGTGGTAGGGCGGCGCGGCCGTGACCCCCGCAAAATAGACTGTCGTCCCGCCGCTCGCCTTGACGGCCATCGAGTAGGGCGTCCAGACGTCGAGCCTGTCGGGCCAGTCCACGGTTTCGATCCGCTTCGGCATCGTCGGTCTCCTTTCGGGAAGATAGTCGAAAGTTCGGTTCGCTCGGAGCCGCTTGTCGCACCGCTATTCGGGCGGCAGGCCGGTAATGCGCGAGCTTATCTTGATCCGGTATATGTGGTTGTTCCCGGCGCCGTGGAGAAACGAGATCACGTCGCGGAGGTATTTCTCGACGGGGCATTCGCGCATGTAGCCCATCCCGCCGTGCACCTCGAGCGCCAGGCGGCAAACCTCATACGCGGCCTCTGAACAAACCACCTTGGTGAGCCATGACATTTTAGGATCATAGTCCTCGGCGTAATCCACCGCCCATGAGGTTCGCCACAGCACGGAGCGCGCCGCCTCCAGCCTCGTGTACATCTCCCCGATCATCTGGGCGACGGCCTGATGCCCCCCGATGGGTTTACCGCCCTGTATCCTCTCCTGCGAGTAGCGCACGGCCTCCTCGAAGGCGGCCCGGCCCGCGCCCAGTACGGTCGCTCCGTAACCGCCCCTTCCCCACGCGCTCCGCAGGTAGCGCCTGTCTATAATCTGCCCTGGACACATCCCCAGGAAGGCCGAATTGACTCCTGAACCGGCGGAGATGGGTCCTCCACACGGCGAACTCTATTACTCCCTTGCTTTGAAATCATTCCCCCTGAGGAATTATCTCGAGGCGGAACGACGAGCCAAGGCGAGCGGCGCGATTCGGGCAAAGTAGTTTGCAGATTGAATTTAAAAACAATATAGTTAGGCTAAATACCAGTTATTGTTGCATTCAACACCCTGGCAGCAGGGTTTTTTGTTGCCCCTTTTTTGTCCTGCCTCTTTTGCCCCACCCCTTTAAGGAGAGAACACGATGTCGAGCTTCAAACGCATTCTTGTTATCGCAGCCGTTCTGGTTTTATGGAGCGCTCCCGCGCTGGCCATGAAGTTCCCCTCGAAACCGATGGAGCTGATATGCACCACCTCGCCGGGTTCCAGCGTGGCGGTCTGGTGCCAGCTTCTCGCTCAAGAGTTTCCAAAGGTGCTCGGCGTGCCCATGCGGGTGACCTTCAAGAGCGGCGGTTCGCAGCACGAGCCGGTTCTATACGTCTCGGGCAAGCCCGCCGACGGGCACATCATCATGCACATCAGCGCCAGTTTCTACGGGTATTTCCACCTGCCGCACTACAGGAGGTCATACGACGACTTCCAGACGCTGGCCCAGGTCGAAAAACACGTCTACGGCGTCGCGGTGAAGTGCAACAACAAGTACGGCATCAAGACGTTCGAGGATCTCGTCGCCTACGCCAAAAAGAATCCCGGCAAACTGTCGATGGGCTCCAACAAGAGAGGCTCCACGCACCACCGCCATCAGCTTGCTTTCCTCAAGGCCGCAGGCATCGGGGACAAAGTCAAGACGATCTTCTACCGGGGCGACGGCAACGTGGTGAAGGACGTACTCGGCGGCCATCTCCCCAGCGGGCAGGCCTCGCCGCGCACGTGGAGGCCGCATATCGAGGCGGGAACCATCTGCCCGCTCGTCTCGCAGACCCATAAGCGCCTCTCGCACGACCCGATCTGGAAGAACGTGCGGAGCGCGGTGGAAGTCGGACTCAAATACGACCTCCCGCTCCACTGGCAGGGCCTCATGGTCAAGCGGGGCACGCCCGCGCCGATCATGAAAATATTGGAGGACGCCGTGTACAAGGTGACCAGCTCACCCGACTACAAGGACTATCTCGCCAGGGGGACGCACATCGTCCTGGACGTCAAGACGGGCTCGGAGTTCCTCAACAAGGACATGGCGAAGAACCAGGCGGTCGTGAAAAAATTCATGATCGACCACAAGATCATCAAGAAATAGACGGTTTTGAGCGGACGGCGGAAGGTTCCGCCGTCGTTAAGGCGCGAAGATGACGGAAGAAAAAGAAAAGAGCGCGTCGTCTCCCTATGAGCTGTCGGTTCCGATGAGGGCGGCGGTGTTGACCACCACCGCCCTCATCCTGGGGGGACTCGTGTATCTCTACTACGAAACCTATGCGATGCAGCCTCCCTACGAGCCGGGGTATCCGGGTGACGCCTTTTTCCCCCGGCTGGCCCTGGGCTTCTCGATTATCTGGGCGCTCATCGTCCTGGGGCGCGGTTTTTTCCTGCCCCAGGCGGCGCAGGCCGAAGGCGCCGAGGAGCCATACCTCAAGGCGCATTGGGCGGAGTTCGTCTCCATCGTCGTGTTCGTTTACCTCTACGCGGTTCTGCTCGAACCGGTAGGATTCGAGATCATGACCGTCGCGCTCATGATGTGCCTGCTGGTCCCGCGCATGCGGGCGGAATCGGCGCCGCGCGGAGCGCTCTTGCTGGGCTTTGCGTTGTCTCTGGCGACGATGATCATCCTGTATCTGGGACTGGTGCCGATGCTGAACATCCCGTTGCCGCTTAAATTCTTGCCGATCTATATCCTCTAGGGCCGTAATCGATGGAAGGGCAGTGATAGATGGAAGGAACTCTCGGGCACATATTCGCAGCGACCGGCCAACTCGCCTCGCCCGCCATTCTTGCGATCATGCTGGGGGGAGTCGCCATCGGCGTCCTCATGGGCGCCATGCCGGGGTTCGGCAGTTCACAGGCATTGGCCCTTCTTTTTCCCTTGACCTTCACGATGCCCGTGGAGCACGCGACCATGTTCTTCCTCGCCGTCTATTCCGGGGTCGAATACGGCAGTTCCATTCCGGCCATCCTGATCCGCACGCCGGGCACGGGGGCGTCCGCCGTCACCGTTCTCGACGGCTACGCCATGACCCGGAACGGACTCGCGCGCAAGGCGCTGCGCATCTCCCTCTATTCGGGGGTGATCGGCGGCGTCACGAGCACTCTGATCTTCATCGTCGCAGGCACCTCGCTCGGCAACATCGCCCTGATGTTCGGGCCGGGCGAGTTGTTCGCCGTCGGCGTGTTCGGTCTGTCGATCGTGGCGAGTTTCTTCGGAAAGGACGCCGCGCGCGGTTTCCTCGCCACGGGCATCGGATTGTTGTTGGCCACGGTCGGGAGTTCGGGCTTCGGCGGACTGCGGTTCACCTTCGACCAGGGTTATCTGATGGACGGCATTCCGCTGGTCGTCGTCATCATCGCCTTCCTGGCCGGGCCCGAGGCTTTCCATCTCCTGGTGGAGCACAGGCGCACCATCGAGAGCAAGGAAACCGCCACTCAAGGAGCCGCCGACGAGCGCAACCGGATTCAGGCGTGGGAAATCCGCAGGCTCATCCCCACCTGGATTCGCGCGAGCCTCATCGGAACAGGGGTCGGCGCGGTTCCGGGAGCGGGCGGATCGATCGCCGGCATGCTGGCCTACAGCGAGGAGAGGCGGTGGTCGAAGCGCCCGGCGGAGGAGTTCGGCACGGGCATCATCGAGGGCGTCGCCGCGCCCGAGTGCTCCAACAACGCCCTCGTCGCGGGCACGCTCGTGCCCTCGCTCTCGCTCGGCATTCCGGGTTCGGGCGGCGCGGCCATTCTTCTCGGCGTGCTGATCAGCAAGGGCCTGGTTCCCGGCCCGCTGCTCTTCCGCGACAACGGAACGTTCGTCATGACGGTGTTCATCGGCCTTTTCGTGATCAACCTCATGCTCCTGTGCATGGGCCTCGTCGGCACCCGCGCATTCAGCCTCGTCGCCAAGGTGCCCCGCCGCATCCTGGGGCCGTTCGTCCTGATTCTCATCGTCGTCGGCAGCTTCGTGTATGCGAACTACACGTCCCACGTCGTCATGGTGCTCATTCTGGGCGCTATCGCCTATTTCTTCGAGAAGGTCAACATTCCCGTCGTGCCCATCGTGCTCGCCTTTATCATGGGGCCGATCATCGAGATCAACCTGAGCCGCGCGCTCACGATCTCGGGCGGGGACATGTGGGCTCTCCTGTCCAGCCCCATCACGGCGACCATTCTCGTGCTCTCCCTCTTCACCGCGGTCTACAGCATGGCCTCGATGTTCCGCGCTGCGAAACTCGGGCTGACCGGGGGAAGCGACGCCGAATAGGCGGGATTGCGTTGTGTTTTCTCGCGCGTCCTAAACAACCCCGTTTTCCTTGAGCTTTTCGATCTCTTCTTTTGTAAGACGAAGCCACTCGCCGAGAATCTTCTCTCTGAGCCGGCGCCGTAGGTGAACGTGCCCTCGATGCTGCCTAAGTCATCGACAGGCTCGAAAGCGAACTGGATGAGTTGGTTGGGGGTAGTTTCAGGCCGTTGCCGGATACGGTGTTTGCCGATACCATGAGGCGCTACTCCACGAGATACTCATGGAGGCCTGAAAGATGGCGAGAAAGACTTACAAGTATCACTTCAAGATGGGCAAAAAGACCTTGTATTCCGGGATCACGGACGATCTCGAAAAGCGCGAGCGCGAGCTCAAACAGGAGTACGGAGAAGACGGCTACATCAAGAAGGTAGGCAGCGCGACTTCTCTCGACGCCGCTCTCAAATGGGAGAGCGAGCAGGCGAAAAGGGGATACCTTACCAGAAGGGTTTTGGTGAGGGAGTCCGCCAAATGAATATCGAATTTCACTTACAAATCATTTCCATATTCATGGGGGTTATCGCCGTTGCGCTGCCCGCGTTAATCGCGATCGTAGGTTTCGTTTACATTAGGAACATTAGAGAGAAAGTAGACGACATTTCCGGTCAAGTTGATGAACTGTGGGATCGCATGAATGAAAGTCGGCCTTAGACCGGACTGGATCAACGCAGGGTAATTCCTCATCTTCGCCAAAACATGCTGAATCGAACGCAATAGAGAGATTTCTAGGCGTTCGTTATAGGTGCGTAGCATGGACCGACTCTGAAACAAGGGAGGAGTAGACAAGAGGCACGAGAGCCGCCCCTCACGGTCTTAACTTCTACATCGGCCATTCGGCGATGTAGGTGACGCCGAATAGGCGAAACCGCGTGGTGTTTTCTCGCGCGTCCTAAATAACGCCGTCTCGCCTGAGCTTTTCGATCTCTTCTTTCGCGAGACCGAGACTCTCACCGAGAATCTCCTCGTTGTGCTCTCCGCTCAGTGGGGCGGGAGCGTCGTAGCCGCCGGGCGATTTGCTGAACTTGAGGGGGAAAGCGGCCGTTTTGACTCCGCTCAAAGGGCCCAGCGCGGGATGGGGGAGGTCTTCGAGCATGTTCCGGGCTTTCAAGTGCGGCCACGCGAGGATGTCCTCGATGGTGTGCACGGGACCGCAGATGACGTCGAAGCGGCGCAGTGCGGAGAGCGCATCCTCCACGGTGTGTTTTTCCGTCCATTCGGTAATGACGGCGTCCACCTCGTCGTTTCGCGTGATGCGGCCGCTTAGATCCGCGTAGCGCGCATCGCCCACCAATTCCTCGCGCCCGACGGCGCGCAGGATGTTGTTCCAGTGGGCGTCGGTGCCGGAGCCGATGACGAGCCAGCCGTCTTTCGCGGGATATGCGTTGAAAGGAGAGAGGCGCATGATGCGGTTCCCCAGACGCTCGGGCAGCCCCAGCGCCTCGTAGCAGTCCATCGGCTCATCGAATACCAGGGACAAGAGGCAGTCCACCATGGATACGTCTATCCACTGGCCTTGGCCCGTGCGCTCGCGGTGTAAGAGCGCGGTGGTGATGGCGCCGAAGGCGAACGTGCCCCCGATGCTGTCCGCGATGGCGGAGCCCGCCTTGGTGGGGGGGCCGTCGGGGAAGCCGGTGAGGTTCATCAGGCCCGAAACGGCTTGGGTGACGGCGTCGTAGCCCTTGAGCCGGGCGTCGGGGCCGCTCTGCCCGTAGCTGGTGATGGAGCAGTAGATGAGCCTGGGCTTTCGTTTTTCGAGCGTTTCGTAATCGATTTTGAGCCGCTCGGTCACGCCGACAGAGAAATTCTCGACGAGCACGTCGGCCTCGTCCACGAGACGATAGAACAAATCCAGCCCGCGCGGCTCCTTGAGATCGAGAGTCAAGGATTTCTTGTTGCGGGTTCTCTTCAAGTAGGCTATTCCCAAGTCGTCCTCGCTTTGCCGGTGGAAGGACACGCCCTTTGAGCCGGCGAAGGGGGGTCCCATGGCCACCACGTCGCCCGTGGCCGGATGGTTCACCTTGATGACCTCCGCCCCCAGACCCGCGAGCAGGAGCGTGGCCCAGGGCCCCGAGTAGAACTGGGTCAAGTCCAGCACCCGTAGTCCTTCGAGCGGTTTCGGCATGACAAACTCCTGAGAAAAGAAAACGAGACGCATTCTCTGCATCCCGATGATCGTATGGGAATCATATACTTGAGTTGACGACTTCTTCTTGCCGGTCAATTCATAAAGAATCTACCAGTTACATTTATCATTCCCTCTCCAAAACCACTCCCTCCTGCTTGGGTTTTTCTCACTCCCCCCTTGAGGGTCATTTCCGACCGATAAGGGAGGGAATGTCGCAGAAGCCGAGCCCTGTCTGCGGACGAAGGCTGATGCGGTGGGGGGGCAAACTCGACCGAAGAGGGAGAGTTTGCGAAATCCCAGAAACGAGGAACATATCGGTTCGCAATTCCTCGCTCCTCGCTCGGAATTGACCACCGCCGTCATTCCGGCGAAAGCCGGAATCCATACCCAAGCGGAATGACAATACTCCGGCTTTTCATCTCCCCGTCATTGGCGGGAACCAATCAGAAAATAAAAAACAAAGGCAAAACACATGGATTCCGGCATGCGCCGGAATGACGAACAAAACCGCACCGCCTCGTAGTGACAGCTCCTCCTCGGGGCTGTCCCACAGGTCGCGTCCTGTCCCTACGGACCCCCCTTGCAGAACGCCAACCATACACTCCACCCTCATCCCGAGTAGGCGCGCTCGCGCGCCGTATCGAGGGAGAGCCGGGGCGCATCGGGAACGCGTCGAAGGGGAGCGCCCTTCGATACAAACGCTCCTTTCTCAGTCGCGTTTGACCTTCGGCGGCTACTCAGGGTGAGGTCGATACGGTGGCCATGCAAGACGAGGGGAACACGCTCGCTCCCATGGCCGGGTTTTTCAACAACCCCCTCAAGGGGGGAGTGATTCATCGTTCCCTTTCGAATCCAGAGCCCGGAATCCCACCGCCGTGTCATGTATATCATTCCCATTCGTATGCTGTTTTCCGTTTCGTTATCGAGTGGTCAGTCCCTGCCGCCGTTCACCTTCTCCTTGACGCGCCTCGCCTCGTCCATGGGACACAGGGTGATGCAGGTCGCGCAGATATGCGGCGCGTTTTCGGTAAAAGCCATCATTCGTCCGGCGAGTTGTAGCTCGGGGTAGCCGTAGCGTTTCTTGAAGACGTCGACGGCCTTCTCGGGCGAGACTTTTTGGGGATACATCACCATACATTTGTAATGATCCACCGCGCCGTCGCCGGGGAGGGCGCCCGCCGGACAGGGCTTGATGCACTTATACCCGCACTCCACGCAAAAATCGGGCACTATTCCATATTGTTTGGGCGGGTCGGCTTCGAGCGCCGCCGTCGTGATAACCGCTCCCAGCCTAAGGCGCGAGCCGTATTCGGCGGTGATCAGGTTGTTGTTCACCCCGATTTCGCCCATCCCCGCATTCACCGCCGCGAGCCTGAGGTCGAAGGAGCCTTGCATGAACACCTCGGGCTCGGGGCCTTCGCGCAAAATGCGGAGCGAGGGAATGTCCCGCCCTGCGGGCGTGGGCAGCGCCATGTGTCCTTTATCCTCGAGCCAGAGCGCCAGCCGGTATGAGAGCTTGTTGATCCAGGCCTCGTGCCCGTAATAACCGAATTCCAGGTAGCCGACCGAAGGCCGGGAAGTGGCGTTTCCAAAGGGCATCCGGCGCGCGAAGACGACCACGCTCCTGGCGTCCTTTACCAGATCTTCGGGTCTGCAGCCCGGAAGAGCTTTCTCGAAACCCTCACACGAAGAAATTCCCACCAGGTCCGCGCCGAAATCCCGTGCCTGGGCCTTGACGTCGGCGGAGCAGATTCCGGTTTCAATGCCATTTTCCATGCTATGAGTTCTCCAGCAAGCCAGGGTCGATGACCTTGAGCGCGTCTTCATCGGACCATGATTCGCGGTGAAAAGGTTTGTCTGCGAACTCACGGCCCTGATCCATCGGGCACAGGGCGATGCAGGTGCTGCACGGGTGTGGTGGGCTGTCGGTGTAGGAGAGCCCCTTGGCGGCCATGATGAGGGGTTTGCCCCTAAAAAGTTTTTTGAAATGGGTGAGGGCCTTCTCCGGCGCGACCAAATCCGGACGTATGACCATGCAGCGGTAGTGATCCACCGCGCCCTCGCCCGATAGCGCGTTCGCGGGGCAGGCCTCTACGCAACGAAAGCCGCACTCACGGCAAAACTCCGGCACCGAGCCATATTGGTTGGGCGTGTCGGGCTCGAGACGCGCCTCTGTAAATACGGCGACCAGGCGAACGCGAGAGCCGTACTTCGGCGTGATCAGGCAGTTGTTGGCGCCTATCTCACCAACCCCCGCCTTCACCGCCGCAAGTCTCAAATCAAAGGAGCCTTGCAGGAAAACTTTTGGTTCCCGGCCTTCTTCTTCCACGCGAAAGTTCGTGATGTCGCGCCCCGACGGCGTGGCCGAGGAGAGATAGCCGCCGTCTTCGAGAAAAAGCGACAGGCGGTAGCAGGCTTCGTTCAGGAAATTCTCTGGAATATATTCGCCGAATTCCATCGCGCCGATGCTGGGATATGGCGTGGCCGCGGCGAAGGGGATGCGCTTGGCCATCACGATCACGCTGTTCGCCATGTTGAAAAGGTCTTTGGGACGGCAGCCCGGCAGCGCCTCCGCGAAATCATCCGCCGATGCGATGCCCACGAGGTCCGCTCCCAACTCGCGGGCGAATCGCTTCACGTCCTGGGCGTCAATGGATTTTTGGGCGTCGATTCTGTCCACGTGAAACCTCGTGATTCCCCAGTCGGCATCTTTCGCGGTGACGTGAAGTTCGTCTTCTCCCGGAATACCTATGTTGCGCCGAAGTTTTCATTTGAGACGATGGAATGAATCTATCATAACGCCGCAATGAGACCAAATCGTTTCGTGTGGGGCATTTTTGCTCTTTCACCGGAAAAGCGCCGCCGCCGGGTCGTCCGGGTCGTCGAGGAACTCGCCTGGAAATCTGTTCGTCGCGAATCGTCCTCAAAAGCATCTTCCTCCTCGGCGAACGATCACCCGATTGGGAGAGACGCATTTGCCCGCATTTGCGGTGCGCCGAGATCAAGCCGGTTCGGGTAGATTCTGCGGAGCGATTCTGAAGGAGAACACATGAGCAGGCGCCGAAATTCAGAGGACGCGCTTCTCTTTGGTGATCGCACGAGGGGCGCGGAAATCGGGATAATGAAAATAATCATATTTCCTGAAAATATAGATAAATTCACGGGGTTATTCGATAAATTAACGACCTTTTTCTGAAAATTAAATGAGGCTCCCGAGAGGAAAAACGGCCTGAAAAGGACGGAAATTTCGTGAATCGATGATTTTGTCGTAGAATTCAAGGCGTTTTTCTTATTGAGGAGCGCCATGAACATTTCCAGACGGGGTGTGTTGCAGGCTGCGGTCAGGGTTGCGCCTCTGGCCGTCATCGGGATTCCGCGCGATGCGCAGGCCTCCATGATGGGCCATCTGTTCGATTGGCTGAACAGCCGCCCCGTCGAGACCCCAAAGCCCGGGGAAGGAATTCTCGAGTTCGCCGCGCGCGTTCTTCCTGAAATCACGGCGAATGAGAAATTCTACGTGCAGAGCATCGGCCATTCATCGCCCAGGCTGTCTCGCAGGGAATGGCGGCTGAAAATCAAAGGTGAGGTGAGTTCCCCGCTTTCCGTTTCCTTTACGGATTTGAACGCGCTACGGCAGAAGAAAACCTGGGCGACGATGACCTGTATCGGAAACCCGGTGGGCGGCGGGCAGATAGGAAACGCCTTGTGGGAAGGAATACCGCTCAAAAGCCTCATCGAGCGTACAGGCGTGGCGGAAAGCGTGCGCCGCTCGGTCTCCGCCAGGGTCATTTTTCGTGCGGCGGATGGGTATCATGATTCCATATCTCTCGAGCAGGCTCTGGATCCGAGAACGCTCCTCTGCACCCGGATGAACGGGGAATATCTTCCGCAAGACCACGGCGCTCCGCTCAGACTCCTCGTGCCGGGCACCTATGGCCTCAAGAACGTGAAGTGGATCGAATCGGTCGAAATCTCCACCAAGGGGCATGGCGGCTATTGGCAAAGGCGCGGCTGGTCGGATGAGGCGATCGTCGGGACGCTCAGCCGTTTCGAAGCCCCCAGAAGACGCGTTGAAGTCAGAACGCCCAATATATGGCTCGTTGGCTCCGCTTTTGCTGGAGAGCGGGGAATCCGCAGGGTGGAAGTCACCTACGGCCAGGGCGAGCGTTTGCGTCCCTGGACCCCTGCTTTGCTCAAAAAGCCCCTCGGGCCTCTCGCCTGGAGCGTCTGGGCGTTTCCCATGCGTTTTGAGGATAGTGGGTTCTACCCGGCGACGGTGCGGGCCGTGGACGGGGCCGGAGCGGTTCAGACGGATAAGATTTCCGATCCGCAACCCGGTGGGTCAACCGGACGCATGGGGCTCAGCGTGTATGTAAGAGATTTATAGGCGAAACGAGGCGATTCACAGAAAAACCCCGCCGGGTACCCGGCGGGGTTTTGTCTTTCAGCGAGCGTGATGCTTAACGGCGTTTGCCGCCCACGATGTTCGCCGCGCGCTTTTGGCGTTTGATCATCCACTCTTTGGGCGCCTCGATGCCGCTGCGATCCAGAATGTCGAGATTTTGCTTGAAGGCCATATAGTTCTTGATGTAGGTGAGCGTGCCGCCGCGGCTAGGCGCGCCGGGAGGTAGCCGGCCTTCAATCAGATCGATCACGTTATAAACGGCTTCTTTCGCCATGGCGATCTGCTCGGCCAAAACGGCCGCATGCACCCACCCGTCACGAATGTCCTTTTCGATTCCGACGAGGAGGTTGTGCGTCACGATCTTGATTTGGCCGGGCTTATAGTTGGCCGCTTTCACGGCGTCCACCGTGCCGCGGGCGATGAGCGTCGCCCATGGGTAAATGCCTTTCACGTCCGGGTGTTTCTTGAGCAGATCCTCCGCCGTCTGGTAGGCGGCCTGCACGTTGGACTTGGTGAATTCCTTGGCCACGACCTTGATTTTGGGATAGTGGCTCATGTAATCCTCGAAGCCTTTGGCCATGGAAGTCACCATCTCGATGCCGCTGGGTCCGGGCAGCAGCATGACTTTGCCCTGGTACCCGATGGCGTGGGCCATGGTGGAGCCGATGAGAAGGCCCAACTCGTAGCTGTTTTTCATGACGCGGTTTTTGACGCGATTGCTGTCGAGGTCGATGTTATCGACAACGACCTTGAGGCCCTTGTCCATCGCCTTGTGTACGGCGTTCACCATGCCCTTGGTGCTGATGGGGCAGATGATCATACCGTCGTACTTCGCTGCAATGATGTCCTCCACGTGGGCCACCTGCTTGGGCAGGAATTCGTAGCCACCCGCATCGAACATCTTCACGGTTACGCCGGCGTCTTTGGCCGCTAGGACGCTGCCGTACCATTTCGAGAAGAAATAGGGGTCGACGCCGTTCGGCACGACTACGGCGATCTTGTATTTCTTCTTCGCCTTCATCCGGGCCGCCTCGGCGTCCGGTGCTGCTGTCATCGACACGAACAGAAATGTGACGACAGAAGCGAGAATCATGAAAGAGCGAAACAGTTTTTTCATCTTGAATCTCCTCCTCGCAGAATGGGTTTCACGGACGGAAGCTCTCTCCTCCGCGAAAGGAAAAAAAACTGCCACATGAGATTATTTTTTACTCCTGCCTTTTACGTGAACTCAACACGACGGCCGTAATGAGCAAAACGCCTACCACCACCTCCCGGGCGAATGTGCCCACACCTAGGAGGATGAGGCCGTTGAGCAAAAATGTCAGGAACAGCGCCCCGATTGCTGCCTGCGTCACGCCGCCCTCGCCGCCGTGAAACGTCGTGCCACCCACCACGGTGGCCGCCAGGGATTGGAACTCGAGCTGAAATCCCGCGAGACCGTTCGTGGCCGGAAGTCTCGCCAGGTAGAGAAACGAGGTGATGCCCACGCAGATGCCGCTGATCAGGTAGCAAATGAGCTTCACCTTGCCGGTATCGATGCCCGAGAGGCGCGCGGCCTCTTCGTTTCCTCCGGTCAAATAGATCGCCCGGCCCAGTGCCGTACGTTTCGTCAGCAGATAAAGAACGATGAAAAAGAAAATGGCGATGAACAGCGTACCGGGGATATGGAAGAAATCCGTGAGGCCGATGGTTTGCATAATATCTTTTTGCTCGTCCGTGAATTGGTGAATGGTGCGCCCGCCCGTGAATACCAAAGCGATGCCTGCGCAGATGAAAAGCATGCTCAAGGTGACGATAAAGGGCTGTATCTTCACACGGCCCACGAGGTAGCCGTTGATGAAGCCGAACATCGTCGCCATTCCGATACCCATCAAGATGCCTACGGCAAGGCCGAAATCCAGGATGCCCTGCGCCATCACCACGCTCGAGAGGCTCAGCAGGGAGCCCTGGCTCAAATCGATGCCCGAGACCAGAAGCACCATGCTTTGCCCGGCGACGATGAAGAACAGCAGGGAAGCGTTCCGCAGTTGGTTGGTCAGGTTATGGGCTTCGATAAAGTTGTTCACGTAGCCCATCAACTGAAGAATGTAAAAAATGACCATCATCATGATGAACACGACCAGCAAGCCGTATTTCTCGTAATTGAACTTGGCCAATAAGGAGGCGGACGGTCTGGCCGTAGCCTCCGCTACATTCGCCATTATGTAGAATCTCCCTTAGTTTTTCTGCTCACGCAGGGTACTGACCCAGATGGATGAGAGAATCACCAGACCGACGATGATCTGTTGCCGGTAGGTGTCGATTCCCATGATGTTCAGTCCATTCACCAAGAATATGATCAGGAAAACGCCCAGCGTCGTGCCCAGCACGCCGCCTCGCCCTCCAAAAATATGCGTTCCGCCGATAATGGTGGCTCCGATGGATTGGAGCAGTTGATCGCCGCCGCCCAGCCTCGGCTCGCCCGCCGCGCTGACGTTCGCCGAGAGAAGAAGGCCCGCGAAGCCGCACAAAAGTCCGCCTATACCGAAAATGGCAATCTTCATGGCGGGAAAGTTGATGCCTGCCGAAATTGCCGTTTGCTCGTTTCCGCCCAAGGCATACACATAGGTGCCGAAGCGGGTGTATTTGAGCAGATACCACATGGCGCCCAGTGCGATGAGAATCCAGATGAATGTAAAGGGAATGGGCCCCAGGTTTCCTTTCGCCAAAAGGACATATGCTTCTTCCACGTGCTTTGGCAGCGTTGCGCCCTCACGCGCGCCCCCCATTTGAAGGCCGCCGGTCCAAAGCTGGGCCGCGCCGCTGCCTATAAAGAGCATCCCCAACGTGGCGATGAACGGCTGCACCCTCATCACGCCGACGAAGAATCCGTTGATGACGCCGCACAACAGGCCGACGCCGAGGCCGGCGATAAGGCCGCCGAAAAACCCGAAGTGCAGCATCGCGCTCCAGGCCATCACGCTCACCACGCTCATGATCGAACCCTGTGAAAGATCGAACCCTCCCGAGACGATGACCAACGTTTGCGCATAGGCGATGAAAAAGAGCCAAGCGTCGCGGCGTACGACGTTTACGAAGTTTTCGAGCGTGAGAAAATTCTCGGTCGCAAAAGTGTAGAAGAGCATCAAGACGGCAAACGCGCAGATGAGGAGTATACGCTCCCAAGGCATATCCTTGACAGGATATCCTAGAATTAATTTTTCATTCTCAGTAGAAACTGCTGCACTCATTCAATATGTCTCCAGATACGGATTACTCCGCCGTCATGGCGTAACGCAGAATTTGTTCTTGCGTTGCCTCATCCCTGTCGATATCTGCGGTGAGTCGTCCCTCGCGCATCACCAAAATGCGGTCACTCATTCCGAGAATCTCGGGCAGTTCGCTTGAGATCATCATTACCGCGGCGCCGTCTTTGGCGAGTTGCAGCATCTGAGTGTGGACTTCGAATTTTGCGCCTATGTCGATCCCGCGAGTCGGCTCGTCAAAGATGAGCACATTGGCGCGTCTGAAGAGCCACTTGGCGAGAACGACTTTTTGCTGATTGCCGCCTGATAGGAAGCGTAGTTGCGTCTCCTGGTCCGGCGTCATGATTTTTAGCTGATTGATGTGCACATCCACGAGGTTTTTTTCCAGGCTCAGATTGAGCAACCAGCGTTTAATGAGGCGGCGCAGGTTCGCGCTTGTGGTGTTAAAGGCGACCGAGAGAACCTGGGTGAGGCCTTGGGTTTTTCTATCCTCGGGCAATAGCCCGAGCCCTCGTTGTATGGCCAGGCTTGGAGTCCATTTGCGCTCATGGGTGAAGGATTTCAAAAATCGAAGAAGAACCATGGCGACGCCACCCCAGATCATGACCCATTCGAGAACAAAGTTTTGAGTGAAAAGGCTCGTCAATACCATCGCGCCTATCGCCAGGGCGTACCATTTTGCGAAGTCGATGACCAAAGTGCGCCAATGATACTGCCGCTCCATGAACCAGAGACCCGCTTGCCGTATGATCACCAACCCGGTGGCGACGATATAGGGGGTGGGGCCATTCGGTATGTTGTACAACGGCCCGCCGATGATCCACTCATAAAACCACTTGCCGCTGAACAGCGGTGGCGGTGAATTCATGTTGAGCGTGACGGGATCGTAAATTCCCTGGAAAATGATGGTGAACAAGGGCAAAGCCAGCATAAAGACAAACACGTCCACGATGGCCATCCAAACCGGATAGTGAGGGAGCTTTTGTATCTCTTCTTTCTCTTTTGTCGCACGGGTCATTTCTATGGTGCCGCCATCCACTGGGTCCGCGCCCATGACGGCCCGCGCCACCTCGGTTCTCCCCGCACCGACGAGGCCCGAGAGGCCGACGATTTCGCCATAGTGCAGGTCGAAGTCGATGTCTTCGAATACGCCGTTTCTGGTAAGTCCGCGCACACGCAGAGCCACTTCCCCGTGCTCGCGGGGAGTCCATGGGAATTTCTCATCAAGCGTGCGTCCCACCATCTGCGTGATCAGGAAATCAAGCTCCACGTCCTTCACTTCCCACGTGCCGATGTATTCCCCGTCTCGCAGGACGGTGACGCGATCTCCGATTTCATGGACTTCTTCAAGCCGGTGGGAAATGTAGATGATGCCGACGCCTTGTTCGCGCAACAGGTTGACCGCCTTGAAGAGCTCCTCGATTTCATGTCCGCTCAAAGAGGACGTGGGCTCATCCATCACCAAAATCTTGCAGTCAAATGCAAGAGCGCGCACGATCTCCACCATCTGCTGATCCGCCACGCTTAGAGAACGGATCGGCGCGTTTACGTCGATTTTCACATCCAGGCGCTCCATGATCGCTCGGGATTCCTGCTCGACTCTGGCCCAATCCACGCGCTTCATGATACCAGGCAAGACCGGCTCGCGGCCCAGGAAGATGTTTTTCGCCACGCTCAAGTCGGGCACCAGATTCAGTTCCTGGTATATGACGCTGATGCCCAAATCGCGCCCGGTTCTGGCGTCGGGAATAATGGTGGGTGTTTCGCTGATCTCGATTTCGCCCGAATCGGCGTGGTAAATGCCGGCCAGGATTTTAATGAGCGTGGATTTCCCGGCCCCGTTCTCGCCCAAAAGAATGTGAACTTCGCCTTCTATGAGATTGAAATCGACTTCTTTGAGCGCGTGAACGCCCGGGAAGGATTTGTCGATTTTCAACATGCTAAGCAAATTCTTGGATTCTGACACGAGACATCACTTCCAAAATGAGGTTTGATTCACTCCGTATAGATTGGCGCACGAATGCGTACCACTACGCGCCATATTTGTAAAGCGCCGATTTTTGGAGACTTGGCATACTCTATAGGGCTTGGAATTGTTTTTCAACAAGGCAATTTTAAGAGGATTAAGTTGAATAATCATTTCATCAAGAATCGTGGTATGATGTCCAAGTATGGGTTTCGACGGAATTTTCATGGGGGACTTTTCATGCGCTGTCTTCAAATAATGGGGTTTGTTGTTATCATTCTTGGGGGTATGGCAAGCGTAGCCGCCGGTGAATCACGCGGGAAGACGGATGCCTGTTTGGTAACCCTGTATAATTATCCTGCGGAGACGCCCCGGGATGTTTCGGAAAAGGTGTCGGCAAAATCGCTTTTGGGGTTGAATAAGAACTTACGGGCAAGCAAAGCCGATGAGAATACGCATTCGCAGATGGGTCTTCCGTTACAAAAACATGTCTCAAAATAAACCTGTTCTTCGAAATTTAAATCCATAGGCATACATCGTCACCGGTCGATGACGTTTCGGTATTCGGCGGATGGCGTGTGTTGCGCCGGCCAGTCCATCCCGTCTTCAAAACGCGCCAAAACGCTCGCGTGACGCGCAAAACCACTCTCCAGCAAGGCGACCGAGACGATCTCCACGATTGCAGGCTCATCAAAGCCGTGCTCGCGTAATGCCTGGAACTCTTCATCGCTCAGTTGTTCGTTGAGCGTGAGTATTCTGGCCACGCGGAAAACCGCTTTTTCCGCCTCGGGCAATTCGGCACTTTCAAAATCATGGAGTTTTTCCACTTCGTTCTCGTCGAGTTCCATACGGTGAATGAGATCGGTTTTGTGAAAGTTCACGCAACGAGGGCAGTCTGAAGCGACCGCGCAGACCATCGCGATGCGATTGGCCAACTCGCGTGAAATGTGGCCGTCCAAAACTTCCAGGCGTTTTTGCAGTTCCCAGAACCCCCTCAGGAGACCTGGCACGTGGGCGAAAAACCCGAACAAAGGCCCAAGCCAGCGCGGGTCTTTCAGTCGGCATATCTCGTCATAAATTTGCGAAACTTCTCCTTCGGCCTCATCGGGCTTAACCAGGCGGAAGGTTTCAAAACCGGGTGTGCTCATTTTTTTCTCCTGCGAATGAATTGTCGGCATGTGGATAAGATTCGACTCTAACATCATTTTCATTGTGGATGGGGAACAGCATGATAAGCCAAGAAAAAACCCCCCGCCGAAGCAGGGGGTTTTTTAAGGGCTAAGTATTGCTTACATCATGCCCGATTCTTTCCAGTAACGAGCGGCACCCGGGTGAATTTTGAGTTTCTTCATGCCGCGAAGGCCGGTCTTTTTGGTGACGAACTTTCCGGTTGGGTGGTATTTGGTAATTTGCTTGTGATTGTCATACAGGGCTTTAACGATCCCGTATGCGTTGTCGTTGCTCATTACGCTGTTGGTCATCAAAGTCCACATCTGACCCCAGCTTACGACGTCTTTTTTGTATCCGGGAATGGAGCCGGCGGTCACGACATCGCGCACGATGCCCGCTTCGTTCGTAGCCAGTGCTTTGATGGTGGCTTCATCCGGACCAAAGAAATGAAGTTTGCCGGAAAGCGTGCGCGCGAGTTCCATGTACACGGGTGCGGGAACGTTCGCGTTCAGAAAGAAAAATCCCGCGTCCACTCTTTCGTCTCTGATGGCGGCTGCATTCTGGGGATTGTTGAAGAACTCTTTTTTCGCATTCACGCCACTGTGTTTAAGCGCAAGCTGCGTGACGATGTAAATCGAACCCCCGCGACCGCCGACGACAAATCTTCTTCCTGTGAGGTCGGACCATTTTTTAATTCCGGAGGTTTTAAAAGTTGTATAGACGGTCGTCAATGGGTATAGGGCCCCTAACGCCAGCACGTCTTGAGGTTTCTTGAATGGTTTTCTACCCGTTTGCCCCCACGAAACGGCCGGCGCAGTGGCCATGCCTATGCGGAAAGGCTGCATTTTGTTCTTTTTCTGAAGGGTGCGGACGTTTGCGGTGGAGCCGCCGGTAATGGATGCAGATACCGAAATCTTTCCGCCCGAGTTATCGGTGATGACTTTGCCCATCGCGGTTCCAATCTCGAAGGTGGCGCCGCCGGGCTGAGACGTACCCAGAAGTATTTTGGCTGCGTTTGCCGCCGGGGCCGTGCCGATAACCAAGGCAAGGCCTGCCGCCAGCGTAATCAGCCTAAGTGTAGATTTCCTCATTAGTATCTCCTTTTTGAGGCAGGGTAATGAAACTGGTTAGACCAACTCTCGCTTCGATTCATCATATCGAAACTCATGAATGTATACCGAGGCGGCTATTCTAAAGCAAAACCATATGGTTTGGTCAAGTACGAAGATTGGAAGGCTCATGGAGATGGAGAAATACGGAATTCGGAATGTTCATGAGAATTATCATGAGTCGCTGAGTCGCTGGCAAAACGATGAGCCTATCCGCTAGAATGAAATTTTTCACATCAATAGCTTCGTTTCACCATGATGAACCACCACGGTGGAGAAAGAAGGAGAAATATGAGTACTGAATCAGACCCCGCCCAGTCGGCTCCTCTCGTAAGGGCTCTGGTTTTCATCACTTCCTGGTTGTGCGTGCTCTCGGGTTTGTATCACATTTCAGCAGTCTATCTGCGGCCATTGCCGGGCGAAATGCACCCCAACATGCATATGCTTCTTGCCTATACCATTCTTCTGGTCGGCGGCGCCGGTGCTATGCCTCAGATCTACGGGGATAAGATTCGCAAGTTGAACTTTTTTCCCGTTTTGTATCTTTTGTCCCTGGTTCCCGCCGTCATTTTCTTCTATTTCGTCTATGAAATGGGGGAGAGCTGGTCTGACTGGAGTGTCTGGTGGGTTTATGCGCTCCCGTTCGCTATTTGGATAGCGATGATGGTCGTCGAGAAATCTTGGCTCGCGCTTTTTCTCTGGTTTTTGGGCTTAGTTCCTGCGCCTATACTGTTCTGGTATTGGGATTCTTTGCCAGAAAGCACGCATGAGCCCACCTTTTGGTGGTTGTTAATTGCATGCTCCGCCATACCCACGATGTGGACCTTGTTCGCGGTTTTCTTCAGACCTGCCGAGGGGGTGAAAAAAGCGGGTGGTTTTCTCGCAGTGTTTTTCGTAGCGCTTGTTCTGATCGGATGGCGGGTAGGTTTATGGGCCGGGCAAAGCGATGAGGTGAGAAGTGTCTTGTCCCTTTGGCCGGTGGTTGTATTCGCTTTTCCTCTTTTTTGGGCCAAAAGGCGCATCAAAGAGGTATTTGAAGAGTATCCGGCTCACCCTTTTCCGGCCGGGTTCACCATTGGCTTGAACGCCGGCATGCTTTTTTTCGTAGCGACGGCCTGCCTGTACTTATTCTACTACCATGAAGAGATGGTTGATCGCCCCGGCGCTCCGACAATCGGTGATGCGCGCGTCGGCTTCGTCATGATTGTCGTCGCTATCGAATTAACAAGGCGTTGTTTCGGCCCTCCGCTTCCGACATTGGCGATGATTTCCTTGGCCTACGGGATCTGGGGCAATTTGTTCGCGCCTCCTTTTGGCCATGGAGGCCATACGTGGATAGAACTTCAGGCGAAACTCTCGACCGATTTCATCGGTGGGGTATTGGGCTTTTTGGTCGTCATCTCGGCTACCTTCATCATCATGTTTTTGATTTTAGGAGCGTTCTTGCATGAATCGGGTGCGGGCCGCTTTTTCGTGAATTTCGCCTTGGGCCTGTTTGGAAAGATGCGCGCGGGCGCAGGTCTCGCCGCAGTGGGTTCAAGTGCGCTCATGGGTACGGTGTCTGGCAGCGCATCCGGTAACGTCGTGACCACCGGCACATTCACGATTCCCCTGATGAAGCGAATCGGGCTAAGCCCACACATTGCAGGAGCGGCGGAAGCGGCGGCCAGCAGCGGGGGGCAGATCATGCCGCCTGTCATGGGGGCGGGCGCCTTCATCATGAGTGAACTTATCGAAGTGCCGTATTTCCAGATTATCGGATACGCCACCATACCGGCCATTTTGTATTTCACCATTGTGGGGATTAACATCCATTTCGCCGCTGGTGCGCTGAATATCAAGCCATTGCCTGCTTCCGAGATTCCGAGTTGGAAAGCGGAACTCAAGAATGGGTGGTTCTATCTCGTGCCCCTGGCGTTTTTGGTCTATTTCCTCTTTGAGGGCAGAACGCCCGTGTTTGCGGGTGTCATGTCGGTTTTCATCATGGTGGGCATTTGGTTTTACCGAAACGTGACGGAATTCTTGGGTACGATGAGGAGGGGCGATAGGACAATCGCCGATGAAGTATTCGTTTTTGTGCCGGTTACGTTTTGGGTTTTTACCTTCTTCTTGTTCGCCTTCCTCTCGATTCTCGAATTGGGTTTCGGGGCGCCGTTGGGCGTCTACGGAAAGCCAGCCTGGGGCGGTGCCATACGGGCCGCTCTGGCATTGGGCGTCACCGGGTTCGTTCTGATAAGTGTTATCACCCGCATCTTCTCCTGGGTGGGTGAATTCTGGAACGAGATAGAGCGCAACTGGCTTGCCGTCTTTCCCCTCACTTTGCTGGCCTTATGGAATGCTTTCGGCTGGTCTTCCGGCGTGGCCGGGGCCGCCATTGTGCTGGCTTTGCTCAGTGCATGGTCTGTTTTCAGGGGGAATGGGGCGCAACCCACCACGACCATACCCTGGTATTTCGTCATGATTTGGGTAGGTGCCTATTACGTGCAAAAAGGGATTTACGCTCTTGCTCCCGCGATAGCGAATTTCGGCGAATGGTTCGTTCCCTTCGGGTTCATCTATGATGCCCTGATCTTTTTTGGATTGGCCATTATCGTGCAGAAGGTCATTTTCTCGTTCGGCTCGCAAGAATCTGACGCCGATAGCGCGACGCCGAGCGTGAAACAAGTATTGGCCGTATCTTGTAATCCGTTTACCTATCTGCAGCGGGCAAAGAATACAGGCGAGACGGGCGCAGGCGTACAAGCCGCGCAGAGTGCTTCCAACTGGATTTTCAGCATTCGCAATGCTTTGAGGGTAGGGGGCAGGCAAGGGGCTGAATTCGCCGTGACGCTGGCCACCATCGAAGTCGTCGTTCAGGTTCTGAGCATCACGGGCGTGGGTAACAAGTTTGCTTACATGATAGAAACCCTCGCTAATGATATATGCCTGTTCGGCGCCGCTGTGGGCGGGGGGTGCGCATATTATATCGGTCTTGATGGTTTCTTCGTCGCGTTGCTGCTCACGGCGATTTGCTGTGCGATATTGGGAATGGGCATGCCGACGACGGCGGCATACGTGCTGCTCGCTATTCTGGGTGGACCCGTGCTGATTAAACTCGTAGGTCCTGAACTTACGCATGTCTATGGAGCGGAATGGGTCGAGAATTTCGTGGCCGCCAAAGGAGACCGGGTCGCCGCCCACATGTTCATCTTCTATTTTGCGATACTCTCCGCCATTACGCCGCCCGTGGCGATAGCCTCGCTCGTGGCGGCCAAACTGGCGGGCGCGCCCTATTTCAAGACGTCCATGATGTCTCTTCGCTTCGCCATCGTGGGCTTTATCGTACCCTTTTTGTTCATGTTCGACCCGGCCCTGCTCACGTTCGCGCATCCGTTGCGCGTCGCTCTCTCCGCATCCATGACGCTCCTGGGCTTCATCGCCTTCTCGGCGGGAACGCAAGGCTGGCTTCTGGGGAGGCTCTATAAATACGAGCGAATTCTCTTGTTCGTCTGCTTCATCACGTTCATCCTGTTCGTTATTTTCTTCAGCATCACCATGCTGATAGCGGGCTTGGTTTGCGGCGGGATTCCGTTTTTCCGGCAAATCAAGGATTACAAAATAGCTAATTTTCAACGATAAATATCTGTTTCTTTGAGGTGTTCATGCTTTTTCACAAACAACGCGCTCTCGAGTTCATGGAGAGGTTCGATCTCGACGCGCTGGTAGCGACGACACGGCACAACGTCTTGTATCTCTCGGGTTTTCAGGGCTGGGCCCAATATACCTACGGCGACGCCACGACGGAGACCTTCGCGCTGTTTTTTCGGGATCAGGCTTCCCCGCCCGGGCTGATACTCTCCCGGCAGGATGAGACCTACTACGCGGCGACGGGTTCGTGGATCGAGGACGTGAGGGGCTATGGCCCCCGCTCGGCGCTCGATATGGCGCCCGACGAGGCGGGAGAGACCGAAGAGGAGAAGAATTACATATCCTTAATCGCCGAAGACGCCCCGCGCGAGGCGAATTCCACCGATGCCATGCTCAGGATTTTGCGGGAGCGGGGCTTGTCGAGCGGGAAAGTGGCGCTCGATAACGAGGGAATTCGCCCGAGCACGCGCGGCGCTCTGGAGGCGGATTTACCGGACGTATCTTTTCTGAGCGCCTCGAATCTGTTTCGCTTGATTCGCCTTCAAAAGACCGAAGAAGAGATTGAGCGCATGCGCGCCGCTGCGCTTTTGAACGAACAGGCCGTCGTCGCCTTCCACCAGGAGATGGCCGTAGGGCGAACCGAGCGCGAAGTGGCGAGTCATTATTACCGAACCGTGGCCGCGGGAGGCGGCAAATGGAGCTGGTTCCATCTGGGTGGCGGGAGGCGTTCGGCCTCTATTTTTCCGCCTTCTGAGCGGGAATTCGAGCCCGGAGACGGGTTTTTCTTCGACGCTGGCATGAGGCTGAACCACTATTGCGGGGATGTGGGCTGTTGCGGCTCGTTCGGCGAGCCGAATGCGGAGCGCAAGGCGCAGTGGAACGCCATCCGGGCGGGACTCGAGGCGGCTTTCGGCGTGATCAGGGCGGGGGTGAAGCCATCCGAGATTTTTCGCGCGGCGGTGGCGGCGGCGAAAAAATCTGGTCTGCCGCGCTATAACGGCGCCTTTTGCGGACACACGATAGGCATCGAGGCGCGTGAGTTGCCCTATACGCTGAGCGAACCCGTGAAGCTCGATGATCCCTTCCTGCCCGAGAATTCAGACATCCCGCTGCCTGCGGGCGCGGTGCTCTCGGTGGAATTGCCCTCCGGAAAGTTCGGTGAGGGCGGCGTGCATGCGGAATACACCGTGCTGGTTACCGAGACGGGCATGGCGCACCTGGGCGAGCCCACCCGTGAGCACGTCGTCATCGGATGAATCTATAACTATATAAAAATC
Source organism: bacterium (assembly GCA_965218885.1). Taxonomy (GTDB): domain Bacteria; phylum UBA8248; class UBA8248; order UBA8248; family UBA8248; genus Bin107. Next base: position 1,184,536 of record OZ244713.1, on the reverse strand, counting down.
AATCGTTTGAAAACGTACCCCCAAAGCGCGGGACGCGCAAATCGTCTGTTTATTTTTCATTTATTTATCGAAAAACCCCGTGAATTTATCTAATTTTATCGATATTTTCATCAATTCGCTTTGTGGTGGAATGCGCTTCATCTCGCGGCGCAATCCTGTCACATCGGCCCTCCGGCTCCATGACGGCAAATGCGGGCAATTGCGCGCGGGCGTATTTTGCTCTTCCTCCCCCTCTCGTCTCGGGTCAACGCTCCCCCTACCGTTCCTGATATTCGTTTTCGCCGATTCTGGGGTAGGCGACCTTGCCCCAGACTTGCGAGGAGGGGTTCGCGTCCACTTCGGCCTTCATGATATCGAGAATCACCGGCACGACGTCGGCCATGATGCGCGTGCCGTGCCTGAGTTGGGTCCGGCCCCATCCCTCGGCGTACGCCACTCCCCCGTGGAAGACCTGGTTGCGCAATTCATACAGCCGCCGGAAGATTTCGCTGAAGACGACGTGCACGTTTCTCTCCTCCAGGGCGCTTCTGATTCTGTCTCTGTTTGATTCGAACCCTTTGCGCCAGTTATAGGTCCTCGACGGATCCCGCACCCACCGCCAGAAGAGTCTGAACAGGTACTGATTCTCCAGAAGAACCCGGATCGGCCCGGAATACGTTTCCCAGAGAATGGTTTCTATTTCTCTTTCTTCGTCGCGTTCGATGACTTCGCACAGGAAATTCTTGATCTGCTGGTTCTCGGAGGGGTGGTGTTCATCGATGCCGGTCGACTCGGCTCCGTAGGCGGCGTTGAAGGCGATCCATAAAAAAATGAACCTCTCCTCGTCGATCCGGGCCCTTTTGCTCCGTTCGAGCCAGCTGAAGGCTCGCCGCATCCGGTGTTCGTTGTGTTCTCTTTGGTGCAGAAATCCGTCGCTTCGGGTCATCATCGGACCTCTCGCCGCCCTCTCGGCGCGGGACGATGAAAGCGAACTCCCCGTTTTCGCCGACGCGGAAAAACCTCGGCATCTCCGCGTCGGCGAGGGAACTTCTCGTTTCCGTTTCTCTGTTCGAGCCGAGTCCTCTATATTTTCATAGATTTTTGCCCCTCGGAATTCAATTGAAATGAAACGCCTTTACCAAAACATTACATTCCACGTCCCGGAGGTGTTTTTCGCGCATCCGCGAACGCCCATTGCTTGCCCGCGATTCATGCGGATGCGCGATTGTCGTCGTCTTGTCAGGCGCATGCAGGCCTGCTGCGGCATCCCTTCGCTCCACGAGGCGAAATAAAATAAAGCAATCAGCTTGATTGAATAAAAGCGAATTGCTATATTCGTGGTGGCGCGGAGGGCGCAATGTACAAGTTGACGTTCAAGAGGCAAGCCATCAAAGCCCTGCGCAAGATGCCTTCTCTGCCGGCCCGACGGATTCGCCGCGAGTTGGACGAGTCGGCGGAGAATCCCGAGGGGCGGGACCTGGATGTGAACGCGCTGAGGGGACGTCGCGGTTTCAGGCTGCGAGTCGGGGAGATGCGGGTCATTTTCGAGCGCGACGACGACGCTTGTATCATCGACGTGCTGCGCATCGCTCCTCGGGGGCAGGCTTACAAGAAATAGGAGGACGGCATGAACAAGACGCAAGTCATTTTTGACGATCTCGGCCAACCGGCGTTCGCCGTCATCCCGTGGCGTGAGTATGAGCGTCTCTCGAACGGGGACGCCGAGTCGCTCCTGAGCGATGAGGAGCTTTATGATCGCGCCGGGGCGGAGGGGGGCGAGTCCTTTCCCGCCCAAGTCGCGGATCGTCTCCTGGCCGGTGAAAACCCGATCTGCGTGTACCGCAACCATCGCGGCATGACGCAGGGCGAGTTGGCCGCCGCCGCGGGCATCCACCCGGTCTATCTCTCTCAAATCGAGACGGGCAAGCGCTCGGGTTCGACCAAGACGCTGGCCGCCATCGCCGAGGCGCTCGGCGTAACCGTGGACGACCTGATCTAGGGGGAGGCGCGCCTCGCAGGTGGACGATCGTGAGCGCCCCACATTTCTCATCACGCATCCCGTAGGTGGGTGTTCGTGAACGCCCCCATGTTCGCGAACGACCCTTAATAGACCCACTCGACCTTGCCCGGCGCGCGCGGATGGGCGATATTTCTCGTCTTGCGATATAGATATGTGGACGCCGCCTGGGCGTCTTTCGGGAAAACGAAACCGCATTGGCGGCGGATAATCATTCAGGGAAAGGAAGGACGCGATGACGTATTTCTATAAAACGGACGAGATGGAAAAAAACCTGGCGGGCGCGGCCTACAGCTCGGCGGCGGGCGCTTGGGTGACGGGCCTCAACGAAACCTATAGCCTTTCCTTGGTTCCGGCCAGAACGACGATATGACCCGTTGCTCCTACATCTTTCTTGACGAGGCGGGCAATCTCGACTTCAGCGCCAACGGAACACGCTACTTCGTGCTGACGAGCATCAGCATGCGCCGACCGTTTCCGGTATACGAGGCGCTTAACGACTACAAGCATGATTGTCTCGAATACGGCTTGGACATGGAGTATTTCCACTGCGCCGCCGACAACAATCACGTTCGCAAGGGTGTGTTCGACCTGATCGCGGCTCACCTTGGTGGTATGCGTCATATGAGTATCGATTCCCTGGTGGTTGAGAAGCGCAAGACCGGCCCAGCGTTGCGGGAGGTCATGCGCTTCTACCCGGAGATGCTGGGTCATCTACTGAAATTCGTGTTGCCCAAGGAGTTGGATGCGGGCGCCGAAGAGGTCATCGTGATCACCGATAAACTTCCGGTGAACAGGAAACGGCAAGCCGTCGAAAAGGGCACTCGCCTTGCGTTGGCCGAGATGTTACCGCAGGGAATGAGGTATCGCATTCTGCACCACGCATCGCGGTCGCATTACGGGCTACAGGTGGCGGACTACTGCTGCTGGGCGGTATTTCGGAAATGGAATAGAAATAAGACGCACTACTACGACCTCATCAAGCAAGCAGTTCGCAGCGAGTTCGATATTTTTTAAAATGGAATCAGGTATTACTATTGACAACCGAGGTCATAAAAAGTGACCTCCCCGACTACTCCGTCTTCCGTCGCCGGAGGCCGGAGAGAACCCCTTGGGTTCTTGTCATCGGGGAGGGACCTTTTTATCTTTACCAGATATGAACTTTCAAAATCCAATATAGTCCCTTCGGCTTCGGAATGCAACTAGCGGCGCGTTTTGCCCCCACCCCCCCCACGGCCACTCCATCCCCCCCAACTTGCTCCATCCAACCGGATGCGCGATATTTCCCGTCTTGCGATATGAACATGTGGACGCTGTTTTCGGGAAATCGAACCCGCATAGGCGGCGGGTGCTCATTCAGGGGAAAGGACGGAGGCGATGACGTATTTCTACAAGACGGACGATATGGAAAAAAATCTGGCGGGCGCGGCCTACAGTTCGGCGGCGGGCGCGTGGGTGACGGGCGAGCGGCTCATATTCGGGAAAATGCGAATGCCCGCCGGCACGCGCTCGAGCGCCCACGCCCACGCGAACGAGCAGTTCGCCATCGTCCTGACCGGGACCTGCCGCATGACGATTGGCGGCGAGACCGGGACGATCAAGGCCGGCGACATCGCCCACATCCCCGCCGACACGGTCCACTCCGCCGAAATCCTGGGGGATGAGGACTACGTCTTCGTGACGGCGAAAGACACCTCCTGGGGTATTCAGGGGATCAAGGTGTGAGGGGGGGGGATTCCGACTACGCTACGATCCGCTCGACTTTAATCTCATCGGCGCGCTTCATCGCCTGGGCGAAGTCATAAGCCGTCTGGAGGCGATACCACACCTCCGCTCCCCCGCCGAAGGCCTTGTCGAGGCGAATCGCCATCTCGGGCGAGATACCCGAACGGGCGTTGACGAGGCTGGATAGCTGCTTTCGGCTCACGCCGAGTTTCCGCGCGGCTTCGGTTACGCTCAAGCCCAGCGGCTCCAGGCAATCGTGGCGGACGGAAAGACCCGGATGGGGCGGGTTCTTCATGGGCATGGTTTGGTCCTCCTTAGTGATAATCCGTTAGGTCCACATCAGTGACGTGCTCGCCCTCGTAGCGAAACACGATTCTCCAGTTGCCAGAGACACTCACCGCCCAGAACCCGGCGAGTTCTCCTCTCAAAGGATGCAACCGATAACCCGGCAAGTTCATATGTGCGGGTATTGTAGCTCGCTCAAGACGAGCGAGAATCCGCTCGATCTTGTCGACATGTTCTGATGGCACCCGACGCCGCTCACCCTTCTCATAGAGACGCCGGAGACCGTTGTGTCGGAAGTGAACGATCATGCGCAGATTGTAACCTATTACCTCCCAGGTTGCAATCTTTTTTGAAATACAGGCGAATTTTGTCTATATACCACCCAAAGGATTGGGACTTGCCCGGTAGACAAAGAGGTACTGAAACTTTCGGGGTCTTTTTGTTTTTTTTTGCGAATTGCCGAGAAGCCGGGAGAAACGTCTCCTCCCTATCACGTATAATCGTCCATCGTTCAAGAGGTGGAAGAGCGCCGGGCGGAGGCTCGGGCGTTCTCGTTGAGCCCACGAGGGAGAAGGGAGCCTGAAAATGGCGAGCAGACGCAAATTCCTGAAAACGGCGGTGGCGGCGGGTGCTGTGGCGATGGCGGCTCCCGCTATTCGGGCGGAATCGAAGACCAAGATAAAATGGCGGCTCCAGACCTATGCGAGTCCCGCGCTCGCCGAGCACGTCGTGAAGCCCCAGGTCGATTCGTTCAACAAGGCGGCGAGGGGCGAGATGGAAATCGAACTCTTCTTCGCGGAGCAACTCGTGCCGATGGGGGAGTTGTTCCGCGCGGTGCAGCGGGGCGTCGTGGACGCCGCGCAATCGGACGATGAGTCGATGGGCTCGCCCGTGGACGTCGCCGTGTTCGGGGGCTATTTCCCGTTCGCCACGCGCTATAGCCTCGACGTGCCCGCGCTGTTCCACGACTGGGGGCTGAACGGGATATGGGCGGAAGCCTACGCCGAGGCCGGGGGCGTCGCCTGGCTGGGCGCCGGCGCGTGGGACCCCTGCCATTTCACAACCGTCAAACCCGTTCGCAGCCTCGATGATCTGAAAGGTATGAAAGTGTTCACCTTCCCAACGGCGGGACGATTCTTGTCGCGCTTCGGCGTCGCGCCTGTGACGCTTTCTTTCGATGAGGTCGCGCCAGCGCTCAAGAGCGGCAGGCTGGACGGCGTCGCCTGGTCGGGCATCACAGAGGCGTATGCGGTCGGCTGGGCGGATGCGGCCGATTATTTTCTCACCAACAACATTTCGGGCGCGTGGTGCGGGTCCTACTTCGCCAATTCCGATAAATGGAACGCCCTGCCCGGACATTTGAAGGAACTCTTCCGGCTTTCGGTGGACAGCTCGCACTACTACCGCCAGCACTGGTACTGGGCAGGCGAGGCGAAGCTGCGCGTGGAGGGGGAGAAACTGGAATTAACCTCGATACCGGATGAGCAGTGGGCGAGAGTCGAGGCCGAGGCGGCGAGATTCTGGGACGAGATAGCGGTTCTTAGCCCGCGAAACGCGCGCGTGGTCGAGATTCTGCGCGCCTACAACGCGGCCATGCAGAAGGCGGGACGGCCGTATCGTTACGATTGATCTCCGGGTGGAGGGCTACGGCCCGAGTCTCTCGACGCGCCACGCGTCGTCATCTTCCAGCGTGTAGCGTACGCGGTCGTGGAGGCGGCTGTCGCGGTGCTGCCAGAATTCCACGCAATGGGGTTTTAAGATATAACCGCCCCAGTGGGGGGGACGGGGCACGTCTTGCCCCAAGTACTTGGCTTCCAGGGCGCGCTCTTCCTCTTCGAGATAGGCTCGGGAGGGGACCACCCGGCTCTGGGGGGAGGCCCATGCGCCTATCTGGCTGGCGCGCGGGCGGGTGGCGAAATAGGCGTCGGAAATCTCGGCGGGCAGTTTTTCGACAGAGCCTTCCGCGCGCACCTGCCGGGCGGGGGGCTTCCAGTGGAAGACGAGGGCGGCTCTCGCGTCGCGCGTCAACTGCGCGGCCTTATCGCTCTCATAGTTGGTGAAGAAGGGAAAGCCCGGCTCTGAGAAGCCAAAGCACGTGAGGTCCTTGTAGAGCACGATTCGCGCGGCGGGCGCGCCGTCCGGCCCCACGGTGGCGAGCGTCATCGCGTCCCCGCGGGGAATCCCTGCGCTCCGGGCCTGCGCGTACCAGCGGCGGAACTGGGTGATGGGATCGGCCGCCACGCTCTTGGGGTCGAGCGCTTCCGCCGCCATCTCCTGAATCAAATTCTCATCCATCGCGCTCATGGGCTTGGCGGCTCCGAATCATCGCGGGCCTTCTCGACCCCGGCGCCCAGGCTGAGACAAAGAGCAAGGATCACGGCGGCAATCAGGGCTTTTTTCATCGTGTCCTCCTCCGGTTTTCGCCAAACGCGGGATGTTTTTCCTCGAACATCCGCGAGATGATACTAGGCGCGGAAACCACCGCGCAAGTGGGTGGTTTTTCGCCGCAGCTCTGGGCTCAGGCGTCCTATTTCACCGGCTGTACGTCGTTCTGCGCGGGGTCGTTGGGGTGCACCCTGTCGGGCTGGATGTAGGGGGCCTGCATCTCGAAGATGTCCTGCGTGCGGCAGTATCTGGGGCCGCCCAGCCTGCCCACGGGCTGGAGTTTGGCGGGATCGATGTATTGTTTGCCGCCGTCGCTCAGTATCAAATCCTCGCGCACGTGCCAGCGGAGCACTTCTCCGATAACGAGGTGCGTCACCCACTCATCGCCGAAGGGAATCATGCGCTCGAAGCGGCACTCCATCGCCACGGGGGCGTTCTCGATGCGGGGCGCATCCACCAGGTCTGCGGGAACCATATCGAGACCCGCCGCCTCGAACTCGCTCTCATCGGGCGCGTAGTTGCCCGCGCAGACGTTCATCGACTCCTCCCACCCGTTCACCACCGTGTGGATGACGTAGCCTTTGGTATCGAGAATGTTGCGCGCGGTGTCCTTGGGCTTGTTCTCGCGCTCGCCGACGGATATAGACGCCATGGGCGGATGGTGCGACACCATGGTGAAAAAGCTGAAAGGCGCGAGATTCGCGACGCCCGCCGCGCTCATCGTGCTCACCCAGGCGATGGGCCGGGGGACGACGGAGCCGATGAGCAGGCGATAAATCTGCTGCTGGTCTATCTCGCGGGTGTCGAAGACGCGGTAGTTCATCTATTATCCTTGTGTCGTTATAGTATCGGCCGGGTATTCGAGCCGCGCAGGGTTCGTGTCTTTTAAGAGCGGCATCACCTCGCGCCCGAAAATCTCCGCTTCTTCCAGATGCGGCCAGCCCGAGAGGATGAAGTTGCGGACGCCCAGGTCCACGTATTCCCTAAGGGCTTTGGCCAGCATCTCCGGCGTGCCGACCAGCATGGCGGCTGCGCCCGAGCGCACCTTGTTCACGCCCATCCAGAGGGTATCGGTGAGCCAGGGGGAGCCGCCCTCGTAGAGTTCGTTCATGCGGCGCTGGCCCTCGCTCTCGGAATGATTTCGCTGGTCGGCCCACATGCCCGTGTTCTCGAGCGCGCTGTCCTCGAGCAGCGCCTCCGCCGCGCGGCGGGCCTCTTTCTTGGTTTCGCGGCAGAGGACGTGCAGACGCAAGCCGAAGCGCAGGTCATCGCGCCCCGCCTCTTTCGCGCGGCGGCGCATGTCCGCGGCGTCCTCGGCGACTTGTTCGGGCGCCACCGCCCACATCATGTGCACGTCGGCGTGTTTGGCGCCCACCCGGCGGCCCGCTTCCGAGCTGCCTCCCAGGAATATCGTGGGATGCGGCTTCGAGACGGGCTTGGCGTAGAGCGAGGCGTTTTCGATCCGGTAATACTTGCCCTCATAACTCACCGGCTCATCGCTCGTCCAGAGCGCCTTCACGATGTCCAGAAATTCCTCCGTCCGCGCGTAGCGCTCCGCGTGGGCCAGGTGATCGCCGTAGCGTTTCTGATCAAGCGGCGTGGAGCCCGTCACCACGTTCACGGTGAGCCGCCCGCCCGTTACGGCGTCATACGTGTTCGCCTGCTGGGCGGTGAGCACGGGACTCGAAAGCCCGGGCCGGAAGGCCACGCAGAACTTGATGCGCCCGGTTCTCTGGGCGACGGCCAGGGTGATCATCCAGGCGTCCAGGCAGTGCGTGCCCGTCGGCACGAGTAAGTTCACAAAACCCGCCGCCTCCGCCGCGCGCGCCACTTCGCTTATGTACTCCACCGTCGGGGGACGCTCGGGCGTTTTGGCGTTGATGGTGTGGCCGTCGCCGTATCTTCCCGTGGGCAGAAACCATGCGTATTCGGTGAAGGTCAAGTTCGCTCATCCCCCGCGATGCGGACGGAAAAGGGCGGCCCGCCGCATGGGCCGCCCGCATATCCTCGTATCATCTCAAGCGCCCCCTCGCTTCCGGGGCGCTCCTTCTGACTTCTCGTCAGGCGGAAGCCGCCGCCTCCGCCTTCTGCTCGGCCAGCAATTCGTCGAGCAACTCCTCGATGCGCGCAGCCTCCATCCAGTCGGACTTGTAGGCGATTTTGCCCTCTTTATCCACGATGAACGTCATGTTCGGCATGCGGCCGAATGCGTGCACGACGCTCTCCTCCAAGTCGTCGATCAAAACGGGCACCTTCATGCCGAATTCCGCCACGAGTTCCGCCGCGTATTTTTTCTTGTGCTCATACGTCGCGTGCTGCGCGTATTTCTTGAAGTGGCTCGTCTCCCCGGCGTGGGGTTCTTTCGAGTAGACGACGAAGAATACGACGTCTTCACCCTGGTATTTCTCCTGCAAGCTCTCGACGCCGGCCACCTGCCGGCGGTAGGGGGGTCACGTGATGGCCCCGAACTCGACCACGATGTTCTTCTTCCCAAAGAAATCAGAGAGGTCGAACGCGGCGTCCTCGGTGGCCTTGAGGCGGACGTCGGGCATCGGGTCGCCCGGTTTCAGGGTGTCGCGAAAGGCTTGCTTGCGCTCTTTTCGAGCTCCCATGAGGTTTCGCTTCAGAAACTTCCACTTGTCGATGTAGAACGCGCTCCAAAGCCCGAAGAGCGGACCCGGCGGCCTGTCGAATTCATCCGCTTCTCGCATGTGCGCTCCAGTGTTGGGGGGTATGGAAAAATGCCGTTCCATTAAAAACGAACGAGACGCGATGCGCAAGGGGAGGGGATGCGTACTCCCTCTCCTCCCCCCCACTCCACAATGGACAAACACAAAGCCGTGTTTTACTTCATCGAATTAAACGGTTTTGATCTTTTGCTCTCGGGACTCCATTGCCATTGTTGAGATATCCCTGCAAAATAGTTCTATAAACCCTATATCGGTGGAGAGTGTTCAGCATTCGGAGACGGGTGCGACTGAGAAGTGGTGTAGTTGTAATGATGCGCCCAAAGGCAGACGGCGAAGTTTCCCCCAAAGAGGAGTATCCTTTGGAGATGAGACATGTGGCTCACGGATATAAGTTGGTAGGTGTGGAATCGCCACGAGGGCCATGGTCAACTCTGTTGATGACACTCGTGGCCAGTGCGGAGATAATGGGGTGAAATTCTTGTTGTCGGAGATTGGGCATGACCAACGGGGGTTCGAGGAATTGGCTCGTCTTCATGCGCAGACGAAGGATAGTTTCCTCGAAGATATCGAAATTGATATGCACGCGGCGAAATGGTTTGCCGCCGATATGTGCGCGGCGTTCGGCGCGATTCTCTATCATCTGGGAAGCAACCTCAATGCAGTCGATTTAGTTAATATCGATAGCAAAGTCGAGGAAATTCTTTCAAAAAACGGTTTTTTGAGTCACTATGGACGGGAGAAAATTCCAGACTCTTGGGGAACGACGGTTTCCTATCAACGATTCGATGTGGAAGATGATCATTATTTCTCGGGCTATATCGAGAGCGAGTTTGTAGTTCGTCCGGAAATGCCCGAAATATCACCGGGGTTGGCGAAAAAGTTTCACGAGAGTATTTTCGAGATATTCAGTAACGCCGTATTACATTCACGCACCAAGTTGGGGATATTCAGTTGCGGGCAGTTTTTCCCCCACCAGGACAGACTCTATTTTACTGTGGCTGACCTCGGAATCGGTATGCGTCAAAATATAAAAGAATGTAATGGGCTTGCTCTATCATCTGAGGAGGCGATTGTTTGGGCGACAGAAGCCCATAACACGACCAAGCGCGCCAGTGTGCCGGGTGGATTGGGGTTAAAACTGCTTGGCGAGTTCATTGAATTGAATGGCGGCTGCATCCGCATCGTTTCGGATGATGGGTATTGGGAAAAGAAAAAGAACGATATCTTGACTGCCCGGCTGAGCCACCCTTTCCCCGGCACTGTGGTCAGCTTGGAAATCAACACCGCGGATACAAGTTCTTATAGCCTTGCTTCCGAAATGGAGGTCGATGATATTTTTTGAGAAGGGAGAAAATCGTGCAAAAAGATATTGCCATATCCATTTTTGAAGTGGTGGGCAATCCGCTTTGTGTCGCCTCCGGCGATGGACAAAAAGTGTATGATCGATTGGCCTCCGTGCTTGAACAAGGGCATGGCGCGGTGCTTTCATTCCGCAACGTGGCTTTATTGACATCGGCTTTTTTGAATACCGCGATTGGTCAGTTGTACGGAAAATTCGACGAGGAGCAAATTCGCTCCTCTCTTAAGGTAGCGGATATGGAGCCCGACGATCTCGCGCTGCTCAAGCGCGTCGTGGAGACGGCCAAGCGGTACTTCCAGGACCCGGAGAGATTCGACCGGGCGATTCGGGACGTTTTGGAAGATGAGGGCGATGACTCATAGGGCGCTAGAAGTAAGCGGCTACAACTTTACCTCCCGAGATCGATTATTTCTGGACGCCAACATCTGGTTGTATAATTTTTGTCCTGACACGCAACCACCGAAACCTTCTCGCAAGATAGAGATTTATTCGAAGGCGTTCAATGATATTCAAAATGTGAAAAGCCGTATCTATATCGACGTTCTCGTCATCTCGGAATTCATCAACAGATACGCCAGACTGCGATGGCGACATGAAAAGCCCGATATGGACTTCAAGGATTTTCGCAACGGCGCGGATTTCAGGGATGTCGCGCGGGAAATCGCCGTTCAATCCGGGCGGGTATTGAGTTTCTGTTCTCGGGTGGAAAGTGGTTTCGAAGAGTTGAGAATCGACGATTTACTCCACACCTATGAGGCGGGCGAATCCGATTTCAATGATCAGGTGATAGCGGAATTGTGCAAAAGAGAAGGTCTGACGCTGATGACAGATGACGGCGATTTCCAATATCCGGAAATCTCCATTCTGACCGCGAATCGGCGTTTGCTGAATTAGAGCCATTCGCGCCGAACGCGCGCCGGTTCGTCTTTGTGGAAGGCCTGCCCGACCTCCCCTCCGGTCATGCGCGCAGGTACTGCGTCCGAACCATCCCGATGAATCATCGCCGATGAACCCGCGCCGCCCTCCCCGCCAAATTCACGCAGCCCCGCGAATCTGATATGCTCGGGCCGTGGCGCCTCTTGAGTAACGGGCGGCGCCCGCCGGATGAGCGAACCAGCCGCTTTCCTCTCGGAAGGAGGGGACGATGAACAAGAAAACGCAATTTTCCATCGGGTACTTTCTCTTCATATTCATCATCATGTCTCTGATCCACACCCTGTTCTTCCAGGGCGCGCGCTACCAGCGCATCCCCTACAACGAGTTTCGCGCCATGCTGAAAGAAGGCGACGTCGAGCGCGTCGACATCCGGGGCGATCGCTTACAGGGCATCCTCAAAAGGCGTGACGCGAACGGGGCGCAGAGGTTCTTCGAGACCGCGAAGGTGGCCGACCCCGAACTTATCAAGCTTTTGGAGGGCGCGGGCGTCACCTTTCAGGGCCAGTTCGAGCCGCCCTGGCTGGTGCAGGTGTTCACGAGCTGGGTGCTGCCGCTCGGGATACTCTTCGCCATCTACGCGTTCGTGCTGCGCCGCATGGGCCCGGGCCAGGGGGTGATGGCTTTTGGCAAGAACAAGGCGAAGATTTATGCGGAAAAAGAAGTGGGCGTTCGCTTCGCCGACGTCGCCGGCGTGGACGAGGCCAAGGCGGAACTCGAAGAAGTGGTGGATTATCTCAAAAATCCGGATCGCTACCTGCGCTTGGGTGGCAAGATTCCGCGCGGCGTCCTGCTGGTGGGGCCTCCCGGCTGCGGGAAGACCCTCATGGCGAAGGCCGTGGCGGGAGAGGCGGGGGTCTTTTTCTTCAGCATCAGCGGGTCGGAGTTCGTCGAGATGTTCGTGGGGCTGGGTGCGGCGCGCGTGCGCGATTTGTTCGAACAGGCCATGGAGAAAGCCCCCTGCATCGTCTTCGTCGATGAGCTGGACGCCCTCGGCAAGGCGCGCGGCGTGGGGAATTTCGCGGGCGGTCACGACGAGCGCGAGCAGACGCTCAACCAGCTCTTGGTCGAGATGGACGGCTTCGACACCCGAAAGGGGGTCATCATCATGGCGGCGACCAACCGGCCCGAGATTTTAGACGCAGCCCTCCTGCGTCCGGGGCGCTTCGACAGGCAGGTGCTGGTCGACAAGCCGGACTTGAGCGGCAGAAGGCGCATCCTCGAGGTGCACACGAAGGTGCTGGTGCTGGGCGTGGATGTCGATATCGTGAGACTCGCGGAGATGACGCCCGGCCTTTCGGGAGCCGACCTCGCCAACCTCGCGAACGAGGCCGCGCTCCTGGCGGCGCGCCATGACAGGGACGCCGTGATGATGGCCGATTTCGAAGAGGCCTTCGAGCGCGTGGCCGCGGGTCTCGAGAAAAGATCCCGCGTCATGACGAACGAGGAGCGCCGCCGCGTGGCCTATCACGAACTCGGCCACGCCATGGTGGCCGAACTCGTGGGCACGGCGGACCCGGTGCAGAAGGTCTCGATCATACCGAGGGGCCTCGCCGCGCTGGGCTACACCCTGCAGCGCCCCACGGAGGATCGCTACCTGCTCTCGAAAAAAGAGCTGGAAGACAGAATCGCCGTGCTCTTGGCGGGCCGCGCGGCGGAAGAAGTCGTTTTCGAGGAAGTCTCCACGGGGGCGCAGAACGACTTGCAGCGCGCGACCGACATGGCGCGCTCCATGGTGACCGAATACGGCATGAGTGAGCGCTTCGGCCCCCACGCGATGGGCGGCGCGCCGCGCCCGCTGTTTCTGGGCGGGGGGATGAACGGCGCGTCGGGTCATCTGGACATCAGCGAGGCGACCCAGCGCGAGGTGGACGAGGAGGTGGAGAAAATCCTGGACGGCGCCTATGCGCGCGCGAGGGAGATATTGACCGAGAGGCGCGAGGATCTCGAGGCGCTCGCCGCACGCCTGCTCGAGCAGGAAACCCTCGGCGGAGACGAACTCCGCTCCGCACTCGGCGTGGCGGAAGCCAGGGAGAGTGGATGAGGCGTTAAGATTTTGAGTTGCTCAGAATGATGAGACGTTTGGTTGATTTGCGTGCTTAAAAATCCTCGGTGTATTCCTCGTATTTTTTGATTATAGAATCATTCGTATGTTCGAGGTCCTGCGTTTTCCCTAGTTTCTCCAGAGCATCATAGGAGAGGAAAGTGCAGTTTTTGGATAAGGGGCCTCGTTCGAGCAAAGAGAACACCGGGCGCTTGATCTCACGCAGCACCTTTTCCTTTCTTTCATCGGACGCGACGATGTGAAGCCGGATGTCCATGTTCGGTTGAAGGGCCAGGAGGTCCGCCATTCTCAGCAAGCCGGAATACACGGCCGTGGTGTGCTCGACTTCGAAGGCTCGCGCCATCGAGCGGCCTTTTAGCCAGATGACGTCGATTTGCTCGATGGTTTGGATTGTGGTTTCGTCGTAATTAAGCGGCAGGTTTTCCAGAAAACGGGATTTCACGGAATCCTCTATTTCCGCGAGCACTCGATCTCTGTCACTGCGCGGCACCCAGATTTGAAAGCCCATTTTGGCGCCCATCTCCGCAATCTTGGCTTGCACTCGTATGGATTTTCGGGTTTCCGAAAATTGGAGGGCCTCCACCTTGTCCGCTTCCGCGTTGTCGCCCTCATCGTCGTCTACATGGACTTCGACCGGCACCCTTGGAGTGCGAACCTTTAATAGGTGTCGCCGATCCGCAATTGTGAGGGGATAATCAATTCGACTCTCGTCTTGTTGTTGCCGTTTCAAGCGGGATACGATGAAATCACCGTCGGAATCGTTTATGGTTCGTAGAGAACTGGCGATGTTCGCACCCCAGCCCATAGCCCCCTTTTTGATGTTTTTGGTTATGGAAAGAGTGTGCCAGATTTCATTGTTCTCAATCGGTATTGAGTGTTCCGGATCGAGGATGACGATCGGCTCCACTTTGAAGTGAACCACCCAGGGCATGGGGTTGTCGTCAATCGATGTATCATCGTCATACGCCTCGGAAACGATTTGTAATACACCACACCAACGCTTTACGTGAGCCAGATAGCAAACGAAGATGTTGCCGGGTTTGATGCTCGCGTGCGCCCTGGTGCGGAGCCCTTTCGTAAAACTACTGACGCTGGCGCCGCGCTCCCGGAATAACGACCAGGTTTCAGGGGTAAACAGATTCAAGAAATAAGCCATGAACTAAAATCTCTCAGCTATTGGGCGATTTCGTCAATGGTGACCGTGATCATCTCGCTCTCTAGTCCTCGTCACTCAGCGTGAACGCGCCGTCGCTGGCCGGTATGTAGGTTTCCGGCAGGCCGAGTTCCTTTTTCACGATGTTCGTTCCGCGCGAGAGGGCCACCATCTTGTAGAACGCGTGGCGGCGGCTCATGCCCTCGCGGCCGAAGCCGCAGTCGGTGGAAATGCACAGCCGCTCGGCGGGAATCGTCGTGAGCGCCTTTCGGATGAGGGCGGCCACTTCTTCGGGACGCTCCACCTGGAGCCCCCGGTGGTTGATGACGCCGATAGCCACCTTGGGTTTCGTGATGCGCTTTCCGATTTCATCGAGATCCATCCCGCCCGTGCTCGCGCACTCGAAGGTGAGCACGTCGACGTCCAATTCGTTCATGTACTCGAGAGCGGGCGCGTAGCTCTTGGAAGACTCATAGAACCTCTGCTGGGCCGGGTTGCCCCAGCAGGTGTGGCACCAAAGCTCGAGCTTGTCCCGCAATCCCGCCACGCTCTTGTTGAACGCATCCACGTAGAATTCCATCGACATTTCCGAATCTTCCGAATGAAAATCGAAGCGGTGCACCCAGGGTTCTTCCACCTGGAAAATCTGACAGCCCGCGTCTGCGAGTCGGTGAAATTCGGCGTGCATGATTTCGCATAAATCGAGGCAAAGCTCGCGCCTGTCGTCATAGAACTCGTTCGAGATGATGGATTCCACGCAATCCGCACTGATGGAGCCGAATTTGAGCGGCTTGTCCGTCATCGCCTGCGCGCAGCGCCACATCTGGGCGTATTCGAGGGGGCCTTCGCCCACCTTCGAGGTGACCTTGGGGAGCATTCTGGCTTCCAGGACCTCGTACATGATCTCCCCGGGCACGGACCCGCCCCAGGTGGCGTGGCTCCTCGATGTTTCATAGCCCGAAAAACCCTGGAGCCTGTCGACGATGTAGCCCACCCAGTCGCGCCCGCCCACGTTGGTGTCGAAGCGCGCGTCCCCGTCGGTCACGATGTCGAGCCCCGCGCGTTCCTGATCCCGGATGACGCAGGAGACGTTGTCGAGATACTGCTCGCGGAAGTCCGCGTCGATCATCGCTTCCCGGAATGCCCTTCGCCCGATGTTCTGGCGAAACCAGCCGGGCCGGGGCAGGGAGCCCGTGATGGTGGTGGGCAGTATGACGTCCTTCGTGGCGATATACATGTCGATTCCCCCGCTCGAAGTGTTTTAGCCGAATCATCCCCGTGGACAGGTTCGTTGTGGTTGTCTTGATTCCTCCAGTTCGCGTCTTTCTGGTCGCGCGCGTCTTACAGTTTCATGAGCCTCGCCGGCGTCTCGCGGAGGATTTTCTCCTGCGCATCTTCGGTGAGGCCCGCCCCCTCGACGAAATCCACGACGCGCTGCTGCATCATGTCGTAGGGGTAGTCCGTGCCGCACACGACGCTATCCGCACCCACCTCCTCGACCATCCACTTGAGTGCGGAGGGGTTGAAGGTGATGACGTCGAAATAGAGGTTCTTGAAATAGTATCGGGGCGGATGCGGCGTGTGCGCCTTCGTCTCGGGCCGCGCCTCCCAGCAGTGCTGGATGCGGCCGATAGCCCAGGGGAGGTTTCCGCCCGCGTGGGCGAGCAGGAGCTGGAGGTTCGGGTAGCGCTCGAAATGGCCCGAGAAGATGAGCCTTGTGGCGGCCACGGTGGTGGACAGCGGGTTGCCGACGCAGTTCGCCATGTAGTAGGGGAACAGCGGCTTGTAGTCCGCGAAATCAGGATGAATGAACACCAGGGCGCCGAGCCGCTCCGCCGCCGCCCAGAACGCCTCGTACTGGGGCTCGTCCAGCGCGTGGGCGCCGATGCGATCGGAGATGATGCAGCCGAGCAGGCCCTTGCCCATCGCGCGTTCGAGTTCGGCGGCCGCGGCCTCGCCACCGTTCTGCATGGGCAGGTTGCAAAGGCCCCGGAAGTGCGCGGCGTTTTGGTTGCAGAAATCGACGACGCCGTCGTTTTGCGCCTGAATGATCTCCTCGCCCGCCGCGCCGCCTATCCAGTAATAAAAAGTCGGCGGCGGCGGGGAGGCCAGCGCCATGTCGAGGCGGTCCGCCTTCATGTCGCTTAGCTTCCGCTCGGCGTCGGCGAGTTGCACCGCCCAGTTCTCCTCCGTCATCTTCGCGTTGTACCGGGAGGATTCGGGAGGGAAGAATCCCTCGAAGCTGTCGGCGTGCTGGGGGCGGCTTTCGCGCTCTTTGGCGGCAAGCGCTTCCGCCTCGGGGATGTAGATGTGGTGGTGCAAATCGATGTTGGGCAAGGGTGCTTCCCTCCGTTTGGGTTCTTTTGCGGCGTCTTCGCGCCCGCTTGGTTGTAGAAATGATGATGACTCTTGGGGGAGAGAGTAGAATCTGGCGCTTTCGGCGTCAATCCGGGTTTGCGCCCGCCGATTGACGCCCTTGATTCTGAGTGAGAAACTTGGGCCCGCGTGCTCGCCCGGGTTCGGCGGCGGGAGGTTTTCCGGCTCCTGGGCTTGCGTTGGGGGGACGATTCCGGTGAATGGCGAGGACGCTCCACAACTCCCGCGTTCCTATGAGGGCTTTAGGGCCTTACAGGCCGAATTCGCGCGCTATCAGGAAGAAGCGTTTCCGGAGCGGGAGCCCAGGTTTTTCGCCCTGGAGCTGGCGGGCGAGACGGGCGAACTCGCGAATCTGGAGAAAAAGGAATGGAAGGGCCGCGAAATCGACATGGCGGCCTATACGGATGAAGCGGCGGATGTCATGATCGCCGTGATGAACTACGCCAACGCGCGGGGAATCGATTTGGGTGAGGCGGTTTCCGATAAAATGGCCAAAATCGAGCGCGCAAGAAGGCAAGCACCGGAGAAATAAGCCGGGAAATCTCGTCATTTTTCAATTCCGTATTGGGGCGGTATCGAAAAGGGCGGACACGGAAACAAGCCGCAGGATGAATGTTCTGCAGAGCGGAAAGGATGAAATTCGATGTCAGGCCACCCGACGGAGCCTGCAGACCTCGCTGACGTGCAGGCGGGTTCCGATGAGCGCAACGTCAAGATAGACAAGGTGGGTGTCAAGAACATCCGCTACCCCATCGTGGTGAAGGACAGGGCGAAAGAAGCCCAGCACACCATCGGCAACGTCAACATGTACGTGGATTTGCCGCACCACTTCAAGGGCACCCACATGAGCCGTTTCCTCGAAGTGCTGAACGAGCATACCGACGCCATCGGCGTGGACAGCGTGCCCATGCTGTTGCAGACGATTCGCGAGCGCCTGGACGCGCAGACGGCGCATTTTTCGGTGTCCTTCCCGTATTTCATGCAAAAAGCCGCTCCGGTGTCGGGTGCGGAGGGCCTGATGGCCCTCGAGTGCGGCTTCGACGCTTCGGCCGGCGCGGTGGACGACTTCATCCTGAGCATCATGGTGCGCATCGCCACGCTGTGCCCGTGCTCGAAGGAGATCAGCCTGCGCGGCGCGCACAATCAGCGGGGGCACGTGCGCATCAAAGTGCGTTTCGACGGCGAGTTCTGGATAGAGGAACTCGTCGAGATCGCCGAGAGCGCGGGCAGTTGCGCGCTCTACCCGATCTTAAAGCGCGAGGATGAGAAGTTCGTCACCGAAACGGCTTTCGACAACCCCCGCTTCGTGGAGGACGTGGTGCGCGAGGCGGCCCTTCTGCTCAGAAACGACAAGCGCATCAGGTGGTTCCAGGTGGAAGTGGAGAATTTCGAGTCCATCCACGACCACAACGCCTACGCCTGCATCGAGGAAGAGGTAAGCCACAAGGAGTAGTTCGTTTCGGCTCGGGCTGTGTGGCGGGAGTGTCGAGGGTTAAAGAGAACAGTAGTATTTCCTGTCCCATCCGGCAATCATGAAGATGCCCCTGTCGATGATGTCCCTTCCGAGAAGCCCTTGGTATCTTGACGTATCTCCAAGGTATTCCATCACCTGGATATTCGGAACGGGAAAGGTTTGCAGATTGGAACCCTGAGCTCTTTTGGGGTCGCCGAAAGGAATCAGCAGATCGACGAGGTAAGTGTTCAGGCTTGCGACGCCGGAAGCAACGCCGACGGTTTGTTTCCCGAGAGAACGTAAATCTGTTCGTTGCACGATTTCAGGAGATATACAGGTGATGGATGCGCCAGTATCAATCAGAAAATCCGCCCCTGTAGCCTGCCCTGTTGGTGCGACCAACGCCCCCGCTTGTGTGAAGAGAATATGTATTATCGGGCCAATGGCAGGGTCATACTGAAACGACATGGATGGTATGAGAAAAGAACCCCATATCTACGATTCGTTCGGTTATTTCTTGAACCGAAAACAAATCGTCGTCGTATTTATCTTTGGCGAAAACAACGGCGTCATGCACGGAATCGAAAATTTGCTCCACTTTCTCGCCGCGCATGAGGGCGAACCTTCCGTTGTGCTCTGCAATCAGTTCCGGCAGCAACTTTTGAAAAGCCTCATAGTTTCTGTCCACTTCGGTCTGAATTGCCGAATTATTCATCATCACTCCTCCCCGAATCTTTCAGGGAAACCCTCACTTGTAGTGAGTTCCCGATGCGCCTTGCGGGTCCACGCTGCAGACAAGGCTCACCAATGCTCAGATATAATAATTGACCTCATATTCCAATATACTATACCATTGCCGATACGATTTCATGACAAATGTCGAATTACAGATAAAATTTTACATCTCGTAGCAGAACATAGCGGCCATGTTCCATGTTCCATGTGCCTTGGCGAATCATCCCGAACACTACTAGAATACTACTAGAACACTACTATAGAAATTTCGCGCTTTTCTCGCGCTTGAAAATCACTTATAACCATCCTTTGGTTCGGGTTTGAACCTTTAAGCGTTTGATTCGGGGCGGTTTATGGATACACATACAAGAAGCGAGCGGATAGACGCGCTCATGGAGCTTCTGGCGTCTCGCATCGTGATCATCGACGGTGCGATGGGCACGATGCTCCAGGACGAGAATCTGGATGAAGCCGGCTACAGGGGCGAGCGCTTCGCCGATCATCCCTGCGACTTGAAGGGCAACCACGATCTGCTCAGCATCACCCGGCCCGACGTCGTCAGGCGGATTCACTCCGATTTCTTAGGCGCGGGCGCGGACGTCATCGAGACCAATTCGTTCAACTCCACGTCCATATCCATGGCGGACTACCAGATGGAGGATATGGTCTACGAGATGAACGAGACGTCGGCGCGCCTCGCCCGCGAGGCGGCCGATGCGTTCGAGCGCGAACATCCGGGGCAGCCGCGCTTCGTGGCCGGTGTTCTCGGCCCCACGAACCGCACCGCTTCCATCTCGCCGAGGGTGAACGAGCCGGGCTTCAGGAACGTCAGCTTTGAAGATCTGGTGGCGGCCTACACCACATCTATCCGCGGCCTCATCACGGGCGGCGTCGACGTGCTCCTGGTGGAAACGGTCTTCGACACGCTGAATTGTAAGGCCGTGATGTTCGCGGCCGAGCAGTATTTCGAGGATGAGGGGGCTCGCGTCCCCGTCATGATTTCAGGAACCATCACCGACGCGAGCGGGCGTACCCTCTCGGGCCAGACGACCGAGGCGTTCTGGAACTCGGTCGCAAGCTACCGGCCCTTGGGCGTGGGGCTCAACTGCGCCCTGGGAGCCGAGGACCTGCGCCCCTACATACGCGAACTCTCCCGGGTGGCGGACGTGCCGGTGAGTATTTACCCCAACGCCGGGCTTCCCAATGCGTTCGGTGAGTACGACGACACGCCGGAGCTCATGGCCGAGGTGCTCACTGAATTCGCCCAGAGCGGTTTTCTGAACATGGTGGGCGGCTGCTGCGGCACCACGCCCGCGCACATTCGTGCGATTCGCGAGGCGGTGGATGGCTTCGCCCCGCGCCGGATTCCTGAGATTCCGCCGCGCTGCCGTCTGAGCGGCCTGGAACCCATGAACATCGGCCCAGAGACGGGGTTCGTGAACGTGGGCGAGCGCACCAACGTGGCGGGTTCGGCGCGCTTCGCCAAGTTGATCAGAGAGGCAGACTACGAAAAAGCCCTCGAAGTCGCCCGCCAGCAGGTGGAGAACGGCGCCCAGATCATCGACGTGAACATGGACGAGGGGATGCTCGATTCAGAGGAGGCGATGGTCACGTTCTTGAGACTCATCGCCTCGGAACCCGATATCAGCCGCGTGCCGGTGGTGATCGACTCCTCCAAATGGGAGGTCATCGAGGCGGGGCTCAAGTGTCTACAGGGAAAGCCCATCGTCAACTCCATCAGCTTGAAAGAAGGCGAGGGACCCTTCATCGAGCAGGCGCGGCTGGTGAAGCGCTACGGCGCCGCCGTCTTGGTGATGGCCTTCGACGAGAAAGGCCAGGCGGAGAGCGCCGAGCGCAAGTTCGAAATTTGCGAACGCGCCTATAGGATTCTCACGCGCGAGGTGGGCTTTTCGCCGAACGACATCATCTTCGATCCCAACATCTTCGCCGTCGCCACCGGCATCGAGGAGCACAACGGATACGCCGCCGCCTATTTCGAGGCCATTACGCGCATCAAAAAGGAACTTCCCGGTGCGCTGGTGAGCGGGGGGGTGAGCAACGTCTCCTTCTCCTTCCGGGGCAACAACGGTGTGCGCGAGGCCATGCACTCCGCGTTCTTGTACCACGCCATCCAGAACGGGATGGACATGGGCATCGTGAACGCGGGGCAGTTGGCGGTGTATCAGGAAATCCCTGCGGATCTGCTCGAAAGAATCGAGGACGTGCTCTTGAACCGCCGCCCCGACGCCACCGAGCGCCTGCTCGAGGTGGCCGAGGGCGTGAAGGGCAAGGCGAAATCGCGCGCCGAGAACCTCGCCTGGCGCGAGCGGCCGGTGAACGAGCGTCTTGCCCACGCGCTGGTGGAGGGGATAACGCAGTACATCGTGGAGGATACCGAAGAGGCTCGTCTCGAGGCGGCGCGTCCCATCGAGGTGATCGAGGGCCCGCTCATGGACGGCATGAACATCGTGGGCGAGCTTTTCGGCTCGGGCAAGATGTTCCTGCCCCAGGTGGTCAAGAGCGCCCGGGTGATGAAGACCGCCGTCGCCCATCTGATTCCCTTCATCGAGGAGGCGAAGGTGGAGGGCGAGAAGAGTTCGAACGGCAAGGCGCTTCTCGCCACGGTGAAAGGCGATGTTCACGATATCGGCAAGAACATCGTGGGCGTCGTGCTGCAGTGCAACAACTACGAGGTCATCGATTTGGGCGTCATGGCGCCTTGCGCGAAGATTCTCCAGACCGCGCGCGAGGAGGACGTGGACGTCGTCGGCCTGAGCGGACTCATCACTCCCTCGCTTGATGAGATGGTGACCGTGGCGGGCGAGATGGAGCGCCTGGGCTTCGAGGTTCCCCTCCTGATCGGCGGGGCGACGACTTCCAGGGTGCATACCGCCGTCAAGATTGAGCCGAGCTACAGCGGCCCGACTGTCTACGTGCAGGACGCATCGAGAAGCGTGGGCGTGATGAGCAGTATCATGAGCGATTCTCTGCGTGAGGATTTTCTTGCCGCAAGGCGCGAGGAATACGAAGGACTGCGCGAGCGGCACGAGGCGCGGCGCGCCCATGCGGAGTTCTGTACGATCGAGGAAGCGCGCGAGAACCGTCTGCAGGTCGATTGGACGGGCGCAGCGCTTCCCGCCCCGAACATCCGAGGAGTGCGGGTTTTCGAGGACTACCCATTGGCGGATTTAAGGGATCGCATCGACTGGACGCCGTTTTTCCAGACCTGGGAGCTGAGCGGCTCCTATCCTAAGATACTGAAGGACCCGGTGGTGGGCGAGGCGGCGCTGAGCCTCTACCAGGACGCGCAGGACATGCTCGAGCGCATCATCGAGCGCCGCTCGGTCAAGGCGAATGCGGTCATGGGCCTGTTCCCGGCGAATTCGGTGGGCGATGACGTGGAGATTTATGCGGATTCTTCCAGGAGCGAGGTGGTCGCCGTGGCCCGCTTCCTGCGCCAGCAGATGAGGAAATCCACGAACAGCCCGAATATGTGTCTCGCGGATTTCGTGGCCCCGAAAGAAAGCGGGGTGGCGGATCACATC
This sequence comes from bacterium, assembly GCA_965218885.1. Classification (GTDB taxonomy): domain Bacteria; phylum UBA8248; class UBA8248; order UBA8248; family UBA8248; genus Bin107. The sequence continues at coordinate 1,161,835 of OZ244713.1, read as the reverse complement.
GGCGCCTTCGTGGTGACGGCGGGCCTGGGGGTGGACGAGGCGGCCGGGGCGTATGAACGCGCGAACGACGATTACGGCGCCATCATGATTAAGGCCCTGGCCGACAGGCTGGCCGAGGCGTTCGCCGAGCGTCTTCACGAACGCGTGCGCAAAGAGTTCTGGGGGTACGTCACGGACGAGGGTTTGGGCAACGAGGCGTTCATCAAGGAGAAATACCAGGGCATCCGGCCTGCGCCGGGTTATCCGGCGTGTCCGGATCATACCGAAAAGCAGGCGCTCTTCGATCTCATCGACGCGCAAGGCCGAGCGGGCGTGAAGCTCACGGAGAGCTTCGCCATGTGGCCCGCCGCCTCGGTGAGCGGGTGGTATTTCTCCCATCCCGAGGCGAGGTATTTCGGCGTGGGCAAAATCGGCAGGGATCAGGTACGCGATTATGCTGCGAGGAAGGGCATGGAGCCCGCCTTCGCCGAGAGATGGCTCGCCCCCTCGTTGAACTATGAGGTCTCCCGCGCGCGGCGCGTCGAGGAAACGACTCCCGAGAGCGGAACGTCCCATGAACGCCGCTCTCCCCTGGCCCCTTGACTTTCGTTTCTACATCGCGCATCACGCCCGGGCGGATGGCTGCATTCGGATTTCCCCGTTGACGGCCCGCCTGTGTGCGACTAGATTGTGAGACGCGAAATCTCGGCCCGAGGGGCTCTGGGTGGGCGGTGGATTCGGACGTGGCTTTCAAGTATAAGCCTTTGTTCGCCAAGGGGATGCGAGGGTGGCGGAACTGGTAGACGCGCTGGATTTAGGTTCCAGTGCCTTCGGGCGTGGGGGTTCGAGTCCCCCCCTTCGCACCAATGGCTGTAATTTTTCATGTTGTTGAGTTTTGATTTGGAGAGTGAGGAATGACCGGCACAGTGAGCGACATCGACGCCTGCACGAAGCGTCTGGAAGTCGCCGTTCCGCGCGCGGAGGTAACGGAAGAGATAGACCGCGCCTACAGGCGCCTCTCGGGGCGCGTGAAGATCAAGGGTTTCAGGAAAGGGAAAATCCCCCGCCGCGTGCTCGAACGCTATTACGGCGAGGAGGTGCAGGCGGAGGTTCTGAACCACCTGATATCGGCTTCCTACCGGAGTTTGCTGGAGGATAGGGGCATGCGCCCGGTAGGCGAGCCGAACGTGACCGACATCCAGATGGAGGACGACGCGCCGGAGTTGACCTACAAGGCGACGGTGGAGGTCATCCCTCCCTTCGAACTCGGCGAGTACAAGGGGCTTCAGGTGAAGGCCCATCGACATACGGTGACGGAGGAGATGGTCGAGGCGCAGATCGAGGCTCTCAGGCAGCGGGCCGCCACGTTCGAGGACGTGGACAGGGAGGTTCAGGCGGGCGACTACGTTCTCTTCGACATCGAGGGGTTCGAGGACGGGGAGGCCGTACCCGGCACCCGGGGAGAGAACCAGGCCCTCATGATCGGGGGCGATGAGGGCGAAAAGGAGTTGAGCGATGGGCTCCTCGGCATGAAGAGCGGCGAGGAGAAAGAGGTCGACATCGACGTTCCCGAGAACGCCTCGCCGAACATCGCGGGCAAGAGCCTCCAGTTTCGGCTTCACCTGAAAGAAGTGAAAGAGGCGTATCCTCCCGAACTGGATGAGGAATTCGTCAAGTCCCTGGGGAGAGGCTATACGAGCACGGAGGATTTGCGGGCGGACGTCGCGAAAGAGATGGAATCCATGGAGGATTCGAATGCGCGCGGCCACGGAATCTCCGAGCTTCTGGCCGCGCTCTTGGAGGCGCATCCCTTCGAGGTGCCTCCCACGCTGGTGAAGGGGGAGGCGGATGAGCAGATTCGCGAATACGAGCGGCGCCTGCGCCAGGAGAACCCCGACGTTCAACTCTCGGAAGCCAAAATCGAGGAGTTGCGCGAGGAGGTGAAGCCCCGGGCCGAGGAGCGGGTGCGCCAGCTCATCATCGTGGAGCGCATCCGCGAGGCCGAGGAAATCGAGGCGAGCGCCGAGGAGATCGAGGGGCAGATCAGAATTTCGGCCGCGCGCTACGGCATGACGCCCGAAAAACTTCGCGAGAGGATGATGACGACCGGGGCGATGGCCTCGCTCGTCTCGAACATCAACTACAACAAGACGGTGAGTTGGCTCTATGATCAGGCCGACGTGGAATTCGACGTTCACGATGCCGCCGAGCATGAAGCGCATTCCCACGGCTCCGAAGAGGACGCGGGAGAGGAGCGCTCCCCAGACGGCGATTCGAAAGAGGATGGATAAAAAGTGGCTCTCGTACCCATGGTGGTGGAACAGACGAATCGAGGTGAGCGGGCGTATGACATCTACAGCCGCCTTCTCAAGGAGAGAATCATCTTTCTGGGCACGGCGATAGACGACACTATCGCGAACCTCGTGACGGCCCAGCTTCTTTTCCTGGAGGCGGAGGAACCCGACCGCGACATCGCCATGTACGTGAACAGCCCGGGCGGTACCGTTACGGCGGGGCTGGCCATTTACGACACGATACAGTACATCAAGCCCGACGTGTCGACCATCTGCATCGGCCAGGCGGCGAGCATGGGCGCGCTCCTGCTGGCGGCGGGCGCGAAGGGCAAGCGCTACGCCCTGCCCAACTCGCGCATCCTGATCCATCAGCCCCTGGGCGGCGTGCAGGGACAGGCGAGCGACATCGACATCCAGGCGCGCGAGATTCTCCGCATGCGCGAGGAACTCAACGAGATTCTCTCAAGACACACCGGCCAGTCGATCGGTGTGATTGAAAAAGATACCGATCGTGATAATTTCATGACGGCCGAACAGGCGAAGGACTACGGCCTGCTCGACGACGTGATCTCCTCGCGCACGGATTCATCCAACACCAGGCTGGGCGCCGGCGACGATGACGACAAGAACCAGGAGAACAACGGCTCCTAGCCGGGAGCCGGTTTCGTTTCGGGAAGCGTTCTTCACCGAGGGGGAATGATCGATGGCGAGGCGAGCCTCAGACAAAAAAGACGCTCTTCGTTGCTCGTTCTGTGGAAAGAGCCAGGAGGAGGTGAAGAAGCTCATCGCGGGTCCGCACGTCTATATTTGCGATGAGTGCGTCGAGTTGTGCCAGGAAATCATGATGGAGGAATGGAACGAGGAGCAGAAGAACAAGGCCAAGTCCCTCCTCAAGCCCACCGAGATCAAGGCTATCCTCGATGAGCACATCGTAGGCCAGGAGAAGGCGAAAAGATCCCTCTCCGTCGCCGTCTACAACCATTACCGGCGCGTGGAAGCGCAAATCGACTTACACGACGTGGAATTGCAGAAAAGCAACATTCTGCTCATCGGCCCCACCGGCTCGGGCAAAACGCTCATGGCCCAAACCCTCGCGCGCCTGCTCGACGTGCCCTTCGCGATCGTCGACGCCACCACCCTCACCGAGGCCGGCTACGTGGGCGAGGACGTGGAGAACATTATACTCAAGCTCTTACAGGCGGCTGATTTCGACGTGGCGATTGCCGAGCGCGGCATCATCTACATCGACGAAATCGACAAGATCAGTAGAAAGAGTGAGAACCCCTCCATCACCAGAGACGTTTCCGGCGAGGGCGTGCAGCAGGCCCTGCTCAAGATCATCGAGGGAACGGTGGCCAACGTGCCGCCCCAGGGCGGGCGCAAGCACCCCCACCAGGAGTTCCTGCGTGTCGACACCTCGAACATCCTCTTCATCGGCGGCGGAGCGTTCGTGGGTCTCGAGGAGATCATCAAGAAAAGAGTCGGCCAGATGGGGATGGGTTTCGAGGCCAGCCTCAAGAGTGAGGATGATGACTCACTGAGCGAATTGCTCGCACAGGTGAATCCCGAAGATCTCTTGAAATACGGCCTGATTCCTGAGTTCGTGGGCCGCCTGCCTGTGGTGGCCACGCTCAATGACCTGGATCAGGAGGCGCTCGTGCGTATTCTGACCGAGCCGAAAAACGCGCTCGTGAAGCAATACCGCAAGCTGGTGGCGTTCGAGGGCGTCTCCTTGCAGTTCACAGAGGGCGCACTCGTCGCCATCGCCGTAAAGGCGCTCGAGCGCAATACGGGGGCGCGCGGGCTCCGCTCCATCATCGAGGATCTGATGCTCGACACGATGTACGAGTTGCCGGACATGGTGGGCGTCAAGGAAATCGTCATCAATGAAAATGTGGTGGAACGAAAGGAAAGTCCGCTGCTGGTCTATGAAAAAGCGAGTTAAGCCGTCTTCCGCGCCATTTCTACACCCGATGTGCGTTTCGTGAGTCTTAAGCCTCATGGTCGGCCTTACGCCGCTTCGAGAGAGTCCGCCACCGGCGGGAGCGGGTTGGTTTTTTTTATGAAAGGCGTTATTTTTCATTCGCATGGGGAAAGCGCGCGTTGACAATGCGCGGGACGCTTCCCTATCATTTCGCTATACTGGATATGCCGGACGAAGGCGCGTAGCTCAGGGGGAGAGCGCTTGCTTGACACGCAAGAGGTCGGCGGTTCAAAACCGCCCGCGCCTACCATGATGGAATTGACGATGGGGCCGATTGCCGCCGCATCGTGAGGAAGATTCGAGAAACCTCAAGAGGAGCTTGCGGCGCCAGCCAACGCCCGTTTATGTCTCAACAAACCAAGCGCAAAGATTTCCCCAAAGACGCCATCGCGCTGAAGTTCAACGGCTCGCCCGTTGATTTGTATCGCGATCTTCCCGACGACGCCGAGCCGGAGGTTATCTTCCTCGATTCCGAGGAAGGTCTGGAGATTCTGCGCCACAGCACGGCGCACCTCATGGCCCAGGCGGTGCAGGAACTCTACCCGGGCGCGCAGCTCACCATCGGCCCTCCGATCGAAAACGGGTTTTATTACGACATCGATGTCGACGTCACCTTCACGCCTGAGGATTTGAAGAAAATCGAGGCGAGAATGAAAAAACTCGCCAAGAAGAAATACGCCATCGAGCGCGAGGACATCTCCCGCGAGGACGCTTTGGCCCTTTTCGGGGAAAGGGGCGAGAACTACAAGATAGAGATGATCCATGACTTGCCCGAAGACGAGGCGTTTTCCATCTACCGCCAGGGCGGTTTCGTGGATTTGTGCCGTGGGCCGCACGTTCCCGGCACCGGGGTGCTGCGCAATTTCAAGCTCCTGAGCGTGGCGGGCGCCTACTGGCGCGGCGATGAGAAGAACAAGATGCTCCAGCGCATCTACGGCGCCGCCTTCGCGACCAAAGAAGACCTGGCGGCCCACATCCAGAGGCTCGAAGACGCAAAAAGAAGAGACCACCGCGTCATCGGCAAGCAGCTCGACATCTTCCTGGTCGATGAGGACGCGGGCGGCGGGCTGATCTATTGGCAGCCCCGGGGTACGACGCTCAAGAAGGTGATCGAGCGCTTCTGGGAGGATGAGCACGTCAAGCGCGGCTACCAGCTCGTCTCCATTCCCCACATCGCGCGCGACGTGCTCTTCAAGACTTCGGGTCATTATGATTTTTACCGGGAGAACATGTATGTCCTGAACATCGACGAGGACGAATACGTCTTGAAGCCCATGAACTGCCCGGGCCATATTCTGGTGTACCAGCAGAAACTCCACAGCTACCGCGATCTGCCCTACCGCCTGGCGGAACTGGGCACGGTCTATCGCTACGAGCGCAGCGGCGCGCTGCACGGGATGCTCCGGGTGCGGGGCTTCACCCAGGACGACGCGCACATCTTCTGCACGCCCGAGCAGGCGGAGGGAGAGGTAGTGGGCGTCATCGATCTGGCGCACTTCATGCTGCGGACCTACGGCTACGAGGATTTCGAGACCGAACTCTCCGTGCACGACGCTTCTGATTTCAGCAAGTACACCGGCGTACTCGAGGATTGGGAGGCGGCGGAGGAGGCGCTGACGAGGGCGCTCGAAAAACGCGGCATCGCCTATAAGCGCATCGAGGGCGAGGCGGCGTTCTACGGGCCAAAAATAGACATCAAGATGCGCGACGCCCTGGGCCGAGGCTGGCAGGGGCCGACCATCCAGTTCGACTTCAACCTGCCCAAGCGCTTCGACCTGAACTACGTCGGCGCGGACAGTGCGCGCCATAAGGTCGTCATGATCCACAGAACCGTCATGGGTTCGATGGAGCGTTTCGTGGGCGGGCTGATCGAACACTACGCGGGTGCGTTCCCCCCGTGGCTCGCGCCCGAGCAGGCGCGCGTCATGACGATCACCGACGATCACATCCCCTACGGCCGCGAGGTGGAGCAGAAATTACTCGCCGCCGGTTTTCGGGCGGAAGGGGATTTCCGAAACGAGAAGATTGGGTATAAAATAAGGGAAGCCCAGAGAGACAAGATACCGTACATGCTCATCGTTGGCGCCCGTGAGGCGGAGGCGGGCGAAGTCTCCCTGAGGCTGCGTGAGCAAGGCGATGTAGGATCCATCTCATTGGAGGAACTTATGGAGAAAATGCGAAGCGACATTGAGAGCAAATCACTCACCACAGGGACGGTCTGATATGGCGTCGCGATTCAGAGGACGGGACATTCACCCGACGGCTACAGGCCCCAGGGCCAATCGTGACATCCGCGTTCCGATGGTGCGGGTCATTGACGAGGAGGGCAACCAGCTCGGCGTTCTTCCCGTGGAAGAGGCGGTGGAGGCCGCCGAGGACCGGGATCTGGATCTCGTCGAGGTATCTCCCAACGCGGATCCGCCCGTCTGCAAGATCATGGATCTGGGGCGCTACAAATACACGCAGCAGAAAAAGGCGCAAGAAGCCAAGAAGAAACAGCGCGTGGTCGAGGTGAAAGAAGTCAAGCTGCGCATCAAGATTGAAAAGCACGACTACGCGATCAAGAGAAAACACGCGGAGCGGTTTTTGAACGACGGGAACAAGGCGAAGGTCACCATCATGTTTCGCGGACGCGAGGTGACGCACCCCGACCTGGGGAGAAAACTCCTGGAGCGCATGGCGAACGAACTGCTCGAAATCGGCACGGTGGAGCAGTTCCCCAACCTCGAGGGCCGCAACATGACGATGGTGCTCGCGCCGAAATCGACAAAACCGCCCAGAATAGATACAACACCGGGTAAGAAATCGGGCAGGAGAGAGGAAGAAGTACCAATGAACGAGGGAAACCTGACGGCTCCTCTCGCAGACGCATTGAGCAAGGTGGAAATCGAAGTCGCCCCTGCCGACGGGGCGGGGGATGAAAAACCCGAAGGAGAAGTGAAAGAAGATGCCTAAGATGAAGACGAACCGCGGAGCGGCCAAGCGTTTCAAAATAACGGCCACGGGCAAGGTGAAGCGCTTCCACTCCCATCACCGTCATATCCTGACGAAAAAGGCGACGAAAAGAAAGAGAGAACTCCGCCACAGCGTCATCGCGAATCCCACGGATGCCAAGATGATCAAGCGGCTGATACCTTATTTGTAGCCTTTTCGTATCTATGGTGCGGGTTTTGCCATAAGCGCGCAGGTGGAGCGCGCGCCATCATTTCGCCGGAGTAGAGAAGAGATGAGCAATTCGGTGGGCGCTTTGAATGACTTTATCAAGTCGATCTTCGATGGTATTGGTTCAATGGTAGGTGAATATCCTTATGCTGCAGGGGTAGTCCTTTTTTTGGCCATAATTCTTAGGCGCACTATCAAGCGCGCGCGAAGGTAACGCGCTCTTTTTTCTGACGCCTCGGGCTTGCGGTCATCAGCCCGTGCGGGTATATTCCCCTCGGTCGGCGGTCGGAAGTTTCAGGGAATTTGAGGCGGCCTCCGAGGGAACCGACGAAAACATCGATTGAGGGAGTAACTGAATCATGCCACGTTCGACAGGAAATCCGGCCGGTAGGGAGAGACATCGCAGGGTTCTCAAGGAAGCGAAGGGCTATCGCGGCGCGCGTTCCAAGAGGTTCCGCTCCGCCCGGGAGTCCGTGCATCGCGCCCTCGCTTACGCCTATCGTGACCGCCGGGTGCGCAAGCGCGAGTTCAGGCGTCTTTGGAATGTTCGCATCAATGCGGCGGCCCGTCTGCATGGTCTCAATTACAGCCGTTTCATCTGGGGGCTGGGCCAGGCTGGCGTGGAGGTGAACCGCAAGATTCTGGCCGAATTGGCGATAGAAGACCCCCAGGCCTTCGGCAAACTCGTGGAAATCGCCAAGGCGCAGGCCTAGAGCCGGACGAGAAGAGGTGCTTCAGGCTCCACCCTGCCGGGTGGGGCCTTTTTTATGCGGCCCCGAAAGGATGGGGGTAGAGGAAAAAGCATGAGCGAAGACCGGCTTATCGATATTATTCGTGAATCCTCGAGCCTGGTGTCCGAGGCCTGGACCGCTCGCGACGCGCAGGCGGCCGAGAACGCGCGCATCCGCTATCTGGGACGCAAGGCCGGTGCGCTCAACGAGGTGATGCGGGGTCTGAAGGATTTGTCCGCCGATGAGAAGCGCGTCGTCGGCCCACTTGCCAACTCCGTTCGCGCCTACATCGAGGCGAGCGTTTCGGCCATCAAGGAAGATGACAGGGAAAAGATAATCGAAGCGCACCGCGCTCTCGGCGAGCGCCTCAGGGAAAGAGAGAGGGGCGAGGCGTTGGGCGAGGAATTCGAGGGCAGGGCGAGTGAGATTCTTGGCGCCGGCGATGTCGCCGCCACTTCCCGTTCGCAGCTCGACCTCACGATTCCCGGACGCTCGCCGCTCATCGGCCACGAGCATCCGCTCGTGCAGACGATGGAGGATTTGATCGAGGTGCTCACGCGCCTGGGCTATTCCGTGGCGGAAGGCCCTGAAGCGGAACTCGACTATTACAATTTCGAGGCCCTGAACATCCCCAAGGACCATCCGGCGCGCGACATGCAGGATACGTTTTATCTGAGCGGCGACGCTCTGTTGCGCACGCACACCTCACCCGTCCAGATCCGGGTGATGGAGAACCAGGAGCCGCCTGTGAAGGTCATCGCTCCCGGTAAGGTGTTTCGCTGTGACGCCGACGTCACGCATTCGCCCATGTTTCACCAGATCGAGGGCCTGTACGTGGATGAAGGCGTGACGTTCGCCGACCTCAAGGGGACGCTCGAGGCCTTCGTGCGTGAGATTTTCGGGCCCGAGTACCGCGTGCGGCTCCGGCCCAGTTTTTTTCCGTTCACGGAGCCGAGCGTCGAGGTGGACATCGCCAGCGATTATGTGGCGGGCGGGGAATGGATGGAGGTTTTGGGCGCAGGGATGGTAGACCCGGCGGTCTTCGAGGCGGTGGGGTATGACCCCGAGCGATGGACCGGATTCGCCTGGGGCCTGGGCGTGGAGCGCATCACCATGCTGCGCTACGGCATCAGCGACATCCGTCTTTTCTTTGAAAACGATTTGAGAATGTTGCGGCAATTCTGAATTTCAGGATTGGACGCGCGATGAGGAACCCCGATGCGGATTAGCCTGGAGTGGCTCGCCGATTTTATCGATTTAGACCTCGAAGATGCCGAACTGCCCGAACGCCTGGCGAACGGGCTTCTGCTCGCCGGCCTGGAAATCGAAGCGCTCGAGCGCCCCGAGGCGGCGTTCGACGGGCTGGTGGTGGCCGAAGTCTTGTCCGTGGCGCCGCATCCCAACGCGGACAGGCTGAAAGTCTGCCGCGTGGCCGATGGCGCGGGGGAGCGCTCCGTGGTGTGCGGTGCGCCCAACGTCGCGGCGGGCCGGCGCGTCGTCCTGGCCACCCCGGGGGTGCGGATGCCGGGGGGGATGAAGGTTGAAACCGCGTGGATTCGCGGTGAGCAGAGCGAGGGGATGATCTGCTCGGAGCGCGAACTCGGCCTGGGGACGGATCATAGCGGCATCATGGTGCTCTCAGACGCGCACGTTATCGGGAGCGACGCGGCGGAGCTTCTGGGGCTGAACGATGTGATTTTCGATATTTCGATTACGCCGAACCGCGCGGATTGCCTCTCTGTGCTGGGCGTGGCGCGCGAGGCGGCGGCCCTTTTGGGAACCTCGCTGCGTATGCCCGAGATTTCCGCCCAGGAGGATGAGAGCACATCCGCCGCTTCGGTCTGCGCGGTGGAGATATGGGATCCGGACAAATGCCCGCGCTACGCCGCCCGCATCATCCAGGGCGTTCGAATCGGTCCATCGCCCGGGTGGATGGCGCGGCGCCTGCGGGCGGCAGGGATGCGGCCGATCAACAACGTGGTCGACGTGACGAACTACGTGATGCTTTCTCTGGGTCAGCCGCTCCATGCGTTCGACCTGCACCGTTTGACTGAGCAGAAAATCATCGTGCGAAGGTGGGCCGAGAGCGATGGCCCCTTCACCACGCTCGACGGCCAGCAGCGCGAGATGGACGATGAGGATCTCATGATCTGTGACGGTGAAATGCCCGTTGCCATCGGCGGCGTGATGGGGGGTCTCGACTCCGAGGTGAGCGACGACACCCGTGACATCCTTCTCGAAAGCGCTTATTTCACGCCCCAGACCATCCGGCGCACTCGCAGGCGTCTGGGCATGTCCACGGAGGCGTCGTATAGATTCGAGCGTGGGGTGGACCCCTCGGGCACCGTTCGAGCGGCGGATCTGGCCGCCGAACTCATTCGCCGGACGGCGGGCGGCGTCATCGCCCAAGGTGCGGTGGATGCGCATCCCGCGCCCATTAAGCCTAAGCAGGTGCCGATTCGGGTGGCGCGCGCATCGAGCCTGCTCGGCATATCGCTGGATGCTTCCCAGGTCAGGGAGACCCTCGAATCCCTGGGGTTTCTCGTGAGCAAGAAAGAAGACGGCGTTTTCAGCGTCGAGGTACCCACTTTCCGGCCGGACATCGAACGCGAGATCGACCTGATCGAAGAGGTGGGCAGAAGGGTGGGGTATGAGAATATTCCCGCTACCCTGCCGGCTTCTGGAAACCCCGCCGCAAGGCCGACCCGCACCCGCTCCCTGGAGCTTCAGGCGCGCCGGATCATGGTGGCCGGCGGGTTCAGCGAAGCGCTCAACTATAGCTTCGTCAGCAGAGAGGCTCTGCGGGGCATGGAATGGCGCGATGAACAGATGGTGGCGCTGCGCAATCCTTTGAGCGGTGAGATGGACGTGCTCAGAACCACGCTGCTCGCCGGTTTGCTGGCGAACGTGGCGCACAATCTGAGCCGGGGGGTGGGTGAGATTCGCCTGTTCGAGTTGGGGCGCTCGTTTCATCCCGTGAATGGAGAAGCCTTGCCGGATCAAGTATTGCGCATGGCCGGCGTCGTCGTCGGGAGCGAGGCGTCTCAAGACAGCGTGTCGCTTCCGGGAGCTTTGTCTGAACTCAAAGGGGTGCTCGAACGCTTCCTGGAATCCTTGAAGCTGGAGAACCTTCTGTTCGAGCCGGTCGACGCCGCTCCGGGTTGGGAGCCGTCGGCGGTTTCCAGGGTTCTCGCCGGCGGCGTGTCGCTCGGCCACGTCGGTTTGGCGGCGCCCGAGGCGTTGGGCGTCTGGGACATCGAGACGGGCGTATCCGCTTTTGAGATAAACCTCGCCGCATTGGCCGAAATCGACCCCGCCCCCCGTCGCCTGACGCCCTTGCCGAGGTACCCGGCCTCTCTGCGCGATCTGGCGGTGGTGGTGGATGCCGCGCGGACCAATGGGGAGATTGAGGAGATCATCCGCCAAGAGGGCGGAAAATGGCTCGAGTCGGTGAATTTGTTCGACGTCTATCAGGATGTCGCCCTGAAGGCCTCGGGAGAGAAGAGCCTGGCGTATTCGCTGGTGTTCCGCCACCCCGAGGCGACGCTCACCGATGAGCAGGTCAGCGAGGCATTCGATGGAATCGTAGGGGCTTTGGATGCGCGTCTGGGCGCGCGACTTCGCTCGTGATGGTTTCCTTGACACTCTTCTTTGCCGAACTTAGAATTATCCATATTCGTTAACCGCGATTCTATTTCTTGCGCCCTTGGAAAGAGTGTCTGAATGGTCATCGACAAATTGAACGCGCTCGAAACCGCGCTCTCGAACCTTTTGGAGGAACGCGATGCCCTGAGGCGCTCTCGGGCGGAGTTGGAGTCGCAACTCCAGAGGTTGAGAGAAGAGGCCCGCACTGACTCCGAGTCCGTACGCGCCCAGGCCGATGAGTTGGCGAAATGCCAGTCGGAAAACGTGCGGCTTCAAAAAGAGCAGGCCGAGGTTCGAGAGCGAGTGGAGAAGATTCTGACGCACATCGAGTAGTTCGTTGAAAGTATGCAGGACAACGGCATAAGGAGACAGCTTATGGCCGGGGAGAATAAATTCGTGGTGGAGATCTTTGGTCATTCCTTGAACCTGAGAAGTTCGGCCAACGCCGAATATACGTTGGAACTCGCCGAATATGTAGATTCTCAAATTCACAAGGTCTCGCGCCAGTCGAACGATCCGATCAAGGTCGTTCTGCTGGCGTCGATGAACATCGCCAATGAGTTGTTTGAGGAGAGAGAAGCGAAAGAAAAAAGTGAGGAAGCCCTCTCACAACGCGCTGATTCTCTGTTGGAGATGGTGAAAAGAGTGGACTGACCAGAAGTATCTCCCCACGCCGGTAGCTGTTCCTTGTATTCATCCCCTGGTTTTAGTGTCATAATACTTCTTTGCTTTGGCCCTGCCGTGTTCGTGATGAGGGAAAGCATTTTGACCCAGTACTATTGTACCGGGAGTCCTGCCCCACGGTGGTGAGCTATTCCTCTCGGGGAGTTCGGCCTAAAGCCATGGACGTGGACGCCCACATGGCGAAAGCTGGGTTCAAAGCGAACTTCACACGGCACAAGGCGGGGTCATTACTGACATGGACCTCGAGTCCGAGATAGGGCTTCCGCTTCTGATCGTGAGGACTCGAGTGTGTCGTTGAAAGAGAGTTCATGGCCGAATCAAACATGGAGAAACGTGACGTTCGGCTGAAAATGAAGGAGATGAGAGAACAACTCCCCCCTGCCGGGACTGGCGCGTTGAGCCGCCTGGCGGGACGGCGCCTGGATTCTTTTCTGGTCTTCATGGGCGCGAGCAGGGTGGGAATATATGCGGCGGTTCGCGGTGAGATGGACTTCTCGTCGCTCTGGAATGTAGGCAGCGATGCGAAAAGAATATTTTATTTTCCCAGAGTGGAAAAAGATGTTTTGCACTTCTGCCCGGTGAATCATCCCGAGTCGGAGCTTCAGTCGGGTACGCTTCAAATTCCAGAACCTGTTCGCGATATCCCCCCCCTGGATGTGAATGAATTGGATGTGGTCGTTATCCCCGGCCTCGCATTCGATCTGTATGGCGGTCGGCTGGGAACCGGCGGTGGATTCTACGATCGCACTTTTCAGGGTCGCCGCGGCGGACCGAATGGGTCCGGCCCTCTTCTGGTGGGCGCTGGCTATGCGTTTCAGTTGCTCATTGGTGAGTCCTGGAAGTGGGACGCCTGGGATGTCGGCGTTGATTGGGTGATAACCGATCGGGGGGCGCTGCGTTGCCTCCCACGTGAATATATGCCCTAGGAGGCGAATATGGATAACGTGGTTTTGTTGCAGATAGTCGTTGTTGCCGTTGCCGTCGTATGCGTGGCGGTGCTCTTGAGCATGCGGGGGATGAAGCGCCGGCATGAGGAGATGACGTCCCGCCTGGAGGCGGACGCCGACAAGCGGATTCAGCAGATCAGCGAGAGCGCAGCCAAGGAACTCTCGCAGAAGATTCAGGAATCGCAGGTAGCGCACAAGGCGGAATTGCTGCAGGAAAGAGAGCGCATCGAGCGGGAGAACAAAACCCGCGTGGATGAGCTTCAGAAACTCGAACAAAGGGTGAACCAGCGCGAAGAGATGCTGGACAGGCGCCGCGAGAGCCTCGACGGCAAGGAGGCGGCCGTAGAGCGCCGCGATGCCGAGTTGGGTGAAAAAGAACAGGAGTTGAGGCGTCAGGAGGCGCGCTACAGACAACTGCAGGAGGAGGAGATCAGGAAGCTGGAGGAGATATCCGGCCTCAGCGTCGAAAATGCGAAAAAAGAGCTCCAGGATCGCTTCATGGAGGAGGCGAAACAGGATATCGCCGCCGAGGTGCAGCGTCTCGAGCGCCGGGCGAGGAATACCGTCGATTCCGAGGCGAGAAAGGCGCTCGCCCTCGCCGTGGAGCGTTTCTCTTCCGAACACGTTGCGGAAAACCTGGTGAGCGTGGTGGATCTGCCGACCGATGAGATGAAAGGCCGCATCATCGGTCGAGAGGGAAGGAACATACGCGCCCTGGAGATGGCGACCGGCGTGGACGTGATCATCGACGATACGCCCGAGGCCGTCGTCGTCTCGGGCTTCGACAAGGTTCGCCGCGAGACGGCGCGCCAGGCGCTCGAGGCGCTCGTGCAGGACGGGAGAATCCACCCGGGCAGAATCGAGGACATCGTCAACAAGACGAAAAAAGACATCGACACGCAGATACGTCAGGCGGGCGAGGAGGCCGTCATGGAGCTTGGGATCGGCGATGTGCATCCCGAACTCGTGAAGCTGCTGGGGCGTCTCAAGTACCGCACGAGCTACAGCCAGAACGCGCTGATGCACTCCAAGGAAGTGGCCTATCTCGCCGGGATGCTGGCGGACGAGTTGCGCATTGACCCCACGATGGCGAAGCGCGCCGGCTTGTTTCACGACATCGGCAAGGCGGCGACGCACGAGGTCGAGGGCTCCCACGTCCAGATAGGCTACGACATCGCCAAGCGCTACAACGAGCCGCCCGAGGTTCTCAACGCCATTGTTTCGCACCATGAGGACGAGGAGGCGAATTGCATCGAATCCGTCCTGGTGAAGGCGGCCGATACGCTCTCCGCCGCCCGTCCGGGGGCGAGGCGCGAGATGGTGGAGAGCTACATCAAGCGCCTGGAGGCGCTGGAGAAGATCGCCGAATCCTTCAAGGGCGTGGAGAAGTGCTTCGCCATCCAGGCGGGCCGGGAGATTCGCGTGTCGGTCCTGCCCGATGAGATCACCGACTCGCAGGCTACTTTCCTGGCGCGGGACATCGCCAAGAGAATCGAGAGCGAGCGCACGTATCCGGGTGAAATTCTCGTCACCGTCATCCGGGAAACCCGCCATATGGCCACGGCGCGTTGAGGTTGTCTTGAGGCTTCTGTTCATCGGAGACGTCACGGGAAAGGTGGGCCGTCGGATGGCCTGTGCCCACATGGGCGCACTCAGGGAAAAACACGCGGTGGACGTGTGTGTCATTAACGGAGAGAACGCAGCCGGCGGCTTCGGGATCAACAACGCCCATGTCGATGAGTTGCTAGATGCGGGCGCGGACGTCATCACCTCGGGGAATCACATCTGGAATCGCAAGGAGACGGCCGATTTCATCTTGCGTGAACCCCGCTTGCTCAGGCCCGGGAACTATCCTCCCCGAACGCCGGGCAAGGGCGTCTTCGTACTGGAATGCGCAAAAGGACCTCTCGCCGTCTTGAACCTCATGGGCCGCGTTTTCATGCCGCCTATTGAATGTCCTTTCAGGGAAGCCGATGAACTCATTAGACGGGTGGGTCATGAGACGAAAATGATCGTGGTCGATTTTCACGCGGAAGCCACGAGCGAGAAGGTGGGGATGGGTTGGCATCTCGACGGTCGCGTGAGCGCCGTCTTCGGTACGCATACCCACATTCAAACGGCGGACGAGCGGGTGCTGCCCAAGGGCACGGCTTTTATTACGGACGTCGGCATGACGGGACCGCGCAATTCCATCATCGGTATGAAAACGGAGATTGTTCTGGATAAATTTCTATCGGGGCTTCCCCGCCGTTTCGAGGTGGCCGGAGGAGTGGGGCAACTCAACGGCGCGCTCGTCGAGATAGCCCCGGATACCGGAAAGGCTCTTTCCATCGAACGTATCCAGGTGCTTGAGGGAGAGCGTTAGCGATTGCGCCTGCTTCCCCTACATCCCGGTGAAGGCTTCAGTGTCCGTTTCTATGGGTGGACTTCTCGTAGTCGGTGATGGCGAATTTCGAGCGTTTGTCCTTTTTCAAAAATGCAAGCAATCGCTTCAGGCGCCATCTGAGAGAGCGCGACCCCAGGAAGGCCTGTTTTTCCCGTAGCGGCAGTCTGAGGGCCTCGGCGACGGCGAAGGAGAGGTGGAACGGGTCTTCCAGCAACTCTTCGGGCAGGTTCGGGGGCGTCGGCCCGCTTTCTTTGAGGGTGTTCCACACCATTTGGCACAATGACGTGGGATATTCCACTTCTTCATCATCAAAGTCGCTCGCCTCTCCCTCGAAGTAGGGTCGGGTGTCATATATGCGGAGAACCTCGAAGCGTTGCCCGCCTCTGGTGAGGATGTTCATCCTGCCGTCGGGGAATTTGTCTAGTATTTCGACGATGTGGGCGACGCATCCGATTTTATGGATGCCGTTTTTTCCCACCAGGACGATGCCGAAGGGCGCGTGGTTCTCCATGCACTCGCCGATCATGGTTTTGTAGCGTTCCTCGAAGATGTGTAGGGGCAGGTGCTGACCCGGCAAGAGCACGACCTGAAGCGGAAACAGGGGCAGGCGATAGGTAGTCATGAGAAAAGTGTAACCTGAATGATTCGATTTTGGAATTCCCGAGAAATTCTCAGGAGACGCAACGCTCGGCGCATATCGCTCTGGGCAGAAGTCTTGCAACCTACCTCAAGCTGGCCTGATTGCGCGTGAATATGGTATTTTGTTCTCTCTTGAAACGAAGGCGTCATTCGGATTTTCGTTTTTTGAGGGTTTCCCACGATGAGCGAGCCGAGCATCGCCATGGCCCAAAGGGCCTGGAGCAAGCCTGCGGAGGAAGAGGGTAAAACCACACTCTCGGGCATCGCTTTGCCGGCGTTTTTCGGTTCAGGTGAGGTGGATTCGGAAAGTCTCGATGAAAAGCCGGGCGCGTATCCCTACACGCGCGGCATCCACGGGAACATGTACCGTGGCAGGCTCTGGACGATGCGCCAATACGCCGGTTTCGGCAGCGCGCGCGAGAGCAACCATCGCTACCGCTACCTTCTCGATCACGGGCAGATGGGAATTTCCGTGGCGTTCGATCTGCCCACCCAGATTGGCTACGACCCGGATCATCCCCTGGTGTACGGTGAAGTGGGCCGCGTGGGGGTGTCCATCGCTTCTATCGAGGACATGGAAATTCTGCTGGAGGACATTCCTCTGGATAAGATTTCCACTTCGATGACCATCAACGCCACCGCCCCCATTTTATTGGCCTTGTACGTCGCGGTGGCCGAGAAGCACGGTATTCCCTCCGAAGCGCTTCGCGGAACCGTCCAGAACGACATTTTGAAGGAATACATCTCGCGCGGAACCTATATTTATCCGCCCGGACCGAGTCTGCGCCTCATCACCGATACCATGGAGTTCTGCAAGGAGAAGGTGCCCAAGTGGAACGCCATATCGATCAGCGGTTACCATATCCGTGAGGCGGGCTCCACGGCCGTCCAGGAGGTCGCTTTCACGCTCGCGAACGCCATCACCTATGTGAAGGCCGCGGTGGACTCAGGCCTGAACGTGGATGAACTCGGCTCGCACATCTCGTTTTTCTTCAACGTCCACAATCACTTTTTGGAGGAAATCGCAAAATTCCGCGCCGCGCGCAAGCTTTGGGCGCGGATCATGCGAGAGCGGTTCGGGGCGCGCTCGGAGAAGGCCTGCATGCTGCGGTTTCATTCCCAGACCGCCGGCAGCGCGCTGACCGCCCAGCAGCCGAAAAACAACGTCGTGCGCGTCGCTCTTCAGGCGATGGCCGCCGTGCTGGGGGGCACGCAGTCGCTTCACACGAATTCGATGGACGAGGCGCTTTCCCTGCCCACGGAGGAAGCGGCGAGGCTCGCGCTCAGAACCCAGCAGATACTCGCCGAGGAATCGAACGTGCCGAACGTGGCGGACCCGTGCGGCGGGGCGTACGCCATCGAGGCGCTGACGTCGGAGATCGTCTCCCGGGCGGAGGAGATAATTCGGCAAATCGACGATTCCGGCGGGATGCTCCGCGCCATCGAAACGGGATGGGTGCAGCGCCAGATTCAGGAGAGCGCCTATGCCTACCAGCGCCTCGTGGATGAGGGGGAAATGGTCGTCGTCGGCGTGAACCGCTATCAACAAGAAGAAGAGGCCGGCATCTCGACGCTCCAGATTCGCCCGGAGGTCGAAGGAGAGCAAAAAGAGCGCGTCGACTCGCTCAAGAGGAGACGGCATGCCGCGGACACGAGCGATGCGCTGGACGCCTTGAGCCACGCGGCCAGCGGTGATGACAATCTTCTGCCCTACATCCTGAGGGCGGTGAAGGCCCAGGCCACCGTCGGGGAAATCGCGGATACCATGCGCGAAGTATTCGGCCTTTATCAACAAGACGTTGCCATCTAAGGCGGAGCAGGTCATATCTTGCCGCTGAAATTTTGATATCAGGTGCGTCATTTGGAGAAATCAGCATATGAAGGGCAATGAGGTTCGCCAGAAATTTCTCGAATTCTTCGCCGACGAGGCGCACAGAATCGTTCGAAGTTCGGCGCTGGTGCCCATGAACGACCCCACCTTGTTGTTTACCAATGCAGGCATGGTCCAGTTCAAGGATGTGTTCACGGGCCTGGAGAAGCGCGACTACTCCCGGGCGGTGAGTTCCCAGAAATGCCTGCGGGTGAGCGGCAAGCACAACGACCTCGAAAATGTCGGCCGAACGGCCCGGCACCACACGTTTTTCGAGATGCTGGGCAACTTCTCCTTTGGGCAGTATTTCAAGGAAAAAGCGATCGAGTTCGGTTGGGAGTTTTTGATCAATCGCGTGGGTCTCGATGGAGATCGCATGTGGATAACCGTCTTCAGAGAAGATGACGAGGCGGCGGAACTCTGGGAGCGGCTCGTCGGCGTTCCGCCCGAGCGCATCGTCCGGATGGATGAGAAGGATAACTTCTGGGCGATGGGGGACACCGGCCCCTGCGGTCCCTGCTCGGAACTCATCTACGACCAGGGGGATCACATCGTCGGCGCGCCGCCGGGCAGCGGACACGAGAATGAGGACGGGGATCGCTATCTCGAGTTGTGGAACCTGGTGTTCATGCAGTTCAACCGTGAGGCTTCGGGCAAGATGGAGCCGCTGCCCAAGCCCTCCGTCGATACGGGAATGGGTCTGGAGCGCCTCACGGCGGTAGTGCAGAAAGAAGACAGTAATTACCATACCGACCTCCTGATGCCGCTCATTCATTCGGTCGAGGAGCGCTGCGGCAAGGAATACACGGGCATTGACGCACCGAACGACGTTTCTTTCCGCGTCATCGCGGACCACGTTCGCGCGGTCAGCTTCTTGGTGGTCGACGGCGTTTTGCCGAGCAACGAGGGCCGGGGCTACGTGTTGAGGCGCGTGGCGAGGCGGGCCTTGCGTCACGGCAGGATGCTGGGCATCGAGGGGCCGTTCTTACATCAGACGGTAGGCGTGGTGGCCGAGATGATGGGAGATGCGTTCCCCGAACTCAGGGAAGGCCTCAGCTACATCTCCCGCGTCACGCTGGCGGAAGAGGAGAGATTCGCCCACACCCTCGCGCAGGGGCAGCCGCGTATGGACGCGCTTTCAGAAGAAGTAAAATCATCGGGCAGTGACACCATTTCGGGCGGGGAGGTGTTCACCCTGCTCGACACCTATGGTTATCCGTGGGATTTGGCGGTGGAAACGGCCGCGTTTCATGGCCTCGATATAGACCAGAGCGGTTTCGATGAGGCGATGGAGCAACAGCGCGAGCGCGCCCGCGCCCACTGGAAGGGATCGGGCGAGGCCGCTGTCGATGAAATCTGGCACCAGGTGCGCGATGAGGCGGGCGCGACCGAATTCACCGGCTATGAGCAAGATGAGGAGGACGCCTGCGTGCGCGCCCTCATCGTGGATGGTGCGCTGCGTGACGAAATTGGCGAGGGAGTCGAGGCGCGTGTCGTGCTCGACAAGACGCCGTTTTATGGAGAATCGGGCGGGCAGGAAGGCGATAGGGGCGGGTTCTCCTGGCCCGATGGCGCCGCCGCCGTGCTCGACACGCAAAAACCGCTTCCCGACGTGTACGTCCATCATATCAAGGTGACGGAAGGATCCCTCGAAAAAGGACAAAACCTTGACGCTCGAATCGACACGGGAAGGCGGGATCTGGTAAGGCGCAACCACTCGGCCACCCACCTGCTGCAATATGCGCTGCGCCAGGTTTTGGGAGATCACGTCAAACAGGCGGGTTCCCACCTATCGCCCGAGAGGCTGCGGTTCGACTACACCCATTTCACGGCGATGACGGCCCGTGAAAAAGAGAGGGTCGAGGACATCGTGAATGAGCGGATTCGCGAAAATACGCTCGTCGATACGCGCGAGATGTCGATAGATGAAGCGCTGGCCGCAGGCGCGACGGCGCTCTTCGGCGAGCGCTATGGCGAGGACGTGCGGGTCGTCTCCGTGGGTGATTTCAGCATGGAGCTCTGCGGGGGTACGCATGCGCGCGCCGCAGGAGACATCGGCTTGTTCCGCATCCTGCACGAGGGTAGCGTGGCCTCGGGCGTGAGGCGCATCGAAGCCCTCACGGGGGAGGGCGCACTCCGGCAGGCGCGCAAGGAGCAGAACGTCCTCTCCGAGATCGGGGAACTCACTAGGGCGGCGCCCCTGGAGGAGGCCGAGCGAGTAAGGCGCCTTCTCGATCGCGTGAAGACGCTGGAGCGCGAACACAAGGATTCGCGGGACAGGCGATCGCGCGATGAAATGGGCGATTTGGCTTCCGAGGCCCGGGAAATTTCAGGCATCAGGTTCATCTCCGTGAGGCGCGACGGCCTTCAGGCGGGTGATTTGCGCGGGATCATCGACGCGGCGAAGGGCAAGCTTCAAAGCGGCGTCGCGGTGGTTGCCGCCGTGACGGACGGGAAGGTCGCCATCGCCGCCGGCGTCACGAAAGACCTCACCTCTCGTGTGCATGCCGGGAATCTGGTGAAAGAGGTCGCCTCGCTCGTCGGAGGCAGAGGCGGCGGCAGGCAGGATTTCGCGCAAGCGGGCGGCAAGGATGTCGAAAAAGTGGACGACGCCCTCGCCGCGGTGCCCGGGCTGATCGAAAAAATGACATGATCCTACATCCGCGCCCGGTTCACACGGGTTCACCGCAGCATTTTTCGTTTCGGAGAACATATTGAGCAATACGGCTGTGGCCGGCGCGGCTCCAGAGCGCCTCAAGAAGAGAAGAATATCCCTGCTCATCGTCGCCCACGTTGCGAACGACAGTTATTTCGGCTTTCTCCCGCCATTGCTCCCCCTCATCGTGGAGCGCATGGACCTGCCCTTGAGTCTGGCGGGCCTGCTGGCCACCACGCTTTCCATCACCGGCGCCGTGGGCCAGCCCCTTTTCGGCTACTTTGCGGACAGGATCAAGAAAGGATGGCTCCTGGCGCTCGGCCCGTTGGGCGGCGCACTGCTCGCATTCATGCTCTACATGCCGAATTTCTGGCTCCTCATGCTCCTCATGCTGATCGCGGGTTCGGGCTCGGCCTGTTTTCATCCCGTGGCTTCGGTCATCGCCGGTCAGTCCGCGGGCGCGAGAAAAGGGTTCGGAATGTCGCTTTACGTTGCCGGTGGCCGCCTGGGCGTGGGTCTGGGCTCAGGCATGGCGACGTTCATCGTCACGAAATGGGGTATCGACGCCATACCCTACGCCAGCCTCGTCGGCATCATCATCGGACTGCCTTTGTTTTTCGTCTCCCCGCCCATCCGGGACACGGGAAGCGGCGCTTCACAAAGTTTCATGCAGACGACGCGCATGCTCAGGCTCGTGTTCCGTCCGCTTTTCCTGTTGTGGGTCGTGAATCTGTGCCGCACCACGGTGACGATGACCGTGCAGGTCTTTTTGCCGATATACATCATCGCCAAGGGTGGTTCGCTGGCAGCGGGTGGTGTGGCGATCACCCTGTTTCTGGTCGCCGCGGCCATAGGCGGCATCTACGGCGGGCATCTCTCCGATATCTTCGGCAGGCGGATCGTGACGATAATGGCCATCTGCGTGGGCACGCCCGCGTTGGGCCTGGTCTTTCTGTTCGATGAGCCTTTGCGGACCGTCTTCGTCATGCTCTCGGGCGCCGCTTTTTACGCGCAAATGGGGGTTTCGGTGACGTACGCGCAGGAGATAGCGCCCGAGCACGCCGGCTTGGTGAGCAGTTTCATGCTCGGTGTTGTCTGGTTCGTGGCGAGCATCGGGATGATCGCCGTGGGCGGCCTGGCCGATTACATCGGCGTGGAACAGGCTCTGCCCATCGTCTGTATGGCGTTCGGCGTCGTGGGCTCGTTCCTCTCCCTGGGACTGCCCAAGGAGACGGCATAGAAGAATGTCCAAGAAATTCAAGCCCCTGGCGGTGGAACGCGAGATAGCCGAGGAGATGGCCTCCACTCTGGGCCGCGTCGGGAGTGAGTTCTCCAAGCGCCATCAAAGGGCGTGGGCCGCATGGCGCGCCTGGGAGGAGAGGCAGGAGCTGAGCGATGGTATAAGGGAGAGGTTGGAGCGCGCGCTCCACCAGGCGATGGATGAAGCGGAGCGCTACCGGTATTTCCTCATCGTGCAAAGAGAGGCGATGGGACTTCGGAACCATGCGGAGGTTAACCGGAAATACCCGCTCCCCCGCGTACCGGGGAGGCCGCCTGCAGCGGGTGATCCCTCTAGCCCTCGTCTCGCCGCTTGGCCCGGAGGATTTTCACGAGGTTGGCGTAAGAAGTTCTCCGGATGATGGAGCGAAACTGGTCGCGGTAGTTTTTCACGAGGCTGACGCCCTCCACCAGAACGTCGTAGACGCGCCATCCGTCTTTCTTTTTGTGCAAGCGGTAGACGATGTCTATCTCTTTCTTGTCCGTCGTGATGATGACGGTCTTGACCCTGGCGAATTCCGCATCGCTGGTTTCCTTGCCAAAGACGATCTTTTCATCGGTATAGCTTTCTAGTGTACTGGCGTAATTGCGCTCCATGAAATAACTGAAAAGCTCGATGAATTCAGCCTTTTCCTCAGGCGTGCGTTTTCTCCAACTTCTAGCGAGGCTTCGCCTGGACATTTCCTCGAAATCGAAATACTGATGGATGACCTTGCGCATCCGATTTCTGCGCTCCACCTTTTTCCCGGGGGCCTTCAAATCGGGTTGGCGAAGAATCTCCAACACTCCGTGTATCCCCGTGCGCACCACCTCGGTCGGCTCCCCCGCCTGGGCGAGTGGCGCGAGAAGCGCACAGGCGAGAAGCGCAGCGATGAGGAACGACGTACGCTTTTTCAAAAACATGGAATCTCCTCGTGCGGTATGGCTTGAATTCGGGAGTGGCGAAACTGGGATGATGTCATGACCTCAGTATATCTTGCGGCCCTCTCGATTCTGAATCCATATGCTTGAAGCGCTTATTGGCGAACAGCTTCTCGGCCATCTTCAAGGGTTGCCTGGGCGGCGATGGCCCTTTATTTCTTCACCTTGCCGAAAACAAAGTCGCCGATGAGTTTCTCGATGTCAACCGGGGGTTCCGTTTCGCGAATCCGCCCGCCCGGGGAGATAATCTTTTCCGACCCACCCTGGCTGAGGCTGACGTATTTATCGCCCAAAACCCCTTTTGTGCGAATGGAGGCGATGGAATCCCGTGAGAGCCTGATGTTTTCATTGATGCGAAGCGTGATTTTCGCATCCTCCCCATCGAGAGAGATTCCGCTCACACGCCCGACGCGTACACCCGCCATTTCCACGGAGGCGCCACGTCGAAGGCCCGTGGCGGTCGTGAAATTCGCCGAGACTTCATATGTGCCGTCATCGAAAATATCCAGGCCGCCGAGGTTGATGGACAGATAGGCGAGCGCGAGGATTCCCGCCAGAACGAATATGCCGACGCCGAATTCCACTTTTTTTCGGTACAAGGCTCGTTCCTTCTTCAGATAAGAATCGAGGTGAGGAAATAATCACCCACCAGTATCAGCACAGAAGACAGCACCACGGCCGAGGTGGTCGCCTTGCCCACTCCCTCGGCCCCGTGACCGCAATGATATCCCTTATAGCAGCAAACCCATGTGACGATCAGGCCGAAGACGATGGATTTCCATAAGCCTACGTTGATGTCGACCATCTCGATCTTGTCCTGCATCTCCCCGAAAAAGGTTCCTGAACTCAGCCCCATCAACTCCACGCCCACGAGATAGGCCCCGAAAATGCCGATGAGGTCGCAAAGCGCCGTGAGCAGAGGAAATACTATCACGCCCGCCAGCAGCCGGGGAGAGACGAGGCGCTGGAGTGGGTTCACGGCCATGCTCTTTAGAGCGTCCACCTGTTCGGTGATTTGCATGATGCCGATTTCGGCCGTCATGGCGGAACCTGCCCTTCCGGTGACGACGAGCGCGGTGAGTACGGGCCCGAGTTCACGGATGAGGCTGAAGGCGACGGCGGGCCCCAAGAAGGCTTCTGAGCCGAATTTTCTGAAAGCGTAAATGCCCTGCAGCGCCAGTACCATTCCGGTGAACAGGCCGCTCAGCAAGACGATGGAGAGAGAACCCGTGCCGATGATGTATATCTGGCGTATGAGAAGTGAAAATCGCCAGGGAGGTGCGAAAATCCACCGGACGGATTCGATAAGGAAAATGGCGGCGCTTCCCATGCCGCCGATGATTTCCATCGCGCGCCGGCCAAGTGTTCGGATGCCTTCTTTCACTATTGTGGCGGAACTCATGGGGGCTGCCTTCTATTCCTCATCATGAGCAAGTATAGTGATGCTCATCGGTTCCGTGCGGTTTCCAGGGGCGGTCGTGCGATTCTTAGGCTGAAGCCTGTTCTAGTGTATCGTTCCCGGTAGTAGGAAATCAACGCTTGCGAGAGTGACATATTCTTCTAAGGGTTTGTTTTTTATATGAAAAATACAGCAGTCGGCCCCCTGTCCAAATATATCGAGTTCGGCGTGCGCAACCATATGGCGGATTTTGCGCAGATCACCCGCCTTTTCGTCATGATTTACGTACCCGTATCCATGATTGCGCTCTCGGCGCATCCTTCGATCAAATCGTTGATAGCCCCCGACGCGAACCTCATGTTGCTGTTCCCCCTCATGATCGGCTCTCAGCTTCTCCTGCGCGTATTGCAGGTGTTCTTGTTCATCCTCCTGATTTTGCGGGTCGAGTCCGAGCGCATGGGCGATGGGGCTGTTTGGGACTTTGCCGAGGCGGTGGATCGTTTGAAATCCGTCGCCAAGGTTGACTTGGCGTATACCTTTGGTTTGCAGTTGCTGGGTGTCATCGGGTTTGCGGCGTCATTGTTCATCTTCGGTTTCCTGTTCGGTGATTCGCCCATCGGGCTTCCGTTCTCGTTCGCCGTCACGGTGTTTCTCGTTCTCACGCCTGCCGTACGGTATTATTTCTGCACCTTGACCGCGCTGCTTTATGGCGACGACTTCGCCCAGGCTTTCCGCCGAGCCGGCGTGATATCGAGCGGAGGCGAGAGAACCGTCGTCGTCTTGGCGATGACCTATCTGCTGGTCTGGTTCATTCTCTGGCAGGTGATACAGGGGATTTTTGGCGGGGGTCTGGTGGGGCAGGTCCTGTTGCAGACGGGCGTGATGGTGACGTCGATCTCGTATTATCTGGCGGGGTATCTCTTGTTCTCGGATCTCTGCCAGGGGGCGAGCGGAAGCAGTATGGATGAAACGAAGGAAATCCCGGAAGACACGAGCGATATGTAGTTCAGCCCCTACAAGAAAACCTCGAAACTCAGCCCGTCATATGCGAGTTCCACGCCGCTTGGCAGGTTTCGGTTGGTCTCGTGGTATTCGAGTTCGAAATTGGTGTGGGTGAAATAAGTCTGCTCGGGCTTGAGCGCCTCAACGATTTCCAGCGCCTCGGCGACCGTGAAGTGTGAGGGATGTTCCCGGTGGCGCAAGGCGTCCAGGATGAGGATGCGCACTCCTTTCAGGATTTCCATGGATTTTTCTGGAATGGCGTTGCAATCCGTGGCGTAGGCGAAATCCCCTAATCGTAGGCCCATTACCTTCATGCCGGCATGTTCGAGTTCGAAGGGGATGATGTTCATGTCGGCCGCCCCGAAAGCAGAGTCTCCAATCTCCGCCAGCGTGAGTTGTGGTTTGAAGCCGCTGTAGTTCCTCGCGTCATTGAAAATGTAACTGAAGTTCTGGCGGAGAATCTTCACCGTATTGGGATAGGCATAGCAGGGAATCGGCTTTCTCATCAGGAAATTAAAGGCGCGCAAATCATCGATGCCGTGGGTATGGTCCGCATGATAGTGGGTGTAGACCACGGCATCCACTCGGGTGATCTGGTGCCTGAGCGCCTGTTCACGCAAATCGGGGCCCGTATCCACCAGCAGGTTTCGTCCATTGTGCTCGATGATGATGCTCGGGCGCAGCCGCTTGTTTCTGGGGTCATCCGAAAGACATGCGGCGGTCGTGCACCCGATGGAAGGAACGCCGGTGGAAGTGCCGCAACCCAAAACGGTGACCCGAGCGCGCGAACTCATCTCACCGAATCCGCCAAAACCTGAGCGGCGGTTTGCACGCCTTCCCTCGAGACGTCCAGATGGGTGACGGCGCGAAGCATTTTCGCGTTCGGAACGGAGAAGGCGACGCCTTTGTCCATCGCCGTCTCATTGATTTGATGCGCCGTTTTTCCGCTCTCCGAGACGTCCAGGAACACGAGATTGGTGGGCGTCGTATCGTGGACGGGTCGAACGCCCGGAATGCCGGCTGTGAGTTCGGAAAAAAGCTGGGCGTTGGCGTGGTCATCCGCCAGGCGCTCCACATGGTGGTCCAGGGCGTAGAGACCTGCGGCGGCGAGAATGCCCGCTTGGCGCCAGCCGGCGCCCCACATTTTTCGGTACCGGCGCGCTTCTTGAATGAACGCTTCTTCCCCGAGCAGGATGGAACCCACGGGGCAGCCCAATCCCTTGGAGAGGCAAAAGCATATCGAATCGCAGCGCCTAGCCCATGCCTGCGGGGGAATGCCGGAGGCGACGATGGCGTTGAAGATGCGGGCGCCGTCGATATGAAGAGGGATGTTCTGCTCTTTTGAAAAAGCGCGCAGTTCATCGAGTCGTTCGAGGGGAAATACATGGCCGCCGCCCTGGTTGTGCGTGTTCTCCACCCAGAGCAGAGTGCTTTTCGGGTACCCCCCCGTGGGGCGGAGCCACCCCTCTGCGTCATTTCGGTCGTAAACCCCGCGATTCGCCGAAATCAGGGCGAATTGAACCCCGGATAAAAAGGCGCTGGCGCCCAGTTCGTTTCTAAAGGGATGACAATGGGAATCGGCGATGATTTCATCGCCCGGGTTCGTGTGGACCTTGATGGCCAGTTGATTGGCCAGCGAGCCCGAAGGTACGAATATGCCGTCTTCCTTGCCGAACAGGCCAGTCGCCTTTTCGATGAGTTCGTTGACGCTCGGGTCTTCGCCGAGCATATCATCGCCCACGAGGGCCTCGGCGATGGCCTCGCGCATCGCTTGTGTGGGGCGTGTGGCCGTATCGCTTCTGAGATCGATGAGATGACGTGACAAAGAGTAGACCTCCCGGGTTCCGGCCCCCATCTCCGGGAGTCGGGATCCATGAATTGGATTTGTTTTACGCCCGTTAGCGGAGAGTATATTTGCACAATCGCAAGTGATTTGCCAAATTATTGCCTGTCATTTTAGGCTTTCACAATCCTCACGGACGCCCAGAGATTGAACCGACATGCCGAATACCGATAGACCTTCTGATTTCGAGGACGATTTCTTCAGGCGCGCAAGGGCGTATCAGATGCGGCGTCTGTATGTGGGATTGGCGTCCTCCACTGTGGAATTCGGTGTCGTGCTCGCGTTTTTGTTCTGTTATCTGAGCGCGGAGGCCGCAAAGCCGGCGGACGGCGCGTTCGTGAGCGGATTTGTTGCTTTCTCCCTCATCGCCGTCTCGAAAACGCTGGTTTCTTTACCCTTCGACTTTTACAGCGGCTACGTGCTCGCCCACCGGGAAAATCTGTCGAATCAATCGCCGGCGGGCTGGGTGTGGGACAGATGCAAGGGGGCAGCGCTTTTGCTGCTGTTGGGTGGCGCGGCCAGCGGTGGTTTCCTGATGATCATGGCCGCGTGGCCGGAGCGTTGGTGGTGGGTAGCGTCGCTGGCTTCGGTCCTGTTGCTCGTTTTCATCTCCCTGATCGCCCCCGTGCTGCTCGCGCCCATTTTCTTCCGCTTCAAGCCCTTGGCGGATGAAAACCTCAAAAAGCGGCTCCTCGCCTTGCTGGAGAGGACAAAGACGAGAGTATACGGCGGCGTGTGGGAGATGGAGATGAGTTCGAAGAGCAAGACGGCGAACGCCGCCTTGGTCGGTTGGGGGCCGTCCCGGCGGGTGGTTCTCTCGGATACGCTGCTTGATTTCACGCCCGATGAAATCGAGGCGATCCTCGCCCATGAAATCGCGCATCACGTGGGTCGTCATATCCCGGCCCTCATCGCCATGAAAGGCATCACTCTGGCTATTGCCATGTATTTCTCCCGCCACGCGCTCGAATGGATCGGAGAATGGGTGAACCCCGCTCTCGTGCAGCCGGGGGAGCCTGCCTGCGTCGTGGTTTTGTGGGTTGTCTTGAGCCTCATGGGAGCGGTCGTGTCTCCAATGTTTCTGGCGGTTTCGCGCAACCTCGAACACCGCTGCGATCACTATTCCACCGAGCATGCGCGGATGCGAGGTGGTTTAGCCTCCGCTCTCATGAAGTTATGCAGACAAAACCTGACGGACCCCAATCCGCCCGGCTGGGTGGTTACGCTCTTTCATTCGCATCCCTCGGTTCGCGATCGGTTGGCCAAAATTGAATCCTGGGAGAGGGCCTAGGCGGTCTTTTGACTCAGCGCGGTTTGCGTATTTTCTTGATGAAGGGGATGACCCAATTTCCAATGTCGGGATGTGTGAGTGATTCGAACGGGCCCTGGTTTTTTATTCTTTGAAGTTTCGCGTTCCCGCCTTTTGTCTCGATGGCGTTTAGAAAAGCCTCTGCGCCGCGGAGCGGATAGGGCCCTCTTTGGCTGTGGAGAAGCAGAACCGGGGCTTTTATCTTGCCCGCCACCCGGATGGGGGAGCGCTCTCGGTAGGCTTTCCCTGTTTGAGCGGGTGGGCCGCCAAGCACCGCGCGTATTCGGGCCTTCTGTTTTTGGGATAAGAGCGCGTAGGTTTTCTCCAGGTCGTAAAACCCGTTTGCCAGGATTAGGCCCGAAATATTCGCGCTCCGGGCGGCTGAGAGGGCGGCTACCGAAGCCCCTTGTCCGATGCCGTAGACGAAAATGCCGTCTTTTTTGACGTTCTCCCTGTCTCTTAAATAACGGACTGCGCCCAGGGCGGAGTCCACGCTTTTGGGTCCGGCGAAATCCTCTGGCCCGGTCGATGCGCCGAAACCGGGCAGCGAGATGCTCATGAGGAAGAAATCATCTTGTACGTGGTCCAGCATGGCGCGTCTGAATCGTTGGGCCCGGGCGTCAGCTTCGTGGAGGAGGAGTATCGCCGGGTAGCGTTTTTCAGGAGAAGACCCTCCGCCGGGGGGTCGGACGGCGTAAGCCTCCACGCGCCCCCAGGCGAATTCCATGAACCATTCCCGAATCACCTCGCCGCGGGCGGTTTTCGTCTCATGGTCCACGGCGCAGCCGACGAGCAATAATATGGTCATCAAGAGAAAAAACACGCCGAGAAAGATATTTATCGATATTTTTTTCAAGATCACGGCGGGTCCTTTTCGTCTTTGCGGATGCTGCCCGCAAAGGTTTTCGTCAGTCAAGAGTGAATGGAAGATATAAAAAATGACATCTTAACATACTGATATGATGGCGCTAGACATACCAGTAAGAAAAAAGGGTTGCATTGTTTTAATTTTCGTATTATATTCGTATTTGTGGGGGGATGTAAAAATTCCTCATTTAGTAACAAACATTTAACGTACTTTTAACACAAAATATAGTGCATAAAAATTAAATATGCACTATATATAGATTAAGAAAGTAATTCACCCCTTTTGAAAAGGGGGCAGGAAAGGAGGCCCGTCATGGCGATGAGAACTCAAAGACCCGGACACAAGACGAATGGGACGAGCCAGACTTCGAAGCGCATTCACCAAGCTTGCATGCGGAATCTCGCCCTCTACTTGCAAGGCCAAATCTCTTATGAGGATTGGCAGACTCGACAAGAGGAACTCGAATCGAGGCTTACGCCTGCACCCGAGCTTCCCTTTGGTACGTGCGATCCCAAAACCCCCGAGGCCGCCTGATCCCTCCCTCGTTTGGCCATAACGGCCCAGGCAAGCGCATCGCTTCTCCCTGATGCGCTTACGTCGCTTTCTCCGCTCGGTCCTGCTATGCAGCGGGGCATCGCCCGTAGGCGGCATGAGGGATGGGGAGAATTTGAAATTTATTTTTCTCCCCTCGTCCATGTGGCAACGAACCAAGGTTGAGATTCCGTCGGACGGATGGCATGGCGCAAACGGTTGAAAATCTTTATTTGTTTATCCCTTGCGTTTATTGTTGATAACTGATAGGGTCTAATTTCTTTTCTCGCAATAGGTGTGGGAAAAAGGATTGTGGGTATGCAGGACGAATGAAGATTCCCTTCCAAGAGATGCTCCATTCATCATTACATTCCCCCAGTTCAATCTCTTTTTTTTGAGGAAGTGTATGTCAACAGGAACAGTGAAGTGGTTCAACGATGCAAAAGGGTATGGTTTTATCACTCCCGAGGATGGTGGTGAGGATC
Source organism: bacterium (assembly GCA_965218885.1). Classification (GTDB taxonomy): domain Bacteria; phylum UBA8248; class UBA8248; order UBA8248; family UBA8248; genus Bin107. The sequence continues at coordinate 1,131,222 of OZ244713.1, read as the reverse complement.
TGTTTGTCCACCACACGGCCATCCAGGCGGAAGGATTCAAATCCTTGAGCGAGGACGATCAGGTGTCGTTCGAAGTCGCCCAGGGCCCCAAAGGGCTCCAGGCGCAAAACGTCGTCAAGCTCTAGCACATCACCCGGCGTTTAAGAAAAGCGGTGGTCGGTTTCCGACCACCGCTTTTCTTTTCGCCTCGGGCTTTCCCATCTTTTCCCTCCCAAGGTAATCTGCGTCTGGTTTTTTTCCTAAAAAGAGGATTTTTTCGATGAAGCGCCCAGCGCTCGAGATGAGAAGAAACATCGGCATCATCTCCCACATCGACGCCGGCAAGACGACGACCACCGAACGCATGCTGTACTACTCGGGGGCCGTGCACCGGATCGGTGAGGTGGACGAAGGTTCGGCCACCATGGACTGGATGAGTCAGGAACGCGAGCGCGGCATCACCATCACCTCCGCGGCCATCACCACCACCTGGGCGGATCATGAAATCACCATCATCGACACGCCCGGCCACGTAGATTTTACGATCGAGGTGGAAAGAAGTTTGCGCGTACTTGATGGCGCGATAGCGATTTTCAGCGCGGTGGAAGGCGTCGAGCCGCAGAGTGAGACAGTCTGGCGCCAGGCGGATAAATTCCGAGTACCGAGGCTCGCCTTCATCAACAAGCAGGATCGCCTGGGCGCTGATTTCGAGAGAACCGTCGAGATGATGGTCGAAAAATTAAGGGCCAGGCCCGTGCTGATGCACTGGCCAGATGGGGAGGGTGAGGGGTATACGGGCCAGGTGGAAGTGCTGAGCGGGGATTTTCTCACCTGGGAGAGTGGAGAACCCCACCGGAGCGAACCCGCCGGAGCGCTCAAGGAAAAAGCGGCGGAGTTGAGAGAAGCTCTCATCGAAGCGGTGGCGGATCATGACGAGTCCGTGATGGAGGCGTATCTGGAAGGAAGCGCCATCGACACCGAAGCGCTCAAGGAGGGGTTGAGGCGCGCCGTGCTCGCGGGCGAACTCGTGCCCGTTTTTTGCGGCTCGTCCTTGAAGAATAAAGGGATGCAACCCCTGCTGGACGCCGTGGTGGATTATCTGCCGTCTCCGGTGGATACGCCGCCCGCGAGCGGTTTCCCTCCCGGAGAAGAAAACCCCATCACCCGTCAGCCCACAGAGGATGCGCCTTTCTCCGCCCTGGTCTTCAAGGTGCAAATCGATGAGGGTAGGCGGCTCACCTACTTGCGGGTGTATAGCGGCGCGGCCAGGGTGGGAGACAGTCTCTGGAACCCCGCAAGGGGAGACAGCGAGCGTTTTGCCCGGCTGTTCAGGATGTATTCTCACAAGCGTGAGCGTCTCGACGCCGTGGGGCCGGGGGATATCGTCGCGGCGGCCGGGATGAAGGAAGCCGTGACGGGCGATACGCTTTGCGACCGGCAAGAGCCGATAGCTTTCGAGTCGATTCTCGCGCCCCAGCCCGTAATCTCGGTGGCGATTGAGCCCAGAGACGCCACAGGGACCAAAAAACTGGGCGAGACCCTGGCGAAACTCCAGGCGGAAGACCCGACGTTTCAGGTGCGGGTGGATACCGAGTCCGGCCAGACGGTGATGAGTGGAATGGGTGAACTCCATCTTGATGTGCTCACGCGCCGGATAGATGAGGATTTCGGCGTGAACGTCCGGGTGGGTACGCCTCGCGTGGTCTACCGGGAAACACTCGCGAAACAAGCCGACGCGGAGTTCACCTTCGACAGGGAGTTGGCGGGCGAGCCTCAATTCGCACGGGTGCGCGTGGGCGTGGCGCCCCTGCCCGGCGTAGGCGTATCGTGTGAGAGCGCGATAAACAACCCCGCTATACCTGAGAATTTAATCGCCGCCGCGCTTGGGTCACTCAAAGCGTCTACCTCGAGCGGCGCCATGGCGGGCTATGAGATGACCGATGTCCGCGTCACGATGATCGAGGCGGACTATGACGCCGAGCGCGCCACGGAGGCCGCCTTTTCCATCGCGGCGGCGAACGCCTTCACGGAAGCCTGCCGCAAGGCGGGCGGGCGGCTTCTGGAACCCATCATGTCGGTGGAGGTCGTGGCGCCCGGTGAATTTCTGGGCGGCGTCATCGGCGATATCAACGCGCGTGACGGAAAGGTGTCCGGCGTGGAAGAGCGTGGCGGCTCGTCGCCGGTGAGCGTCGTCCGGGCCTCGGTGCCTCTCGCCAAGGTGTTCGGTTACGCCACCGTCCTTCGTTCCGCCACCCAGGGCCGCGCCACCTACACGATGCGCTTCTCACACTACGCCCCCTGCGAGATGGCGGGGGTGTAGATTTTTTTTTCGCGGCGAAAATTTTCTGTATCAGTCCGAATTTCATGCCCGGTTCCCATCCGGCCTGCTGCCATCGCGAGGTGTGCGATACGGCCAACCCGAAATTCTACCCGTTCGTTTTGGGCGGCTCTTTGCTGCCTTGCACAAGAGATTTTAGGAGATGTATCTGCTACCCTCGCCGTTTTAAGTTTTGTCGATGGGAAGGCGTATTCTGAATGACCACCACCACACTCTCGGTTCTCTTCTCACTGTCAACCGCCGTCGTGGTCGGCTCCTTCACCCTCTTCGTGAGAAGCGGGCAGCGGCACGCGAATGCGGTATCGGGCGTTCTCATCGGGATTATCGTGTCTTTCCCGCCACTACTCGTGGTAGCAATATGGACCTGGGAGCCCACCCACTACCAGCCGATGGCCTGGCTATTTTTCGCGTTGGCCGGAGTGATGGGCCCCGCCGTGGGGAGGGTGTGCTTTTTCCATTCCATTCATCTGATAGGCGTGGCGCGCGCGGTGCCGCTCAATTCCACCATGCCGCTATTCTCGGCGATAATCGGCATCCTCATCCTGGGCGAAAGACCGGGGCCGTACATCCTGGCCGGCACGGTGCTCATCGTTTTAGGGTGCATGGGAATCACCTCGAAAAGGGGAGAGACCCAGTCCATCCGGAAAGAATACCTCCTCGTCGCCCTCGGGAGCGTGGTTTTTTTCTCCATCTCGCACATGCTGCGCAAGCTGGGCGTCAGCCCTGTGCCCAACCCGTTTCTGGGTATATCGATCATGAACATCTCGGGCGGGATATCCCTGTATGTTTTCGGGCAATATCTGCCCCCGGGCTTGCGGCCCTCCTTGGTCGTGAAAAAAGCCTGGGTGACGTACAGCATCGGCGCTCGCTGAACGCTCTTTCGGTTCTTCTGCATCTTTATGGCCTGCGCTACGGCGACCTCACCATCGTTATTCCGCTCTCCGCCACCGCGCCCCTGTGGGCGCTGCTGCTCACGGCCAAATTTTTGCGGAAAATAGAACGAATCACCTGGCCGATTCTCCTGGGCACGTTGGCGGTGGTCATAGGCGGGGCGCTGGTGGCCGGCCGCGCGCTCTGACGAAGCGGGGTCCGATCTGTTCTGTTATAGTGGAGCCGGGTTCAGTTTTTTTCCGCTACGCCGCCAACCCTTGAGTGTCCACATGGGTGTTTCACGAAAATTCATATCGCTAGGACTGGGTTTAGGTTTTCTCGCCGTTCTGGCTGCGTCCGGCCCCCACCGGGCGCATCACCTGGGCCAGGAGATTCAAGCCCTCCTCGAAGGTTCGGCGAATGAACGTCACGCGCATGAACACCGCGAGGGGGATCATCACGGAGATCACCCAGAAGACCCCCGACAGGAGCACAGCGCCTGCGCACTTGGAGCGGCGGGAGGATGGACGCAAGGCTGCGAGGCGGATGGCCTGGCCTTCATTCATGTAGCGAATGAGGTAAATCCCCTGCTCCTTCAGGATGTTTTACTTGTGCGCGACTCTTTGTTTTCCAGCCTCTCCCCACGCGCCCCGCCAGCTCTTCTCCTCTCGTTCGTCAATCCATAATTTTCCGCGCAAGGCAAAGAAGATGCGCCCTGCGAGGATTATTTCGGGGAGAAATGGATATGAAATTCATTGGCAGGTTTTTTTGTGTTTTTGTGCTGATTGCCCTTTTTCAGGCGGTTCCCGTCCAGAGCGCGGAGATGAGCGGCATCACCCTCCATATCGCAGGAGGGAAGCTCAAAGGGGATAACAATGTAGTTCGCCTAAAACAAGGCGACAAGGTGAAGCTCAATCTGATGGCCGATCAAACCACCGAAATCCATCTCCACGGCTATGATATCGAAAAAACCGTTTCGCCGGGCCGGGTGGTCGTGATGGAGTTTCAGGCCAGGGTTGCGGGTCGGTTTCCCGTAACGGTGCACGGCTCTCACTCCCACGGGCGCAAAAAAAGAAAAAGCGGTGGCCATGGCGAGAAGGTATTGTTCTACCTGGAGGTGCATCCATGACGGGGGTGATTTCATGAAATTTCACATCCGATGGCTTGCGCTCGCTGCCGCGGTCGCTTTTCTCCCGTCCCCTGTATCGGCCCATGGGTTCGGGCAAAGGTATGATTTGCCGGTGCCCCTGGGCCTGTTCATGCTCGGCGCGGGCGCATCCGTGTTCCTTTCGTTTCTGGGCATGGGGCTTTTCGTGCGCGACAAACGAGAGGATGGGGATTATCCGGGCTACAACCTGCTCGATTCCCCTGTTTTCGGGTGGATGGGCTGTGCGGTTTTCCTGTCTCTCATCAGAGCGCTTTCCGTCGTTTTGTTTTTCGTGACGCTGGCGGCGGGCTTCTGGGGGACTGAAAACCCGGACAGGAACATCGCGCCCACCATGGTCTGGATCATCTGGTGGGTGGGGCTGGCCTATGTGTGCGCGCTGATGGGGAATCTCTGGTCGCTGGTGAATCCATGGGAGGTCACCTTTTCCTGGGCGGAGGCGCTGTACCGGAAAACGGGGCGAGGCGATTCCTTATCGCTCGAGCAACCATGCTCCGGGCGCATGGGCGTGTGGCCGGCTTTGTGTCTGTTCTTGTGGTTCGCCTGGGCGGAGATCGTCTGGCCATACAATGACATTCCCCACAATCTCTCGCTTGCCGTCCTCGGGTATTCCATCATCACCTGGGCCGGCATGTTCGTGCATGGGAAAAAGAGGTGGCTCGAGCGGGGGGAGGCGTTTTCCATCATATTCGGCGTGATGGGCCGGTTTTCCGTCACCGAGGTGCGCACGAGTGGAAACGGAAGAAGGGAATGGCTTTTGAGGCCGCCGGCTGTGGGTCTTCTGGCCACAAGCGGTATGAGCAATTCCATGGTGGTGCTGGTGGTGTTGATGTTGGCGGCGGTGAGTTTTGACGGTTTTACGGAAACGCCGCTTTGGCACTTCATCCGGGCGGGAATATACAACCAGGTCGTCTGGGTGGGGCGCGATGCTCTGCTCGTGGCGGATACCATCGCGCTCATTGCGGTTCCGGGGCTGTTCCTGGGCGTGTATTACGCTTTCTGCACCCTGATGCGCGCCATGAGCGGGAGTGCGCTCTCCACGCAGGAATTCGCGCGCTTGTTCGTGTTCTCTTTGGTGCCCATCGCGATTGGGTATCACGTGGCGCATTATTTCTCCTTTCTCTTCATTCAGGGACAACGCATCATCCCGCTCCTGTCCGACCCGCTCGGGATGGGCTGGAACCTGTGGGGGACCGCCGCCTATAAGGTCGATATCGGGATAATCGGCGCGAAGACGACCTGGTATGCTTCCATCGCCGCGATCGTCATCGGCCATATATGCGCCGTTTATCTGGCGCATGTGACGGCGCTGCGCGCGCTCGAGAACCGCTTCGCCGCCGTGCGCAGCCAATACCCGATGCTCGTTCTCATGGTGGGTTACACCATGGTGAGCTTGTGGATCATCGCGCAGCCGATAACCGGGGGCTGACGATTTGCGGGTTCCATTGCCCGAAGCCGCTTCATCGTCCCCGAAGATGAGTCTCATCCTGCGTCTTCTAATGCCCGTCTCGATATGGCTTTGGCCCCGCTCCTCTGATAAGACATCCATCTTGTGCTGTTTTTAGTTTCGTAGATTTTTTTCGTGTTTCAGGATGGGAGAAGCGCCATGACCAATACGCTGCTGGCGGCGGGATATGCCCTGGGCACCGCATCGATGTCCTCGGCCTTCAGCCTCATCGCCAGGCGGGGGCAGCGGCATGGCACGGCCATGACGGGCGTCGTCATTGGTTTGATAGTCAACGTTCCCTGGCTGGTGGCGCTCACGATTCTCACTTGGGAACCCGCCTATTGGAGCATGGAGGCCTGGTTCTGGTTCTTCTTGTCTGGCATCACGGGGCCGTCGCTTGGGCGCGTGTTCATGTTCCATACCATACATCGCCTGGGCGTTTCGCGTGCGGTTCCTCTGCTGGCGGCCAATCCGCTCTTTTCGGCTGCCTTCGCCTATGTATTTTTGGGGGAGCGGCCGGGAGCTTACGTCTGGGCGGGAATTCTCCTGGTCGTTTTCGGCTGCGCCGGAATCACCTACCAGCGCAAGAGCGACGTTCCATGGAACAGGCGCGACATCTGGTTGCCCCTGATGGCCGTGTTGGGGTTTTCCACGTCGAACATTTTCAGAAAAATTGGCATTGACCTCGTTCCCTCCGCGCTGCTCGGCATCACGCTCACCAGCGTTTTCGGTCTCCTGGCGCTGATCGCGCTCGTGTGGTTTCTGCCCAAGGCCCAGCACCCGTCTCTCAAATGGGGAAAGGCCTGGCATTTTTACGGTCCCTGCGGGTTTATCAACACCCTGGCGTTTTTAAGTCATTTCGCCGCCTTGAAGTACGGGTCCGTTTCGGTCGTATCGCCGCTTTCGTCCACGGCGCCGTTTTTTGCGCTCTTGTTCACGTGGATATTCCTGCGCGACCTGGAGCGCATCACGCTGCCCATCTTGCTGGGGACGGTATGCGTCGTAGCGGGAGGGGTGCTCATCGCCCTGAAAGCGATGTAGCGCACTACCTTCGCGGTTTACTCGTGCGGCTCAACCCGTGAGAAGCGCCCTTATCGTGGGAGCAATCTCCTTCGCGCGTCCGCGGAGTTGCTCATCCGTGAGGCTGCCTACGGGATGGGGGATATAAGCTACCGGGTAGTCCGGCATGCCGCGCACCTTGGAGACCATTTCGACCGTGGGCCGGAAGGGCTCGGTGCAGATGACGGCCGTGGGGACGCCTTTTTTCTCCAACTCTATTCCATCGTGCACACTGCACGAAGAACAGGAGCCTCAGTCGCCCACCGCGGTGATGGCGAGGTCGCATTTTTGGGCCATTTCCGCATACACTTCCGGCTTCGCCGGGCGGGTGTCGTATTCCTTGGACAGTTCGACGGCGAGGTCGGGGTCCGCGCCGTCCGCCTTCAATTCGTTCAATATGTAGCGCATGAGCTTATCTGCGCCCACCTTGGAGTTCCAGAGCAAACCGATGCGCTTGCCCGATAGAGCGCCGTCACGGTTCGGGCGCTCTTTGGTTTCGATTTCAGGCTCCACGGTAGGATCGTAAATCGGTATTGCGGTTTCTACGATGGGGTTCATCGAACGCCTCCTCCTGTATGTTCATCACCGCCGGGATGATTTCTCGTTTTGTATTCCATCAACCGGTTTCCTCTCGGGTGGCCTCTTTCTTCAATCACGAGATGGCCGTGATGAAAATTTCCTGCATACGTTAAACGCTTGCACCCTAAGACTCTCGCCGCTTGGCCGCGCACAAAACCGGACGGGTGACGGCCTCGCCGTTTCGTCTCCTGCTCCAGGCGGGGACCCAGGAGGAGTGCCCGCCGGCCTCGCCTCCCGCGACGACGATGTAGATGTCGTCGGGCTTGAGCGCGTGGCGCACGTTGCCGTTTTCATCGGCGTCGATGGGTGTGTCGAGTTTCCCGGTGCGCAGAAGCCGACTCAGGGGAAGCGTTGCGTTTTCAAACAGATATTCTTTTAATTCTTTTTTCGTGGGAAATTCCTCGGCCAAAAGGTGCGCGTGCTCGGGCGCAAAGACGAAAAAGGATTGCCCCTCGCTCATGCTGCCCAGGCCCGCCATGGTGGCGGCGGCGGTTTCGGCTATTCCCAGGCCTTTTCCGTAGTGATTCTGGATGTTGTGCGGACCCTCTGCGGCGAGGATCGTCACCGTGCTCGTCTCGGCCGGATATCCAAGCTCGACGTTCAGCGCCTCCCAGGGGCTGGTTTCCTCCCATTCGGCGAAGGTGAAGCTGTATTTGCCCGGGTTCCCCTGGGTGGAGCGATCCAGAAGGCCCGGCTTCGAGCCCAGGCAGTTGATGATGATGAGCCTGAGCGCGCGGCCTATCGTCGCACCCGCGCGGTTGCCCGGCCCATAGATGTTCCCCTGCATGTTGAGGCCTATCTCGTGGCGAATCGGGCCGTTCACGACCATGAAGGGCGCCGCTCCTCCCGTGCTCGTGGCGCTCGAGTGAATGTTGTAGGCCGGATCGGCCATGGCTTCGAGCGCGGCGATGATAACGGGTATATAGGAGGGCAGGCACCCCGCCATAATGGCGTTGAGCGCCACTTTTCCGGCCCGGACGGTTCTTTTTCGCTCCGCCAGGTGAAAGACGACGTCATCGGCGTCCAGCCCTGAGGCCTCCAGGAAGCGCTCCTGGAGTTCGGGCGTCGGAGGAATGACGGGCAGGCCGTCCGTCCAGCCTCTCGCATGATACATCTCTATCGCCTCATAGACATCCGCCGCTTCGCTCACCGCTTCCATGGGGTCTCCTGTGTTGGTGGTGGCTTTTCTCCATGAAGCCGCAGGATATCCCAGAGAGCGGGTTTTGAAAATGCGGGTTTGCGTCCTTGGCTCACGGTTTCATAAAGCCTTCGGGGTTGGTATATCATCCGTTCGATATCTCGCATCCAGCCGCCGCCTTCGGGAGGCGCATCTAAACGAAGAGGGAATATCCTGCCATGGATTTTGAGTTGATTCGCGCCGTAAACGCCCATTTTCAGCCGTTTTACCCCTATGCGGCGGCGGAGATTCACGCCGAATACGGCAGAGACTCGGGCGACGTTCTGGAAATCGGCCCCTACGGCCCCGGCGTGGCGCTCGCCCTGGCTGCACGCTGTCCCGAAATGCGCCTCACATGCGGGGATGACACGCAAGTCCTGAATGATTACCTAGCCGAGACGATAGCGGAGGCGGGCATGGTCTCGCGCGTTCGCGTGGCGCCGCTCGACAAATACAGCCTGCCGTTCGAAGCGGCCTCTTTTGACCTGGTTGTCTTTAGGGGCGGACTTTTCTTCTGGGACGAGCAGGAGAGAATCGTCGCCGAGATCAATCGCGTCTTAAAGCCCGGCGGGATGGGCGCGCACGGCGGCGGCTTTGGTGCGGGCGCATCGGATGAACTCATCGAATCGCTGTTGACCGAGGCGCGCGATTTGAACAACCGCCTCGGCAAAAAGCGCCTCTCCCGCGCGGATGTTCGACAAATCGCTGAAAACGTGGGCCTTATGCCTTTCCGGATCGCGGCGAAACACGGCCTCTGGCTCTTTTGGGAGAAGGCGGACTGATACATTCCGCACATTTCGCCTGTGCAACTCCCCGCGTTTCCGCGCATTTCCCCTCTAAAATTTTCATAAATTTATCGAAAAACTACGTTAATTTATCTATATTTATCGAATTGTTCAGCTCAAATCCGAGCGATTAAGAAGAAATGACATTTTCAAAAAACCGCATCCAGGTCAATGATGCGATTGACCGCGTTTATGTATGTCACCTATCTGTTTTAATTAACTTATTTCTGCAATTCACTCATATATCTCCCCTTGGATTTTGGTCAAACTTATGCTTGGGTACGCTCCCCTTTGATGCCGTTCGTGTGCGTTTTGATTACGGAATGGCCGGGAGGTGATATGCCCAGAAGAAGCGAACTCAAACCCACCAAGCGCGCCGTCGACGCGCTAAGCGTCGAGGCGAAAGACGCCGTGTTCTGGGACAGGGATCTGGCCGGCTTCGGAGTACGGGCCCACGCCACGGGCAGGAAGGTCTACATCACCCAGGCCCGGGGATCGGGAGGACCCAAGCGGGTGGCGGTGGGCCGCCACGGCGTGATAGGCGCCGAGCAGGCGCGCCAAAGGGCGGCGCTCATCATCGACCGCATCAAGCGGGGTGAGGACCCGACGCCTAAGCCGCCCGAGGCGGAACTCACGATAGCCGCCCTGGCCGGGCGCTTCATGCGCGTCCACGCCGGCGTGCGCTGCAAACCGGACACCGCCGCGGCCTACCGCTCCGTGGTCCGTAAACACATCGCGCCCACCCTTCACAGCGGTCGAGCGCGCGCAGGTGGCGGAGTTGCGCCAGCGGCTGTCCGGCACGCCTCAGGTTGCGAACATAGCGGTCCGCACCCTGTCGCTTATGTACCGTCTGGCCGGGGATTGGGGTCTGGCGCCCGACGGAATGAACCCCTGTCGCGCAATCGTCAAATACAACGGGCGCAGGCGGGAGGGTTCCTCACGCCGGCGGAATTTCGTCGCCTGGGCCGGGCGCTCACGGATGTGGAGACGAAGGGCGGCGCGACTGCGCCCGCCGTGGCCGCCATCAGGCTCTTGATGCTGACCGGGTGCCGGAAGTTGGAAATCCTCGCACTTCACTGAGAGGACGTGGCGCTGGGCGAGGGCGAACTCAGGCTGCCCGATGCAAGACGGGAGCAAGAGTGGTCCCGCTCCCGCCCCGGGCGGTCGAGCTTCTCGCCGGCCTGCCCAGGCTGACCGGCAATCCGTGGGTCATACCCGGCAAGAGGCCGGGTACGCACCTGCGCAAGATCGATGTCGCCTGGCGGGCCGTCCGGGCGCGCGCGGGACTCGAGGGCATGCGGATCCAGGATCTCCGCCATTCCTACGCCAATCGCGCCCTGGCGCTTGGCGAGGGCCTGCCCATGATAGCGAAGCTGCTGGGCCACGCTCAAGTCGAGACCACGGCGCGCCACGCGCATCTCAAGCGCGATTCGGCGCAGGAGGCCGCGGAGCGGGTCGCCGTGAGCATCGCGGCCGACGTCCTGGGCGAGGCCTGAGGCCGGCTTCCATTCCCGCGAATCCACGCGGCCGAACGCAGGCGGTTATTTCAGGAAGACGCGCGGGCTATCGAACGCGGGGAGGGCCGCGCATTTGCCCAAGCTGAAATGGCCCATGGCCATAAAATTTTCCGTTTCACAACACCTGTGCGGCACGTTTATCCTAGAGGGTGCTCGGACTTTGGCTGTGGAAGCGCCTGCGGAACATCACGAACCGGAACCGGTTTTTTGAATTCAGATCACCAAGGCTTGGAAGGGAGACCCGAAATGGCGGACGATACCAAAGTCGGCACCAAGTATTCCGATGTATTCGAAGGCGGCGAGGGCGACGACAGTCTCAGTGGCGGCGCAAGCCCTGACTTTATCATGGGCGGCAGCGGCGACGACGAGATCTACGGCGGCGGCAGCATGGACACCCTCAACGGCGGGGGCGGCGCAGACGCCATCTACGGCGGTCATGGTGGCGACTGGATACGAGGCGGCAGCGGCAACGACGCCATCGAGGGCGGCGCGGGAGACGATGTCATCATGGGCGACGCGGGGGACGACACCATCGACGCCGGCGCGGACGACGACATCATCATCGACGGAGCAGGCGACGACACACTCACAGGCGGGACCGGCGAGGACACCTTCTCGTTCCTTCCGGGCCACGGCAACGACACGATCACCGATTTCAACACCTCCGACGACCAGATCGACCTCTCCCAGTTCACCACGGCGATCACGTGGGAGCAGTTGAGCGCGAAGATTACGACGGTCACGGACCCGGGTGATCCGAACACGGTAACGGGGGTGCAGATCGACCTGACGGATTTCGGCGGGGGGACGATCACGCTCGAAGGCGTCACTGCCACGAGCGACCTCACCGCGGATATGTTCTGCTTGCCGGATTGCGACAGCCCGGTCGACGATATTATGGTGGAAGCTCCCGTCACGGGAGATGAAAACTCCAACTTCTATGTCGGCGGCTCGGGCGATGTAACATTCACCACCCTGGGAGGCCACGACATCGTCTTCGCCGAAGAGGGTGACGACACCATCTACGGCGGCGGGGGCGACGACTGGCTGGTCGGCGGCGAAGGGGCCGACACCATCGAGGGCGGCGCGGACGACGACGATATCTACGGCGGCGAGGGCGACGACACGCTCACCGGCGGGACCGGGGACGACACGCTCACCGGCGGCGAAGGGGCCGATACATTCGTATTCGCCTCGGGCGACGGGAAGGACACGATCACCGACTTCGAGAACGGGACGGACAAGATAGATCTCTCCGCGGTCTCCGGGATAAGCGGGTTTTCCGACCTCATGATCACGCAGGACGGTGACGACACCGTGATCGATCTCGGCGAGAGCGTGGGCCAGATCACGCTCGAGGACTTCACCTCGTCCGACCTGGACGCGAGTGATTTCGAGTTTTCCATGTGACGGGCGCCGCAGAGCCGCCCGCTGCCGGCGCTTCGGTCCTCGAAGGTCAGGCAGACGGGTTTGCGGCGATTCCCGATTCACCCGCACACGTCGTGAAGAGGCGGTTGATGAAAATGATGGAAGATCCCCGGGCGGCGCCGAAGAAACCCCTTGCGCCTTACATGCCCTCGGCCCCGCCGTCGTCCACCGGCGGCTCGTAGTACTGGAAATCCTCCGCGTCGAGGTCCGCAACATCGGTGTTTTCGAGCCGGATCGTGCCCCCGCCCTGCGCGGTGAGGTCGATCACGACGGCGCTGCCGTCGGCGGTGATGCTCAGATCCCCGAAACCGGAAATGCCGGCGAACGCGCTCAGATCGATCGCGTCTTCACCGTCGGTGAAATCCTTGATCGTGTCGTTCCCGTGACCGGGTTCGAAGACAAAGGTATCATTGTCGGCGCCGCCCCACATCGTGTCATCGCCGGCGCCGCCGATCAGATTGTCGTTACCTTCGCCGCCGTAAAGCGTGTCGTTGTCTTCGCCGCCATAAAGCGTGTCGTTGTCTTCTTCACCATGGAGCGCGTCGCCGTCTTCGCCACCATACAGCGTATCGTTCCCTACCCTGCCATACAGCGCATCCCAACCCGAGTCGCCATACAGCGTATCGTCGCCTTGCTGGCCATTGAGCAAATCACCGCCTTCGCCCCCATACAGCGTATCCTCATCGCTGCCGCCATACAGCCAATCGCCGCCTTCGCCGCCATACATCGTATTTTCGCCGGAGGTATCGGCAAGCAGATCGTTGCCTGCACCTCCATAGAGCGTGTCGTCTCCCGCGTCGCCATAGAGGCGATCGCCGCTGCTGCCGCCCTCCAGGATATCGTCTCCTGTGCCGCCCCACATCGAATCGTAGCCACCGCCGCCACGGAGATGGTCGTTACCGGCGCCGCCCCGGATCGTGTCCCTGTCTCCAAGGCCATCGTATTTGTCGGCGCCCGCCGTGCCCCAGAAGGTGTCCTTGCCGTCGGTGCCGTACAGCCAGCCGGCGTCTTCATCGCTCTCAGATTCCTGCGCCTCGGCGAATATGAAATCCTCTGCGTCCAGATCATCGAGGGCGAAGCCTTCAAGCCTGACCGTGCCGCCTTCATGGCCGGTGAGGTCAATCGTCACGCCGTTCTCATCAGAAGTGATGTTCAGGTCCTCGAACCCGGTAATATCGACGAATCCAGTGAGGTCGATCAGGTCCTCGCCATCAGTGAAATCATAGACGACGTCGTTTCCGTGGCCGGGTGTGAACACGAACGTGTCGTCGCCTTCGCCGCCATAGAGGGTGTCGTCGCCCGCGCCGCCGTCGATGGTGTCGGCTCCCTCGTGGCCTTCCAGGACGTCGTCGCCGTCGTTGCCAATGAGGGTGTCGTTGCCCGCACCGCCGTACAGCAAGTCGTCGCTCTCGCCGCCGTAGAGCGTGTCGCGGCCCGCCCCCGCCTCGAGCACGTCGTCGCCACCGCCGCCCCTGAGCGTATCGTCGCCCTCGCCGCCGAGCAGGATGTCGTCCCCGGCGCCGCCCTTGAGGACGTCGTCCCCGGCGCCGCCGTCGAGGCGGTCGCCGCCGTCGTCGGCCTGGAGCTCGTCGTCTCCCGTGGTGCCGCCGCCGTCCAGTGTGGAAAACACGAAGTCCGTCGAGTCCAGGACCCAGATATCGGATCCCGTCAGCCGGATCGTGCCGCCGCCGTGCGCGCTCAGATCGATCGTCACGCCGCCCTCGTCTGAAACGATGCTCAGGTCCTCGAAGCGCGTTACCCCCTCGAACCGCGTCAGATCGATGCGGTCTTCCCCGACGGTGAAGCCGGTGATCGTGTCGTCGTTCGCGTAGCCGGGACCGAATACGAAGGTATCGGCGCCGGCAGCGCCCTGGTGCGTGCTGTCGCCCGGAATGTCGTCGATCCGGTTCTCGTCAGGCAAGTGGACTCTCCCTCGTAGGTCAGGCAGACGGCTTCGCGGCGATTTTATCGGCTTCGCTCGACAATCTTTAATTCACCCGTGCACATCGCGAAGAGGCGGATGATGAAAATGATGGAAAATCCCCAAGCGGCGCCGGAGAAACCCCTCGCGCCTTACATGCCCTCGGTCCCGCCGTCGTCCACCGGCGGCTCGTAGAACTGGAAATCCTCGGTGTCGAGGTCCGCGACATTGGTGTTTTCGACCCGGATCGTGCCCCCGCCCTGCGCGGTAAGGTCGATCACGGCGGCGCTCCCGTCGGCGGTGATGCTCAGATCCCCGAAACCGGTAATGTCGGCGAACGCAGTCAGATCGATGGCGTCCTCCCCGTCGGCGAAGTCCGTGATGGTGTCGTTGCCGTGGCCGGCGGCGAATACGAACGTGTCCGCGCCGACGCCGCCTTCGAGTATGTCGTTGCCCCCATGGCCTTCCAGGGCGTCGTCGCCGGCCCCGCCATAGAGCAAGTCGTAGCCCTCGCCGCCATAGAGCATGTCGTCGCCCTCGTCGCCTACCAGGGCATCGCCGCCGGCCCCGCCATAGAGCAAGTCGTTGCCCTCGCCGCCGAGCAGGATGTCGCCGCCGGCCCCGCCATAGAGCAAGTCGTCGCCCTCCCAGCCAGTGAGCACGTCGGCGTCCGCGCCGCCATAGAGCGTGTCGTCGCCCTCCCAGCCAGAGAGCACGTCGGTGTCCGCGCCGCCAAAGAGGACGTCATTGCCCGCCCCGCCCCAGACGGTGTCGTTCCCCGCACCGCCATAGAGCGTGTCGTCGCCCGCGTCGCCTACGAGTATGTCGTCGCCCCCATGGCCCTCCAGGGCGTCGTCGCCGTCGCCGCCGAAGACGCGGTCGTTGCCCGCCCCGCCCCGGAGGATGTCGTCGCCGTCGCCGCCGTAGAGCCGGTCGTCGCCCGCCCCCGCCTCGAGCACGTCGTCGCCACCGCCGCCCCTGAGCGTATCGTCGCCCTCCCGGCCGAGCAGGATATCGTCCCCGGCGCCGCCCGTGAGGACGTCGTCCCCGGCGCCGCCGTCGAGGCGGTCGCCGCCGTCGTCGGCCTGGAGATCGTCGTCTCCCGTGGTGCCGCCGCCGTCCAGTGTGGAAAACACGAAGTCCGTCGAGTCCAGGACCCAGATATCGGATCCCGTCAGCCGGATCGTGCCGCCGCCGTGCGCGCTCAGATCGATCGTGACGCCCCCCTCGTCTGAAACGATGCTCAGGTCCTCGAAGCGCGTTATCCCCTCGAACCGCGTCAGATCGATGCGGTCTTCCCCGACGGTGAAGCCGGTGATGGTGTCGTCGTTCGCGTAACCGGGACCGAATACGAAGGTATCGGCGCCGGCGGCGCCCTGGTGCGTGCTGTCGCCCGGAATGTCCTCGACCCGGTTCTCGTCAGCCATGACATGTCTCCATCTCTAATCGTCTCCGCCTCCGGCGGCATATACGAAGGTGTCGCCGCCATCGGTACCGTAGGCTCAGGCGTCGTCGTCTGGATCCCGTTCAAGGCTGGGTGGAACGTTCACGGGCCCGGGCGATGCGTCGAACGACACGGAGCCAGCCCCTGGTACGGAACCAGGCGCCTCCAAGCCAAAGTCTGATCACTTTCTAGGATAGACGTGTCTCAGGTGGGTTGTGAAACGGAAAGTTTTTGGGCTATGGGACACTTCAATTTGGGCAAATGAGGGGCCCTTGCGGGGGTTCGAACGTTCGGCTAACCCGGAGACGGACGCCGGGATAGCGGCGTGCCTCGGCAGGCCGTAAGGAAGCCCGGCGGACGGTTCAGGCCTGCTTCCGTATCCATTTCCGGAATGCCCGGACTCCCGGATTGCGCCTCGAATCCGCCGTCGTGATGAGGCAGCACCGCGCGGGCGCCGCGGCCTGCCGCTCGAACAGGGGGACCAGCTCGCCTTGTTCCATCTCCCGCTCGATCACCCGCGAGTGTCCCATCGCCGCCCCCATGCCATCCACCGCGGCGGCGACCACCATCGAGTAGAGCCTGAAGCCCGACGCGCGGGAGAGGTCCGGCGAGGGTTTCCCCTGGCGCGCGAACCAGTACGGCCAGTCCGCCTCCCATCCCAGGTCGTACAGCAGGGGCCACTCGTGCAGGTCCACCGGGTCGGCGGGCCGCCCGCGCGCCTCGATGAGGGCCGGGCTGCAGACCGGAAGCAGATCCTCCTCATAGAGCGTCTCCTCGAACAGCCCCTCGGGGCGCGGCGCGGCGGTCTCGCCGACGTATGCGATCCAGACGTCGAAATCGTGCCCGGCCGGGTCCACCCCCCGGTGGTTCGTCTCCAGCTCGATGACGACGCCGGGGTGGGACGCCTTGAAATCCGCGAGCTTCGGCATGAGCCACTTCTCGGCGACGGACTCGATCGAAACCAGTTTCAGCCGCTTCGTCACCGAATCGCCCCGGCGGCTTTGCGTGACGGCCGAGAGTTCGGCCAGAATGCGCTGGACGTCCTTCAGGTACGCCTTGCCGCGCCCGTTCAGGCGCACCCCGCGATGAGCGCGCTCGAACAGCGCGCCGCCGATATGTTCTTCGAGCACCTTGACGCGGTGGGCGACGGCCGAGGGTGTGACGTGGAGTTCCTCCGCCGCCTTGGCGAAGCTCTCGCGGCGGGCCGCGGCTTCAAAAAAGCGCAGGCAATCGAGCGGCGGAAGGGGCGGCATGGTCGCGTTACTCCGAAGGGGAATGGTTGTCCATTTGATCGCCTGTAAGGATAAGGGTTTTTCAGGGGAGTTGTGAAACGCAATATTTTGTGGCTATGGGATATTTCAATTTGGGCAAATGGCGGCCCTTGCCGCAGGAGCAACCGGCGAAACGGGGCGCCGTGGCGAGACTCCGGTACGGCTCGTGAGTTCGGGCGTAATGACCTGCCCGATCGGCGCTTCGGCGAGAGGTCCGCCCGCTTCGCGGGGAGAGCGGGAGATAT
Organism: bacterium; assembly: GCA_965218885.1. Lineage (GTDB taxonomy): Bacteria > UBA8248 > UBA8248 > UBA8248 > UBA8248 > Bin107. The sequence goes on along the minus strand of OZ244713.1, from coordinate 1,113,997 downwards.
CGGCAAGAGATGCCGCGGGAGCCGGAATAAAATCCTGCGTTCGGGGTTCCGGAACTCGGGAGAACGTGATGAAGACGTCGATGACCCGGCGTTGCAGGGCATCGGAGCCTGACCGTAAGCACGTTGCTGCGGGTCGGACTTATTGGAGATAGCTGCACAATGGCCCGACAGGGGTAAGAGTTCGGTTGTGGGGTGATGGCGTCGTCAGGGTCAACTACGTTTCTGTGGTCAGCCCGACCATGTTCGGATAGGACAACGGACAGTTTCTAGCACCGGCATCATTCTCACGGCCCGACCGAATGGTTACCCGAGCCGCGCGGACATGTCGTGCCTGGATATTGATCAAATCCGGTTGCGAAACGATTACGTAATGAGGAAAGGCGTAATCAGGCGGGTTGCGGTGCTGGTGAGAAAAACAAGTGATAACAAACAGATACGAGACTTTTGAGCACGTGGATATCCCCGTGTGTTGCACAAGAGTGTCTCAAGTCATGGATTCGCACGTCCTCGAGACCCGCGCGCGCCCGGACGGCTCGCCAGGCGGCATCGAGGTTTCGCAGGTGCGTCCCCGGCTTCTTACCGGGTATAACCCACGAGTTGCCGGGTGAGCGTGGCAGGCTGGCGAGAAGCTCGACATCCTGGGGTGGGAGCGGGACCACCCTTGCGCCCGTTTTGGCGTCGGGCAGTCTCAGTTCGTTCTCATCCAGCGCCACGTCCTCCCAGCGAAGTGAGAGAATCTCGTTCCTCCGGCACCCCGTCAGGGTCAAGAGCCTGATTGTCGCCACCGCGGGCGCCGACGCGCCGCCCCGGGTCTCGACTTCATCCAGCACCTCTCCCAGTCGGATGAACTCCTCATCCGTCAGGAAGCGCTCCCGCTTGTGTTCCCGGTATTTGACGATCGAGCGGCAGGGGTTTGATAGTCCCTCGGGCACGATGCCCCACTCCCCGGCGAGTCGGTACATCGAAGACAGGGTGCGGACCGCCATGTTCCCGACCGCAGGCGTCTCATAGAGTCGTTGATGGAGCTCCGCCACCTGCGCGCGCTCTACCCCCGTGAGCGGCAGCCTTCCCAGGGCCGGCACGATGTGCCTGTGGACCACCGCCCGGGTCGACGTGGCGGTGCTCGGCTTACAGCGCACCTCCACGTATTCTTCGAATAGCGCTTGGCAAGATCGGCCACGGTGGGCCCGGCCTTTGTCGTCATCGGTTCGGGCACGGGCGTCTCGCACGCCTTGATGCGGGAGATGATCAGGGCCGCGCGCTGCCTCGCCTGCTCCGCACCGATCACGCCGTGCCGGCAATCCGTTTGCTGATGCTGACCGGGCGCCGGAAGAACGAGATACTCTCCCTTCGCTGGGAGGACGTGGCGCTGAGTGAGAAGGAACTTAAGATCCCCGATGCCAAGACGGGGGCAAGGGTGGTCCCCTTGTCTCCCCCGGCGGTGGCGCTTCTCGCCAGTCTTCCGCGAACAGAGGGCAACCCGTGGGTCATCCCCGGCAGGAAGCCGGGCGCGCGCGGGGCTTTCCGACGTCCGGATCCATGATCTCCGCCATTCGTATGCCCGCCGCGCCCTGGCGCTGGGCGAGGGACTCCCCATGATCGCGAAGCTTCTGGGCCACGTGCATCTCGTGCGCGATTCGGTGCACGAGGCTGCGGAACGGGTCGCCGAGAGCATTGCGACCGACATTCTGGGCGAAGGCTGGAGGCCGGCTTCCAGTTCATGATCTTTGTCGCTCTTGTGCAGCTTCAACTCGTTTCCTCGCGCCTCAAACACACGTGATTCATTGATGAAGGATGCGCAACCACGATGGAAGCGGCGCATTCTCTCGACCGCCGCTGGATAGGCATCGACATCGCCATTCACGCCATCAAGCGCGTCGCCAAGGTTCGCTTGCAAGATCGCCTTGGGCTTGTGGAGACTGCGAGTGTGTTGGCAATATCGCCGTGGTGAAGAATGCCAAGCCCATGCCCTACCGATGCCGGGATTGCCGCAAACATTTCAGCGTTCGCACCAAGAGCATGTTGGCCAAATCCCCCGATTCCCCTTCAAAAGTGGTTGATGGCCGCCTACCTTATGACTGCTTCGCGCAAAGGTATTTCCAGCGCTCAACTCGGCAAGCATCTAGGCGTAAGGCAAGTAACGGCGTGGTTTCTTGAAGCACCGCATCCGTGAGGCTTTTGCCGACCCAGGCGGCTTGCTAGACCCCGAAGTGGAATTAGATGAGGTCTACATCGACGGGAAAGAGCGAAACAAGCATATCAACAAAAAGAATAATCAAGGCCGTGGCCCTTCTGGAAAACAGCCGGTTTTAGGGATGAAAGAACGCGGAGGTAAGGTTCGAGCCTTTCCGATTGAAGAAACAGACAAGACGCACCTTCACACGGTGATTGTCGAAAATATCAAGCGTGGGAGCGTTCTGTATACCGATGGACACAAAGCATACGCTGGCCTTCCCGGATACCAACACGAAAGCGTAGAGCATGGCGAGGGTGAATATGTAAGGGGCAAGGCCCATACCAACAGCGTGGGATCATTCTGGGCTACCTTGAAACGCGGATATTACGGCGTGTTTCACTATATGAGCATGAAACACTTGCACCGATATGTATGCGAGTTCGAGGGTCGCCAGAATATGGGCCATGACACCATGATATGCCTAGAGGAAATCGCTTTAGGGATGATTGGCCGCCGCCTGACTTACAAGAGGTTAATCGCATAAATAAGCCCACCACCGAAGAAAATCCTATGTTCGGAAAGTTCGATGAGGTAGCGGAATCGCTTGTATTGTCGCGCTCGGGGAAGGGTGATAAGGTTTAAAAAGGATACCCCGATATAGGAAAAGGAAGTCTCAAATTCGCTGACCTTTGCTGCGGCGTGGGCGGATTTCACTTGGCTCGCCTGCCCTCGGCATAGAATGCGTGTTCGCTTGTAATATTAACGCGAATTGCCGGGCCGTATATGAACGCAATTTCAACATCAAGCCCCTCGGTGACATTGTTTCCGTGCGCGCCGATGATATTCCCGATCATGATCTGCTTTACGCGGGCTTCCCTTGCCAGCCATTCTCCATCATCGGCAAACGCGAGGGGTTCAGGGATAAGCGAGGATTCTTGTTTCTTGAAATCGCCCGAATCATAGCCGAGAAAAGACCTGCCGCCGTATTGCTCGAAAATGTAAAGCAACTCGCCACGGCCTCTGGCGGCCAAGTCATGGCCTACATCATATCAACTCTCGAATTGCTCGGTTATGAAGTCGACTGGCGCATACTCAACGCCCTAGATTATGGCTTGCCACAAAAGCGCGAGCGCGTCCTGATTGCCGCCGCTCATGGAGGTTTGGAAGAGTTTGAATGGTCCAAGCCCATAACGCCTCACCCGCCGCTTTCAGCCATTCCTGGAGAAAGTCCCGACCGGCGGCATTTCGTATCCGAACGAATTCGCCGCTCCCGGCGCAAGAAACACAAGGCCGATCATCAACCCGCCATCTGGCACGAGAACAAAGGAGGCAACATATCCAGCCATCCGTTCTCATGGCCCTTAGAGCCGGAGCCAGTTATAATTATCTTCTTGTGAATGGAGAACGGCGGCTCACGCCGCGTGAAATGTTCCGCCTCTAGGGCTTTCCCGATTCATTCACCTTGCCCGAATCGGACGCCCAAGCCCGCCGCATGGCCGGAAATGCCGTGCCGGTTCCCATGGTTCAAGCCGCAACAGAAAGCCTTGTTCATGCAGTCTCCAAAATTGCGCGGTAGTTTTCACATCGTGAGAAGCCCTTGGCCTATAGGCCAGATACCCGATGAAGTAGTGATCCGCATAGTAAAGCACCTCATTCATCACCTGTTTATTGGCAAGAAGGATATTGACGGAGACACCAACGGCGATGTATTGGCGACAGGTGTCGATGGCGAACACAGGGCCAGTCCGCTAGGTGTGGTTGACGTTGTTCGCAACGGCTGCGGGTGGTCGGTCAAAACCGTCGAGGCTCCGGCTCCCATGATGCGAAACGAGTTCGCCTGATCTCCGGTCGAAACAGCCTTGATTATTCTCTCGGAATATCCGATCCACGAAAGGATATACAAACCACCGGGCGAGCGGTCTTGTCCATCTGGAATAAGCGCATCAATGAATCCTCGGACGAACATGATGATTTACGTCTCATGGTGTTGGTTCGCAATATGCCAGCCCAAGAGTTCTTGTTGTTCGAGGAAGAAATTGGGCGTTTTCCGATGAGCAACTATGAATGGAGAGAGAACAAAAGAGGCAACCTTGAGGGAATAGACAAGGCTGACGGGCGCAATTCACAATCATCCGCTTGGTTCCGGGTTCCGCCCGTCGATTCGCCATCAATCGCGCCTTGCCACAGACAGAACCCGAACTTGTATGGCACACCATCAACTACAGCAAAGACTGGATTGATACTAACGGCTAGTTAAGCGCATAATTCCCAAGATTTGTGTGGAAGCGGCAAAATATGATAATATTTCCGAGTCAATCATTGATTCATCGAGAGTCATAAAGCCCGAGGAGCCCCTTGTGCCTACTTTCCGCGGCCCCTTCGAGTGCTTTCGCAGGAGGATCTCCCCCATGCTCAACCGAAAATACCTCGTGCCAGAAAAAATGTATACGACTGGCGGAAACAAAAAAGTTCTCTATACCCCCATCGTTCGTGTCGATGACGGCGACCACACCCACATTCACTTCGCGGGGCGCACCGCCCGGGACGAGAGCGGCGACCTCGTGGGGAAGGGCGACATGCGCGCCCAGATCCGCAAAGTGTGCGAGAACCTCAGGGACTGTCTGCGGTCCATCGGGGCCACGTTCGAGGACGTGGTGCGGACGGTCACCTACACGACGAACATGGATGAGTACTTCCGCCATGTGGACGAGCGTTTCAAATACTTCACGTCAGATCTCCCCACCAGCACCTTGATCGGCGTAGGTCAGCTCGGATGGCCCGATATGCTCGTTGAGATCGAAGCTGAGGTAATCGTTCGAGGCGAGGAGAACAGGTCCAAGCTCAAACGCCATTACGTCTGGCCGGAAAACATGTACAAGACGGGCGGGAATCTCAGGGTTCTCTACACGCCCATCGTGGTCGTCGAGGGAGAGGACCACGTGCACGTCTTCGTCGCCGGCCGCACGGCCCGGGGCGCCGATGATGCTGTCGTAGGAAAGGGCGACATGAGGGCCCAGATTCGGAAGATATGCGAGAACATAAGAATATCCTTGAATGCTGTGGGGGCCGACTTTCGGGACGTGACCCGGACGATAACCTACGTGGCGGAGCCGCACGTGGAGGAGTACAAAAGCTGCTTGGAGGAACTGTTCGAATATTTCACCTCCGACGCTTTTCCCACCAACACCATGATCGGGGTAAAGCGGCTGGCCATGCCCGAGATGATGCTCGAGATTGACGTTCAGGCCATAATCGAGCCCGAGCGGCTCCGCATTTCGGCTTAGGTCCGTCTCGGTGCCGATGACGGATTTCGAGGTTCGATGCGAAAGATCGAGAGGAGACTTCTAGATGATCGGACGTTTTCATGTTGCTCCAAGCATCATGTACAAACAGACAATCGGGGGCCACAGCCATTGCACGCCTGTGGTCATTGTAAAAGGCGCGAAGCACGCGCACGTTTTCGTCGCGGGTCGTGCCGCGCTGGACGTGAGCGGCAACCTTGTGGGAAAGAGCGATATGCGCGCGCAGATCCGCAAAGTGTGCGAAAACCTCAAGGATTGCTTGGAGTCCGTCGGGGCTGACCTAAAGGATGTGGTGCGGACTGTGACGTTCACCACGGACATCAACGAGTATTACCGTTGCAGCGACGAGCGGTTCAAATTCTTCACGGATGACTTGCCCACCAGCACCCTCCTTCAGATGCCCCGGTTATGGTTGCCGGAGATGCTAGTGGAGATCGAGGCCGAGGCGATCATCGAGCCCGAGAGGCTGCAAATTCCTGTGGCCTGACCCCCTCCACGAACGCCCGTTGCGCGTAAAGATGTTCGAGCGGCTGACCGCTCGGTTGGCCAGATTTCCACACCCGATGAGTTGTCCGGAAAGAAGCCCAAAGGTGCAATTTCACCTCGTCCGCTCGCGGCCTGAAGGAGGATTAGGCTCATGCGGAGGACACCTGAGGAACTGATATCTCCTGGAATTCATGTGCAGAACGAATTTGCGCCCTCTTGGGGCGAAATGCCTCCCCTGGAGATTAGGAAATGCCCACTATCGAGCGCGATCCTTGGCGGGCCGAGGATTGATGGCGGAAAATCGCTAAAGGAAGCCCTTGGCGGCCGAAGAGGAGAAGACCATGACGTTTTACTACCTCGCCGAGTTTGAGCGGACAGGGGTATCCCCGAATGACTCCGCAGAGGAAAGGCCTACCATCAGAGGCGACCGGATCGAAGTCAGCTATTACCGGTATCCGGCCGGTACCGTGAAAAAACCCCATACTCATCCAGAGGAGCAGATCATCATCGTCCTCAAGGGCAGCATGGGTTATCGGGTGAAGGGCCAGGAGAAGATCCTCGGTCCCGGGGAAGTCGTGCGCATACCGGCCAATGAGGAGCACGACAACTGGGCGTTGGACGAGGAGGTCGAATTCATCAGCTGCAAAGACCTGGCCGGTTAAGGCCGCCCTGTCCCAAAATTCATCTGAAGCTTAGTCCCTTTTCAGGAAGGCCTTTTAATGCCAGGATTCTGCCTCCCATCTTCCTTCAGAGAGGTTCGAATCCATCCCAATGATAAGATCAATACAGCCTTGGGAATTTCTCCTCGTCGCCCTCTGTCCGGTTGGATGAACCGGCATCAACAGAAGGTGGTCGGCTATCTGGTCGAAGAGAACCGCGTCCTGAAAGGAAAACTCTGCGGCAAGAGGATCCGCCTGACGGACGACGAGCCGCGGAGACTGGCCGTTAAAGGCAAGGCTCTCGGCCGGAAACTCCTTGGGGGGGTAGCCACGATTGTCACGCCCGAGACAATCGTGGGCTGGCACCGGAAACTGATCGCGAAAAAATGGGGGAAAACGCCCGCCCACTCTCTTCTCGCCGCGAGATAGCTTCTTCCACCATGGGAGATCACCCCGCGATCTCCAAACGCCCGCCCGGGAGCGGGCGCGCCGGGCGCCGCGTCGTCGAGGGTGCGGAGGCTCTCACACGCGCACCGTCCCCCACTTCTCAATGGTCGCGGTCTCCAGGGGCTTGAGGATGAGTCTATCCATCAGGAGCCAGATGGTGCCAAGCATGATGATGCCCAGCACCACCACGTCCGTTTCTAACCACATCCGCGCGTCGAAGATCATCCTGCCCAGTCCGGAGCCGGCGGCCATCATCTCGCCCCCCACCAGCGCCCGCCAACCATAGGCAACGCCAACCCGGATCCCCGTAACGATGTTGGCCATGGCCCCCGGCAGATAGAGGTCGGTGATCAACACCCACCGCGAGGCGCCCAGCGTCAGCGCGGCGTCGGTCATGGACGGGTCGATGCCCCGAATGCCCACCGAGGTATTGAAAACAATGGGGAAGAACACCGAAGAGAAGATTATGAAGGTAACGGCCTTGTACCCGATCCCGAACCAGAGGATGACCAGCGGAATCCAGGCTAAGCCCGGTATTGACTGGAAGAAGACCACCACGGGATTGAAGAAAGAGGTCGCGGCCCGGCTCCCCCCCATCAGCAAGCCCAGAGGGAGCCCGATGACGAGGCCGGCCATGGAGCCCAGGAAGATGCGTACCAAGCTGTCGCCGATGTGCTTTAGGAGAGCGCCAGAGGACAAGGACCAAAAGAAAGTCGTGACCACTTCGCCGGGCGAGGGAAAGAGATAATCGGGGTAGATTTTTAGAGAGGACACAAACTGCCACAAGATGAGAATTACCACGAAAACTGCGGAGTTTTTCACCAAAACGTGGAGACGGGGGTAGCCTTCGAGCCACAAGATGAGACGATAAAATATTTTCTGGAGGAGCATCCGGTAGCGGGTAAGGGGAGGAAGGGCGGCAGAGTGGGCAACGAGCTGTTTTTTATGCTTCATCAGTACGACCTCATTGAGATGAGGGAATCTGGAGGCCCTTGGCCGCTTCTTCTTGCACGATTTCCAGGACTTGCCGCCGAAGAGCGTTAAAGGCTGGATCGATCTGCATTTCCTTCCAGAGGCGAGGGCGGGGCAAGTTTACTTCGAGGGACGCACACACCTGGGCGGGACGGCTCGCAAAGACCATCACCCGGTCGGCGAGGAAGATCGCCTCGTCGACGCTGTGCGTGACGAAGATGACCGTGGTGCGCTCCTGGTTCCAGATGAGGGTGAGTTCCTCTTGGAGCGTCTGCCGGGTGAGAGCATCCACCGAGGCGAAGGGTTCGTCCATCAAAAGGATGGAGGGCTGGTTGGCGAGCGCGCGAGCGACGGCCACGCGCTGTTGCATGCCTCCTGAAAGCTCCCGGGGATAGCGCCCCTCGAAGCCATTGAGTCCAACCAACTCCAGGTAGCGGGCTGCGACTTGCTGGCGCTCCTCTTTCGGCACGCCCTTGATCTTGAGGCCGAATTCGACATTCTCGCTGGCGGTCTTCCAGGGGAAAATGCCGTAGTTCTGAAAAACCATGCCACGATCGGCGCCCGGCCCCTCGATGGCTGTGCCGTTGAGCAGCACCTTCCCTCCGGTTTGCCGCGTCAGGCCAGCCACGATACGCAGGAAGGTCGTCTTGCCGCAGCCGCTGGGACCGACGATGCAGGTGAATGTCTCCGCCTCGATCTCGAGGTTGAGACCGCCGATGGCGTGCACCTCGCTCCCCGTCCTGGGATCGATGAAGCGCATGTCGAGGTCACGCGCCACTAGCCTTTGCCGGGTTCCGATGTCAAGTTGCTCTTTTATGTTTTCCTGAGGCGAAGACGAATTATACTCCTTTCGGGCCGGCCTCTTCAGAAGGAACGTCCGCCTCCAACTCCCGTAAGGCGTCGATGCCGTGTCGGACGGCCTGACCCCCGAAGGTGAGTTGAGTCAGGGCGATGGCCTCTATGATCTCTTGCCGGGCAGCGCCCACCTCAATGGCGTGGCCGATGTGCTTGGCCGTCCCCGGCGCGGCACGCGCGAAGAAGAGAGTCCGTTAGATGAAGGGCCTTCGTCTTGGCCGGAAGAGCGGTCTCATCCACCAGCGTACCTTTGTACATCTGTGTGACTGCTTCGAAAAAATCCGGCAAGGCCTCGGCAACGACGTGTTGGTAATCCTGACCCCATCCGGCGATCCTGCGCCGCTCTTCCACGAACTCCGCGGGCGTGCGTTTCATCGGCGTCGTCACTTCAAGCGCCGTCCTTACATCACGGTGTCCTTTTAAGATCCGTGAAGTACTGGGGCACCTCGGCCGTCACCGCCCCGTTCAGCTCGAGGGCGAGGACTTCCTCCACCGTGACGGGCTTTTTCATTTTGCCCAAGCCCTTCAAGAATTTTATGTCAAATTCGTGAGCCGCAACCGCATTTTTCCCCAACCTACCGTCAAAGATATGAAATTTATACGCTCCTCTAAGCGAGCGATTTCGCGTCCGAAACCACCCAAGAGCGATTTCAAACGCCTCGTTCTCGCGCACGCGGGTGAACTGCTGCGCGCGGAAAATCGCCTTGAGGTAGCGGCGCATCGTCTCCCGGTTGTTCTTCACGAAATCCCTGTGAAAGAAGAGATTGGAGTATCCCCCGACGTATTTCTGCCCCCGGACCACGACCTTGCCCGTTTTCTTATCAACCACCAGGGACGGGTATGGCTCCCAGGCCAGGAAGGCGTCAATCTGTTTCGTGGCGATGGCCGTGGGCATGTCCTGGGCCTGCATCCGGACAATCGTGATCTTTTTTGGGTCCAGGTTCTCCTTTTCCATGATGCTAAAAAACATCTCCTCACCCGAACTCGCTGTGGCGAAAGCGACTTTCTTTCCGTACATGTCTTTCACACTGTTGATGCCCGAACCGTTCCGCGCCACCAAGGCGTAGCGGTTTCCGCCCGCCGCGTAGGGCGCGACGGCTACGAGCGGGGCGCCCTTGGAGGCCCCGATGAGCATGGGGAACGTGCCGGCGAAGCCGCCGTCGATGCTCCCTCCAACGATGGCCTGGACAACCTCCGAGCCAAGCTCGAGGCGGATCACCTTCGGATCCAGGCCCTCTTCGGCGAAGTAGCCCTTCACTATCGCTACGTAGGAGGGCGTCTGGCCAACGGAGTAGCCGACCCCCAGCCGGATGGGTAGCTTCTTCTTTGCTGCCGTAGCCGGGCTAGCGGTCAGCAGGGCAAACGCCAAAAGGATCAATCCTACACCAAGACGATATCGAAAACCCGTAATTCCTGACATCTTTATCCCTCCCGTCTTATAGGTTGTCTGAAAATCCCCCATTTCCCGAAGCCACTTACAGCCGCCTCCTCTGCTCCGAGCTCCCCGAGAAATTCGGTCGTTGGTCCGAGCACCTCAAATGACTCCCACAAGGAATTTTACCAGCGACCATGAGGAATGACTTCCACCGCCAACAACACGGGGCTATATACCATAATTTCCGATTGTCAGCAATTCTCAAGTTCGCCCCAAAAAATGGACTAACCTGCTTTATGAAAAAGGCTATGGCGTGCGGCAAAACTACCGCGAGGCGGTGAAATGGTAGCGTAAATCGGCTGACCAGGGTTATGACGACGGACTGTTTCATATGTATCGCGTCCATGTGCCCGGACGCGGCGTCAGAAAAGACAAAAGAAAGGCACAAAAATGATTGAAGAAGGCGGCTGAGAGAGGCCATCCGCAGGTGCGTCAAATTCTCCACAAACAGGCTCGCAATTCTCCATTGCTGCCGGGACAGGACGCTTTCTCGCGCGGCAAAAAAACTATGACGCCAAGAACTATGAGGCCTGGGACGACATCAGCGTGGAGCAGGCCTATGACCGCCTCCCCGAACCACGGGACGACCCGGACGGCAAGGACGGCGGGTCCCCGCCCAAAGGCCCGGCAGGTCCTTCGACGAACGCCGGCGGCAGCGGACAAACCGCGATCGACCAAGAAGAAGCGGTGAAGGTGATGCTTGAGAAATATGAAATATGCTGCAGTTTGTTCCACGGCTTCGACCGCTATGAGTGGACTACGGGAACACCGGCGGAACGGCTTGGACTGCTTCCTGCTTTTCAGGAGCACATCCTGACGCAGGATCACGGCAAGGATCGCTGTGTGCAGTCGGTGCGCGAACTCTCCCAGGCGTTCGCCTTGGCCGTTCCCCATGAGGACGCGATCCGCATCCGCGACGACGTGGTGTTCTTTCAAACGGTTCGCTCAGGACTGCTCAAGCGCGCTCCCGCCGATGCGCCGCCCGAAGAAGAACTGGATCATGCCGTGCGCCAGATCATCTCCCGCGCGGTGACACCCGAAGGGGTGATGGGCATCTTCACCACCGCCGGCCTGAAGAAGCCTGACATCTCGATCCTCTCGGACGAATTCCCTGCCGAGATGCGGGGCATGAAGCAACGCAACCTCGCCGTCGAACTGTTGCAGAAGCTCTTGAAGGGTGAACTCGCCATTCGGCGGAAGAAGAACGTCGTCCAGCGCGATCTTTCGCCGATATGCCCGCAGAGACCATCCGTCGCTATCAGAACCGCACCGTAAAAGCTGCGCAGGTGGTCGAGGAACTGATTCAGCTTGCCAGGGAACTGCGCGAGGCGGACGCGCGCGGCGAAGAACTCAAATTGTTGGAAGACGAGCTCGCCTTCTACGACGCCCTGGAGAGCAACGACAGCGCGGTCAAGGTGCTCGATGATGAGACCCTGCGCGACATCGCCCGCGAGCTGCTCGGCCACTGGCAGGTGCAGACGACGGTTCGCTACGCGTACCTTGCGCGAGAGTCGGTGAAGGCTTCAGCCGCGAGGGTCGCCGAAAGTATTGAGTCTGATATAGTGATGTCCTGCCCACGACAACTGCCGTGTGATCTGCGCGAGTTCTTTCACTCCAGGGAACTGAGCCTGCCGATAGTTGAGCGAGCCCGTGTGGGTTTCGACCACGATTCGGTAAAGTAGACTCCACTTCAAATCTCTCTTTGCATCAGTTAGTCTCAGCAACAGTGGATCAAAATTACGAATTTTTCTGACGATGCGCTTTCCAAGAATGTAAAGCCCTGGGCGGTTGGAAAACATGATGCGAGCTTCTTCAGCCTCGACTGCAGTGCCGGCGATACCCGTTCTGAGTACGCCGAAGGCGCGAATCGGACGCCGTCATGGGGCGCGGACCGGTGGTTCCTGAATGAACGTTGCGGGGCGCCGGAGCATGACCGCAAGCAAGTTGTTGCGAGTCGGACTTTGGAGGAGGGCTGCCCAATGGTCCGGCACGGTAAACGTTCGGACGGGCCGTGATGGGGAGTTAATTTAACTGTTGAGGGTTCGTTTCCAATTTTTTTGAGGGGGCGGAGCCAGATATCCTTTTTCGGTTGTGCGCGCCTCGTGTATCTGTCGTAGCGTCCGCGTCCCTGGGTGGTTCCGACCCGGATCCAGCCCGATGCCCTGTAGACGGCCGGTGTAGCGGGGGGTCTCGACGAAGGTCTCGATGAGGACGGGGGTGGTGTTGTAGCGCCCGGTCCAGTCCTCGGGCAGGCGCCGCCGGACGATGGCGAGGATGTGCGAGCCGAGGTTGGGGATTTTGATCCAGGGCAGGATGAGGAACCTCGGGTTGTCGACCACGAGGGGGAGGTTCTTCTCGCGCAGCCCGGGTGCCCAACCGATGAAGTTGTCGCGCGGTGCGAGTTTCCACGCGGCGGTGGAGAAGCCGAGCATGGCGAGGGGCCTGCCGCCCCGGTCGAGGACGGCGTAGCGCATCTGGGCGCCGACGAGGGTCTTGTAGCCGAGGTAGTGGTAGCGGGCGACGAACTCGTTCCACCGCCTGCCCTCGGCGGTGTCGCGCACGACGATCCGCACCTCCAGCGGGCGGACCTCATCGAGGGTGGTCGGCGCCGGGATGAGCGGCGTCTCGGTGTCGGGTCCGAAGACGATCGGCCCGGGCCGGTTCTGCCGCCACTTCGGCGGCGGCAGGGCGATCAGGCCGTCTTTGTGCATGGCCAGCATGGTCACCCTGGCCATCATGTCCTTGAGCCCGCCGTCGGGCTTGAACCAGCCGATGCGCCGGCAGAACTCCTTCGAGAGCGCGTGGCGGTTCAGCGCCGGAGGACCGGCGATCAGCGCGCGCAGCAGCGTCATCTCTGCGGTGGTGAAGTCGCGTCCGTAATAGCGGCACTCGATCATGACGTCATCCCGGCTCCATGAGGACGCGCCTGCGCTCCGCGCTCATCGACCAGGGCAACCACGCAGGAGGTCCTCGGGCGCCCGGCCGCCTCTCTCCGCGCATGCCGCAAGCCACGCCTCCAGCCAGCGCAAGAGGTCGACGCCGCCCGGCGCGAGGGTGCCGAGGACCGAATACATCATCGCGGTGAACCGGGCGCCGGTCTCGCTGTCGGAGCCGAACGAGAGCCGTCTCCCGATCACCGGCCCCTGAGCGCGCGCTCGGCGACGTTGTTGTCCATCGGCGTCTGTGGACGCTCGACGAAGACGCTCAAGCCCTCGCGATGGTTCAGCAGCGAACGCAGCGCCTTGCCCTCGCGCGCCTGCTCCGGCAGGGAGGCCAATTCCCGTCCGGCTTCCGCGAACAGGCCGTCGAGCGCCTCTTCCAGCGCGGCCTGCGCCGCGTCGAACGCCGCGCCCTGTCGTTCGATCCCTGGGTCGTAATAATCCAGACGCGCCTCGTTCAGACGATAGAGCAGCGCAATCCGCTCGATCCATCTCCGGCGCCAATGCGTCAGCCGCACCTGGCCGGCCGCGCAGTGGATAAAATCGCGGCGCATATGACTCCAGCACCAAGCGAGGGTCACCAGGCCCCCGGGAATGCGCGCCATCTTCTTGTAGGCGCTGTAGCGGTCACAGACGATGACCGTATGGCGGCCGGCCGTTGCGAACAGCTTCCTCGCGACCTCCGCGCCGCGCGAGGGGTCGACGTGGAAGTAGACCGCGTCCTCGCTGACCGAGGTCCACAGCCAGGCGCGGCTCGAGCGGCCCTCCTCTCGAAGCGACTGCACGCGCCAGGTCGTCTCATCGCCATGGCGCACCGCCGCCTCGTTCTGGTGGGCGAGGATCGCGGCAGCCACCGGCTCAAACAGGGGAACGAAGCGGTGCACGCTGTCGCCCAGCGTCCCCGCAGAGATGGGAAGCCCCTGGTCGGACAGCCATGCGGCGACCCGGCGCAGGGGGCGGAAGCAGGCGTAGCGCTCGAACAGCAAGCGCGCCCACACGCTGGTCCCGCAGGGCGTACCTGCGAACAGGCGCGGCGCAGGGGGCGCCGACACTTCGGTGGGCGAGGACGCGCAGTCGCACCTGCGGCGCCTCCGCACGCGCTCGTTCCCGCTCAGCGCGGCCACGCTCGCGCTCGAACAGCAAACGCCAGTCCGGCTCCCTGCATGAGGGTATCTCGGGGGGAAGAGGCCATCCGACATCACCCCTCTCGACCAGCGAAAGCTCTGTTTGAACAACTTCTGCGCGAATCGTCATGCCGACATGAATACCACATGCCGAATCGCGTTATCAGTGCCTGGGGAAAATTCTGCTCCCAACGCTGTGCCCATCACGGCCCGTCCGAACGTTTACCGACCGAGACTCTCCAGGATGCGCAGAAATTATAATGAATCCGCTTGCGTTTTGATTACATGCTGCACAAGGCGGTTTCCGAGTGGGATTATAAATAATGAATATATTGCAATAATATCAATAAGATAATAGGATTTTACGGCCGATGAAAACGGCTCGATGTCTCTAAAGGGAGGGATTGCACACGCTGGTGTCGACCGGGAAGGAAAGGATTTTGTTGAGATGTCAGGTGGTGTGATGGGAGCATCGCGGCATGTGCGTCTCATCCAGCATGGTTTTCATCGCCAATCATATTGATCCCGTGTATATAGTTCGACAGCACGATTCACCACACTCCGGGAACGCCGAGTGCGCCGAATCCACGAATTGACGAAAGCCAGGAGTTAGGACCATTGAATAAGGCCGATTCGAAAGCGGGGCCGCTCGTTCGAGACGCCCGCGAAGATGACCTGCCCGCAATCCAGAAGATATACGCCCACCACGTGCTGCACGGGCGGGCCTCGTTCGAAGAGGTCAAATCCTACTGAGGAAGGAGGATTTGCGGACGTCGAGGAGATTCGCCGCCGCTTCCGCGCCGTCAGAGCGAAAGGCCTCCCCTATCTCGTGGCGGAGATCGAAGGCGCCGTCCGGGGCTACGCCTACGCCGCGCCCTATCACCAAAGGCCAGCGTACCGCTACGCCGTCGAAAATTCGGTCTACGTCGACCGGGGCGTCGTGCGCCGGGGCCTCGGCGGCGCGCTCCTCGACTCGTTGATCGATTCATGCGCCCAAAAGGACTTGCGCCAGATGGTCGCGGTCATCGGCGACAGCGCGAATGCCGCCTCGATCAAGCTGCACGAGCGCGCCGGATTTCGATTCGTCGGCGCTCTTGAGTTCATCGGGTTCAAGCACGGCCGATGGCTCGACTGCGTGATCATGCAGCGCGCCCTCGGCGAGGGCGACGAAACCGCGCCTTCCTGAATCGCGCATCGCGGGGGCATCGCCCGGCTGCAAGAAAGAGGAGACGCCACGCTGCTCTATGGCGTGAAACCTCTGCGCCGATGAGAGGGGGTACTGAGAAAGCCGCCTCTTCATTCACGTACGCATCAACGGCGTCTTGCCCGATTGATCATTTGCTTCACATGCTCGGTCGCCCCGACGTCAATAATTTCTACTTGGGGATGCGTGTTCTTATAGACCCTGAAAATTTCATCCGCGAAAGCCTGTCCGATTCTATTGATCCCCTTGAAATCGAGAAGAACCTCTTTGAAGCCATCGAGCCGCATGAGCAGCCTCTTCGCCTGGGAGCGGGAAATAAGCTCTTCTCCTTCATACAAAAGAAGCTGGAGGGGAACATGGGTTCGGGAAAAATCCAGATCCTCCTCCCCGGCGGCGAATTTCTCGAAAACTTCCAGCGATGTTCTTTGGGTCTTTGTTTTTATATCCAGCCTGATTATGGTTCCTTGAAGGCTCTCTCCCTCCGATGTTTCAATCAGCCAGTCATCTTCATCGTTTTCACGAATGAAACAAAGAGTGCCCGAGACGATGGTAAACTTGTCGAATATTCGAGAAGTATAAAATATCCCTTCGCCGGTATGTCTCTCCTCGTCTGTTGTGAGTTTCCCTTTCGATAGTTCCAGGAGAGCGTGGCGGGGATCATGCAAGTCGAACTCCGCCTGAATCTTCTTGAAAATTCCAACGCCTGCGTCTATTACCTCAATCATGACGCGGGCAGCGGTCCGAGAAAGTCGGACAAAGCCTCTCTCCGATTCCGAATGATCAATCACATTGTTGAGCATTTCCGTAAAACCGTAATAACAAATGTCAAAAATGTTTTCGGGAAGCTCCTTAAGGTGGGGTCGTACATTTTCACGCCAAACGCGGTCTTCCTCGATTTCATCGACCTTGAACCTCCAACTCTCATCAAGGATTTTTCGCAAAGAGTATCTACGAGCTCTCGTTGAACCGCTCGCCTCCAAGAAACCACCCTCTATAAGCAACCTTAAGTGTTTGCTCACGGCGGGCCTGGAGATCCCGAATCTCTCGGACGTCATCCTGGCGATATGCTGGGGATGCGCTTCTACGCTGTCGAGAATATACTCTCTTATTTCCTCGGTTTGTCTGATTTTGACCATACGAGGCGACCTATTTGAAACTTTCACATTTAATATTTACAACTTAATGCGGCAAACTATAAACTAATTCTTGTTTTATTTACAACTTTCTTATTTGTTTTTATAACTTTTTTGGAAATTCTTATCGATTGTGTATAGGAATAACTAAAACAAGACCGCTCAGGAAACTATCACCACCAGCATGATGCCTTTCTCATCCGAATCTTGCCGAAATGTAATGCATTAGTTGACACAACAAACTTGGCTCATTAAAATTGCACCTATGATCAAGAGCTTCAAGGAGCGGGCGTTGAAGCGTCTTTGGAATCGGGACGACGACTCCCGCATCAACGCCAACATGAGAAAGCGTGTACGGTTACTTTTGAATGCTCTTGACGCTTCGGCGCGGCCCGAGGACATGAACCAACCTGGCTTCGGTTATCACCCACTCCAGGGCGAACCGAAGCGATACGCCGTGCGCGTAACAGGCAATTGGCGGCTCACGTTCGAGTGGAGCGAAGACGACGACGCGGCTCTCCGCGTCGACCTGGAGGATTATCACTGATGAGCAAGAAAGAACTCCCTGCCGGTGTGCGCGGTATGCGGGCCTCCCACCCGGGTGAAGCCTGGAGCGTCATCCTTAAGGAGGGGCTCCGGCTGAGCGTCACCGAAACGGCAAAACGCATGGGCATCTCTCGTCAGCGGCTCCATGCCGTCATCCGTGAGAACAACCCGGAACGTGTCACGCCGAATTTGGCGCTTCGCTTCACCCGGCTATGCGGCAAGGACGAAGAGGCGGCGAAGTTATGGCTGCGCATGCAGATGACCTATGACCTGGAAGCGGCAAAACACGAACTCGCCGACATCCTGCCTGAGATCGAGCCGGCGAGTCCGCCGAAAGACGCCGTCTCCGCCTGAAAAATCCAGGAGCGTGCTCCGCCCTCGCCTCAAACGCCCAGTAGAGGCTTCACGATCTCTCGCGCCTCGTCCAGGTTTTCGACGATTCGCTTCGGCGGCACCTCCCGCAGGACGCCGAGCGCATCGAGGGTCTCCGCGACGTCGCCCGAAAGTCCTATGACGATGGTTTCGGTCTGCTCCTCGGTGGCGACGTCGATGAGTTGCTTGATGACCATGGCGGCGCTGTCGTCGATGTAGGTGGCGCCCGAGAAATCGAAGATGACGACCTCGTGATCCTTGATGTCCAGGCTTATCGTCCGGACCAGTTTCTTGGACGACGCGACGGTGAAGCTCCCCCGGAGCGCCACCATGCCGACGCGCGCCTCGAACGGGTCCGCCCCTTCGACTTCCTCCCCCTCGTAGAGGAACATCTGGTCCAGCAGCGGCACGGAGACCACGCTGTCGAGTTCGAGGTTCTCGAGCTGTCCCGCGTGGGCGAGACCCGCGACGATGAGGCCTATCGCCACGGCGCTTATCAGATCGACGAACACCGTGAGGCACAGCGTCGTCAGCATGACGAAAAGGTGCTCGCGCCGGATGTGGCGGATGCGGCGCAGGAGCCGCCAATCGACGATGTCCCAGCCGACCTTGATCAGAACACCCGAGAGCGCGGCGAGAGGAATCGACTCGACGTAGGGTCCCAGACCCAGCAGGAGCGCCAGCAGGAGCAGCGCGAATATCGCGCCCGCCGCCCGGGTTTGCCCGCCGGAGCGGATGTTGGGCACCGTATACACGGGAGTCCCGGCGCCGGGCAGTCCGCCGATGAGGCCTGCGAACGCGTTGCCGACGCCCTGGCCTATGAGTTCGCGGTCCGGGTCGTGGCTCGTGCGGGTGAGCGAGTCGGCCACGAGGCAGGTGAGCAGACTCACCACCGAGCCGATGAGCGCGAGAATGAGCGCGGGCTCCACGGCGCGCGCCAGAAAAGCCGGCGAGGGCAGCCCCAGTTGCAGCCCCGGCAGGCCGGTCGGCACCTTCCCGATGACGGGCGCGTCGTTCAGCCACAAGACGCCCGCCAGCGTGCCGACGACGAGCCCCACAAGGGGAGTCGGCAGAATTTTCCGGAACCGCTGAGGCCAGAAGATCGCAACGCCGAGCGTGACGGCGCTAACGATTAAGGCGCTCGAATTGACGTTGCCCAGCGTAGCCGGCAGGGCGAGAATCATGCCCACGGCGCCGCCGGGCACGGGCGCCGAACCGAAAAAGGGCAGGACCTGAATCGCCATCACGAGCACGCCGATGCCGGACATGAAACCCGAGACGACCACGTAGGGCGTGTAGGCTACGAAGCGGCCGAGCTTCAAAACGCCCAGAAGCGCCTGGAAGAGTCCGCCGAGAACGACCACCGTCAAGGCTTCGGTGAGATTCTCCGCGTAGTTGGTGATGATGACCGCCATGACGATGGCCATCGGCGCCGTGGGGCCGGATATCTGGGTCGGCGTGCCGCCGAAGACGGCCGCGAAAAAACCCACCGCTATCGCGCCGTACAGACCCGCCGCCGCCCCCATGCCCGACGCCACGCCGTAGGCCAGCGAGAGCGGCAAGGCCACCACCATGGCGGTGACGCCGCCGAAAACATCCCCGCGAAGCGTATCGAAATCGTATTTCAATTTCACGCGATAATGTCCCTTCGGGTCCTTTGCAGGCTCTATCATGGTGACCGCATAGTCGTTTCAATCACACAATATCAAATCCTCATGTATCGCGCATGGGTGCAGAAAGGCCATCGTCTGGTTCCCTTCCCCGAACCCGCCTTTTGATGGTATGAATGGCCCCGGCTTCATAATCGACCCTTTCTCCCCACCCGGGAATTTTGATGGCATGAACTTCAACGCCAACATCCTCATAATCGCGTCGAGCCATTCGGTGAACTCGGTCTACAACCGGATGCTGACGCCCATCCTCCCGCTCATCATGGCGGATTTCGGCCTGAACTACGCCCAGACGGGCCTCATCGCTTCCGTCTACGCCCTATCGAGCAGCCTCTTTCAGTTGCCGATCTCCTTTCTCGGGGATTTCACCGGAAAAACCCGACTGATTCTGGGCCTTTCTCTCCTGTTCAACGCCTTGCCCGCCTGGTTCTACGGCTATTCGACCACCTATGCGGCCCTGCTCACCTTCGTCTTCTTAAGCGGATTGGGGTGTTCGGCCTATCACCCCGCGGCCGTTTCGATGATCGCCCGCGAAAGCCCCAGGAACCGGGGCCTCGCCATGGGCCTTTTCAAGGCGGGCGGTGACTTCGGCAGCATCCTGACGCCGGTGGCCATGGGCTGGCTCGCGGTCTATCTCGCGAGTTGGCAGGCCGCGGCTCAGTATTTCGTGCTGCCGGGCATCGCCTGCGCCCTCGTCATCTGGCTGAGGTTTCAGGACGTGCCCAGCGAGCGGAAGTCGATGGCGAAAGAGGCGAAATCCACCTTCAGCGAGTTGTTCGGCGATAAATTCATGATCCTGATGACCCTGCTCTCATCCAGCCGGGTGATGGGCCTGCGCGGCATCATGACGTTCCTGCCGCTTCTGCTGGCCGAGGGACTGGGGCTCGGCACCATCGAGGTGGGCTGGGTGCTTACGGGCTATTTCCTGGTCGGCACGGTCTTCGCCGTCATATGGGGGAAATACACCGACGGGAAGAACGAGACGCGCATCATCCTCATGATGATGGCGACGAGCGCCCTCGCCCTCGCGTTTTTGTCACGCGCCGAATCGATGATCATCTCCCTGGGTCTGCTCGCGCTTTTGGGCGCGTGCCTCAATCCCTCCCAGAGCCTCATGCTCACCCTCACCACCGGCGTGGTTCGCGAGAAAAACCGCACGAGCGCCATCGGCCTCATGTATACGGCGAACGAGGCGGCCTCGGTGGCATCGCCCTTCCTGGGGGGACTCATCGCCCAGGCGGTGGGACTCCGGGAATCGTTTCTCTTCTACTCCCTGCTCTGTCTCCTCGCCACGAGCATCGCCTGGCTCATTCACGCGGAGCAGAAAAGGCGCGCGCGGGCGAGCGCCGCCACCTAGAATTCGTCAAGCGTGGAGATCTGTTTCATCTGTTCCGGCGTATGGGCTTCCATCATCAAAGGGCTGGAATTATTTACATAAAGGCGCTGTTTTTATACACTGACTCAAACATCCAATCATTTCACCCGGGGAATCTGCTCCCGGATAAGAGAAACCCCAGCAATAGGAGTTCACCGACATGAGCACGAAGAATTCACTCGATAATCTGGAAGTAGTGCCGACGGGAGGCGCCTTGGGCGCTGAGATCAGAGGCGTCGATCTGGCGCAGCCCATGCCCGATGAGGTGAAAGAAGCCCTGCGCGACGCATGGACGGAGCATCTGGTCTTGTTGTTCCGGGATCAGGAGATGAGCGAGGAGCAGCACCTGGACGCCACGCGCATCTTCGGCGAGGCCGTGGTGCCCGCCGCCAAGGCCTTCTACGACAAGGCGGGGAAGGAACAGACCTGGGCGGCCAAGTATGCCGAAATCACCGTCGTCCACAACCTGGATGAAAACGGCAACCCCGTGCAGCAGAACGAAAGCCTGGGGAGCGGCGAGGTCGTCTGGCACAACGATAATTCCTACGCCGAAAAACCGCCCGCGGGCAGCATGCTCTACGGGCGGAAGCTGCCCCCCTCCGGCGGGAACACCTGCTTCAGCAACCAGTACACCGCCTATGAAACCCTGCCCGAAGAGGTAATGCAGCAGATCGAGGGCAAAACCGCCGTGCACGACGCGAGCAGAAACTCCGCGGGCACGCTGAGACCGGGCGTGAAGCTGCCCACCAAACCATCCGAGGTGCCGGGGCCGCACCATCCCCTCGTGTGCACGCACCCCATATCGGGCAGAAAAGCGCTCTATCTCGGCCGCAGGCGGGATTATCCATCGCAGTACATCGACGGCATGGAAGAAGAGGAGAGCGAGGCTCTTCTCGATTTCCTCTGGGAGCACGCCAGCCGCGATGAACTCGTCTGGGCGCACGTATGGCGGCTCGGCGACGTGCTCTTGTGGGACAACCGCTGCACCATGCACTACCGCGAGCCCCACGCGGGCACGCACCCGCGCCTGATGCACCGCACCCAGATCCAGGGCGCGCAGCCGGTGTAGCGAATGAGGGGGAGAACACACAGGTTCTCCCCTACAAAATCATCGTATTTGCTGTAAGGGCGGACCTATGTGTCCGCCCTTACAACCGGAACGGAGAACTTGTAGGGACAGGCCCCCGTGCCTGTCCTGACGATGCGGGTCCATGGGAGGAAGGGACAACCACAGGGGGTTGTCCCTACGAACTTTTAGGTTTTTGCCATGAAAAACCGATTCCTTACAGACCTATTCGATTCAGCACATACCTTCGCTTTCTCGTTTTCGACAAAAACCATGATTGCGGTGGGGGTGACCGCCGCAATACTGATCACCGTACTTGCAGTCGGAATAATAATGATGTTTGCCGATGATGATGGTATCGACGGGTTAAAATTCCTGTATTCATTTTTCTTTGGCGCGATTATGGTTGCCATAACAACTATCTACGCAACCACGCTTTTCTATTTCACATTAAAGTTCTGGGTGGAGTTCTAAACAGGAAAAATAAGAATCCTATATAATTCCCAAAGGTGAAACCACGCTCTTAGTAGGGACAGGTTTCGACCTGTCTCTACAGTTGCGCCACTCTAATTTCACCCAAAATCCCCTCCCGGTCCGATATATAGAACGAATTGCCGATATCCGGGCCTCGCTTCTCTTTTCAGCCTTCATCTGATTTGATAATCTGCCCACACTTAACATAATGCGGATCGCTTGGAAGGCCGGGACCCGAACGGGGCGTTTCGGCATCTCCCGTATCCCCCTGGTTCGAGGAACACATCATGTATCTGAACACTGAACGCGCGCGCGGGCTGATGGCCGATTTCGGCTTCGACGCCATCATCGCCAGCACGCCGGAGAACGTCACCTACTTAGCGGGCACCGTGGGCTGGTCGAACAAGGTGTATGCCTATTCCGTCCACATGTTCGCCGTCTTCGCGCGCGACGAAGGAACGGCCCCCGCCATCATCGTGCCTGGCCAGGAGGTCACCTACGTCTCGGCCCAGCAGTCCTGGATAAAAGACCTCTACACCTTCGGCGGCAAGAGCGCGCTCATCCAGCCGGCGGGAGCGCAAGCCCAAACGCCGGAAGAAGAAACCTACCTCGGCATGTACAACGACGACGCCAAGCGCGCCAAGAACCCGGGCGCGGCTCTTGCTCTCGCGCTCAAGGAACGCGGCCTTACCAAGGCGCGCTTGGCGCTCGATCAGGAGCGCGTGATGCCGAACGTGCGCGCCCAGATAGAAGCGGCACTGCCCGATGCCGAAATCGTCGACGCGGCGGATTTCTTCCGCCTCATCCGGATGGTCAAGACACCCGATGAACTCGCCGCGCTCGCCGCCGCCGCCCAAGTGAACGAGAAGGCGGGAATCGCCGCATCGAACGCGGTGGCCGAGGGTGCGACCGAACGCGAGGTGGCCTCCGTCTTCGCGGCGGAGGTGGGGCGCATGGGCGGCAAATGGCAGTGGTTCCACTTCTGCTCGGGCCGCCGGGCGACGGGCATCTTCCCGCCCACGGACAAGAAGATAGCCAAAGGCGAGATGTGGAAGTTCGACGCAGGTCTAGTGCTGGGCAACTACCAGGGAGACACCGGCTGGGGCGGCGTGCTGGGCGAGCCGAACCAGGCGCAACTCGATTTGTGGAGGGCGACGGAAGAAGGCTTCGAGGCCGCGATGTCGAAGGTCAAGGCGGGGGTGCTCGGCTCCACCATTTTCAGTACCATGCTCGATGCCACGCGCGCGGTGGGGTTTCCCGAGCACAACGGCAACTTCGCCGGCCACGCCATCGGTCTCGAGCAGCGCGAAGTGCCCTACGTTCTCGCGGACCCAGCACCTCAGGGCAGCCCCTTTCTGCCGGATTCGAGCGATTTCCCGCTCGAGGCGGGCACCACGATTTGCGTCGAAAACCCCTGCCAGATATTCGGCATGGGGGGAACCCAGATAGAGAAAACAGTCGTAGTCACCGAAACCGGGTATGAATTCATCTACCCGCAGGAGAGGAAACTCTGGGTCGTCTAGGCGAGCCGGAAGGACCGAACACCAACCAATGAAGGACAGCCCATGTGCGCTACGCGATTCATCGACCTGAGCACCCCCATCATGAACGGCTCGAACGAACCCCGCCCGCCCGAGGTCACCTATCTCGACCATGAAGAGTTCGGCGGACGCGCGGCCAAGAATTGGGGCATCCCGGTGGAGGAGTTGCACGACGGCGTGGGCGGTGCGGCGGAGTTCGTCACCGTCTCCACGCACTCGGCCACCCACATGGACGCTCCCTGGCACTACGGTCCCACCGTGGCGGGCGAACCCTCGCGAAAAATCGACAAGGTGCCGCTCGAATGGTGCTACGGCGACGGCGTGGTGCTCGATCTGAGGCACAAGAAGACGGGCGACTGGATCAGCGAAGAAGACATCAAGGAATGTCTCGCCAAAATCGGCTACGAGGTCAAGGAAGGCGACATCGTGCTCTTGTGGACGGGAACCGACGAGCACCGCGACAGCCCCGATTACCCCGAACTCCACCCGGGCATGAGCATACCGGCGACGGAGTATCTCCTGGATCGCGGCGTGCGCGTCATCGCCATCGACGCCTTCGGCTTCGACAGGCCCTTCAGCTTCCAGGTCCCCGAGTTCAAGGCGGGCAAGCGCGAATCGCTCATGCCCTGCCACCACATCCTGGGCAGGCGGCGCGAGTATTTCCAGATCGAACAAATCACCAACATCGGGGCGATCCCGAAGCCGCACGGCTTCAAGATCTGCTGTTTCCCGATCAACGTGAAGGACGCGAGCGGCGCATGGGTGCGACCGGTCGCGATAGTGGAGGATTAGGACGAGAAATTTTTCAGGAGGGCGCATCCCATGAAAAAGTTTCGACTCGTAATCGCCGTCGCGGCCCTGTTCGCCATGGGCGATGAGATGTTCGTCGAACTCACGCAGAAGATCCGAAACCTCCTCTACGTGGAAGGTTCCCTGGATTAGGAAAAACACCGAAAGCACAGCCCGAGGAGCGCAACGAATGGAGAAACTCATCATCACCAACTGCGCGGCGGACAGCCGGAAGCACGCGGGCGTCCCCAAGCGGCTCCAGACGCCCGACGCCGTCGCGAAAGAGATCAAGGAAAGCTACGAGGCGGGCGCCGCCATCGCCCACATCCACGGCATCCCGATGAAGCTCGATAGCTGGGAGCCGCTCACGAACGCGGTGCGCGAAGCCTGCCCCGAGGTGCTGATCCAGTTCGGAATCGCCGCGATGGGCCTGCCGGGGCGTAAGAAGATCATCCACTTGAAGCCCGACATGGCTTCCATCGCCCTGGGCTCGCATGATTTCGCCTTCGTCGACGCCGACCTGCTCGTCGAACACTCGCGCCAGGAGATAGAAGACCAGGTGCGCCTGTTCAACGACCACGGCGTGAAGCCCGAGTTCGAATGCTTCAACCTGGGCCATCTGTGGAACCTGGAGTGGCTGCTCGACAAGGGGCTGGTGGCCGACCCGGTCGTCATCACCATCTTCTTCGGCTGGCCGGGTGGTTTCTACGCCCCCGCCACGCTGCGCGAACTCATCCACCGCATCGACCATCTGCCGGAGGGCTGCGTATTCTCGTGCAGTTCGGCGGGCCCCACCTCGAACGCGCTCCAGACCGTCACCATCATCCGGGACGGCCACGTGCGCGTGGGCACCGAGGATGAGCCCTACTACACCGAGGGCGTATTGTGCGAAAACAACGCGCAATTGGTCTCACGCATCGCGAGAATCGGCCACGAACTGGGACGCGACCCGGCCACGGTGGATGAGTCCAGGAAAATACTGGGGATAAACTAAACATATTATAGGCACCCGGAGGAGCCATTCATGGAAAAACTGATGATCGTAAACTGCGCGGCGGACACCTCGATGCACGAGGGCGTGCCGCAGCGTTTCGCGGATTCCAATGTCCTCGCCGATTCGGTGGAAAAGGCTTTTGAGGCCGGCGCGTGTATCGCCCACATCCACGCGCCCCCCACGAACTACGAGGCCTGGGAGTCTCATTCCAAGGCCATCCGGGACAGATGCGGCGTCATGCTCCAGTACGGCATCTCGACCCAGACGGTCGAGCAGCGGAAAGAAGTGGTGAAAAACCATCCCGAGATGATGTCCGTCGCCGTGGGCGCGCACAACATGGCCTTCATCGCGCGCGACGTGATGATGCTCCACCCCCGCGAGGAACTCGCCGAGATGATGCGGCTTTGCAAGGACTATAACGTGAAGCCCGAGTTCGAGGTCTTCACCCTGGGCGAGACGTGGATGATCGACGATTTGCTCCAGAAAGGGCTGCTCGAGCCGCCCGTTTTGATGACGTGCTTCTTCGGGCGTCCGGGCGGGGCGTGGTCGCCGCCCTCGCTGAGCGAGTTCTTACACCGCGTGGTGAACCTGCCTGCGGATTCGATCTACATCGCGAGCGCCACCGGCCCCACGCACATCCACATGCAGACGATGGCGGTGATGCACGGCGGCCACGTGCGCGTGGGCACCGAGGATGAGCCCTATCTCCACCCCGGCGAGCTGGGCGATAACGCCGATCACGTCGCGCGCATCGCGCGAATCGCGGGCGAGATGGGCCGCGATATCGCCGGCGTCGATGAGGCGAAACGGATGATAAAGGTTTCATAACCCACACTTTCCGAGGATGAGAAAAACATGCCCAAGATGAGCGGGGCGCAGTTCATGGCTGACGCCCTCCACGCCTACGGCGTCACCCACATTTTCTTCGTGCCGACGATTCTGAGCCACTCCCTCGCCCAGATGGATGAGCGCGGGACGAACATCGCCCGCGTCCTGACGCACGGGGAGAAGGCCGCTGCCTACATGGCGGACGGCTACGCGCGCGCCTCGGGCCGCCCCGGCGTCTGCATGGCCCAAATCGTCGGCGGCGTTAACCTGGCGGCGGGACTTCGCGACGCCCACCTCGCCTGCACGCCCCTCATCGCGTTCACGGGCGGCACCACGCCCCAAATCCGCTACCGGAACGCCTACCAGGAAACAGAGGACATCAGCGCGTTCGACCCGGTCACCAAATTCAACGCCACGGTGGAATCCGTCGAGCGGTTTCCCGATCTGCTCAGACAAGCCTTCCGCGTCGCCACCTCGGGCACGCCCGGGCCCGTGCACCTGCGCTTCAGCGGGAACCTGGGGCAGGTGGAACAAGAAGTCGCCGATCTCAAACTCATCGTGGAGGAGAATTTCAGGCAAGTGCCCGCCTTCAGGCCCGAGCCGGAGCCAGCGAGCATCACCCATGCGCTGGAAGTCATCGGGGGGGCGAAGCGGCCCATCATCGTCGCAGGGGGCGGCGTGCGGACCTCCGGCGCAAACGCCGAGTTGGTGGCGCTTGCCGAAAAACTGCAAATTCCCGTCGCCACCTCGATGAACGGCAAGGAAACCATCCCGGGCGATCATCCCCTCTCGGTCGGCGTGGTGGGCTCTTATTCGAGGAGAAGCGCGAACGAATTGGTATCCGAAGCCGATCTCGTCTTTTTCATCGGCACCCAGACCGGCGGCATGACCACCCACTTCTGGCGCGTGCCGAAGATAGGAACGCCCGCCGTTCAACTCGACATCGACCCCGAAGAACTCGGACGCAACTACCCGCTTAAGGCCTCCATCATGGGCGATGCGAAAATCTCGCTCGAAAAATTGATTGAGGCGGCGGGTCCCGCTCCTGATCGCGGCGAATGGCTCGCGTGCGTGAACGAGATGGGCGCTGCGTGGCGGGCCGAGTTCGCGCCGTTCCTGAATTCAGACGATTCACCCATGCGGCCCGAGCGGATTTGCAAGACGCTGAGCGAACACCTGCCGTCTGACGCCATCGTGCTCGCCGACACCGGGCACTCGGGCATGTGGACGGGCGGTTATCTCGACCTCAAAAGCCCCGGCATCAGCTTCATGCGCGCGGCGGGCCACCTGGGCTGGGGATTCCCGGCGGCATTGGGGGCCAAGTGCGGCGCGCCCGAGCGGCCCGTCATCCTCTTCACCGGCGATGCGGGTTTCTGGTATCACATCGGGGAAATCGAGACCGCCGTGCGCTGGGGCATCAACGCCGTCATACTCGTGAACAACAACGGCTCCCAGAACCAGGAGACCAAGATTTTCGACGACGCCTACGGCGGGGAGCAGCACGGCCAAGCGCACGAACTCTGGCGCTTCAACCGCACGAATTTCTACGAGATCGCAAGGTCGATGGGCGCCGAGAGCATTCGCGTCGAAAAACCGGGCGAACTCGGCTCTGCGATCGACAAAGCCTTCAGCATGAACAAAGGCCCCGTGATTTTGGACGTCGTCACGGACATCGAAGCCCTGGCACCGGGAGCCTACGGGCCGGAAGGGTAGAAATTGTCAACTTGAGCCGCAATTTTGGAGAGGATTTCCAATGCCTCTCCCTTGTTGTGTAAAAAATCACTTAGCTGAGACTCCATTGATTTATCGTCAAGGCAGTCGAATATAAGGCGCCAGTAAGCTTCGAATAAAGAAGAGTAGCGTTCTTTAGACCAACTACCAAATTCGAAGAATCCATCAATATCTTCCCAAGTTGCGTTTGACGATGCAATTTTTTCATACAATTCCGGGGCGTAATGTCGAATAATACAAATGCCCGACACGAAGACAGGATTGCCACCTCCCGAAGAGGCCCCTGCATAGTATAAAGCAATGTTCGTCATTATTTTTTCTACCGTTCTCAATGAAACCTGACGATTTCGGAAAATACATTCCAGTGATTCCAGGAAAACCATGCACTTATCAGGATCCATAGGCACCAAATTAAACTGGTTCCGACCCCATAGATAAGTAATATATTTTCTTGTAACCGTACCTGTTAACATTGATGAGGCCGATAACCTCAACTGCACATCGTAGAATTTCTCAAGATATGTGAGAGCATGTTTCTCGTCGCCAAGGCCGTGTGTGTTCTGGAAAATTTTAGCCAACTGCGGAAGGTGGGCCGACAGCACGAAATGTACACCTGGAACCGCGAAAACGTGTTTTATCTTCTCTATGAGTTCCACCGCAAAAGAAGGACGGCACCGATCAAGCTCATCGACAATCAAGACGAGCGGCGTTCCTTCTTCAGTGGACATCCCTTTCGCTAGTTCCTCAAGCGCCTCGCGAAAAGAAGACAGCAACTTCGTATCCGCTTCTGCTGCTTTCAAACGCTCCCCTATTATTGCCGAAACATCATCCATCGGGACTTCACCCAGTTTCTTGACATCTTCAAGCGACAATTCGCCAGAGGTGATTTTGCTTATCGCGATTTGAGCGATGATGGAGAGAGAAGCCTTCCCTAATGATTTCGCGCGCTCAATAAAATTCGCACGAGTGGAATCTTCGATTGATTCTACCTTTTGAGCTGCAGCAAATATCTCCGCCGACAGGGTAATGAACGGGTCCGCTTGATAGTCCCGAGCAAACGCATCGAATTCAATCACGGGAATATCGGCGCTTCTCAACTCTCCCGCCCACTGCTTAAGGAACGTGGTTTTCCCGTCTCCCCACGGAGCATCCAGCAAAAAGACAGTCGGATCTTCTATATTTTTGACAAGGTTGGTAAGGCGATCAGCGAAATCTTTACGCAAAAAGAGATCGTTCGCACCAAAGCCGGTTTCAACTCCAATATCAAGCGGTTTCGGCTTGATTCTCATGAACCTGTTTCCTCCTAGCAATCATCTATTATCTAGTTAATCCGTCGCTCCCTACGCTGGATACGCATCTTTCCTACAATACACGCAGGAGTACAACCACCGAACACACTAGGGCTCGGCGTTCGACTCCCTAATGCGACAATATCTGACTGAGGAAGAGTTTCGTTCTGTCCGATTGGGGGTGGTAGAAGAATTTTTCGGGTTCGTTCTGCTCGACGATCTGGCCCTCGTCCATGAAGATCACCCGGTGGGCGACCTGCCGAGCAAAACCCATCTCGTGCGTCACGACCAGCATCGTCATCTCGGTCTCGGCGAGTTCGACCATCACGTCGAGCACTTCTTTTATCATCTCGGGGTCAAGTGCCGATGTCGGCTCGTCGAACAGCATAATCTTGGGCCGCATGCACAGTGAGCGCGCAATGGCGACGCGCTGCTGCTGGCCGCCCGATAGCTGGCCGGGGTATTTCAGGGCCTGCTCGGGAATCTTGACGCGGGTGAGGTATTCCATCGCGATTTCTTCGGCCTCCGCCCGGGGCGTCTTGCGCACCCAGATGGGGGCGAGTGCGCAGTTCTCTAAAACCGTCAAGTGCGGGAAGAGGTTGAACTGCTGGAACAGCATGCCGACTTCACGGCGCACGTTATCGATTTGTTTCAGGTCGCCCGTCAACTCGATGCCTTCCACCACGATGGCGCCTTTCTGGTGTTCTTCCAGGCGGTTGATGCAGCGGATGAGCGTCGATTTGCCCGAACCCGAGGGCCCGCAGATGACGATGCGCTCGCCCCGGTAGACGGTGAGGTCGATGTCGCGCAGAACGTGGAACTGGCCGAACCACTTGTTCATGCCCTCGATGCGGATAATCGGCTCGTCCGAAAGGGTTTCCGTATCTACGGCCCCGGCTTCGCCCGCGTTTTCACTCATGGATCGGTTCCTCCCGCTTAATTTTGGTGGCCCGTGTCGAGCTTGCGCTCGAGCCACAGGCTGTAGCGCGACATGCTGAAGCAGAATATGAAATAGATGAGAGCCGCGAAGATGTAGGATTCATGCTCCAGGCCGAGCCATTTGGGGTCCGTCACCGAGGAGCGGGCCACGAGCAGCAAGTCGAACAGCCCGATGATAGAGACCAGGGCGGTATCCTTGAACAGGGCGATGAAGGTGTTGACGATGCCCGGAATCACTATCTTGAGCGCCTGGGGCAGGATGATGAGCTGCATCGACTTCCTGTAGTTCAGCCCCAGCGCCTGGGCCGCTTCGGTCTGCCCCTTCGGCAGGGCCTGCAAGCCGCCGCGCACGACCTCGGCCATATAGGCGGATGCGAACATGATGAACCCGATCAGGGCGCGCAGCAGTTCGTTGGCGTTCACCCCCTCGGGCGTGAACAGCGGCAGCATGAAAGAGGCCATGAAGAGCACCGTGATGAGCGGCACCGAGCGCCAGAGCTCGATGAAAGCGATGCAAATCGTGCGGATGACGGGCATCTCCGAGCGCCGCCCGAGCGCGAGCAGAATCCCGATCGGCAAGGAGAACAGGATGGCGACCGAGGCGAAGACGAGGGTGAGCGTCAGGCCGCCCCACTTGTGCGTCGGTACGGCGGCGAGGCCGAAAGCGCCGTGGAGCAGAATGTAGGCGACAATCGGAAAACCGAAGACGAGGAAAAGCGCTGCGAAAGTGCGGCCCGGCACCCTGTCCGATAGCACCGGCAACAGATTGATGCAGAACAGGATGAAGGTGAGGTTCACCCGCCAGCGCTCGGACTCGGGGTAGAAGCCGTAGATGAACTGCCCGAATCGTTTCGGTATCAGAACCCAGCAGGCGCCCTCAATCCCCCGGCAATCCTTGTTCGACTCCCCTTCCCAGAGCGAGTTGACGAAGGCCCACTCGAACAGCTGCGGCACGACCAGATAGAGGAAATAAATCGTCAGCAGCGTGAGCGCCGTATTGGTCGGCGAGGAGAAAAGGTTCGCCCGTATCCAGCCGACTATTCCTACGGTCGAGACGGGAGGCGGCGCCTGCGGGATATTCTCGGTGCGGACGAAGCTCCTGCCGGGATTGTTTGTAATATCGCTCATGGCATCACCTCTCCACCAGCGATATGCGCCGGTTGTACCAGTTCATGTAGAGCGAGATCAGCAGGCTGAAGGTGAGATACACCACCACGCACATGGCGATGATCTCGATGGCCTGGCCGGTCTGGTTCAGCGAGATGCCGCCGAAGACGTTGAACAGATCGGGATAGCCGATGGCGATGCCGAGCGAGGAGTTTTTCATCAGGTTCAGGTACTGGCTCACCAGCGGCGGCACGATGACCCGGAGCGCCTGGGGAATGATGACGAGCCTGAGCGTCGGCCCCGGCCGGACCCCCAGCGAATAGGCGGCTTCCTGCTGGCCGCGCGAGACGGCGAGAATGCCGGCGCGGACGATTTCGGCGATGAACGAAGATGTGTAGACCGTGAGCGCGGCCAGCGAAGCGAACAACTCTATCTGGATTTCGAGGCCGCTCGTGAAGTCGAACCGGCCCAGTTCGGCGTATTCCCAGGTCAGCGGAAAACCGGCCGCAGCCGAGGCGAGCAGCGGCGCGCCTATCAGTACGCCGAGCGACGCCCAGAACACGGGGAACTGCTCCCCGGTCGCGTCCTGGCGCCTGCGCGCCCATTTTTTGAGATAGACGACCGCCGCAATGGCGATGAAAACCGATATCACGACCACCGAGAAGCCCGGCTGCGGGATAGGCTTCGGCACCGTGAGGCCTCGGTTGTGGATATAAATCGTGTCGAACAGCGGTATCGCCCGGCGCACCAGGGGGAGCGTCTGAAAGACGGCGAAGTGCCAGAACAGAAATTGCAGCAGCAGCGGCACGTTGCGCACGCTCTCGATATAGACCCCCACCAGACGCGAGACCAGCCAGTTGTTGGAGAGCCTGAGCACGCCGAGAATAAAACCCAGAATCGTCGCCAGCACGATGCCCAAGACCGAAATCAGGAGCGTGTTCAGCAGGCCGACGATGAATACCGCGCCGTGGGTCGAGCCCGCCTCGACGGAATACGGGATGAGCGTGAGGGGAATCTCGAAGCCCGCCGGGTTGCCGAGGAAATCGAACCCCGCCTTGATGTTGCGTTTCTCGAGATTGATGATCGTGTTGTGGATCAGGTAGACGCCAAGGCCGATGAGGGCCAGCACGAAGGCGACCTGGAACGCGATCGCCCGGACTTTGGGGTCGTACCACCAGCGGGCGGCGCTTGGCCGTCCGCCGCCGTCTTGAGAGTCTACCGCCATTTCGAGCCCCCGGAGTGCGAAGTCGCCGGCGCGGTATCTTTGCTTCGAGAACGCGCCGCCCGGCCCCGGGGAAATCCCCAAGGCCGGAGCGGGTTCATGTTACCGGTTGCAGAAACAGCTTAACGGAACGGAGGCGAGTAGAGAATTCCGCCCTTCGTCCAGAGTTGGTTGTAGCCGCGCGCGAGGCCGATGGCCGTCTTGGGACCGATGTGGCGCTCGTAAATCTCGGAGTAGTTGCCCACGCCCTTGATGACGTTGTAGACCCAGTCCTTCGAGAGGCCGAGCATGCTGCCGAAGTCGCCCTCCTGGCCGAGCATGCGCTTGACCTCGGGGTTGTTCGATTTCTTCATGGCGTCGACGTTCTTCGAGGTGATGCCGAGCTCCTCGGCGACGATGAGCGCGTTGCGCACCCAGCGGGCGATGTCGCCCCATACGTTGTCGCCGTGGCGCACGACGGGGCCGAGCGGCTCCTTGGAGATGATTTCGGGCAGAATCAAGTGCGCGTCCGGGTTCTTGAGCACGGAGCGCTGGGCGGCGAGGCCGGAGCGGTCCGTCGTGTAGGCGTCGCAGCGGTTGGCGGCGTAGTTCTGGCGCGCCTCGGCCGCGTCCTCGACGACGACGGATTTGAACTTCATCTTGTTGCTGCGGAAGAAATCCGCCAGGTTGAGCTCGGTCGTGGTGCCCGTCTGGATGCAGACCGAAGCGCCGCCGAGTTCCTTGGCGCTCTTGACGCCGAGGGACTTGCGGGTGATGAAGCCTTGGCCGTCGTAGTACATCACGCCCACGAACTCGAAGCCCAGGTTCACGTCGCGCTTGAAGGTCCACGTCGTGTTGCGCGAGAGGACGTCGATCTCACCGGATTGAAGCGCCGGGAAGCGCGTCTTGCCGGTCAGCGGCTTGTAGGTCACCTTGTCGGGATTGCCGAAAACCGCGGCGCTGACGGCGCGGCAGTAATCGACGTCGAAACCCCTCCAGACGCCCTTGTCGTCGGGCGCCGAAAAACCCGTGAGGCCTGTGTTGACGCCGCAAATGAGTTGGCCGCGCTTTTTCACCGTCTCGAGCGTCGGGCTGGCGGCGAACGCGGCGCTTGCGATTACCGCCACGGCGGCAAACGCGCAAAATAGGGTGAGCAGGTGCTTTTTCATCGTGATACTCCTTCCTCGTGGGGCCCTCACGGGCAAAAATCAAATAAGTAAACAACCTCATATCCTGTCGCGCTGATACTAAAAAAATAGCATGACGAAGATGTTCCGCACAACTAAAAATTTTGCGGAATTCAAGAGCCGGCGGGGTGGATGAGACATTCAGAAAGACTGGGTATGGGTTAAAGGGGGAAATACCGGCATAGCCCGCCCAAATTTGTCAGAAATCGTTATCGGGCGCTCAAGCGGACGCGCGAAGCCGAAGGCCCAGGGCGCGCATGACCTTGAGCACGGTGGCGAACTCGGGATTTCCCTCGGGAGAGAGCGCCTTGTAGAGGCTCTCCCTACCCAGACCGGCCTCGGCGGCGACCTTCGTCATGCCCTTGGACCTCACCGCGTCTCCCAACGCAGCCGCGATGAGGGCCGGGTCGCCATCCTCGAAAGCCGCTTCGAGATAAAGAGCGATATCCTCTTTGGTCTTAAGGTGATCCGCCGCATCCCACGGCTTGGTTTGACACATTCACTTTCTCCTATCGTTTCCGCGCATCAGGACTGCGGGATATTACCACAACTCCTCCCCTACTCCCGGATTTTCTCGATGACGCTCAGCGTCTGCGCGCCGGGGGTGGGAATCCACATGGATTTTTGGCCCTCGCCGCCTCCGACGATGAGGATGAGGGCGTCCGCATGGGTGAGGATGGGAACGGATGCGTCGGGGTTCGTCCTGTCCACCCAGACGGGAAAGGTGGGGCCTTTTGATTTTCCGCGAACGCCCACGTGCTTCCAGGGCTTTCTCGCCTTCTCGAAGAGACAACGCTTCACGTCCGCCTTGCTCCAGCCCGCCCGCGCGATGTAGGCGGCGTGCTCGGGCGCCATGACGAGCACGGGCTCTCCCTGGGAGGAGAGGTTGTTCCCGCCCAGCGTCGCCATCGAGTCCGCATAACCGAAGAGAAGCGCGTGGGGCTCGGTGTTGTAGTTGTCGGTGATGCAGTGCGGCGCCTCGCCGCACATCATGGTGACGGTGCTCTCATCCCGCGCGAAGCCACGCTCCACGTGATAGGGCTCCCAGGGGTTCGCGTCTTCGTTCTCGGCGATGCAGTAGGTGTATTTGCCGGGATGGGCGTGCTGGGCGCGGTCCACCTCGCCGGGGACGGCGCCGCCCAGGTTGATAAGGCAGAGCCTGAGCGCGCGGCCTATCGTCGCGTTCGCCCACCAGCCGGGGCCGAAAAGGCCCGAGCCGGAGTTTATCTTGAGACGCCTTGCGATGGGGCCGTTCACGATGATGAGCGCGGTGGCGGGGTGCGTCGTCGTCTGCCGATGGCTGAGGCCATAGCGCGGCTTGGTGATGGCCGAGACGGCTGCGACGACGACGGGCAGATATTCGGGCGCGCAGCCCGCCATCACGGCGTTCACAGCAATCGCGCGAACCGTCGCCACCCCCATCAGGGGAGGAACCTCGGCGATTTCCTCGTCCGGCTCTCCCGGCCAGCCGCCGAGAAGATGCTCCACGCGCTCGCGCGTGGGCGGGACGATGGGCAGCCCGTCCGTCCAGCCGCGCTCGTAGAAATAGGCGTTCACCTCATCGAGGGAGCCGGTGATCGGCAGAACCCGCCTGCCCGCCTCCACGGAGGGGTTTTCGACGCTGCCGGCCAAGTTCCACCTCCCCCTATTTCGGGCAAAGATTCCGGGGGCCTCTGAATTTCTTCTCCCTGTATTCGGCCTGGAGTTCTCCCGCATCCACCGTGAGCGCGTGGATAACCTCCGCCACGACGGCGTCCGCCTTGGGGTGAAGCGCCTCTCTCTCGGGAGCGGCCAAGGGATGGTCCATCTCGATGATGGGCAGGCCGCCGTAGCCCTGCCTTCGCGCTATCGCGCGGCCACTATGGCTGAAGCCCCGGCTCACGATGACGCAGGCGGGACTTCCCAGCCTCTCAAGCTCCACCGCGTCGCGGACACTCCACGACGTGGAGGAGCCTCAGTGGCCCACGCCGACGAGAACGACGTCGCAGCGCGCGTTCAACTCATCGAGAATTTCAGGGGATGCCGCCTGGGCGAGGTGATGCTTGCGGCGCTGGACGACTTCTGTGATTTCAAAGGACGCCCGAAGCCGGTCGCGCACCCTGTCCAGCACCCAGTCGGAGAACTCCTTGTTGTTCTCCAAAATCCCGAGAACAGCGCCCTCTAACGTCTCGGGTCTGGGTTTCAGAGCCTCATCCGGTATTCTGGGAATGCCTGCGGGGGAGGTGACGTCCGTATATATCTCCTCGTTCATCGGATTCTCCCGGCCCGGTGCTCTATCTGCCCGTGAATACGGGCTTTCTCTTCTCCATGAACGCCGTGCGGCCTTCCTTATAATCGGCGCTGTCGAAGCATTCTTTCGAGATTCTGGCGATCATCTCGAAATCGCGGTCCGCGCCGTCTTTCACCACTTCGCCGATGGTGAACTTGGACGACTTGACCGAAAGCGGCGCGTTGTTCGCGATGGTGGAAGCCATATCCACCACGACATCCTCCAGTTCATCCACAGGCACGACGTCGTTCAACAGCCCGATTTCGAGCGCTTTCGCCGCCGGGATGCGCCGGGCGGTGAAGAGAATCTCCTTCGCCTTCGCGGGTCCAACTAAATCGACGAGCTGCTTCAGGTTGTCAAAACCATAGGCGATGCCCAGACGCCCGGCAGGGATGCCGAACTGCGAATCATCCGAAGCAATGCGGATGTCGGCGTTCAGCGCGATGCCCAGCCCACCACCCAGGCAGTAGCCTTGGATCATGGCGATCAGAGGCTTTTTCATCCCCACCATGATCTCTTTGGCTTCTTCCGATATCCGCGTGTACTCGGCGGCCTGCTCGGCGTTGCTCCTGTTTTTAGCGAACTGGGAGATATCCGCGCCCGAGACGAACGCCTTGTCTCCCGCGCCCTTCATCACCACGACGCGGATGGCGTCGTCGGCCTCGAAATTTTCGAGTATCTCGGTGATGGCCCCCCACATCTCGAGCGAGAGCGCGTTTCTCCGCTCGGGGTTATTGAAGATCATCCAACCGATTCCCGCATCCACTTCGAAAGCCATTTTCTCCGTCGATAACTGCATTCCATGCTCCATACGCTGCGCCCCCCGAGGAGGCAGGATTGTTTTCAGACGATGCCCTCATCTCGCAATTGATCTATCGATTCCGCATCGTAGCCCATTTCCTTCAAAATCTCTTCCGTATGCGCCCCCAACTCGGGCGCCGCGTTGCGCATCTTCTGCGGCGTTCGCGCAAGCTTCACCGCCTGGCCCACGATCTTTATCGACCCCATTTCGGGATGCTGAACTTCTGGCGACATGTTCAGTCCCTTCACCTGGGGGTCGGCGAACGTCTGGTCGACCGTGTAGATGGGCCCGCAGGGGATTCCCGCCTTATTGAGAATCTCAATCCACTCGGCCCCCGGCTTCGTCCGCGTCCGGTGCGTGATGGTCTCGTGCAGCGCCTCGCCGTTCTCAAAGCGCTTCTCCATATTCGTATAGTCGGGATGTTCGATGAGTTCGGGCATTTCCAGGGCGTGCGCGAGGCGCTCCCAAAGATGCTGGGGGCCGGACTGGATGTTGATCCGCCCGTCTGCGGTCTCGAAAACGCCCGCAGGCAAAAAGGTGGGGTGGTTGTTTCCCTGCTGTGTGGGCACCTCCTCGAACAGCAGATATCTGGCGGCCTGAAAGTCCATCATCTGGATCTGGGCTTCGAGCAGGGACGTGTGCACCCATTGCCCCTCGCCGGATACTTCGCGCTCCAGCAAAGCGATGAGAAGCCCTTGGGCGAGCATGAAGCCCGAGGAGAGGTCGGCAATCGGGATGCCCACCCGCATGGGGCCGTCTCCCGGCTTTCCGGTAACGGACATGAGGCCGCTCAGCCCCTGGGCTATCTGATCCAGCCCCGGACGCTTTTGATAAGGACCCTCCTGCCCGAAGCCGGAGATGCTCCCGTAGACGATGCGCGGGTTGACCGAGCGACAGGCCTCGTAATCCACCCCCAGGCGGTGCTTCACGTCGGGCCGGTAGTTCTCGATCACGAGGTCGGCGTTTTGCACCATGCGGAAGAATATCTCGCGGCCCTTTTCCTCCCGCAGGTTGAGCGTCATGGCCCTTTTGTTGCGGTGGAGGTTTTGCGCCTCATAGCCGCTCCGGGGATTCATCATGTTGTCCGCATAGCCGCTCGATGGAGGCGCTTCTATCTTGATGACGTCCGCCCCCCAGTCCGCGAACTGGCGAACCGCCGTGGGGCCGGCCCGCGCGCGGGTGAGGTCGAGCACCTTGAAGCGGGAAAGAGGTAGAGAATTATCCGGCACGAGCACACTCCTGTGAAAAAATGCAACGATTTTAATTAAGGGATTTCTTCACCCATAAGGTATCAGAATCCGGTGGGTTTGCGCAGTCCGGGAGGGGGTAAATTCACGATTTCGGAGCGCGACCGCCCCCTCGGCGTGAAAGGGCTTCAAAGAGAATATTTTTCTCTGGTCGGGGCGAGAGGATTTGAACCTCCGACTTCCTGCTCCCAAAGCAGGCGCGCTACCAGGCTGCGCCACGCCCCGATGAGGCGGCCTAGCGTACCACAACCCTTTCTCGCACTGGAACCAAAGGGGAGAAAAGCCCGGGTGAAACGGGGTTTGGTAGCGAGCGCGGGTCAGGCGGGCGCGGGCTGCGCCGTTTGCCTGTTTCGCCTGCTGTGCTGATACCAGTACAAGGCGGCGAACACCGCCACCGCCAGAAGCTGCACGACGGGGCGCGGCCCGCCCGTGAAGCCCGTTATGAGCGAGGGCCGGAACGCCGAGATGCTCACCACCATCAAGAGCGCCCGCTCGCCCCAGTTGCAATTATCGGCGAAATAACCCTGAAGCGCGGACGCGAAGGAGAACATCGCCACAAGGGAGACAAAGCACACCCAGACGATTTTCATCACGTCGTTGATCCAGATGATCTCGCCCTTGGGTCCGACCCCCTGCATCATCAACAACTCCAGATTGTAGATGAACACGAAGGGCAGCACGGCGGTCCGCAAGTCATAGACGAAGCCCTGCACGCCCGTCTGGATGGGGTCCGACTTGGCTATCGCCGAGGCGGCGAACGCGGCGAGACCCACGGGCGGCGTGTCGTCGGCCAGGATGCCGAAATAAAAGACGAACAGATGGGCCGCGAGCAGCGGAACCACGAGGCCCGCCTTGCCGCCCAGGCCCACGATGACGGGCGCGGTGAGCGTCGCCATGACGATGTAGTTCGCCGTCGTGGGCAGTCCCATCCCCAGGACGAGGGAGCACACCGCCGTGAGCAGGAGCATGAGCACCACGTTGCCCAGGGAGACGATTTCGATCAGTTCGATGAAGCGGCCGCTGAGACCGGTGAGCGTGACGGTGCCGACGATGATGCCCGCCGCCGCAGTCGCCACGCCGATGCCCATCATGTTCTTCGCCCCGGCCAGCATGCCCTGCCACACGTCGCCGAAGCTCTCGCCGAAGCCTGCGAGCACCCCGTGCCAGAGGCGATCTTCCAATTCATTGAAATGCGCTTCGCCGAACAAATCCCGCAGGTGGGCGACGCCCTTCTCCCGTTTCATGTCTCGCAGAACGGCGATGGTGTTTTGCATGGGACGCTGGACGACGATGATCGCCATGGTCAGCAGAATCGCGTTGAAGGCCGACGCAACCGCCGACATGCGCAGGATGACGAGCGTGTAGATCAGCGCCAGGATGGGAACGACGTAGTGGATGCCGCTGATGAGCGTGTTCCAGAACAAGGGCAACTCATCCGCTTCGAGCGGCCTCAAGTCGAGCTTGAGCGCTTCTAAGTGAACCACGTAGAAAAGGGCAATATAGGAGAGCAGGGCCGGCAGTATGGCGGCGCGCACCACGTCGAGATAGGCCAGACCCAGAAATTCCGCCATGATGAACGCGGCGGCGCCCATGACCGGCGGCATGAGCTGTCCGTTCGTGCTCGCGGCCACCTCCACGGCGCCCGCCTTGTAGTCGGGCAGGCCCACTTTTTTCATCAGCGGAATCGTGAAGGTGCCCGTCGTCGCCACGTTCGCGATGGATGAGCCCGAAACAAGACCCGTCATCCCTGAGGCGACCACGGCCGCCTTGGCGGGTCCGCCCCGGAAGCGGCCCAGCGCCGCGAAGGCCACCTGCACGAAGTAGTTCGCCGCCCCCGCCTTGTCGAGCAGGGAGCCGAACAGCACGAAGAGGAACACGAAGCTCGTCGAAACCCCGATGGGCACGCCCCAAATGCCGCTGTCGCTCAGATACATGTGGTCCACCACGAATTCGAGCGGAATGCCCGGATGCGCGATGAAAGAGGGCATATAGGGACCCACGAAGCAATAAAGCAAGAATAAGATGGCGAGAATCGGTAGCGCGGGTCCGAGCGCGCGGCGCGCCGCTTCCAACAGGAGGATGACGAGAATCGCTCCCACCATGACGTCGCGCTGAATGGGAAGGCCCGAGCGCTGGATGATGTTCACGTAGTCCCAGGCCATGTAGAGCGCGCCCATGCCTGCGATGATCGCCAGCGCGTAGTCGTACCAGGGGATGACCTCCCGCGTGGAGCGCTGGGGCCGCAAGAATCCGGGGAATAGCTGGAGAGATACGCGCTGAACCCAACTCTCACCGGGCTTTTTCGTCCCCGGGAAGGCCAGATAGACCATCGTGATGGCGAAGGTGAGATGGATGCTTCTGGCGATGATGGAGTTCAGGGGGGTGTAGGCGATATAGAGCTGAAAACAGGACCAGGAAATCGCCAGAACAGATACGAGCCAGGCCGTGAGGTTTTTGGGCTGCCGCCCGCCGGATTCCGCTTCGGCGGCGATTTCCTCCGCCGCCCGCTTGGATTCTTCGTCGATCCCTGCGCCCAAAACGTCAGCGGAATCACCCGGCTCGCTCATTCATTCACCCTCAAATAATTCCCTCACTTCGTTGAAAGATCGAAATTCGAATCACCACACGAAACCGGGGGGCGCTCGGCCCCCCGGCCCATGCGGCGGACGTTCGTCCGAAATTACGCTACTTCATCAAGCCTTTTTCCTTGTAATAACGCGTGGCGCCCGGATGGAAGGGAGCCGAGAGGCCCCCGAGCATGTCTTTCTTCGTCAGGTACTTGAACGCCGCGTGCGTGGCGCGGAGCTGGTCGAGATTATCGAAGATGGTCTTCACGACGTTGTAGACCACGTCGTTGGGCTGCTTGGAGCCGGTCACGAAGGTGGCCTTCACCGCGTAGGTGGGCACGTCCTTGTTGACGCCCTTGTAGATGCCGCCCGGGATGTTCGTCATCACGTAGTAGGGCTTGCCGGCCACGAGCTTCTGGATGCCCATGGAGTTCACGGGAATCATGCGAATCGCCGTGCTGTTGGAGATCTCCAGACCGCCGCCCCAGGGGTTGCCGACGGTGTAGAAGAACGCGTCGATCTTCTTGTCCACCAGCGCGCGGTTCGCCCCGCCCTGCTGCAAGCCCTCGGCCTTGATGTCCTTGTTCTGGTCGATGCCGTAGATTCTCAGGATGTCTGTCGCGTTTCCGCGCTGGCCGGAGCCGGGGTTGCCGATGTTGATGCGGCGCCCCTTGATGTCCGATACCTTCATGATGCCCGAATCCGCGCGCGCGACGAGCATGATGGTTTCCGGGTGAACGCTGAAGACGCTCCGGAGACCCTTGTAGGCTTTGCCCTTCCAGTCGGCCGTGCCGTTATACGCCTGAAAGTTCCTGTCGGACTGGGCGACGCCGAAGTTCAGCAGACCGCGCTTGATGGCGTTGATGTTGAACACCGAACCCAGCGCGGGACGACCGATGCAGTTATAACCCTTGCTCTTCAAGGTCTTGTTCACCAGCTTGCAGACGTTCAGCGCCACCTGATAGTACACGCCCGTGGTGGAGCCGCCGCCGACCACGAGGAACTTCGCGGCGCTCGCCGGAACCGCCACGCCCGCCAGCGAAACCGCCACGACGGAAGCGAGTATGAACTTCATTGCCTTTTTCATCGGATATTCTCCTTGATTGGGGTGAGATGGATAATAAACTTGTCGAGCCTGACTAATGAGCGTTTCCTCTGTTTCAACGGCACCCGGTTCTGCCCTTCGTGGATGACGAATTCTAAGGGAAAACCTCTTAATATCGGCATTTGCCGATTTTTTGTTCTCGGTATGATTGCCCGATTCAAGGATAGTGAGCGGAAAACCTGATGTCAACAAGCCATTTGCGCTTCGTTGGGGTATCCTCTTCGCCTGAAAATTTCTCGTCTTTTCTTATCATGGTTTCGAGGTTGGACAATGAACCGGACAGC
The DNA here is from genome assembly GCA_965218885.1 of bacterium. GTDB lineage: Bacteria > UBA8248 > UBA8248 > UBA8248 > UBA8248 > Bin107. The sequence goes on along the minus strand of OZ244713.1, from coordinate 1,071,882 downwards.
GTGGGACGTCATCGTCATCGGAGGCGGTATACTCGGCCTTTCCACCGCCATGGAGATCACCCGCCGCCACCCCGAGAAGCGCGTCCTCGTCCTGGAGAAAGAAACCGGCGTCGGCCGCCACCAATCGCTCCACAACAGCGGCGTGATTCATGCCGGACTCTACTACCGCCCCGGCTCGCTCAAGGCGAAGACCTGTGTGGAGGGCGCGGCGGCCATGGTGCGCTTCGCGCAGGAACACGGCATCGCCCACGAGATCTGCGGCAAGGTGGTCGTCGCCACCACCGAGGCGGAAATCCCACGGCTCGAGGAACTACGCCGCCGCGGCGTAGCGAACGGCATCGAGAACATCGCTGTTCTGGGACCCGAAGAACTCAAGGAAATCGAGCCCCATACCCGTGGCGTCAAGGCCCTTCGGGTACCCTCCACGGGCATCATCGACTATGGCGCCGTCGTGCGCGCCTATGCGCGTATCGTCACCGAAGCGGGGCAGAGAATCGAGACCTCCACGCAAGTCACCGGAATCACCGTCTTCAAAAGAGAAAGACGCGTCGAGACGACGGCAGGGGATTTTGCGGGCAAACTCATCGTGAACTGCGCGGGACTTTACGCCGATAGAATCGCCAAGCTCGCGGGTGGAGCGCCGCCGATGAAGATCGTGCCCTTTCGGGGTGAGTATTACGAACTCACGCCCGAGCGTCGCTCGCTCGTCAAGAGCTTGATCTACCCGGTGCCGGACCCCGCGTTTCCCTTTCTGGGAGTGCACTTCACCCGCCGCGTGGACGGGAGCGTCGAGGCGGGGCCGAACGCCGTTTTGGCCTACATGCGAGAGGGTTATACGAAAACGCGCATCGACCCCTACGATCTCTTCGAAACCCTCACCTACCCCGGCTTCCTGAGACTGGCTCTTAAATACTGGAAGACGGGGCTGGGCGAGATGGTCCGCTCGGTCAGTAAATCCGCCTTCACGCGCGCGCTGCAAAAGCTCATGCCCGAGATTCGCGAATCGGACCTCGTTCCCGCAGGAGCGGGCGTTCGCGCGCAGGCGGTGGACCGGGCCGGCGGCCTGCTGGATGATTTCTCCATCATCCGGACGGAGGGCGCGGTTCATGTGTGCAACGCCCCCTCGCCGGGCGCGACGGCGTCTCTGATGATAGGCCGCGCCATCGCCGACATGGCGGATGAGATGGAAGGCTGAAGCCCGGCATCATCAGGGCGACCACGGGGGTCGCCCCTACCAAACCCTGCGAATCGAAACGACCCCGTAGGGGCGGGTCCCGTGCCCGCCCGCTTTTTGTTCTGATCGTCATTCCCGCGTATGCGGGAATGACGATCAGAGGCGAAGGTCAATCCCGATCGTTGAAAGAGAGATTAACTCATCATTCCATGTCATTTGCCGCCGGAATGGCGGTGCTCACTCCCCAGGCTGATACGCGCTCTCGGGAGGGTCGGGCTCCCGCCAGGGCCCGATGAGCTTCCCGCCCCGGTAGGCCGCCTCGTAGGGACCCTCGGACGTCAAGACCACGAGGGGCTTTTTCCGCCTGCTCATCTTTTGTCGGTAGCGCCTGCTGTGTCCGATATAAGGTTCGCGTTCGCCGGGCAACAATTCGAAAAGCCGGTTGAAGAAGCGGATGAACTCACCGACGAACTTCTTCGTCGCCACGCGGTGGCGATCCACGAGGTAGCATTTTCCCTCCAGCACCCGGTTGTAGACCAGGCCCAGAAAATTCTCCTCGCCATCAAAATAGGGTTCATAGGGAAACGTACGGCACGAGACGGAGCGGTTTTCCCGTTCGCAATGCGCGACGCCCCGGCACTCGATGAACACGCTCTGTTCCTCGTCGATTTCTTCGACCATCGCGAGTTCAGACGCCGAGCGCGGCCTGAACTCGTGCCAGAGCCGCGTGCGGGGTTTCAGAAACTTCCACTCCTCGCGGTAGGCGATGGGAACCACCCAGCCCGAATCGCAGCAAAAAGGCACCCCCTCGTTAAAGGGCGCGCACTTTTTTCCGCAGTCGAACCGCGCGGGCGGACTCGCTAAACCCGCGTAGAGAGCCTCGAAATCCTTCGGCCGCAGCTTCCCCGCGTTCATCTTTTCTCGCTACGCCTCATCTTCGCTTGCGTCTTTGGGCGAATCCGCCGGGGGGGTCCTGCGAGCGGCGGCCTGCGGGGAGGCGGCCAGGGCCCGCGATATGGCCACGGCGGCCTGGTGAAAGAGAATGGCGCAATAGTCTACCTCCTCATCGGTCATCTCCCGGGGGGCATCGAAATAAAAGGAGGCCAGCCCCACCACTTTTCCCAGCGCGACCAGCGGAAAGACCACGGCGCCACCCACTTTTTCAGCCTTCAGCACTTCGGGCGCACCGTACCATTCATCGGTGTATGGCACCTCGACGATCTCTTTTTCCCTGAGGGCGACCCTCTCCGGCAGGCCGGAGTCGGGGGAGGTGATGGCGCGCCGGTAGGCCTGGCCCAGGCGCGAGGAACAAACCTCCTGAAACCGCTCCGTCGCTTCGTCGAACAATGCGGCGTAATACCTGTCGGTCGAAAAAAAGCGGGAACCCTCCCGCGCGACGGTGAGAATAACGTCGCTAAAGTGCGCGCCTGCCGCGACTGATTCGCTCACCCTGCAAATGAGCGCGAGTTGATTCGAATCGAGCCGCCGTCTGGATGCCTCCTCGTCCCCCCCGACTTCACTCGTCTGGCGAACTCCGGTTATGTGTTCCTCCCCGGGTTTCAGGAAATAAAACAAGGCGAGCGATGCGAGCCAGCCCGCCATCATCACACCAGCCATGATTGTCAATCCTGCGCCCGTTCCCGAGCGTTCCGCCAGGTGGACGAGGCGCATTCGTCTCACCCCGAGGTAGAATATGGACTGCGCCATCGAGCGTTTGTTCTCGTTCGCGGCGTTAAACGCGGCGGAGTCGCAGCAAACCGCAATGCCGAGGGCAGAGGCGAGTTCTTTCTTGAAGGCCCCTGCGATGCTCTCAGAGAAGAACTTTTTCCCCCGCCTGGCGAAGAGCACCTTCTGCTCGGGTTCCGCCAAAAGAAAAATGCTCTCACCAGGAGCCAGTTCGCTCTTTCGCAAGGGCAATAAGGATTCCGCGGAAGTGACGACGCCCCAAAAACCCTTGGTCGACGCCGAGGGGGCCAACACCAGCACCACAGGCGCGCCGTTCAGTGTGTTCGATTGAACGTCGAATCTCCTCCTCGGCGGTCCCGCCTCCCCTTCTCTCCTCATCAAGGAGAGGAACGAACGTCTCGCCCCCGACCAGAGACCTTTCTCCTCGGCTCCCGGGGGCGGCATACTCCCCACCCTGCGCGAGTCCACAATCCCTCCCCGCTCATCGAGCAGCACCGAGGCGGCGAAGGATTCCCTGGATTCCCCGCCCAGGAGAAAAGAAAGCGCTTTCCCCTCCCTGTTCGAGACACCCGAAACCGCCGCCATCAGAAGCTCGGCCCCTTGAATCTTCCCGAGCAACGAATCGACGCGGCCACGCATCCTGGTTTTGAGGTCCTGCAGGCGCCTCGCGTCGCGTTCGGCGTGTCGGCTCAGAAGCACACCCTGAACGGCTCGATGGGCGAAATAGGTCGCACCCGCCGCAAAGAGGGCCGTGAAGAGCGCAAAAAGCAGGAGAGGGGAAATTGATTTTTTGGAATTCTCATCCATCACACGTCGGCCGATGCTCTCGCCGGGCGATGCGCCCCGCCTGAGGAAAAGCGATGCGCCCGCGCATCGTCGGGCGACGGGTAGAACCGTCTAGCCCGCGGGCGCCCCGTTCGTTTTCGGCGCCCCGCCATAGAGTTTTTCAGAGAAATGACACGCGGCGAAATGGCCCGTCGCGATCTCTCGCATCGGCGGCTCCTCCGCGACGCACCTGTCTTCCTTGTAGGGACATCTCGTATGGAATCGGCACCCCGAGGGAGGGTTCACGGGACTGGGCACGTCGCCGGTCAGGATCATACGCTTTTTCTTGAGCGTCGGGTCGGGAATCGGCACGGCGGAGAGCAGGGCCTCGGTATAGGGATGCTTCGGCTCCATCACCACCCTGTCGGCCGTGGACATCTCCACGATCTTGCCCAGATACATGACGGCGATGCGGTCACTCACGTGCTGGACGACGGCCAGATCGTGCGCGATGAGCACGAACGCGATTCCGAACTCTTTTTGCAGGTCTTCGAGCAAGTTGATCACCTGCGCCTGAATCGACACGTCGAGCGCGCTGACGGGCTCGTCCGCGATGATGAGCTTCGGGTTGAGCGCCAGGGCGCGGGCGATCCCGATGCGCTGGCGCTGTCCGCCCGAGAACTCATGCGGATAGCGCCGTATATGCTCCGGCCTCAGACCCACCCGGTGGAGGAGCGAGGCGACTTGCTCTTCTTTATCCTTTCCCTTGGCGATGCCGTGGATGGTCAACGGCTCGCCGACGATGCTGCCCACCGTCATGCGCGGGTTCAGGGACGCATACGGGTCCTGGAAGATGATTTGCATCTCCCGCCTCAGCTTGCGCATCGACTCCCTGTTCAGGGAGCAGACGTCGGTGCCCTGGAAGTTCACCTCGCCCGACGTCGGCTCGATGAGGCGCAGGATGGCCCGGCCGGTTGTGGATTTCCCGCACCCGCTCTCCCCGACCAGCCCGAGCGTCTCGCCCGGCTCCAGATCGAAGCTCACCCCGTCCACGGCGCGCACATAGTTGCGAACCCGGGAGAATACGCCCCCCCGAACGGGGAAGTACTTCACCATATCTTTTACTTCGAGTAGTTTCTCGGCCACGGCCACGCCTCTCTTTTTCAGTGAAAATTCGCGCTGCGGAATAATGTATTTTCAATTTCTATCATTGCGGCCACCAGCGGGCAAGTCTCAAGGAATCTATCGACGCATCTGGAGAATAAATCCCCCGCCCGGGAAACGATTCCGCCTCGCCCGGACACGGTGCGATTCGGCCCTCTCTCAAAATCCTTTTTGCTCCCGGCGCGCCCCATTCCCCTGACGCCATTGATCAAGAAACCCCGTTTTGCTAGGTTTGGCGGTCAGCCCGCTTGGGCAGAAACCATTCGGCGAGATCATCCTCCACCGATGCGGGCGGACACGCATCGAGGAGGCGATTCGTTTTATCACTGGAGAGGAAAAATGGCGGAAGAAGAAAAAAACGAAGCGGAAGCCACCGAACAGGAAGCGGAAGCTCCCCAAGAGGAAGCGGCGGCACCCGAACCCGAGGGTCCCGTCTTGACGGCGAAAGAGATCGACAAGATGAACGTGCCCAAGCTCAAGGAAGCCGCTCTGTCGTACGGCGGAAAGATTTCGGGCGTCCACGGCATGGACAAAACCCAGCTGATCCGGGCTCTCAAGGAGATAAACGACATTCCGTTGATCGAGGCGAAGCGCACCTCCAAAATCGACAGAAGCGCCGTCAAACAACAGATCAAAGCTCTCAAGAACACGCGGGATCAGCACATCGAGGCGAAAGACGGCGTTCAGCTCAAGCGCGTGAGAAGGCGCATCAAATCACTTCGCAGAAAACTCGTGCGAACCGTCTAGACTGAAAGAGACGGCCAACAACGCCACCGCTTCGGGAGAAAAAATGCCCGCATCCATTTCCTTGCCCCTGTCCTCGAACGGGGCACTAAAGTTCGCAGACCGCATTCAGGAGGACGTTCCCCGCCTGGAGCGCACCGAACTCTCCACGCTGCAGATCAACGTGGGCAAGTACTGCAACCAGAAGTGCTCGCATTGCCATGTGGGCGCGGGCCCGCATCGCAAGGAGATCATGACCGAGGAGACGGCGAGCCGCATCATCGAATGGCTCGAAGATTCGCAAATCCCCAACGTCGACATCACGGGAGGCGCGCCCGAACTCAACACCCACTTCAGGCGCATCGTCGCCTCTGCCCGCCGCAAGGGCCGCCACGTGATGGTTCGTTGCAACCTCACGGTCGTCTACGAGCCGGGCCAGGAGGATCTGATCGACTTCTACCGCGAGAACCGGGTGGAACTCATCTGCTCGCTGCCCTGTTATCTCGAGGAAAACGTGAATGCCCAGCGCGGAGACGGCGTCTTTGAAAAATCCATCCGCGCGCTTCGGGATCTGAACGAGGCGGGGTTCGGCCCTCCGGGAGACTTGGCCTTAAACCTCGTCTACAACCCCGTGGACGATAATCTCCCGCCACCCCAGGAGGCGCTCGAGGCGGACTACAAACGCGAACTCCTCAAGCGCTACGGCATCCGCTTTCACCGTCTCTACACCATCACCAACATGCCCATCACCCGTTTCGCCAGCTATCTGAAGGTGAGCGGCAAACTGGATTCCTACATGGCCACGCTGCGCGAAGCCTACAACCCCGGGACGCTGCCCGAACTGATGTGCCGAAACCTCATCAGCGTGGGTTGGGACGGCGTCTTGTATGATTGCGACTTCAACCAGATGCTCAACATGTCGCTGGGCAACGGGACGCCCCTGAAGCTTTGGGACGTAGCACCCGCCGATCTGCTGGGCCGGGAAATTCTGCTGGACGATCATTGCTTCGGCTGCACGGCGGGGGCCGGCTCCTCCTGCGGAGGCTCTCTGTCCTAGGGGGCGGAGTCGTCGAAAAAATTTTCTGGTCTCCCTCCAGCCGTCAGGCTATGATGTCATCCACACGGTTGCTTCGATAATCTCGCATACGCTATGGTTCGGGGCTGCGACACGACGTGAAAACGGAGCCAAATCCATTGTCTCGCCCGACGAGAGGAACCAGACACCAATATCCATGGCTGAGCGGCCTGCTCGTCCTCGTCTTGAGTCTCGCGCTCCTGAGCGCTCCGGCCTCTGTCGCCTGGGCGTCGGACCACGATCTCGACAAAGAAGAACAAACGGTTGAATCCATCGACCCGTTCGAGGAATTCAACCGCGCAGTATTCGGTTTCAACGAGGCGCTCGACGCCGTCATCTTCCTGCCGCTCGCGAAGATATACCAGTTCATATTCCCAAAACCCATCCGCGATACGTTCCGCAATTTCATGCGCAACTTGAACGCCCCCTTCGTGTTGGCGAACGACATCCTCCAGGGGGAGGGAGAGCGCGCCGGGCACACCCTGAGTCGGTTTTTGGCCAACTCCACCCTGGGAGTGGGGGGATTGTTCGACGTGGCGACAGGTATAGGAATTCCGTATCATGACGAGGATTTCGGCCAGACCCTGGGTGTTTGGGGCGTAGGAGAAGGGGTATACCTCGTGCTCCCGATTCTGGGGCCATCGACGGTTCGAGACGGCCTGGGCAAAGTGGGGGACGCCTTCATCAACCCGCTCAATTATCTGGGCGCCGCCGGGGATGAGAAGGAGAAAATCCTCTTCGGGCACAGGGTCGATCTGGCGGATTTTCTTTTCGGAGTAAGACTCTTAGAAGGCGTCGACGCCCGCGAGCGCCTCATCGAACCCCTGGAACTCCTCAAGAAAGACCCCCTGAACCTGGACTACTACAGCCTCATTCGCAGCATCTTTCTCCAGCGCCGCCAGAAAGAGATTCTGAACAAATAACAAGACCCCTCGGAGGGGGCCGGGTCATTTCATATGCGAGGCTCTCCGTACCACGCCCCGCCTGCGCGCGCATCGCTTTTCATGCGCGGGAGAATGCTGCAATATGGAGCGGGATTTTTATTCACCCGGAGGTTTTCTTGGAAATTCTTGTACCCGTCATCATCGTGGGGTGCATCTCCTACGACATCGGTTCGGTCTCCCCCGCCTGGTTCGCCGCCAGGGCGCGCGGAATCGATTTGCGCGCGTACGGAAGTGGCGCACTCGATTTCGCAAACGCCTGGATGGTACTGGGGGATCGCGTGGGCGCGCTCGTATTCATCGCCGATTTCCTGAAGGCGCAACTGGCCCTGGGCCTGGCCTGGTACATGAGCGACTCTCCCTGGATCGTCGCTCTGGCCTGCGTCACCGTGGTGCTCGGCGAGATATTGCCGGTGTTTCACGGGTTTCGCGGCGGACGCGGAACGGCGAGCACGGCGGGCGCGCTGCTCGGCGTATCACCCTTGTCCCTGGCCATCTGCGCGACCATCGCGCTGCTCGTGGCCTCCTTGACCGGCAGGCGCGATCACGCGGAACTCATCGCCATTTTGTTGCTGCCCGCCGTCGCCATCTTCGTGGGCAAAGGAGACATCCCCCTGATAAGCCTCACCATCGTCATAGCCGCGATGCTGCTCTGGAAGCGCAAGGAGCTGATAGGGGAACTGCTCGGCTCGGGAAAAGAGTAAAACCAGGCATACGATCTTCAGAGCGCGGGACGATGACCACGGACACGGTCCTCATTGCCACCGATTTTCTCGGTGGACGAGCCGTTGTTAAGAGCATCGCGGCGTGTTTTCATGGATGCGCAGGTTCCTGCGGCGGTGCGTGGCTGTTGTTGTTTTACGCGCCTGGCGTACATCGGCCAGTCGGTTGCCGCTCCTCGTGACAGACACTTTCGCCTCGACTTGCCGGGATGCGGCGGGAACAACGGCACGCAAGAGGTGGCGACTCATCATGGACCTTGTGACTCTGCGTGAGGAGTATGACTTCGCGCGGTCGTAGACCTTCAGGGTTTCAGCACCACCTTGATGGCGGCGCCGGGCTGGTCCTGAATGGCGAACCCCTCGGGGGCATCATCCAGGTCGAGGGCATGGGAAATCAAGGGCCGGCGCTGGACCTTGCCGCTTTCAACAAGCTCGATGGCGCGGCGGTAGTCGTCCCCGGTCCAGGTCCAGGACCCATAGATGGCTACGTGTTTGCGCACCACTTGGTTGAAATCCAGATCCACGGGACGCTCGAACAGGGCGACCAACACCAAACGGCCGTATTGCTGCTTCAGCATGAGCAGACCCTGGTTTGGCGAAGACGGTGCGCCGGCGCAGTCAATCACCAGATCGGCGTTGCCGCCGCGAACGCCGAAACGCTCCACCGGCTTGGCGCCGCCCGTGAGTTCAATCACGGCTTCCACCGGGTCGGTTTCGGTCAGGTTGACAATGGCGTCGGCGCCGAGACGTTTGGCCATGTTCAAGCGGCGCTCGGAAACGTCGACGGCGATGACGCGGCAGTCGACGGTCGCCCGGATGGCCTGGACACAGCCGAGGCCGATAATGCCTGCACCCAGTACAACCACCGTCTCACCGGCCGCGGGCCGACCCAGGGACACGCCATGCAGAGAGGTGGCCAGCGGTTCAAGCGTCGCGCCGTCTTCGAAGCTGACGGACTCCGGCAGGATGTGCGGGCTGCGTTTTGTAACAAGAACCGCCACGAACTCCGCGAAGCCGCCGTGCCCTAACCCGGTGATGCGATCCCCGACCCGAAAGCCGCTGACCTTCTCCCCCACCTCGACAATTTCACCGCTCAGTTCATGACCCATAATGCGCCGGTCCTCGTCAATCGGGCGCCCCAGCACCTCGAACATGCCGAGGCGGTACATGTGCAGATCAGAGCCGCAAATACCACACGCCCTCACCCGCACCAATACCTCATAATCACCGATTTCCGGCCGCTCCACCTGCTCCACCCGGATGTCCCGCGGTCCGTAATAAACGGCTGCTTTCATACGCATGCATCGTCCCCTTAGCGTCAACAGTGTAGGGTCGCCTGAATCAGCGAATCATACGGTCGACCCGGTGCGGGAAAAGACAAAAACCAGGCAACCGACCCTTACAGCGCGGGCCGCCGATTCCGCAATTCCGGGGTCGCCGTCTCGTAGGCGTGGACCGCGCGCAGCACCTCCGCCTCTTCCCAGGGACGGCCTATCACCTGGAAGGAGAGGGGCATACCTTCTTCCTCCGAAAACCCCGAGGGAACAACCGCCGCCGGAAATCCCGTCAGGTTCTGGTGGGTGAGGAACGGCATGGTGAGCGCCAGGGAGTAATCCACCTCCTCGCCGTTGATCCGGGCCTTGATGTCGTCGATTCTCGGAGCGATGCACGGCAGAGATGGCGTGAGAATGACGTCCGCCCCATCGAAGAGGCCCAAGACCTCGCGCCGAAGCACCTCCCGCTCGCGCTGCGCGCGGATGTACTCGTCCAGATCGGCCCCCGCAAGACTCGCCTCCACCCGCTCGCGCGTAGAGCCGCCGTAGCCGTCGGGGTTCTGCTCGTAGAGCGGCCTGTGAAACTCGGCGAACTCGCACTGGATGATGGTGCGGCTCACCTGCATGAGACGCTCCGCTTCACTAAAGGGCAGCGTATCTACCTGCGCGCCCAGTTCGCGGAACACACCGACGGCCCGCTCGAAAGCCCGCATCACCTCTGCGTCCGCCTCGAAACCGCCCGAAAGACCGGGGCACAGACCCACTCGCAGACCCTTCGCACCCTCATCGAGGAGAGCGGAAAAATCGGGGAGCGGCGCATCGCGGCTGTAGGGGTCTTCCGGGTCGTAGCCCGCCATCCCCTGTAAGAAAAGAGCGGCGTCGCGCGCGGAGCGGGCGATAGGCCCCACGTGGTCGTAGCTCAGGCAGTTGGGGCACACGCCGCGCAGGCTGACCCGCCCGTGGGTGGGCTTCAGCCCCACGAGCCCGCACAGCGCCGCAGGCCCGCGGATCGAACTGCCCGTGTCCGTCCCGATGGCGGCCGGGCAAAGGCCGGCGGCGACCGAGGCGCCCGACCCCGTGCTCGAGCCGCCCGTCATGCGCTCGATGTCCCACGGATTGCGCGTGGTGCCGAAGTGCGCGTTGATGCTCAGCGGCCCGGAGGCGAACTCCTGGGTATGGCATTTTCCCAGCAGAATCGCGCCGGCGCGCTTGAGGCGGGCGACGCACTCCGCATCCGCGGCGGGTATTCTGTCCCGGAAGAAACTCGAACCGCGCGTCGTCCGCACGCCCCTTGTGTCGATGATGTCCTTGACGCCGAAGGGAACCCCGTGAAGCGGCCCCAGCCTGCGTCCTGCCGCGATTTCCTCCTCCGCGCGCTTCGCCTCGGCCAGCGCGGCGTTGGCCGTCACTTCCAGAAAGCCCAGGATGCGGGGGTTGAGCGAATCGATGCGCCCCAGAACCGCCTCGACCACCTCCACGGGAGAAAGCTCGCCCTCCCCGATTCGTTCTGAAAGCTCGTGAATCCCAAGCCAGCAAATATCTTCTCCGCTCATGATACGCCCTCCCCGGGACAGGCTCCCTTCCCCCTCATCCCCGGATGCGAACCCCCGCACGGATAAGGCGATTTCATCCGCCGGGCCGCATCCCGGATGCGTCGGGAACGGGTGCACAGGTTCTGATTTTCGGCCTAATGGTACCAAAGAGTATACTTTTGCGCCCTCGAATGGTATAGTGGCCCTATAAGAAACAATACGTTGTTGTCGCATTATACCCCCTTCCCCTGAAGGAGTGTTGCGGCATGTGTGGCGACTGCTCCAGGCCTTCCCTTCTTCGCGCCGAACCCTACCCGAAGGGCGCGTGCGTATGATTTTCTGGCTCACCCAGATATTCAACGGCATCTCCTACGGCGCCATCGTCTTCCTCCTGGCGATGGGTTTATCCCTGATATTCGGCGTCATGAAGGTCATCAACGTCACGCACGGAACCTATTTTCTCGTGGGCGCATACTTCGGACTTACGACCCTCAAGCAGACGGGGAATTTTTTCCTCGCGATCCTCATCGGCGGAATCGCCATCGCCATCATGGGCATCGTGATCGAGCGCGTCTTTTTGCGCCGCCTCCAGGGAAACGATTTGGGCCAGGTGCTCATCACCATGGGCTTCGTTCTCGTTCTGCAGGACGCGATTCTCGTCATCTGGGGGCCCGACCCGGTGAGCATGGATGCGCCGAAGTTTCTGGCCAGCACGGGACGGATCGGGGGATTCTCCTTCCCGATGTACAGGTTGTTCCTCATCGTATTCGCCGCGGTAACGGCGGCAGCGCTTTGGTTCTTCGAGAGCAGGACCAAAATCGGCTCCTCGGTGAGAGCCGCCGTCGACGACGTGGAAATGGCCGGAGGCATGGGCGTGAACGTGCCCGTCGTGTTCAGCCTGGTCTTCGGACTCGGCTCGTTCCTGGCCGGCATGAGCGGCGTTCTGGCGGCGCCCTGGCTCGGTATTCAGGCGGGGCTTGATTTCGAGATCCTCCCCTTCGCCTTCGTGGCCATCATCGTGGGGGGAATGGGCAGCCTCAAAGGCGCCGTCGTCGCCAGCCTGCTCGTGGGCATCATCGACAATTTGGGCAAAACCTTCTTTCCCGAATTCGCGTATTTCACCCTGTTCCTGCCGATGGCGGTCATCCTGGCGATTCGCCCCTCCGGGCTGTTCGGGAGAGTGATGTGATAGGCGAACTTCTGACCAGCCGGGTAAGAATGATCGCGATTGCCTCCGTTCTGGCTCTGGCGGCCATATTGCCGGTGTTCGTGGATGAATTCAGCGTGCTCGTCCTGAACCAGTGCCTGATCTGGGGGATTCTCGCGCTAAGTCTCGACTTGATGCTGGGCTACACGGGCATGGCCTCTCTGGGCCATGCGGCCTATTTCGGCACGGGCGCCTATGCGACGGCCATCATGTCGGCGACCTATGGCGCATCGTTCGGCGAAGCGTTCGTCGTCGCGCTAATCGCCGCAGCGGTGGTAACGGCCATCTGCGCACTCGTCGCGCTGAGGGCCTCGGACGTGTATTTCCTCATGATCACCTTCGCCCTGGCCATGCTCATCTGGGGGCTCGCCTACCGCTGGGACTCGATGACCGGCGGGGAAAACGGCATCGCGGGCATCGAGCGCCCGCTGTTCATGGAAGGGACGGTCATCTACTACTATTTCACCCTCGTTGTGGCGGCGGGCGTCTTCTTGTTCTTCTCCGTTCTCGTTCACTCGTGTTTCGGGAAGACGATGGTGGGGATCCGCGAGAGTGAGTCGCGGATGCGGGCCCTGGGCTACAACGTGTGGCTCCACAAGTTCATCATCTACATGATCTCAGGCATTTTCAGCGGCCTCGCCGGTTTTCTCTGGGTCTACTACAACAGCTACGTCGCTCCGACCGACGTCGAACTGGTAACCTCTTTCAACGCCCTGCTGATGGTCTCGCTGGGAGGACCGGGAACGCTGGCCGGCCCCCTCCTGGGTTCGACCATATTCGTCATTCTCGACAACTCCGTGAATACGTTTACCGAACGCTCGCTGACCGTCGTGGGCTCCATCTACATCGTGGTGGTTCTTTTCGCGCCCAAAGGCATCATGGGCTTCATCAAGCAACTGAGAACGAAGGTTCACGAAGCGAACAACGAATGATCGGCTCACTCCAGAGTCGTCATCGTCTATAAAAGGAGGAATTCCCATGATCCGAAAACTCACCGTTTTTCTCGTCGTTCCCCTCGCTTTTGCGCTCGCCGCGCTCATCGGCGCAGGACCCGCCCTTGCGGCGAAGGGGCCCATTAAAATCGGCCTGCTCACCTCCAAGAAGGGGGTTCTCGCCAAGCACGGCTCCGACCAGATGAACGCCCTCAAGGTGTTCCGTGAGAAGTTCGGGGACAAGGTCGCCGGCCGCGACGTGCAATTCTTCGTGGAGGACAACGAGAGCAAGGTGGCCCTGGCCGTGACCCGGGTGCGGAAGCTTCTCACGCGAAACAAGGTCCACATCGCGATGGGCGGTCTTTTCGGCTCGACCGGCTACGCGATTGCGCCTTTGGCCGACCGCTACAAGACCCCGATTCTCATCTGGTCGTGTCCCGATGACATTTCCAAGCGCAAGCGCAAGAAATACGCGGTCACGTATTTCTCCTGCAGCCAGCCCATGCACGCATTCGCCCACTGGGTGCGGACGGCGATGCCGAACATCAAGAAGGTGATCACCATCGGCCCCGACTACGCTTTCGGCTACGAGTCGACGGGCGGCTTCCAGCAGGTGTTCGAAGACATGGGCGGCAAGGTGATCCAGAAGATGTACATGCCCATCAATACGGTGGATTACGGGCCCTACATCGGCAAGCTCAGAAAAGACGCCGACGCCCTGTTCCTCACCCTGGCTGCGGCGCAGGGTCTGCGGCTTCCGAAACAGCTCAAGGAGGCGGGCCTGGCGAACAAATACGTGATTCTGGGCAACGGAACGAACACGGACGAATTCGTCATCGACGCACAGGGGGATGAAGTGCTCGGCTGGATTTCGGCCCTGATCTACAGCGCCGACATACAGACCAAGGACAACCTGGATTTCGTCAAGGCGTTCAGGAAGCACGCCAAGAAAGACCCCGGCTACTACGCCGAGGGGTATTACGGCGGACTCAGGCTCATCTACAAGGCGATCGAGGTCGTAAACGGCAACGTGGAGGACAAGGACAAATTCTTCGCCGCGCTCAAGAACCTGAAGGTTGCCTCCGGCATGCCGGCGGGACCGAGGGCGTCCGACGGCCACGGGACGTTCAAGATGAACGTGTACGTCCGCATGGTCATGAAGGATGAAACCGGCAAGAAGAGAAACAAGGTTCTGGCGGTCATCCCGAACGTGAGCCAGTTCTGGACGTACAAGCCGGATGAGTTCATGAAGAAGCCGCCCTACAGCAGGGACTATCCCCCGTGCAAGAATTGCGCGAAATAGGGGCCGGTTAAAGTATCTGAACAAGGGCCATCGCGCGCGGAGGGAAATTTTTCCGCAACCCGCGCGCGGTGGTCCCCTCAGCCCCACCGAGGCAAGCTGAACGACGCTAAGGAGGTTGGTCTTGGAGCAGGAAGCCCATCAGGGTTCGAACGGGTCCGCCGCGTGTCTGAAGGTAGAGGGACTCGCCAAGCACTTCGGCGGCCTCGTCGCGGTCAGTAACGTCGACCTCGTGGTGGAAAACGGCGAACGCCGGGGCATCATCGGTCCGAACGGAGCCGGGAAGACGACGTTTTTCAACATGATCGCAGGTGAACTCGACCCGACGCACGGGAAGGTGCACCTCTACGGAGAGGACATCACGCGGCTGCCGACCCACCGGCGGACCCATCTCGGCATGGCCAGGACCTTCCAGATCACCAACCTGTTTCCCGATCTGTCTGTTTTGGACAATGTCCTGCTGGCGGCGCAGGCCCTCGAAAAGTCGAAATTCTCGATGTTCCGCACCATCAAGAGCCAACGGCATATTTACAGCAAGGCCGAGGAGATGATGAGGAAATTGAATCTGTGGGACATGCAGAACCTTCTCGTGAAGAATCTCTCCCACGGCTACCAGAGGCAAATCGAAATCGCCCTCGCTCTGGTCGAAAACCCGAAGCTGCTGCTTCTGGATGAACCCACGGCCGGGCTCTCGCCCGCCGAATCCGCCGAGGTGGTTTCCCTGCTCAAGGATCTCGATTCGGACATGACGATGCTCATCATCGAACACGACATGGACGTCGCCTTCGAACTCGTGGACAAGCTCATGGTCATGCACGAAGGGGAAGTCATCGCCGACGGCCCCAAAGAGGAAGTCCGCGCGAACCAGACCGTTCAGGAGATTTATCTGGGATATGACTGATAACGGCCCGATGCTGAAAGTAGATGAGATTCATACCTATTACGGGGACAGCTACGTCTTGCAGGGACTCTCCCTCGAAATAGCCGAGGGCCAGGTGATGGCCGTCCTGGGACGAAACGGCATGGGCAAGACCACGCTCATTCGCTCCATCATCGGATTCACGAAACCGCGCACCGGGAAAGTCACGTTCGATGGCGCCGACATCACGGGACTGCAACCACACGAGATCGTGAACCTCGGCGTGGCCCTCGTGCCGCAGGGACGGCGAATATTCCCCTCGCTCACCGTGATGGAGAATCTCCTGCTCGGGGAAAAACAAGGCGCGGCCGATGACGGCGAAGAACCCTGGGACATGGACCGGGTGCTGGCTCTCTTCCCGCGTCTCAAGGAGCGCCTGCGCAACATGGGCAATCAGCTAAGCGGCGGGGAGCAGCAGATGCTGGCTTTCGCCCGCTCGTTGATGACGAACCCGAAGATGCTCCTGCTCGATGAACCCACCGAAGGACTCGCGCCCCTGCTGGTTCGCGCGATGGGGGAGACGCTCTCCAAACTCAAGGAAAGCAAACTAGCTATCCTGCTGGTCGAGCAGAACATGAAGTTCGCGCTCGCCTCGTGCGATTACGTGCACGTGCTGAACCGGGGTCTCGTGGTTCACTCCTCCACTCCCGAGGAACTTTCAGAAAACGAGGAAATCAAATCCCGCTTCCTCGGCGTCTGATCGCAGAGCGCCTCCGCACTTCTCTTAAGCCTAAAAAAAATCAACCCCCCGATTCGGCAGATGCCGGGAGCGCTACTTTCGCCTCTTCAGATGCGCCCTCTTTCGCCCACCAGCACTCGTTCATGAATTCCGCAAAATCTTTTTTGTCGAGCACGGCGGATTTCGTGAAAAGGGTCATCTGGTCCGAGCCTTCGATGTCGGTTTCGAGCGCGTCGGTGAAGCGGTTCCACATGTTGAAGTACCCCGAAACCAGCGTCGCTTCGACGAGCTGGGCGTGATCGTAGTGCTTCTTCATGTTCGCAAGCGCATCGGGATTCTGGGCAAAAGTGTATTTCGTCAAGTGATAGGCCCAGGCGACCGCCGCCTTCTCGGCGTCGGTGAACAAATCCGATTCCTCATAGGCGTCGTCCCTCACGGCGTCAATCTGCTCATCCGACAGCCCGCACGCTCGACCGAACGTGACGTTGTGGGCCGTTCAGTACTTACACCCGTTTTCCATCGAGGTCTTGAGGATCAGCAGCGCCTTCGTCTTTGCGTCGAGCACGTCGGTGATCTCGGCCCTGCACAGCGAGAGCAGAAAGCCGAAAAGCGGCTGAAGCATCCTCGGGCTGGCCGAGCTCACGCGGATCGCGTTCGCCACGCGGCCGAACATCTTGCGGCTCGCGTCGAACACCACGGTCGCTTCGGGGCCTGCCTCCTCATCACTCAGAATCGGTAGTTGCGCCATTTGAATTTCCTCTCCCCTTTCGGTTGTTAGATCTTAATTCACCGGCGGCCACAGGCGGCGGCCCACGCTCGGGCTGCCGGGCGCGTGGATGAGCGTTCTCACCACCCGGCCCGACCATCCGCTCTCATCCAGCGAGAGGCTCTCGTGCTTCTGGAACCCCTCCTCCCTCGCTTCGAGCGAGATAAATTCGTAGAAAATCGAATGCTTGGCCCAGCCGGCGGCCGAGAGCAGCTTCCGCGCGCCGATGCAGCCGGGCATCTGCTCCATGAATTTCAGGCGATACTGCGCGTACCATGCGCCCAGGTCGTGCTCCGCCTCGGCGTCTGCGGAGAGAAACTGCCCCATCTGGATCGCGGGTCCAGGCGTGATGCCCGGCCCTCTCGCGGCGACGGCGGGGCCGTCGACGCGCGCCTCCTCGCTGAATATGCACTCCCTGAGCCCCTCGCGGAGACCCAACATGGCGCGCGTCTCATCATCTTGTTCTTTTTCGATATCGGCGAGCGTGGGGTCGAAAAACACGTGTGGAGAGACCGCCCCGATGAGGAGCACGTACTGCGTGCCGCCGGGAAGCTCACCGGGAGCCGCATAGGTGAGCGCGGTGTTCTTCACCTGCTCCATCTGCGCTCCGTCGCCTGCGACCTCGTAATGCGCCGCCCACAGAAAATCCGCACGCCGCAGCATGGCCGGCAGGTGATGCCCGTGCAGCCACGCGCAATAGTCTTCTTTTTTCTCTTCGGGCAGATCGTACCAGGACGCCCAGATTCCTCGGTCCATCGTGTGGCTCCATCTATAAGGTTGGTGAGACGCTACTGCACGAAGGTCGTGCCCGCCTTGTCGTGGTGGGAACAGTTTCCGTAGGTGGCGATGAGTTCGGCGGGCTCGGTCGGACTGGGGTTCTCCTGCCCGTGCGGCTCGCCGGCGGGCGCGTAGCAAAAATGCCCCGCCTCGACCAGGGTTTTCTCGGGATTTTTCGGATCCCCGCTATAGACGTAAATCGGCCCTTTATTCACGTAAAACACCGCGTCGCACGCATGGGTGTGCATCTTGTTCCGCCCGCCGGGGGGGATGATGGTGCGCTGCATGGTCATGACCTTGGTGTCGGTCGTCTCGTCGTTCACCCCCCACATGATGGAATAGGGAGGCTCATAGGCGTTGTCCTTATTGACGCTCATGGAATTGATGATTTTCACAGAAATGGTCTCCTCGAATCCGCGCGCCGCGCGCGCCGCTCATCCGAACGAATGGAATGAAAGTTTGCTACCGCCAAGCGATTGATGAATAATACGCAAACCCGTAGAACAACACCACTTCATCGAGCGATGAGTGACGCTTCCGGGTCGGCGAGAGAAAAAGACCCCTTGCGACAGGATGACCCATGTCTTCGGACGATGAATCGACGAACCCGCCGAGCCCCATGCTGATGCGCCTGGAAATTTATCTGGCGGCCGCGATGACGCTCGCCTCGGCGGGGCTTTCCGTCTTCATGCCCTACCTCATCGCGTCGGGCGGCATTTCCTCAGCCCAGGATTTCCTGACCTTATCACCCGTCTTCTTCCCGAGGCTCGCCTTCGCCGTGCTCGCCGCCATGTGCCTGTTCTACCTGCTGGACGCCTGGCGCAGGGCGCGCCACATCCGCTACGCCACAGATCCGGCCGAGACGGAGCGAATCCTCCGGGGGGCGAAGATGTTCCTCATCGTCGCCGCGTATTCCATATTCGTGGCGATCCTGGGCTACGGCCTCTCGACGCTTTTGATGGCGGCGGCGGTCATCTGGTATCTGGGCATCCGGCAGATATGGGTTATCGCGCCCGTCGCCGTCCTGATGCCCATCGTCGTGCGCTTCGTCTTCGAGAGGTTGCTGCTCATCTCGCTGCCGAGGAGTGATTTCGAGGCCATCGCCGCCGTCGAGGACGCCATCATGAAGTTTCTCTCCGCCGTCTTTCTCGGGAAATAGGGGAGGCCTGGATTTGCTCGACGCCTTTTTTCAAGCCTTCGCCCTCCTGCTGCGGATAGACACCTATCTCTACATCAGCGCGGGCCTGACCATCGGCATGTTCGTGGGCGCCATGCCGGGCCTCACCACCATCCTCGCCATGTCGGTTCTTCTGCCCATTTCCTTCAAGCTCGAACCCATGCTCGGCATTCCGTTTCTGATCGGCATCTACAAGGGGGGGATTTACGGGGGCAGCATTCCGGCCATTCTGGTCGGCATTCCGGGAACGGGCGCATCCATCGCCACGACTTTCGACGGCCCCGCGCTCACCCGCAAGGGGGAGGGGCGAAAGGCGCTCGAGATGGCGCTGTTCTCCTCCACCATCGGAGATACGCTCTCGGACATCTTCACCCTGGCGCTCATCGGCCCCATCGCCATCGTCACGCTCTTGATCGGCCCGCCGGAGGTGTTCGCCGTCATCATCTTCTCGCTGGTGCTCATCGCCAGCGTATCGAGCGATTCAGGCTTAAAGGGAGCCATCGCCGCCTGCATCGGCATGGGGCTGGGCTTCATCGGCACGGACGCGACCACCGGCGCCACCCGCATGACGTTCGACCTGGAAGCCCTGAGCGCAGGCATCCCCCTCATCCCTTTGGCGATCGGCATATTCGCCATGCCCGAGGTGCTCGAGGCGGTCGAATCGCGCACCGTGCGCTTCATCAGCGAACACGTGGACCTCGCCAAGGCGGGAGAGCGCCTGCGCTGGCATGAGTTCAAGGCGTCGATTCGCTCCATCTTACGCTCCACCGCCATCGGAACGGGCATCGGCATGGTGCCGGGCGTGGGACAGGTGGTGGCCGCCTTCATCGGCTACAGCGCGGCGAAGCGCGCGTCCAAGAATCCCGAGAACTTCGGCAAGGGCGAACTCGACGGCATCGCGGCGCCCGAGGCCGCGAACAACGCCGTCAACGGCCCCACGCTGGTTCCCCTGTTGACGCTCGGCATTCCGGGAGACAACGTCACCGCCATTCTACTGGGCGCGTTCGTGGCGCACGGAATGCGGCCGGGACCCCAGATATTTCAGGAACAAGGGGCGCTCATGTACGCCCTTATCCTCACCATGGTGCTGGCGAACGTGCTGTTCTTCTTCCTGGGCTACGTTCTGCTCAAGCCCTTCGCCCGCGCCATTCAACTCAAAAAGGCGTATCTCATCCCCGTCATCGTGGCGCTCGCCTTCGTGGGCACGCTCTCCACGGGAGCGAACTCGGACGTGATCCTGATGGTCATCATCGGCGTGTGCGCCTATATTCTAAGAAAATTCAAATTCGACCTGGCGCCCCTCATCATCGCCTTTGTGCTGGCCGAACCGATAGAGTACCGTTTGAGCCAGTCGATGCTGTATGCGAAGGGCGCTCCGTTTTCGTATCTTTTCGTGCAAAGACCAATCGCCTCCGCCTTTCTGGTGGCGGCGCTGATTTGGGTCGGCTATCTCATTCTTCGCCCGATGTGGCGGCGCGCCAGGGGGCCCGCCGCTTCATGAGGGCATATTCATCAAAGGAGATCATCATGAAAAAACGCTTCTTCGCCGTCTTGGCCGCGCTGGTTCTGCTCGTCGGGCTGGGACTGCCCTCCGCGAGCACGGCGGCCTATCCCGATCGCCCCATCACGCTCGTTCTGCCGGTGAGCGCGGGCGGCAGCCACGACCTCCACGCGCGCGGCATCACCAGCATCATCGCCGACATCCTGGGCCAGCCCATGGTGGTGAAGCTCGTGCCCGGCGGCGCGGGCATGAAGGGCACCGGCTTCGTGGCCAAGGCCAAGGCGGACGGATACACCCTGCTCTTCACCCACAACGGCTTCGATCAGCTCGTGCCGCAGACGCGCAAGGTGCCCTTCAACACGCTGCGCGATTTCAAGGCCGTCGCCAAGATCAACCACGGACAGCCGGTGTTCTTCTCCCTGGCGAACAGGCCGTGGAAATCCATGAAGGAATTCGTCGCCTACGCCAAGAAAAACCCCGGCAAGGTCAACTGGGGCCACAGCGGCGTCTGGGGGGCGGGCCACGTGCCGGCCATGCAGTTCGTGCGCGCGGCGGGCATCAAGGTGAACTTCATCCCGCATAAGGGCGGCGGCCCCGCTCTGCGCGCCGTCCTCGCCGGACAGGACGACGTGGGCATCGCCTTCCCGACCCAGCTTCGCCCCCACAAGAAGGCCGGAAAGGTCACCGTGCTCGCGCTCACGGGGAATGCGCGCCTCTCGAAGGACAAGGACTTCAAGGAAGTCCCCACCACGACGGAACTCGGCTACAAGGGCGTGGGCTTCACGATGGACCGCATCTTCATGGCGCCTGCCAAGACGCCCGCCGACAGGCTCGCGGCGCTTCGGAGCGCCTTCGTGAAGCTGACGAAGAACAAATCCTTCAAGCGCTTCATGCGCAGCATCGGCGAAAACGTGGTTTTCGTGAGCGGCGCGGACTACGAGAAGGTCAGAAAGCCGAACTACGACGGCTACACGAAGCTCATCAAGGCCATGACGATGAAATAGGTTTTCAATCTGCGCATCACAGGGGGATGAGCGGCGGCACGAAAAATCCAAGCCGCTCATCCCCTGTTTTTCTTACGCGCCGCTCAGGTTCACCCACCGCAAGCGAACGCCATTCCCAAAACCCGGCGCCGCTTGGCGAAACGAAAACTCCAAGCTATATTGCCCGCCGAACAAGGGAAGAGCCGTTTTTCCCACTCTTAAAAACACCCACGCGCAGGGAGGCTCCTGTTTTGGCCGACATCATTACAGGCATGATCAAACGCTACGCCACCGACGATCGCTTCACGCCCGAGCCCGACCCTTCGGGCCGCTCCATCCGGCTCGTCATGAACGACGTCTGCTGGTTCGAGATCGCGAAAAACGAGGACGACGGCAAGCTCCGCATCAGCTTCGCCACCGCTGATCGCTATATGAACGAGGACATCGAACTCGCCATCCTGGACAGCAAGGACCCGATTGACGATTTCGTTTACGACGGCATGGAGGAAGCCGGCGAGGAGGAAGAACACAAGGTGGAGCACTACCACGACGGCGTGTTCCGCTACGCCATCGACCTGCCTCTCGACAAGCCGGGCCTCGACGAACAGGCGGCGCGGGTGCTCGACGGCCTGTTCTACACCTTTGAGGAATACGCCGAAGGCGACGATTGATCTTTCATACTTCGCTCCAAGAGTTCGGGTATCTTTATTTCCGGTCGACACGCCAACGGGTGCGCGTCCGGCTTGGATTGATTCATACTTCGCTCCAAGAGTTCGGGTATCTTTATTTCCGGTCGACACGCCAACGGGTGCGCGTCCGGCTCGGATTGATCAGGGCGCATCCCCTATAATCTGGACTTCCACCCGCCTGCTTCTCGGGCGGTTGTCGAAATCGACCAGGACTATCTGCTGCCAGGTTCCGGTGACGAGCGCGCCCTCCCGCAGGGGCAAGGAGAGGCTCGGCCCCAGCAGGGCGGCGCGAACGTGGGAGAAGCCGTTCCCGTCCCCCCAGCGCGCATCGTGCGCGTAGGCCATCCCCTCGGGCGCGATGCGCGCAATCGCGTCTTTCAGATCCGAAATTGCGCCCGGTTCATACTCTATCGTCGTCAAACCCGCCGTCGAGCCGGGCGTGAACACCAGGACGATTCCGCTGCGGACCCCGCTTTTCGAAACGGCGCGCTCCACCTTCGGCGTGATGTCCAGAATATCCGTCCGCCCTTTCGTTTCGATCACGAAGCCGTTTTCGAACGCCACGGGAGTGCCTCCTTGATTTGGGATTGCGCCAAAAAGCCCGGCGGGAAACCGGGAATCATGAAAACCAGACGAAAAAAAGCGGCTCCCGCCAGAGAACCGCCTTTTCGGTTTCGCGCCTTTTGCCTACCCGCGCTCCCCAATCGGCGCGTATTGCGACTCGAGGTCGCCGATGTAGACCGCGCGAGGCCTGAAGAGCCGGTTCTCGGGCAGATATTCGAGGATGCGCGCCGACCATCCGGCGATGCGCGGCACGGCGAAGATGGGCGTGAACATATCCGTGTCGATGCCCATCGCGTCATAGATTATCCCTGAGAAGAAATCGACGTTGGGGAAAATGCCCTTGCCGCCCAGATCCGCCACCACGAGGGCTTCGAGCTTTTTCGCGATCTCGTAGAGATGGGCCGTTCCGGCGCGTTCCGAGAATTCCTTGGCGATGGGGTCGAACAGCCGCGCCCTCGGGTCGTAGGCCTTGTAGACGCGGTGGCCGAAGCCCATCACCTTCACTTTTTTCTCCTTCGCCGCCGCGAACCAATCCTCCGTCGTGGCGGGGTCTCCGATCTCCTGGAACGTGCGCAGGGTGGCCTCGTTCGCGCCGCCGTGCAAGGGCCCCTTGAGCGAGCCGATGCCTGCGACGATGGAGCTGTAGAAATCCGTCAAGGAGCTGTTCGTCACCATCGAGGAGAAAGTGGAGGCGTTCATGCCGTGTTCGGCGTGGATGATGAGGGCCATATCCATCACTTCCGCCGTGCGCGGGTCGGGCGTCTCGCCCGTCATCATGCGCAGAAAATCCTCGGACAAGCCCTGAGAGGGATCGGGCTCGCTGAGGAACTCGCCCCTCCTCGCCCGCTGGATGGCCGCCACGAGGGTGGGGAACTGCGCCGTGAGCGTAAGGGCGATGTCGAAATCGTTCTCCACCGTCACTTCGAATTCCTTTGGGTTCAGGCAGCCGAGCATGGAGACGGCGGTGCGCAGCGTGCTCATGGGGTGGCACTTGTTGGCGATCTGCACGATCAGGTCTTTCACTTCCTGGGGAATGGTGCGGCGCAAGGCCAGATCCGCGTTGAAGACGTCGAGTTCGCTCCGGGTGGGCAGCTTCCCGTTGAGCAGCAGATAGGCCGTTTCCTCATAACCCCCGCCACCGGCGCAAAGATCGTCGATGCTGTATCCGCGATAGATGAGCTTGCCGTTCGCTCCATCCACGTAGCTGATGGCGCTCTCGTTCGTGATGGCCCCCTCGAGACCCTTTTTGAATTCCACACTTCCAACGAATTGGCGGGGTTTTTCTTCAGCCATGGGCGTCTCCAAGCGCAAGGTATTGAATTGGCTCTAAAAATACTTTGATTATCAGCGGGTTCCGCCTTCCAAGCTTTCCGTGGCGAAACCGCCGTCAATAAAGTATACTGTATACAATTTAATTCATTATAAATGTAAATTTACTATACAAACATTCCACACCGCCATGCAAACGGGGTTTTTAGAATTAGCATGCCGGGGCGGCTCTTGACAGCCCCTGGCGCGTAACCGTAGAAACTTTCATCGAGTTGAACCGGCGTTTCGCCGACTAAAGAAACCTGAATCCCCCTGTACAGGATGCCCGAACATGGCTCGACTGACCGATTACCGTGTACTGACGTTCGATTGCTACGGCACCCTCATCGACTGGGAGAGCGGAATCTGGGACGCGCTGCAGCCGCTGATCATGGGGGGCGGCGACTCGGCGGTGACGCGCGAGGCCGGGCTCCTCGCTTTTGCGAAGTGGGAAGCCCACCACGAGCATGCCTCCCCTAAACTTCGCTATCCCGAGCTTCTCGCCAGGGTTCACCGGAGCATGGCGGAGAGCTTGGGTCTTAAGACGAACGATGCGCTCGATGGGGCTTTCGGCGCATCGGCGCCGCTGTGGCCGGCGTTCTCCGATACCGCGGACGCGCTGCGCATCTTAAAGCGGCATTATAAGCTCGTCATCCTCTCGAACGTGCATCGCGAGGGCTTCGCCGCCTCGAACAGAAAGCTCGGCGTGGAGTTCGATGCGATCTACACCGCCGAGGAGGTCGGGTCCTACAAGCCCGCCGACGCCAACTTCGAGTATCTCCTCTCGCACCTGAAGTCGGACTTCGATCTCGAACGCTCAGACGTCCTGCACACCGCGCAGAGCCTGCGGCACGACCATGCGCCTGCGAACCGGTTCGGCCTCGCCAACGCCTGGATCGACCGGCAGAGGCTCTCGGAAGGGGGAAGCTGGGGGGCGACGGATAAGGTCGAAACGACCCCGACGACCGATTTCATCTTCTTCTCGATGGGCGAGATGGCCGAAGCGGTAGAAGCGGAGGTGGGTTAGGGGGAGCGTGGCGGGGGCGAGCGCTTCCGCGCGCATTAGCAGAGGTTGAAACCATCGACGTAGATATAAGTTCGCATTTCTTGCCTTAAAAAAAAGCAGGGGCCTCCGAAGAGGCCCCGCACCCAGCGGTCGAAGCCACTGGGGGAGTGAAGAAAGAATGCCACTATCCGGAGTTTACGTCAACAAGAAAATATAGCGACTCCACCCGCATCCGCCGGAGATTGTGGGGAAGTGCGGCGCGTCAATACGTTTCACGAGAAGGCCTGGAGCGCCTGCCGGGAGATGCGCCCGTCGTGCGTTCAGTTTCCCCGTCGCTGGAGCACGACGCGGGAGTAGACCCCCTCGATGTTGAGCGCGCGCCAAGCGGCGTAGGAACCCCAATCCTTGTACTCATCGAGGGTGATAGACGCCTTCATCTCCTCCAGGCTCCGCCCCGCGCGCGCGGCGGCGGCGACGGCGTTGTACAGGTCCTCGTGGTACCGGCGATGATCGGCGACGTCCTTCTTGGCGCCCATGGCCCCGTGACCGGTCGCCAGGATGTCGAAGTCAAGCCGCTCGACACGCCGCAACGATTCGATCCAGTCAGGGTAGTAGGAATCGGAGAGGTTGCGGTAGGGCAGGCGCTTGACCGACACGAAGTCGACGGCGAACAGGGTCCGCTCCTCGGGGAACAGCATGACGATCGAATTGTCCGAGTGGTTGCGGCCCGTGTAGATGAGCTCGACCCGCTTGCCCCCCAGCTCCACCGTCATGCGGTCGGTGAACGTGATGTCGGGCACGGCGGTCGGGCGGCCTTCGCCGATGATCGCGGCCTTGGCCCTCTCGTGGGCGATCACAGTCGCGGTGTCGGCGAAGACCTCGCCGCCGGCGCTGTGGTCGCGGTGATCGTGGCTGAGAATCAGGTACTTGACCGGCCGGTTGAATCGCTTGGCGATCTCGGCTTTGAGCCAGGTGGCCGCCTCTTTGTTGATGGGATCGGTGACGATCACGCCATCCGGCGTCACCAGGAAGACGGAATAGTGAAATTTGTTCTGGAAGCGGTAGAGATCGCCCGCGATGCGGGTGATGGCGCGTTTGGCCTGTGCGTGAAGCGCGCCGGGCGCCAGCAGGGCGACGGCGAGGAACACGGCGGCGATAACCTGCGATAGGGCTGCTGGTTTCATGAGGTTCTCCTTGCGCTTTGGCGGCGTTGTGTGAACCGATCCCGCCCGGGAGCAGGACACGCCCGCCAAGCATACTGTCCCGTGCCCGGCGGGGTCAAACACACGTTCGTGACCTGCAGGGGGCATGAGTTCGCGACCCTGATCACGCCGCGATGCCTCCTTGCTCCGGCCTCAGCACCGCCGCCCGAGCCACCACCACGCCGCCCAGACCGGCAGAGGCTCTCCGAGGGAGGAAGCTGGGGGGCGACGGAGAAGGTCGAGACGATGCCGACGACCGATTTCATATTCTTTTCGATGGGCGAGATGGCCGAAGCCGTAGAGGCCGAAGCGGGTTAGGGGGGCAGCGCTTCAGTATATGTTAATAGAGATTGAACCTATCGACGTAGACATTTGTCCGTATGATTACCTTAAAAAAAGCAGGGGCCTCGTGAGAGGCCCCGCACCCGGCGGTCGAAACCATCCGGGGGAGTGAAGGAATAATGCCTGTATTACGGCTTAACATCAACGGGAAAGAATGGGAATTATATGCTTGTTGTACCATTCATACTAGAAGGTCACCTCTCCCATCCATCGTCTTCTTTGAAGTTCTATCTCCAAGATTGGGGAGAGACGACCCATAAAAAGATTATATATTCTTTATTAGTCCTTTAGAAAATCCGTCCATTAGAACATACGGCTGCATTAAAGGATTGATGAATCGATATTTAAATCCCTCCCTTTCTAGAATTGGGCCTCTATCGCTTTCACAAAATTGAACCAGTGGTTTAGCAAAATATGTTGTGCTGTATTTTTCCCCTTGCCCCCTAATTTTGTTGTAAGGCCCTTTAACATCTGAAGGCAAAAAATATCCGACTTTATCTGTTTGAGCCATCGCACATGCTAGCAACACTGTAGGGAACAGACTATTCTTTCGCTTACTTGCAACAGCCTTGCGATACGCAGCATCAATTGAATGCCCAACACCTTGCAAGGCTCCATCAAGTGCACTGATAACATCCTTATCTGTAACAGTTAATTTTCTGCGAGAGATCGCGCGTCTTGCAGAATGAAGTCCCAACAGGTGAGCATAGAAAGGAAGACCTTTTGCAAAAACGGGTATAACGTTTAAAGCATCATCTTCTATTTTCATTTCATCGAGCCGCTTCAATCCCTTATGAATAATTTCGAAAATTTCTTCTTCCGACATTCTTGGCATTGGGACCTGTACCAGCGCTCTTTCCACGGAATGATGTTCTTTAATCAAATCCTCCACGCTGTCAGCAACACCAACAAGAATGGTTGTTGCACTAACAGCATGGTCAGAAAGCATTTTAATCGTATCGGCAAATTGGCCCTGATTTTCAGGGTTGGTGATTCTGTCAAACTCATCGATAATTACAATTAAAATTAAAGGCTGTGCGACTGTGGTTAAGCTTCTTCTGACAATATCTGGGGTAATATTGATTTCAGTTTCTTCTTCTGGATAGGCCTCTATGATTTCGAATAGTGGGCAGCTTGGCAATTCTACGTTCCGGTCTATCCCCATTTCGTTTATTGCCCTAAATACTTTCAGCCAGATAGTTGAAAAATTATCTCTCCCATCGCAAGTGACACGTGGAGCGAATATGGGATAACTGATATTCGGTTCTTCAAGAAAATCTTTCAGGACGTTTGATAAGGAGGTTTTCCCCACTCCTCGTTCGCCATAGATAATCGCATGTTGTCCAGTCTGATTTATTGCATCAATGACCTGGCGTACCTGATCTTTGCGACCTGCGAATAGAGATAATCCATTTATTGGAGCTGCAGGGGTAAAGGCTTTAGTAGCAGCAAAGTCTAATCTTCTTTGATCTTCATCAGTCAATTTCATTAGGCGATTCCTTTTAATTTATCAAAATCAACCATTTATTTTCGATAATACTTCTTATATTTCTAATTATCAATGTTTTTTTCTAAAATTTATGAATTTTTTCAAAATACGGATATAACTCAATCATGACATTGGAAGTGCCCCTATAATGGAGGCGGTTGTCATTGGCACGCTTCGGACACTAGAGGATGTTCTAGCCCTTGAAATTAAAACTAACCCATTAACTAGGGTAGCTGGAAAATCTGCCGACAGCGGTTGGATGAAATGTTGCGATAGCTAGGCTCCGCGATATTTCCCTCCCGCACTCGCCCGCCTCAGGCGTCCGTCATCAGCGCTAGTTTACGGACTATATTGGCGGCGGCGCTCCCCGATATTCCAGCTCGCGACCCTGATCACGCCGCGATGCCTCCTTTCTCCGGCCTCAACCACGCCGCTTGAGCCACCACGATGCCGCCCAGACCGGCAGACTTAAAGTCACCGCGTAGACGGCGATGGCGATAGGGCCGAGCAATCCCGCCACCAGCGACGCCGCCACCGTGAGGAAGCCTAGCCCGACCCCCGCCGTCCAGGCGGCGCGGCGGTAATCCTGCCGCCACAGCCGTCGGCACCCCAACGCCAGCGGCAGGCCGCAAGGCGCGACCGGAACCAGCGACCCCGCCGAGGCCAGCATCGACATCCACACCGAGGGTTCCGGCGCGAAGCGCACGACTGCAGTCGCGACCAACCCGGTCGGCAGCCACAAGAGCGCCAGCGCCCAGAAGCCGCGCCGCCCGATGAGTTCTTGTCTATCCATGCCTCATCTGACCCGAATCCCGAACCGCACGCAAGCCGGGATGGATCCCACTCGGGCGCAAGTTCCACCACGTCGAACTACACGCATCTTGCTGACGCGCACCTTGTCGAGGCTACGGAGAAGGTAGGACGCATCATGGCGATGGTTGATGGTTGCTTCAGTTCGCCAGCCCAGCCTATAGTCGATAATGGAACCCAACGCTTTTAGCCCTCTGCCTAGCGGGTAAAACCGAAGGGCACGGCGGCATCTCAGCAAGTTGGCGACGCAAAGACCGTCGCGCATTCGTCGAATCTGTTACCCTGCCCGAGGTCAGGGTTTTCATTGTGAAGAAGCACTTACCAGCGTTGATTGCTGAACCTTTTCCATAGGGAGTTGTCAAACCAGATTCTTCAACAAAATCCAGAGGACCCAATCCATGAAACGCATGACACTTCGTTTCTCCGTCTTCGTTACGATCTCACTGATGCTAGTTGCCTGCGGAGGGGGCAGTAGCAAGTCGACACTCACCGACAGCGAACTCGACCGAGTACGGTCGGACCCGAGGGTGGTTCGGCTGATAGGAATTGTCGAACGGTCCGATACCCTGCTCATCCCCAGCATCCAAGGCCGTTATTCTTTTTCGATACAAGGACAGACGGAAAGCGACCGCTTGGTTGAACACTTTTCCTGTGCTGGAACACGCTGCGTTAACCAAAGAGATAACACGGAGATCAGTATCGAGGATTTGTTTGATTCCTCTACCAATCTCGACATCGACCTGATGGAAGTGAGTCTAGGACCTAGAAGCGGCTTTGACACAGTAACCACAAGGGGTAAACTCGACCTTTCAAACAACTTCCCCGGAGTCACCGTCACCGCCACTCCCTCTGCGTTCAGCTATGGGTTCTGGGGCGAACACGGCTTCGCGGCCGTAGAAATTACGGATGGCCCATTCTCCGGCCGGACCCAAGGGGTTTCCTTTAGAGGTGACATCAGCGTCGCTGCCGCCTATGTCGTAGGCAATGCCACGGGAACGAACCCCACCGGGATGGGGAGAGCGACTTGGAGCGGCATCGCCGAAGCCGCCTCTACCCGTACGTTCCAAAGACGCCAAGGAACCGCGACCGTCTCCATCGCCGACTTGTCTCGACCCCGCGTTGGCGTTGAAATCGACATCTCCAGTTTCGCCATCGGTTCGTCTGCATGGGCCGACATACCGCTCGCTAATGGTCGCTTCACCTCCGGGACCATCGGCAGCGATTACCTTCAAGGGGATTTCCATGGCCCGAACCATAGCGAAGCCTACGGCGTTTTCGACACTGGCACATACGTAGGTGCGTTTGGTGGGAAACGGGATCAATAGACAGAAGTCTTTTATACATAGGTGATCCCCGCGTCGAGTCAATTCGATAGGCTCTGGTTCGCGTGGCCGTCGTCAGTCGCCGGATCCTCACCCGTCCTACGCCCCCATCACCAGAGCGAGTTCACGCACCAGCTTCGCGGCGGTTATGGCGCTCGCGCCGGAAGGGTCCCATTCGGGGGCGAGTTCCACCACGTCGGCCCCGACGATGCGAGCACCTGCAGTCCACAGAAGACCGATGCAATCCATGAGGGCATCGAAGCCGGGCCCGCCGGGTTCGGGGCTGCCGGTTCCGGGCATCTCGCCGGGATTCAGTACGTCCACGTCGAGGGTGAGGTATATGGCGCGGTCGCCGATTTTCTCAAGGACAGATTCGACCCCTTCGGGCGTGAGGGGGCGCAGCGTCTCGTTCGCCCTCATCCATGCGAACTCCTCGCGCGCGCCCGAGCGGACGCCGAACTGGCGAAGCGGGCCTACGCCTTCCAACTCGAGGATGCGCCGCATGACGCAGGCGTGCGAGAGTTTTTCCCCCAGATACTCATCCCGTAAATCCGCGTGCGCGTCCCACTGGAACACGACAAGACCCGGGAATACTCCAAGCGCCGCCTCCACAAGGGATAAGCTCACCAGGTGCTCACCGCCCAGGAATACGGGACGCTTGCCTGCGCGGAATATCCCCCTCGCCTCGGCCCGGATGGAATCGAGAACGGCTCCGGTATCATCGGAGGCGAAATCAACGTCGCCCAAGTCGCACAGGGCGGCGTCTTCCAGATCCTTATCGAGATGCGGGCTGTATGTTTCCAGACAATCCGACGCTTCGCGTATCGCTTGTGGGCCGAGACGCGCGCCTTTTCTGAAACTCGTCGTCTCATCGAAGGGGCATCCCAGGAGAACGGTGCGCGCAGGTTCAAACGCGCTTTCGGCGCACAAAAAGCGGGGCCGGGCCGCCCGGCGCATCAGCCTAGAATCTCGGCCACGTAGGGCGGGTGTACGAATGCGGCCGTATGGACCTCGGGGGAGTAATAGTGGGTCTTTTCGCCTGCGGGCAGCGCCCCGGGCTTCGCGTGAGAAAGGGCTTTTCCTGATTTCGGCGCGAGGGCGAACGACCATATCCCCCCCGGATAGGTCGGCACGTTCGCCAGATAAGTCGATGCGCCCGGAAACACCCGCCTGATGCGCCTCGTGATTCGCCGCATCCTGTGGCCCTCGAACACGGGGCCTTGCGTCTGCGCGGTGTAGAGGCCGCCCGGTGCGAGAGCGCGCTTCGCCGCGCGGAAAAAGGAGGTTTTAGTCAGCGGACTCGCCATGGCGACGGGGTCGGTGGAATCTACAAGGATGACGTCGAACGCATATTCGCGGCCCTCGATGAACTTCACGCCGTCCTCGATTCGCACCTCCACGCGGGGGTCGTCCAACTTTCCGGCGATAGAGGGCAAAAACTCGCGGCAGCAATCCACCACCATCCCGTCGATCTCGACCAGGGTAACGCGCTCGACCGTCTCGTGCCGGAGCGCTTCTCGCACGCAGCCGCCGTCACCGCCGCCGATGACGAGCACGCTCTTAGGCTCTGGGTGCGCGCACATGGGCACGTGCGCGAGCATCTCGTGATAGATGAATTCATCGCGCTCGGTGGTCTGGATAACGCCGTCGAGCAGGAGAACGCGCCCGAAGTCCTCGGTTTCCACCAGGGTGATGTCCTGAAACGCGCTTTTCGCCGAATACAGGGTGCGCAACACCTTCATCGTGATGCCCGTTCCCGGGCCGTGGTACTCGGTGAACCAGGTCGCCGGCTTTCCGGGGGGATTTGGGGGCATGAAGGGGGCTTTCGTCAGCTCCACAGGATGACTCCCGCGAAAGCGGCGCCCGTCTTCACCACGACGTGCTCGGCGGCGACGCTCCTGATCTCCCGGATGGGCTTGCCGCGAAACGCCATGCCGGCCTCCGCCATGCGCCGCACCTGCTCCTCGGCCACCGCGCGGGGGGCGTGCGCGTGATGTTCCATGATGAGGCCGGGATGCTCTTCATCCTCCGGCAGGGCAATCGCCACCGCCGCGGTGATCACCTCGCCCGGCGCGGCGGAAGTCACGGACACGTAGGCCGCGGGAACCAGCGCGCCCGGCGGTAGCTCGATTGAGGCCACCTCCTCGCAGCGGGGCGGGAGGATGCTGCTCAAGCGCACCAGGTTCGTGTTGCCCACGCCCGCGTTCATGAGGGCGGCGTCGAAGGCGTTTAGCTCACTCGGGCCCTCGGCGCACCCATAGGCCATGAAATACCTCGTCGGCGTGGGGACGATCATCGCTCGTCTCCTTCCCCATGCCGAGCAGAAAGGGCAGTCTCCCCTTCTCCGTTCGAGACGAGAGACGCGCTCAGGGACGCCTCACGCTCCTCGATGACGCCGCGCGGCACCTCTTTCGTCTCCACCCGCGTGGGCAGGAGATGATCCGCGAGGTAGCGCACCGCCGCGTCGCAATCCACCTCGCCGCAGGAGAAATAATCCACCGCCGCGTAGTCGTATTCGGGCCACGTGTGGACCGCCAGGTGGCTTTCCTCCACCACGACCACCCCGCTCACCCCGTGGGGGCTGAAAACGTGAAACACGCTCTGCACGACGGTGGCCCCGCTCAGGCGCGCGGCCTCGTTCATCAACCGTTCGATGTGCTCCGGATCGTTCAGTACACCGGATTCACAATTATAAAATTCCGCCAGCAGATGGCGGCCCAGGGAAATCAATTTTCGCTTCCTCCAGACACGAATCGACGAGCCATGTTCAAATCTCCTGAAATCAAAAACTCGGCGGCGTGGACACCCACAGGAGCTTCGCGCGTTTCTTGTAGGGGTTCGCCACCCGGTGATTTCTGTCCGAAGCGAAATAAAACCATTCCCCGCTCTTCGCCGTGGCGCGCTTCTCCCCGTACGTCACCTGCACCTTACCCTTCAACACGTAGCCGAACTCCTCGCCCGCGTGGGCGTCTTCATAAATCGACTCGCCCGGTTCCATCGTCACGAGGGCGGGCTCCATATTGCGGTTGGCCGCCCCGGGCACCATGAGATGAAAGGCCCGCACTTCGGGATAAGTCGCCGCGTTGCGCGAATCCGCAGCACCAAACACGATGCGTCCTTCCTGGCGGCCCTGAAAGAAGCGCACGATGTCGGTGTCGAGGGCTTCGAGGATTTCCAGCAGGCTCTCGAGCGAGGGTGAGGTGAGGTCGCGCTCTAATTGGGAGATGAACCCTTTGGTCAAGTTCGAGCGATGGGCCAGTTCTTCCTGTGTCAAGCCATGGGAGCGGCGCAAACCCCGGATGCGCGCGCCCACGCGCAACAGGCTCTCGACGGAGCGGCTCATGCCGGTCGTGTTCGATTTCTCTTTCAGTTCCTGCGTCATATCACCGCCCGTCCAGCGTCCGGCCTCATAAAGGCCGGGACGAACCCATACCCTTCAAGTCCGTGGGATTCGGCCGCACGATTCCGTATTGTATAGGGGGAGCCGGGCGGTCGAATCGGTTGTTTAGCAAAAGATGCTTCACAAAATATGTTTCCTAAACAACAAGGAGAAAATATATATATTCTTTTCACTTACATGTCAACGATTTCCTGCGGCGAAAAACGCCGGTTTTCCGTTGCGCAAAACTTCATGAACGCCCTATTTTTGAAGGGGGGGAACGAGGCCGGGTACTGAGAGGAAAACCTCTCTTTTGGGTGACGATTACCCGGGATTTTGTTATTTTATGGACGAGTGGGCGTCTCATGAGAGGCGCAAACCGGTTCACCCATCAATGCCGTCTTCATGGAGAGAAAAATGGCAGCAAGCATCGAAGTCTACACCACCGAGCCCTGCACCTTCTGTCTGGCCGCGAAGAATCTCTTGAAAAAGCGCGGTCTCGAATGGACCGAACACCTGGTGTTCGGCGGCACGCCCGAATGGGACGCCATGCTCGCGCGCACGGGCGGCAAGTCGGTGCCCCAGATCGTCATCGACGACGAAGTCCTCGGCGGCTTTCCGCAGCTTCAGGCCTACGACAAGGAAGGCAAATTGAGCGAACTCGCCGAAGCGTAGAGTTTGCCGGGCCGTCCGCGCGAGTAAGCGTGGGCGGCCCTCATTTTTTGCTCACGCCCCGTGGGGCGGCGTTTCACCGAAGCCCGAAAGAAGATACCCTGTCCACTCACCGACATGAATAACGCCCGCCCTCCTGGGCGCGGCCACGACCGGGAGGAAAGCGCCATGCCGCTCATGAGTCCGAGTGAATACAAACAAAGCCTGCGCGATGGCCGCACAGTCTATTACCGGGGCGAGCGGGTGGAGGACGTCACCGCACACCCCGTCATCGGCGTGGCGGTCGATCACGCCGCCATCGACTACGAGATGGCCGAAGACGAGCCCGAACTGGCCCTGGTCGAAGGCCCGGACGGCCCCTACTCGCGCTACTACCATATTCCGGAAAACGCGGACGATCTCTTAAAGCGCAGCGCCCTCATCGAGCGCGCCACGGCTTTAGGAGGCACCCTCGTCGTACTCATCAAGGAAATCGGCACCGACGCGCTCTTCGCCCTCCGCCTCCTGGCCTCCTACATGGACAAGAACATGGACACGGACTACTTAGAGCGCGTCCGGAAATTCCATGAACACTGCCGGGACAACGACCTCGCCGTCGCCGTCGCCCAGACCGACGTGAAAGGAGACAGGGGCAAAGGCCCGGGCGATCAGGCGCATCCTGATTATTACGTCCGCGTGGTGGCGCAGGACGACGAAGGCGTCACCCTGCGCGGGGCCAAGGTGCATACCTCCGTTTCCACCAACGCGCACGAGATTATCGTGCTGCCCACGCGAAACATGCGAGAAGGCGATGAGGCCTACGCCGTGGCCTGCGCCGTGCCGGCCAACGCGCCCGGCCTCACCATGCTGGCCAGCGGCTACGGCGGCAGAAAAGGAACGGAGTTCGAAAACCCCATTTCCAGCAAACACAAGATGATGGAGACCCTGACCGTATTCGATGACGTGCGCGTCCCCTGGGAGCGGGTATTCCTAAACGGAGAAGTGGACATGGCGGGGCCACTGGCCAAGACTTTCGTGGAGTTCCACCGCTTCACCGCCGTGAGCTACAAGCTGCCGCTCGTGGACCTGTTCGTGGGCGCGTCGCACCTGATGGCGGAGTACAACGGCATCCTGCGCGCGGGCCACGTGAGGGATAAGCTCGCCAAGCTCATCTCCTACGCGCAGATTTGCCGGGGCATGACGCGCGAGGCCGCCCGGGAATGCAAGGTGATGGACGGCGTCGCCGTGCCGAATGCGGAGATCATCAACATCGCGAAGCTGCACTTCGCCACAGGCTACCACCAGGCCCTCGCATGGGTGCAGGACATCGCGGGCGGATTGCTCGTGACAGGCCCGAGTGCGGAGGACCTGGACGACCCCAGACTCGCCGAACTCATCGACAAATACCTGGGCGCCGCCCCCGCCGCATCGACGGAAGAGCGGCTCAGGCTCATGAACCTGATCGCGGAGATTACGGCGTCCGACTTCGCGGGCTATCAGGCAGTGCTGGCGATTCACGCGGAAGGAAGCATCGAGGCGGAGAAGATGACCATCTGGCGCGAGCACGAAATCGGCCCCGCCATCGATTACGCGAAACGCCTCGCCGGCATCGGATAAGGAGATTTTTGGGATGAACCCGACCCAGGCGCTCGTCGCCATCTGGCTGAACGTCGCCGCAGAAAACAAAGAAGAATTCAGAAAGTGGCACAACTGCGAGCATTCAACGGACAGGATGGACGGCCCCGGCTTTCGCGTGGGCTATCGCTACAACGCGGTGGACGCAGGCGCGCACCACAACATCCTGTGCACCTTCGAGGGGGACACGCTCTCCGCATTCGAGAGCGATTACTACCGCGAATCGAGGGACAACCCCTCCCCCTGGACGCAAGAGTGCATGGCCTTCATCCGAAACGCCGAGCGCGCCGCCTACAGCCTGCAAGCCTCCATCGGCGAGCCGCACCGCTACGACTCGTCCTATCTCTACATGGTGAGCCCCAACCCCGAGAACGAGGAGATGAAAGAGGAGATGCTCGCCTGGTACCGCGAAGAACACCTGGAGCGCCTCTATGAAGTGGAGGGCATGACGCGGGGCCGCGTGTATCAACTCGAAACCGCCGCCACGGGCGGCGCGACGGCGGAGGCCGATATTCAGGAGACGAAGAGGAGCGCGCGGAGCATCATCGCGCTCTACGACATGGAAGACCCCACCATCCCGGCCACGGACGCCTGGGAGGAAGCCGCCTACGGCGCCCCCCGAAGCGCGGCCATGCGGCCCAATCTCAAGAACGCGGTGAGGGAGACGTGGTGGCTGGATTTTGTGAAGTGGAAGAGGTAGGGGGGGATTAGAAGAAGAGGATAGCAAAGGGCATATCTGAGGGACGACGAAACCAACACCACACATCACATAGCGCTATTCAGATAAAACCTCGTGATTTGATCCACTGACTCAGATTTCGTGAATCAGAGATTCGTAGTTCAGAATAGACGTGGCTCAAATTTATCTTTCGCCAAGTATTCACGAACCAATTCTACCGACCAAGGTTCCATAAGTTTATTGTTCTTAACATCTTCGACGAGTTTATGGACTGACGCGAAACTCCCGCTAAGAGAAGTTCCGCGTCTTTCAAAGAATTCGGTTCTACTGAGTACCACCGAAACGTCGTTTTTAGGCGCGCGCCATTCATACACGATTGCAACATGTTTCGAAGCGCTCCCGCCATTGTCGATATATACGGCACCAATCAAACTCATCGATGAGGATTCGAGTTGAAGTCGCAATTCCTCTCCGAGTTCCCGTACGGCGCAATTGACAAGCGGAGAGCCATTGACGGAATCCTCGCATCGAACATGTCCTCCGGCCCAAATTACGATCTTCTCATGAAGGGGGTTATCGTTTCTTTTTTCACGTCGGCGGAGACGAAGTACGTCACCATCCGCATTTCGAACAACCACCACGGGAAGCGCCTGGACACGAGAAACATCCTTTTCAACCTCGTCTCTGGTTTTGAAATTACTGTCCTCACTTTCTTCAAAATACCGCGCCAGTTTACTCGCTTTGGAACTATCAACAAAATTCTTGTTTTCAAACCATTCTTTCACAGTTTTTTTGGAACATGAAAGGATATTTTCCGCTATTTGTTCTTCTATCAGACCGAGAATGATATCAGTAACACTCTCTGCCGTAGATTTTGGATCACTTTTCGCACCACCACTAGACGTATTGATTTGATAAATACGAAAATCCCTCTCAAGTTGTTCAGCGCATTTTTCGTTCACTTCTCTAATCTGCCCAAGAATCTCATTATTCATGATGGAGCCCCCCTTTCCTTCCACAGGGAGTATGCCTTGCTCGCGTTTCATCGCGTCCTTCGGAGAGACAAGCATCACAAACACAGCCGAAATGCGCTTCCTCCAGTCATCAATGGTGAGAAATTTTTGGATAACCTCTTTTTCTTCTTTACGCAAACGCGAAATTCGTTCCATCATGGTCAACCAACAGATGGCGTCGAAAAGCCCTCTATCAAGAAAAAGAATCTGAGGATCGCCATGCCGTGGCGGGTTTTGTGTTTTTTCCAAAATCTGAGCGAGTGTAGTACATGCGGTCCAGATATTGAAATTCGCGTGCTTCTTATCACGAATCGGACAATCCGAAGCACGTTCGATTACGACATCAGTATGAAAACCGCAACGCTTGAGAAACGTCTGCACATTCGACAGCGTGGTCGTCTTCCCTGCTTTTGGGACTCCTGCAAACTCGATGACCAACGGTTTACGCGCCTTTTCAGTAAATTGTTCAGCCAAGCGTTCTGCGCGTTCTTGAAGATTTCCCATGTTCGTTTGCTCCAATTAAGCACTAACTTCCGGCGGCGCTTTATTCTCTATTGATATCTTTTCAGGTCTTGTTGAAGTTAGAGGCTGTTTTTTTCAGGAAACTATAGATGTTTTATATTCTTGACGCACCTTTGAAGCAAACCCGCCTCGTGGTACCGAGAAAAACTCCCCCTGCCCTAAACGGATTGTTCGCCTGAAAACCCGCCGCTCAACCCGCGAATCGGGATCCCTACCTCTTCTTCGGTGGTGGGGGAGGGGGAGGAGGGGGTTTATTGGCGACCGGGGGTTTACGAGACAGTCCTTTATTGATTCCCGAAACCTTTCCGGCTCTGCTCGGGGGCGGGTTCTGTTCTTTCGCCATGGGTTGCTCCTCTGGTTTCATTGTTCCTATAAGAAGCGAAACGCATTGTCTGCATCCACCACCTCGGTTTACAAGTCATCTTCCGTTACTTTCCTATCACGCGCTCCAAATGCGAGCAAGATTTTCATCATCTCCAAGGGTTGACATATAGTAACATATAAGTTACTTTATTCGAATGATCGAAGTAAGGGAGTACATCGATACTGAAGGCCGCAGCCCATACGCCAGATGGTTCAATCAGCTAAACATTCAGGCTACCGCCAAGGTGGCGACGGCGCTGGTACGGATGGAGCGGGGAAATCTCTCCAACACGAAGGGCGTGGGCGGCGGCGTGTTCGAATGCCGAATCAACTTCGGCCCCGGCTACCGGGTCTATTTCGGGAAAGATGGTGATGCCCTCATCATCCTCCTGGGCGGCGGAACCAAGAACCGCCAGCAAAACTACATCAATGCCACTCGGGACCTTTGGCGGGAATACAGGCGGCGCAGACACGAGGAGAACTAACCCATGCCACTCACGCGGGATTTCAGGGAAACGATTCAGGCGCGGGTCGAGCGCGACCCTGCCTTCCGGGAGGAGTTGTTCAAAGAAGGAGTCGAATGCCTCCTCTCGGGCGAGGTGGAAGTCGGCAAAGCCGTGCTGCGCGATTTCATCAACGCGACCATCGGCTTCGAGACCCTGGGCGACCTTACCGGGAAATCGCCAAAGAGCCTCATGCGCATGTTCGGCCCCGGCGGCAATCCCCAGGCCAGGAACTTGTTCGATGTAATCGCTTGTCTCCAGGAGCGCGAGGGGCTGCGGCTCGAAGTGCGCGCTGTTCGGTAGTCAATCGCGACTGATGAAGGAGCGATTGCCGCGACCGGGTAAGTAGGGATTGTCAGGGGCCGATATAAAATCCGGGCGGACACATGGGTCCGCCCCTACTTGGTCTCTCGCCCGTCATTCCGGCGCATGCCGGAATCCAGAGATTTCGCCTTTGGTTTTGTCTTTTCGCTTTATCGTTTATTAGGGTCGTCCTGTGATGTCGGCGCCCTCATCGGCTCTGGATTCCGGCAATCCCTCCCTCCTCGGTCGGGAATGACACCGGAATGACGGCGGTATAGTCTGTTGACACTACGAGATCGACAGCCCGTTCCTCATCCGCCTGGGTTCCGGCATACTCAGGAATGACGAACAAGGCCTAATCTCAAAAACGCGGTAAGATAGACGTGGTGGCTGGAATTCGTGAAATGGAAGAGGTAGGGGGAAAAGGAAGAAACTGAGATGCCTCTACTTACCAAACTTTTCAGAGCGTTCCTTACGGGATTCTGCCTGTCACTCATGGCGTGGATGGGCGCGACGTCCGCAATGGCGGCGGGGGTTTCGTGCGATGACTGGAATACGCAGACGTTCTTCATGGGCGCTGATGAAACGGATATCTCCCGTTGCCTGAAGGCGGGAGCCGACCCTATCTCGCGGAGCATATTCAACGGAGACGCTCCCCTGCACACAGCGGCGGCTTACAGCAAGAATCCGGCGGTCGTGGCGGCGTTGATAAAAGCGGGGGCCGACCCGAACGCGCGGAATTTGTATAAAAGAACGACTCCCATGCACGCGGCCGCAGCGTTCAGCAAATCGCCGGAGATAGTGAAGGCGCTGGTGAAAGCGGGCGCCAAGCCGAACGTGCGGGACAAATACAAACAAACGCCCCTGCACACGGCGGCGCAGGACAGCAAGACGCCCGCGGTCGTGGAGGCCCTGCTGGATGCAGGAGCAAATCCATCGGCAAGAAACAAATCCGGTAAAACGCCTTGGGATTACGCGAACGAGAACGACGTGCTCAAGGGCACGGAGGTCTATCTGCGGCTGAATGAGGCGCGGTTCAAGTAGGGGGGATCAGGGGCGGACACGCTAGTCTCCAATTTGTTCGACATCATCGCCCACTTCGAGGAGCGCGAGGGGCTTCGGCTCGAAGTCCGCGCGGTTCGGTAGGTCAATTCCGACCGGAGAGGGATTGGATTGCCCCGACTGAAGAAATAGGAATTTAAGGATTTGAGGTCACAAATTGTGACCTCAAGTTGGGGTGGCGTCTGACCCTGCTGTGCCTTCGCTCGTCATTCCGGAATGCGTTGATCCGGGATCCAGCGACTTTTCCAAAAACGTTTCTGGATTCCGCATTCAAGCATTACGGAATGAAGAACCAAAGCGAAAATCAAAAACGCCTCCCCCATTCCGGCGTCAATTTCTCTCCTTTGCTCAGGATTATTGCACAAGGAAAAACACGCAATAACCCGCATTCGCCGTTATCGCTCTTCTTCGGGATGCGGCAGAATCCGTCTCGGGAAAGGCAGGCCTTCGCGTGAATTCGACCGAGGACGAGAATCAATGCAAATAATTATATTTACTGAAAAATACGATAAATACAGATAAATTCACGGGGTTTTTCGATAAAAAAACGATAAATTTCCTACGTGGCGATCAAGGTTAGAACGTAAGTATAATCAATTACTTGCAAAGGTATCGGGCGCTCGGCGCCCCCTGTGCGGCTACCCGGCCCTCTGCGCGAAGAACTCACGGTATTTAGGCGCCAGCGGCGCTTCGCGCCAGTCGAAGCCGGTGGCGTCGGCGGCCCCCTCCATCTCCCCCGCGCTCCAGTCGTTCTCATCCGCGAGATGATTCAGCGAGCAAATCCCGGCCCGCCCCGTGGCCTTTCAGTGGACGAACGTAGGCCCGTGGGCCTTGGCTTCAGAGAGTGCGCGACTCACCTCGGCCAGCGAATCGGGACTGAACTCGACCGGCGAGACGGGGATGTTCACGTAGCGCATCCCCAGCGCCTCGGCCTCGGCTTTGGCGCGCGCAGGCGGCAGTGCGCCCTGGTCTTCCTCGGGAAAGCGCGTGTTGATGATGGTCTTGACCCCTCTCGCGGCGAGGGATTTGAGGTCGGCGGGCTCGGGCTGTGAGCCGAAGGATATGTCGGATGATGCGTCGAAGCATTCCATGATGACTCCATATATGGCGGGTCAGTCCGCCGTAATTCCTTCGATTCTGAACGGCTTGCCGTTCACCTCCACGGTGGAATTCAAAGGCACGGGCTCCGTGATGAGGCCCTCGGCGAAACAGCCGTTCTTGGCGTTTTTGATGAGATGCGCGAGCTTGTCCCCAGGCTCGTCCGATTCGACTTTCAGGTGCGTGTCCACGCTCTCCCACTTGTTGAACACGGTTCCCTTGAGAACGGAGCCGCCCAGCAGCTTCTTGAACCGGACCGAGACGCTCGCCCCCTTGATTTCCATTTTCATCATGTGCGCGTACCGCGACACCTGGGTGAGCAGTCAGAACCCCGTCGCCATGGCGAGATAGGCCATCGGCGAGGGGTATTGGGCCGTGCCGCCGATTCCTGCGCCCTCGTCGCAGAATATCTCGAATTTTCCGGCGGTACCGCGTTTGAGCTGCAAGGCGCCTTCGATCATCTCGGTGTGGACGGTGTTGTCGGTGGAGAGTCCCCCGGCCGGGTGTTCGGGCTTGTCGATGACGCGCTCACCCGGAACCGTGGACGTGCTGTGTCCATCAATCGGACCTTCCATGGATTTCTCCTTATGAATATGTTCTCCGCATGATTCCCGTTGATAAGTTGAGAATACGACAAACGCTTTGCCAAGTATAGTTTCTCAAGCATCGGTGGGTTTGATTGTGGAATTCCGGCAAGCCTGCTAAACAGATAGGTCATCAAATATCAAGACATCGATGCGGCGGGCGGGGAGATTCCCGCCGACGCGCTTGATCGGGAGGAAACGCGAATATGTTCAACAAATTTCATCACATAGGCGTCGCGGTGAAGGATATGGACGCCTCCATTGCTCTGTATGAAAGCATGGGCGCGAAACTGCTCGCGAGAGAGACCTCGAGCGACGGCGCGACCGATCTGGCCATGCTGGATCTGGGCGGCGACCTCATCGAGCCCATCTCGCCCATCAAGGAAGGCACCCCTCTCGCCAAGTTCATCGAAGAGCGCGGCGAGGGCCTCCACCACGTGGCTTTCGACGTGAAGAACATCGACGGCGTGCTGGCCGACATGAAGGCGCAGGGCTTCGAGTTGATAGACGAGAAATCAAGACCCGGCTTCGGCGGGCACCTCATCGCCTTCATCAAGCCCCAAAGCACCATGGGCACGCTGTGGGAACTAGTGGAGGACGTCTAAGATTTTTTGAAGTTTCGGCGCTGAGTCTTACTCGCCTCTGATGAGGCCTTCCCTCACCTTGGGCATGGTGCGTCCGATGTCCCGTATCGGGAGGCCGTGCGTCGGCGCGACCACGTCGACGTTCAACGCATCCATCAGTTCTTCCAGTTTATCGGCGTAGATGTTCATGTCGGTGAAGGTGGTCCAGAACAGGGCGCGCTCGGCGAATACGCCCAGCACGTCGACCAGATCGAGAGAGGTGGCCTCCTCCGCGAACATCCCGCAATGGCCGTCCGTATGGTAGTGGCTGTAGGCAAAGCCGTCTCCGGGAAAGAGCACCCGCCCGGCGGTCTCGAACCCCCACAGAGAACTCCTCAAGTCCCTGATCACGGGCTCCACGGCCATGAATTGCGTATCGCCTAAGTCGATGGCGTCTCCCACCCGCATTTCCTGGAAGCGACCCGCGTGCTGGGGGAACGCCAGGTGATAGTCGCACATGTCCCCGTGGATGGTGAGGTCGGGGTATCTGTCGAGCACGCGGCCCAGACCACCCGAGTGGGGGGTTTCCTGATGGGTCAGGAACAGGTGTTTGAGCGGTCCTCCGCCTCGGGCCAGCGTGTCTCTCATCTGCCCTTCGATAATGGGAAAATCCTTGGGATGCCCCGTCTCCACGAGCATGGAGGCTTCTGAACCGATGACGAGGAAAGCCGCATTATAGGAATGGTAGATTTTACCTTGCGAATGTTGCACGAGGCAGTCTCCGAGCCAGAAGACACCGGGCGATATTTCGCGGGGCAGCGGAAAGCTCATGAATGTATCCTATCTCTCGAGGCCCAGCGCGACGTATCCTGGTTTGACGACCTTGCGGTCGAGGCCCGCCAGAACCTCATCGAGCACGGTGAATTGCTGCTCGACCAGATGGCGTCCGCGCAGGATGGCGCCGTATCCCGGAGCAATGGTTTCTATCTCGTAACGCTCGAAGACTTCCGCGATTCCTTTTCGGATGTCGTCCGTCCTCGCGCCCTCGAGCCACCAGTAGCGCGTGTTCAGCAGAAATGAGCGAACGAAGGCGTTTGTCGTCACGTCGTCTTCATCCAGCATCCAGGGGCCGTTGGCGCGTTCCTGCCAGATGTGGGAGAACATGTCCGAGGAGAACAGCGTGCGCGTGGCCTCATCGTAAATCCAGCGGGTGTTGATGAGGCGGATAGGCGCGTTCATCACCTCGATGTGTCTCGCCCCGATATCAAGGAGGTGGAGTGGTTTCAACAGCGTGGTGGGAAGGATGGGATTGCCGTTGTTCGCACCACCCGGGTCGATGGTTTCGAACTCGAGCCACTCGTTGATTTCCGGCACGGGGGCGAGGCATTCCACCACATTGAAGCGCTTGGCGATCGCCATGGCGTTGCCCACCGACATGAATTCGTTGATGCGCAGGGGAAGCATCGTCAGGGGCGTGTCGGGGTCGAGAATGGATTCGAGCTGCGCCAGGATTTCGGCCTCATGAACCGCATAGCCCGTATCGAGCAGGAGCGCGCCCTCGTCTTCTTTTAAGAGATAGCAGTTCGAGACGCTGTGTCCGCGCGCACTGATGGGATAGGCGCTGATTCGCCCATCGAGGGGAAACGTATTGTGGAGGACGTAGGCCTTTCCCTCCGCGAGTTCGACTACCTTGGAATAAGACATGCGTCCGGCGGCCTTTCTTGATGCAGCGCGAAATAAACTGCTTTGGGTCGCGCGATGAGGTGTTTGAAAAACCCATTGTAACCCCATTGCGTGCGAAATGGCGAGGCCCATATCACTCCCCCCTTGCCCGTCATTCCGGCAATCCCCACCGAGGAGCGAGGGAATGCCCCGACCGATGAAAAGGTGTTCGTAGAGACATCCCTACCGTATATCCGCTCGTTTTCGTATCCCCGTCCCATGTGCGGCCCCGCCACCGTTATTCCGGCATGCGGCGGAATGACGAGCAAAGGC
This sequence comes from bacterium, assembly GCA_965218885.1. GTDB lineage: Bacteria > UBA8248 > UBA8248 > UBA8248 > UBA8248 > Bin107. The sequence goes on along the minus strand of OZ244713.1, from coordinate 1,027,503 downwards.
GAGAACCAATACCCGAAAAGAGCGGGGGGTTGGGGTTTCAAAGCGGGTCGAAATCATACATGCGGCCACGCGGAATGACTTGTGGTTATTCGCTCGCGCCGCAGGGCCGGCGGAGGCCATTCCCTCTAACACCATGTTATATGCGTGGTTGCCTGTTTCCCCCCGGGCGATGCGGTTCCCCGGCAAAAAATGCGGACGCTCCCGCTTCCCAAAGGCCGGGGGACGGGGTAGGATTTCCTTTGGATCCTGCGATGGATTCGGCCGGTTGGGTCTCGTGCGGCGGGAGCCCGCGAACCCCGTCAGGTCCGGAAGGAAGCAGCGGTAAGTGGATACTCCTGGGCGCCACGAGGGCGCCTGGCCGGTCGACTCCATCGCAGGATCCGCGCGTCGCTCATGGAACATGGGGCTCTTTCATGGCGAAAATCCTTAGGATGGATTCTTGATGGCCTTCATCGGCAGCGCCAGGAAATGGCGTCCGCAGCGTTTCGAAGAACTTATCGGCCAGGAACATATCCGGCGAACACTCTCCAATGCGCTGGCCTCGGGGCGCGTCGCGTCCGCTTATCTGTTCAGCGGAACGCGAGGGGTCGGCAAAACGACCACGGCGCGCATTCTCGCCAAGGCGCTCAATTGCGAATCGGGGGAGGGGCCTCTGCCCGAGCCGTGCAACGAGTGCTCATCGTGCGAGGAGATCACCCGGGGGAGCCATCCCGATATCCTGGAAATCGACGCCGCCACCTATACGGGGGTGGACAACGTGCGCGAACTGCGCGAGGGCCTGCGCTACCATCCCGCGCGCGGGCGTTACAAGACGGTGATTTTCGATGAAGTGCATATGCTCTCCAAAAGCTCCTTCAACGCGCTGCTAAAGACGCTCGAAGAACCGCCGCCCCACGTCGTTTTCATCCTGGCCACCACGGAAGTCAAAAACGTCCCCGACACCATTTTGAGCCGCTGCCAGGTATTCGAGTTCCGGAGAATCACCACCTCGGTCATCGCGGCGCATCTTGCGCGGATAGTCGAGGCGCAGGGCAGGAAGATGGACGAGGCGGCCGTCAAGTTATTGGCGCGGATGGGAGAGGGCAGCATCCGCGATGCGCAGTCCTTGCTCGATCAGGTGCTGGCTTTCGCCGCTGAAGATCCGGTATCGAGCGAAGAAGTGGAAAAAGTGCTCGGGGTGCCGCCTGCGAGTATTCATAAGACCCTGGTCGAGGCAGTGATCGAACGCGACGGGAACAAGGCGCTCACCGAGCTCAAAGGCCTATTCGACGCGGGACACGATCTCAAGCTTTTCTCCGCGAACTTATTGGAGTATTTGCGCGATTGCATGGTGCTTTTATCGGCCGGCGACGACGAGGCGCTCTTCGACGTGGCGGCATCCGAGATTGAAGAGCGCAAGGAAGTGGCCGCGAAGATGACCTTCGCCGAGGCGCATCAGGCGTATTCCATTCTACAGGGGGCGGAATTCGAACTCAGGACATCCGATCATCCCCGCATGACGCTCGAAGTCGCGATTCTGCGAATGTGCCAGATCGAGCCGATAGCGGATTTGGGCGCATTGATGGAAAGGCTCGAAACCATGGGCGGGGGAGCGCCGCCGATGCCTCCTCGCACCCCCTCGCAGAGGGCGGAAACTTCCGGTGACGCGACGCCGCCCCCGGCTCCTCGGGAAGCGCCTGCTCCTGCTTCTCCTGCGCCCGAAACCGCTTCGGGAGGTTCTCCCGTCGCTCAGGCAAAAGCGCAAAAGTGGGACACCGCCCAGGCGCGGCGCGTATGGACGGGAGCGGTGGAGGCCTTACGCCCGATGAGGCGCCCGCTTTTTCATGGCGCTGAGCTGGATCTGGAAACAGAAGGGATCATCCGCGTGGTTCTCGCCCGGGAGAACAGAAATGCGCAGGGCCTGCACATGGCGGAAGAGGCGCTGCCCGAACTCGAGGAATTTTTCAGGACGCATTCCCCTTGGAGCGCCAGGGTCGAGATAACGGGCGCGGAGAACGGCGCTCATTCACAAGCTGCGAGCGAGGCGGGGGAGAGGGACGAAACCCGCGCTCAGAAGGCGGATGAGAGCGAGCAGGCCTTGATTCAGGAAATCGTGGATTTGTTCAACGGGAAGATAGTCGACATTCGTCGCACGCGAGTGCGAAAATCAGGTGGAAATTCATTTGCTTGAGCGGTGAGGGAAATACCTCGGGGAGATTCTCATGTTAAAAGGCAACATCGGCGGTTTAATGAAACAGGCGCGCCAACTCCAGGACAAAATGGCCAAACTTCAGGAGGAGATGGCGGCGAAGATGGTGGAGGCCTCCGCCGGCGGGGGCATGGTGAGCGTGACCGCCAACGGGGCGGGCGACGTGGTGTCGGTGAAGATAGACCCGCAAGTGGTTGACCCCGACGACGTGGAGATGCTTGAGGATCTGGTGCGCGCCGCGTGTAACGAGGCGTCCAGAAAAGGCAAGGACATGATGTCCGAGGAGATGAAGAAACTGACCGGCGGCCTGCCCATTCCCGGTCTGTTCTGAGCCGATGCGCGGCCTCGCCGCCGCCCTTAAAATGCGAGTGAGAAAACGCCATGCAACTGAGCCGGTTTCCCGCCATCGAAGAGTGCGTCGAGGCGTTTCGCCGCCTTCCGGGGGTGGGGCCGAAGAGCGCGCAGAGATTCGTCTTTCATCTGCTGGGCAAGGACCCCCAAGCCGCCGGCAGAATCGCCGCTTCGTGTGAGGCACTTCATGAGAAAGTGGGCCTGTGCGGCACGTGTTCCATGCTCGTGGAGGGCGAAGCCGGCGGGGACGATTGTTCGGTCTGCAGTGCGCGCGAACCCGGCGTCATCTGCGTGGTGGAAGAACCCGCCGACGTGTTCGCGGTCGAGCGCGCGGGAGGCGTGAAGGGCCGCTACCACGTACTGATGGGCGTCATATCCCCTCTCGACGGCGTGGAGCCCGAGAACCTCACCATCGCCAAGCTCATCGAGCGCGTGAAGGGGGGGGAGGTGAAAGAGGTGATCCTGGCCTTGAACCCCAATATGGCGGGGGAGGGAACCTCCCTTTATCTGGCCCAGGTGCTCAAGCCGCTCGGCGTGCGAGTCACCCAGTTGGCGCACGGCCTTCCCATGGGCAGTCACCTCGAATACGCGGACGAGATGACGCTCACCCGCTCCCTGGAAGGACGCCGCGATATGTAGCCTCACGCGGAAATCAGGGAGTGTGAAGCCGGATCGAGATGATCCGCACCTCTTTCTGGGGTATGCTTCCCGTCCCCACCGGCGTTTCGCCGATTTTCTCCACCACGGCCATGCCTTTGGCCACCTTGCCGAAGACCGTGTGCTTGCCGGTGAGCCAGGGCGTGTCGATCAGGTTGATGAAAAACTGCGAGCCGTTCGTGTTGGGGCCTGAATTCGCCATCGCGAGCACGCCCTTCTTGGGCGGGCGTGACGTGAGCTTCTCGTTGAAGCGGTAGCCCATGTTCTCATACACATCCTTGAGCGTGAGATTATTGAGGCGCTTTTTTACTTCTTCCCTGCGCTTGTCGAGATCGGCCTGGGAGCGAATGCCCATCTTCCGGAACAGGGGACTCACCAGGGTGCGCTGAAAATCGTTCTGGTTTCTGATGGGCAGATAACTGTGGGGGCGGCCGTCCTTCAGGGCTTTTTGGTTGTGGAGGCCCAAGGCTTCGGCGTTGATTTCGTCTTCAAAGTTGTAGCCGGGTCCTCCGGTGCCGTTTCCCCTGGGGTCGCCTCCCTGAATCATGAACTCCTTGATGACGCGGTGAAACTTCAGCCCGTCATAAAACGGGCGCTTCACCTTCGCTTTCGTCTTATGGTCGACGAATGCGCGCTTGCCCGTGGCCAAGTCCATGAAGTTCGCTACGGTCTTGGGCGCTTCTTCTGGGAACATTTCGATGTAGAGGTCGCCGAAATTCGTCTTCATCAGGAGAATCGGGTTGGTGGGTTTTTCCTTTACGATTTCCTGCGCGAAAGAGGCTGAAGCCATGAAGAGCGAGAGGACGATTGCAAATATGATTTTCATCGGCTATCTCCAGATTGTATATGAAAAAGAACGTATCCCCAGGCGACATCGTGCGGAATGGGCAACTGCCGGGTCGCGTTCAGGCGAAAGAAGTTGCGCCGCGTTTTCTTCCCGCTCTTGCCGGTTCTCTGCAAAACATCATCTCCATCCGAACGGCCGGGTCGAACGAGACGGCGCCGATAATATGCTGCGGCCAGTTTATCACGAAGGCGGCTTGCGTGTGGCGGAGAGAGAGGGATTCGAACCCTCGAGGCCAGTTTCCCAGCCTACTCGCTTAGCAGGCGAGCGCCTTCAGCCACTCGGCCATCTCTCCGCGAGGGGCCGCCATTCTATATCACAACCCGGCGCGGTGGCTATCCTCATTGCGGGAAATCTTCGCCCGGCTGCTGCAATTGCGCGAGGAAGATTCGACGCGCAGCGCCGCGCAAGGATTCGCACGGGGCGAAGCCTCATCACTCCTGCACCTGCTTTTCTTCGACGATTTTCAGTTTCAGGTGACGCCGCTCAAAACTTCCGCCGCCAGCCGGCGAGGAACGTGAGTTGCGGTTCGGCGTCCCCGCTGTGGCCGGGATTGTGGCTCCAGATGACGCCTAGGCGGAGCCGTCCGCTCGCCAACGGCCTCTCCCAGTTCGCGGCGATGTCGATTTGCCGCTCATCGGGCGCAAGGGGCGAGGCGAGCGATGTGCGCAACACACTCCCGTACTTGGTTCGCGCCACGGGCAGCGTCAGCGACGCACGGCCATCCTCGACGCGCAAGGGCTGCGCCAGGGAGAAGCGCACCACGTCCGTATGCGTAACGGCGGCGCGCGCGTGCAGCGCGAATGCGCTGGTCGTCATGGGCGAGACCTCCTCGATGAGCCCGCCCCGGGCTTTCGGGCGCACGTTTCCCCATTCTGCGCTGGCTCCGAGCCGCCACGCGCCGAGTCTTACATCCCCCTCGAGGCGCAAGAAGGCGGTATCCGCGCTCAGGGCTCCAAAAGCCCCCTGGCCTTCGCCTCCGAGTATGGTCTCCTCCTCGGATATCCACCCGACGCGAAGACCGAGCGGCGAGCCACCCGGACGCCAGTTCAGTGTTCCGCCCACCGAGTCATGTTCCTGGTTTGTCCCGAAGACGGAGGCGGAGAGACCCACCTCGCCGCCAAACGTCGCCATCATGCCCCCCTCGGCCAGCGAGAGATGGCCGTCTCCGGTTTCCGTCGACGTCTCCCGAACTCTTACCCCTGGCCATCTTGAAGCGCCGCCGTCCGCACCCGCGAGAAAACCCCGGACCCGCGCGTCCACCGGCGGGCCCTTCGCAGCCGTCACAAAATTTCCCAGCGTGTACCAGAACGGCGCGCCCAGATCGTCTACGGCCATGATTTCATGGTTCGCGACCGAGCGGGCGAGGCCGTTGCCGAAAGGGGCTCCGAGACTCAGGCGCGTGGCGCGCAGGTTGTTCCCGGTCTGACTCGTGTTTATGCTGATTGGAACCTCCAGAACGCCCACGGGATGCGTGGCGGCGGCGAGGTCGAGCTTGCCCCGGCCGTATATGGCGCTGTTCGAATACACCCCGGTATCGTCGGTGGTTTCGAAGAGGCGCGTTACGAGTTCCGTGTTCGAGAGTTGATCCCGGAAGAGTTGTTTCATGATCGCGAGCGAGCCAGCCACCATCGGCGCGGCAAAGGACGTTCCATCGAGGTTCTGGGCGATACCCCGAACCGTCTTGGTGTTGTCATCGGGGTCGGGCCCGAAATAAGCGGCCTTAACAGTTAGTCCTGGCGCCGCGATGCAATAATCGGCCGCGATTCCGCAGCGGTTGGAAAAGCCGGTGATCCTCTCATCGTCCGGTTTGAGCGCCACGACGGCGATGGTATGCCCTCTAAGCTCCGCGATGCGCGCGGCGAGGCCCGGCAGCACCTCTATCGATACGGCGTCGACGGTACCAAGAGAAGGGGGATCCACCGCGCCTCCAACGCAGTTGCTCGTCATGACGCTCGGATCGCATTGCTTTCCGTGGGCGTTGCCGGCCGCCCAGACGAGAATCGCCTTCTCGCTCGCTCCCGCCTGCGCCAGCGCGGTGATCGCCTGCCCGAAGTTGGCGCGAAGATCGGCTTCGCTGTAGCCGTCGATGAGACCCTTGTAGCCGATGCTCAGGTTCAGGATATCCACGCGCTTTTGGCCGTTTCGCCACGCCAGGACCTGATTGATCTCTTGCGCCCACGAGGCGCTTGCGCCGGATAGGCCCGCGAGAGAGGTGGGGTTGTACTCGCCGCTTCCGCTTCCTATGGGAACCGCAAACATGGCGATGTCGGCGCCCCACGCGACGCCTTGCGGGCTGGTGGAGTTAGAGGATGCGTGAACGCCGGCGGCGATGCTCGCGACGGCCGTGCCGTGAGAATACCGCGGCTGACCCGTCTCGTCCGTAGCGCCGCTCATGAACACCTCGGCAACCGTTTTTCCCTGGAACATCGAGTGTGACGTGTCGATACCGCTGTCGATGAAGCCGATGGTCACCCCGGAGCCCGGCGCGGTGTTTTCACCCTTTAGCAGGTTGACGTAGGCGTAGGCCCGATCTGCGCCGATGGTCTCCAGCCCCCACTGGTTCTTGAAGGGATCCTCGAGGCGGTATTCTCCGGCAAGCAGTTGCGCCTGGGTATTGAAATCCCCGATTGAGGCGCAAGTCCCGTCGTGGAGCGGGATGCATTTTTGCGGCGGAGGTGGCGGTGGCGGCGGAGCGGTGCAGTTCGGAGGCGTCCCGACTTGACCTGGCGGACAGGCAGGCGGCGGCTGTTGCGGCTGCTGGGTTTCAGGCATCACCGCGGCTTGCGGTTGTACCCTTCCTCCGCCGCCCCCGCCGCCGCAGTTGGTCAGGACAAGCATCGCAGAAAGCAGAACGGCGCAAACCGAAGTCCGATTCAGCGCGAACGCGGAGCGGACGCCGCACCCCTTACCTACGAGGGGATAGGAAGAATCAGCGCCGCACCCACCCTCGAACCGGTTCATTACCCCGGCCTCGTCACGGCATTTTTCCCGTCGTGCAATTACCATGGCGCCTTCCGGTCCATTCGACCGCTTCCATCGGTCGTCGTCCCGGTGGACTGCATGCCATGGTTCTATTTTGCAAGAATGTCCCGAGCAAGTATAGCGTTACATCGCGATGCCGCGCCGGCGGGTCAGTGAGGATGAAGATGATGACGGGATAAGGTGATCCGTTTAGGCCAAAGGCTCCGGGGGCCGTTGATCCGTCCCCTAATCCTTTGTCACGAAGGCTTGTTTTCAACCGCGTTGATCGAAGCGGGTTCGATGGAGACGTAAACACTCGCCCCCGACTCGAGTATCGGCAGCCGGTGTCCGTGCACGCGGATTTTCCGGCCCCCTGCGCTCAGCCAAAGCTCCAGCACGCCGCCCATATATACCGCCTTATCGACGCTGCATTCGATGATGTTCGGGGTCCCTTCAGGAGGCGCGTCCAGGCTTGCGACGCAATCCTCGGGCCGGATCGAGAGCAGCACTTTCGAGCCTTCCGACACGCCGGTGCTCCTGCAGAACAGCGTCATGTCGCCGACCTTCACCGCGGTGCGCGCGTCGCCCGGACCTGCGGCGACGACCTCGCCTTCCAAGAAGTTCGAGATGCCGACGAAACCGGCGACGAATTGATTGGCGGGGTTCTGGTAGATGTCGCTCGGCGAACCCATCTGCTCTATGCGTCCGTGGTTCATCACCACGATGATGTCGCTCATCACCATGGCTTCGACCTGATCGTGGGTAACGAATATGGTGGTGATGCCGGATTCGGTTTGCAGTTCCTTGAGTTCGAGGCGCATCTCCTCGCGCAGCGCCGCATCGAGGTTGGAAAGGGGTTCGTCGAGAAGCAACACGTCGGGCTCATACACCAGCGCGCGGGCGAAGGCGACGCGTTGTTGCTGGCCGCCAGAGAGCTGCGAGGGGTAGCGCTCCCCCAGCCCATCGAGCCGCACCAGCCCCAATGCGCGCTCCACAGCGCCTGCGATTTCGTTTTTCGGCGTTTTTCGCATATGCAGACCGAAGGCGACGTTGTCGCGCACCCTCAAATGCGGCCAGAGCCCATAGGATTGAAAGACCATCCCGAGGTTTCGCTTGTGGGCGGGAACCAGCACGTTTTCAGTGGCGCTCGAGATGAGCCTATCGCCGACGTGGACGTCGCCGTCGTCGGGGGTTTCGAAACCGGCGATGATGTTCAAGGTGGTCGTCTTGCCGCAGCCGCTGGGTCCCAGCAGGGTCAGCAGCTTGCCCTTGGGCACCTCGAAGGAAACCCCGTCGACGGCGGTCACGTCGCCGAATCTCTTGACCAGTTTCTCGACCCGTACGTTTTGCATCAGGTGAGGCCCTCCACGTCCTTCTGTTTCGTGAGCCAGCGCACCAGCGCCACCGAACCCAGCGACAAGATGACGATGATGAGCGAAAGAATGCACACATGCGAGAAGAGCCCCTCGTCATAGAGCTGGATCAGGATCGTGCTGATCACCTCCTTGTTGGAGCTGAACAACATGATCGAGGCCGATAACTCGCGCATCATCGATACGAAAAGAATGATCCAGCCGGCGACGATGCCCGGCATGGCCAGGGGCACCAGGATTTTCCAGAAGACGACGCCCCAGTTCGCGCCGCTCACGGCGGCGGCTCGCTCCAACTCCTCATGGATTTGCGTGATGGAATTGGAGACCGATCGCACGCCGAACGGCAGGAAGCGCGTGATGTAGGCGATGAGGATGATCCACAGCGTGTGATACAGATCGAACGGTTCGCGAACATAGGCCCAGAGCATGGCGATGGCGATGACCGCGCCGGGAATCGCCACCGGAATGAGGGCCAGAAAATCGAGCGTTCCCCGGCCCTTCCAGGTGCTGCGGACCACGAAATACGCGACCACGGCGGAGAGCGCGATGCCGATCGTAGCGCCCAGAAAACTCAGGAACAGGCTGTTCTGGATGGATCGCAAAATGACCGCGCCCCCGTCGCCGGTGATAATCTCATGGATGTGGCCCAGCGTGAGGAATTCCAGGGTCGGCGGGCGTCCGCGGTTGGAGATGAAAGTGCCGTAAATCAGGGTCAACACCGGGAGGATCGCCGAAACCAGGAGGTAGGCGGCGGCGAACGCCAGCGCGACGTATTTCCAGGGGCCCAATTCCACGAGCCTTGGCCTAAAGCTCTTGCCGGCGACCGTGGTGTATCTGGCGCTTCGCCCCAGCGCCCTGGTCTGTCCCCAAAGCGCCAGCCCGCAAATCAGCAAAACGGGGATCGACATGGCGGCGGCATGGGAGAAGTTCGGCGGGATGCCGATCATCATGCGCCATAGCTGGGTCGAGAACACGTATATGCCGCCCGAGACGCCGATGGTCGCCGGTATGGCGAAAACCTCCAGCGACTGGATGAACGTCAGCAGCGCGCCGGAGAGGATGGCTGGCGCCGCCATGGGCAGCGTGATCCGGAGCGTCGTTTTCCACTGGTTCGCGCCGCTCACGTGGGCGGCGTACTCCAGCGTCGGGTCCATGTTCTTGAACGCCGTGACCGTGAAGATGAACACGTAGGGCGCCAGGGAGAGGGCCATCACGAAGATGAGCCCGCCCATGGTGAAGATGTCGAACAGCGGCTCCCTGGTGCCGACCAGCCACTTCCAGAACAGGTTGACGAAACCGACGCGCGGCGTACCGAGATATGCCCAGGCCACCGCCACCACCACGGGCGGCATGATGAAGGGCAGAATCGCAATCATGTTGATGTAGTTTTTGAACGGCGTGTCGGTGCGCCCGACGATCCAGGCGAGCGGAACGCCGATAAGAACGGACAAGCTCGTGACCCCGGCCGACATGACGGCGGTGTTCCACAACACTTCACCCATGTACTCCTCTTCGAATATGGCGAAGTAGGCGTCGAGGGTGAAGTCCGAACTTAGCAAGTCAGGCCTGAAGCTGCCCAGCACAAGCCAGAACAGCGGGTAGAGCACCACGAAGCCGATGACGAGAAGACATCCCCATTCGAGTATCCGAACGGTGCTCGGAACCCTGAACATGGACAACGAACGGGGACGCATCTCAGTCCATCGACCGAAGCCGGTTATTTCTTTCTCTTCGCTTCACGAATGTGCTTGGTCATGAAGGAGCGATATTTTTTCTGTTCGTTGGCGACTTTCTCCCAATCCGCATACAGCGGCGTGAAGGGGTAGGGGATGCCCTTCACGTGCGGCACGTCCGAACGCGCGGAGTTGATTTTCACGTTCTGGGTGATGACCGTCTGGCCTTCCTTCGAAAGTATCCAGCGATACACCCTCTCCGCGTTTTTCGGGTTCGGGCCGTCCTTGATCATGCCGAACGAAGCCGGGATGACCGGCGTGCCTTCCTTCATCTTGGCGATCTTGATTTTGGCGCCCTTGTTGATGCGCCGAATGGCGATGTATTCGAATACCATCGTCACGTCGCGCTCGCCGGTGGCGACGCGCTCGGTCGAGGCGCCCATGCGCGATTGCACCAGCGCTCCGTTATACAAAAGACCCTTGATGTATTTCTCCCCAAAGCCATCCGCTCCGTAGAAGAAATCCCACAGGCCGGCGGACTGGAACGGATCCACGAGCACGAGACGGTTCTTCCATTTGGGCCCCGTTAACTCCGCAAAGCTCGTCGGCGCCTCGCCGGGCTTCACGTTGTCGGTGTTGTAGATGACCTGCAGCGTCGGCGCGCGCAGCCCCACCCACTGGGCTTTTTCATCCTTGCCCCAGGCCGGGAACTTCTTGGCTTCGGGGAGTTGCGTCACGTTCTTCACCCAGCCCCTTTTGGCGAGGTCATACCAGCCCGGCGTGTAGCTGAAGTGCAGCAGATCGATTTTGCCCTTGCCCACCGAACGTTCGGCCACGAAACGCTGATACAAACTGACGCCGCCTGCGGTGATGGACTGCACCTTGATGTCCGGGAATTTCTTTTCGATGCCCTTCACCAATGTGGCCTGCGCGGCGGTGGTGAGCGAGGAGTAGAAGATGAGGTTGGCTTTTTGCGCCACGGCCGCCTGGGACGTGAACACCACGACACCGGCAATGACCAAACCCACGAGAATCGACTTCACGTAAAGTTTCATGTTTGCTTCTCCCTGATGGTGGAACGGATTTCCCCAAGAACAAGTCTTCTGATGAGAACTCGTTCGCTGCGAGTCTTCTCGACGCGGTTGCGCTTCTGCTACCGCAAATTTTCCATTTGCATTTATTAGAGCAGGTTTGCGTTTTGGGGTCAAACCTTATCCGGGCGAGGCGAACGAGGCCGCACCGTCCTAAAGTTCGGGTTTTCTCTCGCGCCATTCGGGGGTCGCCTCCTCGTAGGCGTGGCCGATCCGGAACCCTCGGGCCTCATCGCCGGGGCGGGTCGTAATCTGCATCGCCATCGGCAATCCGTGCGCCGAATCGAAGCCGATGGGCGCCATCAGGCCGGGAAAGCAGAGAAAATTCTGCACGCCCGTCAGGTTTCGCGCGAGACCGATGAAATCCATCTCCTTTCCGTTCACGCTCGCCATGGTCGTATCGACGGGTGCTGCGAGGCAGGGATAGCCGGGCGAGAGCATGGCGTCATAAGGGGCCATGAGGTCGAGCATCGAGCGCGTCAGCGCCTTGCGGCGATTGATCGCATCGATATACATCGCCAGCGTGGTTTTCCCGGCGTTTGCGATTCGTTGCTGCAAGCGGACCCCGTAGCCTTCCGGGTCCCGGTGATAGCGCTCGCCGTGCACCCGGTAGAATTCCGCGTCCGCGATGACCCGGCGGTGGGGGTTGATCTCCCTGGCGAAGGGGCAGAAGACTTCCTCGATTATAGCACCCAGCCCGCGCAGCGCGTCGAGCGCCGCCTCGAACGCGTCTGCGATCGGCGCGTCGATTTCGACGTCGACCAAATCGGAGGAGATCATAAAACGCATGCCGCCGACACCCTTTTCCAGGTCGGCGGAAAAATCGGGCGCTTCCATATCGGCGGAGAACGGATCGGCCGGGTCGTAGCCTGCGAGCACCTGAAACAGCAACGCGCAATCGCGCACCGTTCGCGTCAAGGGTCCTACGTGATCGAGGCTGGTCGCATTCGGGTAGACGCCGCGCAGGCTGATCCGCCCGTAGGTGGGCTTCAGCCCGACCACGCCGCAAATCGCCGCCGGACCACGCACCGACCCACCGGTGTCGGTTCCGAGCGTACCGGGCGCCATCCGCGCGGCGACCGCAGCGCCTGAACCGCCGCTCGAGCCCGCAGGCACGCGGGTGACGTCCCAAGGATTGCGGCACGCCCCGTGGTGGGGGTTTTTGGTCGCCGATTCGGCGGCGAATTCCGCCGTGTTGCACTTGCCGATCATGACGGCGCCCGCCTCGCGGAGCCGCCGGACGCATTCGGCGTCTTCCGCCGGCACGTTGTTGCGGAAAAAGCTGGACCCCTGCGTGGTGCGCACGCCCGCCGTATCGATGATGTCCTTCACCCCGATGGGCACGCCGTGCAGCGGCCCTCTGATTCCGCCCGCAGCGATTTCCTCCTCGGCCATCTTCGCCTCGGCGCGCGCGCGCTCATGCGCCACGGTCGTAAAGGCGTTCACCGCCGGGTTGAGCGCGTCGATGCGCGCCAGATGCGCTTCGGTCACCTCGACTGGCGACAACTCTCCACCGGCGATTCTTTTCGATAAATCCGCAATGGTGAGATCGCAGATGCCGGTTGCGTCCATTCTCTTTTCTCCTGATTCCGTGTGGAGAGAAATTCAATCACCCGCCGGGTATGTTCGTATCAAACGGCTGTGAAAAACTGCTGTGTCCACCGACCCTGCCCGTATGAAACGGCTGCGAAAAACTGGTGTGTCCACCAACCCTGCCCGTATGAAACGGCTGCGAGAAATTTGACAGGCCACCGGGCCTGCCCATATCAAAATGGCGGAAATACAGGGATAAAATTCCGCCTTCCTGACAATGATACGAATGACCGCGTCTATATAGTATAAACATCTGTTATTACTCATGTAATTCTTTTTTCTCCCTATCTCTTTCCTCTTGTGTTTTCGTCATATTTATGCTTAAATGCGCTCCCATTGCATGCCGCTTGTATACGTTTTGATTACGAATCGGCCGGGAGAGAGCATGCCCAAAAGAAGCGAACTCAATCTCACCAAGCGCGCCGTCGACGTGCTCGAAGTCGAAGGCAAGGACGCCATCTTCTGGGACCGAGATCTTGCCGGCTTCGGTGTGCGCGTCCACCCCACGGGGCGCAAGGTCTACGTGGTCCAGACCCGCGGGCCGGGAGGCCCCAAGCGCGTGACTCTCGGCCGGCACGGGGAGCTGTCGACCAATGAGGCGAGAAAACGCGCCGTCCCCGTCATCGACCGCATCAAGCGCGGAGAGGCTCCCACGCCGAAGCCGCCCGAGCCTGCGCTCACCGTGGCCGACCTGGCCGAGCGCTTCATGCGCATTCATGTCAAGACGCACCTAAAACCGGGAACCGCCACATCATACCGGTTCCTGATCGAGAAGCACATACTGCCGGCTCTGGGCAGAATGGAGATCGAACAAGTCGGGCGAGCGCAAATCTCGGCGCTACACCACAGTCTCCGCAGTACGCCCACCACGGCCAACGGTGCGGTCGGCGTTCTTTCCAAAATGTTCTCGCTGGCCGAGACGTGGGAACTCACTCCGCCCGGACGCAACCCCTGTCGGGCTGTGCGCAAGTACAGGACGCGCCCGCGCGAGCGGTTCCTGACGGATGAGGAATTTCGTCGCCTGGGCAGGACGATCAACGATGCGGAGGCGGACGGGTCGGTGTGGCCGCCTGCGCTCGCCGCGATCAGGTTGTTGATGCTGACTGGGTGCAGGAAGAGAGAGATACTGAACCTTCACTGGGACGACGTGGACCATACGGCGGGGGAACTCAGACTCCGGGACGCCAAGACGGGTCCGCGCATGGTCCCCCTAACGACGCCCGCCCTTCGTGTGCTGGACGGCATCGCGCGTTCAGAGGGAAACCCCTGGGTGTTCCCCGGGCAAAACGGGGCGAGTCGTCCCCTGAATCTCACTCCCTACTGGGAGCGCATCAGGGTCAGGGCCGGTCTCGATGACGTGCGGGTCCACGATCTCAGGCATTCCTACGCCTCGAGGGCGCTGGCGCTGGGCGAGGGGCTCTCCGCGATCGGCAAGCTGCTCGGCCACTCCAAGGTATCGACCACGGCGCGTTACGCGCACCTGATGCGCGACGCCGAGAAGGCGGCGGCCGTCCGGGTGGGAGATAGCATTGGAGCCCACCTCTAGGCCCGGACCGCCCGCGTGTGAACCAGGACCAAAAGGAAGGATCGGATATGGCGAAGCTGCAATACAGGACGCTCTCGAACCGCAAGGTCGGCAAACTCGAGGTCGAAAAAGAGACCGTGTTCTGGGACAGGGAACTCACCGGCTTCGGTGTCAGGGTCTATCCCACGGGAACGAAGGTCTACGTCGCCCAGGCGCGTGGGCCGGAGGGACCCAGGCGCGTGGCGGTCGGCCGCTACGGGGTGGTCCATGCCGAGCAAGCGCGCCAAAGGGCGGCCATGATCATCACCCGGATCAAGGCGGGCGATGAAGCGGCGCTCAAGCCGCAGAAGCCCGCCGGCGGGCCTACGGTGGCCGAACTCGCCGGGAGGTATCTCGAGGAATACGCCGCGGTGCGGTGCAAGCCGAAGACCCTCGAGACGGCCAGAACGGCGGTGCGTAAACACATCCTGCCTGCCCTTGGCAATCTGTCGCTCACGGCGGTCGAGCGCGCGCAGGTCGCGGAGATGCACCAGCGGCTGTGCGGGACGCCTTCTGCCGCGAACATAGCGCTTCGCACCCTCTCTCTGATGTACCGCCTGGCCGGGGAGTGGGGACTCGTCCCGGAAGGAATGAACCCCTGCCGCTCTATCGCCAAGTATCCAGAGCGCAGGCGGGAGAGGTTCCTGACGGACAAGGAATTCACGCGACTGGGGCAAACGCTCGATAAGGTCGGGACAATAGGAGGCGCTACGGCGCCCGCGGTGGCTGCCATCCGTCTCTTGATGCTGACCGGGTGCCGGAAGAACGAGATACTGAAATTAAGATGGGAGGACGTGGCGCTCGACGAGAGCGAACTGAGGCTCCCCGACGCCAAGACGGGCGCGCGGGTGGTCCCGCTCTCGCCACGGGCTGTGAAGCTCCTCGCAGAACTCCCGCGCACAGATGGTAATCCGTGGGTCATACACGGCAAGAGGCCGGGAACGCACATGACCGAACTCGATGACGCCTGGCAGACCGTCCGGGCGCGTGCCGGTCTCTCCGACGTCCGGCTCCACGACCTGCGCCACTCCTTCGCATCCAGGGCCCTGGCGCTGGGCGAGTCCCTCCCGATGATCGGGAAACTGCTCGGTCACACCCAGGTCGAGACCACGGCGCGATACGCCCATCTGTCGCATGAATCGGTACGCGAGGCCGCCGAGCGCATCGCCGAGAGCATTGCTGACGATATTCTGTGAGAAGGCTGGAGGCCGGCTTGCGGTTCATGACCTGAGTCATTCGTACGCCAGCCGCGCCCTGGCCCTGGGCGAGTCCCTCCCCATGATCGGGCTCCTGCTGGGCCACAAGCAAATCGAGACCACGGCGTGCTACGCGCACTTGGCGCGCGATTCGGCGCAGGAGGCCGCGGAGCGGGTCGCCGCGAGCATCGCGGTTGACATACTGGACTGAAGCCAGAGGCAGGCTTCCGGTTTATGATCCTTGCCATGATTGTACGATATCGTCGTGACATTTAGCGGTCGGATTGTCGGTTAGATATTGTTTATTTTAGAATTTCTCTTAAAAAAAAGTTTCTAGAATTGCTCTTTCAGAATCCGTAATCATATCTAAGCGGATTGATTCCAACTTCTGAAGCGACCAAGTACTGCTTTTTCATATACCCCGAAATCGTGTAATTCCGACAGGCGTGTATCTTCTGTTCGACTAGAGCGAGTACCGCCAAGCCAGCCACGTGAGATTTTAAGCAGTTGTATTCCCGATGCCGCGGTGGGACATCTTATCTTTCCGTTGAAAATCGGACATACACACAACACAATTGTCATTCAATAGGCACATATGTGCACAGATATTGTGTAGGGACCCGGTGACTAAGTTTTACCTGTTCAATTTAACTGACTTCTCGCGTTGCTACAGTGCGTAAGATTTCGCCCTCAATAACGCCCGCAGCAGAAACCGCGTCCGCAATCTTCGCAAGCTGAACAGTGATTTCTGGGTTGATTTCCACGGCCTTGAGAATCGTACAGATGCTTCGGCCGATGCCTAGTCCATTCCAGAATAAGGTGTCAGCGCCCGAAATCCACGAGGTTGCCGCATTGAGGACGAACGGTGCAGTCACACAGTCCTCTACATTGTCAAACACATCAAGAAGGTAAGACGCAATTACCGGGCATGCCTCGGCGTCAATAGAAATCTCGGTAAGAATTGGGAAAAACGGAACAAGTTGGTCTTGGCACAATTCAGCGGTATAGCTCTGCTCCGAGCCTAGTAAGCCACAACATATCTTGAAGAAAAAAGCCGCTATCAGCTCATTCAAGTGAATCTCCATCCCGGATGACGAACTCCACAAATGCCGTCGCCAGTGGCGCGTCTCTTTGAGCCGCTCCCATAACATCCGGCGCAGTTCTACCAAATAAGCGGTTTCGTCAGACACGCCTTTGATATGCTGAAGATCACTTTGCACCAGTAATGTAGCAGCCGCCTGGATAAAACAGTCATCGGAAAACGCCGTTAGGATATCAAACACTAGATTCTGGCGTTCCTCCGAAGTCCACATTTTGGCATGCTCAGCAGCACGCTCCATCAGCGCCTTCGTCCAAGTCTGCTCGACATCTTCTTCACCAGCATTGGTATCCATCAGCCAGTTCTTGTTCGCGAGCACCAGCGCTTTGACCGGGTCCGATGCCTCTGGACCCAGAGCCGTCAGACACCGGGTCCAATTCGCCGCAGTCCGATCATTGAAGTAGAAGTCGGGTCGGGCTGGCTCGCGCGGAGGAATTGCCGTTCCGGGCGTGCCACCCGGTACCCTGATGCCAAGACGCGGACGTCGCGCCCTTCGCGGCGGCGGGCAGACCCAGGATGGGGTTCCACCGTCTCCAAAGAGCCAAGCATCTTCAGTCGCTAGGCGCTTTGAGTAACGCTTCTTGACTGCCGCCAAACGAGCTGCATACGCGTCGGGGTCTTCTTCAAAATGAGCCGAGCGTGCAAACACGCAGGTTTCAAGACCGACACGAACCGCCGCTTGAACAACGCGCGCTCCTAGGGCCTTTACCGCCTCCTTGTGGCCCAGGAACGCCGTCGCCGCGCTTGGGCTGTCCTGAGAGACGGCATGTAGGAGACGGCGGATCTTGTCAGTTTCTTTGGAGCGGCTCGCAATATAAAGAAGGCCGGTTATGGCGAGCGCTTGCGGATTGTACATGATCTGCTTGTGCGAATACCGGCGTGAGTCAGACCCGATGGCCAATGCTTGATCGAATATCCGGGTCAAGTTGGTCCTACGAGTTCGCAAGATTTCGACCGATTCATAGCGCGCCACGAAGGCAGCCGCGGCAATACGGTTAATCCACGGATCTTTCGGGTCATGTAGGTCGCCGGTGTCGCTCGGACGAGCGTCCGCCGTTTCGGCGAGTATTTCGTCAGCCATTTCGAGAGTCGCTTCCAATTCACTGCTGTCATTGTCCATCGCCATCCGGACGATAAGCGCTCTCGAAAATGATGCCTGGTCGGCCGCTGCTTTCGCCGATTGAGACTCTCGCCATCGCCTTTGCGGCTCCGGCCAAATGAAGCGGTGCTCCTCCCGTTTTCGCCCGTCTGCGCCCACTTCGCTCGCCCGTTCATAGTTTTCTCGAGAAGCCAGTCGAAACGCGTGGGATGCCATGAATTTTGGCGAGAACCAGTCGACTTCTCCACGGTCCCAAGTCCCTAACCGCTTGACGGCGGCTCCAAGGCGTTCGCGAAGCGCTTGTGTTTCCGACTCCTTAACCGACCAAATCACTTGCGAAATTAAGTCACGCAAGGCGAGTTTCCTAGAGGGCCGGGCGCACAACTCCTCTTTGAGATTAAGATCGACCGCATTTCCGCTTCTTATGCCTGAGGAAAGGCTACTACCGGTGTCTCGACAAACGATATCTCTGTGATAGCGGATGGTGTCGAGAGAGAGGATTTCTGGAGAAGAGAGTAGATCCCAGAGGATTGGACTCGCGATTTTCCCATGGGACAGCACCAGATCGACCGCAATCGAGAGCAGGGCCCCGCTGATCTCTTCATCGCCCAGGAGTTGAGCGATCACATTGTCAAGTGGCCGTCCGCCCTCTATTGAATGATGTCCCCAATGTTCGAGGGCACCTAGCGCCGCTGAGAGCATGTCCGACGGCCCCGTGCCGCGCGACCATCCATAGCTCCAATACGGAGCGACCCGCCGCTCCGCGCCGAAAAGCAGAAGACTGAAGCCTTCCTCCTGTCCTCTAGTCCATTGTTCGACATCACGAAGGAGGTCGCGGATCAGGGACAATCCTGTAGCCTCATCCGTCTTTAGTATTGCGAAGAAAAACCCTATGCCGACCCGCCCTAGCACGAATGGCGCATCCAGACGCCAGAAAGGACTATCCTGTCTGCTGCTTGAGGAGTCGTCCCTAGCTGCTGTGATTTCTAGTTCAACTGCTCTCCGGACGGCGGCGGCGAATGCCGCTGGCGCCGCCGTCGGCAAATTGCCGGAGAATTCCAATAGTTGCTCCACATAGCTTATCGCTCGCTCTGAAGCTGCAACCGCTTCGAGGTAGCGCGCCGCTGCGTCAGGCGCTTGTTGGGCGTATAACGCGATCAAGTTACGCGCCGAACTCACCCCTTCATCGTCAACGGGATAGCGTATTGGGGGCGGCTCTGACCTTGGAAAGGTCGCTGGTGACCACTCATCATACTCAATGTGAGCAACCAGAAGATCAACGACGCGCCCAAGTAAAGTTGCAGTGACCGGTTCTTTCATGAATACCGAAATCACCATCCACTGCTCGTATAATTCGAGCGCTGCTGCCATAGTCTTGGCCGGCAATTGGTCGAACCGCTTGGCCGTCCATACAATCAGACGTACCAAAACTGGGTCAGACGGCAGCGTGAGCCCTTCTGGGATCGATATGTCACTTGGCAAGTAGCCAGCAAATACATCCGTAGCCAGACGGCTATGCGCCGACAGAGCACGACGGATTAGAAGTGCGCCATGTCCACCATCGCCAAGAAGCAATGTGTCCACATACCTTTCAAGAAGCATTTCGGCTTGCTCAGATCGCACAAGAGCCAAGAGCGCAAGGCCGAGCCAACCAGGTGCTACTGTGTCTTCAGACAATTGGCCAAGAAGCGATTCGTAAGCCGTTTCATCAACACCTTCGGCGATACGACGGCACGCCAGTTCGAATGCACGGCTGAGCCAATAAGGCGGAGGCGTGCTCAAGTCGAGTTCGTCGATGCGGGACGGGTCGTCAGAAAGATATCCTCCTAGTGCCCAATCGGAGAATAGATCGTGTTGAAACTTTACACGATCCAAACTGCCCAATTCCGCGAGCACATCGCCCGCCACCAAGCCTTCCACCGCTTCTTCGTGGTGGTCCGAAACATCCGCGAGGCTTGCACCGGAGAGCATCGATTGCGCGACCGCTTCCAGAACGCGTCGCCGGGCACGCCGCGCGCCCGATGGCACGTCCGGTCCATGTCCGCCGGTCACCCACCAGTCTGCGGCGAGCTGAGACTCGCTGAGGACCTTGTCTGCGCCCGGCCCCGCTGCGGCTAATCGCCTTAGAATAAAAAGATTACGAGAGAACGGTCGGGCCGGGTGATCGGACTTCAAAAGCGGCGCAAGTTCAGGTGCAGCTGTCCCTAACGCCTCGGCTTCCTCATCGTATAACTCCTCGACGATTACGGTTCGCCGGGCGGCCAGTGTCTGTTGCACATCGTCCGGCAACCAAGAAAACTGGTCCCCGTCCCCGGCGGTCCGCGCCGTGAACAACACAACGAATCCCGGGTTTGCAGTGGCGAAGCGTAGGACGTCAATGACGGTCTTCTGCTCGCCGGAGTCTCGGAACCGATCGAGCCCGTCAATACAAACAAGACTGCCGCCATCACAGGCGAGGTCAGCGAAGAAGTCTTTCGCCTCCGCATCAATCTCTAACATATGTCGTAACTCAGGCCACCCGCCTTTAGGGCTACGATCGGGCGCCAGGGCAAGAATGCGGCACACCTCCCGCCGGCGGAACGCCTGC
The DNA here is from genome assembly GCA_965218885.1 of bacterium. Lineage (GTDB taxonomy): Bacteria > UBA8248 > UBA8248 > UBA8248 > UBA8248 > Bin107. The sequence continues at coordinate 1,007,224 of OZ244713.1, read as the reverse complement.
TCCTTCAGGAGAGCGGATTTTCCGACGCCACCGGGCCCTGCGATCTCCACAACGCCGCCTGCGTGTACCACTGCATCAAGCGCCTCCTCGATCTCCCTGTTGCGCCGATCCCGGACGATCGAAACGTCATGCACCTTTTGGTTGATGTCCTTGAGTGCCAGTAGGCTCATCTCATCGAGCCGAGTCCGCGCCCTGGCGAGATGTGGCGCGTAAGCTAGCGAGACGCCCAGTTCTCGAAGGTCCTCGATCAAACCTTCGCGTGTCTTGTCGCCGCCGATGCTGTCGAGCTGCATCATATGCCCGTAAAGCGAATCGTAGAGGTCTTTGTCCGCTTTGCCCGATGTCAATAGTTTGGCCCGCATCCTGTCATAGGCTTCTGCGATCGAGTTCGGCCGGGCATAATCGAAGACAATCACGGAAAACTGCTTGAGGATCGAGAATAGTACGTCCTCGTCCGCAACATCGTTTCGGTCGAGTTGCATGCGGAACGCCTCGACGAAACGGCGCATGTCGCCATTGCTCCGGCCGCGCGTGTTCAACAAAGAGTAGAAAGCACTCGCGCTTTCCACCGATCTCGCGAGTTGAAGCGTTTCTTGAACCCCGTTTTCGATCGGGCCCGAGGTTCGTTCGAGCGCGACTGCGTAACGTCGCTCCTGTCCCTCCCGCAAATCACGGCGGGTCTCGACTATCGCTTTGACAATGGATTCGAAATTCGCATCGCCTGCTGTGAACGCCATGGCTCGCTTCACCTGTAGATCAAGGGTCCGCGTCTCCCTATACGTCGTGATACCCTTGACGATCACGTCGTCCAGCGGATGACCTTGGGCACCCCGCTGAAACGCTATCTCTTCCGCAACGGCACCAGGCAGGCCGAAGGCTTCTGTTTGCGCCAGCACTGCAAGAGCGTAATGCGTCGCAACCTTCACCTCGAACTGGGGGCCGGCTGGCCCAGTGGCGCGGGGGCTATGGTCAGATTTCATACGCTATCCCGTTCTCGACATTGGCATACATCCACACTGACACTGAGCCGAGGCGACTGACCGGTTAGGTGTCTTTCGTTCTTTGTCCCAGCTTCGCTCAAAACTTGACAAGCGTGTGTCCCCAATTAACGCGATATATTATTCATGGGCTAATCCGCCATTTAGTGCATCTGTCAGTTAACTACCTTGAAATCCACCGCATCTCAAACAGTCCAGCGACTTATGGACCGTTAGCCGTAACAGAGTATCAGATTGCCACAGCCGGCCGTGCGGACGACGGCGCTCTACTTACGCCAACGCCCTAATGACAGACTGCGCCATACGCTTCTGAGCCATGAACGAACAGTCTTACGTCTCGATTTGGAGCCAAGCAGGCGGGCCTGCTCGACGTCGGCATACTCGGAATGACGACCTGGCTCGATCCTATCCAACCATATCACGGTGTTTTCCCGTATGAGGTAGTGGCTACCGCAGCCGGAATTGGCCCATACGGATCCACCAGTCGGACCGTCCAGAGAGACCGACTTCCCATCGAAGTGCACGTGCCACCGGCTGGGGTGGAGGGACAACACCGTCAGATCGCCGCAACCACAGGGACAGCGCAGATTGACGGTCCTATGCTTGTGGCTGATCCAAAGCTCGCCGGCTTTGATTGCATCGAACTCAGGTAATACGTCTACGAAGATGGGACGGAGTTTCACGGGTGCCACTCCTGCGAGTCAGTCCACTCTGAAAATGCGTGGCGTCTCGAGTCGGAACTTATGAAGGAACGAAGCGGACTCAGAAACATACTGCTCGGTGCGGCGCCGCCATTCCATCACGGCGAGCGATGCCGCCAACGCGTTAACTTCCGGCAGCTGGACGTTGCGATAGCCGGGCACGTTGCCCTCGACTCTGGCATTCGGTATGGCCTCATTCCATGCTTCAGACCCTGCGGCATAGAAACTTGTCGTCACGGCACCTCTAACGGCGCGGTCCTCCAGGGTTATGCTCACGCCCGAATCTATGAACGGAACCTCCGCCTCCGAGAGCGCGACGTAGACGACATTTTGACGCGGCGAATCACCTTCGGTCAGTTGGTCGATACACACGAATGCAAAGTCGACAGGATAAGTAGATAGAAATTCAGAAAACATGGATGAATTGTCTACACGGACAGCGTGGGCATGGATGCCTCCCCGGAGGGACGCGTACTTGGAATAGTAGTAGTCCACTTTGCGCAGACGTCCCTTATGACGCGACTCAATCTCCTCGGTTGTAGGTGCTCCGGGCGCCCGCATGAAGTTGTGCCAATCAGCGTGGTCGGCATCCAGAAGATGGATTTCCATCACGGGCGTTTTGGCAACAAGGTCCAGGACGTAGGCACCCGTTCCGCCCAGGCCGATGATCGCTATCCGCTGTTCGCGGATGCGATTCTGAACCGGGCCTATCGCCGCTCTTGCCTCGAAAGTGTTGGGTATCTTGAATGGACCCTGCTTTGCGAGAGATGTGGTTTCAGAGGAGCCAGCCGCCGACACGGCCCCGACAATCTGCTTCGCATACCGGTGGATCACATCCTTCGGCGACCCATCCTCCTCTGGGCTTTCTTGGCCACCTTTCTTGATGGAAATGTCTGACCAGGTTTTCTCATCACTGCCTATGAGGTTCCCGATCGGTGTCCCATCTGCGTTGTACACGCGCCCGTCGTGCTCTTCGTCAGCGGTAACCCGCACCGCATGGACCGCCTCGCCTATGCGGCTATCCGGTTGTCCACTCTCAGGGTCGTAGGACTTCTCTATCGTGCAAGTCCCTACGACCCCGTCTGCGAGGAGACAAGGAACCCGAACGGCCCGGACAACGTTGGATTCAATGCTGACGGTAAACCCGGCCTTCTCACCGAACGCGGTGAGGCGGTCCTTACGAGACATGCTCGGGGTCGACCGAGAAGCTCGTGCCGTCCTTGACTCTAACGTCCTTGCCCGGCAAGAGAACACCGTCCTCACCTTTCAAGTCGTTTTCGTAGTCGATGCCGGGCGTGCCGATGATGTGCTTGTTCTCCGCCTCGTGCAGTTCGTTCCAGATTTTCACGATCTGCTCATAAGTCACGACATCGCCCGGGACTTTGTACTCTCGACCGCTAACGTAGATCTGCGTATCACCGTTCATGGGTTGCTACTCCTATTCTGGATAGTTAATGGTAATTCGAACAAAACGATACTGTACGAATCACGCCCGCATACGATATCGCCGTCGGCGCGGTCTTTCTCGAAAACTTCGTCCACTTTCCTACCTCCAATGATCGTTTAACGCCCCATGCGCCATCCTCAAATTATGCACACCCTGGGCGATATTGTCAATAATACAATCATACATATAGTTTGCAATATAAACGTTACTTAATATTATGTTCGTGTGGTTGACATATCTAATGTTTATTGTAAAAATAAAAATATGAACGGGCGAGAAATCTACCGCGAGGTCGGAGAACGCATCAGGCGTTTCCGTAAAAGTGCCGGTCGGACTCAACACCAACTTGCCGATCAGATAGGCGTATCTCGCGCCTCCATCGCGAATATCGAAGCCGGACGACAGAACTTCATGCTTCACTATGTTTACGCAATTGCCGAGGCGCTCGAGCTGGACACACCTATTTCCCTTCTGCCCGGAGCACACGAAGGCGTCGCCGCGTCTACAGATATGGCAAAGGTTCCAGTTCCGCAGGAAGGCCTGACAGACAAACAGCGCGAAGAGGTGATTCGGCTAATGGGTGGCCGTCTGGACGATCATGGAGGCACTACTACAGGAGAAAGGCGATGACACCCCAAAAGAGACAAAAAATTTATAAGTACGCCGCAGAACTTCTGGAGCAGCACAAGGTTACCACCCCGCCCGTGCCGATCGACCGCATCGCAAAGATACTGGGTATTCAACTACGTTTCTCGCCGCTCGACGAAGAGCTTTCCGGGATGATCTACATTCGGGATGAGGTTCCAATTGTTGGCGTTAATTCGCTACATCATCCCAATCGCCAGCGATTCACACTCGCTCATGAATGCGGACATTTCCTTCTCCATAAGGCAGAAATCGCCAAAGAAGTTCACGTGGATAAGGAGTTCCCAATGTTGATGCGTGATTCCGTGTCCGCGATGGGCATCAATGAGATAGAAATGGAAGCCAATCTATTCGCCGCAGAATTGCTGATGCCCGTTACTCTTATCAATCAGGAACTTGAGAGTAATGTCATGGATATCGATGAAGAGGCAGCCATCGACGCGTTAGCAAGGCGCTTCAAGGTGAGCCAGTCAGCCATGCGTTTCCGGCTTGGAAACCTCTTGACCTGGAATTGATTCGAGTACCAGTTATGGGTTTTATCTTTTACGATACAGAGACGACTGGAACGAATACGTCCTTCGATCAAATTCTTCAGTTCGCTGCAATCAAGACAGATTATGATCTTAGTGAACTGGAACGATTCGAGATTCGCTGCCGCCTATTGCCCGATGTCGTCCCCTCGCCTGGCGCAATTCTGATTACAGGTGTTGGTCCTTCCCGATTCACGGACTTTGCGTTGCCCAGTCATTACGAGATGGTCCGCACCATCAAGGCCAAGTTTGACGAATGGACACCCGCAGTCTTTCTTGGCCACAATTCATTGTCATTTGATGAACACTTGTTGCGGCAGGCGTTCTACAAGACGCTGCACGCACCGTATCTGACCAATACCAACAGCAATTGTCGGACTGACAGCCTGCGCATTGTCCAGTGCATGGATCTATACGCGCCGGGGATTGTGAATGTACCTATTGGCGATAATCGACGGCCGACCTATAAGCTTGATCTGTTGGCCCATGCCAATGGCTTCAATCACAGCACTGCGCATGATGCGATGGGTGATGTCGAGAAAACGGTCCATCTTTGCCGGTTACTGGCCGAGCGCGCTGACAGTTACTGGTCGAACTTTGTCCGGTTTGCCCAAAAATCGGCAGTTCTGGACTTCGTACAGGACGAAGAGTTCTTTTGCCTCACAGAAACCTATTTCAGGAAAACCTATTCCTGGATAGTTTGCAGAATCGGTGAAAACCCGGGTTATTCAGCCGAGCAGTTCGTTTTTAACCTCGCCGTCGCTCCAGAAGAGCTGACCCTTCTTGATGACGATACTCTGGCTGCTCGTCTTACGGAGCGACCCAAACCGGTGCGAGTTCTTCGCGCCAATGCTTCCCCAGCGTTACTGGCCTATGAAGATATCCCGTCACAGCTACGCGAAGCCACTCCTGAGGAAAATGTGCTCAGAAGACGTGCGTCCCGTATTAGGGGCGACGAGCACTTTGCACGACGATTGGTGGATGCTTTCTTGTCGACTCGCCAGGAACGTACACCATCCGTTCACGTCGAAGAGCAGATCTACGATTCTTTTACCAGCCATGCAGATCAGGCGCTTATGGAACGTTTTCACACGATGGACTGGAAAGCTCGACCTAGGCTACTTGAATCTCTCTCGGATCCACGAGCAAGAATTCTCGGAGAGAGACTGCTTCACGTTGAAGCTCCCGCGGTCCTTTCTAGTGCTGTGTGCGAGAGTTTTGACATCGCTACTGCACGACGCCTCATGGGAACAGACGGTTCAGTACCATGGCTCACCCTGCCCAAAGCCCTCTCAGATACACGCGATATGCTTACGGCTGCATCAGGCACTGACGCTGTATTGCTTCGTGAACTAGAGGATTATCTCATCGAACGGTCTGATGAGGCCAGAACACTAATTGCCTGACCATGCAAGACTTGCAAACTATACGTCCTTGCTTTATATTCATCCCTCAAAGGGGGTGAATTATGCCTATCACAGCCGATTTGACAATTAGAGAAACCGCTGCCCTCTCAGGAGTGCCCCGGACAACAATCGAAAAAGCCCTGGAAGCCCGCGTCTTGCAGGCCCTCACCGGCCCGGCCCGTCTTCGCGGTGGCGCGATGCGCTATCTCCCAGTCCGGGCCGTTGTCTATTTCCATGCCCTGAAAGCAGCCAATCTTACGGACCTCCCTTTGCGCCATAAACGGGCGATCTGGACGAATATGGCCCGTCTTGAGCCCATGCAGCTTGAGACAATTGAATTCACTCCCGGCGCGATGCTCGATCTCGATCGCCTCGCAGCAGACTCTCTACTTAACGCCGAAAGATACCGAAAAGCCCGTGATCGACACATCACATCGGATGAGGACATCCTCGGCGGCACACCGGTCATCGCCGGAACCCGGTTGACTGTTTACGCGATTCTCGGGCGCCTGCAGGATGGCGATAGTATCGACGATATCCTGGAGGACTACCCGGAGATTCCGCGCGAAGCGTTCGCGGCCGCCGAGATCTACGCCAAATCCCATCCTCTTAGGGGACGCCCATCCGGCAGACCCTGGCGAAACGCGGCCTAGCTGACGGTTGTAGCAAGACGATGCGGTTATTTCTCGATGAGTGTCTGTCCCCTAAAATTTCCCAATCTTTAAACGCCGAGGGGGTTCATGTTGCTCTGCATCCGCGCGACTTCGGTGGGCTGGGCGCATCGGATCACCACGTATTGGCCAGATGTGTCGAGCAGGACCTTGTACTCGTGACGGCCAACGCGCACGACTTCCGCGCCCTCGTCGCCGTACGGGACGTGCATCCCGGCCTCGTCATCCTCCCGAGCGTGGGCCGGGAACGTTCTGAGTCACTGCTGCGCGATGCGATCGCTTTCCTTTCCGAACACGGTGAACCGATGGACGTCATGGTCAACCATGTTCTCGAAGTGTCGACAGAGGCAGAGATGACTCTTTCGATGTTACCGACACAAGAGCATTGATCGTTCATAAATGCCTCTCCCATTCACTTCAATCAGTGTCAAGAACATATGGATCAGGTCCACGTGAACCGCGGAAGATGAAGATGCATTGGTTATAATCGACAAAGTCTGTTCGGACGCCTGGATATTTGGCCCGTGCCTGTTGTCTATGTTTCTTCAGCGCTGTCCTGTGTAGATGGTTGACCACGAACAGGAAATCTGAACCACTCGCCTTGAGCCGAAAACGAAGTACCAAGGGTGGTCGTGGAAGTTTGCCGAATTGAAGATGTGTTTACTCGAAACTATTCACCAGCGTCAACTTGTCCGCGTTGCAGACCGCAAGCAAGCGCTTGTCCGAGGCACTTCCAAGAACATACCAGGGCGCTAACCAGCCGCGCCCTTCAGGCGCTTTGGCCAGCCCCACGCTGTGACCTTGGAAAACCCCACAGAACCAATGCAGACGGTGTCTCCTCCTACCCGGGCGAAGGCTTCTAGATTCGCGTCTGGTTTTCTGTTCCCCTCCACAAACCAGAACAATCCACTCGAAATAATCTCTCTTCCACTTGCAACCGGCGTCTCGTCTGGATTTGAACTCCACCAAGAGGCAGAGTCGGGCGGGGCGGAGGTGTACCTGGGAAGGCCCGAGAGGGTTCCCGGTACGTTCCCATCCCATCCACAGGAGGAGACACCCATGACCCATCCTGAACCAACCATCCGTTCCATCCCGCTGAGCCGGCTGGAACTCGCGCCGGAGAACGTCAGAAAGACGCCGGAAGACCCGGCCTCCTTCGCGGAGCTCAAGGCCTCCATCGCGGCCCACGATCTGCTGGAGAACCTGATCGTCAGGATAGAGTACCCCGTAGAAGATGGGGTTGAGCGTTGCGCCGTGGTCGCCGGCGGACGCCGCCTGGCCGCCATGAAGGCCCTCGTAGAAGAAGAGGTCCTGGACGCGGACCACCCCGTACCCTGCCGTGTGATCGGGGCTGAGGAGAACGCAGGAGAACTCTCCCTCGCCGAGAACGTGGTGCGTGTCGCCATGCACCCCGCCGACCAGGTCGTCGCGTTCACCGGGCTTAGCAGCTCGGGCGTCTCCGTATCCACCATCGCAGCTCGGTTCGGCGTTACGGAACGCATGGTCGAACAGCGCCTGAGGCTCGGCGGCGCAGCGCCCGAACTGCTCGACGCCTACCGGGAGCAGGAGATGGACCTCGACACTCTCAAGGCCTTCACGGTCACGTGCGACCACGCCCGCCAGAGGGCGGCCTGGGAGGGGGTTAAAGCCCAGGGCTACCGCCCGAGCGGCTGGCAGGTGAGGGGCATGCTGACCGAAGAGAGCGTGCCCGGCGTCTCGGCCGTGGCGCGGTTCGTGGGCGAAGAAGCCTATGAGTCGGCGGGCGGGACGCTCACGCGGGACCTTTTTGCGGGAGAGGACGCACGGGGAATATGGTTCGACGATCCCGTCCTTCTGAACGAACTCGCGATGTCGAAGCTTCAGAAAGCGGCGGAGGAACTCAAGGCGCGATGGAAGTGGGCCGAGGCGGTGATCGAGACCGACTGGAGCGGTATCGCGGGCTTCGGGCGGATATCCCCCGAGCCGGCCGCGCCCACCGAGGAGGAGAAGGCCGAGCGGGAGAGCCTGCGCGTCCGCCAAGACGAACTCGCAGATCTGGATGACGACGAGTGGACCGAGGAACTCGCCTGCGAGGTCGAAGGGATCGAGTCGCGCCTCCGTGCGATCGATGAGGCCGTGGAGGCGCGGGCCGCGTTCCGGCCGGGCGATTACGAGTTGGCGGGTTGCATCGCGACGGTCGGCCACGACGGCGCACTCAAGGTCGTTGAGGGTCTCGTCAGACCAGAAGACATGCCCGAGCGGACGGAGGACGACGGTACCGGCGGTGAGGACGCGCCGGTGGTCACCGAACCGCTCGCGGCTCCCCCCGACCCGCGCGCGAGGGTCCGCAAGGAGACCGGGATCGGTATCGGACTCGCGGACGACCTGCGCGCCGTCCGCACGACGCTCGTCAAGGCGCACCTGTCCGGGGACTTCGAGGCGGCCTTCGACCTGGCGCTCTTCCAGCTCGCGCGCGCCGCCTTCTCGGAAGGCTACCGGGCCGACGCGCTCGACATCGCCTTCAGGGTGACCGCAGAGCGGCCGCCGACGCGGGCGAGCGACGATGACTTCGCCGCCTGGAGTCCGGGCGAGGCCATGCTCGCTGAACATTCCGGCCTCTCTCTTCGCTGGATGGAACTCGAGGACGACGGCGAGTCCTTCGCGGCGATGAGGGCGCTTCCCCTTGAGGAGAAACAGGCCCTGTTCGCGGCGGCCGTCTCGCGGTCGCTCAAGGGCCAGCTCGCCTTCGAGCCGGACGCCCGGCCCGAACTCGAGGCCACGGTCGCCCGTCTCGATATCGATTTTGCAAAACACGTGCGGCCGTCGGCGGATATGTTCTGGTCGCGCATCACGAAAGCCCGCATCCTTGCCGTTGCGCGCGCTACGCTTGGTCCCGTTTGGGCCTCTGCGCGCGCGAAGTACAAGAAGGCGGACTTGGCCCGCGCGATGGAGGAAGCCTTCGCCGCCGACCCGCCCGCAGGACTTAAGCCAAGAGCCCGAGCCGCCGCCCTCGCCTGGACGCCTCCGGGGTTCGCGCCCTTCGACTCAGGATCCATGGAGGAGGCCGAGGAGGACGACCCGCCGGCCGGCGAACCCGAACCGGACGCAGTGGAAGTTGCGGAAACAGTCGATAAAGAGGCACCCGATACGGCCGGCGGCGACGCTCAGGCTCCAACAGAACTCGCCCGTGCGGTCGATGCGATGAACGCGGTCCCCACCGCTGACGGGGGTCCGAGGGTGATCGTACAGGGAATCGGCTCCGCAAACGGCCAGGGCGGCGAGGGAGTCGACCTCCCCGAATTCCTGCGCGGCGACTGACCCGCAGCAGCAAACACCTCCGACACGGCGCCTCGCAGGCGACAGCCTGCGGGGCGCTTTTTCGTTTTCACGCCAAAGGGAGTCCAAGACATGAACCACACGCCAAATGTTTCGCCGCCCCCCGAGCGGATCCGCGCCCGTATCCACGAGGGCGCTTTGAGTCGCGTCACGAGAATGTACGCCGCTGGTCTCGCAGACGTCTTCACCGAGGCTCTGCAGAACAGCCGCAGGGCCGACGCCACCCGGGTCCGCGTCGACATCGACGCCTCGGAAGATACGCCCGGCGCCTTCACGGTCACCGTAACCGACGATGGGGCCGGGGTCGCCGATCCCGCCGTGCTCCTTTCGTTCGGCGAGAACGGCTGGAGTGAGGACCTCGCGCGACGCGAGGACGCGGCGGGGATGGGATTTTTGAGTCTTGCGCGCCGTGGCTGCACGGTTGTTTCCAGACCGCGTTCTGATGGTGGCGAGACGGCCCCGGCTTGGCGCGTCGATCTCACGCCCGCCCACTTCCTGGGAGAAGAAGAGGCGGACATCCTCCCCGATGCCGACGCGCCCCGGCCCCACGGGACGGCGGTGCGCTTCCGTACGGAAGAGGCCCGCGAAGCGGTCCGGCGCACGCTCGATAACGCGGTCCGGCACTACCCGCTCCCGGTCACGCTGGACGACGAGGCCGTCCCGCGCAGGGCCTTTCTCGATGGCGCCGCACACACCGAGTCCTGGCGCGGCCTCACATTCGGCGTCTTCACAGGCAGAAGCCGCTACCGCGACGAGCCGGACCTCAACTTCCACGGCCTGATCGTCCCGGTCCGCCTGCCCACGGTCCATCCCGTAGACGGCCCCGCCTGGTCGGTACGCGCCGAGGTCGAAAACTGTCCCGAACTCGAACTCGTCCTGCCCGCGCGGAAAGAGGCGGTCGAGACGCTCTTTTTGGAGGAGATGCGAGAAGCCGCGCGCACCGCGGTCTACCGGGCCATGGCAAAGACCGATCCCGCGCCGGTCGTCGCATTCCAAGACTGGAGGCGCGCGCGGGCGGCCGGGGTCGAACTGCCGGTACCGGCGCCTGCGCTTCACCCCTGGCGGCCTCCCGTCGCCGATATCGACAACTGGCTCGCGGGACCCGCACGCGAACCCCTGTCCGCAGATGCGCTCCTGATGGATTTGTCCCTCGAACCCCCCGAAGCACAGGCGCTCTGGCGCGCCGCAGAGCGCGGCGGCATGGCCGGGAGGCTCTTCGAGGCCGACCGCAGGTTCGAAGGATATGCCTGGTACGACGCGCTCCCCCGCATCACCGGTGTCGAGACCCGAATCGTGGGCAACGGGGAAACCCGTCCGCTCGAAGACTACCAGACACCGCCCGATCGGTCAGGACCGTCCAATGAGCCTCTCCCAAGGCCGGACGCGATCCGCATGAGCCTCGACGTCGAACACCCGGACAAGAAGGGCGAGACCCTGGCGCTCGATGCCGACCTCGCCTTCGCCGGGGAGGCATGGGCCTGGCTCGCAGACACCCGGCCGCTGGTCACGGCGGAGAGCGACATCGAACCGGCCGAACTCGCCGACGTCCTGCGCGACGCCTGGTTTTCGCCGTCGGATGAGGCGAACGCGGACAGCTGGGAGACCCAGCGCGCGCGCTTCGAGGAGGAAGCCACCCACCTGGCTATCGGTCTCCTGTGCTCGGAAGAGGAGGCGCTCAGGCGCACGATCGCAGAGGCCGTGCGCCGCGAACTCTCCTGGCTCATGCCCCGGGATGGCGAGGTCACCATCACCGTTCGCCGTGGAGAGGTCTACGTCGGGTTCGCCGCCGGGGAGGCTTCGCGATGAAAAAGTCCTGGACGGTGCAGTGCGGATATACGGCCCGCTTCGCCGATACGCTCATCGTGGAGGCGGAGACGCTCGAGGAAGCGCTCGAAAAGGCCATCGAGGCCGCCAACGCCGATGATGACTGGCGCTCGACAGGCGATTGCAGCGGCATTTTCGTGGACGCCGTATGCGAGGGCGTCCACACCGATCCCGGCGATCCGGACGCGGCGTGGCCGGTCCCCGATCGGTTCACCGAGCGGGGCGAGTCGCCGGTCATCACCCTGACGGACCCAGGCCGGGCGGGCGGAGGCGCAATCGAGGTTTCCCGGGGCCGGGTCCTGCTCCGCTTCCAGACCCCTGAGGCCACGCTCACGAGCGAACTTGCCGATCCGCCCCATCCGCCCGGCAACAAGCCGCTCGTGACGATCCGCCGCCGCGACGACGGCGCGCCCGACGTCACCGTGACCGGGGGCCGGGCGCGGGTGCGGGTTCTCGGCTTCTGATCCCCACGCGGAACCGTCGTTCCACATCCGTCATTCACGTAAAGGAGAACGTCCCAATGGAACTCATCACACCCGAGCAGCGCGAACAACTTATCGCCAACGGCGCCGACCGGGGCGCCGACCACAAGCCCGTGGTCAAGCTGTTCAACCCGTGCGGCGCCGGTACCTGGCTCGTGACCGAACTCGACCCCGAGGACGCATCAATTGCCTTCGGGCTCGCCGATCTCGGCTTCGGCACACCGGAAATCGGGAGCTTCAGCCTCGAAGAGTTGAATGCCTTCCAGGGGCCGTTCGGCCTCGGTATCGAGCGCGACCTTTATTTCGAGGGGAAATTCAGCCTCGCCGTCTACGCCGAGGCCGCCCGCAAAGCTGCCCGCATCGTCGAATACGGTCCCGAACTCGATGCCGCCGCCAGGCGCCGTAGCGCCGCCACCTGCAGCTGAGCGGACTGTCCGGCGCCCCGACGACCTTCCGGAGCGTTTTTCCTATCCACACTGGAGAGAACCATGCCCGACACCGAATCCAGAACACCGGCCATCCACCCCATGGACCCGAGGCGCGGTGAGAACCTCTCGCCCACCTTCACGGCCTTTCTCTGTTGGCTGCTCGATCTCACGCCCATGACGGAACCCGCGATCACCGGAATCGCGGTCACGGGGGACAGCGTACTCGCCGCCACGGACGCCGACCCGTTCTTCAACGCGCACATAGGCAGTCTCACTGATTTCGAGCGCAACCTCAGGGGCTGGGGCGAGGCCTGCGGCGCCGACGCCGCCACGATCGAAGGCCTCATCGCGAGGCTCCGCGGCGCCGGCCGTACCTGACCGCCAGTTCTTCGAGCAGCACCACGGAGAGGACGAGGCCGGCCCGGCCGGGACGATTCGAGAGGTCCCGGGGGAGCGATCCTCGGGACGACCGCCCCCATTCCCACGACAACCGAGGAGACCGCAATGTCGCAAGTCCTCACGGCGGACGTACGTCCGCACGCCCCCCGCTCCACCGCGCCGGAGGCCGCTCTCTTAGAAGCGGCCCGGGCCCTCCTGCCCGTCCTGGCGGCCGGTCGTCCGCTCGACGCGAACGCGCTGCGCGACGCCATGACGCGCGCCTCAGGCGCCACCGACGCCGAGGGCGCCTGGGTCTGGAAGGACGCCTACGAGGCGGCGGAAGCCGCCGTCGTGCTCTTCCTCCAGCGCTACGGCCGGGCCATGCGCCGCCGGGCCGGCACCGGAACGGAGGGTCCCGCCGCCATGCTGGCCATGCTCGAAAGAATCGCCGCCCTCGAACCCTCCCACACGAAGCGCTCGGAAGACCAGGTGCGCCTGCAGCAGTTCTCGACCCCGCTCGGTCTGGCCTATGCCGCGCTCAGGGCAGCCGCTATCCGGCCCGGCGACGTCGTGCTGGAACCGAGCGCAGGGACGGGGATGCTGGCCGTGATGGCGCAGTGCGCGCTCGGGGGGGAAGGCACGCTCCACCTGAACGAGATCGCGAACACACGCGCGGGGCTCCTCGCTCTTCTGTTCCCGTGTGCGGGCGTAACCCGCCACAACGCGGAGGCCGTCGCCGACCATCTCCCCGGGGTCCGGCCGGACGTCGTCCTCATGAACCCGCCGTTCTCGGCGACGCCGGGCGTCGCCCGGGTGCGGCATGACGCGGACCTCCGGCACATTCGCTCGGCGTTTTGCGCGCTGAGACCGGGCGGGCGGCTGGTTGCGATAACGTCTGCGGGCTGCGTCCCGGTCGATGCGGCCTGGAAGGCCGCCTTCTCATCGCTTAAGGCGCCCGCGCGCGTCGTCTTCACGACGGCGATCGACGGGCGCGCCTACGCGAGGCGCGGGACTACGTTCGACACGCGCCTCACCGTGATCGACAAGAGCGAAGAACCCGGCGTCGACGTCGATCCGCAAAGCCGTGCTATGGACGCCCGCCAACTGCTCGACGCCGTCACGGCGAGGGTCCCGCCGCGCATGGCGCCCGAACCCGCCGCCGATCTCTTTGGGAACACGACCACCTCCCGGCCCGTTAAGCCTGAGAGGAAGCGGAAGACGGGCGCGAGGCCAACGCCCGGGCAGGTTCGAGACCTGGGTCCCGTCAGAGAACTCGCTTACGAGGCGATTCCGTCATCCGGCGATGGCGAGACGGCAGGCCCCTACGCGCCCTGGCGGCCGAGCGTCGCACGCGTCCCGGGTGCCTGCGCGCATCCCACGCCCCTCGTCCAGTCCGCCGCCATGGCCGCCGTCGCGCACCCTGCGCCCACGCACCGTCCGCTGCTGCCCGAGCGCGTCGTGGCCGAGGGTCTCTTGTCGGACGCCCAGTTCGAGAGCGTCGTCCTGGCCGGCGAAGCCCACAACAATCACCTCTCCGCCCGCTACCGAGTCGGTGCCGGCTGGGAGACGGTCCGCCGCTGCGAGGAGGACGATACCTTGACTGAGTCCGTCACCGAAGACGGCGAAGTCCTCTCGGCGCCGGTCCGGTTCCGCCGGGGCTGGATGCTGGGCGACGGTACCGGGTGCGGCAAGGGCCGCCAGGTCGCGGCCGTCATCCTGGACAACCTGCTCCGCGGGAGAAAAAGGGCGCTCTGGCTCTCGGCCTCGGCCAACCTGCTCGAAGACGCGCGGCGGGACTGGGCCGCCCTCGGGGGACGCGCCGAAGACGTCTTCCCCCTGGGCAACTTCCGGCAGGGCGCCGACATCCCGCAGGAGAGCGGGATTCTCTTCGCGACCTACGCCACGCTTCGCGCGCCGTCCCGGGAGGGCAAGTCCTCCCGCCTCGAGCAGGCGGTCGCCTGGCTCGCGGAGAGCCTCGACGAGGAAGACCGCCACGGGTATCAGGGCGTGATCGTGTTCGACGAGTCCCACGCCATGGCGAACGCGGCGGGGTCGAAGGGATCACGAGGCAACGTGAAACCCTCCGCCCAGGGCAGAGCGGGACTCAGGCTCCAGCGCGCGCTCCCCGGCGCCCGGGTGCTCTACGTCTCGGCCACGGGCGCCACCACCGTGACCGGCCTGGCCTACGCGGGACGCCTCGGCCTCTGGGGCGCAGGCGAGACGCCCTTCGAGAGCCGGGAGGATTTCGTCTCGGCGATGGAGGCGGGCGGCGTGGCCGCGATGGAGGTGGTCGCCCGCGACCTCAAGGCCCTGGGCCTCTACCAGGCGCGGGCGCTCTCCTACGAAGGGATCGAGGTCGAGGTCCTCGAACACCCGCTCTCGCCCGAGCAGCGCCGCATCTACGACGCCTACGCCGGCGCCTTCAAGGTCATCCACGCCAACCTGCAGGAGGCCCTCGAGGCCACCGGGATCATGCAGGGGGAGGATACCCTGAACAGGAACGCGAAATCCGCCGCGCTCTCCGCCTTCGAGGGCGCCAAGCAGCGGTTCTTCGGCCACCTCCTGACCTCCATGAAGTGTCCCTCGCTCATCCGCGCCGTGGAGGCCGACCTCGAAGCCGGCCACTCGGCCGTGATCCAGCTCGTCTCCACGGGCGAAGCCCTGATGGAGCGGAGGGTCGCGGAGATCCCGCCCTCTGAATGGGACGACCTCTCGATCGACCTGACGCCCAGGGAATACGTGCTCGACTTCCTCGCCCACGCCTTCCCGGTGCAGCTTCAGGAGCCCTTCACCGACGATGAGGGAAACCTCATGAGCCGGCCCGCCGTCGACGAGGACGGGAACCCCGTGCTCTCCCAGGAGGCCCTCGCCAGACGCGAGGCGCTCATCGGGAAGCTGGCCGCCCTCCCGCCGGTGCCCACGGCACTGGACCAGATCGTTCACCGCTTCGGCCACGACGCCGTGGCCGAGGTGACGGGCCGCTCCCGAAGGGTGCTCCGCATCGAGGACGCGCAGGGTGCAAGGCTCGCGCTCCGTCCGCGTCCGGCCTCGGCCTCCCTCGCCGAGACGGCGGCCTTCATGGAGGGCGAGAAACGCATCCTCGTCTTCTCCATGGCGGGCGGCACGGGACGCAGCTACCACGCAGACCTCTCCGCCGCCAACACGCAGCGGAGGGTCCACTACCTGCTGGAGCCCGGCTGGCGGGCGGATCAGGCGATACAGGGCCTTGGCCGCACCCACAGGACGCACCAGGCCTCGGCCCCCCTGTTCCGGCCCGTGACCACCGACGTGAAAGGGGAGCGGCGCTTCATCGCCACCATCGCGCGGCGGCTCGATTCCCTGGGCGCCATCACCCGGGGCCAGCGCGACTCGCAGACCGCCATGGCCGGGAGCGAGGCGACGCTCTTTCGCGCCGCCGACAACCTCGAGAGCCCCTACGCGCGGGCGGCGCTGCGCCGGCTCTACGGCGCCTTGTGGCGGGGCGGGGTTCCCGGCTGGCCCCTCGAGCGCTTCGAGGAGGCGACGGGCCTCAAGCTCACCTACGAGGGAGCGCTCAAGGAGGACCTCCCGCCCATGCCGAGGTTCCTGAACCGCCTGCTCGCGCTTCCCATTGAGGAGCAGAACGCGCTGTTCGCGGAGCTCGAATCACGCGTCGAGTCCAACATCGAGGCGGCCGTAGAGGCGGGGACCTACGAGGTCGGCGTCGAGACACTGCGCGCGGACTCGCTCACGGCGACCGGCCGCGAGACCCTCTACACCCACCCAGGCACAGGGGCGGAAACAAGCCTCGTCGAGATCCTCCGCCGCGACCGGCTCGTGCCAACGACGGCCGACGCCGCGCTCGATATGGTCGCGAAATCCGGCGCGCCGGCGCTCGTCGTGAACGCGCGATCGAAACGCGCC
The DNA here is from genome assembly GCA_965218885.1 of bacterium. Classification (GTDB taxonomy): domain Bacteria; phylum UBA8248; class UBA8248; order UBA8248; family UBA8248; genus Bin107. The sequence goes on along the minus strand of OZ244713.1, from coordinate 990,496 downwards.
GCCGCCCTCCTGCCCGCACCCTCGATGCTGTTCGACGACGGGGGTGTGCAGGAGCGCGTGCGTCTTCTCCGGCCCGCGGCGCGTGAGGGGATGGCGAGGGCCGAACTCGAGGCCTCGAACTGGCGCGAGGCGGACGAGTCCGAATGGCGCGCCCTCTGGGAGGAGGAGGTCGCCGGCCTGCCGCCGCACACCGAATCGCGCTTCTGGCTCGTGACGGGGCTACTCCTGCCGGTCTGGGACCGGCTGGGGGCCGAGAACATGCGGGTGCGGCGCCTCGCCACGGACGACGGGGAGGCGATGATCGGACGCGCCTTGGACGCAGGCGGCGTACGCGCCGTGCGCGCCGCCTTCGGACTGGGCGGTGGTCCCACACTCAGTCCCGATGAGGCCTTCGACGCCGTCATGGGACGCGGCGAGGTATTGGTCCTCGCGAACGGCTGGCGCCTCGCGCGCCGGCGCATCATGGGGGCGCCGCGCCTGGAGATAGAAGGCCCCGACGACCGCCACGTCGCCGACTTGAAGCGTGCGGGCTGTACGGTCGAGATCGTCTCCTGGAGCGCGCGGGTCTTCGCGCCCGACGCCTCCGTCCTCGCCCGCGTCCTCGAGAACCGGCCCATCGCGGGCTGAACCCGCACGCCCTGCCGGCCGGCATACGTATGGCCGGCGCTTAGCCGTCCGGCGGGGGCCACCGCCTCCATCCGTATCGCCGTCCGCCCGTCGTCGGGGGGCGGCCTTGGATTCCGCCATCACCCAAGGGAGTTCGTTCCATGACCTCACAGACACTGCCGAAAGACCCCGACTTCGCCTTCTGCCCCGCCTACGGACCCGATGACGAGCCGCAGGAGATACGGCTCGTCATCGACGGGATGACCGGGAGCATCCCCACCGCCCTGGTCGCCTTGACGCTGGAAGACGCGGAGCGCTTGGCAGACAAACTCAACGCCCGGCTCGGAATGGACCGGGAGGCATGGTCCGCCTTGGCCGCCCGAACAATGGGCTCGGCGCAGGACGACGAGGCCGCCGGTTGAGCTGCCCTCATTGCAATGCAGCCGGCCTGGTGATGTCGGAGGACGCTCACGCGTCGGCTCTTTTTTTGCTCGTTATCCAGAGGAGGTCCGCCATGTCCCGAACACCATCTCCCGCGGCCGGGATCGCCGCCGCGCTCGACTCGCGCGCCGAGGAAGTCTGCCGCCGCTATCTGCCCCGGGGCAAAAAGCAGGGCCGCTACTGGGTCGCGGGCGACGTCGACGGCTCGCCGGGACGCTCTCTCTTCGTCCGCCTGAAGCCTCCGGGCGCGCCGGGCAAGTGGACCGACGCGGCCACCGGGGAGCACGGCGACCTGCTCGACCTGATCCGCCGCCGAAGCGCCGCGCCCACGCTCCGCGCGGCCATGGACGAGGCCCGCGCCTTCCTCGCCCTGCCTGCCCCACATTTGCCGGGCGGGGGGCCACCATACGACGCGAGGGAAGCGGCGCGGCGCATCTGGCGGAGTTGCCGCCCGATTGAGGGCGGCCCGGCCGAGGCCTACCTCCGCGCCCGGGGCATCACACGGTTCCGCTTCCCCTCCCTGCGCTTCCACCCGGCGCTCTACCACCGCGAAGCCGACCGCCGCCTGCCCGCCCTGGTCGCCGCCGTGACCGACTCGGACGGTGCGCTCCACGCCGTGCACCGCACCTGGATCGATCCCGATGCGTCCGCCAAGGCCGGCGTCCTCCCGTCCCGCAAGGCGCTCGGCCGGGTCTTCGGACGCGCCGTGCGCTTCGGGGTCCCCGGCGCCACCCTCCTGGTCGGGGAGGGCGTCGAGACCGTACTCTCGATCGTCACCGCGGCACCCCGGGTCCCCGCCGCGGCCGCCCTCTCCGCTGGCAGCCTCGGCGCCTTCGTCCCGCCCGAGGGGGTCACCCGCCTCGTCATCGCTCGGGACAACGACGTGGAAGGCGAGGTGGCGGCGGAACGCCTGGCCGCGCGCTGCGCCGGCGTCGGGGTCAGCGCCCGCGTCATCGTTCCGGAACGTGGCGACTTCAACGACGACCTCGCTGCGCTCGGCGCCGCTGTCCTCGCCGCACGGCTCGGGCCACTCTTCCACTTCGCGTGAGTCGGAGAGGAGCGGGCCTGAGCGGGGAGGGAGGGTTTGACAACCGCCGCCCTGCTGCGCAGCCGGCCTGCCGCCGGTGGGAGGGGGGCAAGGTCGAACCTACGGGCCTTTGCCGTATGTCCGGCGCGCCAACTCTCCCACTCGCCGTTTCTGCTCATCGCTCAGCGAGCCGAACGGCGTCTGGGCCTTGGCGCCGTATACGAACAGCGAAGGTTCGCCCGTTATCGCGTACCACCTCGCATCGACCGGGTATGGGCGTTTTCTGAGCTCCCCGCTAATCTTGCGCCGGAACTCGTGAATCCGCCGCCAGTCGTTCAACGCCGGGAAGTGGCGCCCGATGTACTCGCGGTCTTTCCTCGCGACGCTCAGCAGGACGATTTCCGGCTTCAGGATTTCCAGCAACCGGCGCCACAGCGCGCCGCCTTTCCCCTGCAGCGCACGGCGCTCCGGTTCTCCAAGCTCGCTCCACGTCGGATTCGTGGCGACGGGTGAACCAAAGTCCGTATGCAGGGCCGTCGAGGGTTTCTGGCCCGGATAGTAGCTAGCCTCCGCTCCTCCGAGCGCGACGTCGTAGAACCGGAACCATTTGTGATAGGGGTCAGCGTCGAAGTAGCAACACAGGCCTCTCAGGTAGCGCTCGCCCTCGGTCGCCGTGATCCCGGCGCATCCCGGAAACCTCCGGAACGGAGAACCTTTGGGGAATTCCGCCGACGAAGGATTCGATCCTACGGTCACCACCCGAACTGACGAGGCGGAGTATGCCTCCAAATCGCCGAAGAAGAGAATCGGCATGGCGGGATGGACACGCGAAGACGGAGCAACGCATTCGAACGCCTTCCAGGCCTCCGTCACCAGCGAATTCAAACCGCCCCTTTCGATACGCCTGTCCATACCTCCATCTGATACGGACCCGGGGTAAGGGCAAGTCCCGGCGGTGTCGGCGAGTGGTCCCCACCGGATGAGAACCTCCCCCCGAGAGTGAGAGTGAAGCAGGGGACCGGGCAAATGCCCGGTAGGGAGAGGGAGACGGTCTCCCGACCCCGACGCCGGGTGCGACAACCCGAGAGGAGGCCTGGCCATGTACGAGAACGACTACGACGTCGACGTTCCCACCGCGGACGAACTGCTCGCAGAACTCGGACTCGACGCGCACACGATCCGCAAGCTGCGCGCCGAGGCGCAAGGCGAGGCGGAGGAGTTTTGTAGCGCCTAGGGCGAACCGGGGGGTGGAGAAAGGCTCTCTCCTCCTATCACTTTTTCACACTCACACCACGAAGGAGTACTACCATGGCATTCGGACTCAACAGAGCGGAACTGATCGGGCGTCTCGGCGCCGACGTCACCATCAACCATCTCGCGAGCGGCGGGCGCGTCGCGAATCTATCCATCGCCACCGACGAGGGCTACGTCGACAAGCAGTCCGGCGATCGGGTGGAGAAGACCGAGTGGCACCGGGTGGTCACCTTCCAGCCGGGACTGGTGGATATGTTTGAGAAGCACGCGAAGAAGGGCCGGCTGGTCTACGTGGCTGGCAAGCTCCAGACCAGGCGCTGGAAGAAGGACGAGGAGGACTCCGATCGGTTCTCGACCGAGATCCTCATCGCACCCGGGGGGCGCGTGCAGTTCCTGGAGAAGATGAACGGGAACGGCAACGGTAACGGCGCGCACCCCGAAACGACGGCGGTGGCGGCGACCACCGGCGTAGTGGGCGAAGATATTCCATTCTGATCACCCCGGGGGGTCGGCGTTACGGCGCCGGCCCCTTTTTTTGCTCGTTATCCAGAGGAGGTCCGCCATGCCCCGAACACCCTCTCCAGCGGCCATGGACGAGGCCCTCGCCTTTCTTGCCCTGCCGGCCCTCTCATCTACCGGGAACACCCGGGAAATCTCCGGTTCCGCGAACGATAAACCATGTTCACGGAAAATCCGCAGGAACGCTGCAATCACTCCATACTCAAGATAGTGGCTCGGTCTACCCCCCGCTGCGGGAATTTTGGGCCGGAAAAAACGGCCCAAAATGACCCTCTCCGCAGCATGAAAGATTGTTTCACGACGAGCTTCGCCTTCATCGTGAAACAACCAGAAGCTCTTATGTCCCGGTGGCAAAACCACTGTCTCTCTCTTAGCGTCCTCATTTTAGCACGAACGGCGAGCAATAAAGGGTGGCCGCTAGCGGCCATCATTTTCCGGTACCCCCCAAAAAACGTCGAGCGGCAAAAAACGAAAGCACCGCTCTATGAAGCGTGTTTTTTGGGAACCCCCCGGAAAATGACAAGCCCTTGATTCGCTCGCCTACGGGCGCCGGAAACACCGCCCGATGCCCTTACGTGCTGAAAATGGGGCGCTAAGAAGCGCATCCGTTAACTCTCTGGAAAGGAGAAAGGCATGGAAACCACCGTGGTGAACCTGAACGACTATGTGGCGCCCCAATTCGGAAGTGGCTGTCTCATCAAAATTGACAGGACGACGAAGTGGGGAAATCCCTTCCGGATCGGCCAGGATGGCGATCGCGCCGCCGTGATTGAAAAATACCGGCAATGGCTCTGGAGAAAAATCCAGCAGGAGGAGATCAACCTCTACGAACTCGCCGACCTTCATGGCTGCGAACTTGGCTGCCACTGCCATCCCCTCCCATGCCACGGTGACGTCCTCGCACGAGCCGCCGCGTGGGCAGTCAGGTATCTCGACGAGATGCCCAAAGAAGTGAAGCGAGACGATCTCGGCTACGCGCTGCTCCAATACGACTATCCCCTCGCTTGAGGACAACGAAAGGAGTGAACGATGACCGCTACACACGACCACAAGGAGATGAACATGAACGACATCCAAACCATCGAAGCACAGGAACAATCTTTCACCGCCATGGTCTGCGAGCAGGCCGCCCTCTTCGGCGCCACCCCGGGACCCGATGAGTTTGACAACCGACCCGTATGGGACGAAGCAGAGTCCACCTCCGCCGTCACACAGGCCTTCCACCTCCTCGCACAGGCCGCGCCCGACGGGACGCAACTCGCCGATGAGCGAGCGAACCTCCTCTGGGGATTCGTCAACACCCTCGACGCGCAGGTGCAGCGTCTCGACCGCGCCGCCGACAGGCTCATCCCCGGCATACGTGAACTACAGCGCGAGCAGGACGGCTCCGAGATCCGCTCCCGCGAACTCGAACTCACGACCGACCGGGCGCAAAGCCTGAGCGACCGCCGAGACGCCTTCGAAGGGCTCCGTGACGCCGCCGCCGAGGCTTATCGCGTCGAGACCGGCGAGGTCTGGCGGCCCCGGCGAGGCTCCCACGTTTCTCAGACCGGCAAGCTCACCTCGGCCATGATCGACGCGCGCGACTTCCAGAGGGCGAGGAAGGACCGCGAGAACACCGCACACCTCCCCCAGGGAACGCTCGTCGCCGTCGCGGGCGGCAAGGAGGCGAACGACGTAAGCAAAATCATCGCGCATCTCGACAAGGTCAAGGCCAAGTACAAAGACGTGGTGCTCGTCCACGGCGGCGGCCCCGGCGCGGAGAAGATAGCGGCGGGGTGGGCCGAGCGAAACGGCGTCCACCAGGTCGTCTGCAAGCCCGACTGGGACGCGCACGGCAGGGCGGCTCCCTTCCGTCGCAACGACGAGCTGCTCTCCCTCCTGCCCAAGGGCGTGGTCGCGTTCCCGGGTTCGGGCATCACGGACAACCTCGTCGACAAGGCCCGAGCGCTCGGTATACCCGTTCAAAAAGTAGCGTGACGTGAACACCAAACGGGTCGCGTCGCGGCAGCACCTGCGGCGCGGCCCGTCACCTCCCTTGCCGCTCGTCGCTTGTGAATCCAGGCGCAAGCCCCGTGCCTCTGTACGCCTCCCGCTTGTGACGAAAGGCGCATGCTCCCGCGTCTTCACACCCCTTTGCCCCGAGTCTCCTCCCGCTCAGTCGCCGCGGCGGCTCCCGTCCGCCACACTCGTCGGCGCCGATTCCCCCATCGTCTGTTCCCCGGATTAGGTCAATTGGACGCCCTTCGGCGCTTCGGTTTCCACACCCGACGCAGCGGGCTGCACCGGCTCAAGAGGCTGCGAATGACCGCGATGGGCTGCCTCGATGCATGATTGATCACGGTCCCGCGCTCTTTTGTCGTGCCGGAAAAAGTACTACCAATATGGTAGCTCGCGATCCCGGCGCTCCTACCTGCGCCCTGCTTGCCCCTAATGCGAGAAAAACAATCGTCGAATGGTGATGGCGAATATCCTCTCTCCTGCGGAATACCAGATTGGTAGTACACAAGCCTGCGCTACGCTATGCTGGCTACCAACCTGGTAGCTCTTGAAATGGGAGCATTTGGGGCTATATGCGCTCCATGAGAAGTGCGTCCGGTGTAGAAAAGAGAAACTTTGCGGTTGTTTTGCGGTCGAAATGAATGAAAATCTTCACGAAAGGAGCGGCGAAACGGATGGTTCAAACGATACAGAAGAACATCAGAGTCACGCCCGAACAGTGGAAGCGCATCGAAAAAGAGGCGATTGAACGCGAGGTCAGTCCGAATCGGCTCGTTGTCGTGCTCGCGATAGATGCCCTGGAGCGCCGGGAATGGCCGCGTACGGAGGCGGAAATCCATCTGTTGCGCTCGTCGATGTTCGTTGCGCAGGCCATTATCCGCGACATGGAACGAGACGGACGCGAAGAAGAGATCGAGCAAATCAGCCGGACTATCTCCGAAGTCGCACCGGAATTGCCGGGTAAATCGGCGAAGGATGAACGGGGTAAGGCGGATATGGGGAGATAGGATACGTGAATTGACCTCCCTTATCCGCGTGGTCCAGTTTGGTAAAGCCGCCTATATCTGCGACAGCGATCATGGCGATTATCCCGTTGATAAACTCATGAGTTTATCAACGGGATAATCGCCTTAATTTGTTTGCCGCTCGCTGAATTTGGAGACAAAGCTTGTCAAAACTACTGAAAGTTGATTTGGAAAGTTCTCCGGCGAAAGACTCTGATCGGGCGCGCGGGATCAGGACAACGCTGGAGTCTGTCTTCGATGTCTTCATGTCGTTGTTCGATAGCCAACCTGACGCACCGGTGAACGGGGCGTGATGGTCGTGCCCGAACCCCCCGAAAGTGTGGTTCGACTCCCGACCGTATGAGATTCGTATCAATGCGCTGGGAAACTGCTGGTCTCAATACGCCTACCAGTTCGCACACGAGTTGTGCCATGTGATGACCAATTTCGATCGGGTCAAGGAGCACAAACACAAATGGTTCGAAGAAAGTCTGTGCGAGATGGCCTCGCTCTTCGTTCTCTACAAGTTTTCGGAGCTATGGAGCGAGAATCCGCCTCCAGGAATCAATGGATCTCGTTATCTCGCTCCAGCTCATGCGCAATACGCTAGGGACACCGGAAGCAAGTTCCATCCGCCAGATATATCCGAGTTGCCACAGTGGATTGAGGCAAACGTCCAAACTCTTGAAAAAAGCAGCACCGAGCGCCGTGAATTGAAGGGAGTTATCGCGGTTACAGTCCTTAGATATTTTCAAAGCGATCCTTTGCTGTGGTGGGATTGCACATGGCTGAATCAATGCGACGTGAACAATGGCAGGACGTTCAGTGAGTACCTTGATTCATGGGCGGAGTGTCTGCGTAGAAATAACGCTGTACCTAGCCGGGCGCCAGCTATCCTGAAGGAACTTCTCCTCCGCAGCGAAGCCGCCTCCAATCCGGACTGAAAAGCCAAACTGCAGAATTGCGGGCAGGACTGGAAAGTACTGCACCCCGATACGTCGCGGGAGAACCGGAAGCCACGGTCTGCGAAGCGTGAGATGCAGTTGAGGGCGGGGACTCAGCCCTGTCGATCTGAGTCGCCTGACTCCATAGCCAGATCGGGCAGCAGCTAGTCACAATTATCCTGATCATGTTATTCATAACGTAGCTAGGGCTTGGTTATCGGATTCATCTTGCAAGAGAAATCCACGAGGCCGCCCATACCAATACGGTCAGGTACTTGGCAGTCGCTCTTGTCGTCCGTGCCCCAAAATCGTTGAGCATCGCCGTTACCTCGAATTCAAGATCGACAAAACGGCGGTTAGATCAGTGATGTCCGGAGCGAAGTTCTGGCGCAACTTTGGATCGAAACCGCAATCCTTCGTCGGTCTCTCAGTCGCCGTCGAATTTCTAAGGAAGGATCACACCGAGACCAAGGGCAGTTGGATGTAAGCGTATACGCCACAAGACGGTGTTTGCTAGCGGTAGGTCGTTGTCATGCCTAAACATTGCTAGTGCCCTTACGGAGATGTGTTCTTACGTGTCTCTGTAGCGTTGAGAAAATGGGAAGTCCGAGGAGGAAGTTTTGACCGACAATGATGAACTGAAGAAGCCGGCGACGAAGGAAACGGAAACCCATGCGGATTTCCTGACCAACTTGGGCAATACACTGCTTGAGAGGAAGGGCATAGATGTCAGCTTGGCCTATATTCTCACGAAACACCTGTTGACGAGCACGCCGTCCACGCAAGCCGTTATGAATGCCAAGCAAGCAATCCAAGAACTCGCGAGCGAGCGAGCGAAGCTGGAGGCCAACGGTGGCTGACGACCCTTATTACCTCGCAAGTTTAGAACTCGCGGCTTTCAGGGCTTATCTCGTGCCTAAGACGTTCGATTTCAGCAAGAAACGTAACTTGGCGATATTCGCACCGAATGGCAAAGGTAAGTCGAGCGTCATTGATGGGCTGGAGTTTATGTTCTCAAATGATGGTACGCTGGAGCGGCTTGGCCAGCGCGCGGTCCATAATCAAGCCGGGCCGACCGCTTTAGTTCATAATCGGGCTAGTAAAACGGACATCAACCCGAGAGTCACAATTGGCTTTCTCAAAGGCAGTGCCGTTTCCAATGGAACACGGTCTGCAACCGGATCAAACCGGACGATGCCGACAAGCGCCGCTGCAGTCAATGACTGTATTGTGGTCGACCCGATTATCAGAGGTCACACACTCCGAACGTTCGTCGAGAATCGCACGGCCCAGGAACGGTATACAGACGTCGCAACGTGGCTCCAACTTGGCCCGCTGGTCGACGTCCAGAAAAATCTCCGTGCTTTGCGCACACACGTCAAAGCTGTTGCGGAAAACACCGACGTCATTCAGCGAATCAATGCCGAGGCCGAGCGCCAAACTGCCCGAGCAGTCACGCACTGGGACGACGCTGCAATCCTCGCCTACGTGAACACGTCGGTAATTGAGCCACTCGATAAGACACTGGCACTACTGACGATCGATGTTATAGACCCTGCATATCAGGCAATAATCAGGCGTGTGAAGTTGGAGGAGCGTCAAGTCGGCCTCGCTGGTTTGCGGCAACTTCATCAAGCAGCTACCGCTATCTGGGCTCAGACCAAGAACGAGGAGACGCGCGAGGTTACGATTTCCGGCGCGATCCCGTCCTTCGAGACTGCCCTGGCCTCGGTCAGAGAAGCTGTAAAGGTGGAAGCTGATGAACGCGATAAGGCAGCTGGTGCCACTTTTCAGGCTTTGTGGAAAGCTGCGGAACCACTTTTTACCGAGGGAGCCGAAGTGCCATTGGTCTGTCCTCTCTGTGACACCCAACTGGATAAGACAGCCGCTGGCGGTCCTGAGGCCATTCGGGAACATATCGCCACGCACCTTGAAAAACTCGCGGACTATGCGACTGCGAAGCAAATACTCGACGACGCTAATACGGCAGCGGATCTCGCCTATACACAACTCAAGGCGACCATTCCCGCGCTGGCGGGGTTGCTTGGAGACAACACCCCTGAGTTGAAGGAAACGCTGACAAAATACCGCGTGGCTCTTGATGCCTGGACAACCGGAGATGCCCCAGCATCCGACGATCTTGTCGACGCGCTCAGAAAATTTGTCAAAGATCTCGATTCCTCCATCGCCACAATCATAGCCAAGCAGGGCGACCATACTTATGCTAATGCCAAAAGCAAGATCGACCGCCTTATTGAACTAAACGGCGAGTACGCCCATGCGTTGCGCACACAGGCGGAGTTGGAAGTTCTATCTTCGGAGTTGACTACCCAAGCAGGTATCATCTCTGCCGAGATTCGCAAGAAAGTACAGGCTCTACTCGATAGGCTGCAAACGCCAATGAACGACATTTACAGACGGATCCAGGGACCGAACGCCGTATCCATCCGCCTTGAACTTCCAGCTGAGGATGATACTACTCAGCAGCGGTTGAGCTTGGTCATTGACTTTGCGGACAATCTTTTGAGCGTCCAGCCAAGCGGTTATCTCAGCGACTCCCAGATACACTCTTTGGCTTTGGCACTCCGGATGGCTGCAATAAAGCAGTTTAATGGTGCAGCGCCGATTATCGCACTCGACGACATCGTGACATCATACGACGCCGATCACCGTCGCACCGTTGCCGGCTTGATCGCAGAGATGTTCAATGACTGCCAAGTTCTTTTGACTACCCACGACGAACGCTTCTTCAACTATCTGAAGGATCAACTTCCATGGAGTGTTTGGCAATTCAAACGGATTATCGCAATAGACCCAGATAGTGGACCTCGGTTCGCCGATCACAAGGTATCAGACGATATGATCGAGGCTCGTTGGGACGCAGGGGAGTCAGCAGCGAACGAGATGCGCCAGGCCGAGGAAGAATGGCTACTGGATGTATGTAGGGGTTTCGGAGTCAACGTGCGCATCCGCCTGTTGGAGAAAGCATATTCTTATGAACGCAGCGAACTAGCGGCCGCGCTTGGCAGTTTCCTAAAGAGCGCGAGGCTCAATCCGCAGCAGATCCCTGGTGTCAGCAATCGTTTTCTCGATACCTTGCAAAGAGGAGAGGTCGAGAACTTTGGTAGTCATTTCCAAGATGGTTTGTATGGAGACGGTTCAAGCGGAGATGAGCGTGCGCGTTGGGAAGAATTTAAAGCATTTCGAGCTCAATTTGTTTGCCCGAAGTGTTCGCGCACCCGCTTCAAGCGTCCCAATGTACTTAAGAAACCCGTCTGTGCTCATGACAAGTGCGAAGAGATGTTTGAATTCGTCGTTCGAGCTTCAGGAGGAGAGGCACATTGACTCAAAAGCTTCCTAGAAATGAATGACCGTTAGCAACCCAAATATTCGTCATGCATGGACGTCCACGTACTGCATATTGATCAAATCCGATTGCTAAACGATAACGTAACTTGTCAGGACATCATCAGGCGGGTTGCAGGGAACACGGAAACAACATTGAAGATCGAATAGATAAACGATATTTTAGAGCGTGGGAATTCTTGAGGACTGCATAAGAATGGCAAAGATCGCGAGTTGGTGATAAAGCACTGGAAGTTGCGTGACCTCTCGCTGCTTTCGTCAAAAGTCTTCGAGTGCTGTCGAAATTGAGTCGCGTACTTCTTCTGTAAAGAAAAATAGTCGACTCCGAAGGTATTCTTTAATGTCCTCTGCCCGTTGCTCTTGTTTCACTATTATCGGACAGCTAACTTTGATCGGGTCAGCCAATGAAGCGCTAGACGCTCTAACAGTCAATAGTCCACCTGACGGGCCATTTTCTTTTTGTAAAGTACTGGAGAGAACAACAACTCTACTCCCATGGCGAAAGCGTTCACATTCATAGGATATACTAGATACCAATCGGTTTTGGCCTGGCTTATCTTGTAAATAAAATCTGAACAGGTTTTTTTGGTGATGCCGTTGTTGCTGAAAAATATTAGGGATTTGTGAAATACGACTAACTTTCGACGGGGGATCTGGCGGTTTGCACCCGAGTTCGAGATAGGAATGGACGAAATCATTAGAGATAAAACTATATCCAGTAGACGCTGAAACGGTCACCTCAACATGTTCTGCAAAGGCGTGACCCTTGTTCGATATCCCTAACTTTATTGGCGCAGCATAGTAGAGTTGTCTCAGAATTTTGGGCAGCCGTCTTGACCATGTGATGACCCGTTCTTTGAATTCTTGGTAGTCAAGGCAATATTTATCGACATCTTCCACCGAAACAGAGTAAGGATTGTAAGGAAAAAAGGAGAAGTTTTTTCGCGTGGCTGGCAAGTTGTGGCGCTTCATAAGTTCGTCCCTGCTGTAGCCCGGGCTTCTTTCGAGGATCAAATTAGCTACGCGGTCACAGAATTCATCGGGAATTGCTACGGGGTCCAACGTTTGAAATGTGACTGCGTTGGCGTCTCCCGTGAGCAATTCAAGCGAAAGTCTGGGCATTGCGCCGAGTTGTCGCTCCAATTCCTCTATTCGCGCATCACGCGGATCTCTGGGCTCTTTGCGCCGCCACTCATCTGCTGGACGGGCAACTGGGATACCCATTTGACGTGCTGTTCGGCGTGCATTGTTATCATCGGCAAGAAAAATAGTTTCTGGATGATCTTGAGCAAATCTAACAGTTTCGGCGACGATCAAATCATCGGCGACTTCAAATGAAAGCTTTTCTTGGTCAAGGTCTTTCTGCGCATATCGCGGCATCAGCATTAGGCGCAAAGCGACATGATCGCTTTGCAATTTAGTATCTTGGCCATTGCCGTCTTCGATCTCGCTTAGAAGCTTGTTGAAGTCAAGGGCACGGCGAAGAATACGGGCTGTACCTTTCTTGTGTCCGTCCATCTCACGGACCACCTTACTCGGCACTATGATGTTTATCGACTTTGCGTTCGGGCAAAGGAGACGCCAATCGATCTGAGCAATAGGCTCAAACTCGATTAAGATATTCGTGTCTATAACGAAAGTGACATTTTCATCTTGAATAGGTTTTTCAGAGGAAAAGACGGGAGGTTGGTCGCTCATGAGTGTATATCCTTGACGTCCAAGGTCTGTTCTGTCTGCCGTACATGCGAGATTGCTTCTTCTTCTCTTTTGCCCGTAGCACGATGAAATTCGTCATGCAAGGGACCGCCTAGCTTAGACGGGTTATCTGACCCTAGTCGGCCAGTATTGGGTTAGTGTTAATCTGACCTATCGCGTTTCGTAGGTTGAGCACTTCGCTGCGGCGGCATTCGGTAAATGCCAATGAGCGAATCTCGGCGAAAACCGCCGCAAGGAACGGTCTAAAGAGTTCGGGACTTACGAGCCAAGCAGAGTGAATCGGCGTTGCCGTCGTGCTCGTATTTCCAGTGTGGAGGTGTGCCCGCCCGCGAAATAAAGAAGAGCTACTCCGGTTCAGCCACTTTTTTTCAGAAAGGAACCTCATCGGCAGTTTCAGCGCATTCCGCTCACGATATTTTCACATTGCACCGATTTGATATAGGATACCCTAATCCCGCCCAACTGGGAGCTCAAACACATGCCTCGGCTATGGGAAGCCCAGCCGACCGCACATCTAGACGCTAGGCTAAAGAAATCAGACTATGGTCACTTAACCGTGCTCGCGAACACCCATGGTGTATTATCTGCCCTGAGCATTCGAAGTGATGTCAGCAACAATCTGAATCCCCTCAGCCATGCCGCCGCTCCGATCAGACTAAATCCAGAAAATGAGGAAGAGATAGTATCGGGCTGTTTCACAAAAAGGCAAAAGCCGTGAGAAAGAAAAGCGACCTTCCCTTTGGCAGTGAGTTCTCGCCCTCTCAGATCAAGCTTCCGTTCGTGTTGGAGTTTGCCGACATACACGGAGGGGACTGGCATGCATTTGAAAATGCCGTCCGTGAAGCCTATTTCGAAGGACACAAAACCAGCGAATACAACCGCCGCAAGCTCGCCAATAACACGAAACTCGGGATGATAGCTTATGGTATCATCGACCGCCAAGCGTCGCTGACACCTTTTGGACAAGAGCTTCTCGCCCTGAAAGACGAAGATGCTGCTCTATATGAACTCCTCTCAAAGCATATCCTTCTACACCTTCACGGCATGACGCTCGTGCGCTGCATTCAGGACATGGTGGCTGCCGGAGAGCAAGTGAATCTGACCACACTGCGCGAGGGACTTGCCGCGCGTGGTGTTCACTACCCCTCGGGCAGAAAGCATCCGAGCATGATGCGCCTCTGGCTCGCCAAGGCCGGTGTCTTTGTCGGGAACCGTTGGCAGATCGATCCGCATCGAGTTGAGGATATTCTCGGGCTTAATCCCGATGAGTTCGAAGCTCTGGCCGGTCTTACACCCGAACAGCGCGCGTTCCTGCGAGCCCTGGCCAATACGGGTACGAGCGAACCCCAGGGCGCAAATGAAATCGCCAAGCTCGCTACCGCAACCTATGGTGTGAAGTTCCCCGAGAAGAGCTTGCCGAAGCTCGTTCTCAACGATCTGGAAGAAGCCGGCTATATCACCGCCGAGAAGACGACCACAGGTCGCGGAGCAAAGCCCTTTCAAGTTGCCCCGACACCGAAGCTCATCGCGGATGTTGTCGACCCACTTCTTGAGCAGCTCAAAGGGCAAACCGACCCGAAGCTTCTAGCACTCTTGCGTACGCCGCTCTCCACTATTTTGAAAGAGATGAAGAGCAAGAATCGTTACAGGGCGGGGCTCGCCCTGGAAGCCCTCGCTTTCAAAATCATGCGCCTTCTCGACATGACCTATGTCGCAACCCGCCTCCGGGCGAACCAGACAGGAGGTGCGGAGGTTGATCTGATCTTCGAAAGTGCTCGCCTCGTTTATTTCCGATGGCAGGTGCAGTGCAAGAACACCGCCCGCGTCTCGCTGGACGACGTGGCAAAGGAAGTCGGACTCACGCACTTCCTCAAGAGCAACGTGATCGTCATCGTCACGACAGGGGAGATCGGCAGCGAGGCACGTCGCTACGCCAACAAAATCATGGCCGACTCGAATCTTGCGATTGTCATGCTAGACGGTACCGACTTGAGCACCATCAGCGAACGTCCCGCTGCGATTCTGCGGGCCTTTGAGCGCGAGGCGCGGCATGCGATGAATCTGAAGAAGTTGGAACTCTAAGGGAGGCTAAATGATGACCACAAAGCAGCCTCTGGCCGTTTATCATCAGACTCGTCTCGGGTGCATCTATCACGGCGACAGCCTGGCGATGATGAAATGCCGTGAAAAAGCATCAGCCGATCTAATAATGACCAGCCCACCCTTCGCGCTGACGCGCAAGAAGGATTATGGGAACGAGCAGGAGGATGCCTATATTGAATGGTTCAAGGATTTCGCAGAACAGTTCTATCGTATCCTGAAAGACGATGGCAGCCTTGTCATTGACCTCGGTGGCGCATGGAAGCCTGGGCTTCCTGTACGGAGCCTTTATCACTTCAAGCTGTTGATCATGCTATGCGAGGAATACGGTTTTCATCTCGCCCAGGAGTTTTACTGGTGGAACCCGTCAAAGCTGCCTACACCAGCTGAATGGGTAAACGTCCGCCGTATACGTGTAAAAGATGGGGTCAACACCGTATGGTGGTTGTCCAAGACACCTTGGCCACGAGCGAGTAATCGCCGTGTATTGCAGCCCTATAGCGAAAGCATGAAGACGCTACTGAGCAGTGGCTACAAGCCTAAACTACGGCCGTCGGGGCATGACATAAGCGAGAAATTCGCCATCGACAACGGTGCGGCGATTCCGCCGAACCTGATCGCGATTCCGAATACCGAGAGCAACAGCGGCTACATGCGCTATTGCAGAGAGAAAGATATCAAACCGCACCCTGCTCGTTTCCCCGCTGCACTTCCTGAGTACTTTATCCGAATGCTTACAGATCCGGAGGACATGGTTCTGGATCCTTTCGGAGGCAGTTGTGTTACGGGCGAAGTGGCCGAGCGACTGGGTCGAAATTGGATATGTGCAGAAATCGTAGAGTTGTATCTCCAAGGCGCAAAAGGACGGTTCGAAGCGAAAGCCAGTCCCGGGAAACCAAAAACCTTAAAAAAGGATAATGATGGATACTATCGCGTTCCGCATCCAGGCTTGCTCTGGAACGGCCGCGACGACGATGATGCAGTGCCACTGTCCAAGGATGGCGGTAAACAGCGTCCTGGCCGCAAGCGTGAAGGTTAAAGTTTACATAGGGCCTCGGGCAACTTAATATGTTGAACGATTCTGACAATCGTTGTCACAAATAGTGGGGGTTCACGTCCGATGTCGTTGTCATCGGCTATCGGGGAGACCTGCACTGAATCGCATCGTGGTAGAATCATGCTAGTGTTAGCTCCACGCAGTCGAATGGGTGGAATGGTTGGAAGACTGGTGCCGGACTATCCCAAGCGACTAGCAGCGCGCGATGAGGAGGCAACACGGGATATCAAGGCCTGTACTCACACTAACCTTCACAATGTTCGCCCGTAATGACTCGTTGCTGCCGCCTCATACGCGCATCCCAAGAAATACGCCTGAAGGGCGATCGCGAACGCGCCGAGAAGAAGGAAAGAAGGTGGAAGGCGGAGGGGTCGTCAGGCGCTCAGCGCCTCTGATTGCAAAATGAGTATTCGTACGGAAGCAAGCTCAGTGACACGCTCGTTGTTATGATCGGTGAGTGCGAGATGTTCGAGCATGCATAGCGGCTCCGTGGTCTCCCGTCCGGCATTGGTATTTTCAAATTCGTTGCGAACTTGGTTCCAATATCGTTCGATATATTCAAGTGCCAATTGGAAATGTTCCAATCCTGTGTTTTCCGCAGCCTCAACGATGATATCTCGATTGCGCTCGAAAGACTCAATGGCACTTGAGAAGATATCTTCTTCCTTGGGATGGAGGTTTTCCAAGTCACGGCACATCATGATTCCTGACAACTGGATGCAAGCAGCTCTTGCTTCATCAAATTTCTCTAGGGTTTCCGATGACAGGAAGGGCTGATCAATATGATCTTGCCATTTCTGCGCAAAGTCATAATCAGGCAACGGCATTTGCGATGAAGGAAGAAAAGCCATGGAGGCCAACACTCTACCGTTGATGACCGGAGCAATGCTGAATGGCCAATCATTTCCAAGGAGTTGCTTTCCGAGCGCAAGGCAATCTTCCAAATAGCGGGCATCAATTTCAAAATCCGTTATTTCCACGAGCACTGCGATCTCTCTCGCAGGCCAGTACACACTGTCGCTTTCATTGTTTGGGCGAAACCAACAACGAGCATTCCAGCCTTTTTCTTTTAACGCACTTTCTAGAGTTCTCAATCTTTCGTGGTAGCGTTGATCAGCAAGAGAACGGCAATATGTTGCAGCAGTATGCAGTGCATTTCCAGGGATGCTTTTCCGTGCTGCCTTCACGATCTTTTGAATTGCTGTTGGATTACCATCATGTGCCATTTCGTGCAGGACACAGGCGACATCGTCAAGGCGCTGAGAGAAAGTAGCCAGTTCGTTCAAAGGCGGCGATGAAATCGTACGCCATATATGGGATTGACTATGCTCCTTTGCCTTGGCAGCCAGACTACCGGCAAAGGTAGCAGCAGCTCTGGCTTGTTGAATGTCACTCAACCTTCTTACAAGGTTATCAAGAACCCCCGTTAATAGTGCACCTAATGTGTCGTGTGCGCCTTTGCTTTGCCCAGGCGTTGTCATAATTGATGAAGGATTTTCAGGTGAAGCATAAGTTAGCTCATTGGCCGAGTCGATAATCTCATTTATTTCAGTCTCCAGTGAGTCCGCATTTGAGATGCTTTTCCCTTGGAGCCATTTCTCGCTAATTGAACGAAATACTTTTTCAGTCCGCTTTACGAGTTGGGCCATCTGCCGTGAGTATTCAGTAAGGCTATCAGCCGCTGATCTGGCAAGTATGATTTGTCGAAAAGCTACATTCCATGCGACACGAGCTTTGGCGGGAACGTTTTGCCTAGGCATGTCTTTTGCCCAGGGTTTAAAATCACCAACTGCAACGGTTTGCCCTATCGGATTCACGACATCCGAAGCTGCGGCATCCGCATGCGGTGAAATCGCGAGCAATATTTCGCAAATATTACAAATAGTCTCATGAGGATCAGGCTGGTATTGTTCAGCCACATGAAACCAATTTGAGCGGACAGTACGACCGTGAGTCCCATTTGGCTCAGTCATCGGCGCGGTTGCCCAGGGTGTTTGAGAAAGAAAAAGATTGAAGAGGACTTGTTCTCCTCCGAGGGACTTTACCAGGCTATCGGCTAGATCTGGACCTATCAGGTAGGCCGTTGACAGCATGGCTGCGACCTCGCGGATATCTTGCTCTTCAACTTCCGTGAAGTCAGGTGCAAGCTTTATTCTTACCGGTTCACCACCGCAGATTGGCACCAAGCAGGAAAGCAATCGGTTTGCCTGGTTTAGACCATCGCAAAGGGGCAATGTGTTCCCTTCCGGAAGTTGTTTTAGACAGGCAGGTCTCAAATCGTGCTTAGGTAAGGCCCGGAAAACGAGGATGGCATTCCGTAGGCTTTGCCATTGTTCGAATTCCGATAGTTCCGGTATGTCAATGTAGGGGTCGGCGTACATTGAAGCGAGCGGCCAATGGGCGCGCTGCACCCCATGCTCATCAAGGGTTGCAATGAATGAAATGACATGGCGTTCGAGAGTGGCTAGGCCCAATCCGGTCAGTATTGCCACCCAAATTTCGACATCGGAGATGGAACTCAGCGTTTCAGCCAGTTTCTTTAATGCTTGGGTCTCGAACTCGCTAGTTGCCTCTGCGAGAATGGATTGAACAACCCTAGGAAGTGTTGCTTCCGTTGTAGCAGGAAGAGCCTGCCACAGTGAATCAGTAGACAGAAACACGGTTCCATCATGCGATGCATTGCTGAGTGCTTCCGAGCGGAGCATGTGCAACCCGCCTAGAACGCCCGGACGGCTCTCGCGTACAAGATGTTCGTCAATCAACCTTTGTAATGAATGACTGGCAACGTCTGGTTCTATTCCCAGCAATTCAAACAATTTTCTCGCATCGACCTCGCCGCCACATGCACAGAGGACAGCGGTGCTTCTGATAATCGCGAGTTCATCGTGCCGGTCTTCGATTTCTCTTTGTCGAACCTGCTCCCCGATAACGTCGGCTAGACGCTGGCCTTGGGTCAGCACGTGGACATACTCAAGCATCAAGCCTTCAGAGAATTCGAATGGTTCACGCCAGTGATGCCAGCTTGTCTGCTTTCGAGCAGACAATTTCTCCCAAACAGTCCGGGCAAGATTTTCATCAAACTTGACTGTAATGAATTCGGTGTCTGATTGATTGGTGATTAGAGCTATGTCTTCCTGTCGCACAGAGCCGAGAAAATATACCGAGGGCAGGCTTCTCAACTCACGGACAAGAGCGTTCCACAAATCGCTGCTTGCCGAACCGACCTCATCAAATGCCAAACCGATTGGAGAAGTCTCGGTTGGACGGCGGGCTCGGATAAAGCGCACGATGGCATCAGCATGAGTCATGGTCGCCATTCCGGTGATTTGGAACCACCTGAATTCCCCGGCAAGATCTTTTGCTGTCAGCCACATCAACGCAGATTTTCCAGCACCCGATGGACCTGACACGAGCACATGCCTTCGCAATTTCAGTTTTTGGACGATGTTTTTCATGTCGCTTGGCCGGTCGAACACGAGTCCGGCGGCGACATGGCCTGACCTGACTTTAACGCCTTGATAGAAATTCGGCTCATGGACCGGGATATTAAAATCGATAGGTTCCAAAGCACCCGAAATTAGAGCGCCATTTATCACCGCTGGGTCTTCGGATTCAAGACGTTCAAAGATGCGCCGTTCTACTTCTGTCGTGGATATTCGTCGTCTAGTTTCAAAAGATAAGGATGCGTTTGCTTGGGCAGCATCGGCTACTAGCATATGCAGATCACTTGCGATGCCTTCCGCAATCACTTGCGCTGTGTCGAGTTGATTTGAAATCAAACTGACAATCTCATCGTACGGTGCTTTGCAGATGAAAACCTTCTCGGTGGTATCTATAAAGAGTTGATCGATACCATTGTCAATTTCGCCGAGGCATGTTTGCTCCAGAACGGCAGCGGTGCAGATTTCCGAGTTGCTTCTCAAACTTGCAGCCTTAGAATCAAAGTCACCCAGAATCTTTTGAACTTCGGAACTGCTGAACGTACCGTCTTGACGCGATTTGATTTGAATCCAAATATCACGATCTGCCAGTTCAATAACGCAATCATCCAGACCTTCTGGGACAAGAGATCCAGATGGTGCAAGTCCGGCCCATTGGCGCACAAGAATTAGAGTGGAAACCAAATACTGGTAATGGTATCCGCGCCCAGCCCAGGCGCCTGAACGTGATCTCTTCCACGCTGCTATAAGATCATGTTCTGCATCGCCTGTGGATTCCACAAATTCGTTCATACTCTTGTTATCCAAAAGGTCGAGGTAAAAAGCGGGGTTTGATCGTCTTCGTGCCATTCATTGGGCTTTGGTTCAGTGGCGTCGATATTTTTTCAGTTCGCATTTTATCGCCAATAAAGTAAAGCGCTTTCCGATATGTTCCGAAGATACATGGCATGGATGATTTGATGAATCAATAGGCCGCTAGCAAACAATCCCTACGAAAACTGTGCCCCTTTAATTCCTCTATAAGAAGAGCATCTATTTGTCATGGGAGAATGCTGCGTCACGGGTACTTCATTGCGCGTGTACTGGGTTTTCGAGTAGCACTCGCTTGCGTTACTTCAGAACATCACCCGCTACACAAACTTCTCGTCCCCTGCGGCATCCAACAGGATGAAAGTGCTAGAACACCTCGGAGTCGTCCGTGAAGTAGTGGGCAAGGAGCGCAACCGCCTACTGGATTATTAGCGATAGCTCTCGATTCTCAATAGAGGAACGGAGGTAGTGAAAGGCAAGGCGGCACCTTCGTTTGACCGGCTCGATCTTTACAAGATAAACTTTCGCTCCGCCCACAGTTGGTGTTCATTTACATTCGTTTTTTCTTCTGTAGAAGGGCGATTCGTGTGAATCGTTCTTACGTTCTTGAACAACCCTTATTTCTCATTCCGCGTCATGATAAGGCAGGAGAGTGAATCTGTGCCGGAACTTGTTTCCAACGGTCCAAACATCCCGGTTCAACTCATGCGAGAACTCGAAAGGGGAAAAGTAGTTTTCTTTTGCGGCGCAGGCATTTCGATGGGACCAGCTTCCAACCTTCCGAGTTTTGGTGGTCTTGTTAAGCATATTTATCAGGTGAACCATCTCGAACCTGACGAAGATGAGAGAAAAGCTCTAGACCTAGATGATAATGAGAGCGTTGTCCATCTTGGTGCGGAAAATACTCACCGCCCCCAAAAGTCAAATCTCGACATGGCCCTTGATTTGCTTGAAAGAGATAATCGTTTGGGAAAGGTTCCACTTCGGCGATCTGTAATTGAACGCCTTAGTGAACCACCCACTGGCTCACTCGATACCCATAAAGCGATAATCGAGTTATCGAGAACTACAATGGGTGTTCGTTTGATCACCACGAACTTCGACAACAGGTTCGTCGAGGCTGGACTTGAAGAAAGCCAAATTGATGATGCTCCAATATCCTCTGCGCTAGAGCCTCACAACTGGTCGTCTCTGGTACATCTACATGGCCGCATTATGCCCGGTGAAGATGGCTCGAATCTTGTGTTAACTGCCGCCGACTTCGGACGTGCTTACCTCACCAAGCGGTGGGCCGCGCAGTTTGTTACTGAACTATTCTGTGAATTCACGGTCGTTTTCGTTGGCTATAGCCTTGATGATCCTTTGATGGGTTATTTGGTTAACGCTCTTGCAGCAGAACGAGCTGGAAATTCTCGGTTTAAGACGGTTTACGCTTTTGCTGCTCACGATGGTTGCGATTCCAGCAAGCAGAGAGTGCGGCGGAACTGGTTAGCTAATAAAGTCGAGCCGATCCACTATGACAAACAGAAAAGTCACAAATTTCTCAGTGACACTCTGGTCGAGTGGGCAAGAATTAAGACTGACCCTTACTTGGCGCGAAAACAAATTGTGCTCGACGGAATTTCTAAACTCCCGACTGAATCAGACGACCCAGTTGTGGGGCGCGTGACCTGGGCTTTGGAAGAACCTGTAGTTGCCGAAGCGTTAGCCGAAGCTCCGCCCATATCGGATGAAAAAGATTTCCCGAAACTTGAGCGATGGCTCGACATGTTCGGAAAGGCTGGATTGCTTTCACGGCTAGAGAAAAATGAGGGGGAAAATGAAACGGACCAAGTCGATTCATCTGTCTCATTGGTTGGTAGTGACGCCCAAACCCGAAATCCTCCTGCCCTAGGCAAAGTAACGCGTTGTTTAGCGCACTGGATTGCGCGTCACCTGCATATTCCCCAGGTTCTTGGTTGGGTACTCAAGAAAGGAGGCTATATGCATCCTTTCTTGCAGAATCAGGTCCTTAGAAATTTGTCTGAGACGAGCGTGGAAATACCGGAAAAGCTTAGACGTCTTTGGACCGTCCTGGCGTATAGTGCCTCCACTGACCATCAAAAACTCTTCTGGATTTCTCAACAGATCAAAAAGGCAAGATCGGAGTTCGAGCGGCACAGGCTGGAAGAACATGTCATCAGGAGCATCACTCCGCATCTTATTGTTCACTCCGGTCCTTCTCCACTACTTGAATTGAAAAATTCCTTAAAAAAGAAACCACGGCCCATCAAACCGATTGATACTTGTGGTCATTTCGAATTGCTGGTTTGCGACAGGCATAACTCGCATGAGATTCAACAAATCTTGAACAACACAGACGTTCTTTCTCGAAACGCGGAGATCCTTACAGGCTACCTTGAGCACTCGATTACTCTCCTCAATGAAGTCGAAAAAAGTGTTTCTGTTTTCTATCGGCCATCGATCGGAACGCATACTCAGAATCAATTCAATGACGATTGGACACTTCTCATCGACCTCGTCCGGGACAGCTATTTCGCTTTGGTCGCCACTCGCAGTGGTCGCGTCCGCGCGCGAAACTTGCTAGAGCGATGGATATTGTCTGGTCAACCTTTGTTCAGAAGGCTTGCTCTTCACGCCCTCACCGATGATCCGAAAACCGATATCCGCCTCGCAGGAAAATTACTCGTAGCAGGTAGAAAACCCGGCCTGTGGGAAATGGAGCTTCACCACGAAGTCTTGCGCTTTTTAAGGCTGTCCGGGTCACGCCTCCCACGTAACCTGCGTACCGAGATAGTGCGTGCCATTCACGCGGGACCAAAATTGAAATCAATGAAATCTGAAAGAATTCACAGGAAAAAAGTCTTGTGTCTTTCCAGACTACTTCATGCAGGAACCAAACTCGACATGAGGTCGAAGATACTGGCTGAGAAGGGAATACCACCTAATGAGCGTGATGAGTTTCTTGTGTGGAACGGTGGATCGCGCTGGATTGATCCGAGAGAACCTGCACCCCGAAACCTGCTTGTGGGAACAGTTGTTGACGTAACAAATGCGTTGAGCAGTAATGCGATAAAACCAGATGAGTTCGAAGGCCTCACCTTACGGAAACCCGTCAAGGTTGCTGCCGCGCTTCGTCGTCTCGCCAAATGCGGAGAGTGGCCTCAAAAATATTGGGAGCGGTTTTTGTGGCGTATTGAAACACTGCGACACGAGCAGAAGCTGAGAAGAAAGCTCGAAAAATATGTTGCTTGCATTCTAAGTAGTGCACCTGATGAGTTGTTTGTGGAAACTGGCTCTGCAGTTGCTGTTTTTGTTAAAGGCATCGCGGAAACCTATGATATTGCTCAGGAAGCAAGTTTCAAAACGCTCTGGAACAAGGCTTGGAAAGGCGTTTCCCACGATGTGGGAACAGGGTTTGATGATCCGATTACGGAGGCTTGGGGCGATGTCGCCGGAAAGCTCGCAGAGGCCGCGCTCACCCGATTGTGGAAGTACGACCCCAAGCCCGATACAGGTTTGCCGGAAGCAGTCCACTCTTATTTCGAAAGGATTGTTGCTGATGAAAACGGGCATTTGGGACGCGTGATTCTGGCGACCAACTTGTACCAGTTATTTACGACTGATCCGGAATGGACCCAAAAGCACTTGATTCCGCTTCTCGATCAACTTGATTCAAACGCGACGAGGGATATTTGGGCCGGGTATGCCTGGTCGCCGAATGTCGGACCAAATCTGCTTTCGGCCCTCAAAGAGTCTTTTCTCAAGGTGCTCACGACTTACGATACTCTCAGGAGCATCGAGGAAAATCTCATATATCTTTTTGTAGAGATTTGTTTCGAAGCTCCCAATCAACTGAGCGATGAAGAAATACATGGCGTTGTTGGCTCTCTGTCCGAAGAGGCCTTGGGGTCTTGTTTAAAAGCCCTCACGTATCGCCTCCGCGGAGGACAGGCCGAACGCGCACAGGCATGGTGCAGCAAAGTCAAGCCATGGCTGGCAAAGTACTGGCCAAAGGCAACGGGACGCAATACAACTCGGAGTTCCGAAGCGATGGTGGATATGCTTGTAGAATGCGGCGATGCTTTTCCTGATGCCGTATCTTGGGCTTTACTTGATCTAAAGCTAAAGCCTATCGAGGGAAGTTATCTGTACAAATTACGGGACAGCAAGCATTCAGAACAGTATCCCCCCCATGTCCTTCAGCTTCTTCGGGCGATAGTGGAGGAGGGGATTCTTGAGAACTGGGATAAATCTTGCCTGCGAGAAATCCTTGATTCTATAAAAAAAGCGGCTCCTCAGTTAAGTAAAATGCTGGAATATCACTCTTTATACAAGATTGCGGCTTCCGACTAAATGCTACACCTCCCACCCATTATTGCTATTTCCGTATTTCCCTTGGTAACGAAATTCCTTGTTAAATTTTCCCCAAAAAAGAAGGCTTCGCGTCCCTCCCCTTAATCTTGGGCGCGAAGTTCTTATCGTCCATGAGGGCACTTAGGCTTTTCCGAGTCGATGTGTGAGGGATTCCAAAAGGTAGGGAATAATAGAGAGCAATTAGTTTATGTGGTTCAGCTGTAGTTTCCATTCAGAAAAGTATCGTCGCTTTAGTCAACTGCAGCGCAGCCTTTAATCGGGCGCCGCTATATGGTTCCGGAGAGTGACCGCAAGCGATCCTTTGCAAGTCGGATTTTGGAGGACGAGCTGACAGATACTCGACGGAATACGCAGAAGTTTGAATTCTCCCGCTTGCGTTTTGATTACATCCTGCGGAAGGTGGATTCCGAGCAAGAGCAGGGATATTCAATATTTCCCAATGATATCAACGGGGTAGTGGAATCTCACGCCCGCCGGAAACACCCCACCGCCTGAAAACGGGCGAAAGAGGGCAAATATACTATCCATCAGGAGGAAAACCGGTGGGCGTTCACGCCGGCTGTGACGGCTCCAGGCCCTTGCGGCGCTGGCGCCTGGTCTTCACACCCGCTGCACGATCCATACTACCTTGCCGAGGATGTAGACGTCCTCTGCGAGGCAGGGGGCGTAGTCCGGGTTCGTGGAGATGAACCTGAGCCTTGGGCGTCCGTCCTCGTCCGCCCCATCTTCATCGGCCGCCTCGACCTGTCTGACCACCAGTTCGTCCCCGAGCCCGAGCAGGAACATCACGCCCGTCTCCGGCTTCCGGATGACGAGGTCGACCACGACCCGGTCGCCCTCGCGTATCTTCGGCTCCATCGAGTCGTCGCGCACCTTGAGGATGCGCAGGTGGGTGGTCTCTACGCCTTTTTCGGTGCGATGCTCTATCCAGAAAGGATCGCCGATGCCGCCGTCGTCATCTCCCGTGAGGGGAATCGCCTCGATGGGAGCGCCAAGCGGGCTCCCGCCATCCGGCAGGAGGAACACCTCCTCGGTGAGATCGGCCGGGACTACCCCTTCGATACTGATCTCTGCGCCGCCGAATTCATCCAGATCGATGATCGTGCCGCCGGCAGTCGCCGAGAACTTCCCTCGCAGTTGTTCGAACGTGATGGCCGTCTCGAACCAGGAGAGGTCGATCGCATCGCCCCCGGCGTCGAAACCCGTGATAATGTCGTCCCCGTGTCCCTGGAAGAACACGTAGGTGTTCCCACCTCTCACGTCACGGCCCCTCCTTGTGTCGTCCGTCATGTGCTGTATTCCTTTCAATGAATCCAGTCCAAACCGTTCCGGTCCGTGATGTTCCGCAGGCGTCCTCTCCCCCTCCCCGTTCGGGTTTGACCCCCTACCAGCGGAGGGAACCTCGGAGCGTCACGCCGTGGACCGGCTTCTCCTCGCGGTCCTGCTCCCTGCGGTTGCCCTCGAGGCTCATGGTGAAGCGCTCCCCGAGCTTGAAGCGCCCGCCCACGCGGTATGTCTGCCCGCCTTCTGAGACGCTGAGGCTGCTGTAGGGCGTCATGAGGCCGCCCAGGTAATCGAGCCCGTAGCCCACCTCGGCGTTTAAGCCCGCGCCCGGCTCGAAGTCCCCGCTCCGCGCAAGACCCGCCGCCGTGCGCTGGGACCAGAGGCGGTCCATCCCGCTCGAAGCAGCGCCCCAGTTGGACCCCACCCGCATGGACAGGCCCCGGCCTCCCGCGCCGGGAGTGAGGCTCACCGAGGCGCTCACGCCCCATTCCTCGTAATCGCTCTGCTCATGCGCCAGGAGACCACGGGCGCGCACCTCCATCGTGAAACCCTTCGAATTCGCGTAGCGAAGCCCGCCTCCCAGTTCCAGGCCGCTTCCCGTCTCCGCGTCGCCTCCGTCGTAGCGAAGACCCACCTCGAGGGAGGGACGCAATATCCCCTCTGCCAGCTTCACCTCGCGCGAACCCTCGAGCATGAGGCGCAGGCGCCTCGTGCGCGCATCCGCCGCGTTGAGGTCCGGAACCGCCTCCGATTCGGTGCGTACTACGAGCACGTCGCTCTTCCATGTGAAGTCGTAGCCCGCCACGGAGGCGAGCGCACCCCGGGTGCCGAACGCCGCCATCCCCATCGAGATGTCGGTCTCCACCCGCTTGTCGGTATTCTCCCCGGTAATCTTCATCTCGTGCTTCAGTTCGCCCTCGCCCAGGCCCAGGACGCCCCAGACCGAAAAACGCTCGCTCATCTTGTAGCGCAGGTAGGGGTGCACGCTCGCAAGCGTGGATTCAAGCTCGCCCTTCACGTCACCCATGGTGTAGGAACCATCGCCCGCGCTGTAGGCGAGCGCTACGCCCATCAATACCTTGCCCGATTCGTAATCCGCACCCAGGACGCCCGTCGATACGTCACCGTCGAGTGTGAGCGCGCCCTCTTTGCCACTAAAATTCGTGCGCGTCCCCCGGCCCCAGAGCGACCAGCGGGGGCCGTGTTCTCTTCTATCCGCGGAGGCCAAGTAAAACGAACTCGCGAGCAGCAACTCGCTCATTGAGACCGCACGCGTAGAAGAATCATCCCTCTCCCGCCGGAGACCCGAATGCCTGTCGCTTAAGCCCGGATCGAAATCCCCGCCCTTTGACCAGGAGGCGGGAAGCGCTCCTTCCTCGGCGGGCCACGACCCGTCCAGGAGCACCTCCCTCCCGCCCAGCGTCACCTGCGAGCCCCCGGTCGGCCCCGACAGGCGGCCCGCCACCGCGTCCACCACGTGCCCCGCCACCGTGCGCCCGAAACGCGACAGCCACATCTTCTGCAGCGGGTCTGAGTTGACGATCGTTCCCGTCGCAACCCCGTCGGCGATCCGCGCCCCCGAGGCGTTCGAGAGCAGGAGCGTGAACGCCTCCTCGCCCTCGTCGTGGACGTCGTCCAGGATCGGAACCGCAACCGTTTTCGCCGTCTCGCCCGGATTGAAGGACAGCGTGCCATTCGTTGCTGTGTAGTCCGACTCCGCCGTTGCTGTGCCGTTCGCGGTCACGTAGTCCACCGTTACGGTTCCGGACGCCGGACGGTCCAGCGTCACGGCGAAGGAGAGCACCGCGTCCGGACCTTCGCGCACCCGCGCATCCGCCACCGACAGCGCCGCAGGGTCGGCATTGGGCGTTACGGGGGAAACGGAGAGGTCGTGCGGAGCCGCGTAAAACCCTGATCGAATTTTCGTCGGAATACCGTGCCTGGAGCCCAAGGGGTCCCCGTCAACGCGCACCTGGTAGTGATATTCGGAGCCGGGCACAACGGTGCTGTCGGTATACGAGGTGGCGCCATGATCTGAAGCCAGAAGAACCAGAGGAACCGTGGCCCCGCTGTGCTCCCGGCGATAGATCCGATACCTGAGGTTC
Source organism: bacterium (assembly GCA_965218885.1). Taxonomy (GTDB): domain Bacteria; phylum UBA8248; class UBA8248; order UBA8248; family UBA8248; genus Bin107. The sequence continues at coordinate 962,445 of OZ244713.1, read as the reverse complement.
GTGTTGGCGACGTCCTCCGGGGCGTCCCAAGTCAGCAGAGCACCTTCGGATGAAGAGGTGACCCTCAAGTTTCGGGGAGCGCCGATTACGTCCAGTTCCATAGTCCTGACGGTGGCCGAAAAGGAGCGATCTCCGAGGCCCCAATCGTTCCAAGCCCTCACCGTGTACAAGAAAGTGTTGTTAGGAGTTATGTCCCTATCGACATACGAAGTCTCGGTGGAACCCGTGTTATCGACGTAAATGTCATAGTTTGGGTAGCCACGACTAAGGTCCCAGCGCAGTATCTGGTATCCGGTGACCGGTGATACGTCTTGGCCGTGGTATCCCCTCGTTGGCGCTGTCCATGTGAGGAGAATCGCGGTTCCATTCTCGGTCAGCGTGGCCGTAAGGTTCTCAGGATAAGCCAGACCCTGTGAGCCTTCGGCGATGACGCTATCCAGATTGCGGCAGTCCGTTGATGCCACTACCCCACTTCTTCCAGCCGAATTGAAGGCGCGAACCCCGAAGAAGTAGTCGGAACTCTCGATCACGGTATGGTCCTCGTAGCTGGTCGCATCCGGGCTATCGACCCTGGCGATGACCCTCCACTCGTTCTCTAAACGCGTATTCTGCCTACGAAGTACCTCATAACCGTCTACGACCCCGCTGGCACGAGTCCAGCGGAACGTCACCCAGTTCCGCCCGTCCTCGACGTTGTAAGTCAGAGAGTCGTTGGGCATGCCGGGCGCTCCCGGAGGCTGGAGTCCTTCGGTCGATTGAGGCGTCGAGGTGACCGCCACAATATTGCTGGCCAGCGAGTCGGAATTGCCCGCGTCGTCGGTGAAGGACACGATCACCTTGACGCTCTTGCCCGCGTCAGCCGCCACCAGGGTGTATGTGGAGTCCGTCGCGCCGAGTATGCACACGTCGGTCGGCCCGCCGCAGGAGACCCACTGGTAGGCGAAGTTCGGGTTGCTCAGCCCGTCGGCGTCCGCAATTCCCGAGATGTCCGCCGTCAGCGTCTCGCCCACCTGGGCGGTGCCGGCGATGGCGGGCGCGCCGGTGGCTGGACTGTTTTCATCTTGCTGTGCAGACGTCGAGGGAACTACTACGGTGTCGCTCTCCAGCGATTCGGAATGGCCCGCGTCGTCGGTGAAGGACACCAGCACCTTGATGGTCTTGCCCGCGTCGTCCGCCACCAGGGTGTAAGTGGAGTTGGTTGCCCCGAAAATGCACACGTCCGTCGGCCCGCCGCAGGAGATCCACTGGTATTCGAAGTTCGGGTTGCCCAGCCCGTCGGCGTCCGCAATGCCGGAGGTCTCCGCCGTCAGCGTCTCGCCCACCTGGGCAGCGCCCGTGATGGTGAGCGCGCCGGTGGCGGGGGTGTTTTCATCTTCCGGCGGAGATGCCGGGGAAACCACCACGGTGTCGCTGGCCAGCGATTCGGAATTGCCCGCGTCGTCGGTGAAGGACACCAGCACCTTGATCGTCTTGCCCGCGTCATCCGCCACCAGGGTGTATGTGAAGGCCGTCGCGCCGAGTATGCATACGTCGGTCGGCCCGCCGCAGGAGAGCCACTGGTAGGCGAAGTTCGGGTTGTTCAGCCCGTCGGTATCCGCAATGCCGGAGGTCTCCGCTGTCAGCGTCTCGCCTACCTGTGCAGCGCCGGCGATGGTGGGCGCACCGGTGGCTGGACTGTTTTCATGGGAAACCTCCGGGCCGGCCACCGTCGCCGTCGGCGTGTTGGTGAGCTGCCGCCGGTTCTCGCCCTTTGTGCAGATCGCCCCGGAGACCCCGCACTCGCGACCCGCCGGCAAAGTGATCGTCACATCCGCGACCGAGTCGGGCCGCACCGTCATCTCGAACAGGTCCCGTCTGCCGTCCACCCGCCGTCCGCCCGTGACACGCCCGCCGCTCACCGTGAACGCATCCTCGCGCAGTGCCCGGAACTGATCCCGATGTTTTCGCTGAAGGCGACGCGGAAGCGGAACCCGTTCTCGCCGTCATGCTCCGCCGGCATGCCCACGAAGACCGCCGTCAGCGGCGTAGGTTCGGGCGCGGGAGCCGCTGGGGTGATGGCCTTGGCGTGCCGGGACCACGTGCTGATGCCGTGCGTGTTCACCGCCTTGATCCGGTACGCGTAGCGCTTCTCCGGCTCCGCGGTGTCGTCCGTGTACCTGGTTGCAGCCGTGCCGGTGTCGATTTTGATGGTGACGAACTGGTACGCTGGGTGTACGTCGCGGTCGCGCCGCAGCACTTGGTAGTGTGTGATGCTGTCGTCGTCGGGAAAGTCCCAGGTCAACGTAACCGACTCGTGCGTCGCCACGGTGCTCAGTCCCGTGGGCCGGGCGGGGACGGCTGCAGGAGTCGCCGGAGTATTGGCCCCGGCATGCCGGGACCACGTGCTGACGCCGCGCGGGTTCACCGCCTTGACCCGGTAAATGTAGCGTTTCCCAGGCTTCACAGTGTCGTCCGTGTACCTGGTTGCAGCGGTACCGGTGTCGTCCTCGATGGTGACGAACCGGTACGCCGCGTGTATCTCGGGGTCCCGCCGCAATACTTTGTAGTGGGTAATGCTTTCATCGTCGGGAGAGTTCCAGGTCAGCGTAACCGACTGGTGCGTCGCCACGGTGCTGAGCCCCGAGGGACGGGCGGGGACCGAGCCGTCGTTCGCTGCGGCCGGTGCGCCGGCAAGGGACAGGAGCAGTACGGCTAAGGCGACAAACAGGATGGAGGGTCGGGGTCTAGCTATGAGGTTCATCGCTGTTCTCCTTTGAGTGTTTTTCGACTCGGCGGAATTTGTGGTCGCCGAGGCTCGGCCTATGGGGATTACTGACGCAGACCAACGTCGGCGCGGGATGCATCGACAGCTTCTCGTCCAAGTCGGTGACATTGATGGTCACCGCGATGGAGTCGCCCCCGCCGTTGCCGTCGTCGGCCTCCAGCATGTAAGCGAGCGGGTCACAGTTAGGAATGTTGGCGGTAACCGAGGCTCCCCACGCTCGTGCCCAAGGCGTTGCTCTCAGCAATGTCGCGCGTCGTCGATGCGCTCGCGAATGCCAGCGTGTTGGTGGGGGATGAGGCCGCCCCGCCGCAACGCGGCGCAGGCGGACCGCTACGGAGCGGGCGAGGTTTCCCCTGCGCCCGCGGGGTGAATCAGACCAACCGGACGCCCGATCTATTCTTGAGGCTTGAGGCTTGAGGCTTGAGGCTTGAGGCTTGAGGCTTGAGGCTTGAGGCTTGAGGCTTGAGGCTTGAGGCTTGAGGCTTGAGGCTTGAGGCTTGAGGCTTGAGGCTTGAGGCTTGAGGCTTGAGGCTTGAGGCTTGAGGCTTGAGGCCGGGCACAATATGCGTCCGGGGACCCGCCTGCGTCAAGCCCTCATGCGGGAAAGGGGAAGTTCCTGTACGCGCCATCCTGGATCTCCTTTCAGGAAGCGTCCCATGAAACCCGCACGGGACCGGGCGATGCGTCGAACCACACGGAGCCGACCCGTGGTGCGGGACCAGGCGCTTCAAAGCCAATGTCTGATCACTTTTCAGGATAAGCGTTTCGGATTCACTTTGTGAAACTCTAAATTCGAGGCCTGAGCAATAATTATATTTGTGCAAATCGCGGCCCTTGCGGGGCGGCGTTTCATAGGCCTCCAGACGGAACCGAAGCCCGGCTCCTCGACGCTCTCCCCGGATCGGGGGGCTTCAAGAGAAGGAGGCGGCGCTGACGCTCGCCGATCCCGGAGCGCTCATCGGGCGTCACCCCAGAAGGCGCGCCGGATGGTCTCTTCCTTCACCGGCGAGGAAATCACTCTGGCCGAGAAGCACGCCTCGCGGGCGGTGAAAGTTCAGGCGCCGAGGAGGCTCGGGCGAGAAGCGCAACACGGCGGAGACGCGGTTGCGTAGTGCGGGTGGAAGGGGAGCCGGGGTGGTCCCCGGCGACTCGGACCCGCCCGGGTGCGCGGGAGTTTCAATGAATCCGCTTTCGTCTTGATTACATCTTGCGGAAGGTGGATTTCGAACGGGATTGGTAAAAATGAATATTCATAATATTATCAACAGAGTAAGGGGATTTTACGGCCGATGGAAACGGAAACCCCGTGGCCGTTCACGCCACCATGGCGGCGGAGCATCGGCGGGCGATCCGCTCCCGCGCCTCGCGTCTTCAGCGCTTGCGGACGATCACCAGGCAGCGCATCAGCGCGGTCCAGCGATCCCTGCCCTTGAGCCGGTAGGCGTCCGCGGCGCGCCTGCACCTCAGGGCCTTGGCGCGGAGGTAGGCAAGTTGCGCTTCGCCCTATTAGCGGTCCGCCGGGTCGGGGCGCGTGTACCGGGTCTCGGCGTACCTCTCGCGCATCGTGCGCTCGCACCGCGCGCGATCGACCGGACTCATCGCGAGCGGCGTCGCCTCATCCACCGCGAGGCAGGCCCGGGCGGGTTTTTCCGGATCGCCCGGCGAGGGGGTGTACGCCTCCGGGGCGCACCCGGCGACCGCGAGGACGACCGTCAGAGCCATCGCCGCTCTCATCCGGGCCGCCCTCGAGCCTCTGCTCATTAATGGGGAAGTTTCCCTGCGCGCCATCCTGTCCCCTCTTTCATGAAACACCGCGAACACCGAGGGCCGCTCACGAGGCCGCTCACGGCTCGTCGCCGTTCTCGCGGCCGAAGTCCGGCGGCGCCTCGGACAGCCAGGGCCCGAGCCCCTCGGCATAGGCGAACAGCGCCGGCAGGCCGCCGGTGTGGATGAAGAGCACCCGGCTGCCCGGAGCGATGCGCCCCGCGCGCACGTGGGCGATGAGACCCGCCATCGCCTTGGCCGTGTAGACCGGATCGAGGAGCAGCGCCTCGTGGCGCGCCGCCAACGCCATCGCCTCGCGCGCCGGCGGCGGTGAGGCGGACCAGGTTCGACTGCACAGCGCCGGTGACCAGCACGGTGTCCGCGCCGCGCGCCTGCGCCTCACCGAGATAAAACTCGAGCTGGCGCACCTTGTTGCCGCCCAAGGCGAGGCCGGTGCAGTCGTCGCGCTTGACCCGGAGCTCGACCCCGAGGGCGGCGCCGAGATTCGGGGCGGCGTCGGCGCGTGGCCGAGCCGGACCCGCGGGAAGCGGGCGACTCCGGCGAGGAGGCCGGACACGTCGGAGGGTTTCGGTGTCATGCTTGTTCCCTTTCCGGGGTGGATTCAAGCAGATGAGGGGTATGTGCGCAAGGAGCGCTCCCGTTTCTGCCGGAAAACATATCCGCATGTTTGCCGGGGGTCCGCAGAGGGCAGGCGCGTGCGGTAAATCCGGAGTCGGCTGAAAAATATATCGAACAAACAGTAATCGATGATCCGGCAAGCGATACCGAACCTGTTTCCGGCGATCCGGGTCATCCCCTCGGTGGAAACGGATCTTTGCCGTAGGTGTTGCGCGCCCGGATTTGCCCGTTCCTGCCTTTGAGATATGCCTCTCCTCCGCCTTGCCCGGCTTTTTCCCTCGAGTGATTCCAGGCTTCGGCCTGGGTTTTCGTCACTTTGGCGGCGCGTTGCGCGCCTTCGCGCCTCGATTCCCATTTTCCGTCCGGGCGTCTCTGTGTCCAGTAATTCCTGTCATTTCCCATGGTGTCCTCCCTGGCGCTTACAGGATCGGGGCAATCCGTGCCCGACGATTGAGAGCCTTTGTTCCGGTTTCAGGTCTTTCACTCATTTCGCCCGCCGCACCACCCACGACGCCTCGCCGAGGACGTCGCGTGAGGGGCGGCCCGTCCGCTTCGCTCCCCGGCGGCCGCCTCAGTCCTGCTCCAGTATCCATTCCCGGAATGCGCGGACGCCCGGGTTGCGCCTCGAATCCGCCGTCGTGATGAGGCAGCACCGCACGGACGCCGCGGCCTGCCGCTCGAGGAGGGGCGCCAGCTCACCTCGTTCCATCTCCCGCTCGATCAGTCTCGAGTGTCCCATCGCCGCCCCGATGCCCTCCACCGAGGCGGCGACCACCATCGAGTAGAGCCTGAAGCCCGACGCGCGGGAGAGGTCCGGCGAGGGTTCGCCCTGGCGAGCGAACCAGTACGGCCAGTCCGTGTCCCATCCCAGGTCGTACAGCAGGGGCCACTCGTACAGGTCCACCGGGTCGGCGGGCCTCCCGCGCTCCTCGATGAGGGCCGGGCTGCAGACCGGAAACAACTCCTCCTCGTACACCGTCTCCTCAAAGAGCCCCTCCGGGCGCGGCGCGGCCGTCTCGCCGACGTATGCGATCCAGGCGTCGAAATCGCGGCCGGCCGGGTCCACGCCCCGGTGGTTCGTCTCCAGCTCGATGACCACGCCGGGGTGGGACGCCTTGAAATCCGCGAGCCTCGGCATGAGCCACTTCTCCGCCACCGACTCGATCGAAACCAGTTTCAGCCGCCGTGTCCCGGAATCGCCCCGGCGGCGCTCGGTGACGACCCCGATCTCGGCCAGAATGCGCTGGACGTCCTTCAGGTACGCCTTGCCGCGCCCGTTCAGGCGCACCCCTCGATGAAGGCGCTCGAACAGCGCGTCGCCGAGATGCGTTTCCAATACCTTGACGCGGTGAGCAACGGCCGAGGGCGAGACATGGAGTTCCTCGGCCGCCTTGGCGAAGCTCTCGCGGCGGGCCGCGGCCTCGAAGAAGCGCAGGCAATCGAGCGGGGGAAATGACGCCATGGTCGCGGAACTCCGAACGGGAATGGTTGTACGTTTGATAGGCTATCAGGATAAGGGACTTTCACGGGAATTGTGAAACGTGAAATATTTGGGCTGTGGAACATTTCTATTTGGGCAAATGCACGGCCCTGCTCGACTGCTCGCGCGTCTTCGTGAAGTGGAATCTGAGGGGCGGAAGGTGCCGATCCGGCGCAGCAGGACGGAGCAAGAGGGCAGGAGCGTGTTACAGTTTCCGGGAGAACCGACGGTGGAGCGCATCTGGGCCTGCTTGTCGGGTTCCGGCCGGAGCGAGGGGGCGTTGTTCCGGGAGGTCGACAATGGGGCCGCTGGCGCTAACCGGCCACAGCCTGCGTGCTACGCCCAGGGGCAAGTCGCGAAACAGGGCAGCGTGGCGAGACTCCGCTACGGCTCGTGAGTCCGGTTTTCTGCAATCCGCCCCCTGCGGTTTGCAGGAGTGATGACAATCCCGTCACATCCGATATGACCTGCCCGGTCGGTGACCGGCATCGTCTTTCCCTTAAAATTCCCGATTGTTCGGGTCCGAGGAGATCGGAAGCGGTTTTCTAGCTCCCCATCTCGAGCCCGCGCGGCGCCCGGGCCTTTTCCTTCTCCGGCGTCCGCCCCCTGGACTCGCGCGCGGAGCCCTCCTGTTCGAGACGGTGGGGCACTTCTGGTCTGGCTTCCGGCTCCTTCTCGGGCGCTATCGCCTCCAGGGCCGCGATGCGCTCTCCCGTCGCGGCCTCGAGCCGCTCGCGCAGGGCCCCGGCGTCGTCGGTCACGAGTTCCGCCCGGTCCCGGGCGCGGCTGATCTCCACGTAGAGCGTCTTCTGGTTGGTGAGATGGGGGTGGTTCGCCTCCATCGCGGCGATGACGGTATCGACCGTACGGCCCTGGAAAGCGTGCACGGTCGAGGCCCAGGCGCGGTCGACGTGGCGCAACTGCGCATCACCCGATCTCATGTCGAGGGTGCGCCCGTCCTCGAGACGGAAGCCCACGCGGCCCTCCCTCACGCTCGTTACCTCGGCGGTCTGGCTGTTGACCAGGCCGAGGTCCTTATCGTTGCGGGTCCAGCGGACCCGGTCGCCCTGTCGCAACTCCATCTCCTCGACCCGGTAGACTTCAACCCCGCCGCTTCGCGCCGCGAGGCGCCCGGGCTCCCAGTGGACGGATCGCCCGTCTTCGCCTTCGAGCCTCACCATGCGCGCCTCGTGGTCGACGCCCGCTACGCGGAGTTCGTCGCGCTTCTCGACGCCGAGGCGCTTGTAGGGGCGGTGGAAGGCCACCACGTCGCCGGGCGCGTAGTTCGCCGCGAGCGATTTCTCGGCGCGCGTGTAGCCGCGCGAGACGAGGCGTTCGGACCTGATCGCCGGGCCTTGGACGACGCCGTCCCTGATCAGCCGCTCTCGGACGATGGCGTTTATCTTCTCGCGGATCTTATGGCTCGGCGCCATCAGCCCGGCCCGTGCGCGCGCATCCGGTGAGAGCGCGAGCCAGCGCGCGGCGGCGGCGCCCGCGAGGTTGTCCGGCTTGACCTCGGCCACGTTGGAGCCGAGTTTTTCAAAAGCGCGCTTCACGTCACCCGCGAGGCTGGCCTCGACTGCGGTTTTCAAGTCCGGGTCGCGCTGGCGCATGATCTCTTTCATGACCGCCGTCTTCATGCCCGCCGACTGCAGTTGCGCGAAGGGTTTGCCGGCGTCCACCGCGTCGAGTTGTTTCGCATCGCCGACGAGCACGACCCGGGGGAGGCGCAGGACGTCCGCGATCCGGAGAAGTTCCCGGACCTCGCGCGTGGAGGCGAGGGAGCCCTCGTCCACCACGAGGGCGGTCTTCCTGTACGCCGCGCGCATCTGCTTCCGGGCCTTCATCGTGAGACGGCCCTGGGCGACCCCTGCGTTACGAGCGAGGAAGCGCTGCAGCGTCTCGCTCTTTATCCCGGCCTCGGCTTCGAGGGTCCGCGCGGCGGAGGCCGAAGGCGCGAGTCCTCGGACCTCGTAGCCGCGTTTTTCCAGGAGGGCGCGTGCGCGGTTCAGCATCGTGGTCTTGCCGGTCCCGGCGTAGCCCTGCACGCCGACGACCCGGTCTTTTTCTGCGAGGATGAGCTTGACCGCATCGCGCTGGCCCGTTGTCAGTGGACCGTTTCTCAAGGCCTTGTCCACGGCGCGTGGGCGCATTGCGGGCGCGGCACGGCCGTGTCCGGATTTGAGGAGAGCGATTGTCTCACGCTCCTCCGCCACCGCCTTGTCCGTCGTGAGCATATCCTTCCGACTCGAAATATCCGCCGCGTGCAAGACGCCCGTTTTTTCCAGTCTCGCCACCTCGCGCTCCGCGCCCGTCATCGATACGGCGCCCGGCCGCCAAGCGAGCACGCCTGCAAGCAGAGCGGAGCGGTCGAAGACCGCTTCTCGTTCCGCGAGGTGCGCCACGGCCCACTCCACGGCCTCGCGGGCGGGTTCCGCTTCCCTGGGTGATACACTCCTCGTCATCGCTTCTGAAACAAGTATCCCGGCGTCGAAGCCCAGGTCCTTCGCCTGTTTCTCCCAGGCGGCCGTAAGGGTCGCCTTTTCGACCTCGCGCTTTCGCGCCCTCGTCATGATCGCAGTTCGCTGGGCGAGTCGCTGGTTCTCCGCCGTCGCGCCCAGTCCCCGCGCGGCCATCGCCTTCTCGATCTCCGCCCGCCGGGTCGAGAACGCCTCGATCACGTCTCGCGGGACGCCCGCGACCTCGAATCGCCCGTCGGCGTGGGTCTTTTCAATACGATATCCGAGTTTCCCGATCTCTCTCGCGAGTTTGGTCCGGTAGGTCGCGCCGATCAGCATCTTTTGGGCATAGAGTTTTTCGTTGGACATGGCGCGCCACTTGCCGTCCGTCCCCCGGACCATGTTGGCGATCACCGAATGGGTGTGGAGCAGGGGGTCGAGGTTGCGCGATGCGTCGTGCCGGAAGGTCGCGATGACGCTCTTCTGGTCCCCCGTCCTGACCATCCCTCCCGTCGCGGGGTCACGCATCCGGGTCTCGGCGAGGTTTTTTTCGACCCAGGCGAGGGTGCGCGCGACGGCCGTATCATGCGCCTTGATCACGCGCGAATCGCCTCCCACGAGCGCTGCGAGCGAGACGGACTTGGGCGCCGAGAGGGTGAGGTCGCGTCCTGGCCGGTGATGGAGGGCGCCGTCCTTGCCCCTTCGTCCGAGTCTTTGTCCCGAACCGTCGGGCACCGCGCCTTCGAGGACCGAGCGGAATACGTCCGGGTCGACAGGACCGGTCAGGCCCAATTCCTCTGCGCCCCTGCCGTGCCAGGCGCTCGCCTCCCTGTGGGCCGGGTCGTCCTTCGCGTAGTAGCCGTCGCGCTCATAATAAGACGCCCCTTGCGCAGGGGCGGCGACGGCGCCGATCGATGCGACCATATCAGTAGTTCCTCAGGTTTTCCGGCTGCGGTTTCCCGGGTGCAGCGGCATCGCTCTCTCCGGATACATGATCGCAGGCCGCATCCGTCCTTTCTTCGGGGAGAGCATCTACGACTTCGGGCAATACTGCTTCTTCGTCCTTGGCCTCGAAAACCGGCGCGTCTTCGCGCGGAATAAAACTCTCGGCGGCTTTCGGTCTTTCCACGTAGTCGAGCTCGATGCGGGCGACGGGCCAGGGACCGGGGAACTTAAGGTAGCCATGCAGGTTTTCCAGGCGCATGATTTCTGAGGGCAGGGCCAGGGGCCGCATCTCGCGGCGCTGCGTGAGCGACACGCCGTCCCTCATCGCGCTCGCCCCGTAGCTCAGCCCCTCCGCGTATTCGGTGACCTCGCCGCGACCGAGACTCTCGGCCGACCAGCGCGCCGTCTCCTGATCGGGCGCGGCCAGCACCACCCGTGTGCCGCAAAGACCCGATACCGTCTCCGCGCCGTTTCGTCCATAGAGATCGCGAAGGGCTGAGATCACCTGTATCCCCAGCACGAAACACCCCCCGAACTGGCGCGATTCGGCGAGCCCGGGTTGTAAGCTCGGCACCTGGTGGAGGGTGGGCAGTTCGTCCAACACCACCCAGACCCGGCGCGCGTCGTCCCGGGCGAGTGAGAGGAGCGCGTTCACGGCGATCTCGAGCCAGGTCGAGATGAGGCCCCGCAGGCTCGCGTGCTGATCCCCGCGCGAGGTCAGGAACAAAAAGCCTGATTCGTCCTCGCGCTCCACCCACTCCCTGATCGAAAACGGCTTCCCTGAGTCGGGCAGGAACTCGAGCGCGCCTAAGTGCGCGGTCAGCATGGCGCGCACCGAGAGCGCGGTCTTTGGGTTTTCGGGGTCCACGATGGACTGCGCCACCGTCCCCTCCATGGCCTCCGCCAGGGAGGTGAGTTCGGTCTTGAGCAAGTGCTCGACGAGTACATTGTTCTCCGTCACGCCGCGCTTCCATAAAACGCCCGCGCCGTTCGCGAACAGCTGCCGCGCGGCCGTGACCCAGAAGGGGTCCACCGTGTCCTTCTGCTGGGGGATAAGGGCGGCCGCCATCGTGTCGAAGTCCCTGGATGTCCTGGCTTCCAGGAAGGGAGACCACCGCGGCGCCCGGGCGTCCAGGGGATTCATGAGCACGTCTCGCGCGGGGTCGAAGAAGGCCCGCGTGTAGCTTCCCATCTTGTCGTAGAGGATGCAGCGCTCCCCCCTCTCTCTTATCTGCGCGACCAGGTCCGATATCAGGACGGTCTTGCCCGAACCCGTGGTGCCCGAGACGATGGTGTGCTGCGTCTCGGCGCGCTCGGGCCAGGGGACGCCCGCGACCTGGGGCCGCGACTTGCGTGCAGAGGGGAAGAAGGCCCCTGCGATGCGGGCATGAAGCGGAAGCACGCGCCTTCCGAGCGCCTGCGCCTTCGTCATCTCGGCACCCCGGATCCGTCTCGCGCGGGCCATGCGCCGGCCCAGCAGCCAGAAGACGATCACGAAGGCGGCCACACACGAGAGCCCGAGCCAGAGACCCCGCCATGCGCCCGCGTGGATGGCGGTGAGCAGGCGCCGCCTTACCCGCTCGATCCTGGGATCGGACGCTATCAGGGAGATCGACTCGATCACCTGCACCCCATCCCCCCACTCATACCTCTGCCCCGAATCATGTGAATACCCGATGGCGAGCTTGGCCTCGGCCAAGGTCCCGAGTCCCAGGACGCGCCACTCGTGCGCGCTCGTCGTGGTGAAGATGCTCACCGCAGGGGTCAGGACGATGGCGAGTACGAGACCCGCGATGCCCCAGCGGGCGAGTTGTCCCCACATGCGGGCGTCGTGAAGCAGTGTCTGGCCGCCGCGCAGGGTGGCGTTTCCGAAACTCATTTTCTCCTCCCGTTCAAGGTTTGATGAACAAAAGTGTTTCCGGTGACTCCAACCCGCGGTGTCTCGAGCGGAGGCCGGGGAGAGAAGCCCGGGGGCGCGGGAGCGGGGTCGAGAGAGAGACGGCCGCGCCCGCATCCTGCCGACTCACGACCAGAAAGGAGCAATCCATGAAAAACCAGAAACCATCCGCTGCTGCGCGCGTCATCGTCCTGGCGGGACCCGCTCTCGCGCTGCTCTACACCCTGTTCACGCTCACCGGCGGGAATGACTTCCGATTCATTCCGGGCGTCTGGTTCCTGGCCGCGATCTGGAGTTTTCTCACGGCGCTTGCCGGCGCCCTGTGGCGGGCTTTCCATGGCGACTGGACCGCCTTCACCGGCTACACGCTCCCTGAGGAGAACGCCGATCACTTCGACTGGACGACCCGCACGGGGCGTTACGCCTGGCGCAGGGATTACGAGGAGGGAGGACTTTACGATGACGACCATCCCGGTCACGGCCCCATCACCTGATCGCCGAGGAAGCTTCGCTCTCCCCCTGATTCTTTACTTTGCTTTTTCTCATCCTGACCCGGCGCCGCGTTCCGCGCCGTGCCGTAGAGTTTCCCGCCCAGCCATTCGCCCACGACGGGCAAGTCCCCGGCGACGTGCTCGGCGAGAGGTTTCCCGGTCTCGGCCGCCACCTTGGGGCGTCCTGCATCGATGGATTCACCCGCCGCGCCTGCGCGCGCCGTCCGCCCGGCTTCTCGGATATCGAGTTCGGTCTCTATCTCCGCGCGCCCGCGCGCAGCCCGCTCACCGACGCCGCCCGGTCGGGGCGCGCCTGCGCCCCGTGCGCGTTCACGCACCGATGACGACCACGCATCCCACGCGGCGTCCGTCCCGCCCGCATCGCGCAAACCCTCCTTCGCCCGCTCAAAATCCGAACGCTCAGGCACCCCCTCCGGTCCCCCGGGCGCCGGATAACGCTCGGCGATGAAGGCGGCGGCGTGGGCGCGCAACACTTCCGCGTCTTCCGTCGTCTGTGGCGAAGCAAGACGCATGGCGCCTGAGGCGCCTATCTCGCGTCCGTTCGCCCCTTTTTGGGCGCTCAGCCAAGCGAAGAAGGGCTGTCCGAGTTCGCTCTCGATCGCCCGTGCGTTGCCGCGCACCTCCGCCGCCTGTGTGCTCCAGTTTTCCGCCTCGCGCCTGCTCGCCGCCTCCTGCTCGGTGAAGCGGCGCATATTCGTCAGGTTCGCCCCGTAACTCTCGTCCAGGCTCTTGAGTTCGCTCTCGCCCGAGGCGCTCGCGTAGCGTTTGGAAGCATCGGCCACGCGCGACCAGAGGTCCAACAGTCCGCTCTGGCCCGCGTAGTCGGTCATCCGGTTCCAGGCCTCCCGCGAGAATGTCTGGCCGCGCCAGCTCGCAGAGCCGTTAGCGCCTATCTTGACGATAAAATCGAATCCACCTCCCATCCTGGCCTCGCTCGCGAGGCCGGCTGCCTGCTCTTTTGTTATGCCGCCGGCCTGTGAGAGTTTCTCGATATGGGATTCGAGGCGCTGCGCGCCCGCGTTCTCACTCTCGGTAACGCCCCGCGCGTGGGTGACGCCGCTTCGCACGTCGTTTGAGAATCGCTCGACCATGGCGGCGGAATCCGTCGCGGCGGCCGTTCGCGCGGCGGCGGCCTCGGCCGACCAGCCCCTGGCCTGTTCGATAGCGGCGCCGGCTCTCACCTCGTGGCTCTCCGCCAGGGATTCCGTGAGCCTGACGCCCGCCGCCGGGACCCGGCTCGTGGCGGCGCCGGCGTCCATCACGGTTGCGCCCTCCGCGGTCACGGTGTAGGCGGCGCCGCCCGGAGCGAAGCCGGTGTATCTCCCTGAGTCCACCTGCGCCGAGGTCCTGATCTGGTGACCTTCCACCGAGGCGAAGCGGTGCGTGTCGGCGCTGGTGTTTCCGAGTGAGATGTTGCCCGTCGTACCCTCCTGCGCGGCGGAGGAGGCGGCCTCCTGTCCGACCGAGAGGACCGAAGTCGCGAGCGAGGTCGCGCGGCCCACTCCGTAAGCCAGGGCGGCGGCCAGGAAGGGAACCGACATCGAGAGGTAGCCCGACATCACGGCCACGTCTGCCGCCACCGCCCGTATCCCCGCCTGGGCTACGAGCGAGACGCCGGCGTCCCCTCCCGGCATGAGCGCTGCGGCGCTCATGCGCTCCGCGGCTTCTCCCATGGCGACACGGTGTAAGATCGCGTAGAGCGGACCCCAGCTTTGGAGCCAGACGAGGCCCGAGAAGTAGGAGCGGAATATCGCTCCGCCCGCAGGGGTGAGCATCAACAGGACCGCCATCGGGAACGCGCCCACGTAGAGACACTCGAAGACGATCCGCAGCATGGGCACCCAGGTCTCGGCCTGTCTTCCGATCGCCCGGTAGGCCGATACGGTCTGCGCCTCGGCGCGAGCCTCGGTGTAGGACCTGAGCGCCGCTGCGTTTCCGGCTTCGGCGCTCCACTGCTCGCCCGCGTCGTGTACGGCGTTCAGCACCATCTGCTGGCGCAGCACCTCGGCCGCAGACCTCGATGCCCCGATCAGGTAGTCGTGAGCGGCGGGAAGCGCGGCCATGAGTTCCGCCCGGGCGAGCGCCTCGCTCGCCGCGCCCGGGAAGAGCCTCATCCCGAAGACGCCCGAGGCGCGCGTGACCTCCGCCCCCCAGAGGGCGTCGAGACGCGACGCGGCCGCGGCGCACGTCACGATCTCGCGGTCCAGCGTCGTTGCGCCCGTGCCTGAGGCCGCGCCACGGGTGACGTATTCCACCATGCGCGCGGGCGAAGCACCCGCCGAGGGCGATCCGGAAGCCGTGACGAGCGCCCACAGGTCCGTGCTCTCGCGCAGGTCGTCGGCCGATATGTGGCCGAGCAGCAGAGAGTAAAACACGCACTGTCTCGCATAGGCTCTCAAGTTCCTGGCGAAGACGGCGTCGGTCACCTCCATCCTCGTCGCGGCGGCGGCGAGCCTGGAACCGAAGATGAGACCGTGTCTGCGGTAGGCCAAATCGTTCGGGAGCGAGAAGGCCTGTTCGGTCAGACGCGTGAGGCCGTCCCCCACCCGGCTCGTAAGCGATGCGAACAGCGCCAGGCCCAGCGGCACGTTCGCCACCACCGCAGGCGCCAAAGCGGGATCGAGCCTGTCCACCACCCGCACCGTACCCTTCGGGACCACGAGCGCGCCCCAGACGCAGACGAAGATGAGGAGCCACTTCGCGTTGTCCTTCCACGACCCCCCGAAGGCGGTTCGGAAGAGCGCCCAGGCGAGTCCCGTGACGCCCGCGATCTGGGCCAGCGTCACGAAGGCGCCCCCTCCCGTGATGGCGGCCACGGCGTTCAGAAGGTCGACCAGGTAGGTCCCGCCGCCCAGGGTGAAGATTTCATACATGGGTGTTGTCCCCTAGCGCGCGCCCGCTGCGCCGCGCGAGAAGGCGAGCGCTGCGCGGAGATCCGCCGAGAGAGCACCCGCTAGTTCTGTCTCGATGAGACGGAGTTTTTCGACCACGGCGAGGGCGGTGTTGAATCGCTCGAGGCCCTCGCCCCGATGCCTGGCGAGGGCAGAGCGGTTTTTGCGCAGTCCCTCGCGCCAACTTGTGAGACGCTCGCCGTCGGCGACGTCGAGTGCTCCCGCGCGCTCCTCGACCGTGCGGTGAATATCCGATATCCATACCTGGAGCACGTCGAGCGCCACGGCTTCGGCGAGCGCTTCCACCTCCTGTTCCACGACGGCGCCGCGGTAGGCGGCGGCCGCGTTCACGAGCCTGTAGACGGGAAGCGTCGTGAGGTTCACGAGTCCCAGGGCGTCGGCGGGGGGCGCCGTGTCCGTACGCACCGCATCCACCAGCCGGCGGAGCAGTTCAGCGACCCGGTTCCTGAAACCACGCGCAGCCGGCACGGTGAGCCGCCCGAGCGTGGGATTCAAGCACGCATCGGCCGTGTCGCAGCGGTAGACCGGCAGTTCGCCGCCCCCTTCCATCAGCACCTCGGTAACCCTTCTGTCCAGCGCCAGGGGTTCCAGGACGCGCACGCGGGGACCGGAAGGATCCGAATCCGTTAGGGGCGCTGTCACGATGACGCTCCCCGATACCGACATGGCGAACTCGCCGAGGTCCCGATCAGACGCCAGGAAGCCCGAGGCTCTGACCGCGCGCCAGGCGTAGTTCACGTTGACCGGCGCCTGTTCTTTCAAAGGGCCCGTAGCGGCCGCCAGGGTCGAATGGCGTTTCCCGTCCGCCCCGCAGCCGTGGCGCGCGGCGGCGTAATCCGAAAAAATTCCCTGCCGGGTCCCGATCGCGGCGCAGATGGCGGCGCTCGCCCGGTCGTTCTTGGACCATACGGCGCCGACCAGGGCCTGCGCGGTCTCGCAGGAGTTTACGTTCTGGTTGTTCACCCACTGGGCGAGCGCCCGCAGCTTCGACATGGTCTCTGCGATCACGGGCGATATGGTCTCGAGCGCGAGTTCGAAGGCGAAGCCCGCGGCGTTCTGCGCGACGGCGCGGGCGAAGGCGATCATCTGATCGGAATCGATGAAGGAAAAGGCGCCGGCGAACGCGTCGATGCCGCCGCAACCGGCGCGGTAGGAGGGCAGGCTCACCGTGGCGATCGATTCTGACCTCACCGGCGCGCGGAGGTATAAATTCCCGAGCGTCCAGTGGCCCGACGCCTGGCCGTCGAAGGCGGTGGGTCCGGTGGTGTTCACCGCCGCCCCCCGCCAGAAGTTCTCCATCTCGGAGAGAACGTCCGCGCGCGCAGAAGCAGCAAAAAAGAGCGCGGCGCCCAGGATGAGCAGTATGAAAATTCGTCTAGTAGTCACTGCCGACCTCCCTTGCGGTGAGGGCGAAGATGCGCTCGGCCAGCTGATCCTCGGCGACCACGCCGTATGAGACCGGGATCGCGCGCCTGGACTTGGTGTCGTAGAGGATGAGTGCGGGAAGCACCGGGGCCTTGATGCCCAAGCGCTCGGCGCGGCCCTGATCTGCGACCGCCTCCGGCCATCCTTCGAGCGCTCCACCCGTGGTCGATACGGCGAGGACTTCGAGTCCGTGACGAAGCGCAAAGGCGCGAAGGAGCGGTCCGAATACGCGGCAGGCGGGACATTCCCGGGAGCCCAGGTAGATGAGTCCGTATCGCTTGCCCAGCCGTGCGAGCGAGGCGGCGCGCTCCGCCCGGCGCTCTTCCGTCCAGAGCCTCTTGGCGAGCGCGCCCACCGGGCGTCTCAGCGTGTAGTCGAGACCCGGATTCGCCCAGACCGCGCGCCGGAAAGCGTCCGAGAACGCGGCGGCGCTTTGTAAGGCCTTTTGTTGCAGGTGCAGGTAGGCCGTGACGTTCTCCGGAGTCGGCTCCAGGATCGCTTGCGCGCGGGCTTCTTCCAGCGCCTGTCGTGTCGCGAGGATCCGTTCTTTGGCGCTTTTTGCCTTTGGCGCCTGCCCCGCCTGCGTCTCCTCGTCCTTCTTTTCATCGCGGTCGCAATAGAAGTGCCAGCCGAGGGGGGAAGACGCCTCCGCGCCGCACCAGGAGCGCCATTCCCGGGCGTCTGCGGAGGCGGCCGACAGAAGCGTGAGCAGACAGGCGAAGCCCATTGCGTATACGTTGGTCATGTCGATTCCTCACTTGTTCCTGTCATAAAAATCGCTGATCCGCTCGCGCATCGCCGCACCCGCTCCAGCCGCTTCGGGGAGTGCGATCGAGGGTTCGCTCGCGCCGTCCATGAGGTTTTCCGTGAACTCGGACAGGTCCACGGCCTCGAAGTCGATTTGTTCCATCTCCTCCACGGTGAAGCCCCGGCAACTGCTCCAGCCGATTCCGAGCTGCGCCCGCGCCGCCTGCTGTAGGATGCGCCCGAGCTTCGAGCCGAAGACGCACCAGACCCGCTCCCGGCGGACGCACACGCCCAGAATCCGCTTCGCGCACCTGACTCCCAGGTAGTGCGTGTTCCCGACATGGCGTTCCTCGGCCAGGAGGCGTTCCTCCTCGGTGCATTCGCCGATGTCGATGAGCAACCCTGAGTTCTGGCAGCAATCGGCGAGCCCGCCCCAGTGGATCCGGCACGCGCGCCGCTCTCCCCGGAAAAACAGCAGGTTCCCCCGGTCGAATTCATCGCCGCCCAATTCCATCACCATGTTGAGTTTGGCCGCCGCACCCACGAACCCGGTATTGGCCTGAGAAGCCCTGGTCTCGCAGTCCGCGCCGGCGCACCAGGCGACGCCGCCACAAGTTCCGCCCGATGCGGCCTGCGCAAGACCCGCCGCACAGTCGGATACCGACCCTGACGTGAGGCCCGAGGCGCCGAAGCGCGAAGCGCCCGGATCGCCCTGAATCACCCCAGCGCGCCCTGCGATGGGGTCCTCCGTCTCGAGCGAAGCATCCGGTCGCTCGGCCACGCCCTTGATCACGACGCGTCCGGCCAGACCGCCCGGGTCGTCGGGATCGGCTAGGACCCGGTTCGCGGCGTCTTCCAGATCGGCCGCATTCAGGTCCCGCTCGGGCTGGTTCGTTCCCACGTAGCCGGGCGCCTTGGATGCCGAAGCGGGGTCTCTCGCGACGGCGGCAGCCGCCGACCGTCCCGCATCACCCATCGCGCGGGCGGCCGCCTTCGGGTCCTCCGCACGGGCGTCGCCGGCAACTGCGAGATGAATCAGGAAGAAAAGCAGAGCGATCTCCCTGATCAGTGCGTTTCGCTTCACCTGGAATCTCCTCTCAATTCTGCGAGATGACGCAGCGCCGTCTCGCGCCCTGGTCCGCCTTCCTCGGCGATGATCCGGAGTGCGGCTTCGAGACCGATGTTCCCGCTGATACGGTCGTGTGGCGGCGCGGGGTCCGATGCGCAGCCGCGGCTCGTACAAGGCGGGACGCCGCCCGGAACGACGGCGACGGCGGGCACGGCGGTGACCTCGAACAGCCGGAACAGGCGCGGGTCTAACGCGGCACCGGCATTTGTCGGGAGATGCGCTCCGATACGCTTCACGGTGGCCCGGAGCCCTCCCCGTGCGACGCCGCGAAGGACGAGCGGCGCGCCGATCCTCGCCGCCTCAACGCTCCACTCCCGCCAGGCCGCTGCGGGAACCGAGAGGCTCATGAACACGATGACTTCGGGACCTCGCGGAGGCGTTGATAGATTCTCTGCCAGGCGGCCGGCGCGGCTTTCCGCCGGGAGGGGGGCGGGGGTTTCGGTGGCGTTTTTCGCGGCGCGCCCCAGGGCGCGTTCAAGCACCGAACGCGACCATGTATTCAGGTCCTTCAAGGGGAATTTCTCTCCCTTCCTGAGGACGTGATCCACGATCTTTTTCGCCGCTTCCGAGGGCTTCTCCTGGGAGTCGGCCGGAACGGCCCACGCCGCAAACAGGAGGGCGCAAATAAGCGCCATGACAGTCTTAAGGATCACTTTGCAGCCCATTATGAATTTCCTTAGAGGAGGCAGCAGTTTCGTTTGCGCCAGAGCAGGAAGCCGAAATTCTCCCCCGCGACCGGGAGTTCGCGGAGCGACTCCCAGAGCACGGTGGAGCGGCCCGTGGGGTTGCAGCCCATGAGCGCCGAGGTGGCGGGCACCGGCTGGGTCATCTGCCAGCGGTACTGTGATTTTTTCATGATCGGCATGGGATAGCGGCCGCACAGGGCGGCAGAGCCTGAGGTGCCCCACGCGAGCAGGGTTCGGTGCAGGCGGAAGACGAGCCTTTGCACGGCTAAGAGCGAGGCCTGCACGCCGCCCACGTGCGCGCCCACGTTGCCGGTCAGGGGATACATCGCGCCCTGACAGCCCGCGCACCAATACAGCGGGTCGAGCGGGAGTCCCGCGGAGGCCGCCGCGCAGTCAGCGGCGCACGCCGCCTGGGCGGGGAGGTCCGCGAACAGGGCGGCTTCGGGATTCAGGAGGAACGAGAGTTCATCATCCCGCCAGGCGGGGTCTAATTCCGATACCCAGGCGATGTCGAGTCCGCCCCCTTCGAGACAGCCGAGATCGATCAACGCCCCGATCCACGAGAGCAGTGGATAGACGTAGTAGTGGACGTGCCAGGTGGAGCCCTGAGCGCCGTCACCGCCAGAGGAACCAGTGCGCCCGCGTCCGGCGGGGAGGCCGGCATCTATTGTCATGCCGCCCAGGTTCGGGAAACACCAGGGCGTCCTGCTTGCGTCGATCAGCCGCGCGGGTTCCCAGACGCCGAGCGAGAGGCCGATCCGGGGGATCGGACTGCCGCAGAAGCAGATCGGGGATCCCGGGTTGGGCGTGTCCGGCGCGCCTGCGGCAGAGCCTATCCGGATTGGCCCGATCGAGATCGGGAACAGACACTCCCAGCACACATCCGCTATGGGGTTCACGAAACGACCCGTGCAGGACTGTGCAGAGACACTCTGTGTCGAGAGAATGCAGGAGAGGAAAATGATTGGAATGAAAAAAATCAGGCGCCTCATGGCCGAGCCCCTTCGCTATCGGGATTCTCTTCGTCTTCCAAGGGGACTTCCGTGATCCGTAAAAACAGTCCCTCGACTTTGATCAGTGAGGGTGTAACGCGCAGCCTGAACTGCCTCGCGAGACGTCCGCCCTGATCGTAAAAAAACGTCCGGCCGTGCGCGCGGGTCAGTGCGAGCGGACGGCCCGCGAGCAAAACGATCACCGAGGGCTGCTTTCGACTGAGCGCCCATTCGACTTCGACTGCGCGCGTCCCGTCGATGAACAGGAGATCTCGTGTGAGGGGATGTTTTTCGAGCGGATTGATCCGCGTCCCGCGTGCCGCGAGCAGCGTCCCATCGGCTGTCCTGATGTCACGCTCGAGCTTGACCGATGGATCGAAAAGCCGAGTCCCGTGTTCGCGCGCGGGCGCGACGCTCGATACGCGGGGAGGCGCCTCGATCCGCGCCCGCGCCCTTTCCACCGCTTGGCGATTCGCACGGGCAAGTTCGCCCGAAGTTTTCATATTTCCAAGTCTTTTTTCTATCTCATCGAGGAGGTTCGGTTCTTCGACGGGCCAGACAGCGCCGCGCACTCCTAAGTCCTTCGCCCACCCCACGCTTGCCGTTAGCGCGATGATGCAGGCGAACGCCACCATGGCGAATCGTGTCAGTTGAAGATGTCGCCTCATGGATGTGTCTCTTTCGGTTTTGCGATTGGACCTACGAGACCCAGCCAGGGGATGTCGGGAAGCGGGAGCGCCCGGCCCCGGATGCGCTCGCGCGGCACCAGTCCAATCTCCCGGTAGCGGCTGTCGTGGCTGTCCGCGTGGTCGGCGTGTACGTAGTAGTGGCCGGGCGGAATCACGCCGGGCGCTATGGCATCGAGCGCGCGCCCGTCGAGCGCATGCCTCTTGGCTATCCCGATGAAATCTCCCCTCACGAAGACGCGTCCTTTCCCGTCCACCGCCACGCTATCTCCCGGCAGGCCGATAACGCGCTTCATGTAGGGAATCGAAGAACCCGCGGCTTCGGGCGGGTCAAAGAGGACGAGGTCGCCGCGCGCGGGCGCTCCGATCAGCGGCAGCGCGAAATACCCCCACGCCCCATCGGAGGTACTCGCGTTCACGTGGACGCGTGACGCCGCCGCGAGCCACAGGCCCGAGAGTATGACCATACAGACCAGGAGCCTGAAGCCACGCGGGTTGGTACGGCCCTTCACGGTATCATCGGTCATCAGCATTTTTCTTCTCCTTGTTCGGTGATGCGCTCGACGCGAGTTCCGCCATCACCGCCTCGACCTCGGCGGTGACGTCCACTGCGCCCGCGGCGACCGCTCCGGCGCTCAACAGGACGGCGCCCCTACGCGCCGCCACTCTTGCGAGCGCTGTCTCGAGTCTTGCTCCCCAGTCGCGGGCCGCGGCCAGCGACTTTTCCGAATCGCCGCCCGCGCGCAACGACCTCGTCACGTAGTCCGCGGTGAGCGTTGAAAGCCTTACGCTCGCGATCCGCGGGGGATTTTCGAGGGAAAACCTTAACGTGACGGCCGATACGGCGGCGGCGACGCCTGCGGCGAGCAGGAGAGCGGCCGCAAACCCGGAAAACCCGTTCATGATCGTTCCCCCGCGGCGCAAAGCGCATCATTCATCTCGACCCACTCCGCGGCGTCATGACGCCTGAACCAGGCCGTTCCCTCCTCGTCATGGAACATGTAGTGGAACCGGCCCGCGTAGAGGCGCTCATTGGCGTCGGCCGAGAGCACGCCCGAAGCGATAGCCGCGCGGAACACGGCGTCGGTGTCCTCATACACCCGGATGAAGCGCCCCCGTTTCGGGCGCCGCCTGCGCTCAGGCCGCATCGCGCGAACCTCCCGCCTGAGGCGTCCCTGTTTCCTCTGTCGCCGTTTGCGCTTGCGTGGCATGTGGTTCCTCCTGCCGCCTCGAGTGGTCATCTTCGCCCTGTACATTCGTTTCGGACGCGCCCGAGCCGGGCGTTTGCCTGAGCGCGCTCAGGCGCTCGATCCAGAGCTTTGCCGCGCGTGCCGGGGGAAGGGACCTGATCCTTCTCTCGAGCGGCGGGAAGAGGAGGGCGACAGCACCCGGACTTGCGCCGGGCAGGTCACGCGCCTCGGCCGCCTCGGCCATCCGGGCGATCAAGCGCAGAAGCTCCGCCTGCTCGGCTTTCGGCTCTGCATCGAGTCACGCCGCTTCCCTGACGGCGCGGTCCACTTTCGCCGCGAGGCGTCCCGGCCTGTCCGCCTGACGCCTCGAGGGGGCGGCGTCGGGGCCGAGCCAGGCGACGCTCGCCTCATAGAGCAGGGCATGGAGCGCCGCCTCCCTCACGTCGCCGCCCGCAGTGGCGGCCAGATCCTCAATCGCCTCGCTCATCGCGACCGCATGGGCGGCGAGCGAGTGATAGCCCCTCATGCGCCCGTCCCTTCTGCACGTGTTGGCGAGCACGTGGGCTACAGCTTCGAAGTCGACCGTTTCGGCCGTAATCCGTTCGGGCTCCCCCGGCCAGGCGAGGGGCCTCTCCTGCGCACCGCCTGCGTGCGCGCGTCGTTTCGCGTTCATGTCATCTCCTTTCGTGTTCGTACAGGTGAATCGTGTGATGAATAACTCATTGCGCGCCGCCGCCTGCCACCTCATCAAAGAGGCCCTCATCCGCGATGCGCAATACGGCCTCCTCCGTCGTGTGGCCTTCGTCCTTCAACCGCTCGACGGCGGCGAAGGCGGGTCCGCGCGAGGAGTAGAGCGCGCCCGACACGCGGTCGAGCACGAGCCGGGCGACGCGCCAGCCGTCGGGGCCGTGGAGCACGAGTTCCGCATGGCGCCCGTCCACCGTGGCGAGGCTCTTGAGCGCGCGCTCCATCCCGGGGTCGCAATGGATGCGCTTCTCCTGCTTGAGTAACTCGACGGACTCGTCCTTTTGCGCGAGAAATATCGTCCAGTCGGAGTTGTCCCAGGCCGCGCGGGCCGCCGGGTTGGCGTAGTAGTCGTTCACGCTCTGGGTGCCGGTCACGAGCGCCCCCCGGTATTTTCTCGCGCGGCGGGCAGCGCCTTCCAGAAACGCCTTGCTGTCCTCGCCCGAGAGCAGGTCCCAGGCCTCGTCGATTACGATCGCCTTGGGCCGCGTCCTCGGTCCGTGGTACATCCTCTGCGTCGCCAGAAAGATCACGAGCATGAGCACGACGCCCTGAAGGTCGCCGCGCCCCTTGAGCTCGGCGAGTTCGAACACGGTGAGCGCGGCATCGAGCGCGGGCGTCCCGCCTCCCTCGAAGAGCCTTCCCATCGCGCCGCCCGGCCGCCAGGGACCGAGCGCGAGCGCCATATCGGCCGCTCGCCTGTCGCCTGCGGATTCGAGGTTTTTCTGCACGAAGCCCAGATCCGCCTCGTTTCCGGCCTCATCCCAGGCGCGCGCGATGGCCTCGTCTATCAGCGCCGCTTCCACGTCGTCGATGCGCCCGCGCCTCCTGCACATGCGACCGATGACAGCGGCCAGCATGGCGAAGCACTCCTCCCTGTAGTCGCCGTCTCTGGCGGCCGTTTCCTTATCGATCATGGCGAAGGGGTTGAGTCGCGCGGGGTCCTTGCCGAAAGCTATGAAGGCGCCGCCGAGCGCCTCGGCCGTATGCTGAAAGGATCGTCCGTCGTCGATCACGACCGCCTCTCCGCCGGCGCCCGCGATCCCTGCGACTAGTTCCTGCATCAGGACGGATTTGCCCGAACCGGATTTTCCCGTCACGGCCACGTTGTAGTTTCCCGCCTCGTTCGCGAACGGAGTCCAGGGGGCGGGCTGACCGCGTCTTCCCACGAGAAGGAGCGCCGGCGGGGCGTCGGGATTCGCCCGCTGGCCGCGCCACTCCCCGTGCACGGGCGCGAGATTGACGACCGAAGAAGTCAGGAGCGTCTTCATCCGGCCCAGGCGCGCGAGGTCGGCGTCCAGTCCGCCTGCAGGCGCCATGGGCAGGCAGGAGAGCCAGGCGGGGAGATGGGCGTAGCGCTCCGCCCCCAGTCGCCAGCCCTGACCGTGGTAGATGGCGCGCACCGCCTGTTCGGCCTCATCCATCGCGCCTGTCGGCGCGTAGACGCAGATGGCGTAACAGGCCCGGACGAGGCGCTCGCCTTCTTTCAGCCGCTCGGTCACGAAGCGCCAGTCGCGCGCTTTCTCGGGCAATCCGGGCAGGTAGCGCGCGATGCCCGTCCCGGCCTGCTGCGTCGCGCGGGCGGATTTCAAGAACGCGCGCTCACCGTCGGCTGTTTCGCCCATCATGATCGTGAGTGAGGTGAGAACGGGCGCGCCCGGTTGCAGGAAGTCCCTGTAGAAATCACCGATCAGGGCGTTACCCCGCCAGCCCGGCCAGACTTCAGGGTAGGCGCGCGCCGTAAGGGCGCGCACGGCGACGTCAGCACCTTCAGGATGATGGAAGAGGAGCCCTTCGGGGGCCACGCTCATCGCCCGTCCGGGGGCCGCGCACTGTAAGTGAACCGGATCGCGCGGCGACCAGCGTCTTTCGGGCCGATCGAGGCCCCCGTCATGCGCGCCTTCGGTGTCGGGTGATACGAGTTCCGCTGCGAGTGACAACAATTCATCGGGTTCCGTCCGCCGCGCCCACGTCCCGATCGATGCGAGCGCGCCCTCGAGCGCGCGCCGGAATCCGCCGAGCGCGGTCTCTGACGCCGGTCCCGGACGGCCCGGCAGGCTTGCCGCGAGAAAGACCCGGCAGTCGTTCAGGGTGTACGGCGGTCCGCCCGCGTGGAGCGGACGCCAGCCCGCGCTCCTGAATAGCGCCTCCCTCCGCTTCGCCATCACGGCCAATAGTCCACCCGCGCCCTCCCTCGGCCCCGCCCACTGCGCGATCGCCGCCCCGTAGCGCGGGCTCGTCCAGTGGATCACCTGAACCACCGCGCGCTCGGGCGCGGAATCGGCGAGCGTCCCCGCGAGCGCGTCCAGCGTCCCCTCGTCCACTCCCGCGAAGGGCGGCAGTTCCAGGACGAAACCCAGACTGCCCGCGTTCACGTAGAACTCGCCCGCCTCGTCCCAGGCCCGCCAGGGGAGGAGGTCCACGAGCGGGGCCGGGACGGCAGGGAGGGTGCGGGGCGCAAGCGCGTCCGATCCGCCGAAGATATCTTTTAAGCGCTCGATCACGGCAGCCTCCAGCGCGCGGGCGTCACCACGACGCGCACCCAGTGACCCTCGCGGTAGACGCCCCCAAGGTCCACGTAGGGCGCTATCCAGATACGCGCGATGCGTTCTTTCGTGCGGAGGTTTTCATTCGGCGCGATCAGAGTCTCCTCGACGACCGGAGTGGATAGCGTCTTCGCCGTGGCCGGTGGGGCCTGCGCCTGCACGACCAGCGGTTCCGCCGTGGCCGCGCCTGCGTCTTCTTCCTCGAGACTGAACAGTTCCGCGAACCAGGCGATGAGGCCGTTCAGTACCGAGAACCCGTTTGTTTCCATAGGGCGAACGGGAGCGGGGAGTGCCGTTTGGCGCGCCTTTCCCGGCGTACGCACGGCGGGGTCCGCCTCGGATACGCTCTGGCACGCCGTCCCCTGCGCGAGGGGGCACTGCCAGGACTCGCCCACGTGGCCGCTTCCGGCGCAGCCCGTGAGGAGCGCCGCTGCCAGGAGGGTCGCGAGCGCTCGCATGTGAATTTTCACAAATTTCATTTGTCGTTCCTCCGGTTTGTGGTTCTCATGTCGTCCTGCCCGTCGAGGCGGGCGCCCTTGATGAACACCACCGTGACCCGCGTGCCCGTCTGTAGCTGGATCACCGGCTGGTACTGCTCGGCCCGT
The DNA here is from genome assembly GCA_965218885.1 of bacterium. GTDB lineage: Bacteria > UBA8248 > UBA8248 > UBA8248 > UBA8248 > Bin107. Next base: position 936,323 of record OZ244713.1, on the reverse strand, counting down.
CTGATCAGGTAGTCCGCCACCTTGCGGCCCGCAGAACCCGCGCCGGAGCCTAAGCCCGCTCGGCCCAGATCGCCTAGGTCCGCCGCGCGCTCCCCTCCCTCGGCCCCTGTGGGGACCCGCAGCATGCCGGCCGCAGCCTCGCCCGCGCCCGATACCAGGCCCGCCAGGAACGCCTTCTCGACCAGCGCTCCCTCACGGCTCACCACGGGTCCCCGGACGCCGGCCTTGCCGCCGCCCGCCACGAAGCCCGATACCCTGGTCTCGATCACTGTGTCGGGACCGGGTCCCGCGCAGGTCATGGTGCGAAGCCGTACGTAGACTTTCTCGGAAGACAGGTCCCCGTAGGCGGCGCCGGTCAGCGTGCAACCCGCAACGTCCGCCTCCATCGCCTTACCACCCGCCGCCGCGCTCCGCGCCTTGCCCGTGAGCCTGAGCAGTACGGGCCGGGGGTCGCCCTGTGAGGACACGCCCACCGAGGCGTCCACCCCCGCGAGCACCACCGCCTCGGCATAGGCGCCCGCCGGCAGCCAGGAGGAAAGCGGCCGGGCGCCTGCGGCGGGGTCTCCGCTCGCCGGTCGCGTTGGTTTTTCGAATTCGAGGATCATGGGCGCAGGCTTCGCCGGGAAATTTTTCCCGCCGTTTGCGGGACGTTTCATTCCGGCGCCCCGGGCAGGCCGTTTGGCCTGAAGGGGCGCTATGGGTCGCGCTTCCAGCTTCCTGCGCAGTTGGTCGATTGCAGCCGCCTGTCGGTCGATCACCAGCCGTCCGTCCGCGGCGTCCTTGACGAGGCGCTCCCGAAGCCGGGCGTTCTCCTCATCGATGCGCCTGTTCTTCGTCTCCATATCCCGGAGCCGCGCCTCCATCTGCCCGATACGGGATTCGGAGCGCCGGACCCAGACCGCTTCCGCAGAACTTGCTCCCGCCAGTTCCGCGCGGACACCACTCACAGGCGGCGGGGGCGCGCCGCCCCCTCCCGCCGAGAGCCACAGCGCCAGGGCGAACAGTACCGCCGCAACCAAAGTCGAGAACAGGAGAAGCTGCCGGTTCCTGTTCTTCCTGCTCTCAGGGTCTATCGGTGTTTTTTCCTGCCGGCTCATTGCGCTGCCCTCGCAGGTGAGGTTTCATGCACCGCCACGACAAGCCGTCCACCCGATGGACCGTTTTCGTGCGGAGCCCGCCACAGTGCGGCGACGCCCGGCGCCATTCCTTGCACGAGAGTTTCGGGGTCATCCCCCGGACTCGGGTCCGCCTCGTATACGCGCGCGGTGAAGCGCCGCCCGCGCCAGACTTCCAGCAGCAAGAGGCCGTCCTGCCGCGGTGTTTCTTGCGGCGTCTCGACCACGTAGCCGGGCGGAACCTCGCGCTGCGCCACGGCGCGGATAAGCGCCACGAGCGCGCCCACGCGGCCATCGCCCCGCATTGGGCTCTCTGTATGGGGAGTTGCTGCGGCGTTTCGGATCAGTATCTGCGCGGAATCCCGCGCGGCCGTCCTGAGGTTCAGCCTGTAGGTGAATCCCTTCGCCGTCCCGATGAAGAGCGTCAGCGCATCCCGGATGGAAGCGTTTTCCAGGGGCCTGAGGTAGAGGTCACCACGCGCCTTGTCGTGTTCCACCGCAAAACCCGCCGCTCCTCTAATCACGCGCGCGACGCGATCGCCGGCCAGCGTTATCCGGCTCACCGCGCGGTCGGATACCACCGCCTCGAGTTCGGCATGGTCCGCGGCTTCCAATATCTGCATCGCGGAAGCCGGGACCGCCCGGAACAGGAGCACCGCCAGGCAGAACGCCAATACCGGCGCACCAAGGTGTATTCCCGATGTTCTCGTCAGAGTTTTCATTTCCTGTCCTCCATCTCCTCGAAACGGAGCAGGCCGATCCGGCCCGCGTCCACGCGGAAGGAGAGCCGGTAGCGTTTGCGCTCGCGCGACACCCGCTCGCGTCCCATCCATGTGGCGAGCTCCCCGCTCACGAGAACCGTCAGTCTCCCGGGGTCCGCCTCGACCCTTCCGGGGTAGAAGGCGGTCGAGAGGTCGCGTCCCTTCATGCGTCCCGCTTCCGCCGCCACCCATGCGCCTATCGCGCCGCGCGCCGAGGGATGACTCATCCGCGCCACAGCTTCGCGGGCGAGCCCTGCGTTCTCGGGCGTAAGGGTCAGGAGCGTCACGGCGACGGTGCGGCCCACATCCTCGAGATACCTCGCACCCGCCCGTCCGCCGCCTACTTCCCACGCCGGCCCCGCCACGGCGGGCACCAGCACCGTCATCCGCTCCACAGAGGCGAAACCGATGCCGAGCGACACGTTGGCCAGTAGCGAGAGGCCGAGCAGAACGGCCAGCGCCGCGCGGCCGTCCCTGACGCGTCGACGCTCGGTTTCCAGTAGATCACGTCTCATCCTGAAACCTCCTCATCCGGTGAAGCGGCGCAGGTGGCTCGGCGGCGCGCCCTTGAGCCCGAGCGCAAAGCCGGGCAGGAACCAGTAGAGGGCGCAGACGGCCGTATCGGCCCCGCCGCCCCGCTTCGCGCGGCGAAGCGCCGCCCAGCCGCCGAGTCCCGCGATGAGCCCCGTAACGAAGGCGTTCGCGGCGAGGCCCAGCAGCGCGGGCGCCAGAAGCGCCGCCGCCTCGTCGAGCGTCCAGAACAGCCAGCGTTCGGGATCGTCGAGACGCGCGGGAATCGCGTGTTTCGTCTGATCGTTCATCACGCCTCCTCATACGATCGCCGTGCCCACGAGACCGGTCACGATGCCCGTGCCCGCGCCCGCCGCGATGCCCACCCCGACCGCGCCCGCGATCTGCGCGGCGTTGAAGCGAAGCACTGAACCCACGAGCGCCGCGCCCACGGCGAGCGCGGCCGCAAGTTGCCCGCCCGTGCCCGAGACGATGCCCGTCACCGTGCCGAGCGGACCGGCGAACGTCGTGTCCGTCGTCGCAAAAGCGCCCGCCGGTGCCAGGAGCGCCCAGGCGAGCGCCGCGAGAATCCACAGGGTCGCTCTCATGGCCTCCTCCTTCCCGTGGCGCTCCCGTCGTCCGAGGTCGAGGTCCTCCGCCTCGCCTGCGCCCAGTCCTCGAGGTCGGTGAGCAGGTAGCGAACCCTCCCGCCGAAGCGGTGAAACACCGGTCCCTCGCCGCTCACGCGGTAGCGGTCCAGCGTCCTCGGCGAGAGGCCCAGCCAGTCCGCCGCCTCCCGCGTGCTCAGATAGTGTCTTCCGTTCCTGTTCATGCGCGTCTCTCCCTTGCGTTCGTTACGGACCCCGCACCCCTCGTGCGGAGCCTTCGTGGTGAATGAGCCGGGCGTATTCCCGGCCGGTGGTATCGTCATGTCCGCCTGCGCCGCCATCCAGGCGCGCACGCGATCGATTGTCCCGAGGTAAGTCGAACTCCCCCGGCGCAGCCTCGATATGAAGGAGGGGTCCCCGAGCGCCTCTTCTCCCAATACGTGGGGCTTGGTCCCGCTCACGGTGAGGAACGACTCGACCTCGCTTCGGAAGGCCGGACCGAGCGGCGCCTCTCCCATGAAGGCGAGGGCGCGGTCCGCCGTGTCGAGACGCACGCGGCGGCCGCGCGTAAGGGCGCCCACGAAGCCCGGGTCTCCGAGCGCTTCCCTCCCGAAGCGCGTGGCGCTCAGCCCGTGACGCGCGATCCAGGCATCGATGTCTGTTCTCAGTTGTTCTTCCGGGTTCGCCCCGGCGCCGCGTTCGATCTTCTTCATGCATGCGTATATAATACGAAAAATAATCGCTTGTAAGAATATTTATTAGGATATATCCTATTCTCCAGTTCCATACGCGCTCACGCCTACGGCTCCTTACGCGGGGGCTTGATAAAAAAAATGATGAGGGAATCCCGTGAACGAAGACGAAAAAGAAGCAATCAGGAACGATCCCCTTCGCCTGAAGCTAAAGGATCTTCTCAGGCGCAAGGGCCTCACCCTGGCGGCCGCATCCCTGGCCCTCGGCCGCAACAAGGCCTATCTCCAGCAGTACGTGGAGCGCGGCTCGCCCGTCGTGCTCGGCTACAGGGACGGCGAGGCGCTCGGCGAAATGCTGGGCTGTGATCCTGCCGAAATCCGTCACGAGAAGCTCCCCGAACGACAGCCGTACAGGCGAACGCGGCCGACACGGCCGATAGCGAACGTTTCCGAAGTCACGGTCGAGGCGGGCGCGGGCGCCGGCGCGTTCGAACCCGGGTTCGTGACGGAGACCGCGCGGTGGGGATGGCCCGCGAACATGATCCGCCACGAAGGGGGTGCTGCGCCCGAGAACCTGCGCATCATCCGGGTGCGGGGGGACTCGATGGAGCCCGAGACGAGAGAGGGGGACCGGATCGTGGTCGACGTCTCGCGAAAAATCCCCGCCACGGGGGAGACCTTCGTCCTTTGGGACGGGAGCGGAATCGTCGTGAAGAAGGTGGACACGGCGCCCACAGGCGAAGGCGGCGGACCGCCGCGCATCCGCCTCGTCTCGGAAAACCCCGACTATCCGCCCTATACGTGTCTGGCCCAGGACGTTCACTTCATCGGAAAGGCGCTCTGGGTCGTGCGGAGGGTGTGAGGGATACGCCGGGAGGCTTCCATATTCACCATTGCCCTCTCTCCACCGAATGCGTATATTCATTTCGCCCGCCCGTATGAACACCCACCTTTCGAGACGAACGAGTTGAAACCGAGTGAACCGTTTTCATGCTTTTTCCCTTGTCCCTCCCGTGAAAATCACTTGCAGCACCCGGGCGGCGCCGACGCCCGGAACGACAAGCCGCTTCCTGCAACCCGGTTCCGGTCGGCGGAAGCGCCGGTGAGCCTCCAGTGACCGGGTCGATGAGTGCCGCGCGAGGGGTGCTGGCCGAGACGTTCGGCTTCAGGGAGTTCCGCCCGGGCCAGGAGGCCGTGATCGAGACGCTGCTTGCGGGGCGCAACGCGCTCGCCGTGATGCCGACGGGTTCGGGCAAGTCGTTGTGCTTCCAGATCCCGGCGCTGGTCACGGGCGGGCTGACGGTGGTCGTCTCACCCTTGGTGGCGCTGATGCAGGATCAGGTGGCGTCGCTCAGGCTCGCGGGCGTCGCGGCGGAGAGCATCCATTCCGGCAACGGCCGGGGGGAGAACGTGGCCGCCTGGAAGCGCGTGGCCGAGGGCCGGGCCCGGCTTCTCTACATGGCCCCGGAGCGGCTGATGACCGGGCGCATGCTCGAGGCGCTTAAGCGCTTGCCCGTAAAACTGTTCGCCATCGACGAGGCCCACTGCATCTCGCAGTGGGGGCCGGCCTTCCGTCCGGAATACGCAGACCTCTGCCGTTTGCCGCAACTCTTTCCCGGGATACCGCTCGTCGCGCTGACGGCGACTGCCGATGCGGTGACCCGCGACGACGTCGTCGAGCGGCTCTTCGGCGGCCGGGTCCGGCAGTTCGTGCTCGGCTTCGACCGTCCCAACATATCTCTCACAGTGGAGATGAAACAGAACTGGAAGCGGCAACTCGGGAGTTTCATCGCGCACCGCGAAGGCCTGAGCGGCATCGTCTACTGCCTCTCGCGCAAGAAGACGGAGGAGGCCGCCGCCATACTGGCGGCGGACGGGGTTCGCGCACTGCCCTATCACGCCGGCATGGAAACCGGAGAGCGGGAACACCACCAGAACGTCTTCATGACGGAGTCCGGCGTCGTCATCGTGGCGACCATCGCATTCGGGATGGGCATCGACAAGGCGGACGTGCGTTACGTCTTCCACACCGACCTTCCGGGCAGCATGGAGGCCTATTACCAGGAGATCGGCCGGGCCGGGCGTGACGGCCGGCCCGCCGAGGCCCACATGCTCTACGGGCTGGGGGACATCCGGATGCGCCGCCGGTTCATCGAGGACGAAGACGCAGGCCCGGAACGCAGGCGGCGGGAGCACAAGCGGCTCGACGCGCTTCTCGGCTATTGCGAGGCGCCGGCCTGCAGGCGGGTGGCGCTGCTCGATTACTTCGGAGAGAGGATCGAGCCTTGCGGCAACTGCGACGTCTGCCTGTCTCCGCCCGAGCGGGTCGAGGGTACGGATGAGGCGCTCAAGATACTCTCGGCGGCCTGCCGGTCGGGGGAGCGTTTCGGCGCGGCGCATCTGATCGACATTGTGCGCGGAAGGAATTCGGAGAAGATCGCGCGTTTCGGGCATGATTCCCTGCCCGCCTTCGGTGCGGGCGCGGATCGGAGCACGGGCGAGTGGCGCTCCCTGATTCGCCAGATGATCGCGGCAGGGTTCCTGAGACTGGACATCGGAGGCTATGGCGGGATCGGGATTACGGAGAAGGGCCGCATGCTGCAAAGCGGCAAGGGCGAATTCATCTACCGTAAGGACACGGTGGCCGGACCACAGGCCGCAAAGACGCAGGCGCGCGGCGACGGGGGGGCGGAGCCACACCTGAGCGAACGCGAAACGACCCTGCTGGGCGTCCTCAAAGCGCTCAGGCTCGAAATCGCCAGGGAGCGCGGAGTGCCCGCCTTCGTCGTGTTTCACGACCGCACGCTGATAGAGATGGCACGCCGCCGTCCGCGCACCGAGGCGGAGTTCGCGGAGATCGGCGGCGTCGGGGCGGCCAAGCTGGAAGCTTTCGCGGAACCGTTCCTCGCCGCTATCGACAAAGCCCTTTCCAATGCAGACGAGAGCGCCGGCGTTCCCAGGGACGACATTATGCAGGAGGCGAGTGATTATTCCGCACAGGTCGCGGAATCAGAAGACACTGATCCAAGCTGAATGCGTGACACGGGACGTGTTCAACAACCGTCAGGATCAATCGATGGGTTCACACGCATCGACAAAATTAACGGTCCGTCGATGCCCGATTGCATCGTCCCGCCGAATCAGTTTCTCAGAGTCGAACAGGTCTTCCCTCAACGTGTTCACCTGTCCACAAATGAAACAGAAAAAATGGAACCGGGAAACCGAGCATTTCCGGGAAGCGTAAGCGCTTCCAGGACATTCGCTCGAATGTATGCGCGGGCGTTGGAATCAATCCGCTTTCGCTTTGATTACAAGCAATGACTAACAGATTTTATTCGATGTTGGGTAAAACAAATAACAAATATAATTTCAATAAGTTACATGATAAGCGCAGGCAATGAATGCGGTGCTGCATATCGAACTGGCGGAGGGAGAGGGATTCGAACCCCCGGAGCTTTCGCTCAGTGGTTTTCAAGACCACCGCCTTCGGCCGCTCGGCCATCCCTCCGCGATCCACAGGTGAGGGGAAATCCCTCGTCATTCTAGCACGGCTTGAAGCGGTTTTTAAGATATCAATCGCGACCGAAGAAGGAGCGATTGACCCGATTGAGGAATGAGGGATTGTCCGGAGCGATGCTGGAGGGTTTGCCGACCGGGAGGAGGAGGAATTGCCGACCGGGAGGAGGGTTGATCGTAGGGATAGGCCCCCGTGCCTGTCCGAGGTCCACGCCTTCCCTGACAAAGGACAACCACAGGGGGTTGTCCCTACGCCCTCATCGCGGTTCTAAGTCCCCTCACATGCCGCCGTCACATCGTGTAGAAGTCGAAGTCCGTCGCGTCGAGGTCGGACGTGCTGATGTCCTCTAGCGTGATCTCTCCCCCGCCTTGGGAACTGAGATCGATCACCGCATCGCCGTCGCCATTATCCGCGATGCTGAGCTGCGAGAAGGCGGTGATGGCGGTGAACGCGGTGAGGTCGATCTTGTCGTTTTCCCCATTGGTGACGTCCTTGAAATCCTTGATGGTGTCGTTCCCGTGCCCCGCCTGGAAGACGAAGGTATCATCCCCGCTGCCGCCCCACATGGTGTCGTCGTCGGCCCCGCCGTCGATGGTGTCGTCCCCCTCCTCGCCCATGAGGAGGTCGGTGCCCGCGCCGCCATCAATATCGTCGTCACCCTCGCCGGCGAAAATCACGTCGTTCCCGCCCTTGGCCAGGATCTCCGTGGCGCTCTCGCCGTCGAGGTAGATGTCGGAATCCTCGGTTCCCTCCCAGGGGTTCCTGTGGCGCTCCAGCGTATCGTCTTCCTCTGTGGTGACCGATGTTGTCGACCCGTCGGGCAGGTTAAAGTCGTCCGCGGTGAGGTCGGACGCGGTCACCCCGGTCAGGGTGATGGTTCCCCCGAGCGCGGTGTGCGTAATCGTCGTGTCGCTTCCGTCCTGTTCGATGGTGAGGTCCGCATACGCGATCGCCTCCTGGATCATGCTCAGGTCTATCGTGTCGGCGCCCACGACGAAATCGGTGATCGTGTCGTCGCCCGAGTTCTCGATGAACACGAACGTGTCATCGCCGGCTCCGCCCGTGAGGTTGTCGTTCCCCGAGCCGCCGGCGATGGTGTCGTTGTCCGCCCCGCCGTATATCATATCGGCCCCGGAATCACCCACGAGCATGTCGTTGCCATCGCCGCCGTAGATGGCGTCATCCCCGCTGTCGCCGCGGATGATGTCGCCGTCATCTCCGCCGTAGATGGTGTCCGTGCCGCTGCCGCCTCGGATGATGTCGCGGCCCGTTCCGCCGGTGAGGTCGTCGTCGCCCGCATCGCCGAGGATGGTGTCGCTGCCGCCTTCGGCGTCTATGGTGTCGTCGCCATCCGTGCCGAACAGTCTCTCGTCGGTGTCGGCCATGGCTGATCTCCTATGCGATGGTGTTTGCTGGATAACAAGCTAAATATACCACAACAATCCCTCGCCAGTTGTATGGGGATTTTCATGAACCGCGCCGGAGGTGTCTGAGGGGAAGGATGATCATCTGTTTGGGAATCACTCCCCCCGGTCGAAAACCGAAAACCCACTTTCTCAAGTCGGGGAATCCCTCCTTTATCAGTCGGAATTCACCCCCCACGGACTCGCTTGCGGGCTTTCGCCCTTACCTCGCCGTTGGTCTTCCCCCTCGGGAAGAGCAGCCTCTCCTTCCTCAGTCGAGGCTGACCTCAAGGGGGAAGGGATGCCCCTTACCAAGGCGGGAGTGATTGCCGCGTTCGGGGCGTGCTCTTCTCGCCGGATGCCGCTCGCCCGCAAGGGGCAATTCCGACCGGGAAGGGAGGGATTGCCGCGTTCGGGGCGCGCCAAGTGCCGTAAGGGGTCAAAGCCGACCGATAAGGGGTTGTTGAAAAACCCCCTCAAGGGAAAAATGCCTGCGGCGCATTCGCCGCCCTGGCGCATAATACCTCCCTCGTCGGTCGGCAAACAAATCCTCGCTCCTCACTCGGATTTGACATTCATCACTCGCGTTTGACCCGCGACGACACTCCTCCCTCATCCCGAGTAGGCGCGCTCGCGCGCCGTATCGAGGGAGAGCCGGGGCGCATCGGGAGCGCGTCGAAGGGGAGCGCCCTTCGATACAAACGCTCCTTTCTCAGTCGCGTTTGACCTTCGGCGGCTACTCAGGGTGAGGTCGATACCGCGGCCATGCATGACGAGGGGAACACGCTCGCTCCCAGGGCCGGGTTTTTCAACAGCCCCGAAGAGCGATGGTTTGCCGATTGAAGAATGAGCGATTGACCCGGTCGGGGTGAAGGGCCGCAAGGGGTCAATTCCGACTGGGGAAGGAGGGATTGCCGCGTTCGGGGCGCGCCAAGGGCCGCGCGGGGGCAAACCCTCCCTTCTCGGTCGGGTCTGTCCCCGCATTCGGACTTTCCGTCTCCGGAGGACCCGACAGTGTCGCCCGAGCCCAGAAGGTGGACAATCGGCCGAGTTTCGGGTGCGCATCCGCGCGACTGGATGACGCTCCCGTCTCCGGGACGGGCGGACCCGCATGCGTGGCCGCAATTCCTCGGTCTTCCCTCGGAATTGACCCCCGCGCGGCGTGTCCGGCCCGCCGCCGCCTCGGCTCTTAAGCGCGAAGCGGCTCGGCGTCCCCCGCCGGACTCGCCCGTTGCCTCCACAAACACCCGTCGAGGCTCAACAAACGGGTTGAATGGTATCAGGGGAGGCGGTGTTTGAGATTAAAGATTGGGTAAAGGTTTCGCCGGGGCGTAGAAGACGAATCCCACCCCGGCCGGAGCGGATACGCATTTGCCCGCATTTGCCGTCATCGGGCTCAAGACGCGCGCGTGTATGATGGCGAAGCGCATCACCGCGTTTAAGATTAAGGAATTTCTGAAAATATCGATTAGATAATGTAATAAATACACCTGTCGGACAGTAGCACGACTGACCTCGCCTGGATAGGATAACTATCTGTTTATATTCATTTACTTTTATTCCTTTCCTGTCATTTCCCCCTTGCATTTTCGTCATGCATATGCTTGGATACCCTCCTGTTTGATGCCGCACGTATGCGTTTTGATTACATATTTGAGGAGGGAAGATGCCGAGGAGAAGCGAACTCAAGCTCACCAAGCGCACCGTAGACGCGCTCGAGGTCGACGGGAAGGACGCCCTCTTCTGGGACCGGGAGCTGGCGGGCTTCGGTGTGCGCGTTCACGCCACGGGCAGGAAGACCTACGTGGTGCAATCCAGAGGACCCGGGGGTCCCAAACGCGTGACGCTCGGCCGGCACGGGGAGCTGTCCGTCGATGAAGCGAGGAAACAGGCCGCCCTCATTATCGACCGCATAAAGCGCGGCGAGGAGCCGCTAGCTCAACCGTCCGGGGCGGAACCCACCGTGGCCGGCCTTGCCGAACGCTTCATGCGCACCCATGTGGAGAAACACTTGAAGCCCGCCACCGTCTCGGCGTACCGCACCGTGCTCGACAAATACATCCTGCCGGCCCTGGGCGGTATGGGACTGGAAGAAGTCGGCGGGGCGCAAGTCACGGAACTTCATCACCGGCTAAGGGACACGCCCACCCGGGCCAACGCGGCGGTCCATCTGCTGTCGCGGATGTACACCTTGGCCGAGGTGTGGGAGCTGGTCCCGCCCGGGCGGAACCCCTGCCTCTCGGTGCGCCGCTACAGGACGCGGGCGCGCGAGCGGTTCCTGACGCCGGAAGAATACCGGCGCCTGGGCCGTGCGCTTAAGCAAGCGGAGACGGAAGGCGCGGTATGGCCGCCCGCGGTCGCGGCCATCCGGCTGCTCGTCCTGACCGGATGCCGCAGGGGCGAGATACTGAGCCTCGGGTGGGACGACGTGGACCGCACGGCGGGGGACTTGAGGCTTCAGGACGCCAAGGCGGGTCCCCGCATGGTCCCCCTGACAAAGCCGGTGCTTCGCGTGCTGGAAGGCATCACACGCTCCTCGGGAAACCCCTGGGTGATAGTGGGACAAAGACCGGGAAAGCGCCTGACGGGCCTGCACCACTACTGGCGGCCCGTCCGGGAACGCGCGGGTCTCCACGACGTTCGAATCCATGACTTGAGACATAGCTACGCCTCGCGGGCGCTGGCGCTGGGCGAGAGTCTGTCTGCGATCGGCAGGCTGCTCGGCCACCGTCACGTGGTGAGCACGGCGCGCTACGCGCACCTGATGCGAGAGGCCGAGAAGGCGGCGGCCGCCCGGGTGGGCGAGAGCATCGGCGCCCACGTCACGAACGGGAGGGTCGAGTGATGACGTCGAAGCCCATGATGAAGACGCTTTCCAACCGCGCGGTCGGGAAACTCACGGTAGAGAAGGACACCGTGTATTGGGACCGCGACCTCACTGGCTTCGGTGTGCGGGTCTATCCCACGGGGAGCAAGGTCTACGTCGCCCAGGCGCGGGGACCCGAGGGACCCAGACGCGTGACTGTGGGCCGCCACGGCGTGATCCATGCCGATCAGGCGCGCAAGCGCGCGGCGCTCGTCATCACGCGAATCAAGGCGGGCGAGGAGGCGGTTCCCGAGCCGTTGAAGCCCGCCTGCGGTCCCACCGTCTCCGAGCTCGCGAAGCGCTATCTCGCCGAATACGTCTCTGTACGCTGTAAGCCGCGCACCGTGAAGACGCTCCGCTCCGTGGTCCTGAGACACATCGTCCCGGCGCTGGGAAAACTGCCCATCGCGTCGGTCGAGCGCAAACACGTGGTGGAACTCCACCAGCGGCTGAGTGCTATGCCCGCGGCCGCGAACCAGGCTGTCCGGGCGCTGTCCGCGATGTACAAACTGGCTGAGAGCTGGGAACTGGCGCCTGACGGATTATCAAACCCCTGCCGCGCCATCGCCGAATACCCCGGGCGCAGGCGGGAGCGCTTCTTCACCGAGGCGGAATTGGAGCGCCTGGGGCGCGCCCTGGACGAGATCGAAACGGAGGGCGGCACGTCGGCGAGCGCGGTGGCGGCCATCCGGCTGTTGATCCTGACCGGGTGCCGGAAGTCGGAGGTCCTCACGCTGCGCTGGGAGGAAGTGGCGCCGGAGGCGGCGGAACTGCGGCTCTCAGACTCCAAGACGGGCGCGCGGGTCGTTTCGCTCTCACAGCCCGCGGTGAAACTCCTCGCGGGCTTACCGCGCCTACCCGGGGACCCCTGGGTGATCCCCGGCAGGAAGCCGGGTACGCACCTTCGAAAGCTCGATGACGCCTGGCGGAACGTCCGCTCGCGCGCGGGGCTTCACGACGTGCGCCTCCATGACCTGCGCCATTCGTTCGCCTCGAGAGCTCTTGCGCTCGGCGAGGGACTCACCGTGATCGGGAAACTCCTGGGCCACGCGCGGATCGAGACCACCTCGCGCTACGCTCATCTCGCGCGCGATTCGGTGCGGGAATCCGCCGAGCGGGTGGCGGAGAGCATCGCGGCGGACTTGCTTGCGTTGGACTAGCGAGCCGACGCCCCCGGCTCGGCGCCGTCTTTTCGATTCGGCCCGTACAGCGGTTCCGGGGGCAACTCCCGGGAAATCCGGTCGATGATGAATGCGGATTTCCTATATTTCGATCAGGCGCTCGAAACGCGTCCTCTTCATACCTGGCGTCCGCCGCTCCATTGCCTGCGTCGCCTCGTTCGTCCTCTCCGCGTCCCGTGGCCTGTCGCCGAACGCCTCGAGCGCCGCAATCCGCTCCCCCGTCGCGGCCTCGAGCCGCTCACGCAGCGCTCTTGCGTCATCCGTCACGAGTTCCGCCCGGTCCCGGGCGCGGCTGATCTCGACGTAGAGCGTCTTCTGGTTGGTGAGGTCGGGATGGTTGGCCTCCATGGCCGCGATGACGGTGTCGACCGTCCGGCCCATCATCTTCTATAAGCTCAATCGCAACCCCGCCGTCGCCGCCGGCCACCTGGTCACCGCCTTCAACGACCTGCCGGGCGCCAGCCTGTACCTGGGTGGTGGGGACGGCGATACAGGCGTAGGAAGGGGTCGGGGGACAGTCGCTCAACCGCTACTGTAACGCGCAGCCTTTGCGCTCCCGGCGCAGGCAGCCGAGGTTGCGATGGAACACTGCCGCCTGCGCTCGCGCGAAACCGGCCGGGCAGGAGCCGTTCTCCCGGCTGTTCCGATACCGCGCCCAGTCGCCCTCGTTCCCCTCGCGCCAGTAACCGTCGAGGATCTGCGCGGGCAGGGGCTTGAGCTCGGGCAGGGTGTTGTAGCGGGCCCCGGGTGGGCCGTCGCGGCCGGGCAACCGGCGGCGCTCGCCGAGGAAGCCGTGGAACGAGTAGAAGGCGTCGGAGCCGGGGAGGAAGGCGAACTCGTAGTCGACGGTGCGGTCCGGGTCGGTGATGTCGTCCGCCGACATCATCGGCCGCTTTCCGAAACCCATCATGAAGGCCCTGGCGTCATGGTCCAGAAACCGCACCGCCCGGCGCACTGTCCGTCCCGGAACGTGGGGGTAAAGCTCGTTCGATCGGATGGCCACGTCGATGTCGAAGCGTCCGTCGGGCCCGAGTTCCACCGACTCGCCGACCAGGTAGGTGCGCAGGTAGTTGTGCTGCTGCAGGGTCAAGGCGACGGGACGCCCATCCGCGGCCAGGACCACGAACGCGGCGGTGTAGTGGTCGAGCTGGACCCGAGAGAAGCGGGCGACCCCGGCAAGGGGGCCGGACACGACGGAGGGTTTCGGTGGCATGCATGTTCCCTTTCCGGGGTGGATTCAAGCAGATGAGGGGTATGTGCGCAAGGAGCGCTCCCGTTTCTGCCGGAAAACATATCCGCATGTTTGCCGAGGGTCCGCAGAGGGCAGGCGCGTGCGGTAAATCCGGAGTCGGCTGAAAAATATATCGAACAAACAGTAATCGATGATCCGGCAAGCGATACCGAACCTGTTTCCGGCGATCCGGGTCATCCCCTCGGTGGAAACGGATCTTTGCCGTAGGTGTTGCGCGCCCGGATTTGCCCGTTCCTGCCTTTCAGAAATGCCTCTCCTCCGCCTTGCCCGGCTTTTTCCCTCGAGTGATTCCAGGCTTCAGCCTGGGTTTTCGTCACTTTGGCGGCGCGTTGCGCGCCTTCGCGCCTCGATTCCCATTTTCCGTCCGGACGTCTTTGCGTCCAGTAATTCCTGTCATTTGCCATGGCGCCCTCCCTGGCGCTTACAGTATCGGGGCAATCCATTCCCGACCATTGAGAGCCTTGGTTCCGGCTTCAGGTCTTACGCTCATTTCCCCGCACCCGCCGCACGACCCATGACACACTGCCGAGGACGTGGACGTCGCTTGCGGGGCGGCCCATCCGCCTCTATCTCCGGCTGCCGCCTCAGGCCTGCTTCCGTATCCATTTCCGGAATGCCCGGACTCCCGGATTGCGCCTCGAATCCGCCGTCGTGATGAGGCAGCACCGCGCGGGCGCCGCGGCCTGCCGCTCGAACAGGGGGACCAGCTCGCCTTGTTCCATCTCCCGCTCGATCACCCGCGAGTGTCCCATCGCCGCCCCCATGCCATCCACCGCGGCGGCGACCACCATCGAGTAGAGCCTGAAGCCCGAAGCGCGGGAGAGGTCCGGCGTGGGTTTCCCCTGGCGCGCGAACCAGTACGGCCAGTCCGCCTCCCATCCCAGGTCGTAGAGCAGGGGCCACTCGTGCAGGTCGAGCGGGTCGGTGGGCCTCCCGCGCGCCTCGATGAGGGCCGGGCTGCAGACCGGAAGCAGATCCTCCTCATAGAGCGTCTCCTCGAACAGCCCCTCGGGGCGCGGCGCGGCGGTCTCGCCGACGTATGCGATCCAGGCGTCGAAATCGCGCCGCGCCGGGTCCACCCCCCGGTGGTTCGTCTCCAGCTCGATGACGACGCCGGGGTGGGACGCCTTGAAATCCGCGAGCTTCGGCATGAGCCACTTCTCCGCCACCGACTCGATCGAAACCAGTTTCAGCCGCTTCGTCCCCGAATCGCCGCGGCGGCTTTGCGTGACGGCCGAGAGCTCGGCCAGAATGCGCTGGACGTCCTTCAGATACGCCTTGCCGCGCCCGTTCAGGCGCACCCCGCGATGAGCGCGCTCGAACAGCGCGCCGCCGATATGTTCTTCGAGCACCTTGACGCGGTGGGCGACGGCCGAGGGTGTGACGTGGAGTTCCTCCGCCGCCTTGGCGAAGCTCTCGCGGCGGGCCGCGGCTTCAAAAAAGCGCAGGCAATCGAGCGGCGGAAGGGGCGGCATGGTCGCGTTACTCCGAAGGGGAATGGTTGTCCATTTGATCGCCTGTAAGGATAAGGGTTTTTCAGGGGAGTTGTGAAACGCAATATTTTGTGGCTATGGGATATTTCAATTTGGTCAAATGCGGGGCCCTTGCGGGGTGGCGTTTCACGGGCCCCTCCAGCCGGAAACGAAGCCCGGCGGATGCTTCCCCTCAGCGCTCCGGTGATTCGGGCGCCTCGGACAGCCAGGGCCCGAGCCCCTCGGCATAGGCGAACAGCGCCGGCTGGCCGCCGGTGTGGATGAAGAGCACCCGGCTTCCCTCGGCGATGCGCCCCGCTCGCACATGGGCGATTCGCTCCGCCACGATACCGAAATCCCCCGAATGCGCACGGACGTCAAATGCGGGGGAATGCGTTCTCAAATCCTGACCGTGATGAGAGGGTTAAACCCGTTTGAAGAAGGAGGGTCAGTCTTCCCCGAGGAGGGGAAGACTGCGCCTTCGCCAACCGAGGAAGGAGGGTTTGACCCGGCCCGAACGAAGGAGGAATTACGAAGTTGAGTCAGGCTCCCTCACACCACCTTCAACAAACTCGTTTTCGTGAACACCGCGTCCAGCTCGTAGCCGCGCGCGGCGAGGTTCTCGCGTCCGCCTTCTTCTCTGTCCACGAGGCAGATGACCTGCGCGACTTCCATGCCTGCTGCGAGCGCCGCGTCGATGGCCGTGAAGGTGGAAGACGCGGTGGTCACCACGTCCTCGATGATGGCGACCTTCATGCCCGGCTTCAGGTTACCCGCCCCCTCGATGCGGTTCTGCATCCCGTGGCCCTTCTCGGCCTTCCTGATGATGAAGGCGGGAACGTCTCGGCCACGGAGCGCGGCGGTCATCGAGACGGCCGTCACCATCGGGTCGGCGCCCAGGGTGGGGCCGCCCACGGCCTGGACGCCGCCGTCCTTGATGCGCTCGAAGATCACGCGTCCCACGAGCCGCGCCCCCTCGCCGTGTAAGGTCACCTGGCGGCAGTCGACGTAAAAATCGCTCACCCTGCCCGAGGCGAGCGTCACCTGTTTTTTCTCATACGCTTTTTCCAGCAGAAGCCCTCGCAGAGATTCCAGGTCCGCATCGTTGCTCGTCATGGCGTTGCCTCTGTATATCGACGGATTTATTCGGGCGCGTCTTCGGTGGTCCGAATCTTGTGGTAGAGGTGGAGGGCCGCTTCCGCGAAGGCCTCGGGCACCATGATGTGCACCGAACCCAGATTCGTCCGGCTGAAGGCGTAGACAGAACCCGCCGAGTCGTAGCTTAAGTGCACGGGAATTCGTTCGGCCTCGAGCCTGCCTTTCAGGATCAGGGCCTCCATCTGCCCGCCCACCGTGGCGATGCGCTTAAGATCCGATGATCCCTTCACGCCCTCAGGCGTCTTATCGCCCCACACGTTCTCGCTCCTCGTCCGGGATTCAGAAACCACCGGTCTATGTTCGGGGAAATTCGCCACGGGCGCAAGGGTAGGGTGGGAGTGATCTTCGCCTTTGATCGTCATTTCGGGGTAGGCCGGAATGACGGTGATTTCTGCCACATTGGTCAGGATTGACCCGTAGGGGCGGGCCCCTGTGCCCGCCCGCATTTGAGAACCCTTCAGACAGCCCTTTTAGATTGTCTATCCCCGTGGTTGCGCCTCGTAGGGACAGGCACGGGGGCCTGTCCCTACGAGACGAACTCATGATGCCCCGGCCGGCAATTTGGCGATACGGGCCGACTCCCTCAGAAGCTTGCCATCCCGCCGACTTCTTATCCTCGCTCCCGGTTGGTTTCCTATTCCATGAAATGGTAATTTGTGCCCAGCAAACGGAGGAAACGTCTTGCGCCGGTATTCACTCATCATTCTGGCGGCGGCCCTGGGGCTGCTGGTTCATCCGTGCGGCGACGCTCTGGCCGGGCCCGCGCGGGAAGGAATTACGCCGCGCCCGAATCGGGCGGCCCCGATTCAGTCGGCCAAGCCCGGCGGCCCCACGGCTTCGGCTCCTTTCGTCGTGGTGATCGACCCCGGCCACGGGGGACGGGACTCAGGCAGTCGCGGCGCGCTGCTTTTAGAGAAGGATTTCGCGCTCCGCGCGGCGGGGATGTTGGCCGCGCTCTTGTCCAGACGCCCCGAGGTGAAGGCGATCCTCACGCGCGAGGCCGACACGGAGATGACCGCCGTGCAGCGCGCCTCTGTGGCGAATTACAACGCCGCCTCCTTGTTCCTCACCCTGCACGCGGACGCCTCCTGGCGGCCCGGCGCGCGGGGGCCCGTGATTCTGGTGGCCGCGCCCCGCCGTCCGTCGCGCGTGGAGGGGGAGGCTCCCCAGGCCGTCGCGTTTCGCTGGCAGCGGAGCCAGAACATCCATCTGGCCTCGAACCGCCGCTTCGCCTTGGGATTGCAGAGACGCTTCGCCGCCATACGTGCAGGCGAGCTCCCCCCGCTCCACATTCTGGCCGTGCGTGATCTCGAAGGCGCGCGCATGCCCGCGGCCTACGTGAGCCTGGGCGTCATCAGCACGCCCGAGGATGAGGCGCGTTTGAGCGAGACGGGAGAAGAAGACCCCTACCTCACGGCGCTCGCAAAGGAAGTGCTCAAATTCGCGGGCCTCACGGAAGACCTGCCCCCGAAACCGCCCGAACCTGCGGAGACCGCGCCGTCCGACTCATCACAGTCACTTGAGTCGGCGCAACCGCCGGAATCATCCGAATCGCAAGCCGCGCCGGATGAATCGCCGCAACCCGATGTGAGTGCGCCCGAGGCGCAAAACGCCGCACCGGCGGGGGAGGGGCGCTAGCATGTCCAGGAAGATCGCGCTCGCCGTCTTGATCATCCTGATTAGCGGAGCGCTCGTGTGGAATTTTCAGGAAGCCGTGCTCGACTTCATGGAGCGGGGCCGCGACGCCGCGTTCGACCCCGCGCGGCGAGACGCCACGCGCGCGCCGAGCGTGAAGAAGACGCTTTATTTCGCAGGCGCGGAAGAAGACTTGCTGGTTCCCTACCCCGTGGAGGTGGAGATCGGAAAAGACAACGTCGACACCCTGCACAACGTACTGTCCGCCCTCATCGAGGGACCCAAGGGGGAGGGATATGCGCCGATCATCCCCAAGGGCGCCAAGCTGCGCGCCGCGTTTCCGGGGCCCGATGGGATCGCCTACGTCGATTTCGACGAGACCTTCAGGGACGCGCACCCGGGCGGCGCATGGGCGGAGTTGATGACCGCCTATGGCGTGGCCAACACCGTCATCAGGAATTTTCCGGATCTCTTCGACCGCGTCGTGCTGCTCATCGGGGGACAGGAGGCGCAGAGCATCGCCGGTTCGCTCGCCATCACGGGTCCGCTCAGGGCGCGGGAGGAGTTGATATCGAAAAGGGTTTCCGCACCCGCCGCCGCGCAGGGAGCGGGGACGCAAAGCGGCGCGCCCGCGACGGCCACGCAACAGCCTGCAGCGGGCGTCGTAGGCGCGCCCAGGGAGAACCTTCCGCCGGTGGGCGGCGCTCCGGTCGGGGCCGTTGGCGTGCCGAAGCAAAAACCGGACGCGGGCGCGGTGGGCGCACCCACCGGTGAGCCTGAAAATTCGCGTTAAGCGCACGCCTCGCGGATTGACTCATCCAGAACGCGCACCATCCGGCTTATCTCCTCGTTCGTTACGCAATAAGGCGGCATCAGGACGACCACGTCGCCCAAGGGCCGCACGGCGAGGCCGCGCCTTCTCGCCGCCAGGATGACCGCGCGCCCTTTGCGCTCCGCGGGCGTGTAGGGTTCTTTCGTCTCCTTGTCCTTCAGGAGTTCCACGCCCACCATCCAGCCCAGGCCGCGAACCTCGCCCACGTGGGCCGCGCTTTTCAGTTTTTCGAGTTCGCTCCACAGATGGGCTATCTTGGGTTGGTTGTTTTCAATCGTGTTTTCCCGCTCGAAAATATCGAGGTTCGCCAGCGCGGCGGCGCAGCCCAGGGGGTTTCCCGTGTAGGAGTGTCCGTGAAAAAACGCGCGACCCGTCTCGGGCGGGCCGCGAAAGGCGCCAAAAATCTCCTCGGTGGCCAGCGTCGCCGCCAGCGGCAGATAGCCGCCCGTGATTCCCTTGGCGAGGCATAAAATGTCGGGCGCCACGCCTTCGTGCTCGCAGGCGAACATGGGGCCCGTGCGCGCAAAGCCCGTAGCGACCTCATCCGCGATGAGGAGCACGTCGTTTTCGGTGCATGCTTCGCGCACTTTTCCGAGAAAACCGGATGGTTGGACGATCATCCCCGCCGCCCCCTGCACCATCGGCTCGACCACCACGGCGGCGAGATGAGGCGCGTATTCCGCTATCTGATGCGCCATTTCATCGCCCGAGCAGACGGAGCAAGGCGGATGCGCCGCCCCCCTCGGGCACCAGAAGCAATAGGGCGCCTCGGCCCGCATGGTGCGGAACAGCAGCGGACCGAAGATGTGGTGAAACAGGTCGATTCCGCCCAGAGACACCGCGCCGACCGTATCGCCGTGGTAGGCGAGGTTTAACGTCAGGAACCTGTCTTTCTCGGGTTTCGGGGCCTTTCTTTGTTTTTGGTACTGAAAGGCCATCTTGAGGGCGACCTCGACCGCCGTTGCGCCTGAATCCGAATAGAAGACTCTGGCGAGGCCCGCCGGTGCGATAGCCTTAAGCTTTTCCGCAAGTTCTATGGCGGCGGGATTCGCCATGCCAAGCTGGGTGGTGTGGGCGATTCGCCCAAGCTGCGCGCGAACCGCCTGGTCAATCTCTTCTTTTTGGTGTCCGTGGATGTTCACCCACAAAGAAGATACGCCGTCGAGATAGCGCTTGCCTTCCACGTCGATGAGGTACGCCCCCTCGCCGCGCTCGACGATGAGGGGCGGGTCTTCGCTCTCCCATTCTTCCGTGGGGGTGAAGGGATGCCAGAGGTGCCTTCTGTCCGCCGCTATCAGGCGGGCGAGGCGTTCGGCTTCGTCGGTGCTCATGCGGGGCGTTCGGCGAGGATGACGGCTTCTTGCTCATCGAAGGCGTATTCGCCGTCTTCCTCGCGCGGGTCGAGCCAGTAGGATATCGCGGGCGAGGCGGTTTCGAGATATTCGCGAAGCGCCGCCTTGTCCTCATCCGTGAGATGGGGGCGCCGCACCCAATGGGAGAGCGCCATCTTCTTCCTCAAGGTCTCGGAATAAAGGACGCGAAAGCCCGCGGCTTCCAGCATTTCCACCAGGCCGGGCAGACTGTCGCAGCGGTTGTGGCTCGGGTCGCGCCGGCGTTCGAAATCGTTGTAGCTATCGAGTTCCTTGGGTTCTTCGGGCGCGATGTTGTCGATGTAGACGAGCCTGCCCCCCGGTTTGAGCACCCGGAACATCTCGCGCATCGAGGTCGGAACGTCGGGGAAATGATGGGGCGCGATGCGCACCGATACCGAATCGAGCGCGCCCGTCAGAACGGCGATGTTCTCGGCGTCTGTTCTCAGATAAGAGACGTTCCCGATTCCTTTTTCCTTACCGAGCCTGCGCGCGGAATCGAGCATGCCGGCGGTCAGGTCGCTCGCGATGACGTGGCGGCACTTGTCCGCCATCTGGTAGGCCGTGTGGCCCGCGCCCGTGGCGATGTCCAGGTGAACGCCGCCGCCCGGGTTCAGCACCTCGGCTGCGCGGGCGAGAGAACTGCTCCGCGCGTGGGGCGCGCTGGTGACGTAGTAGTCGGAATCTTGGTTGTATATCTTCTGTACGGCGTCTCGCTGTTCCCTGGACGTGTCCATTCTGCCCCTCATCGTAAGTTGGAAATCGGTCTGCGGGGGGGAGTATTCCCAGAAAATCGGTTTTGGGGCAAGCGGCCTACAGGGTTCTCAAAACCGCGCGGGCGGGCGCCCCGTCGCGTCCCGGGAACAGGGCGGGCAGGGCGATGAGTTCATAATCGCCCTCGGGCGCATCGCTAAGATTAAGACCCTCGAGCAGGACGACCCCCAGCGGCATCAGCAGCATGTGAACGGGCGCGTTGGGGTCGGGCGCATCCACGCCGAGATAGTCCACGCCCAGAAGCGTCATCCCGTGGTCGTAGAGAAGCCGGCCGGCTTCGGGCGTCATGTGGCAGTAATTGGGGTGATATGGTTTCGCCCACCATCCCTCGTCCGAATTTCGCGTCTTGATCAAAAAGCGCGTCGCGCCTTCCAGGTTCTTGGAGCCGAGTTCTTCCGCCGTGATGCACTCGTGGTTTTCAATCGCGATCACCCGGGCGGGGCCCATGAGGGTTTCCAGGTCGAGCGTCTCGATGCCGCCCGCATCATGCAGATAGTGCATGGGCGCGTCGAGATGCGTGCCGGTGTGCACGCCGAAGACGGCCTCGGTGAGGCAGACGTCATCCCCTGCGTCGAAAGAAGCGTGAAAGCGCATCGAAAGCCCCGGATTCCCGGGATAGATGGGCATTTCGCCTTCCACTACGGGAACGGATATGTCGATGATGTCCATGCGCTCTCCTCCGGCGGGATCGGGTGGGATAGGATGAGGCCAGAGTATCAAAAAACGGCAGCAGGTGTCCAAACGGCGGTTTGGGGGCGTCTCTGGCTCGTGGATGATGACTCTCGAGCACAGCCCCGGTAGCGGATTATGACACCCTACTCGTGCACCACCACGCTGCGCGCAACCTCGCCGTTCAAGAGCGCCTCGTACGCCTCGTTGATTTGCTCGATGGGCCACTCCTTGGTGAGCAGATCGTCGAGATTCAGTTTTCCGGCCATGCAGTGAGCGATGAGCCGCGTAATGATATTTATGGGGAAACATCGAGTAAAATCGACGGTACTCTTCAATCCTCAGATGCTTTCGATTTCAGGCTCCACCGCCGGCGCGTTGAACAGGAAATCCTCGGAGTCGAGGTCGTCGACATCTATATCCGAGAGCCGAATCGTGCCACCGCCGTGACTCGTCAAGTCGATGACGGCGGTGCTCCCATCAGCGGTAATCGTCAAATCCTCAAAGCCGGTAATCCCCGTAATTGCAGTGAGGTCAATCAAGTCTTCCCCGTCGGTAAAATCTCCGATTGTGTCGTTGCCGTCGCCGGGCGCATAAACGAAGGTATCAGCGCCGGCGCCACCCCACATTTCGTCGTCGCCCGCGCCGCCGCGTAGTTCATCGTCGCCGGTCATTCCTAAGAGAATGTCGTCCCCGGCGTCCCCGTGGATGGTATCGTCTCCGTATTCACCCTGGACTCTGTCGTCGCCTTCACCGCCGTATAGCGTATCGTCGCCTTCGCCGCCGTAGAGTGTATCCTCTCCTGCGTCGCCGTATAGCGTATCGTCGCCCTCGCCGCCGTATAGTTCGTCCGCGTCCTCGCCGCCGCGGAGCTCATCGTCGCCTTCCTTTCCGAAGAGCGAGTCGTCACCGGCGTCCCCGTAGAGGGTATCGTCGCCGGCCCCTCCTGAGAGTATGTCGTCACCGGCGCCCCCGTGGAGGGTATCGTCGCCGGCGAATCCTATGAGTATGTCGTCACCGGCGCCCCCGTAGAGCGTATCCTCTCCGGCGCCGCCGTATAGCGCATCGTCGCCCTCGCCGCCCTGGAGTTCGTTGTCGCCCTCGCCGCCGTATAGCGTATCGTCGCCCTCGCCGCCCTGGAGTTCGTCGTTGCCATCTCCGCCGCGGAGTTCGTCGTCGCCCTCGCCGCCGTAGAGCGTGTCGTCGCCCTCGCCGCCCCGGAGTTCGTCGTCGCCCTCACCGCCGTATAGCGTATCCTTCCCGGTTCCGCCTTCGAGAAGGTCCTCTCCGGCGTCGCCATAGAGCGAATCGTCGTCGGCGCCGCCCTGGAGTATGTCGTCGTCCGCGCCGCCGTATAGCGTATCGTCGCCATCGCCGCCCTGGAGTTCGTCGTCTCCCTCGCCGCCGTAGAGCGTATCCGTTCCGGTTCCACCCCACATCTCGTCGTCGCCCGCGCCGCCGCGAAGTTCATCATCGCCGTCCAGTCCGGAGAGCATGTCGTCACCGGCGTCCCCGTGGAGGGTATCGTCGCCGGCATTTCCTAAGAGTATGTCGTCACCGGCGCCCCCGTGGAGGGTATCGTCGCCGGCATTTCCTAAGAGCAAGTCGTCACCGGCGCCTCCATGGAGCGTATCGTCGCCCTCGCCGCCCTGGAGAAAATCATCGCCCGCGTAGCCGTAGATCGTGTCGTCGCCAATATCGCCCGTGAGCGTGTTGTCTCCCTCGTCTCCCTCGATCGCCTTGAACAGGAAATCCGCCGTGCCCAGGTTATCGGCATCGAACCCCTGGAGCAGAATCGTGCCGCCGCCGTGTGCGGTGAGGTCGATCGTGACGCCGTTATCATCCGAAGTGATTGTCAGGTCGGAGTAGCCCGATATGGTGGAAAACGCGCTGAGGTCGATGCGGTCTTGCCCGTTGGTGAAGCCGGTGATGGTGTCGTTCCCGTTATCTGGGGCGATAACGAAGGTGTCGGCGTTCTCGGTTCCCGAGAGCGTTTCGTCGGCAACGCTGCTGCTGATCGGATTCCGGTCATCCGGCATGGTGGGCCCTCATCGTGATATTAGCAGAGCATATTACCGCAATTTCCCGCCGATTACAATTTTTTTACTCATGCACGACGACGCTGCGGGCGACCTCGCCGTTCAGGAGCGCATCATACGCCTCGTTGATCTGCTCGATGGGCCATTCCTTGGTGAGCAGATCGTCGAGATTGAGTTTTCCGGCCATGTAGAGATCGATGAGCCGGGGCACGAAGAGGCGCGGGTTGGATGAGCCGTAGAGGGAGCCGATGAGCCGTTTTTCCTCCGTCACCAGGACCGTGGGGGGTATCGACATTTTCGTCTTCACGCCCGCGATGCCCACGATGACGGCCGTGCCGCCCGTGCGCACGCTCGCGAACGCCGTGGACATCACCTCGGGCACGCCGATGAACTCGAAGGCGTAGTGCGCGCCCTTGCCGCCGGTGATCTCGCGGATGGCCTCTATCGCGTCCTCGTCCGAGGAGTTCACCGTGTGGGTCGCGCCGAATTTTTTCGCCATCTCGAGTTTGTTCTGCATCAGGTCGACCGCGATGATGGGCTCAGCCCCGATGAGGGCCGCCCCCTGAATCGCGTTCAGCCCCACGCCGCCCGCGCCGAATACCGCCACGCTCTCGCCCGGAGCCACCTTGGCGGCGTTCACCACCGCGCCCACCCCCGTGATGACGGCGCAACTCACCACCGCCGCCTTCTCCAGCGAAAAGTCTTCTCTTATCTTGAGCACAGATTTCTCGGACATCACCGAGTGGGAACTGAACGTGGAGACGCCCAGGAAGTGGTGCACCTTCTCGCCGTTGACGGAAAAGCGCGTCGTTCCGTCCGAAAGCGTGCCGTCGGCCCGCATGCGGATGCCCTCGCCGCAGATGGCGGGCCGCCCCGAGAGGCAGAGCTCGCACGCGCCGCAGCTGTAGCGCCAGACGGATACCACGTGATCGCCGGGCTTCACGGAGGTCACGCCGGGGCCTACTTCTTCCACGACGCCTGCGCCCTCATGGCCCATGACGATGGGCGTGGGCACCGGAAACAAGCCCACCATGGCGTGGTGGTCGCTGTGGCAGACGCCGCCCGCGCGGTAGTGCACGAGCACCTCGCCCGCCTTGGGCGGGGCCACCTCGATGGTTTCGATGGTCATCGGTTTGCCGACTTCGTGGAAGATGGCTGCTTTCATGGGCATGCTCCTCGGTCGATGGGTATGCGCAAGGTTCGATGAACCCAGGCGATATCTTGTATTTTTTCGTATTCTTACCCGAAAACGGGGTGAATTGCACACGCCGGCTTGTGTTTCGGCGTTGCAACTCGGGGCGCCTGCGTATATGCTCTGGGGAGAAAGTTCCTGCTAGGGGTGTATGTGCTGAGAGCCTGGAATCGTGGGCAACCCTTGGAACCTGCACTGGGTAATTCCAGCGAAGGGAAGCGGGCCAAAGAATTCGAGTGTTTTTGGCCGCTCCCGAATCGCGGGGCGGCTTTTTTTGCTGGGATGTTTCATGTTCGGTGTCGCCTTGGGAGATGAATTCTTGCAAGTCCGGGTGAACGGAGAGGACAGGGAGCTGGATGCGGGCGCGACGATAGTCGCTCTTCTGGAATCCATGTCGCTCGAGGTCAACGGCATCGCCGTGGCGCTCAACATGGAGATCGTCCGCCGTGGCGAATACGGGGATACGCATTTATCGGATGGAGATGAGGTCGAGATTGTCCGCGCCGTGGGCGGGGGCTGATCATAAATGAAAACGGGCGCGGCCTTATGCGTCGGCGCCGGGAGGGGGTGTGATGAGCACGTATGAGATCGGGGGCAGGACTTTTACTTCCCGCCTTTTGGTGGGTTCGGGCAAATATCCGAGTTTCGCCGTGATGCGCGATGCGCTCGAAGCGAGCGGGACGGAGATGGTCACCGTCGCCGTGCGCCGCGTGGACCTGGAAGATGATTCTTCCGAGGGTTTCTGGGCGCATTTCGATAAAGACAGATATACGATGCTGCCCAACACGGCGGGCTGCTACGACGTGAAGAGCGCGGTGACGACGGCGCGGCTCGCGCGCGAGGCCACGGGGTCGGACTTCGTGAAGGTCGAGGTCATCGGCGATGAGGACACGCTCTTCCCGGACAACGAGGGTCTGCTCGAAGCGTGCAAAATCCTGCTGGATGACGGCTTCATCGTCCTGCCCTACTGCATCGATGATCCCGTCATCTGCAAGAAGCTCGAACAGTTGGGCTGCCACGCCGTCATGCCCCTCGCCGCGCCGATCGGCTCGGGCTTGGGCATACGAAACCCTTACAACCTCCAGATCATCATGCAGCAGATTTCGGTTCCCGTCATCGTGGACGCCGGCGTGGGCACGGCATCGGACGCCGCGGTGGCCATGGAACTGGGCGCGACCGCCGTATTGATGCAGACGGCCATCGCGGGCGCCGATGATCCGGTGAAGATGGCGCGCGCCATGAACCTGGGCGTCGAGGCGGGCAGGCTCGCGCATGAGGCCGGGCGCATTCCCATGAAGCTCTACGCCACGGCGTCGAGTCCGCTGGCGGGCGTCATCGGTTCTTGAGATCGGCTTCGAGAAGACTTTGGAATCTTTAACGCTCGACCCGCTCTATCTCATCACGGACAGGAACGCTCCCCCATCGGGCGATCTCCCGCGCGCGCTGGAAGCGGCCCTAACCGGCGGGGTGCGCTTCGTTCAGTTCCGGGAAAAGGATTTGCCCTACGAGGAGCGTTTGAGCCTGGGGAGAGAAGTCGCCTCCCTCGCCGATGAACACGGCGCGCGCCTGCTCGTGAACGGCGACCCCGAACTGGCCGAAGTCCTGGGCGCGGACGGCGTACACCTGGGCAAGGGCACGGTGAGCGCATCGACGCTGCGCTCGGGAGGTTATGCGGGCCTCATCGGCTATTCCGCCCACTCGGGAGTTGAGGCCGCGGGCGCATTCGCCGAGGGCGCTGATTTCGTGACGCTGAGCCCCGTTTTCCCCACCAACAGCAAATTTTCATTCGGTCCCGTTTTGGGCCTTGATGCCTTCGAGCGCGAACTCGCTGTCGCAGGCGGCCCCGTCTATGCCTTGGGCGGCGTGGGGGCTGTGAACGCCTCGGCGTGTGTCGAGAGAGGCGCGCACGGCGTCGCCCTCATCGGCGCGATCCTGGGAGCCCGCGACCCAGCTCTTGCGGCGCGGGAGGTGCGGGCGGCGCTCGCGCTTTGATCGCGCCGGTGCGCTTCACCGCGCGCCTACTTGAGAAATCCCCCCGAATACACAACAATAGCGAAAAATCGCCAAAGATATAATCTTCACCTGACCGAGCCGGGAGGTACTCTCATGGTCGACGACAAACAGTTCGACACCTTGTTGCAGGAAAAACGGGTATTCAAGCCGAGCAGGGATTTTTCAAAACAGGCCCACATCGGGTCCATGGCCCAGTACCGGGAGATGTATGAGGAGTCCGTCAAGAGGCCGGCCAAATTCTGGACCAAAGTGGCGAACAACTTCCACTGGTTCAAGAAATGGAAGAAAGTCCTCGAGTGGACGGAACCGCACGCCAAGTGGTTCGTGGGCGGTGAGACCAACATTTCCTACAACTGCCTGGATCGCCACCTCACCACTTGGCGCAAGAACAAGGCGGCCCTCATCTGGGAGGGGGAGCCGGGCGATTCGCGCACCCTCACCTATCAGGAACTCCACCGCGAGGTGTGCAAGTTCGCCAACGCGATGAAGAGCGTCGGCATCAGGAAGGGCGACAGGGTCATCATCTACATGCCGCAAACGCCCGAGGCGGCGGTCGCCATGCTCGCCTGCGCGCGCATCGGCGCGCCCCACAGCGTGGTCTTCGCCGGCTTCAGCGCGAATTCGCTGCGCGACCGCATCGACGACTGCCGGGCCAAGGCCGTCTTGACGGCGGACGGCGGATTCAGGCGAGGGAACATCGTGCCGCTCAAGAAAAACGCGGACGAGGCGGTGAAGGGCGCCAAGTCGATCAAGTCGATGATCGTCTTACAGCGCACGGGCAACAAGGTGAAGATGAAGCGAGGGCGCGACCACTGGTATCACGATCTGATGGAAAACGCCTCGCCCGATTGCCCCGCCGCCAAGCTCGATTCCGAACACCCCCTCTACATCCTCTACACGAGCGGCACGACGGGAAAGCCCAAAGGCATCTTGCACACCACGGGCGGATATATGTGCGGCACCTACCTCACCTCGAAATACGTCTTTGATCTCAAGGACGAGGACACCTTCTGGTGCACGGCGGACATCGGCTGGGTGACGGGGCACAGCTACATCGTCTACGGCCCGCTGCTGAACGGCGCGTCGTCCGTCATGTACGAGGGAGCGCCCAACCACCCCGATCCCGGGCGTTTCTGGGACATCGTGGAAAAATACAGCGTCAACATCTTCTACACCGCCCCCACCGCCATCCGCGCGTTCATGAAGTGGGGCGACGATCACCCCAACGGGAGAGATTTATCCAGCCTGCGCCTCCTGGGCACGGTGGGCGAACCCATCAACCCCGAAGCCTGGATTTGGTACCACAACGTCATCGGCGGGGAGCGCTGCCCCATCGTGGACACCTGGTGGCAGACCGAGACGGGCGCCATCATGATCACGCCGCTGCCCGGCGCCACGCCGACCAAGCCCGGCACGGCCACGCTGCCTTTCTTCGGCGTCGTGCCCGACGTGGTGACGAAAGACGGCGCGTCCGTAGGCCCGGAGGGCGGTGGTCTCCTCGTCGTCCGGAAACCCTGGCCCTCCATGCTGCGCACCATCTGGGGGGACGACAAACGCTACAAGAAACAATACTGGAGCGACGTGAAGGGTTGCTACTTCACCGGCGACGGCGCGCGGCTTGATGCGGACGGCTACGTGTGGATCATGGGCCGGGTGGACGACGTCATCAACATCTCGGGCCATCGCCTGGGCACGATGGAGGTCGAAAGCGCGCTCGTGGCGAACCCCGACGTGGCCGAGGCCGCCTGCGTGGGCATTCCGCACGAGATCAAGGGCGAGTGCATCGCCGCTTTCGTCACCATGAAGGGGGCGAACAAGAAAAACGACGCCCTGGAGAAGCGGCTCAAGGAATGGGTGGTCAAGGAGATCGGCGCCATCGCGCGTCCCGATTACATGCGCTTCACCGACGCGCTGCCCAAGACGCGGAGCGGCAAGATCATGAGAAGGCTCCTGCGCGACATCGCCTCGGGGGCGGATAAAATCGGTGATACCACGACGCTTGAGGACATCTCCGTCCTCCAGAGCCTGCAGCAGTACCAGGACGAGTAGGGGTAGCGGGACCGTAGGGATAACCCCCCGTGGTTGTCCCCAACCTCCTTTGGTCCTTCGAAGTCTATCTTTCACTCCCCCCTTGAGGGGGAGTCGGCGAGGTAAGGGCGTAAGCCCGCAAGCGAGCCGGTGGGGGGAGCTTTTATTTTAGAATCAAACCCCCCACCGCATCAGCCTTCGCCTGGCGGCTTGGCTTCTGCGACTCCCCCTCAAGGGGGGAGTGGATTCAATTCAAAAGGGAGGGATTTTCGGCGGAATGAGTCTGGAAGAAGTTTTAAGAATAGCGGTCGAGCGCATCCATTCCGGTTCGCTGGAGAATGAGGCGCAAGTCAAACAGGCCGTCATCCTGCCGATTCTGCGCGCTCTGGATTGGGACGATAGCGATCCCGCTGAGTTCGTGCCGGAATTTTCCGCTGGTAACGGTCGAGTGGACTACGCGCTATTGCGAAGCGGCGGTGGCCCTATGGTTTTCATCGAAGCCAAAGGGCTGGGTGGCGTGGACACCAAAGGCGAGGAGCAGGTGTTTCGATATGCCGTCAACAGGGGCGTTCCGTTCTTGATCCTGACGGATGGCGACCTCTGGGATTTTTACCTCAGTATGGCGGCCGGCGACCCTCCTGATCGGCAATTCTATAGGGTGGAATTGAAGAACGAGGAGAAGATTTCCGAATACGTCGAATTTTTCGAGAAACATCTTTTGAAAAGTCGTGTCCTTTCCGAAGAGGCCCGGCTTGAGGCGGAACAGCGGCTTAAGAGCAACCGGGAGCGAGGAAAAGCGCGTAAAGCCATCCCGGGTGTCTGGCGAACCTTATTGGAAACCCCGGACGATATGCTTCGTGACCTGCTTGCGGAAGAGGTGGCGAGAGTCTGCGGAACTAGGCCGAGGCTGGATGATGTGGAGGCGTTTTTGAAGGGGCTTCTTTCCGATTCCGCGCCAACGACACCTCGCCGTCGGGTGAGTCAGTCAACTACAACATCGCCATCCCAGTCGAAGAAATCAACTTTCGATTCGTTGAAATGGGTAGGCAAGCCGCAGTCTACTGTTATCGGGTTTGTTTTTAATGGCGAGCGTTTTGAAACCGGAGTTGCTTATCGCGCCTTAGCCGAAGTATTGAAGGTGTTTGACCGCTTGGATTCAGGATTTATGATACGTTTCGCGGAGCAAACGATGGGAAAGTGGCCGTTGGTGGCGAAAAACCCCGATGAACTCTATTCTTTCCCTAATAGGGAAAAACATAAAGAGGATTTTGGGAATGGGTGGTGGTTGCAGAAGGGAACACGTTCTACAACGAAGGAGATAAAGGAACACATCGAAATCGCCTGCGAAGTCGCGGGTATGAAATTCGGCGCCCAGTTGAAACTGATTGAGCGCTGACGTTCAACAATCCTGAAAGCATCGGGCATGTGTCCCTAGCATTACCCCCCGTAGGGGCGCCTCGTGAAGAGCCCGTTCGTTTTTCGTCGTGGATTATTGCAAAGGAACGATCTTACCGGTGAGTTCCAGATAGAGGGCGTCCGCGCATAGTTCGATGTCCTCATCCCAGGCGATGGCCCTGTGAGGAGCGATGCGGACTTTTTCAAAATACCCCGGGTTGCTCCAGGCCTCGAATACGCCGCGGTCGACGAGGCCGGAGAGGTCGATCTCGCCGGCCATGCCGTCGGAATACCGAACCCATATCCGGTATCCCGGACGAGGCTCCACGCAAACCGGTTGAATCATCGCTCTTCCTCCATTTTTGCAAGGGACGACCGACGAGCTTGGTGCGCCCAGAGTTCCGCCCTGTTGTTAAATTATGCCAGAAGTATCGAGGCCCGGAAAATGGGGCATGAAATTCGGCGCCCAGTTGAAGCTGATTGAACGCTGACGCCCACGCGCGCCATGCTTCTTCCTGCAGTGGTCAGAACAGCTTGATGAGAGTGGCGAGGAATGCGACGCCGGCCACGGTTAGCCCGCCGAGCCGGACCGTGATCCGGTGTTCGAGAGCCGTGAGTTTGGAATTGCTGGCCTGTTCGTGTGCCTTGAGGGCCTGCTCGAGGGCCGTTAGGTCGGCCTTGGTGGCTTGTTCGAGGGCCTTGATGTCGGTTTTGGTGGTCTGTTCAAGTTCTTTGATGTTGGTTTTGGTCGCCTGTTCAAGGGCTTTGATGTCGGCTCTTGTGACCTGTTCAAGAGCCTTGATGTCGGCTCTTGTTGCCTGTTCGAGGGCTTCGATGTCGGCTTTGGTGGCCAGGTTCTCGCCCATGGCGCGGCCCATCGTCGCAACGATGGCTTCGGCGTGGGCTTCCTCCATACCGGCGGCCTTCAGATCGCGGGCGGCTTTCAGCGTGTCGAATCGGATGTCGTTCATTTCGGCGTTCTCCTGTTAGTTTGCAAGGAGTCGCAATCATCATTCTAGCACACCTGCCCAACGAGGCGAACGCCCGGCGCAGGGGCGGTCGCGCAGCTTCCAGCGTCCTCTCTCACCCCGCCTTGCCGAGCATCTCGCGCGCGTGTTCTCGGGCGGCGTCGGTGATTTCGAGCCCCGTTCCCATGCGGGCGATCTCCTCCACGCGCGCTCCATCTTCTAAAAGCTCGATTCGCGTCGCCGTTCGGCCTTCGGCAACGTGCTTTTCCACCCGGAAGTGGCGCGCGCCCAGACTCGCGACCTGGGGCAGGTGGGTGACGACGAGCACCTGATGGTTCTCCGACACTCCTTTCAGTTTTCTTCCCACCACCTCGGCCACGGCCCCGCCGATGCCGGCGTCCACCTCGTCGAAAATGAGGGTGGGGATCAAGTCGGCGCGTCTTAATACGGATTCCAGGGACAGCATCAACCGCGAGAGTTCACCGCCCGAGGCGACGCGGCTCAGAGGTCGCGGCGGCTCGCCGGGGTTGGGCGAGAAGTGAAACTGCAAGCGGTCGACGCCATCGGCCCGAATAGCCACCGCGCGCCCGCCGACGCGGATGAAGCCCTCGGGATCTTCTTGATGCGTGATGAACGTCTGGAACCTGGCGCCCGCAAGGCCCAGTTCGGCCAGGGCTTCTTCCATGCGCGCGTCTAGGCTTTTAGCGGCGTCCGCTCTTTCGTCCGACAGGGCGAGAGCGGCTTTCGAGAGGTTTGTCCTGAGCGCGTCGCGCGCATCCACGAGGCGCGCCTCGGTTCCCTCCTCATCCGAGATGACGGCGAGCTGGTTCCGGCACTCCTCAAGATACGCGAGGCATTCCGCCTCATCGCTCCCGTATTTCCTGATCATCTCGCGAACCAGCGCGCGCCTGGCTTCGAGCGTTTCCTGTCGCTGTGGGTCGTGCTCGATTCCTTCCGCATAATCGCGAAGCGAATCGGCCAGGCTCTCCAGTTGCGCCTGGGCGGATGCGGCTTCCTCCGCGAGGGGATGCAGAGATTCATCGAGACCGGCTATATCTTCGAGTCCCCTTTGGATTTCACCCGTTTTCTCGACGATGGCCCCTTCCGCCTCGTAGAGCCGCTCATAGAGAGAGGCGGCGCCCTCTATCAGGCGGCCCGCGTTTCTGAGCCGGGGGAGTTCAGCCTCGATTTCCGCCTGTTCGCCTGCGCGCAGCGCGGCTTTTTCCAGTTCTTCCACCTGAAAGCGTAGAAGATCAGCCCTTTGGGCGCGCTCGCGCACACCTTCGCGGTGGGTGCGGAGTTCCTCTTCAGCGGTTTTCAGATCGCGCACGAGTTCGCCCAGTGCGGCTCTTCGCCCGCTCGTTTGCGCAAAATCATCCAATAGCCCCAGATGGGTAGCGGGGCGAAGGAGGCTCTGGTGCGCGTGCTGGCCGTGAATGTTCACGAGACGCTCGCCCACCTGGGATAGCAGCGACGCCGTGCCGAGGACGCCGTTTAAGTAGATACGGCTTCTGCCCGCCTCCGCGACCCGGCGCCGCACGATGAGTTCGCCTTCGTCCTCGATTTCCACGCCCGCTTCCTCGAGCAGAGAGCGGGTAGCGAAGCCGCCTGTGGTGTCGGGTATCTCGAAGAGGGATTCGACGACGGCCTCTTTGGCGCCCGTGCGGACGAGGTCGCCCCGCGCCCGCGCGCCCAATGTGAGGTTCAGGGCGTCGAAGATGATGGATTTGCCCGCGCCCGTCTCGCCCGTGAGGACGTTCAGGCCCGGACCGAAGGCGATTTCCAGGTCGTCGATGATGGCGAAATTCGTGATCCTGAGGAGGCGGAGCATGGGGTTTTACGTTTTCCGCCCGCCGCGCGGGTGGGTCTCCCACAGGAGTTTCTCCCGCAGTGTCTCGAAGAAATCCGCCCCCCTGGGCCTGATGATCCGCACGGGGGTCCGGCTTTTCCTGATTTTCACCGAATCGCCGGCCTCGAGTCCGCATCCGGGAAAGCCGTCGAGCGTGAGGAGAACCTCGCGGCCTTCCGCCTCGGTATCGGGGAAGATGGTGATTTCCAGTTCCGTCTCCGCGGGGACGACGATGGGCCGGTTGCTGAGCGTGTGCGGGCATATCGGGTTGATGAGCATCACGTTCAGATCGGGCAGCACGAGAGGCCCGCCCGCTGAGAGGGAATAGGCCGTGGAGCCCGTGGGGGTGGCGATGATGAGGCCGTCCGCGCGGAAATAGCCGAGGTGGCGGCCTTCCATCTGAATCTCGTATTCGACCATGCGGGCCAGGGGTCCGGTGGTGAGCACGATGTCGTTCAGCGAATCGGAGAGCACCGGCGGCGCGCCCCCGTTTTTTTGCACCGAAGCGCCGAGCCGCATCCGCGATTCGGTGGAAAACTCCTTGTTGATCAGTATCCTCTCCAGCGCCGGGTAGAGTTCGGCCTGCGGGATGTCGGCCAGAAAACCCAGATGGCCCGTGTTGATGCCCAGAAGGAGGGGAGATTCCGCCCCGATGTTGTGGGCGGTGCGCAGCATGGAGCCGTCGCCGCCGAAGACGATGACGAGGTCGGCGCGCCTGACGACCTCCTCACGGGGCAGTCCCGTTTTCTCTCCCGCCATCTCGGCCGTATCCAGATCGAGATGAACCTCGAAGCCCCTCTCTTTCAGCCAGGCGGTGAGACCGGCGAAATCGAGCGGGCTTTTTTGCGCTCCCGCCCATGCGGTCAATGCGATGTGCTGGATGTTCGTCGCCACGTGATGAATCTCCCGAATCAATCTGGGTGGCAAGGTATCCCAGGGTCTGCGCGGCGGCAACCGCTCCCGCCGTTCATGCGCCCGCCCGCTTCGCGGCGTCTTTTCTTTTTTGGGGAAGACGCCGCCAGTAGCGGCAGGCGTCCTGAAGAGGGCAGCCCGCGCAGAGGCGCACGTTTCGCTTGCTGGGGCAATGCTTGAGAATACCCATCCGCGAGATGGCGAAATCGTAGCGCACCGGGTCCTCGGGGTCGATGCGCTTCAGGTTTTTGGTAATCTCGAGCGCCATCTTGAGGTCGGGCGTCTTCCTGTTGGTGAGGCCCAAAAGACGCCCGATGCGCGCGATGTGGGTGTCGAGCGGTATGATGAGCTGGTGCGTTTTCGGTGTTTTCCACAGACCCAGGTCCAGGCCGTCGGCGGGCCGCACCATCCACCGGAGAAACAGGTGGAGCCGCTTGCACGCGCTGCCGCTGCCCGGGTCCGGCAGTAGGTAGTGGACGCCGCGCTCGATTTTTGCGTTCGCAGGATTCACGGGGAGGGAGCAGAGCAGGCGGTCCCTGAATTGCTTGAGCGCTCCCTGGAGCGTCTCCTCATCCGAGCGATAGCCTTGGAGAAACAGGGCCTCGAGCGAGCCCTCGTTCCTGAGCGCGGCGCCGATCGCCCGGGCGAGGAGCCCGATGGCCTCGGGCCCCACCCATCGGTGGTAGAGGCCCTCGAAGAGGCGGACGTTCTCCCCGGGGCGGCAGCGGCGCAGCGCGGCGGCCGGCTCGGGGCCGAGCCGCTCCATGACGCGCTTGACGCTTTCGCGTATGGCGGCGGCGTTGCCGAAGGCCAGCGATGCGCTCAGAAAAGCCGCGACCTCGCGATTCCGCTCGCCCTGATAGGCGTGCGCGATCCCGAGCGGGTCGGTGGCGAGATAGGCGTCGTGATAGGTGCGGGCGAGCGCGTCGAGCTTGTCCTTGAGGAGCGGCACGTCTTTGGCCTTGAGCGCCACTAAAACGCGCCCCTCGTATCGAGCAGCAAGGTGACGGGGCCGTCGTTCACGAGCGCCACTTCCATCATCGCGCCGAAGCGGCCCGCCGCGACGCGAACACCCAGTTTTTCAACCTGCGCGATGAATCGCTCATACAGAGGCTCCGCCTGCTCGGGCGGGGCCGCGGCGATGAAGGCGGGACGCCTCCCTTTTCGGCAATCGCCGTGCAAGGTGAACTGGCTGACGACGAGCATCGCTCCGCCTGAATCGAGAAGCGAGAGGTTCATTTTCTGCGCCTCATCCGGAAATATCCTCAAACCGGCGGTTTTCCAGGCGAGGAAATCGACGTCTTTTTCGCCGTCCTCGCGTCCGACTCCCAGAAAAACGAGGAGTCCGCCCCGAATTTCTCCGACCACCTCGGAATCCACCCGGACGCAGGCCTCGCTCACGCGCTGAACAACGGCTCTCATGTTCGCTCATCCCGTGGTGTCATTTCATTTTCTCCAGGCCGCCCACCATTCCCCGAACTGCTTTTCACCGGCGATGGCGTCCAGAATATATGGTGAGAGCGTTGAAATTCAACGTCCTCGAACCTCATCCCCCCCGGGCGTCATTGTCAAGTCTCCCAAGTGACTTGCCTTGGTTGATATACGGGGGCAATATGCGAGAAATCAGTTGCGAAATATTTCGCGCCAACTACTCACGTAAAGGTGAATACGGCTTCATATCCTTAGCCACAATGGGGGCGGCCATTGTCCAGTGCGGAGAAATTGTCCAAGAAAAAGGTGTTCACCACGTTCGAGGTAGCGGAAATCTGCGACGTCACGCCGGTCACGATTCAAAACTGGATAGACAAGGACTGGCTGCGCGCATACCGAACGCCCGGAGGACATAGAAGGGTGAGAAAAGAGGCGCTTCTCTCTTTTCTGGAATCGCGAAACATGCCCCATCCGTTTCCGAAGAGGGGGGAAATTCCCCGGGTGCTCATCGTGAACGGCGACCAGGGCCTCGCCGATTCTCTCAAAGAAGCGCTCTCGTTCGATGAGGTGGGCTATGAAATTCAGGTGGCGCACGACGGGTTCCGGGCCGGCGTCCTGTATTCCAACGCCTATCCGGATGTGGTGATACTCGACCTGAATCATTCAAGTGTGGATGGTTACGAGGTGTGTCGCCAGATCAAGCAGAGCGAAGCCGGCGGCGAAACGGTCGTCCTGGCGATCGACGGCGGCGATGGGGAAGGGCGCAAGCGCATTCTCGACATGGGCGCGGCGCATTGCCTACCCAAACCGGTGGATGCCGCGGGTCTTAGAAATCTGGTGAAAGAGGCCGTCCTGAATCGCTGGAGGTCCGCTTAGGCGCGCTCGGCGCCCCGGAGCCGCCGCAGGCGAATCGGCGCGGCCCCTTGGTTTTCATGGCGGTGGGTTGTGGTATCGCCCGTGCCGGGCTGAAATAAGTGTCGGCTAGTTCTCCTCGGGCGCGTCCCCATCGGAGCCCCGGTTTCTCAGGAAACGTTCCAATTCCTTGGCCAAATCTTCTCCCGAGGGAAGCTCGCCCGGCTGCGGTTCTTCATCGAAACCATCGTCTCTGAGCTTTAGCTGCTCCACGTAGTCTCTCACCGACTTGTTTTTCTCCAGCGCTTCATCGACCTTCTCCTCGAATTCATACGCACCCGCCTCGAGTTCGGAGAGGTTGAGGGGGTAGGAGAGAAACTCGCTGAGCCGCTCCACGAGGGCGAGCGCCGCCTTCGGGTTGGGCGTCACGTTCACGTAGTGGGGCACGTTCGCCCAGACGCTGACGGCGGGCAGGTTTTCGTCGCGGAACAGATTGTTCAGCACGCCGACGATTCCGGTGGGCCCCTCATAGCGCGAGGGCCTGAGGCCCAGTTGCGAGGCCAGATCGGGGTTCGTGGAAGTGCCGGTTATCCGGACCCTGTTTCTGTGGTAGACGTCGGCGAGCAGGGCGCCCACCGTCACGGCCATCCGCACCTGGCATTCACGCACCATGGACAAGATGATTTTTGAATAGCGCCCCCATTGCAGATGGGGTTCCACGCCCAGGAACACCACCACGTCGTGGTCGAGATTCGGCGTCTCGCATGCGTAGAACGTGTTCGAGGGCCAGGTGATCTTTCGGCGGCTCTCTCCATCGAGGCTGACGTGGGGCCGCATGTCCTGAAAATTGTAGAACGGGTCGGAGTCGATTTGCGCGAATTCCGAACCCCCCATTTTCTCGGTGATGAAGCTCGCGGCGGTCGTGGCGGCGCTGCTGGCGTCGTTCCAGCCTGCAAAAGCCATGAGGAGAGCGGGGTCTCTGAGCTTCGGCGTTTCCTGGATGTCGAGATGTTCCATTTGTTTGTCCCCCCTGTGCCGCTTTATGACTTCAAAATAAAAAAGCAAGATATCCATTGTATGAGGTCTCGGAAGGGGATTCAATCCTTTATTTCGAGGTTTCTCGTGCGGCGTTTGATGACGGCGCGCCCGTGGGATATAAATTTCCAGCCCGTGAGTCTTCGTCGCTTTCCGGCAGGGTGGAGGCGATTCCCCGCCTTTTGGGAGTGGGCGTGGGCGGGAGCGGGCCGAATGGGGAGTAGACGCGAGGGTTGAGCCATGAACGCGCCCGAATCGGCGGGTATGAAGGATAAAGTGGTTTTGGTGACGGGGGGTTCGCGCGGCATCGGCGCCGCCATTGCGAGGCGCTTCGCGCGCGAGGGCGCGCACCTGGTCTTGAATCACAGGGACGGGAGAGGCCGGTCCTCCCAGATGGCGGCTGATCTTTGCCGCGAGGTCGAAGCCGCCGGGGGACGGGCTGTCGCCGCTCCTGCGGATATTTCCAAAAAAGATTCCGTCAAGACCATGTTCGCGCAGGTGGAGGAGGAGTTCAGGCGGCTCGACGTGCTTGTCCTAAACGCGGCGCGCGCGCCGTTCAAGCCGTGGGAAAAACTCCTCGAGCGCGATCTCAAACTGCTGGTGGAGACGAATTTTCTGGGCAACGTCTTCTGCCTGCAGGCGGCGCTTCCGCTGCTCTCGCGCCGGGGCGGAGCCGTCGTGTTCATCTCGAGTCTGGGAAGCCGTTTTTATAGTCCCGAATACCCGCTGGGGCCCATGAAGGCGGCCATGGAGGCGGCGGTCAGGCATTGGGCGGAGAGTTTCGAGGAGAGAGGCGTGTCGGTCAACGCCGTCTGCGCAGGGTTGGTGAAGACCGATTCGTTCAAGACGCTGCGCATGATTCAGCCGGAGTTGGACGCATTGGACGAACGATATTTCGTGACGCCGGAGGAAGTGGCCGAATCGGTCTATTTTCTAGCCGGAGCGGGCGCGGCTTCCATACGGGGGCAGACCCTCGTGGTCGACAGGGGACTCAGCAACCGCTTGAACCGCCCTCCGGGGTGATGGAACGGGGGAGATTCTTCGGGAGCGGTTGATTTTCGCTCCCCTCCTTGGTTGTATACGCTTGAATGCGTGGGGAATTTCGCGCGCGCCCATGTGCGAGGATGGACAGCGCGCTTGATCGTTACAGAGGACACCTATGTCGCACAACCTGGTATCAGACGATACGATTTTAGAAGAAGTGAAAAAGGCAATCGCCCACACCACGGGAATCGATGAGGAAACCATCGAGCCGGACAGTTCCCTGGTGGATGACTTGGGCGTTTTGTCTCTCGATTTTCTGGACGTGAACTTCCGCCTCGAGCAGGTGTTCGGCATCAAGATGGCGCGCAATTTCGTTTTGGAGCACGTGGAGGAGATGTTCGGCGAGGGCGTGGCCATCAACGAGGAGAGCGAGGTGACGGAAAAGGGTGTCGAGGTCTTGAAGCTGCGCCAAAGCGAAGCGGCTGCGGATCTGGAGCCTGGAACCCCCGTGGATGAGCTTCCGGCCCTCGTAACGCCGAAAACGCTGGCGGGCGCGGTGCGCGACGTGCTGAACTGCCTGCCCGGGAAGAGCCCGGCGGGGGCGGTGTGGACGACCGAAGATGGAACGCGCATCGTATGCGCGAAGACGAACGAGCCTGCCTCTTTGCCCAGCGGGGATGAAGTGGTTCAGAACTGGCTGAACCGGGTGGAAGGGGAAAGAGGCCTCTTCTCCTCCTGAGGCCGCCGGCTTCATCCAAGTCATTTTACCGGGAGAACGTGTGAATGGCCGGTAGCGACAGACGGGTCGTGATCACCGGATACGGGGCGATGACGCCTCTGGGCGGGGACGTCGCCTCCACGTTCGACGCCGCGCGCGAGGGACGCTCCGGAATCGACGTGGTCCGGCGCTTCGATCCCGAAAAACTTCCCTGCCGTATCGCGGGTGAGATAGAAGACGAGTGGCTCGACTCGCAGGAAAACGGCGGCGGACGAAGGCTCGATAAATTCTCCACCCGGGGCGTGCGCATGATGCGCGTGGCCGTATCCCAAGCGGCCCGGACGGCGCGCTTGGATGAGGTTCCGGAGAGAAAGCGAGTCGGCGTCGCGCTCGGCTCCCACGGCGACCACCCCCAGGTCGAAGAATTGCTCCGCATCTTTCCCTATTGGAAGCCCACGGATGGCGACCCCTTACAAGGCGGGTGGGACATCAAGGAACTCAAAAGCCGCGGCGTCTATGATCTGATGACGTTTTTCAGAAGAAAATCCGACGTGGCGACCTCGGTCGTCGCTCTCGATTTCGACTGCCGGGGTCCCACGGTTTCCATCTGCTCGGCCTGCGCGGCGGGAGCACAGGCGATCGGCGAGTCGGTGCGCCTCATCCGCGACGAGAAGGCCGACGTCATGGTGGCGGGCGGCTGCGAGTCGGCCATCACCTACGTCGGGTTTCTCGGGTTCGTCCTGCTCACCGCGCTCGTGGAGAGATACGAAACCCCCCAAAGCGCGTCTCGTCCCTTCGACAGGAGGCGAAACGGCTTCGTGATGTCCGAAGGCGCGGGCGCGATGATACTCGAGAGCCACGAGCACGCGCGCGCCCGTGGCGCCGAGATTCTGGGCGAAGTGCTCGGCTACGGCGATTCCTCGGATGCGTTTCGCATCACCGACATGCACCCGAGGGGGCTGGGCGCGGTGTTCGCCATGAAAAAGGCGCTCGAAGACGCGGGCATCGCGCCCGATGGCGTCGAATACATCAACGCGCACGGCACCTCGACGCCCAAGAACGATTCCACGGAGACCAGGGCCATCAGGGAGGTGTTCGGCGCCCATGCGGAGAGGATACCCATCAGCTCCAACAAATCCATGATCGGCCACACCATCGGCGCGGCCGGCGCCATCGAGGCGATTCTGGCCGTGGAGGGGATGCGCCGCTCGGAAATCCTGCCGACCATCAACTACCAGAACCGCGACCCCAAGTGCGACCTCGACTACGTGCCCAACGAGACGAGGGCGCAGTCCCATCGCGTGACTCTCTCCAACAGTTTCGGTTTCGGAGGGCAGAACGCCTGTCTTTGTCTGGGCGGCCCCGAGATCGCGTGAAGTTTCCGCCCGTTCCGATCACCGGGGTCGGCCTGGTAACGGCGGCGGGATGTGGCGTCGAACCCGCCTGGGAAGCGCTTTGCGCGGGCCGCTCCCTCCTCTCTCCCGACGCAGACCCCGAACTCGCCGGTTTTCCTCCCATCGAAACGGCGCGGTGTGCGCGTATCGACCCGGAATCCATCGGCGCGGATCGTCGCGCGGCGAGGCTCATGGGCCATCACACCCACATGCTCCTGGCGGCGGTTCACGATGCGATGGGCGCTCCTCCTGCGGCCCTGGAGGTAGCGGGTGAGGAAATCGCCTTTTTCGCAGGCATGGACTCGGTCGATCCGGGGAGCGACGACTTGCTCGGCGCGGCGAGGGAATCGGGGGGCCGGGCGGACCTGGGGCATTTCTTCCGCGAGGGGATGGACGGCATCCCCCCCCTATGGCCGCTCGGGTTGTCGAATGCGATAGGCTTCAGCCAGGTGGCGATTCAGCATGGGTGGCGAGGCGAGAACGCCGTTTTCAGCGCGGGCGCCGGGGCGACGGCGCGCGCCGTTTGCGAGGCGGCGGCCTCGGTGGCTCTGGGCAAGGCGGGGCTCGCTCTTGCCGCCGGTGTGAGCGGGGTGGTTTCCGCGCGCATGCTGGCCCGCGCGACGCGGCGGGGCGTCTGGCCCGCAGCGGGGGGACTGGGCGAGGGCGCGGGGGTGATCCGTTTCGAGGGGGTGGATGATGCCGACGAATCCAAAATACTTGGTTGGCTCAAGGGCTACTCCTCGGTTCGCGCGCTTAAAAAACGAGGCGGCCTCGCTTGGGCGATTCAGCAATCGGCGCAAGGCGCGCTCGCAAGCGCCGGTCTCGCGCCCGGAAAGGTGGACCTCCTCGTGATTCATGGGGAGGGAGAATCCCGGGCGGATGACGCGGAGGCGGAAACGATTTCCTCCGTTTTCGGGGGCCACAAGCCTTGGGGGCTTGCGACGAAGGGCATATTCGGCCACCTTTGGGGGGGAAGTCCGGCGCTGGACTTGATCATGGCGCTAAGAGCGTTGGCGGAAGGCGGATCGCTCCCGCCTCCCGCAGTGATGGAGAATTTGTTTCGCGGCGCGGCGGGTGGCCTTGAGCCGGATGAACCGCAAAACGCGCTCGTGCTGCCCCAGGGCTTCGACGGCGTATGCGCGGCCTTCGTGGTGGGCAAAAAAGCTTGACGGGAGAACGGGAAATTGCGGTTTCTCTTTTTCGATCAGATCAAGGAGGTGGTGCGCGGCGAGCGCATCGTGGGCGTCAAGACGTTTCCACTCTCGGAAGCGTATCTGAACGCCCATTTCAGGCGAGCCCCCCGGGTGCCCGGCTCGGTCTTGATAGAGGCGATGGCGCAGATTACGGGATGGCTCGTAGTCTACACGTATGACTTCAAGACCTCGTGCGTCATCTCGCTCATCGACGACGTGGAGGTGGCGAGCGACCTGCGCCCGGGGGTGTCTTTGGAGATTCATGGCGAGATAATCGATACGAACGAACGGGCGAGCCTGTGCCGCGCGAGAATCGAAAAAGACGGCGTCCCCGTGGCCAAAGCGGAGCGGTTCGTGTATCCCCACTTTCCCAACGATGACCCCGAGGGTCTCAAAGAGCGCTTCAGAAGCTACGGCTGGCTGGCGTTCGAGGCGAG
The DNA here is from genome assembly GCA_965218885.1 of bacterium. GTDB lineage: Bacteria > UBA8248 > UBA8248 > UBA8248 > UBA8248 > Bin107. Next base: position 894,068 of record OZ244713.1, on the reverse strand, counting down.
CGCATGAGCGCGCAGGTATTCATCACGGGTCTCGGCATGGTGACCTCGCTGGGCGCCGACGTGGAAACCTCGTGGCGACGCGCGCTGGCGGGTGAATCGGGCATCGCGCCGATAGAATCTTTCGACGCGAAGGCGCTGCCCATCGCCGGGGCGGGCGAGGTCTCCGGAGAGGCGCTTTCCGCCATCAGGGAGAGACTGCCCGAAGAATACGCGGGAGAGGGCGAGCGCCGGGTGCTGTTCGCGCTCGATGCCGCGCAGAGCGCGGTGGCGGACGCCGGGATGCGCCCCGGAGATTATGCGCCCGAGCGCGCGGGCGTGGTGATGGGAACCGGGCTGAGCAGCTACCGGCTGGAGGATTTTTCCGCCTGGGCGGACCCGGAAAACGGCTTCGACGCCGCGCGCTTCGCCAAAGAACTCGACAAAACGCAAGATTCGGGCTACTTCAACAACCCGCCCGAGCGGGCGACTTCCAGGATTGCGGAGTGGTTCGAACTCGGGGGTCCCACCGGCACCATCACCTCCGCCTGCGCGGCTGCGGGACAGGCGATAGGCCTCGGGATGCGCATGATTCGCCGGGGCGAGGCGGACGTGGTTCTTTGCGGCGGGGCCGATTCGATGATCCATCCCGTCGGGATGGCCATATTCCTGCTATTGGGCGCCGCGTCCAAGTCGAAAGATCCCGTTTGCCGCCCGTTCGACAGAAAACGCTCCGGCCTCGCCGTGGGCGAAGGGGCGGGCGTGGTGGTTCTCGAATCAGAAGCCCATGCGCGCAAGAGGGGCGCTGCGCCCTACGCCGCTCTTTCCGGCTATGGCGCGAGCATGGACGCCCACCAGGTGACGGCCCCGCACCCGGCGGGCCGGGGTGCTGTTCGCTCGATGAGCGAGGCGATAGGAGATGCGGGTCTCGCGCCTTCTAACGTCGCTTACGTCAACGCGCACGGCACGGGCACGAAGCTCAACGATCCGGTCGAGAGCAAAGCGATTCGCGAGGTGTTCGGCGCGCGGGCGGATTCGCTGGCGGTGAGTTCGTCGAAATCCATGATCGGGCATCTGATCGCCGCCTGCGGCGCGCCCGAGTTCATCTTCACGGCCTTGAGCGTCGCGCGCGACATCGTGCATCCTACGACGAATCTGGAGAACCCGGACCCGAAGTGTAATCTCGACTACGTGGCCGAGGGGGCGAGGGAGATGCCCGTGCCCGCCGCCATCACGAATTCCTTCGGCTTCGGCGGTCAAAACGCCACCCTCCTCGTGAGAAAGGCGGCTTAGAGACTTAGAAGAAAGGTGATTCAGAATGAAAATCGATTTGAGCGGAAAAATTGCGCTGGTGACCGGAGGCGGGCGGGGCATCGGACGCGCCTGCTGCGCGGCCCTGGCCGAGGCGGGCGCTTCGGTGGCGGTCAACTACAGCCGCTCGGCCGAGGCCGCCGAGGAAGTGAAACAGGAGATCGAGTCAGCCGGCGGCAAGGCGCTCACCTACCAGGCCGACGTCTCCTCTTTCGAGGAGGTGACGGCGATGTTCGATAAGGTGAAGAAGGATTTCGGCACGCTGGACATCCTGGTGAACAACGCGGGCGTCATCCAGGACGGTCTGCTGCTCACGATGAAGCCCGCCGGCTGGCGGAAGGTCATCGGCGTGAGCCTGGACGGCGCATATCACTGCACGAAGGCGGCGGGCGAGATAATGCTCAGAAAACGCTCCGGCAAGGTGATCAGCATCTCCTCCGTCATGGGGGTCTCGGGCGGGGCCGGTCAGACGAACTACGCTTCCGCCAAGGCGGGCATCATCGCCTTCATGCGCGCCTGCGCCGCCGAAATGGGAAAACGGGGTATTCAGTTCAACACCATTTTGCCGGGGATGATCGTCACCGACATGAGCGAGCGCGTGCGCGAGAAGGGCGGCGACGTGATTTTAGGGCGCATACCGGCTGGCCGCTTTGGTGAACCCGAGGACGTGGCCAGGCTCGTGGTGTTCCTGGCTTCGGCGCAATCGGACTACATCACCGGCCAGGCGATAGCCGTGGATGGCGGCCTGCTTACCGGCTGAACACGGGAGATTTTAAGGAATGCGGCTGTACCAGGGGGTGGATTTGGTGGAGGTGGCGCGCTTAAAGGAGGCCTACGAGCGTCACGAGGCGTTCGGCGAAGACGTGTTCACGGAAGCCGAGCGCGCCTATTGCTTGAAGCGCCGCAATCCCTATCCCCATTTCGCGGCTCGCTTCGCGGCGAAAGAGGCCTGTCTCAAGGCCTTCGGCCTCGGCCTCTCCGAGCCGGGCGGGCTGGGCGGTCGAGGCCGTCTGCGCGAGATCGAGGTGGAATCGGCGGCCTCGGGCAAACCCACGCTCAAGCTGAGCGGTTCGATGGAGCGCATGAGCGCACTTAAGAAGATCACCCAGGCCACCATTTCGCTGAGCCATACGCTGGAGTTGGCGGTGGCCCAGGTGATTCTCTTAAGCGATGACGGGCCGGAAGAAATCGGCTAGGGGGTTGTTCGTTTGAGATACATGCTCGTGGACAGGGTGATGGCGTGGGAGGCGGGAGCCTCCATACAGGGCGTGAAGAACGTCACGATGAGCGAGGATTATCTGGAGTTTCATTTTCCCCGGTTTCCCGTCATGCCGGGCGCGCTGATATTCGAGGGACTGGTGCAGCTTGCCGGCTGGCTCGAGGCGGCGGGTTCTGATTTCACCCGGTGGATTCTTTTGGAAAAGGTTCGCAGCGTCAGGTACTATGGATTCGCCTTTCCGGGGGATCAGGTCCTCCTGAACGTGGAGGCTCGGGGAGAGGAGGAGGGACTTAAACATTTCAGGGGGGTGGCCACCGTGGAGGGAGAGCGCCGGGTGGTCGCCGATTTTGGGGCAAAGGTGGTGCGTCTTGCGGATTACGAGGATCCCGAAGAGCAGCGTCATCATTTTCGTATTCTCGGCCGCGAGATTCGGTTGAGTTAGGCGGGATGACCGATGCGAGGCGCGGATGTGTGGATCACGGGCGTGGGGTTGCTGACTTCTGTGGGCGAGAGCGCCCCGGAGAACTGGGAGTCGCTTCGCGCCGGCAGAAGTGGCGTCGCCTATCATCCAGGCGAGGAGAACGACTCTTTTCCGGATAATTTCTTCTACCGTGGCGCAATCCCCGGCCACGAAGACCCGCCCGAGGTGCCGCCCAGACTCGCGAGCCAGCGGAAATTTCTGAACAGAAGCTCCGTCCTGGGGCTTTACGCGGCGGCGGAAGCGGTGGCTTGCGCCGGCCTCGGCATGAGCGAAGTGGCGCCCGAGAGAAAGGCCCTCTATGTGGGCGCCGGCGATTTCACGCGGGTGGGCTATGTGGATTTCTACGCGGCGCTCAAACAGACCGCCGGCGAGGCGTGGGATGTGCCGAACCCCGAGTCCCTGAACGAAGCGGCTCTCCACAAGGTAAGCCCTTTTTTCCTGCTCGAGGGCCTGCCGAACAATCTGTTCAGCTATCTATCGGCCATGTACGAATTCATGGGGCCGAACGGCAGTTTCTCCAGCCTGTCTTCGTGCGGCGCGCAGGCGCTCGAGAATTGCGACCGCGTGCTTCGCTTTGGGGAGGCCGACGTCGGCCTGATCGTGGGTTGCGGAAGCTGGGCGCACCCCGTGATGCTTCTGGAACTGGACGGCCTGGGGATTCTCTCCCAGGCGAAAGATGGTCCTGCGTCGTTTCGGCCTTTCGACAAGAGGCGCGATGGATTCTTCCCCGGAGAAGGGGCCGCCGCTCTGGTGCTCGAGAGTGTCGAATCCGCCCGGGCGCGGGGAGCCAAGCCCCTGGGCCGCATCCTGGGGACGGCGAATTGTCAGGAATTTTCTTCCGAGCGCTATATTCCCGTTCCAACTGGAGCGGTGCGCCATTCGGTGGAATCGGCCATGGCCGAGGCGGGCCTCTCTCCCGATGAGTTGGCTTTCATCCTTCCCCACGGGAGCGCGACGCCGCAAGGAGACGCGGGCGAATTGTCCGCCTTGCTCTCGTATTGCGACAAGGCGAAAGGCGCGATTCCGCTCGCAGGCTGGAAGCCCTATACGGGACATATGGGCTCCGCCAGTGATTTGAGCGAGATGATCTTGGGGCTCTCCGCCCTCAAAGACGGCCGCCTCCCGCCCACGCCGGGTTTGGAGCAAAAAGACGATGCGTTCGAAGCCCTCCACATCCCCACCGAAGAGTGCGCCGTCGCGGGGGCTGCGTTCCTGTCCTTGAGTCACGGCATCGGCGGGCAATCCTCCGCGACCATCGTCGCCGCGCCGTGAGCAAATCCGGGAAACCCAAAAAGAGAAGGCGCAGCAAGGACAAGAACGCGTTTCACCAATGGGTGGAATACGCCGTACTCGTTTCGCTTCTGCGCGTGGTTCGCCTGCTGCCCTACGGGGTTTGCCGCGCGTTTGCAGCCGTGGCGGGAGAGGCGATTTTTCGCCTCGCTCCGAGGAGAAGGCGCATCGCGCGGGCCAACCTGCGCATTGCCTTTCCCGAACTCGACGAGACGCAGCGCCTGGTTCTGGCGAAGCGCAGTTGCCAGTCGTTCGTCCTCACCTGTCTGGAGGGAGCGAAGTTTCTCTATCGCTTCGAGCCCAGGCGCGCAGAGGAGACGATGCGCGAGATCGTGGAAGGAGCGGAGGAGATGTTCGAAAAGGTGCGCGCGATTCACGAAGACGCGGGCGGCTGCGTGTTCGTCGTGCCGCATTTGGGGAATTGGGAGTGCCTCGCCCATGCCGGTGCGCTGGCGGGGATTCCGCTCACCATCCCCGTGCGTCCCCTCGACAACCGGAAGCTCGAAGCCGCACTGTATGAAATGCGCACATCCTCCGGGCAGGAAATACTCGCCAAAAAAAACGCTTTCTTTCACTTGCGCGAGGCGCTGCGCAAGGGTCGTTCGGTGGCGATTCTGGCGGATCAGAACGCGGGCGGAGAGGGGATAGACGCGCCGTTTTTCGGCAAGCCCGCCAGGACGACGCCCGCCCCCGCCGCGCTCGCGGTTTTGTACAACCGGCCCATCGTGCTGATTTCGTGCCTGAGAAAAGGCGATGGCCGGCGCTATGAGGTTTTGGTGAGTGAGCCGATAGTCCCCGATATGGATGCGCAAAGCGCGAAGGGGGAAATCGAGAGGCTCACGAGGGCGGTGAACGAGGAGACGGAAAATTTCATACGGAAAGGGCCGGAGCAGTACCTATGGATACACGACAGGTGGAAACTCACCAAAAAAGTAGGACCCGCGCGTTGGGCCGACTCAAATTGAGGATTGAGAGGGAGAGGCGGTTTCTTCCAGGTGCTTGAAGAAGGGTACGCCCAGTTTATCCAGTTTCGCCTCGAGCTTTTCCGTGCAATCGCAATCGCCGCAGACGGGATAGCCCTCGCAATCTTCGAGTTTTCGGGCGAAGCGCACGTCGATCTCCTCGAAATACGCCTCCCAGTAGGGCAGTTCCTCGTACAACTCATAACCCGGCCCGAACGCCTCGCGGCAGTAGCAGACCTCGAGCCAGCGGACTTCGCCCTCGGTCGTGAGCCTCGCGTCTTTCATACATTTCAGGAAAGTTCCGTGCGCGATGGAGCCGCGCCCGAGTTCGCCCGATTCGATGGCTTCGAGCAAGGCGGCGCTTTTACCATCGATGACTTTTCCGCGCACCAGATATCGCATGGAACCTCCACGCCTTTTTCATGAACCATTCATTCGATTGTAACATAAGCGTTATGATTCATGAATAGATTGCCGAAGGCTTCGATAAGCGAAGGCATGCGGCGGCAAGACGAGGAAGCGATGAACCCGGGAGTCGGCGGCGTGACGGAAAAACCAATCGAAATCACCATGGTGGCGAGCGAGATGTTTCCCTTCGCCAAATCGGGCGGGCTGGGTGACGTCATCGGCGCGCTGCCGCCGGCGCTGGAGCGAATGGGCCACAAAGTCTGCGTCTACCTGCCCGCGTACCGCTCCATTCTCCGTAAATACGAGCCCGGCTCCCCGACGCAGGTCGCAGACGTCTTCTCGGATGATCACTACGAGGTGTTCTCGCTCGAACACGAGGGCGTTTCGGTCAAGCTCGTCGCCGCCGATGAGCTGTTCGACCGGGAGGGATTCTACGGGGACGCGCGCGGGGCGTTTCCCGACAACGCGGAGCGCTTCGCGCGTTTCGCCCGGGGCGTGCTCTCGCACATGGAGCGGGAAGGGGCGTATCCGTCCGTCATCCATTGTCATGACTGGCAAAGCGCCTTGATACCCCCCTTGTTGAAATATCGCCGCGCGGACGATGCGAATTGGAGCGGTGTTTCCACCGTTTTCACCATCCACAACCTGGCGTATCAGGGCCGGTTCCACCCGGATGATTTCGCATACACCTGCCTGCCCGATGAGGCGATGGGCTTCGAGGGCCTGGAATTTCACGACGATGTGAACTTCATGAAGGGCGGCATCTTGTTCAGCGACGTCTTCTCCACGGTAAGCGAGCGGTATGCGCAGGAGATGCTGACGAAAGAACAGGGAGAGGGGCTCGAAGGAGTGGTCGCTCTCAAATCTTCTTCTTTGTTCGGCATCATGAACGGCATCGACGATGCGGTCTGGAATCCCGAAAGCGACCCCCACGTTCCGGCTCCGTTTTCGAGCGCGCATCCGGCAGGAAAGGCGAAGTGCAAGGCGGCGCTTCAGGTGGAGTTGGGGCTGGACCCGAACGCAAAGGGCCCTTTGTGCGTCGTCGTCTCGCGGCTGGCGCATCAGAAGGGAATCGACCTGATTCTCGAAACGATGGACGAGTTGATGGAATCAGGCGTAAGCCTGGCCGTCCTGGGAACCGGCGAGGAGGACTTGGAGGATTCCCTGGCCGAGGCCGCCGCGGCCTATCCGGGCCGGGTGGCGTTCGCGCCCGCCTACGACGAGGCGCTCTCTCACCGCATGTACGCGGGGGGCGACGTGTTGCTGATGCCCTCGCGCTATGAACCTTCGGGCCTGAACCAGCTATACGCCATGCGCTACGGCGCTCTCCCTTACGTGCGGCGGGTCGGCGGGCTCGCGGATTCTGTTCACTCATCTCCCGTGCCTGAGCCGGACGTGGACACCGGCTTTCATTTCGACGCGTTCGCTCCTGCCGATTTCCTCGCCGGGATGGAGGCGATTCGCCAAGTGTTTTTGAATCAGAGGCTTTGGCGTATGATGATGCACAACGCGATGGAGAAGAACTCCGGCTGGGACGGCGTCGCTCCCCGTTATGTCGATTTATACGAAAAGGCGATGCGCCCGCAGCCTCGTTGAGACGAGGCGAACAAAGGAGGCAGAGGTTGGATTCGCGTGATCCCAGAGTCATATCCTTCGTCATGGCGGGCGGCGCCGGAAACAGGCTTCGCCCCTTGACGGTGGCGCGCGGCAAGCCGGCCGTGCCGTTCGGCTCGAAATACCGCCTCATCGACTTCGCGTTGAGCAATCTGGTGAACTCGGGCTATCAGTCCATCTACGTGCTGGTGCAGTACCTGTCGCAATCGCTGATCGAGCATTTAAGGCGCTCGTGGAACATCAGCGGGGCGCTGGGTAAGAATTTCGTGACGGCCGTCCCGCCCCAGCAGCGCTCGGGCGAGTTCTGGTTCAAGGGAACGGCGGATTCCATCCATCAGAACAGAAACCTGGTGACCGACAATGCGCCCGACATCGTCCTGGTGTTCGGGGCGGACCACATCTACCGCATGGACGTGAGCCAGATGGTTCGTTTTCATCTCGAAAGCGGAGCGGATGCGACCATATCGGCCCTGCCTGCGCCCATCGAAGAGGCGCGCGGCTTCGGGGTGCTGGCCGTGGACGAGGAGGGGCGGGTGGAGCGTTTCGACGAAAAGCCTCCCCACCCCCGGCCCATGCCGGGCGATTCCGCGCGCGCCCTATGCTCCATGGGGAATTATGTGTTTTCCTCCCAGGTGCTGATGGATGCGCTCATCAGCGACGCGGGGCGCGAGGGAGAACACGACTTCGGGCGCACCATCATCCCCGCCTTGCTGGGCGAGCGCAAAAAACTCTACGCCTATGATTTTATGAAAAACGAGATCCCGGGTGTGAGGCCCACCGAGGAGAAGGGCTACTGGCGCGACGTGGGCACGATCAAGACCTACTGGGAGACGCAGATGGACCTCTTGGGAGAGGCGCCGCGCCTTGATCTGAGCAACCCCGACTGGCCGATACACACCAGCGCCTACCCGGGGCCGGGCAGCCGCATCGTATCCACGCAGGTGGAAAACGCACTCATCGGAGAGGGGTGCCAGATTGTGGGGGCGCGAATCGAGCGTTCCGTCATCGGTCGCGGCGTGATTATCGAAAAAGGGGCGGAGGTTGTCGATTCCATCGTCATGGATCACACCCACATCGGAGCCGGGGCGAAGCTGCAAAAGGCGATTCTCGACAGGTTCAACCAGATAGAAGCGGGCGCTTGCGTCACGGTCGGGAACGCCGAGGCCTACCCCGGCGCCGTATCCGATCCTTCCGGCATCATCGTCCTGCCGCGCGGGTTCACCCGGCCCGTCATATGAATCCACTGCGCTTGGCGAATATCCGTACCCGCGCCGAAGCCTTTCTCACCGAATCGCGAAAAGAGTGGTACGAGGTCGGAGCCGGTCTCAAGGAAGAAGTGCGCCTGAGCGAGATTTTCGCCGAATACGCCGACCTTTTCACGCGCGAGAACATCCATACTCTCCGCTCCCTCGCCGATTCCGCGGACGATGAAGCCGAATCCACGAGGCTCTCCGAGTTGCGCGGTTTTTTGACCTTGGGCCACATACGCGATGCGACCAGGGAGTTGAGCGAGGGGGCGCTCCTTTTCGAGACGCAAACGATCGTGAAAACGCCCGGGGGCGAGTCCATTCCCTATCGGCAAAGCGCCGTCGCGCTCTTGAACGAGTCGAACCGTGAGAATCGGAATTTTCTGGAAAACGCCCGCTCGGAGGCCTTGGCGCAGAAGAACGAATTCTTGGAAAAGATTCATCACACCACTCATGAAATGGCCGATGATTTGGGTTTCGAGGGCTACCTGGGGATGATGGCGGCGCTTAAGCGCTATGAGCTTGAGCCGGTTCACAAGGAGTTGGATCGGTTTTTAGGGCGCACCGGGGCGCTTTACGCGGAGGCGATGGAAGAAGAACTGAGCCGAGCGGACGTTCCCCCGGCTTCCGCGCAGCGCCACGATGCGCAGTACTGTTTTCGCGGCGCCGGGTACGACGCTCTTTTCCCGGCGAAGAAAATCGAAACCTCGGCGAGGGAGGTTTGCGCCTCGATGGGCCTCGATCTCTCGGCGGGAGGTCGGGTGCGCCTCGACATCGAGGATCGCCCGCTCAAGAGTCCCCGCGCGTTTTGCGCCTCCCTGCACGTGCCTGAGGAGGTTTACCTCGTCATCAGACCCCGGGGCGGTTATGACGATTACCGCGCGTTCTGGCACGAACTCGGCCATGCGCTTCATTTCGCCAACGTGGCGGCGGATGCGGCTTTCGAGTGGAAACGCCTGGGGGACAACTCCGTGACCGAGGGGTTCGCCATGCTCTTCGATCATCTTTTGTTCGACCCGCTCTGGCTCGAGGACGCCCTGGGCGGGGAGGCTTCGGACTACGCGGCGTTTCTGGCGCATCATGCGCTTTTCGAGTTATACATGCTGAGGCGCTATGCGGCGAAAATCGATTATGAGCTCACGCTTCACCAGGGGGCGGAACTCGCGGGCAAAGACGCCGTTTACCGGGAGAAGCTGAGCGCCGCGACGAGGGTGGAATACCCCGAAGTCTCCTATCTCGACGACGTGGACCCGTTTTTCTACTGCGCGAATTATCTGCGGGCGTGGATGCTCCAGGCCCAGATGTCCGAGGTCTTGAAGACGAAGTTCGGCGGAAAATGGTGGATGAATGGCGAGAGCGGCGGATTCCTGTTGGACATCTGGCGCGACGGGCAACGCCACGACGGCGATTCCCTCTCCCGCCACCTCGGCTATCGGCGACTCACAACCGAACCGCTCGAGGCGCAAATCAGAAACCTCATGCCGCGCTAGCCCGCCGAGAAGCGAAGGAACACGCAGCGGCGAACAGTCTAAGTGGAAATTCGTACTAGTTAAAATGCTTTGGATTCATCTTCTTCGATTTTCTTGTCGCATTTAACTTTTGTGGCAAGATTAAACTCCACGACGGCGTACCCACCACTACGAATAGCTTTAGCTGCTACGACAAGGCTTTTTACGTTTCCTACAGGCTGGAATCCATATTTTGGCCACCACGAATAAGCGTAAGTCCTTTCCCTTTTTCGGATTCCCATCATCCAGTCTCTAGGATCATTCCAAATAGAGCCAGAGCGTAGAAAGTCGTGTTTTTTCCCGGTCCCGTATTTTTTGGCTAGTTGGTCGTGCAGTTTGTCGATAGTGGAAATCGTGCTCGTTCCATAAGCGTCATTTTTAATTACTTTCCCAATTCCTTTAATGACGCATATTCCAACACCTCCAACATATTGAAGGAAGTAAATTTCGAATGCACTGTGGGGACGGGAGGCTGAATTGCAATTCCACCAGTAGCGTTGCTTTTTAGCCTTTTTACAATATTCGTAATTTTTAGGGTGTTTGTCGATATTGAAACCGAACGGTTCGGCGGCACAAGTTGTATTCACTACCAAGAAAACTATATAGAGCGACACTAATCCAATGAACAATCGTTTCATAGTAAGTGTTCTCCTATCACTAGCAGGAACCTTTTGTTTTTGCTCAAGTTTAATTCGATAGCCGCAAAACAGCGGGTGTAATTGATCTTTTTAGTTATTCATATTTGCACAGCCTGCCCTTCCCTACACGAGCGGTCCGCCGCCATGGTCAGTGCGAGTACGTCTCTCGCGTGCGCGCCCGTGGCGAGTCCCACCCCGCCGATCCCCAGAATGTGGCGCACGAAGGCGTCGGTTTCCTCCTTCATGGGGCCGAAGAACTCGCCCATCACGAAATCTCCCGGCATGGCGGAACCGAGGAAGGCGACGTTCACCTGATGTTCGGGCGTGTAGGGGCAGGGAATCGGCTCTTCGGGCGCCAGAATCACGTCCCGGTGCGCGTCGTCCACGTTCAGCGAGCCCTTCGTGCCTTGCAAGTCGATTTCCATCGTCGCCGTATAGGCGGGCCAGTGGTGGGGCTGGAGCCAGCTCGTGCCCAGCGTGGCCACGCTCCCGTCGTCGAAGGTGACGATCATCCACTGGAAATCGTCGCGGTTGTATTTCTTGAACACGAAGCTCGCCGAGCGGGCGTAGACCTCGACGGGTTTTTTCCCCTCCATGTACCAGAGGATGAGGTCGACCATGTAGGTGAGGGTATTGATGGAGGGCGTGGTGTTGGGCGAGCGCTTCGCCACGGCCTCGCCCACGGCGCGCGTCACGTAAATCTTGCCGAGCGCCATCACGATGTCGCCGAGCTGGCCGGCGAAAGCCGCCTGTTTCGCGAGCAGAAAGCGCCTTCTGTAGCGCTGGGTGTAGCCCACGAAAATCTCCGCGCCCGACGCTTCGGCTTTCGAAAGAATGTCGTCCGCCTCGTCCAGATTGAGGACGAAGGGTTTTTCGATGAGCACGGGCTTGCCCAGTTCGGCCGCCAGCGCCGCCGGGCCGTGGTGAAACTCCTCGTCCGAGGAGACGATGACGGCGCCCACGCGCTCGTCCCTTATCACCACTTCATATTTTTCCGTCGCCACGTCGGCCCGCACCGACTCCGCCAGGCGGTCGAGCTTCTCGGGCACGATGTCGCACACGGCGAGATAGTCCACCTGGGGGATTTGCGCGCAAGAATGCGCTCTGAGCGTTCCGATGCCACCGGCGCCGATGACGGCTACTCCTGTCGTTTTCACAATCATCTCCTCACAGAATTTGCATCCGCTTCGTTTCGGGGGAATAATCTCCTTGTCTCGTATATATTCCCATCATACATCGGGAGAATTCCATGCGCATCGACGTTCAGACCCATCACGTGCCGCAAGCCTACGTCAAGGCGCTCGCCGCCCGCTCCGACTTTCCGCACTACGAGAAAGCGGAGGATTTCTGGTGGGCGTGGGCGAGCCCGGATGAGAAACTTCCGATGCGGCCTCCCGCCCTGGACATCGCCATCAAGCTCGCCGAAATGGATGAGCAGGAAATCGATATTGCCCTAATCAGCATGAACATTCCAGGCGCGGACCTCGCCAAAAGCCCCGAAGACGCGGATGAACTCGCGAGAATCGGCAACGACGGACTGGCCGAGGCCGCGGCGCTTCATCCGGGGCGATTCCGGGGGGTGGCCTCGCTCGGCTTCGGGGATATCAACGCGGCTTGCCGCGAGTTGGAGCGCTGCGTGGATGAGCTGGGTTTCGTGGGTCTGCAGGTGTTCGCCTACATCGGCGGCAGACGCTACATCGACGACGCAGCCCTTGAACCCCTGTGGGGCCTCTTGGCCGAGCGCGGGGTTCCGCTCGTGTTGCACCCGGGGCCTTCTCCATCGGGGCCGCAGTATAAGGACCACTGGCTGGGGCCGATGATAGGCTTCATGTTCGATGAGTGTCTGGCGGCGCTGAGACTCATTCTGGGCGGCGTGCTGGAGCGCCATCCTGCTCTCAAGGTGTTGTTGCCGCATGGAGGCGCGTCGCTTCCGCTCTTCATCGGGCGGGTGGACAACCTGAGTTCACGCTACCGAGACGATCAGGACTTGATCACCCGCGAACCGAGCGATTACTTCGCGCGCTTCTGCACGGATACGGTGGTTCACTCCCAAACGGCGCTCGAGTTTTCCCTGAAGGAGATGGGCGCATCGCGCATGATGTTCGCGAGCGACGCCCCCTGGGTGCCCGTGAAGCGCCACGCCGACATGGTGAACGCGCTGGATATTTCACCGGAGGATGCGGAAAAAATCTGGAGCGGAACGGCGAGAGAGTTTTTCGGGTTGTAGAGCGCCCGCCTCAAGCATCGCTTCTGAGAAGCATGCGCTTTACGTCGTATTCGAGCACCACCTCGCCCTTTTGATTCACTACCCTCTGGTGCGTGGAGACGACGCCGCGATCGGGCCTGCTTTTGGAGGGGCGAACGTCGGTCGTCGCCACTTCCACTTTCAGCGTATCGCCCACGTACACCGGCGCGCGCGCGACCAAGCCGTCCACGCCCAAGAGCGCGATAGCGTAATCGTGCAGAACGCCCGTCTGGACGATGAGCGTATCCGCTATCCCGCAGGTGAATAGGGCCGGCGCCATGCGTCTTTTGTGGCCTTTTCCCCTTAAAAACTCCATGTCGAGAAAAAGGCTTTCCGTATAGCCCACCAGGTTGACGTAGTTCACCACGTCGGTCTCGGTGATGGTTCTGCCCCGGGTGGTGAATTTGCTCCCGACTTCCCATTTTTCAAACGCAACGCCTTCGCCCATGAAACCTGAAACCTCCTGAATGATTGCGTGATTCCGCGGAAGGGCGATTCTACAGGCGAGCGCGGGAATCTTCAAAGTGCAAGCGTTTCTCCTCACCGCAATGGAAACGAGAGGCGTCAAGCCTTTGATTCGGCGAGTCGGCCCCAACTATACTACTGGTATGAATTGACTGTGCGGCGTGCCCACGTCCGACATGCCCAATCAAACTACCTAAGAATAATCGGAGCGAATACATCGCCATGACGCGCATCGTGTGTTGGAACATCGGCAAGAGAAACCCGCCTTGGAAAGAACTGTTGGAGATGGATGCGGACGTCGCCTTGCTACAGGAGGCGGGTAGGCCGCCGTCCAATCTGGCCCGTCCGGTCGAAGCCGGGCCTCAAGACCCCTGGGAGCCGTGGGAGGAGGGTCTCTATGACCGAGGGGCGATGGTCGTCAAACTCTCTGAACGGGTCGAGGTAGAATGGTTCAAGCGCGTTTTTCCGATCAGCGTGGCGAAGCGCGACGAAATCCCGGTCAGCGGTATCGGCGCCATCGCCGCCGCCAGGGTTATTCCGGGAGAAGGGGAGCCGTTTATTGTGGTGTCGATGTATGCGCGCTGGATCAAGCCCCATATCACGACCGGGACGAAATGGAGGGTAGGCTATCAGGATGGGTCGGCCCACCGAATCATCTCGGACTTGTCCGCCTTCATCGGCGACATTAACCCCTCGACGCACCGCATTCTGGCGGCCGGTGATCTCAACACTATCTACGGCGCGACGGATGACAATCCACTGGCGCTCCCGGCCCGGGATCGCACGATCTTCGATCGCATGGATGCGCTGGGCCTGGAATTCATTGGGCCGCAATACCCGAACGGCAGGCGGGCGGAGCCCTCGCCGCAAGGTTTGCCTAAAGATACGGAGAACGTTCCGACCTACTACACGACGAGACAATCTCCGATGACCGCCCGGAATCAGCTCGATTACGCCTTCGCCTCGCGGGGGTTCCACGAGAGCGTGACCGTCCGCGCCCTGAACGGCGTCGATGAGTGGGGTTCGAGCGACCACTGCCGAATATGGATAGAAGTCGGCCCGTAGTGGGCCTTTGGATGGCGTGAGAGACGCTTCGGGCATGAGATAGATAAGAGAAATATTATCAATAACTTAACGCAGATGGAACCCGGCGTCGTCTATGAGTATAATAAGAGAGTCACCGGTTTACATCTTTTCCTAGCGGACTGGAAAAGTTTCAGGGGGGATGGATAGATGAGGCGTTATGGAATTATCATCGCGTTGAGCGTTTTGGCGGTCGTTTTTCTGGTAAACGATGCGGCGGCGGGTGACCGTCGCGGTCGGCGCCACGGAATTAATCGGCATCATAAATATAAATCGCAGCGACACCAAAGAGCGCGTCAGCATCGCAAATGGCGTCGCCATCCCCGTCGTCCCCGCACTATCGTTCGCCACAGGTACTGGTACGGCCCGCGCTTCGTCGCTCCCGTCTGGTACGGATATCCTGTCTGGACCGGCCCCCGCGTCATCTATCGGCCCTACCCCCGTAAGCGTTACGTTTATAGTTCTCCGGATTATGGCTGCGCGGCTTATATCTCGAATAACGACAACGAGGTTCTCGGCTCGGTGATAGGCGCTATCGGCGGCGGCGTCATCGGACATCAACTAGGCAGGGGGAGCGGCCGGGGGTTGGCGACCTTCGCGGGGACACTCCTGGGAAGCGTCATCGGCGGGCAGATTGGACGAGACCTCGATGACGCCGAGCGGCTCAAGCTCGCGAGCGCCACGCAGTACGCGCTCGAGAACCAGCGCTCCGGCACGCGCACCGTCTGGGACAATCCAGACAGGCGGGTGTGCGGCGTCGTCGTTCCCAAACCGGCCTTCAAGAACGAAATCAACCAGTATTGCCGGGAGTTCCAGCAGTCGATCGTCATCGACGGCAAAGAGCAAAGCGCCTACGGCACCGCCTGCAGGCAGCCCGACGGGCAATGGAAGATCGCCAACTAGTTCGCTGACGCCTAAAGCCTAATCCATCACGACGACCGCGCGGCCCGTGACGGCGGCCACTTCCAGCCGCCCGTGGACCTTTTCCACCTCATCGACGTTGAACGAGTAGGTTTCCGTCACCACGGGCCAGACGTCGCCCCGCGCCACGAGGTCGAGCGATTCCTTGAGCTCCTGTTTCGACGCGTACCGGCTGCCCATGAGTTCCAGTTCCTTTTGCACCATATTGCGCGATGCGGTCTGAAACGTCTGCCCCGTGCCGCCCAGGGTCACGAGGCGTCCGCCGATTCCCAGGGCCTGAACGCCCGCTTCCATCGTGGAGGCGGAGGAGACGAAATCGATCACCACGTCCACGCCCTTGCCGCCCGTCAAGTCCATAAGCGCGCCCGCCACGTCGCCTTGTGATGCGTCGACGGCCTCATCCGCGCCCACGTCGCGGCATTTGCCGAGTTTGTTCGCCGCGATGTCCACGGCGATGACTCTGGCGTGCGCCCACTTCGCCATCATGACCATGTGGATTCCCACGCCGCCGCCCGCGCCCATGACGGCCACTGTCTCGAGAGGCGCGATGCGCGCGCGCCTCGTCACCTTGTAGGGAGTGGCTATCGCGTCGCAGATGACGGAGACTTCCGCCGCGTCCTTCTCATAGTCGAGCCCGGCGGGAAGTTTGATGAAATTCCTTGCGGGCAGCTTGATGTATTCCGCATAGGCCCCCTGCACCTGGCGGCCGATGTAGCCCGTGAAATTCTCGCACAGCGTCTCGCGGTTGATGAGGCACCACTTGCACCTCCCGCAGGTGACGTAGAAATGGGCGGTCACCGCGTCGCCCTCCTGAAGGCCCTCCACGCCCGCGCCCACGGCGGAGATGACCGCGGTGATCTCATGGCCGATGATGAGGGGATAATCCACCCCGGACACCCGGCCCATGCGGGCGTGGTGGATGGTCAGCCCGGCGCCGCAGGCCAGTATCTTCGCGACCGCCTCCCCGGGCCCCGGCACGGGGTCTGGATATTCTTCCTCGACAAAGGGTTTTCCCGGCTCTCTCAGCACCATCGCCTTCAAGGGGCGTCCTCCTCGCAAGATGGAATGGAATTTCGAAGGCTCGATTACAGCACACAGGCGAGCGGCTAGGCAACGAGGGGAGGATGACGTACCCTCGGTCGGTCGACGTCAAACCACAGGAAGCAAAGGCATGGTGAATGAACCCCTTGAAAATGAAGAAAGAGCGTTCAGCGCGAATCGCGCGGCCAAGACCACGCTGCTGGTCGCCACCTTGATGCTCGCCTTCACCGCGTCGGCGCTCTATACGAACCAGCCGGGCAGGGTGGGTTACGGTTGGGCGACGCTGGCGGGAGGGGTGGCCCTGGGCGTGTTCGGGCTGGCGACCTGGCGCGGACTGACGTGGTGCTGTTATCTCTCGGCCCTGGTTCTGGGCGTGTTCGATTTCATCTGGATGGTGCGGGTACTCGAGGGTTTCGAGGTCGGCCTCGCCATCTGGATAGCGATTTGTTTTTTCTCCATCCGCGAGATTTGGCCGGGCATCGACGAGAAATTCCCCTGGGTGAAGCGCAATCCTTGACGAGGGGCCGCGTTTCTATCCTCTATTACAATTTATCCATTACGTAGCGAACGCACTCGAAATGGCGGGGCGCATCGCCCGGCGCGAAATCAGGCGCGTTCAAGGCCCAAAGCGGCACCTCGCTCTCGTGCAGCGAGCCGTGGCTTCTGAGATGGACCTCGCGCTCGGCTTCTTCCATCACGCCGAACACGGTCTCCTCATCCGCCAGCACCATGATGTCGCCCACCCGCTCGGCCATTAGCTGAAAGCGCGCGGCGGCCTCCTGGCGCGTAAGCGCATCCTCTATTCCTGCGCGGGATTTCAGGATGGCCACGGCCTCGGGCAGCGCCTCCTCGCTTTCCAGGTGGACGTAGGCCGCGCCGCCCTGGTTCCCGTGGTGGACGACATATCTATCCTTGATGATGGGCACCGCTTCCGCACCGACGCCGTGGGTTCTTAATATGACGCCCGGGTCGAGCGCCCTCGTCTTATCGCGCATCCCGTGGTCGGCGGTGACGAAGACCGCCCCGTCTTTATGCGCGCTCATCCAGCTATCGAGCAGCTTTCCGATTTCCGCGTCGAGCGCCGTGTGGTGTTCCTGGGCCTCGGCGCGCTCCGGGCCAAACTTGTGCTGCAAGAAATCCGTGGTGGTGACGTAGAGAAGGTCCGGCTTTTCCTCTTCCAGCACCGCGCGGGCCGCCCGCAGGAGCCACAGATTGACGGCCCCGCTGTAGATCTCCTCTTTTGCGCCCGCTTTTTCGATGAGCCACCCGGGCGGGTCTTCTGCGGTCACGACCGTCTCCGCACCCTTGCCGATCATGTCGCAGAGTTTTTGCTTGGACGCCAATACGGCGGTCTTGCACCCCGAAGCGCGGCCCATCTCCATGAGCGTGGGCGCACGCACGAAATCCCCCGATTCCATATAGACCTCCTCGCCCGTCTCCGGGTTCAGGAAGTAATTGGCCGTAATTCCGTGTGAGGCGGGGGGTGCGCCGCAGATCATCGAGACGTTGTTCACGTTGGTGACCGAGGGCATCTGGCATGAAACGATGAAGCGCGCGCCCTCGCCCTCGATTCTATCGAGATTCGGCGTGGGGGAGGCCCCGAAATAGGCGGGGTCGCCGCCGTCGATCAGGATGATGAGGGCTTGCATGCGGAGTCGGGATCAGCCCAGGCGTCTTAAGGCCTTGGCGCCGATATCTTTCCTGAAATACGCATCTTCCCAATAAACCAGGTCGCTCGCCTCGTATGCGCGCGCGATGGCTGCGCGGATGTCGATCCCGCGCGCGGTGACGCCCAGCACGCGGCCTCCGGCGGTCACGACGCCGCCTGTATCGTTCAGGCCCGTTCCGGCGTGAAAAACGTGAACGCCGGGCAGGGCGTCGGCATCCTCGATTCCCTGAATCGGGTCACCCTTCCGGTAGGCGTCCGGGTAGCCGCCCGCCGCCATTACGACGCAGACCGCGGCGTCTTTCGAATAGCGGATGTCCGTCTCGTGCAGCCGCCCCTCGACGCACGCCATGAGGATGGGCAGCAAATCCCCCTCCATGCGGGTGAGCAGCGGCTGGCATTCGGGGTCGCCGAAGCGGCAGTTGAATTCCAGGACTTTCAGCTCATCGCCCTGCACCATGAGGCCGGCGTAGAGAATCCCCCGGTAGGGCGTTTCCCGCTTCGCCATGGCGCGGATGGCGGGTTTGGTGACGGTTTCGAGCGCCTTTTCCTCGAGCGCGCCCGAGAGCACGGGTGCGGGGGAGTACGCGCCCATGCCGCCCGTGTTGGGGCCGGTGTCGCCTTCGCCGATGGCCTTGTGATCCTGCGCGGAAGCCATCGGGAGCGCGGTTTCACCGTCCGCGAACGCGAGAAAACTCGCTTCCTCGCCCTCCAGGAATTCCTCCACCACGCAGGTGGCGCCCGCCTCACCGAACGCTCTTTGTTCCATGATTTGCGATATGGCCGCATGCGCGCTCGGGGCGTCGGGACACAGCAGCACGCCCTTGCCCGCGGCGAGACCGTCCGCCTTCACCGCCCATGCGCCGCCGCGCTCTGCGACGAAATCCCTGGCCGCGCCTGAGTCCTCGAAAACGCCGTAGGCGGCGGTGGGGATTCCCGCCTCGTCCATCAAGGCCTTCGAGAACGCCTTGCTCGCCTCGATGCGGGCGGCCTCGGCCGATGGGCCGAACGCCCGAATCCCGAGTGCTTCCAGTTCATCCACCAGCCCCAGGGCGAGAGGGGCTTCGGGACCGACGACCACCAGGCCCGGTTTTTCCTCTTTGGCCAGAGAAAGGAGACCCTCGATGTCCTCAGCACCCAGGCTTATGTTTCGCCCGATCTGCGCCGTGCCCGCGTTTCCAGGCGCGCAGACGACCTCGTCCACTTCCGGGCTTTGGTTCAGCTTCCAGGCCAGGGCGTGCTCACGCCCGCCCCCGCCGACAATGACGACTTTCATCGGATATTCCCGTTAGAAAATGGTGAAGGCCACAACCTAGTGCGGCGCGAAAAAGGTGTCAAACGATTGGGACACATCAACCCATATCCCCCAGGGCGTGTTGCACGATGGTGAGAAGCGAGACGGGTGCCGTGTCTGCGCGCAGGATTCTGGGGCCCAGGGATACCGGCAGGAAACCATAATCCATCGCTTGTTCTGATTCCTCCTCCGTGAGGTCTCCCTCGGGACCGGTGAGGAGGGCGACGCGATGCGGGGGGGCTGCGCTATCTCCACTTACGCGCGATAGCGCCTCTTTGGCGGACATCGCATCTTCTCCCAGATATCCCATGATTTTGAGATCGAAATTTTTCGTCTCGACGAGAAAACCCTCCAGGTCGCAGAGTGGATGCGCAGCGGGCGGAGGTACGCGGTCGCACTGCTTGGCGGCTTCCAGGACAATCCGCCGCCAGCGCCTGTGGCGCTCGACGCTCCTTTTTTCCTGAATCCTGACTTCGCACCGCTCGAGCATGAGCGGATAGAACGCATCGGCGCCCAGCTCGCAGCCTTTCTGAAGAACCCACTCGAAGCGCTCTCCCTTGAGCAGGGGAAGCCCCAAGGCGATCGACAAGGGGGAGGGCGGCCTCCTTGGCAGGCGCTCGATGATTCGGGCGGTGCTTTCGCTCGCAGTGATTTCCGTCAGTTCGATCTTGTATTCTTGGCCCTCTGAGGTCGCGGCGCGGCAAATCTCGCCCGCCTTCATCTTGAGGACGCGGCGGATGTGCGCGGATTCCTCCGCCCCCAGAACTAACCGCTCGCCCTGTACCGCCTCGGGCGGAATGTAGAAAAGCCACAGCCCGTCGCGCGTCATGGTTTTATTACCTCGATGCTCGCCCACTCCTCGATTCGGTTCGTCCTCTCGAGCGTGAAACCGGCCTCCCTGTAGATGCGGGCGATAGCGTCCGTCTGCTCGTAGCCTATCCCTGAGAGAACGGCCCGGCCACCGGGAGCGAGCGCGCCGTGAATGAGCGGCGCGAGTTCTCTGAGAGCGCCCAGGAAGATGTTCGCCGCGATGAAATCGACCCGGCCCCACCAGTCTTTCAGCACGCCTGCCGCAAGCGTCGTGTTGCGCGTCGTCATGCGGTTCGCCACCCCGTTTCTTTCCGCCAGGCCGATGGTCTCCTCCACGGCCTTCGGATCGAGGTCGAATGCGGTTACGCGTTTTGCGCCGAAGAGTAAGGCGGCGACGCCCAGGATGCCCGAGCCGCAGCCTAAATCCACCATACGTTCGGGAGGTTTTTTGGCGCATTCGTTTTCCACGGCGAGCAGGGCCAGACGGGTGGAGGGGTGTCTGCCCGTGCCGAAGGCGAGGCCGGGTTCGAGCGTCAACTCGACGCGCCCGTCCGGCGTCTCGCTTTCATCCCAGGGAGGCCTCACCCAGAGTTTCTCCCCATAAACTTCGCCCTTGAAATGGCCGCGCGACTGGGCGATCCAGTCCTGATCCTCGATGTTTTTGAGCGTGATGGCGCTTTTTTTGACGCCGAGGGTGGCGAGGAGCGCCTCTATCGCGCGGAGTTTCCTGGTCGCGCCGTCTTCAAGAGCGATGTGCGTGATGAGCACGGACGCGCCCCCCGCGCCGTCTCGCTGCTCCACGGCGGAAGCGCCCGCATCCAGTATGTGGGCGGCGGCGTCCTCGGCCAGATCCTCACGAACCTCGATGATGAGTTCGAGCCATTTTTTCTTCACGGGCTCTCGCGTTTTACTCCGGCAGGCGAACCACGGCCGAGCCCGCCGTCGCCAGTTCGCCTTCCTGGTTCGTTCCGGTGATTTCCACCTTCACGGTGCGCTCGGCCTCGTTTTTCTCGACCACCTTGCCCGTGTGCCGGATGGTGTCGCCATAGATCATGGGCCGGCGCACCTGGACGTAGAGATTCTGGAGAAACGCGTCGTCCCCCATCCAGTTGGTGATGAAGGGGCTCACCCAGGCGAAGCGCATGACGCCGTTGTCGAACGGCCCCGGCATCCCGCGCCCCGAGGCGAGGTTGAAGTCTTCGTGTTGCTGGGAGTTTTTCACCTTGATCCCGATCTGGGGGATGAGAACGGCGTTGTGCGGCGCTTTTTTAAGGTCGAGATAGCCGCGCCTGCCCGCCTTGTAGGAGGGGCCGTTGCCCGCGTTCCAGGCCACCATGTCGCCGATGGTGAGGGGGCCGCGAAGCATGGGCGGGAGTTCATCCCCGAGGGATACGTCCGCAATACGGCGCTTCTCGCCGCCTCGTCTTTCCTCCGTCTCGTAGGCGTTTTCGATTTCGCGAAATTCCGCCTCGTCATACTTCTTGACGGGCCTCTCGTAGAGGAGCGCGTTTCCCTCTTGTAAGGTTCTGATCATCGTGCCGACGCCCCTGGCGACCACCTCATCCTTCTCGTTCCAGTAGGTGCACTCCGAGATGATGAAGATGAGCCGGCGGCCCGCCTTGTTCGTCTTGACGAAGGAATCTTTCTGGATGGACTCCGCGCGCAGCTTGGCGCCGCGCGGGATGGGCTTTTCCCATTCGAACTCCACGCCCCCGATAAGGGAGGAGAGTGGGACCTCCATGGGCGCTCCGTGGAGAATCGGGTAGAGAACCGACACCAGAAACGCAGGCGGCGCCATGATGTTCCCGTGCGAGGCGCCGGATGCGTATCCGGCGTCCAGCCAGAGCGGGTTGTCGTCGTCGATGCCGTATGCGAAATGGCGGATGGCGTCGGCGCTCGCCTCGTTGTTCCACGCCTCGCGCTCGCGCACGGGCCGGCCGTTCAGTTCTCGTGTCTTCTCGATGAACTCATCGATGCGTGCTTGATTCGACAATGTAGGATGCTCCTGTGTCTGTTGTTAAGTGGATATACTGGATGGCTCGGTGAATTTTGTTTTTCGGAAAGGATATGTACCAAGAAATTCCGGGCGCAACAAGGCGGCGCGGACCGCATTACTAGAGAAGGGATTTCATCTTCTCCAGAAACGCCCGGGTTCGCGGGTGGGTGGACGGCGAGGAGATTCTCTGGAACTCGGCCAACATTTCGCGCTGACGCTCGTTGAGCTTGGTGGGCGTTTCGACGGTCACACTAATGCGCAGATCGCCCGTGTTGCGTCCGCCCGCCGGCGAGAGACCCTCTCCTTTCAGGCGAAAAACCCGGCCCGACTGGGTTCCCGCGGGAATCTTGATTTGCCGGTTGCTTCTGAGCGTGGGCACGAGGGCTTCGTGGCCGAGGGCGGCCTGGGAGATGCTCACCGGCAAATCGAAGAGGATGTCGTTGCCCTCTCTCTCGAATATCGGGTGGGGCTTTGCGCGCACCGTGACGATGAGGTCTCCCGCCTCGCCCCCGCGCGCGTCCTCATCGCCCTTGCCCTTGATTTTGATTTGAGCGCCCTCTTTGGTCGCGGCGGGAATCGCCACCTTCAGATTCTCCCGCCTGTTCACGCGACCCTCTCCCCCGCAGGCCCGGCAGGCCTCGCCTAAGTGTTCACCGCTTCCGTCACAAGCCGAGCAGGGAATGCGCAACTCGGCGAGCCCCTGGTTGTAGCGAACCTCGCCCGCGCCCCTGCACGCGGGGCAGGCGCCCACCCGTGCGCCCGTTTCGGCGCCGCTTCCGGCGCATGAAGCGCAGCGAACGCGGCGCGAGACGGAAATCTCCTTTTCGGAATCCCGCGTCAATTCCTCGAGCGTCACCTCGACGTGGGCGTGCAAGTCCTGAGCCGCGATGTTTTTCTCATCCTCCGGTTCGCGCGCGCTCCGAAAGATATGGGAGAAAATATCCTCCCATTTTTCCTCGTATTCGCCTCTTTGCCGAGTGGATTTCCGCCCGCGAGGCGCCCCTCGGGTGTCTGCGCGTTTCGGGTTTTGGAGGATTTCGTGGGCGATGACGACTTGCTTGAAGCGCCTTTCCGCCTCCGGGTCGCCCGGGTTTCTGTCCGGGTGGAATTCCAGCGCCAGTTTCTTGTAGGCGCTTTTGAGTTGGGATGTGGAGGCGGTTTTCTCCAGACCCAAGATTTTGAGGGCGTCGGCGATGTTCAAGAAATCATGACCTCCGCCGGGGGTGGGGATGAAAGCGCTTTTTCGTCTATCGCTTTCCCGAGGAGAGGAATTTCGATACCGAATCCGCCGTCCATTCCACCAGCGACACGGCGCGATCGTAGCGCATGCGCTTGGGCCCGATGATGCCGATGCTGCCCAGCGGGCGGTCGTCCATGTAGTAGCGCTGGGCGACGATGCTGCAATCCTTCATTTCTTCGAAATCGTTCTCGGAACCGATGAGAATCGTGATGTCCGAGGATTCAAGACACTTGTCCAGCAGGCGCACGAGTTTTTCCCTCTCCTCGAACGTGCGGTAGAGAGACTGGAGCTTATCCGCGTTGGTGGCGAAGTCCGGCTGTGAGAACACGCGCGAGGCCCCTTCCACGAAAAGGGATTCCTGCGCGTCTTCGTTCTCTGAGAGCGCCTCTTTGCTGAGCTTGAGGGCTTGCCGGTAGAGAGTGTCGAGGTTGTCCCGCGCATGGGACATTTTCTGGAGTATCTTCTCGCGCACCTCCCTCAAGGCGAGTCCGCTGAACTCATCGTTCAGCAGGTTCGAAATCCTGTTCAACTCGTCCTGGCCGATGGGGGCCTCCATCGGGATGACGCGGTTCTGAACCACCCCGCTCATCGAGACGATGACGGCCAGGGTTTTTTCCTCCGACATCTTCACGAAATTGATGTGCTTGAAGTGGAGCTGCTCCCCTGCGGGCAGGAGCACGAGCCCCGCCGTGTTGGTGAGTTCGGAGAGCACGCGCGTCGCCTGCGAGAGCACTTGTTCGATTTGAGCGGCCTGCGCGGAAGCGTCGAGGCGCATGGATTCCTGCTCCTCGCTCGTGAGGGTGTGGGAATCCATCAGGTCGTCGACGAAAAAGCGATACCCCAAGTCGGTAGGGAGCCTGCCGGAGGAGACGTGGGGTTTGGTGAGGAAGCCCGCATCGGCCAGGTCGCTCATGATGTTGCGGATGGTGGCGGGGCTCAGGGCCAGGTCCGAATGCTTCGAGAGCGTGCGACTCCCCACGGGTTCGCCCGTATCCACGAAAATGTTGATGATGGCGCGCAGGATTTCCCGGTTTCTCTGGGCAAGTTCCAGGGCGTCCATTTCGAGAGTCTCCCGGTGGGGCGTCTTCCCCGCTGAATTTTGGTGTAGCACTCAAGGGGATTGAGTGCTAATTTGTTCAAGATATGGGGGGATTTCCACCGTGTCAAGCGCGCGGCGCCGGGGCAGGGGGAGTGGTTTTCGGAACCGGAAGTCTAAACCCCGGGGTCTGACGCCAGTTTGCAGCGAAAGAAGCCGCTTTTCCGAGGAATGCAGATGCCGAACGCATGGACGAGAGCCTTTCGGGCGATTTGGAGACGATGGTTCGGGCGGCGCAGGCCGCCGAGCCCCCCATCCGTCCGCGAAACCGGGGATTCGGCGCGCTCGCGCATCGCCCAGTCGCGCCGGGCGAACCGGAAGTTCCAATACTGCACGATAAGCGCGACGTTCGTTTTGATAGTGATATTGAGTTTTCTCTCCTACCGGCTCTACGTGGACACCAAGGCCGAGACCGAGGAGAGGTCCAACCGCCGCCAGCTTCTTCTCGTGGAGCAGTCCGGCGATAGAATCGCCTCGTTCCTGGAGGCGCTCACGGCGTCTTTGCGCTACAGCGCGGGGTTTCTGCGCACCATCGAACCCGATCATCCGGGACGAATGGCGGTGATGATGGGATTGTACGAAAGGCTGGGCGGAAGGTTCCGCGTGAGCGAACTGGGCTACCTGCAGGGAAATCAGGAGCCGGGCGCCACGATACCGAAGGAATACCTCGAAAGACTGGCGCACTGCTCCTGGCCGAAGGGCGCCTGTATCCTCGTCATTCGCGACGAAGCCCAAAGGGTCTCCTCCCTGTTCGCGGCGGCGCCGGTGGAATCCAGAGGGGATGGGGCCGAAGGAGGTGAGGCGCAGCGGAAGCGCGACTGGCTCTACGCGCAAATTTCCATGGCGGATCTGGTGCGCGCCTTCGTCGAGCCCGTTCAATCGGGAGGCCGCGAGCGGGCGTGGCTCGTGGACGGAGAGGGCAGAATCATACTCCCTCCGGGCATCCCCCGGCTGGAGGGGGTTCATTTGTCCACCCTCGCGCGCGAATTGGGAGATGTGAGACTCGAAAAACTGGCCGGGCGCATGAAGAAAGAAGAGGATGGTTTCGATTGGCATCTCGACTTGAGATCCGACAAGAAAGAAAAACGCATGCGTTACCTGACGGCTTTCAGCAACTTCCCTGTCGGGCATGAGAAGTGGACTTTCGCTCTCACGGCGCCGTCCACCGAGTTCGTCGGTCTGATCGGGCGCTTGTTCCGAAAAGGTCTGCTCTTGACGGCTTTCGGGTTCGTCGCCTTGATTCTGGCCGCTCTTTTGATACTCGACCGCGAGCGCAGGCGCATACGGGCCGAGGATAGAATCCACTGGTCCGAGCAGGTGCTGGAGAGCAACAGACGCCTTCAGGCCCTGTTCGACGGCATCACGGACGCCATCGGCATTCTGGATGAGGATTTCCGCATCCGAATGCTCAATCGCTCGATGGGCAGACTCTTCGGACGCGAGACATCCGATTTGCTGGATCAGAAATGGGAGATATCGCCGCTCACCGCGGTGCCGGAGTCTTTCGTCGAGCGATCCCTCGTCGTCGATACGTTCGCGACCGGCGAACCGGGCTTTTTCGAAAAGTCGATTTCGTGGGAAGATGGGCGCCGGATGGATATGGAATACTATACCTATCCGATTCTCGACGCCTCGGGAGCGACGCTCCAAGTGATTTTGTATTTGAAGGATGTGACCGAGCGCAAGGCGCTCGAAAAAGAAGTTCTCCAAAGCGACAGACTCTCGATCGTCGGCAAGATGAGCGCCCAGGTGGCGCATTCCATACGCAATCCCCTCTCGGCCATCAACCTGAACTCGGAATTGCTCGGCGATGAATTGGCGCAATTCAAGGAGGCGGACACCTCCGAGGCGTGGGCGCTGCTCAAATCCGTGAGAGCGGAGGTGGATATCCTCGGCCAGGTGACGGCCGATTATCTCAAATTCGTGCGGATGCCCAGTTTGGAGAGGACGCCGGTCGACTGCAACGGTATGCTCGAGGATTTGCTGGACCTGCACGCGGAAGTGGCGGCGGGCAGGAAGATCCGGATCGAAAAGGATTTCGAAAGAGACATCCCCGAGGTCGTCCTGGATGAAACGCAAATGCGCGTCGCGATTCAGAATCTCATCTTGAACGGCTTTGACGCGATGCCCGCCGGCGGTCGCCTGCTGGTGAAGACCGAATCGGAAAATCAGCACCTCGCCATCCGGATTTCGGACAGCGGCAAGGGCATCAGCCTAGAGGAGCAGGCTTCTTTGTTCACGCCGTTTTTCACGACGAAGGCGAACGGAACCGGCCTCGGCCTCGTGTTGAGCCAACAAATCATCACCGAGCACAACGGGAGCATCCACTTCGAGAGCGAGGAGGGGGCGGGCGCCACCTTCATCGTTGAACTCCCGCTCGCCGTTGCGCAGGAGGCGAAGGCATGAGCGAACACGACGGGGCGCGCGTGCTGGTGGTGGACGACAAGCGCGGCAGCCGCGAAGCCCTCCAGAAGATGATCGCCAAGGAGGGGTTCGACGTCGCCATGGCCCATGACGCGGAAACCGCCGCCGAGATGTTCGGCGCCGAGCCCGTGAATCTGGTGCTCACCGATCTCAGAATGCCCGGAATGGACGGCATCGGTTTGCTGAAGGAAGTGAAACGCCTCAGCCCGGATACGGAGGTGATTCTGATTTCCGGCGCCGGGAGCATCGAGTCGGCCGTCGAGGCGATGCGCGAGGGGGCGTATGATTTTCTGACCAAGCCACTGGAGCGCGTGGTCGTCTTGAAGGCGATAGACAAAGCGCTCGAAAAACAGACCCTCATGCGAGAGAACGCGGATTTGAGGGCGCAGCTCCAGAGCCTGAGGGACACCTCGGGCATGATGGGGGACCACCCCTCGATCCGCCGGGTGAAGGACATGGTTCGCCAGGTCGCGCCCACCTCCGCCAACGTCCTCATTCTGGGCGAGAGCGGAACGGGCAAGGAACTGGTGGCGAGCGCCCTGCACGAGGGGAGCGAGAGGGCGGGCAAGGCGATGGTGAAGGTGAACTGCGCCGCGCTGCCGGAAACACTCCTCGAGAGCGAACTGTTCGGCTACGAGCGCGGGGCGTTTACGGGCGCCGTGGGCCGCAAGGAGGGCCGTTTCAAGATCGCGCACGAGGGCACGCTGTTTCTCGATGAAATCGGGGACATGCCCCTCGTGTTGCAGCCGAAGATTCTTCGTGTCTTACAGGAGGGAGAATTCGAACGCGTCGGCGGGACCGAGACGCTCAAGGTGGACGCGCGAATCGTGGCTTCCACCAACGCGGACTTGCAAACCGCCGTGGCCGAGAAGACGTTCCGCGGGGATCTCTACTATCGCCTGAACGTGATCACCATCCACCTGCCCGCCCTGAGGGATCGGCGAAGCGACATTCCGCTGCTCGCCGAGCATTTCCTCCAGCGCTTCGCCGCAAAGAACAACCGGCCCGTTCTCGCGTTTTCGCGCGAGGCGCTCGATGCGATGTCGAACTACCATTGGCCGGGAAACGTGCGTGAACTCGAAAACATGGCGGAGCGCGCCGTGGTGTTGGGCCGTGGACAGATTCTCTCGGTGGATGACCTCCCTGCGCAGGTCGCACGGGGCGAGCCCACGAACGGGGAGCAGTCGATGGCGTCGGACTCGCCGCTCATCAACCTCGAAGTCGGCACCCCGCTCGCGGAAGTCGAGCGGCGGGTCATTCTGGAGACTCTCCGGCATACGGGCGGCGACAAGAGCGCCGCCGCCCGCCTCCTGGGAATCGCCACGCGCACCATTTACCGAAAACTGGACGGGAGTTGATCGCCGGCGCATGCCGCTTCATGAGCGGGTTGTGCTAAGGTGTTGCGCGAAAATCTGCGGGGGAGTTTGCCGATGCGGGGTTGCTTCATCACGTTCGAGGGTGTGGAGGGTTGCGGCAAATCGACCCAGATGGCGCGCCTGCGCGCGTGGATGGAAGAGGCGGGCCTCCCGGTTCTCGCCACGCGCGAGCCCGGCGGCACGAAGGTAGGGGAGGGGATTCGCGAGTTGCTCCTTGCTCCGCGCGATGAGGGCTTGGGCGCCGCCACGGAACTCCTGCTCTACGAGGCGGACAGGGCGCAGCACGTGAGCGAGGTGATTCTGCCGGCCCTCGAGGCGGGCGCCCACGTTCTTTGCGATCGGTTCTTCGATTCCACGACGGCGTACCAGGCCTTCGGACGGGGGCTGGACGAGCGCATGGTGCTGGAGATGAACCGGATGGCGAGCGGGGGGCTTGTCCCCGAACTGACGCTGCTGTTCTCCGTAGCGATTGAGGAAGGCCTCGGGCGCGCGCGGGGGGAGAGCGCGGGCGATCGGCTCGAGGGCGAGAGCTTGGCGTTTCACCGAAAAGTGCAGGCGGGCTTCGCGGTGCTGGCGGCGCGCGAGCCCGGGCGTTTTCGCGTGCTGGGCGAGGGCGCGATTGAGCAGGTGCACGAAGAGGTGGTGGCCATCGTGAAGGAAAGATTCGAATGGGCTGGAAATCCATCCGCGGTCAGGACGCGGCTTTAGACCTGCTGCGAAGGGACTTATCCTCCGGGCAGGTGGCGGGCGCTTATTTGTTTTACGGCCCCGACGGGGTCGGCAAGGCGAGCGCGGCGCGTCTTTTCGCCCAGGCCCTGCAATGCGCGGGCGATGCTCCGCCGTGCGAGGTCTGTACGGCGTGCGAGAAGGTGCGCGCGAACGTCCATCCCGACGTCGTCTCCATCGGCCCGGTCGCGGGGTCGCGCTCCATCAAGGCGGAGTCGATCAGGGAAGAGGTGATCCGGCGCGCCCATCAGCGTCCCAACGAGGGGATGCGGCAGGTCTTCATCATCGAAGACGCGCATCTGCTGACGCGGGTGAGCCAGAACGCCCTGCTCAAGACGCTGGAGGAGCCGAGCGCCGCCACGATCTTGATTCTGGTGACGCCGAACCTCCACATGCTGCTGCCGACGATCATCTCGCGTTGCCGGAGGCTCAGGTTCCAGGCTCTGCCGCGTGCGGATATGGCCGCTATTCTCGAGGAACGATGCGAGGACGCCGGCGCGGACGTGGAGAAGCTCGTCTCTCTCAGCATGGGGAGGCTGGGCGTCGTCCTATCTTCGGACATCGAGGCTCTCTCCGAGCGCCGGGACGAGGCGATGAGGTTCCTGGATGAGTTGAGCGCGCCGGCGGGCCGGGCGGACGAGGTAGTCCTCATCACGCTCGCCTCCGAACGGGCGGGCAGCGGGGCTTCGGGCAGAAACGAGACAATTCTCTTTTTGGAAATGCTTCGCGGGCTGCTTCGCGATATACTCATCACGCAGGAAGCGCCCGAGGCGATAGAATTGTGGCACACGGACATTCGGGCGGCGTTGGCCGCCATGGGAGAGCGCTGGGGAAGCGCAGGTCTGACCAAGGCCCTCGAGAGGGTGGGGTCGGCCATGCGCGACGTGGGCGGCGGGAATACCAACCCGTCCCTGACGCTCGAGACTTTGGTATATTCCCTGCGGGAGACGGTTCCCGCCGGGGTTTGAGGTGAGCGAATGAGTGATACATCGAATGGCGGCGTCGCCCTCGAGGCGGCGCCCGAGACGCGCAAAATCGGCGTGGTCGGGGTCAAGACGCGCTTCGGCGCGCGGCCGGTTCAACACACCTACGGGGATTTGCGCCTTCGCGTCGGCATGAAGGTCATGGTCAAGAGCAAGGACGGGGATACGGAGTTCGGCGAGATATCCGAGAATCCCCGGGTCATGGATTCGCGCTATTATCCCGATCCCCTCCCCGAGGTGTTGCGGATGGCCACCGAGGATGATGAGAAAAAGGTGGTCCGCACCGAGGCGAACGAGAAAAACGCCTACGATTTTTGCCGGACGAAAATATCGGAACTCAAACTGCCCATGCGCCTCATCGAGGTTCGCTACATTCACTCGAACAAGAAGGCGACGTTTTATTTCTCCTCCGACGGGCGCGTGGATTTCCGCAAACTGGTGCGGGTGCTCGCCGAGCGCCTCTCCGTTCGCGTGGAGATGCGCCAGATCGGCGTGCGCGACGAGGCGGGCATGAAGGGCGGTTGCGGAGATTGCGGACGCACCTATTGCTGCAGTTCCTTTCTCAAGTCGTTCGACCCCATTTCCGTCCGCATGGCGAAGGATCAGAGCCTGAGCTTGAACCCCGTCAAACTCTCCGGCGGCTGCGGGCGGCTCAAGTGCTGCCTTCGCTTCGAGCATTCCCACTACGTGTCGGTGAAGAAGAAATTGCCCGCGTGCAAGAAGAAAGTCGGCGGGTGCGACTGCGGCGCGACCGTCGTGCGTCAGGACCTGCTCAAAGAAGAGGTCACCCTGGCTCTCGAAACCGGAGATTTCATGACGGTTCACGCGAAGGATCTGATGCGCTTGCCCACGGGCCAGTTCTCGCTTAAAACAGCCGCGCCAACCGATGCGCCCCAAGACGCCACGCTTAAGGAAAACGGCCCGAAACAATGAGCAAAAAACCATTTTACGTCTCTACGCCGATATATTACGTGAACGACAAGCCGCATCTCGGTCACGCCTACACGACGGTGGCGTGCGACGCCAAGGCCCGCTTCCACAGGCTGCGCGGCGAGCCGACGCAGTTTCTCACCGGAACCGACGAGCACGGCCAGAAGCTCCAGCGCGCGGCCCGCGAGGCCGGCATGGACCCCCTGGCGTTCTGCGACATGAACAGCGCGAAGTTCCGCGAACTCTGGGAGAAGCTCGACATCTCCTATGACGATTACATCCGCACGACGGAAGAACGCCACATTCGCGGCGTGCAGGAACTCTGGCGGCGCGTGGAGGCGGCGGGCGACATCTACCTGGGCGCCTACGCCGGCTGGTACGCCGTCCGCGATGAGGCCTTCTACACCGAGAGCGAACTCACGGAAGCCCCCGGCGGCGTGAAACTCGGCCCCACGGGCGCGGAGGTCGAATGGGTGGAGGAGCCGAGCTATTTCTTTCGCCTGAGCAAGTACGCCGAGCCGCTCCTCGCGCACTATGAGAAAAATCCCCTGTTCGTTCAGCCCGAGAGCCGAAGAAACGAGGTGATGAGCTTCGTGCGGGGGGGCCTCAAGGATCTTTCCCTCTCGCGCACGAGCTTTCAGTGGGGAATCCCCGTGCCGGGGGATGAGAAGCACGTGATCTACGTGTGGTTCGACGCGCTGAGCAACTACCTGACCGCTCCGGGCTTCGATGAGAACGGAGTTCGGGAGGGAAGCCCCTGGCCGACGGACCAGCATTTCATCGGCAAGGACATTCTGAGGTTCCACGCGGTCTACTGGCCCGCCTTTTTGCTCTCCGCCGGGGTTCCCCTGCCGGGCCAAGTCTTCAGCCACGGGTGGTGGACGGTCGAGGGCCGGAAGATGTCCAAGAGCCTGGGCAACGCGGTCGACCCGCACTGGCTCATCGAGGAATACGGCGTCGACGCCATCCGCTATTTCCTGCTCAAGGAAATCCCCTTCGGGCTGGATGGCGATTTCTCCCACAACGCGCTGATCGACCGCATCAACAGCGACCTGGCGAACGATCTCGGAAACCTGCTGCACCGCACCCTGAACATGGTGAAGCGCTACGGAGAGGGCCGGCTGGAGCGCTCCCCGGCGGGCGATTCCGAGGCGGAGAGCGCGTTTTGCGAGTTCGTCGCCGAGGCGGCCGTGAAATACGAGCGCGGCATGTCGGCGACCCACTTTCAGCACGGCTTGAGGGCCGCCTGGGAGGTGATTTCCTGCGCCAATAAATACATCGACTCGAACGCCCCCTGGGCGCTCGCCAAAGAGGGCGACGAGACCCGCCTCGGTTCGGTGCTCTGGCACGCCGTGGCGGCGATTCGCGTCGTCGCGGCCATGATATCGCCCGTCATGCCCGCCTCCGCGCAGAAGATAGCGGCGCAACTCGGCCTGGCCGAAGACTGGGCGAACGCGCCTTATTCCGAATTGATGGACATGCGGGGGCTGCCGGATGAACTGGTCACCAACCTTGGGCTTCCTCTCTTTCCGCGCATCGAGGATGAGGCGAAAGTAGCCATTCAGGAGAAGGTGGCCAGACGCATCGCCGGTGGTGCGGAGGCCGCGCCGGAAGAGGATGCGAAAGAGCAAATATCCTTCAAGGAATTTCAAAAAATGGATTTGCGCACCGCCCGGGTGCTCGAAGCCGAGCGCATTCCCAAGTCGAAAAATTTGCTGAAACTCACCGTTTCTCTCGGAGAGGAAACCCGGACCGTCGTGGCGGGTCTGGCGAAACACTACGCGCCCGAGGATTTGCCGGGCCGCCAGGTGATCCTGGTGGCCAATCTCGAGCCCGCGAAGCTCATGGGCGTCGAATCGCAGGGCATGGTCCTCGCCGCCGAGGATGGCGAGAAGCTCCTGCTCGCAGGCGTGGACGAGGCGGTGGCGCCGGGCGCGCCGATTCGGTGAAGACGAGACGCCCCGCCCAGAAGAATTGGAGTTTGTGGAGTGAATGAATCAGTCGAGTCCGGGCCGGACTCATCCGGAGATAAGGACTCATTCTCAGGCGCGGAAAGAAAAGGACGCCCCAACCGTCGCAGGCGCAGACGCGGCCGAAGGGGCGGGAAACGCGCAGAACACACGGAACGGCCGAATACGTCCGCGAAAACCGAACCCGCCGTGCGCGCGCCAAACGGGGAGAAAACGGTTGCGCGCCCGGAAAACGACGCATCGCGGGATGCCGATTCCCGGCGCAAGCGTCACGGGCGCAAGGGCAGGAACCGCCCGCGCGAAGAGCGGAAGCAAAGACCCAAACCGCAGGTCATCATCGCCGATCTGCCCGATACGAACGGCCTGCCCGTGCTGGTGGACACCCACGCCCATCTCATCGACAAGGCCTTCGAGCCGGACCGACAGGGGGTGGTCGAGCGCGCCATCGAGGAGGGGGTGCACTACATCATTTCGATGGGCACCTGCCTGGAGTCGAGCCGCGATACCCTGGACCTCGCGGCGTCCTACGCGGGCGTCTACGCGGCGGTGGGCGTGCACCCGAGCGACGTCAAGGGCGTGGACGAGCGAACCATCAGGGATATCGCCAAGCTCGCGGAGGATCCCAAGGCGGTGGCCGTCGGCGAGATAGGCCTGGACTACTACCGGGACAACGCCCCGCACAAGACCCAGCGCCGGTGGTTTCGGGAGCAAATCAGGCTGGCCGTCGAGGTGGGCAAGCCCATCGTCGTCCATTGCCGAGACGCGGCGGATGACGTTTATGAAGTGCTCAATGAAGAAAAGGCGTGGCGCGCGGGTGGGGTCATCCATTGCTTCACGGGCGATGACGAGCAGGCGGATAAATTTCTGGACATCGATTTTCATCTGGGCGCGGGCGGAGCCATCACCTTTTCGCGCTCGGAAGAACTCCGCGAAGTATTCGAGCGCATCCCCATCGAGCGCGTGCTGCTCGAGACGGACAGCCCCTATCTCGCCCCACCTCCCCACAGGGGCAAGCGGAACGAACCGGCCTACGTCGCTCGCGTGGCGGAGATTTTAGGCGAACTCCACGGGATTTCGACGGAGGAGGTGACGCGCCTCACCACGGAGAACGTGCGCCGTCTGTTCGGGGTGGGACCTGCGCGCGACGGGGGGAGCATCGCTTACTCCCTCGGCGATACGATCTATCTCAACATCACGAACGATTGCCAGAATTCGTGTTTTTTCTGCGGTCTTCTGAGCGATTGCGTCTACAAGGGCCACAATCTGGCTCTTCAAGCAGAACCCGACGCGGAGGAGGTTCTCGCCGCCGTGGGCGACCCGTCCCGCTACGAGGAGGTCGTCTTCAGCGGCTTCGGCGAGCCGACGCTCAGGCTCGACGTGGTGAAGGAGGTGGCCGGCGAGCTCAAGCGCCGGGGCGCGAAGCGGATCCGCCTGGTGACGAACGGGCTCGCGAACAAGACGCACGAGAGAAACATTCTGCCCGAACTGGGCGGCCTCGTGGACGCCATATCCATCAGCATGCAGGCGGAAAGCCCTGAAGCCTATGCGAAAATCTGCAAGACCAAGGACATCGAAGACCCCTACCCGCTGGTCAAGGAGTTCGTCCGCTGGGCGAAGAACTACATCCCCGAGGTGGAGGTGACGGCGGTCAACATGTCCGGCCTCATCGACATCGAAGCGTGCGAGAAGGTGGCGACCGAGGAGTTGGGCGTGCCCTTCCGCGCGCACGACTACGTGCGGATGGATTAGGTCAATCCCGACCGATGAGGGAGGGGCCGTTTCTGTAGGGACAGGTCGCGACCTGTCCCTACGGCGAACGAGGTTTCGTTCGTCATTCCGGCGCATGCCGGAATCCAGAGCCGATGAGGTGCACATTTTACGGCGTTTCATTGTCCTTCGATGCACCAGGGATGACGCCGGAAAACGAAAGGCGCAAGACGAATTCCCTGGATTCCGGCATTCGCCGGAATGACGGTGTTCTTACTCCGTGGGGTATCCCGCCAACAGAGCAAGGACTATTTTGTAGGGACAGGTCGCGACCTGTCCCTACGGTGAACGGCGGGCGGACACACGGGTGGCGGACATATATGTCTGACCCTACCCGTCAAGAGATACAATCCGGCGGTGTTTACTGTAGAATGGTCCCACCATGAACAGACTTTCCTTGCATCCCTTCGCAGACTCTCGGTTCGGTGAAAAATTCAGCGACCGATTCGGGCGAGTTCCGCGCATCGCGCCATGGAACGACAGGCGATGAACCGGCCCTTCTTCATCCTCTCACTCGACGGCGGGGGGTCGCTCGGTGTCTACACCCTGGGCGTGCTGGCCGAGGTGGAGCGCATGCTGGGACGCCCCTTACACGAGGTGTTTCACCTCGCCTACGGCGTCAGCACGGGTTCCATCATCGCCACGATGGTGGCCCTGGGCGACCCGGTCGAGCCGACGATTGCGGATCGCTATTTCGAGCTTGCGCCCGACGTGCTGGGGCCTTTGCTCGCGCGCTCCAAAACAAAGGCGCTGGAGCGGCACTCCCAAAGAATCTATGGCGAGAGAACTTTTGAGGATTTCACGATGGACGTCGGAATCCTCGCTACGCACGCGGAACATGATCGCCCCATGGTGTTCAAAAGAGTCGTCAAACAAGCCGGCGGCGGTTCCGATAGTTTCTTATCGGGCCGGGGCCTCAAAATATCGGATGCGATCATGGCGTCTTGCGCCGCGCACCCATTCCTGAAGCACAAGCGCATCGCCACGCCCCAACTCAAAGAGCGCACCGCACTCGACGGCGGGTTCACGGCGAACAACCCCGCGCTTTTCGCCATCGCGGACGCCACCGGGCCGCTCGGCGTCGCCCGGGAGGATATCCGCATACTGAGCGTCGGAGCGGGGAGTTATCCCGAGTCGCGCAAATGGACGCGGCGGATCATCGCAGGCATCAGGCCGCTCAAGACTTACATGACGCTCTCGAGAACGAGTTCGAACACCGTCGATACGCTGCGCGAACTCTTCTTCCCGGACGTCCAAACCCTGCGCGTCAACGAGTCGTTCACCGACAGCGCCTATGAGACGGATTTCATGGAGCACGATCCGCGCAAGCTCAAGAGCATATTCCAGCTCGGGCGCAAATCCTTCGAAGCCGCCGAGGCGAGGTTGCGGGATTTTTTTCGGGATGCGAGTGGGTGAGGGGAGGGAAGTCGTTTTGTGGTAGGGACAGGTCGCGACCTGTCCCTACGATGTGCCCGCCCCCTTTTGCCTGCGCTCGTCATTCCGGCGCATGTTGGTGGCAACCGCGAGGTTGACCAGAACCGATGAGGTGGATACATGGGGAACTTCATTTTTTGCATCATTGGTTGAAAATGACGACAAATGATGAAAGGCAAAGTCGCTGGATTCCGGCATGCGCCGGAATGACGAGCAAAAACAATTCCCGCAATAGTGGCGGACCTGTGTGTTTGTCCTGCCCTCTGTAGTTGTCCGAAATATGAAACGAGCGTGAACGGGGCAACCCGAAGGATTGTAGGGACAACCCCCTGTGGTTGTCCCTCGTGAGGACAGGCACGGGGGCCTGTGGGACAACCACGAGGAGGGGTTGTCACTACGGCTACGATTCTTCTCTGTAGGGGCCGTTCGCGAACGCCCCTATTAATAGAACACGCCTTTGGAGCATGGGTTCACTCCGCCCCCGTTTGGGGTAGAATGCCCCCGCTATGGACAGACACTCCTTTCATCCACTGATCGCGCGCTGGTTTCTTGAGAAATTCGGCGAGCCGAGCGCCCCCCAGGATGCGGGCTGGCCGGAGATCGCCACCGGGCGCGACACGCTCATCGCGGCGCCCACGGGCACTGGCAAGACGCTGGCCGCCTTCTTGTGGTCGCTCGATTCGCTGATTCGGGACGCGCTTGCGGGTGAACTCGAAGACGCCTGCCGCCTGGTCTATATCTCCCCCTTAAAAGCGCTGGGCAACGACATTCAGAAGAATTTACAGGAGCCTTTGAGCGAAATTCGCGCGCTCGCGCGAGAAGAGGGCGTGGAGCTTCCCGAGATTCGGGTGGCGGTGCGCTCCGGCGACACCCCGGCGCGAGAACGCAGGCTCATGCTCAAAAAACGCCCCCACATCCTCATCACCACGCCGGAGTCGCTCTATATCCTCTTGACGGCCGAGTGCAGCCGCAAGGTATTGGAATCCGCGCGCGCCGTCATCGTGGACGAGATACACGCGGTCGCGGGGGATAAGCGCGGCGCGCACCTGGCGCTTTCTTTAGAGCGGCTCGACGCGCTTTGTAATGATCGGCTCCAGCGCATCGGCCTGAGCGCCACGCAAAAGCCGATTGACGAGATAGCGCGCCTGCTCATCGGCGCGGAAAGGCGTAAGCAGGACGGCGCTCCCGATTGCGCTATCGTGGACGTGGGCCACAAGCGCGAGATGGCGCTCACCGTCGAGGTGGCCGATCAGGAAATCGGCCCCATCGCCTCGCACGAGTATTGGGCCGAGGTGTTCGAACGTATCGCCGCCCACATCGAGAGCCACCGCACCACCATCGTGTTCGTCCATACGAGGCGGCTGGCGGAGCGCGTCTCCCACCGGCTCACGGAGAGACTGGGCGAGGGGCGCGTGGCCGCGCACCACGGCTCCTTGTCGCGCAAAATCCGCCTGGACGCCGAGGAGAGGCTGAAATCCGGCGCTCTCGCGGCCATCGTCGCCACGGCGTCGCTCGAACTCGGGATCGACATCGGCCACGTCGACCTGGTCTGCCACCTGGGCGCGCCGAGAACGCTCGCTTCCCTGCTTCAGCGCGTGGGGCGTTCGGGCCACTGGAAGGGCGCGGTGCCGAAGGGAATCGTCTTTCCCCTGACGCGGGATGAACTCTTGCAAAGCGCCGCCGCGATTCGCTCGGTGCGGGGAGGCGCGCTCGACCGCGTGATCTTCCCCCAGGCGCCCCTCGACATCCTCGCCCAGCAGATGGTGGCCGAGGTCGCGGCGCAAGAAGAAGTGGAAGAAGAGGCGCTGTGGTCGCTCATCAGGCGGGCGCAGCCTTACGGGGCGCTTGAGCGGAGCGTTTTCGAGGACGTGCTCGAGATGCTCTCGGAAGGCATTTCCACCAGCCGGGGCAGGCGCACCGCCTACCTGCACAGAGACCGGGTGAACGCCCTCTTGAGGCCGAGGCGCGGGGCGCGGCTTTGCGCCATCACCTCTGGCGGCGCGATTCCCGACACGGCGGATTACGACGTGGTCGAAGGCGCGGCGGAGACCTTCGTGGGCAAGGTGAACGAGGATTTCGCCATCGAGTCGAACGCGGGCGACATCTTCCTGCTCGGCAACCACTCATGGCGCGTCAAGCGCGTCGAGCGCGGCAAGGTGCGCGTGGAGGACGCCGAGGGTCTTCCGCCCAACATCCCCTTCTGGCTGGGCGAGGCGCCCTCGCGCACGGCGGAACTCTCGGAAGCCGTCTCCGCGCTGAGGGCCGAACTGGCGGGGCGCCTCACGGAGCCTGCCGAGGCGATTCGGTGGATGCGCGCCGAATGCGGGCTTTGCGCCGCAGGCGCGTCGCAGCTTCTTGATTACGTGCGCGAAACCGTGCGGGTGCTGGGCCGCGCGCCCACGCAGGGCGAGATCGTGGCCGAGCGGTTTTTCGACGAGGCGGGCGGCATGCAGCTCGTGATTCACTCGCCTTATGGGGGGCGCATCAACCGGGCGTGGGGCCATACGCTCAGGAAGCGATTTTGCCTCACCTTCGATTTCGAACTCCAGGCCGCCGCGACGGACGACGGCATCGTGTTATCGCTCTCATCGCGGCACAGCTTTCCGCTCGAATCCATTTTCGGCTTCGCGCGCCTGGCTTCGCTCAAAAAAGACATGCTCCAGTCCGCCCTGCAGTCGCCCATGTTCACCAACCGCTGGCGCTGGAACGCCACGCGCGCACTGGCGCTCCCCAGACACAGCGGGGGCAAGAAGGTGCCGGTCGCGATTCAGCGCATGCGCGCGGAGGATTTGCTCGCCGCCGTCTTCCCGGCTCAACTCGCCTGTCAGGACAACCACCACGGCCCCATCGAGCCTCCCGACCATCCCCTGGTGAACGAGACGGTGGAGAACTGCCTGACGGAAGCAATGGACATCGAGAGTCTGAGGGCGCTCATCGCCGAGGTCGAAAGCGGAAAAATCAAGACCTTCGGGGTGGAGACGCCGGCGCCCTCGCCCATGTCGCACGAGATACTGAACGCGAACCCCTACGCCTTCATCGACGACGCCCCTCTGGAGGAGCGCCGCTCGCGAGCGGTGCCGCTCAGGCGCGCCCTGCCCGATGACGCGGAGAGCGCGCGTCTCGACGCAGACGTCATCGAAGAGGTGTGCGAGCAGGCCTGGCCCGACCCGCGCGACGCGGACGAGCTGCACGACGCGCTGCTCTCCTTGTGCGTGCTGCCGGTGGAGGAAGCCGGTGAATGGTCCGCCTGGGTCGATGAACTCCTCGCCCGGAACCGCGTGGCGAAAGCGGTTTGGGGGGCGGAGGGCGTCGAACGGGAAGGCTTGGTTCCGGCGGAGAGAATGGCGCTCGTCCGCGCGGCCATCCCGGGAATCAGGCTCACGCCCGAGGCGATCCCCTTCCAGGGGGATGAGGCGGAAACGCCCGCGCAGGATGAGGCGGCTCTCGCTCTCGTCAGGGGGTGGATGGAGGCGTCGGGCCCCGTGACGGCCGAGGAGCTCGCCTCGCGGGTCGGGCTTTCCTCCTCGGACGTCAATATCGCCCTGGCCGCTTTGGAAGGGGAGGGAGCGGTTCTGCGGGGCCGCTTCGCCCGCCTTGCGCCCGAGGCGGAAGTCGAATGGTGCGACCGCGTATTGTTGGCCCGCATCCACAGGATGACGCTCGGCAAGCTGAGACGGGAGATAGAACCCGTCACGGCGGCGGATTTTATCCGCTATCTGCTCAGGTGGCAGCACGTGCACGAGGACGCCATGCTGCACGGGCGCGACGGCGTGCTCGAGGTGATCCGCCGGCTTCAGGGGCTGGAGCTTCCCGCGCCCGCCTGGGAGGAGCAGATTCTCCCCGCGCGAATCAAGAACTACGACGCAGCCGATCTGGAGGCGCTTTGCCTCTCCGGCCTCGTCGCGTGGGGACGCCTGCGACCGGGCGCTCCGCCCGAGCCGCTCGATATTCCGGAGAGCGGGAGCCGATCCAGAGGGACCCAGAAGGCGCAGCCTTCGCGCCGGGCCCTTCTGGCCTTTCTGTTGAGAGAGGAGGTGGGGCTGTTCCTGAAACCACGCGAAACCGAAGACGCGTGGCGGGGTAATCTCTCTCGCACGGCGCGTGAGATACTCGATTTTCTAAAGGACAGGGGCGCCTCTTTTCTGGCCGACATCACGGCGGCGACGGGCAGGCTCAGGACCGAGGCCGAAGAGGCGCTTTGGGAACTGGTCGCGCGCGGTCTGGTGACGGGCGACGGCGTAGCGGGCTTGAGGGCCCTGATAGCGAGCGCGAAGGAGAAGAAAAAGGGCGAGCGTAGGCTTCGCGCCCTGCCGGGCGGGAGGGCCATATCGCGCGAGGCGAAAAAGCGCTTCATGCCCGTGGGCCGCTGGTCGCTCTGGGGAAGCGCCGACGCCCCGCTCGATGAGGAGGCGCATCGCGAGGCCCATGCGCGGCAGTTGCTCAAGAGATATGGCGTCGTGCTCCGCGAGTTGGCCGTGCGCGAGGCCGCCGCTCCGCGCTGGCGCGAAATGGTGCGGGTGTTCAGACGCCTGGAAGCGAAGGGCGAGATTCGGGGCGGTCGCTTCGTCTCGGGCTTCATGGGCGAGCAGTTCGCCTTGCCCGAGGCGGTGGAGGCCCTGCGCGCCGTGAGGAGGATTCCGGCGCGGGGGAAGCCCACCATCGTTCATGCGAGCGACCCGATGAATTTAATAGGTATCGTCGTACCAGGATCAAAAATTTCGCCCAGGTCGCGCGACGTCATCCTCTACCGCGACGGCCTGGTGGCCGACAGCGGCCCGCTCGGCGAGGTGAGGAGTCGGATGAGGAACGAATCCCTCACGGGCGGGGGGTGAAATTCGAGCGAGAAGCGAGGATTTCCCGACTGATGAAGGAGGGATTCCCCAGGGGCGAACATAAATACCGGGCGGATATGCAGGTGGCAGACATATATGTCTGACACTACGGTATTGTCGTCTCCTTGCAAATTCCGTTATTTCGGAGATATGCCCTGTTCTTGTAGGACAGGTCGCGACCTGTCCCTACGGATGCAAAATTCATCGTTTTTGGTTTTGTATATACCTTTCTCTATGGTTTGAAATCACTCCCCCCTTGAGGGACTGTTGAAAAACCCCTCGTCGGGCGCATGGCCTTTACCCCCCTGACAAGGGGGGCCAGGGGGGTTGGTTTCCAGCCGAGGGAGGGCGAGCGGGACGGGTGAAGTATTATTTCCTCCGACTCCCCCCCATCCTTCCTTGCCATGAACCCTCCCTCCCCGGTCGGGTTCAACCCCCAACCCCCCTTGTCAGGGGGGCTTTTTCAACAACCCCTTGCCGACGGTCTTCCCCTTTTCGGGGAAAACCGACCTCAAGGGGGGAGTGGTTTTTCTTCTCTCCTCTGTCGGCAAACCCTTCCTCCCCGGTCGGTGGACTCCCTCTATCCGTAAGGACAGGCCCCCGTGCCTGTCCTGACGAGGGACAACCACGGGGGGTTGTCCCTACATCTCTCGGGTTATCCCTCCTTCATCGGCCGGAACACTCCCTCCTTCATCAGTCGGGTTTGATCCTCACGGGGGGGAATGATTCTCGTCCCTACGGATGAGAAATTCATTGCATACGCGCAAAAAAGAAAACCCCGGCGACTCGCGCCGGGGTTTCCCTGTATCTTTCAGGTCTCGTTATTTCTTTTTCTTCTTCTTCCTGAACGACTTGTGGCATGCTCCGCATTGTTTGCCGATGAGGCCCACACCCTTCTTGATGGCCGCCGGGCCGCCCTTGTAGTGGATTTGCGCCAAGGCGGCGGCGTTCGCGGCCAGACCGTCCGCGATGAGGTCGAATTTCGCCTTGTTCTTCCAGATGGCGGCGGTCGATGTCGTCTTGCCCGCCAGGGTGTTTTTCTGGAACGCCTTTTTAATCTTGGAGGCCCTCTTGTACATGTCCCCGGCGGCCTGGCGCACCTGTTCCTCGACCACCCAGCCGCTGCCTTGTTTCATCGCGGCTTTCAGGCGCTTCATGTCGGCGCCGATGCCGCGCATGAGCTTCCTGCGCGCCGTGACGGCG
Source organism: bacterium (assembly GCA_965218885.1). GTDB lineage: Bacteria > UBA8248 > UBA8248 > UBA8248 > UBA8248 > Bin107. The sequence goes on along the minus strand of OZ244713.1, from coordinate 851,912 downwards.
GGGTCATCGCCCTTCATCATCTTTTTCTTGCCCATCATCTTGTCTTTCATGCCCGTCATCGCTTTCTTCATCTTGCCCATCATCTGGTTGTCCGCGCAGCCCGTGATGAGCGCGCCCGCCACCACCAGGACGGCCAGGCTTCTGAATACGTCTTGTTTTTTCATGACCGGATTTCCCCCACAAAATCAGAAACGAAAAAGAACACTCGGGCGGACTCGAATGAAACCCCTTGCGCCGGAGCGCGTGAAAACCAAGCATGGGCGATGGTTTACTCTACTTCACGTTGTATGGCCGTATATTAGCCTAAAAGAGGCCAAGCGGCCAGCCCGAAAAAAAGGGAAGTGTAGGTTGATTTCCGGCGATGCGACAATCCCTCCCCCTCCGGTCACGTTGACCCGTAGGGGCGGACCTGTGTGTCCGCCCGGTTTTCATATCTGGTCATCCCTACAGCCCGCAGATGCAATCGTTCAACGAATAAGACGACCCATAGACGAGGAGCACGACAGAAAGGGCGGACACACAGGTGGCAGACATATATGTCCGCCCCTACGAAACTTGAATCGAAGATCGCCTTCATTCGCACACCGTCGGGGCGGCGTTGATCCCGAAGGCCATTTATGAAACCTTGACATATCCTAAGGGATTCATGAGCGTCTTGCCTTCCATTCCGGCGAAGGCCGGTTGGCGAGGAGGCATGAGAGACGCCGCGAAGTCTACGGCGTGAAATCCTTGTTTTATTTGCCGGGTCGCTCGGCCTGAACCGCTTCGGGGCGGGCGGCCCCATTTGCGAAAGGAGCGAGCATGAGCGCATTCGTGGTCGGACACATCACCGTCAAGGACGAAGAAGGATTCAACAACTACGCCGAACAGGGGCTAGCCATCGTCGCCTCCGTCGGGGGCGAGTTCGTGCTTGGAGGGGAACTCGTAAAAGTTCTCACCGGCGAGCACGACAGGCAGATGTTCGTGCTTCTCAAGTTCCCCGACCAGGAGGCGGTGGAGAAGTGGTATTACTCGGACGGCTACCAGGCCCTGATCCCCGACCGCAACGAGGCGGTGGACATCACGTTCATCTCCTATAACGAGCCGTCGGAATAATCGTTTGAGGAGGGAGCGGGCGTGGACCGGCGCGCCGTTGCCCGCTCTTCTCATCCAACCCCAAATGCGCGCCCGCTGCACCGCAGCCAAGAGCGGCCCGGCTTTCCGAGCGGAGGAATTCGAGTGATGAAACGTCTCTATCCCGACTTGTGGCGGACGGCCGAGGAGAAGCAGTTCGGCGTCCTGACCGTTCACGCCTATCTGCTCGAACGCCCGGGGGGAAACGTCCTCTTCTACAACCCGAGGAGCACCGTAGATTTTGAGGAGATAAGTGAGCGGGGCGGAATCGCGCATCATTGCCTGAGCCATTGCCACGAGGTGGATGAATCGCTCGCCGATGTGGCCGGCCGTTTCGGCTCCAAATTGTGTTGCCACGCGCTCGCTGCGCCTTATCTCCCTGAAGCGGTTTCCGCCGACGTGCTTTTCGACTCTCCTCCGCGCGAGTATCTCGGCGACATAGAGGTGATCCATACGCCCGGCCACACGGATAACAGCGTCTGCTATCTCTACCGCTCGCCCCACGGCAAGACGTATCTCTTTACGGGCGACACGATCTATCTCGACGATGGAGAGTGGAAGACCATCGTCGTCGCCGATGACGGAGGCGATGAGGCGGAACTGGCGCGCAGCCTCTTATCCCTCAAGGACCTTCAGGTCGACGTCGTGATATGCAGCGTCTCGATAGGCGAGATGCGAATCGTGGAAGTCACGCCCGATGCGTGGGGGAACATCATCGACGGTTTGGTGGGGTAGGGGGGGAAGTGGTTGAGGCGTATTGCGGCTCTTGTGCGGCGGCTCATTTTCGGCAAGGATGCGACTCGAATCGTTTCCCCTACTTGTTTAGGACTTACCCATGCCTATCATCCGGCAGACGCCTAATATTTCGAAATTCAATCCCGACATAGAGTCGCCATATCAGCTTCGCCGGGAAGATTTTGCATTGGTCATGCAAGATGTCTACGATTTTTTTTCGACGTAAATACGCATTTGTTCAACAAGGGCGTCAAACGCCTGGATGAAATGTTGCGGCCCGCCGCTATGTCCGGGCTGATTTCCGACATGATTACGGCGAGCATGGCGCAGCACTCGCGAACCCTGGTTGAGAACCAGTATCACAATGGGCGCCCGGACCTCATCGTGAACGGTGTATATCCTAATGATTCAGTAAAGGCCGGAGATGAAGGCGTCGAGGTTAAAAGCACGCGGAAATCGGGAGGAGCCGTCGATACGCACGGCGCTAGGAAGCAATGGATGTGCGTCTTTGTTTACCGAGTCGACAACGAGACGGAACCCGCCGTGGATCGCGCCGCCATGAAATTTTCCGAAGTCTATCTCGGCCACGTCACCGTCGATGATTTTCGTAAAAATCCGCGAGGCGAACTGGGAACCAGAACGGCTACCTTGGACAGAGAGGGCATTCGAAAGCTGCGGCGCAGTTGGGTGTATCTGGACACCTGATTGCTTCCAGTTTCGGTATGGCCTGTTGTGCGAGTTTCACGTATTGCTCCGAGGATTCGACGCCGATGCTTCGGTAGCCGATGTGGTTGGCGGCGGCGAGCGTAGAACCCGAACCCGCGAACGGGTCTAGTATCACGCCCTTTTGCAGCGGCAGGGCGGCGCGGACCAGTTGACGCAAAAATGCTTGGGGTTTTAAGGATGGATGCGGCGCCAAACGTTTCTCCGATGTTCTTGTCGGATGCGACGAGATGACGTCGCCGAAAGGTTTTTTGTTTGATATTCGGCGGAGTCCGCCTGTTCCCCATTTACGCAAATTATCCTGGACCCGGCCCTCCAAAGATTTGCGGAACAACAACCAAGGTTCGGCCATCGAGCGAGGCATCACAGTTACGTCGGAGAATTCTTCGTGCGCGTTCTTCGGGCGATCACCGCCGCGCATCGTCATGACGAGTCGAGTGATGACGCCCCGGTTTTCCAGCCCGGCGGCGGCTAGCGCAGACGCGACGATATGAGAAACCAAGGGATTGGACGCCATAAAGATATGAGCGCCGGGAACCAGAGCGCGCGATGCGCTGCGACCGAAACGCTCGAAAAATTCATGCATATTTTCGAGATCGGAGGCGCTCAAGGTAGTGAAGCGAGGGAGCGGCGCACGTTGGCAGCCGTCGAAGGATGGAGGGATGCGCCAGACCCCGCCTTTACCTTTGAGAAGTTTACGTTGCTCTTTTACCGTGTATTCGACTAGGCCATAGGGTGGGTCCGTCACGACCGCATGAATGCTTTCTTCACGGCAATTTTCCAACCACTCGAAACAGTCTTCCCGATATAACGCCGTTTTACCGTGAACGATTACGGGCTTTGTGGCTTTGCATGTTTTCTCGATGACGGAGGCCATGCTCATCCAGTTTCGCATTCAAGCTGGTGGCGGCTATGCCCGGTGTGTTTGAACATGTCGGGCGGGATTGTATGTAGGGGCGGACAAAAATCAGGAAAACTGCCGACCTTAACTGCTATCGCCCATTTGATCTCCTGAACATCGATATCATCATCCCTCCCATTCGGGCAAGTAGTAAGTGTGTCTCGGATGATGTCGGGGAAATGTTTCTCGGGAGCGGACGATGAAGATTCGGATTCACTTCTTGTCTCGATCGCCAGCTCCTCCGTTCCCCATCGGAAATAATCCACACGCAGTTCCCCGCATTTGCCGTCATAAGGTTTTCGGGGCGATGGGGTATGCTCGGAAGGCCGCCCGACGGCCTTCGGTTTATCAGGTGGCGGAGGCGGCGCGGACTACAGGAGTCGGGTGGTCGCTCAGGCGAAGTGAGGAACATGCAAAATGCAAAAAATAATATGTGAAAATATCGATAAAATTAGATAAATTCACGGGGTTTTTCGATAAATAAATGAATACTTTTGGGAGGGTCGAAAAGACGCCGCCGCATCACGGCGCAGGGGAATTCTGCCATGGCCCGCTACTCCTGCGATGACGGCAAATGCGCGGATTTGCGGGGAGTTACGCACCCGCGAAGGGCGTCCGCCCGGCGTTGCGTGAGTTGAATTTCACGCATACACGCGCGGCGCACTCCCCCTTCCGGCGCGCCGCGTCCCGGAAGGCGCCTCTATAAGTTTTTGATTTCGCTTACCTTCCCTGAAAATCGGCGGCTCTTTTCTCGAGGAACGCGGAGGCGCCCTCGACCTTGTCCTCGGTCGACATGAGGCAGGCCTGCCCCAGTCGCTCGGCCACCATGCCCGCCTCGGGGCCGTACTTTAAGCCGGTATTGATGGCGATTTTCGCGATGCGCACCGCCAGCGGGCCTTTGCTCATCATCTTTTTCGCGCATTTGCGCGCAGTTTCCAGCAGTTCCCCGGCCGGGACGACCTGATTGACCAGCCCGATGCGGTGGGCCTCGCGCGCGTCGATGATGTCGCCCGTCAGGATGAGTTCCTTCGCTTTGCCGACGCCCACCAGGGAGGTGAGCCTTTGGGTGCCGCCGGCTCCGGGCATGATGCCGAGATTGACTTCCGGTTGTCCGAATCTGGCGTTTTCGCTCGCGATGCGGATGTCGCAAGCCATTGAAAGTTCACAGCCTCCGCCTAGGGCGAAGCCGTTGACCGCGGCGATGACGGGCTTCTCAATCACCTCGAGCCGCATGAGGGCGCGCTGCGAGGGGGCCGACAGCCCGTCGATGAGGCTTCGCTCCTTGATCTGGGCGATGTCCGAACCCGCGGCGAAGCATTTCTCGCCCGCGCCCGTGAAGATGATGACCCGAACGTCGGCGTCCGCTTCGAGTTCTTCCACCACGGTCCCCACCTCGCGCCACGTCTGGGGGTCGAGCGCGTTTCGCTTCTCGGGGCGGTTGATGGTGATGAGCGCGATGCCTTGTGATTTCTCGATCAGCAGGTTCTTATATGTCATTTCAATCAAACTCCTTCTGCGTTGATGCTTGTATATGAAATTCTCCATCATTCGACGAGAAGATAGCCTAAGGCGCGGAATACGTCACCCGATCACGGGATGGACGAAGGGCGGGATTTTGCGAAAATTCCAGGAATTTATTCATGCTGGACCCGCCGCCACTTCCGGATGTACCGATAAGTGAATAGAAATCAGATATTTAATTGAAGCAACCACATTGTTAGCAGTCAAGTGCCTTGAGTGCTAACAGCGCTTGACAAATGTTTTCTCTTTCCCTATAACACACGCGGTCAGAAGGAATAGGGTAGAGAGTTTGGGAGTCGTTTCGCCCGAATGACGACTTGCGGAAGATGAAGATCATTTTCAGTGGCGTTACCCGATTAGAAGCAACATTTCTTTATTTTACAAGGAGGAAGTGATGGCAAAGGTTAAAATCAGGATACAGCCTCTTCAGGATCGCATTTTGGTGAAACGTCTGGATGCGGACGAGGAGCAGGTCGGCGGAATCATCATTCCTGATTCCGCGAAAGAAAAACCCCATGAAGGGGAAGTTATCGCCGTGGGCCCCGGCAAGGTGACCGACGATGGGAAAAGGCAAGCGCCCGAGGTGAATGAGGGTGACACAATTCTTTTCGCCAAATATGCGGGCACCGAGGTGAAGTCCGAGGGTGAAGAGTATCTGATCATGCGCGAAGATGACGTGCTGGCGGTCATTAACTAGCCGGTTGTCCAACAACAAAGGAGCATTACGAAATGTCAAAAATCATACTCTTTGATGAAGAGGCCCGCTCGAAGATCAAGCGCGGCGTGGATCAGTTGGCCGATGCCGTGAAGGTGACGCTAGGCCCCCGCGGGCGTAACGTCGTGATCGACAAGAAATTCGGTTCTCCCACCTCCACGAAAGACGGCGTGACGGTGGCCAAGGAAGTGGAACTCGAAGATCATTTCGAGAACATGGGTGCGCAGATAGTCAACGAAGTAGCGAGCAAGACCTCGGACGTCGCGGGAGACGGTACCACGACGGCTACCGTTCTGGCCCAGTCTCTGTTCAAGGAAGGTCTGCGCAACGTGACGGCCGGCGCCAACCCCATCGACCTGAAGCGTGGAATCGACGCCGGCGTGGGAAGGATCGTCAAGGAGTTGCAGAAACTTTCCAAGCCCGTTCGCGACAAGAAAGAAATCGCGCAGGTCGGCACCATCTCGGCCAACGATGATCCGACAATCGGGGATCTCATCGCCGAGGCCATGGATAAAGTCGGCAAAGACGGCGTCATCACCGTCGAGGAAGCCAAATCCATGGAAACCTCTCTCGATATCGTCGAAGGTATGCAGTTCGACAGAGGCTATCTGAGCCCTTACTTCGTGACGAATCCGGACCGCATGGAAGCCGTTTTGGAAGATCCGTATATCCTCTTCCATGAGAAAAAAATCTCCAACATGCGGGACCTTCTCCCGCTACTCGAGAAAATTGCAAAAATGGGCCGGCCGCTTCTCATCGTCGCCGAAGACATCGAAGGTGAAGCGCTGGCGACGCTGGTGGTGAACAAGCTGCGCGGCACGCTCAATTGCTCGGCGGTCAAAGCCCCCGGATTCGGCGATCGTCGCAAAGCCATGCTCGAGGATATGGCGATTCTGACCGGCGGCAAAATGTTGAGCGAAGATTTAGGCATCAAGCTCGAGAACGTATCCGTGGACGACCTCGGACAAGCGAAGCGCGTGACCATCGACAAGGACAACAGCACCATCGTCGAAGGGAAAGGCAAGGCCAAGGATATCGAAGGCCGCGTCAAACAAATTCGCAACCAGGTTGAAGAGACCACGAGCGACTATGATCGCGAGAAACTCCAGGAGCGTCTGGCGAAGCTGGTCGGTGGCGTTGCGGTGATCAATGTAGGCGCCGCCACGGAATCCGAGATGAAAGAGAAGAAAGCGCGTGTGGAAGACGCTCTGAACGCAACTCGCGCGGCCGTGGAAGAGGGTGTCGTGGCCGGTGGCGGCGTCGCCCTGATTCGCGCCCAAAAATTCCTGGGTGACGTTGATGTGGTAGGGGATCAGCAGGTTGGCATCGATATCCTCTCCCGTACGCTTGAGTCCCCGTTGCGTGAAATTGCGAACAACGCGGGCGTAGAGGGTTCCCTTGTCGTGCAGCATGTAAAAGGTCTAAAAGGAAACAACGGTTATAACGCGACGACGGGCGAATATGAAGATTTGGTCAAGGCGGGCATCATCGACCCGACCAAAGTGGTTCGTTCCGCTCTCCAAAACGCTGCTTCCGTGGCTGGTTTGATGCTCACGACAGAGTGCATAATCAGCGACAAGCCGGAGGAAAATGGGGGTGGTGGAATGCCGGGTGGCATGCCTCCGGGCGGTATGGGCGGTATGATGTAAGTTGTTGTTCTGATGTTCAAAGGGGGCCTCCTAGAGGCCCCCTTTTTTTGTGTGGCGATGCGCATTCTTGGACGCCTTGAAGAGAAGCCACTCGTCCCATAAAATCAAAATCGAAGGGTTTTGAGCACTCAGGCCACTCGTTTACCTTCTCGCACTCATACAGACGATAATGGAGATTGAGCAGAGAGGGATATATGGCGAGAAATGAGTCGAAAAAACTTCCTTTCACACTTTTCTTGATATCGCTATCATTGCACTTGTTCGTATTCGCGGCCTCAAGTCATGAATACGTTTGGAGCAAACCTGTCAAGACAAGCCGTCCTCTGAAGTTTCGAGTCGTATCCGTCGAGAAGGCCAAGGAAAAACTTCCACCTAACCCCCAAAGTCGGTTTTTATCGAATGCCAACAGAAAAGAAAGTGGTTCCGGCAAACCCGGCAAGACCCCGCGCTTAAGGCGCGAAAACAAAGACCGTATTCCCTCGCGTAGAGGTGAGCTTGTCCCTAAGGTAGCGTCTTTAGCGCCAGTTCCAAAATCGAAGCTTCCAGTTCCAGTCGCCACGCCGGTGCGGCCTACACCCCCGGCAGTCGTGATACCGAAGCCTGAGCTTAAAAAAGTGGAAAAATCGAAGGAAAGGAAACCTCTGCCGACACCGGAAACAAAGGAAACGCCCCAGTTAATAGAAACGGCGAGACTTAGCCCGGCCCCTAAGTCTCCACTTAAAATCCCATCACCTGCTCTTAGAGAAAAAATCAAACCAAAAGAAGAAAAGATAAAATCAAAAGCGCGTGAAGAACCAATAAAGCAAAAAATCGTAAACAAGGTTGTTGCAAAAGACAAGCGCAAGCCTAAACCAGTGGTCAAGAAAAAGGTGCTGAAGGAGGTCGTCAGGAAGAAACCACCCAAAGAGAAAAAGAAAGTCCAAGCAAAGGGAATAAGAAAAGAGAAGCTTAAAATAGCCGCGTTGAAACCGGTTCCTCGGCCGATTCGGCCGCGACGTCCAGCCCCCAAGCGGCCTCAAACAAAAGACCCTTTGGCGCTATTTAGAGTGAAGCCCCAGCCAAAGGGAAAGTCCAATGCGCCCAAGTTCGATCTCTCGGATGAAGAGGCGGACAGAATCGCAAAAAAAAGTTTATTGGATAAAGACCTGAAAAAAGAAGAAGGTGAAACGATTTCGCTTGATACGCGTGATTTTCGATACGCTTCCTATTTCGCTCATATAAAGAGAAGAATCCAGAATGCCTGGATATGGCCTCCAGAGGCGCAAAAGTACGGGGGCAAGTTGTTGTTGCGTTTTAAGCTGAGAGAAAATGGAACTTTGGAGGAAGTGCGTCTAATAAAGTCTGCAGGTATTCGAATTCTCGATGACTTGGCAATGGCCGCGGTCACCAAGGCGGCGCCGTTCGAGCCGATTCCTGTGGGTCTTAAGCGTCTAATGCGTAAATCAATAACAGCCACGTTTGTGTATGATTGAGTCGGATAGGAGCCCCATTACCGCATTTTGGGGTGATATAATTGGTTGACACCTGCAAGTGCTGATTTTACGATAATTTTTTAGTTTTTAATGCTAATCAGGGGATTGTTCTTTGCCCGAGTCATCGTCACGGTTAAGCAAACAAATCGAAGATTATTTGAAAAATATCTTCAAGCTTCAACAAGAGGCGTCTCCCGTCACTACGAGCGTGATTGCCGAGTGCATGGAAATATCGGCGGCATCGGTAACGAGCATGGTCAAAAAACTCGATCACTTGGGTTTGTTGACATATAAGCCATACAAGGGGGTTGTCTTAAGCAAAAAAGGCGAGAAAGTCGCTTTAGAGATTATTCGGCATCATCGTTTGCTCGAACTGTATCTCAACCAAAAGATGGGAATTGAATGGGACAAGGTAGATGTCGAGGCGGAAGAATTGGAGCATGTCTTGAGCGAGGAGTTAGAAGCCGTTTTGGACAAGGAACTCGGCTATCCCACCTTGGATCCCCACGGGGATCCGATTCCCGCAAAAGATGGCACCATGATTGACACGAAGGAAATTGGTCTACTATCGCTTGAAGTGGGGCGAGCCACAAAAATCACCCGTGTTTTGCAAGATGATCCGAATATATTGCGCTACTTGGGAGAGCTTGGTTTTTTCCCCGAAATGGCCATTGAGGTCATCGAGCAATCGCCTCTCGCAGGTACGGTAACGTTATTGGTCAATGGAAACAGACATACGTTGGGCCGTGATATCGCCTCTCGAATTTTTGCGCTAAACGAATAGAATTGTATCTTTCATCGAAATCAATTCCTTGTTTCGTAGTTCTTTCAGCATAAAGTATACTTTTCTATATGGCGTTTATTTGAAGTAATTGCTGGACAGAACTTGGCATACTGTCTGAGAGCAAAAAGACGAATCTCAGCCAAAACCATTTGGAAAAACAACAGCATCGTGGGGTTTTTGAGCATTTTCATTAGGAGATGACATGCCTGCAAAGAAACAGACAACTAGGGAAAAGGCCGCCAAACAAGATTTTGACCACCGTTTCCACGCCATCTATGCCAAGGATGTCGAGTGGCAAGAAGATGTGAGCAACGAACTGCTTACGCTGCCGAAAGGGGTTAAGGTGAAGATATTCGCCCATGATCCGGTGATGAAGCGCATCGACATGAAGGTAAAATTTCCTAAAGGCTATGTGGAACCTCGTCATACGCACAAGAGTTGGCATTCCATTCTGGTGACTCGAGGTAGGATGTGCGTAGCGGGCAAGGATTTGAGGCCGGGCGATTATGTTTTCGGGTGGGATTTGCCGCATGGTCCCTATGAATACCCCGATGGCTGTGAGGTTTTTGTCGTCTTCATGGGCGATGGCACACAGCACGTTTGGGAAGAAGAAAAGCATCTCAAGCACAAATTAAAGTGGGAAGCCGAATCGGCTGCGGGCAAAAAAGCCGCCGCCAAGGGCGATATGGCAAGGAAGCAGGCATTGGCGAAAAAAAGAGCGGCTGCAAAGTCCGCAGGGAAGAAAAAAACGGGTCGTGCGGGATGAGATAATGACGCCGCAACGAATCGCCGTAATAGGCGCCGGCGCCTGGGGGACGGCGCTGGCGGATTTGTTCTCTGAAATCGGCCACGAAGTGACGCTTTGGGTTTTTGAAGCCGACCTTTGTGTTCGCATGGCCTCGCAACGTCAAAATGACGTGTATCTCCCGGGTATCGCCCTTCATGAAAACTTGCGGTTCACGTCCGATTTGGCCGAAGCCGCCTCGGCGGGGCAGGATATTCTCGTGAGTGTGATGCCGAGTCACGTTGTTCGAGGGGTGTGGGCGAAGCTGGCGCCTTCGATTCACGAGGAAACGATTATCGCAAGCGCCACGAAGGGGGTCGAAGATAAAACCCTGTGTTTGCCCACCCGGGTTATTTCCGAATGCATCGGTGAAGCAGGTGGCGAGCAGCGCGTGCTCGCTTGTCTCTCGGGGCCTACGTTCGCTCGCGAGCTTGCGGAGAGAAGACCCACGGCCATCACGGCGGCGTCTGCAGATTCCAAAGTGGCGCACGCGATTCAAGAGGCGCTCTCCGCGCCCCATTTCAGGATTTACACGGGCGTTGACCCCATCGGCGCCCAGCTCGGCGGGGCGCTCAAAAACGTCATCGCCCTGGCGGCGGGCATCGCGGACGGCATGGAACTCGGGTTGAACGCGAGGGCGGCGCTCATCGTGCGTGGGCTGGCGGAAATCGGGCGCTTGGGCGTAGCGATGGGCGGTCGGGCGGAGACGTTCGCCGGCCTTGCGGGAATGGGCGATCTGGTGCTCACGTGCACGGGAGATTTGAGCAGAAACAGAACGGTGGGCGTGCGATTGGGGAGAGGGGAACCCTTACAGAAGATACTCGAATCCATGACGGCCGTGGCCGAGGGCGTATCCACCGCGCCGGCGGCCGTGGGGCTGGCGGATAAGTTTAGGGTGGAGATGCCCATATGCCGCGAGGTCCACGCCATATTGTACGAGGGCAGGGGTCCCAAGGACGCCGTGAGGGCCCTCATGTCGCGTCCACTCAAGGCTGAAAACGCCTAACTATATATTTTACAATAATTTACTTGTTCAGAAATTTATCGAAAAACTACGTTAATTTATCGATATTTTCAGTATTTTATCGAATTGTTTCTTTTGGTTTTCCGATATTTTAAGGAATTCGTTCTCGTCCCGTTCCATGAGCATATCTCCCCTCCTCGCGGTCAATTCCGACACGCCCTGAATACGGCGTGATAACGGGATATGCTTTCCAGCGCCGCGCGCACGATACCGAATCTTGGGATTTCACGGGGTACGGCAAATGCGGGCAGTTGCGCGCAGGCTCCCTCCGTATCCATCATCGCCGATCGACGATGAATCCCTTTTTGAGGATTATACCCCTCTCAGATACACGCGCAGATTATCGAGGCACTCGCCCCAGCCATCTGCGTGCTCATCGCGCATGTTCTCATCCGGGAATCCCTCGTGGGTGAGGGTGACTGTGGTTTCATCGCCCTCCTCGAGAAATTCCACGCTCACCAGGGTTTCGGGGTAATTCCACGCCCCCCGCTCCCACCGGAAGGTGAAGACGAGCCGCTCGGGGGGGCGCATCTCGACGAAGGCGCCGTTCAGGTAAAACGATTCTCCCTCCGTCGTCCGCATCTCGATGCGGTACTTCCCGCCGATTTTCAGGTCCATCTCCACCCGGGGCACAATGTGGCCCTCCGTCCCCCACCATTTCTGTAGCGCGTCTTCCTGCGTCCACGCGGCGAAGAGCTTTTCTCTTTCGGCCTTGAAGGTTCGTTTGATGAGAAGCGTGCATTTCGTTTCGAGCATTTCTAAAGTCTCCGTGTCGGAGGAAGGAGAGATTGCGTAGGGGCGGACCCCCGTGTGTTCGCCCCTTTTGAGATGTCCCTTTTTTCACTCCGGCAGAACTACCAATCAGAAGAGACGTGAAGACCCGTCTATGATGACATGGGCAAAAAATTTCCGTGGCAAGCCTATCTGTTTATTTGGATGTTCTTGCTTGCCGAAATACTTTTCCATCCAGTCGATTTTTTCCACCTTTACGAATTTCGGAGTATACATTAGAGATTAATATACTATTGATAGGGAATTATACACCACAGTAACATCTACACATTTCATTGTCAGGAAGAAGTGCGAGGCTCATAATCGAGTTGGGGCGCATCCCCGAGTTGTTTCAGCAAGTCGTCGTTGAACAAAGGCGAATTTGAGTCCCATTCATTACGGGGTGTTACTTTGCGCCTGGCTAAAATGGGCGCCGCAAATACAAACCGCTCGTCATACCGTCGGTAAATCGTCTTGAAGAATCGTTCAAACCGTAAAGGGCTTTCCTTTGGCGGGAAGGTGTCGAGTAATTTCCCTGTATTCGGGCCGCTCGTTTCCACCAAAGCGAGGCTGACAGCTTCGTATTTACTGATTGTATCGCGCAAGTCGGCGCGTCCTTCCAGTTGTTTGAATGCTTCGTGATAGCGGATGATTCCGTCGACCGGATTTCCGTCTTTCTGGAGTGCAACGTCGTTGACGTGTAGCGCAGGATCGCTCCCGGCGCGGTGCGCTCGAAGTACAGTGAAGAATCCGACTACGAGTGCAGCGTAGGTCATGTGCAAGTTTGTGCATTCACCAACCGCTTCCTCCATTCGGTTGGTGAGATTGCGAAATGCATTGCCGGTGGTTTTGCAGGAGATAGCAATTACGGGGCCAATGCCGGGTTTTTCCACGACTACGTCTACACCTTTGGTCTTCAGACCACCTAATACTGTCGCCTCCCTACCACTAGCTACATTCGGATCGAAGTGCAACTCCTTTTTGACGACCTTGAACGGCGGATGGGGTTTTATCTCATCGGGATCAAACCCGCCTTCAATGACCAGACGGCAGGCGATATACCAATGGATTGGCTTTACGATGTTTTGACTTTGCGTCTTCTCTTTGGATGTAGCGAGATGATGGAAGGTCTCTTTGGCCCCGAGCCAATGACAGACTTGCCAATCCTTCTTCGTGAAATCTTCAAGCCGCTTCATAATGCCTCCAAGCCTGAAGCGCGGTAATGCCGTCTTGAGCAACCTTCTTTACATCCTCTGAAAGCGCCATTTCGGCTGGGACCAGGATATTACCCGCTTCTCGGGGTTCCAGCTTTAACATGCCTCCGCCTAACGGATGACCTTCGATTTCGCAGCTAAACTGGAAGACACCCGAGCGAAGCGTCGCTTGAACACGTTGTAACATCGCTTTGTCCTTAAGCAGGACCGCATGAAGTGAATTCGTGCACGCGCAACGCGCCGCATTCTGCACAAAGGAGACCCGTCGGCCGGACATATAGCTAAGGAAGAAATCGGGAATCTTGACGTCTGGGACTACGTACCAGGGATTGCGTGTTCGACATTTGTATGCGTCAGCAGCTTGCGAAGCTTGCGAAGTGCGCAGGTATGCCTGCACGGATTTTGGGAGTCTTTGTTCTTTTCTCAGGCGCAAAAGTAGCGTTTTCTGATCCTCTCTGAGCCAGCGGCTGACTGTGGATGGATTAACCTGCGCAGGTGGCAAGGAACGTGCATTTCGCACTGTCGTTTGCAAACAACTGTTCGGGATACGAAGTTTCTCGACCTCAGATGGGCGCAGGTGGAAAAAGTCGTTTGCACCCGAGACATAGCCGATATTGACTTGCGCAAACTCACGAAAGCGTAAGCTGTTTTCGTCTGAAGCGAGTCGTTCGTAGAGATTTCGGGCCGTGGCGGGCAACAAAAAAGGCCGCAGACGCTTGTTCCACGAGATACGCCAAGTTTCCATATTTACGCTCGTTGTTTCAGTTGGTGGCATTTCACGGAAAGTAAACTGTTCCAGAGCACTCAGTTTGATATGGTTGGTGGACCCACCCTTGCCGTCAGCGTAGAGTAGCCAGCAGTCTTCCGATAGTTCGGGGAAAAGCTTTTTTCTAACTGCGACAATTTGTAGGTGGTCGAAACATTTTGTTAGATATTCGATCAGCGGAGAACTATACGGCGCATGTCCGATTTCGGCCGGAACAACGAAGGCCATGCGTCCACTCTGATGCAGGAGGTGGGCCGTCACTACGAGAAAAAGCGGCCAAGAAGAGGTGAGTCTTGAGAATGTGGCCCCAAGTTCGGCGCAAAGAGCTATGGCCCTTTGACGTTGAACACCTTTGAAAAGCTGATAGCGGATGAAGGGGGGATTCCCGGCGGCGCATTCGAAACGCTCTTCGGTGCTGCTCGCCCACGCAAAGAAATCACCCTTGTGAACCATGGCGCTAGGTGCGCGAAGCATGGCAGTGGCAGTGGCAGATTGATCTAGTTCAATACCGACACTATTGGGATGGCCAGCGATGAAGCGTCCATCCCCGCAAGAAGGATCCAGAAGGCGATCATCAGAAGTCCTGACAGCCCAACTAAGCAAACTACGTACTACCGGGTCAGGAGTATAGTAAGCTCCCTTCTCTTTTGCACCATTGGCATCGCAGGAGAGATATTCACTATACCTGTCTTTACCCGTACTCATATTACAATTCCCTTCCCTTTTGTTTCTCGTGCCAGCTAAAGATTGCGACCATCCGGCAGGGAGTCCAAATACTCATGAGCGGGGCCATGTTCCTTTGTTTCCGCCTCCGGCTCATGTTTTTCACTATCCGCCTGCTGTAGATCGACCTCTGCATTTCATGTCCTTTTGACCCATTTGCTTCTGTGGGTACACTAGTAGACTCAACAGACGTCATTTCGCTCTGTTTCGCTCTCAATCGGGGTCTCGTTCGGGCGTGAAATAATTCGTACCCCCATTCTAGTGGGGGTTCGCTTTTTCGTCAAGCGCTTTCGTAAAATTATCGCCTTCCCCCACCAGCTCCCTAAAACGGCAGCCAGCCGAATCCGGTAATAAATCCCCGGAGGTAGCATATCTGTCCGCCGTGCTGGATGTTGTCGGCGGCCACTCTGCCCAGGTAGTCCCCGATTTTGATGGTCTGGCCCATCGTGGCGGAGATTTCCTTGTCCAGATCCTCGGGCGAGAGGCTCTCCAGCACCGAAGACGCACGCGCCCGAACGGCGTCGGCGTAGCCGAGAAGGTTTTCTTTCGTGCACTCGAGACCCATCACCTGCTTGAGCGAATCCCCGAAACCCATTTGCCCCGGGTTCGGTTCCATGCCGAATTTCTCGTGCCACTTATCCGAAATCCAGAACTGCTCCTCGTCCGAGGCGTCCGCAAAGGCGATGTCCTCGACCCTCGTCTTGTGCCAGATCAGCCAGCCGATGGTGTTGTCCTGATCGCTCGGCCGCTTGATGAGGTCCGCATCCGTGAGCCCCTCCAGGGCCCGCCTGACGAGGCTGTCGCTCATCTCCAGCATGTCGGAAAGTATTTTTGCGCCGTTCATGGGAATTTCCCCTTTTCGAGTAGTGCGTGAGATGAATTTCATCATGAACAGTATGTCCAGGGATATTCTTCTTGCGCTGCGCCGTCAAGGTTTCATCGGGCCTGGATTTGCGATCGCCCGCCTTGTCGGGGAGCAGGATATGGGCCATGCTTGCGGGTGTTCGCCTCGCCGCCCGAGGACCCGAACGGGTGAGTTCATGAAATCGTTTTTGTACCGGCCCCTGGCCTGGATAATTGCCATACTCCTGCTGCCCGCCTGTTGGGGGGCGGCGTTTTCGTTCGGGAAAAACCTCCCGTCCGCTTTTCTCACAGGCGGCGCGGGCTCGTTTATGCCTGCGCCGGAGGGCTGGGCCTTCATCGCGGGCGTTATCGCATACGCCCTCTGGCATCGCTTGCGTCCCCCTGAGTTTCTCTACGCCTTCGTCCATGAGTTCACGCATATGGCCTTCGCCCTGCTCACTGGCAAGAAGGTGAGTTCAGTCGAAGTCAACAGGGGGAGCGGGAAGGTGGGCTTGAGCGGAACGAACCCCCTCATCACCCTGGCGCCTTATTTCTTCCCGCTCCTGACGATAATGGTCCTGCTTCTGGGCGCGACGCTCGACTGGATTTTTGGTTACCCGCAGATTCGCTGGGCGACGGCGTTTCTCGCCGGCCTCACGCTTTGCCTGCACGTCCTCATGACGTTCCGGGCGCTGGGCGCGTCGCAGCCCGACATCGCGCGCGGCGGGCTGGTTTTCTCCTGGGTTTTCATCTTTTTCTTCGGAGTAGTTTTCATCGGCGGTGCGGCGCTCGTCTCGACGAGAGGGTGGGGGGTGGCGGCTTTATACGGCTTGTCGATTTGGCGTGAGAGTTGGGATGCGTATGCGCTTCTGTTTGGTTGGGTAGAGCAAATCGCATGGAGTATCGGCTCTTGAAAAGAATGGCTTTCGCATCACGGTCCAGACTTTGGTGGGTGGCTCTTTCGCTCCTCGTGTCGGCAGGCTGCGCCTATGAGGTATCGACGATACAGGGCGTCGCCAGGCCGGGGAAGATACGAACGCTCGAGCGCATCGCCGTCGCCCCTTTTCACTATCCGAGCGACTGGACGGGGCTTTTCCGGGACGTTTACGCGCAGGCGGGGCTCAAGGCGCCCGAGGGGAAGAAAATCGAGTTGATCCGGGGCGCCTTCTTGATTCGAGACGCTCTCAGCGCCAAGGGGTATATGGTTCTTCGTTGGCCGAAGGAACTCGAAAAAACAAAAGCGGACGATTTGCTGAACGCGGAAGGCGAAATCGCGGGCGCCCATTTGGAGAGGTTGAGAGATTCGGGCGCGCAGGCGGTGGTGTTGGCCCGTGGCGGCCGCATCTGCGCAGACGTCGAAGTGTGTACGGCGAGGGTCGAAATACGCCTGCTGGACTTAAGTGCCCAAGAGGAGTTGTGGGAATCGGAAGCCGGCGCAACGACGGCGCTGTCCCAGGGTGATGAGATGAAAGCCGCCGTTCAGGAGGCGCTCGACGAATTTCCCTGGCAATCGTCCGATTCGGGTTGAACCAGGAAAATTCCGTCCATATAGCCAATCCCGCCCATGACGATTTGTCGTTTTGCCGGGCATAATGTGACAAAATGGCAATTTTACCAATCGTATTAATTCTTATCTCATTGATAAATAATGAGTTTTTTGTTTTTAATAAATGGCACGGCGCTTGCATATTATATGAGCAGTGCTAGTCGCGGCGTTCTTAGGCGGCACGCCTCGGTTAGCCGGCGCGGGGAGTAGCTGATTGGGTCGGCGCTCCTCCGCCACGCAATCATACATCTCGCGGACTACCCCCTGCGAGAGCCTCCTCCCCGAAAGGGGAGGAGGTTTTTTTTATTCGTCCGTTTTTCTCGGGTGTAATTTCCCCCTGCATGGTTTTCAAGCGGGCGATATTGGTTTATGGTGCTTTTCGTATGCAATCATGCGGTGTCTGGTCTGCAGGATGCCGAGAATTCATCCATTCAGGAAATGAGGAGTTGAAAATGGCGACGGATAAAGTGCGTCTCGCCTCTATCGGGCTTGGCTGGTGGGGCGGTGTTCTCGTAGACGCCGTGAACCGCGGTGGTTCCGGCGAAGTGGTTTCGGGTTTCGCGCGCAGCGAGGATGCCCGAAAAGCGTTTTCGGAGAAACACGGTTGCCGGACGGCGGGCAGCTTGGACGAGCTATTGAACGACCCGGAGGTGGAGGGCGTCATCGTCGCGACGCCCCATTCGACGCATCTGGATATAATCTCCGCGGCCGCGTCGGCGGGTAAGCACGTTTTTGTCGAAAAGCCGCTCACCCTGACGGCCGATGAAGCCAAAAAGGCGATCGAGGCGACTTCGAACGCGAACGTCACCTTACAAATAGGACATCACCGCCGCCGCCTCGGCGCGAACCGCAAGATCAGGGAGATGATAGACAGCGGCGATCTGGGCGTGTTGCATCAGTTGGAAGCCAACCTCTCGCTCCCCATGGGGTTCGAACCCAAGCAGGGCTGGCGCAACGACCCGGCGGAATGCCCCGCGGGCTCGATGACGGGCTTGGGCGTCCACATGATCGACAACCTCCAGTATCTGGCCGGCTCCGCGAAAAAGGTGGCCGCGTTCAGCAAGAAGGTGCTGGGCAAAACGAACCTGGACGACACGACGAGCATCATCATCGAATACGAGAACGGCCCGCTGGGCTATATCGGGTCCACCTTCGTCATTCCCAAAATCTGCGACACGGCCGCTTTCGGGACGAAGATGAGAGCCTACAGCGAAGAGGAAGGCGGAAAACTCTACGTGGCGAAAGTCGGCGAGGAGGCCCGGACGGAGGTCGACGTCGTGGGCGGAGACGCCCTGGCGGATGAGATGAATGAATTCTGCAGGTGCGCCCGGGGCGAGGCGACTCCCGAAACCGGCGGGCCCGAGGGACTCGAAGTCGTCGCCGTCCTCGAGGCGGTCGTGCAGAGCGCGACCACGGGTCAGGTGGTGGATGTCGCATCCCTTCGCGGGTAGCTTTTTGGGATTATTCTGGAGGAAAAGATGGCTCAGATGACGCATGTCGGCACGTCGCCGACGAAAGACGACGCTTTGGCGAAAGCGGTCGGCGATACCGTTTACGGCGATGATTTCCATTTGCCGGGCGAGATATACGGGCGAGTCGTACGCGCCTCGATGACGCCGGCGAAGATCAAGGAGATAGATGCGAGCGCGGCGCTCGCTCTTCCGGGCGTGCACTGTGTTTTGACGGCAAAGGACATTCCCGGGAAAAACGAGGGCCGCTATCCCGATTTCCCGGTGCTGGCCGAAGACGTTGTGGCGGACATCGGCGACGCCGTGGCCCTCGTGGCCGCCGACACCCGCGATCTGGCCGAAGAGGCGGCCTCGCTCGTACGCGTCGCCTACGAGCCGTTGCCCGGGGCGTACGACTTCGCCGGCCTCGAGGAAGGCGAGGTGGTCTGCGACTGGAAGACCGACAAGGGAGACGTGGAGGCCGGCTTCGAGGCGGCGGACGTGATCGTTGCGAACACCTATTTCTCCGCCTGTCTGGATCACGCCTTCATCGAGCCCGAAGGCGGCGTGGCCTGGGTGGACGAGCGCGGGGTGGTGAACATCCGCGTGCCCACCCAGATGATAGAGAACTACCAGAACGTGGCGAGAACGCTGGACTTGCCGCTCAGCCGCGTCCGCTACGAGTGCCCGATGCTGGGCGGCGCCTTCGGCGGCAAGGAGCACCCGCTCCTGGGCGCCTTCATGGCGCTTTTGGCGATCAGGACGGGGCGGCCCGTGCGCATGGCCTACTCGCGCGAGGAGACCATGAACACCGGCAGCAAGAAGCACCCCTTCCTCATGAAGTACAAGACCGGCGCAACGAAGGACGGAAAGCTCACCGCCATAGAGGTGGACATCATCGGCGATGCGGGCGGGTATGCGGCCAACAGCAAGGGCCTGCTCCTGGGGGCGCTCGTGGTGAGCGGAGGCCCCTATGAGATTCCCAATGCCCGGGGCCGCGCGCGCGCGGTCAGAACGAACAACCCCTTCACCGAGGCGATGCGCGGCGTGGGCGCGAACCAGGTGTGCTTCGCCTATGAGGCGCAGATGGATGAACTCGCGGCGCGCCTGGGGATGAATCCGCTCGAGTTTCGCGAGAAGAACTTCATCACCAAGGGCGAAACCCTCATGCAGAACCAGCCCGTGCCCTCCCGGGTGATGCTGCCCGAACTGGCGGCGGAGACCAAAAGGCTCATCGGCCGCTCGGCGGGCCGCGTGCCCGAGAAGGACCACGGCCCCTGGCGCGTGGGAGTCGGGGTCGTCGCGAACATGGGCGGATACGGCAGGCCCAGGAACGAGGGCGAGGTCTATGTGTCCATCGACCTCGACGGCAGCGTGAACGTGCGCACCGGCGCATCGGACGTGGGCGCGGGCCAGACCCAGACGAATCGCCAGATTGCCGCCGAGGCCTTGGGCATCGCACTGGACGACGTGACGGTGACGATGTCGGATTCCCACGTCACCCCGCTCGTGGGCGTTACGGCGGGCAGCCGCCAGACGATGATCTCGGGCGGCTCCTGCTTCCGGGCGTCGACGGAGCTTAGAGACAGAATACTGAAAGGCGCTGCGGAGTTGCTCGAAGCAAATCCTGAGGATCTCGATATCCGGGACGGGCGCGTTTACGTGAAAGCCGCAGAGGAGCGCGGGGTCGCCTTTGCGGAAGCCGCGGCCCAGTGCAAGAAGATGGGGGTCGACCTCCACACCGTGGGCAAGGTGAAAATCGGCGTCCACGAGTTCGAGGGTAACGAGCAATACGGCGACGCGGGCGGCTGGATGGATTACGTGTTCGGGGTGCACGCGGCGGAAGTCGAGGTGAACGTCGATACGGGCGAGCTTCGCGTGCTCAACTACTGGTCGGGCCACGACGTCGGCCAGTCCATCAACGTGCAGCACGTGGAAGGACAGTTCGAGGGCGGCACGATGATGGGCGTCGGCCACGCACTGGCCGAAGAAGTCCTCACGCAAAAAGGTGCGCTCCTGAACAACGAGTTCCACGGCTACCTCATCCCCACCTCGGTGGATACGCCCGAGTGGGACAACGTCATCCTCGAATCCGGCGAGGGCCTGGGTCCCTACGGGGCGAAGGGAATCGGCGAGCCCCCCTGCACGGCGGGAGCCGCGGCGGTGGCCTGCGCGGCGGGCCAGGCGATAGGCGCGCGCATCACGCGCATCCCCATCACGCCGGATCACGTCATGGAGGTCCTGGGCCGCCTGGGCGCCAACGGAGATCAGGCCTAGACGTACATACCGAGCGCAAGATTCTCCTCGCTAGAAACGCCCCGCACTTATGCGGGGCGTTTTTGCGTTTCAAGACGTACAGGCGCGGATGCCGGCGCGAGATCGTTGTATATCCAGGACTCGGGTGCCTGCGCCTTCGCCCGGTTTCCGCTTTTGGCCGTCATTCCGGCGAATGCCGGAATCCAGTGAATTTGCTTTTCGCCGCTATTCCCGCTCGATTAGAAAAGTATTGAAAATCCGGAATGTATCCACCCTCATCGGCTCTGGATTCCGGCATTCGCCGGAATGACGAACGAAGGCTACAGGGGAGCCTCTGTGAAACGGATAAGTTGCAGAATCACTCCCTTGAGAACTGTTGTCGACCGACGAGAGTAGAGAATCACTCCCCCCTCAAGGGGGTTGTTGAAAAACCCGGTTTCGGGAGCGAGCGCATTTGACGCTCCCTCATCGGTCGCGTCAAACCCTCGTCTTGCATGGCCACCGTATCGACCTCACCCTGAGTAGCCGCCGAAGGTCAAACGCGACTGAGAAAGGAGCGTTTGTATCGAAGGGCGCTCCCCTTCGACGCGCTCCCGATGCGCCCCGGCTCTCCCTCGATACGGCGCGCGAGCGCGCCTACTCGGGATGAGGGAGGAGTGTCGTCGCGGGTCAAACGCGATTGATGAATGAGTGTTTGACGCGATTGATGAATGAGTGTTTGACGCGAGTGATGAATGTCAAATCCGAGTGAGGAGCGAGGATTTGTTTGCCGACCGAGGAGGGAGGTATTACGCGCCAGGGCGGCGAATGCGCCGCAGGCATTTTTCCCTTGAGGGGGTTTTTCAACAACCCCTTGAGGGTCGGGCTTTCCGAGGGGAAAGTCCGTCAGCGAGGTAAGGGCGTAAGCCCGCAAGCGAGCCGGTGGGGGGGCAAACCCGACAGATGAGGAGGGTTTGCTGCGGATGAGGAACACGTCGGTTCGCAATTCCTCGCTCCTTGCTCGGAAGAATTCCTCCTTTCTCAGTCGGAATTCACCCCCCACCGCCTCAGCCTTCGCACAAAACGCTCGGTTTCGTCGACAATCCCTCATTCTTCAATCGGAATTGACCCTCAAGGGGGGAGTGCAAGCTCTCAAAAGACGCCGCTCTCTCGCGGCGCAACACGGAATTTGAACGGATGGAACCCGCTCCTGTCATAAATTTAAGTTCGGGATGACGCGAAGGTTTATGAGAAACGGTTGCCGGATAAGAATGAACGGCAATACCGCTTGTCGAGCGATACGGATGAGATCGGCGCCGCCGGGGTTGAGCGATCAGGGAGGAACAAGCCATGTACACCAGACTGTCGAACGAGCGCCCGGTCCGCCGGGCGCGGGCCGCATCGAGACTGTTCCGGGCGTATGTCACCGCCGCTCTGGCCGCATGCGCCATCGCAATCGGGCTGCCGCAGGCGCCGGCCGCTGCCGCGGCGGGGAAGGACTATCGCCTGAGCGGCCCCTACACGCAGAAGAATCTCTCCATCTATCTGATTCACCGCGAAGGCCGAAACGCCGGCCCCGCGCCGATCACTCTGGGTGAGGCGATGAGGCAGGGCCTCATCAAGGTCGTCGAAACCGGCAACGTCGAACGCCTCATGGTCCGCAATCTGAGCGATCGCGAGGTCTTCATCCAGTCGGGCGATATCGTCAAGGGCGGCAAGCAGGACCGCGTCCTGGTCGCCAGCCTGATCGTCCCCCCGAACTCGGGCTACATTCCCATCGCCGCCTTTTGCGTGGAGCAGGGCCGATGGGCCGGGCGCGGCATGGAGAAGGTGAGCGAGTTTTCGGTATCCGCGAGCCGTTTGCCTTCCAGGGCCGGCAAGATTGCGATAATGAAAAGTATGCGGCGCGAGGCCTCTCCCGGGGCCGGTTACAGAGGAATATGGGGGAGAGAGCGGCGGCGGTCGAGAGGCCCGAACCTTCAGGGCCAGATGTGGCATTCGGTTCAAGACATACAGATGCGTTTGGGCAATGCCATGCGGGCGAGAGTCGCCGACGAACGCTCGCGCTCGAGCCTCCAGCTATCGCTCGAGAACAAGCGCCTCGCATCCGCCCTGGTGGATTATGAAAAAGCCTTGAGCGGGCTTCTGGACAAGCATCCGGATGCCGTGGGCCATGTCTTCGCGGTCAACGGCAGGATCAACAGCGGCGATGAGTTCGGAAGCGTCGGCCTGTTCCGGAAACTGTGGTTGCGGCAGTTGAAGGCGGCGGCGACGGAAGCCATCGCGGAAAAAAACGCGCAGCAGCGCAAGCAGCCGACGCTTGCCGAGGTCGCCGCGTTCATCGACGCTGCGCGCGCCGCAAAGCCCGCTTTGAAAGCGATGCCGGGCGGTTTGAACCTGGAGACGCGCAAGACGAGCGGGTCGTTCTACATGGAAATCCGGCGCGGAGACGATCGCTGGGTGCACCGGAACTTCGTCGCCCACTAACCCGGAGCCTGTCGGCCCGGTCAGGCGGGCGCCCGCCTCGCTGGGTGCACCGGAACTTCGTCGCCCACTAACCCGGAGCCTGTCGGCCCGGTCAGGCGGGCGCCGCGCCGCCCGCCTTCTTTTGGCATGAAGCGCCCCGCACGCGCCGCGGGGCGTTTTTGCGTCGTGAGACGTAGGGCTTGCTGTATCGCATCTTCTTTTCCTTGTAGGATGCGCCCGAAGCCCGCCCATTCGTAGAGAAATGCGCCATGCTCTCGACTCTGGACTGGTCGCTCATCCTCGGCTACATCGCGTTCGCTCTGCTCGTAGGCGCGTTGACCTCACGCTCGGCGTCGAGGAGCCTGGCTTCCTACTTCGTGGCCGGGCGCAGCCTGCCCTGGTGGTGGATAGGCATCTCGATGGTGGCGACCACCTTCGCCTCCGACACCCCTCTCGTCGTGGCCGGCATCGTCGCCAAGCGCGGTATTTCGGGAAACTGGTTCTGGTGGGCGTGGGTCATCGGCAACGTGGGCGTCGCGGTCTTTTTCGCACCTCTGTGGCGGCGCGCGGGCGTGGTGACGGACGCCGAACTCATCGAACTGCGCTACGGCAGGGGGCCGGGCGCGTTCTTGCGGGGCTTCAAGGCCATCTATTCCTCGCTCATCGTGAACCTGATCGTTTTGGGCTGGGTGTTCCGCGCCATGGCGAAGATTGCCGAGCCTTTCCTCAAATGGGAGAAGGTTCTGCCCGCAGGCCTGTGGGCGGCCATCGAGGGGAACTGGCCCGCCGCCTTCACGATGGGGAGCGTGAACGAGAGCGTAACGGTCGCCCTGCTCGTCTTGATGATTGCGCTATACGCAAGCGCAGGCGGAATCCGCGGGGTGATTCTCACCGATCTCTTCCAGTTCGTCATCGCGATGACCGGCAGTTGCCTGTTCGCCTGGTACGCCGTGGAAGCCGTGGGCGGGCTGTCGGGCATGAGTGCGAAGCTGGGCGAGATTTACGGCGCGAAAGGCGCTGCGGATATCCTCTCCTTCCTCCCGCCCGAGGGCGCGGGATGGGCGGGGGCGCAGGTGATCCTCATCTACCTGTTCGTGGTCTGGTGGGCGCACAACAACGCCGACGGCGGGGGCTACATCGGCCAGAGGCTGTGCGCGGCGCGCACGCCCAGGGACGCCCAGGCGGGCGCTTTTCTCTTCACGGTGGGAAACTACGTCCTGAGGCCCTGGCCCTGGATACTCATCGGCCTGGTGAGCCTGATTCTGGTGCCCAAGGGCATGGACGCCCTGCCCGGCACCATGGAGGCGAAAATTTTGGCCGACCGGGAGACGGCGTATCCCCTCCTGATGGGGCGCCTCCTGCCCGCGGGGGTTCTCGGTCTGGTGATGGTGGGTCTTCTGGGCGCGTTCATGAGCACGGTGGATACCCATCTCAACTGGGGGATGAGTTATCTGGTGAACGACGTATATGCGCGCTTCATCCGGAAAAAAGCGGGAGCGCGCGAAGTCGTCCTGGTCGGCCGCCTCGGCGTTCTGGCCATGTCGCTCTGCGCGTTTGCCGTGGCGGCGCAGATGAGCAGCATCGAGTGGGCGTGGAAGTTCAACATTTCCTTGGGCGCCGGCCTCGGCCTTCCGGTGCTCCTGCGCTGGCTGTGGTGGCGGACGAACGCCTGGACGGAAATCGCAGGAATGCTGGCCGCTGGCGCCACGGCCGTCTATCTCCACCTGGGCGATAAGCCGCCCTCGTTTCCCGTATTGCTGGCTGCGGAGGTGGGCGTCGGCTTCGTGGTGATGTTGATTACGACTTTTATCACGAGGCCCGCGCGCGCAGACGTATTGAGAAATTTCTGGATAAGTGTGCGCCCACCGGGCGCATGGGGGCGGGTACGAGGTAAGGATGCGCGTTCGGCGCCCGTATTCGCGCTTGCGGGCATCTGGCTGGCTCTGAGCGTATTCGTTTTCGCCTTGATGTTCCTCTTGGGCGCGCTGCTGGTGGGCACCTGGGAGCAAGCGGGCGGGCTTGCGCTCCTGGTCGGGTTCTCCCTGTGCATGGCCTGGGGAATCGACCGGCGGTATCGATACGGGCTCTTGTTCGTCCAGGAAAACCTCCGTCGGAACTCCCATGAACCTCGCTTCCCGGAGTTTTGAGGGTAATCTTCAAAGCGTTTATTCGTCGACTTCCAAAATCGGGCGGACACATTGGTCCGCCCCTACAACAAAAGATTCACCCGTTATTCTGATGTCATTTACCACCGTCATTCCGGCGGATGCCGGAATCCAGTGGCAGGGGGAGCGGGTTCGCAGGTCCGCCCATACGTAAAAAATGGGGCAATTGGGATTACTCCCCCCTTGAGGGTCGTTTCCGACCGGGTAGGGAGGGAATGTCGCAGATGCCGAGCGGTATGTGCGAAGGCAGATGCGGTGGGGGGTATGATCCTAAAAACAAAAGCTCCCCCCACCGGCACGCCTGCGGACTCCGTCCTTGCCTTGGCGACTCCCCCTCAAGGGGGGAGTGAACGTCACGCAGCAATAATTCCGTAGGGGCGGACCCCTGTGTCCGCCCTGTTCGTCCTGTCCGCCTTGTTCATGCCCTTGTCCGGGTCGGATTCCAAAACGGGCGACCACGGGGGGTCGCCCCTACGGGAAGAACCCAATGGAGCCGTCATACCGGCGTATGCCGGAATCCAGGGGCAGGGGGAGCGGGCTCGCAGGTCCGCCCATACGTAAAAAATGGGGCAGTTGGGATTACTCCCCCCTCAAGGGGGGATGAGAAATTAACGCGTCATACCGGCGGATATCCATACACAAGAAACCCCGGGAACGTCTCGCGCTCCCGGGGTTTCTTGCATGTTCACATCGATACTTTACTTATTCGTCGAATTCCTCGAACTCCGCCGTGTATTCGACGGCTATTCCCCTCTGCACGCTCTGGCTGGCCGGGCAGCCTTTTTCGTGCACGGCGAGGGCGCGCTCGGCGTCTTCTCGCTTTCCCTTGGGTATGCGGCATTTGTAGTGGACCTTGATCCTGGTGACCAGGGCCATGCCGTCCACGTTCTCGATGATGCCTTCGACTTCGGCCACCAGGTTATCGGGGCTGCTCTTTATCCCGCGCGCATCCAGCGCGCCTCCCATATTGCCCGTCAGTCAGCCGGCGACCGCGGCGGCCAGGTGATCCAGCGTGGCGGGCCGCTCCACTTCGGGTTCGGCCTTGTAGAAGTTCTTGATGCCCCCGTGGATGCCGTAGGGAATCGGATCATCTGGGAATGCGTCGAGATAGCCCGTCTTCATTCCCTTGCCGGGCTCCTTGACGATGCGGGCCTTGGTGACGTGAATGACTTCGCCCATCTTGTTCTCCTTCTCGTGATGAAGTTTTCGAAAAATTCCCTGAATGATTGGACGCTCGAGGGTAGCACCCCCGTCAGGCGAGGGGAACTCTCTTTGGGTTTTACGTGATGACGACGATGGTGCCCGCTACGGTCAAGAGCGCGCCCAGAACGAGGCGGGGCGTGATGTTTTCCGTCTCGCGCAGGAACAGCCAGCCGAGCAGCAAGACGATGAGCGGCTGGGCGGAGACGATGGCCGTTACGCGCACGGCCAGCGTGTGGACGAACGCGAAGTTATAGAGCGGTACGGCTATCGCCTGGCACGCGGCCGCGGCGAAAATCCACCTCCACGCAGAAGCGGGGATGGGGCCGCGCGATTCCTCGCCCCTGCTCAACACCATCAGCAGCGAGGCCGTGGCGGCTCCCACCCAGAGCGCGATGGAAGCGGTGGCGAGCGGGTGAAGGTTCAAGGACGCCTTTTTGAAGAAGACGGCGGCCACGCCCCAGAGCAGCGAGGTGACGCCGGCGGAAATCCAGCCGAAGAGTTTCCATCTGGCGCCGTGTGCGCTTGATTCCGGCTCCTGGGATGGTTCGGCCTGAACGATGAGCGTGATGCCGACCAGGAGGATCACGAGGCCGGTGAAAATAGAGAGCGTCGGCGTCTCTCCCAGCATGAAGGACGCCCCGATCGCCGTGATGACGGGATAGGTGAGCGCGATGGGTATGGAGCGGTTGGGCCCGATGCGGTGAATGGCGCGGTAGTAGAACGAGCGCGATATGCCGATATGGAAAAAGCCCGCCAGGAAGGCGAACGTCAGCGTGGTTGCGCCGGCGCCCAGAAAATCGTCGACCGATATGAAGAAGACGGCGATGAGCGTCACGAGCGCCGCGTTCACGCTCGTCATGGCGGCGGTGACCTTGAGGACGGGCGCGTTCATGAGCGCGCGCTTGATGAAATAGATAAACACCGCCCAGGAAACCGAGGCTACCGAAGCGAACAGCACGCCGTAGGCGTTCGACTCGAGGTTCATCTCAGGAGAGATGCGCGGGCGGATACGCGGCGTATCGGGATGGTCGGGACGCGGCCAATGACGTTATTTATCGGGATTTCTGCAAAGTACCGCGCGCCAGTAGTCAAAGATGTTCACGCGCTCCTGGCGTTCTAGAATCAGGTTGTTCGCTTCGAGCAGGGTTTCCAGGTCCAGGGTGGTCTCCCAGCCGAATTTCTTGCAGACGCCGTTGATGAGTTCTTCGAACTTGGCCAGCAGGAATTTCTGGCTTTTGAAATGGTTGATGAAGACGATGCGCCCGCCCGGCTTGCACACGCGGCAGATTTCCGAAACGACCTTGTGCGGGTCGGGGGCGGCGCTCACCACGTAGCAGGCGGTGACGCAGTCGAAGGTGTTGTCCTCATACGCCATGTTCTGCGCGTCCATCACGGAGAGTTCGACGTTTTGAAGGCCCATCTTCTCGACCTTTTCTTTCGCCTTCTCGAGCATTTTCGAAGAGAGGTCGATGGCGATGATCTCGGCAGTCGACGGATAGAGCGGCAGGGAAAGCCCGGTGCCCACGCCAACTTCGAGCAGCTTCTCGCCCGGCTGCAGGTCGAGCAGGTCGACTCCGACGTTTCTGCCCTCATTGAACACGTCCTTGAAGACGAGGTCGTAGAATTTTCCCCAGCGATCGTATATCTTGATGACTGTGTCCGGCGATTCCACTTTGCACCCCTCAATCAAGTTCCTGCGCTCGCAACTATTCGGGAATCCGGTGGGCGATGGCCGCACCAAACGGGACTATATCCGGTGCACTTCCCGAATCGTAGCAATTGTCTTCCTTCCAACTTCGGAAGATATGCCATATTGTAAGGAAAAGCAAAATCTTTTTCCACACCAATCGGCAATGGTGGTTACGGGAGAATATGATCATGGCGTGGGAGACCATCGATTTCGAGGAAGAAGGCGGTTTGGCCCTCGTTCGGCTCAATCGCCCTGAAGCGCTCAATGCGCTCGACCGTCAAATGGCGCAAGACTTATTCGAGGTGTGCGAGCGGTGCAACGAGCCCGACATCCGCGCGATGGTCTTAAGCGGCGCGGGACGGGCTTTCTCCGCCGGCGGAGACTTGAAGGAAATCGAGGCGCGCATTCAGGCGGGCGAGCGGATGGAGGAGTTCCTCTGGCCGGACTATCAGAAATCCCTGGCGAAACTCCACGAGGTCCGCTGCCCGACGATAGCGGCCGTCCATGGTTTCGCCGTGGGGGCAGGATGTGATATCGCTTTGGCCTGCGACATCCGCCTGGCGGGTGCGGGCGCGTCGTTCGGGCAGGTGTATTCCCGGGTCGGACTGGTGCCCGATTGCGGGGGCACGTTTTTCCTGCCCCGCGTCGTTGGCAGCGCGAAAGCCCTGGAGTTGATTTTGACGGGTGAGGTCATCGACGCGGAGGCGGCGCTCGCAATCGGCCTGGTCCGCTCGGTTCATCCCGATGACGCGCTCATGGAAGAAGCGACCGCCCTTGGGCGAAGACTCGCCGAGGGTCCCTCGATTGCGCTTCGCGCGGCGAAGAAGCTGATTCGCGGGTCAGGCGGCCTGGACGTGGCGACGGCGCTTCGCGCAGAAGCGGGCGCGCAGGCCGAGACGGTCGCCAGCCTGGATTTTCAGGAAGGAATTTCCGCTTTTCTGGAGAAACGAAAACCCAGGTTCCAGGGCAAGTGATCTTTCGCCGGCGGTTCGAAGCCGGCGCCATATAAAGGACGCTCCTCGAGCATGGAAGCATATTTCGCGAGTTTCCCTATCTGGATGAATTTCATTCTATTCTCTGTGGGCCTCCTTATTATCACGAAGGGTGCGGACTGGTTCACCGACGGCGCGGTGGGGGTCGCCGAAATAACAGGGATTCCCAAAGTAATCGTCGGCGCCACCCTGGTGAGCCTGGCGACGACGGCTCCCGAATTCTGCGTCTCCGTCATCGCGGCCTGGCTGGAGCATCCGGCTACGTCCGTGGGCAACGCGATCGGCTCCATCATCTGCAACATCGGACTCATTCTGGCGGTGGCGTTCCTGATTAATCCCGTGTCTCTGGCCAAAGAAGACGTCCTGCGGAAAGGACTCTTCATGCTGGGGCTGGGCGTGTTGATCCTTCTCCTGAGCTGGGATGAGAAAATCGACCGGGTGGAAGGCGTGGTCTTGTTCGCCTTGGTTCCTGTTTTTCTGTGGTTCAGTATGAAGCGGGGAACATGGACGGATTTCGATTTCGGTAGCGCGATGATGGGCCGGGAAAAGCAACATATCGGACTGCGGTTCATCGCAGGATCAATAGCAGTCGTTCTTGGTAGCGTGCTGCTCGTTCAGAACGCAGTGCATCTGGCCCGCGCCATGGGGGTTCCTGAACTGGTTATCGGCCTTACGCTCGTGGCCATTGGCACCTCGCTGCCTGAATTGATTACGGCGGTTTCCGCTTCTTTACAGGGGCATGGAGATATGGCGGTGGGCAATGTAATGGGGGCGAACGTTTTGAACATCGCATGGGTTCTCGGCGGGGCGTCCCTTATTACTCCCTTGGGTATCGAGCGGCAATCGTTCGTTCTGGATTTCCCGTTCATGCTTTTACTGATGCTTATGTTTTTGCTTCTCGCCCTATGGAAGCGCGGCATGGGGCGCAGGGCGGGGCTCGTGCTTCTTGCGGGATACGGGTGCTACCTGACGCTCATGTTCGCTTACTTTGTTTGAGGATGTCCGGCCCGGAAAAAATAATTTTCGCTCGCCGTCGTTTACCGGTATATTAAGTGTTGATTTTTCGAGATTGTTTTCGGGATTCGCAGTGAAGAGGAATGAGATGGGTATGAAAAAAATACTTGCGCTGATCGCGGCGATCGTGTTGTTCGGAGGTCTTGGCGCCGAAGGGGCGAGCAAGAAAGCCGACCTCTCCATGAAAGATTTGGACCAGGTCGTCATCGAGGTGAACGAGAAGAAAATCACCTTGGGAGAAATTGAAGCCAGGCTCAGACAACTCGCACCCGCCGTGCGAATCCGCATTCGCCGGAACAAGAGGCGGTTTCTCGAAGGCCTCGTGCAGGGGGAACTCCTGTATCAGGAAGCTGTTCGACAAAAAATAGACGAATCCCTCCAGATCCAAAAACGGATCGAGCGCTTGAGGCGTAGGCTCGTCATCGAGGAGTTCCTGAAACACGACGCGGAGGCGGCGGGAGCGACCGAGCAGCAGTTGCGCGATTTTTTCCTCGCCAACAAGGAGCGGTTCCGCCGCAGGGAGTCGGTCACCCTCGCCCACATCGTGCTTAAAACCGAAAAAGAGGCGTGGGACGCCGTCGCCGAATTGAGAAAAGGGACGCCTTTCGCGCAGGTGGCGAGGCGGAGTTCCATCTTCGAGGGTACGCGCGATTCGGGCGGGATGATGGGTACCGCCGAGCGGGGAGCGTTGGACAAGGCGCTCGAAGACGTGGCGTTCAAATTGCCCATCGGCCAGCCGAGCGATCCGATTCGAACCTCCGTCGGCTGGCAGGTGATTCGCGTGCTCGAGCGCGTAGGGGCTGCGGATGCGAAGTATGAGGACGTCAAGGACGACGTAAGGCTCGTTTATTCAGAGCTCAAGCGAAGCGAGAGATACGAGGCGCTGCTCAGGCGTTTGCGCGAGGGAGCAAAGGTCAAGGTGCATGCGGATCGGTTCAAATAAACGGGCGCGCGGCCGGCGTCGCGCGCTATTCACATTTTTTCCACAGTTTCTCCCCCGAGTATCCCCAGGACTTGCACGGCCTATCCACAACAAATTGTGTTTTTGAGTAAAAAAATCGTTGACGCAACACTATATCTTGTGTTTAGATAATTTCCCTCGAAACATGGTGGTTAGAGAGAATCCAGGCGCGGCTCCTATGTTTCGAACCGGAGAAGCGCTTGTCGGATCGCCCCCGTTTCGGGCGGACAGGGGCGGTCGTCTGGGGGTGGGGGGAGTTGGTCTCCTCTCGCCCCCAGATATTATATGCCCGGGAATTTCATCCCCGAAACATTGCGAATTCATTGTTTTCGGGTTTTCGGTTTCGGGTGGAATCCGGGTTATCGCCCTGCGCCCGGGCAGGCGGAGTTCACGCGATGTCGATCAAATCGGACAAGTGGATATCGAAGATGTCGCGCGAGCACGGCATGATCGAGCCCTTCGAGGACAAACAGGTGCGCGATGGCGCCATCTCCTACGGCGTCTCCTCCTATGGGTACGACATCCGCATCGCCGATGAGTTCATGATCTTCACGAACGTGAACTCGACCATCGTGGATCCCAAAAATTTCGACGAGCGCTCGCTCGTCCACATCAAGGCCGATACCTGCATCATCCCGCCCAATTCCTTCGCCCTCGCCAAGACGGTGGAGTATTTCCGCATCCCCAGAAGCGTGCTCACCGTCTGCGTCGGCAAGAGCACCTACGCGCGCTGCGGCATCATCGTCAACGTCACGCCTTTTGAACCGGAGTGGGAGGGTTTCGTCACCCTCGAGGTGTCGAACACCACGCCCCTGCCCGCCAAGATATACGCGAACGAGGGCATCGCTCAGGTGCTGTTCTTCGAGAGCGACGAGGAGTGCGAGATCTCCTACGCCGACAAGAAGGGCAAGTACCAGAAACAACAGGGCCTCACGCTCGCGAAGCTGTAGCAACTCGCCGGATGGCGCCCGGTAGGGGCCACCACTACCCTCATTCCGATGTCGTTTCCCACCGTCATTCCGGCGCATGCGCGGGAGCGACGACCAAAGGTGAAAATCATGCCGCCCCCACCTCCAAAACCCCTTGTTTTCTTTTTCCTTTGATGTTTCACGCTCCTGTTGTATGATGATCCCATGTAATTTGTCTCAAACGGTGGAACCGCCCGTTTCACCGGGTCAGTCGGGAGGCGTTATCGGTGCCCCAGGAACTCTCTCATATCGACGAGCAGGGCCACGCCAGGATGGTGGACGTCGGGGAGAAGGAAATTACCCGCCGGGAAGCCGTGGCGCGCGGGTGTCTGGAGATGGCGCCCGAAACCCTGAGCCTCATCCTCGCAGGCGGCCTGCCCAAGGGCGACGTGCTGGGAACGGCGCGCATCGCCGGCGTCATGGCGGCCAAGCGGTGCGCGAACCTCATCCCGTTGTGTCATCCGCTGCGCATATCGAGTGTGGAGGTAGACTTCTCGGCGGATGAGCCGCTCGGCCTGCTTCGCATCGAGGCCACCGTGCGCGCGCACGACAGAACGGGCGTAGAGATGGAAGCCCTGACCGCCGTGAGCGTGGCCGGTCTGACCGTCTACGACATGTGCAAGGCGGTGGACAGGGATATGGTGCTCTCGGGAATCCGGCTGACGAGGAAGACGGGTGGAAAGAGCGGGGATTTCATTCTGGAAGGAGAGTAATCGTTTTTCATATGTCTTCATTTTGGGGACCACGCGCCTGATTCGCTTCCGCTCTTTGCCCGACGCCGGAGGTGACATGTCCTGAGCCGGGCATTTCATCACCTGAGGCGTTTTGAATTCCGCCCGAAACCATGACGATACAAGGTTATCTGAATATGTCATTTTTGTTTTAATCGTATGAGATATTGCGAGGGAAATATATATGAATGAACCCACCCAAAAGATATCGGTGGAAAAGATACCGCCGGAGAAGAAGGAGGGGCTGAGCCGCCTGGGCTTGATTCTGGGCGCTCTATTTATCATTCTTTGCGCCGTTCTGGGCGCGGCGATCGCCGAAGCCTTGCTCGCGCCGAGCCGAATGTCAGGTTTGGCCGGAGGCGCTGTGGCGGGCGTTTTGTTGCTGGCGTTCGCGAGGGAACTCGGCAAGCTCAAAATCGGCGTTCTGGCCGGCGGGGCTGCCGGCCTGCTCTTCGGCCTTTTGGCCTCCTTGCTGCTCTGCGCTCTCATCGATGAGGTTTTTCCGCAAAACGTCCGCCCCTTGGCCGCCGCCGCTATGGGTTTGCTCCTCGGCGCTCTGGGCGTCGTTCTCGGGTCGGTGGCGGGCAACCGGTATTCACCGCCTCTCTCTACGAAAGAGCAAGATCCGAGCGCCAAGAAGCACCATCACGCCAAGATTCTCGACACCAGCGTCATCATCGACGGACGCATCGCCGACATCTGCGAGGCGGGCTTCATCGAGGGTCCCATGGTAGTGCCCCAGTTCGTGCTCAAGGAATTGCAGCAGATCGCGGATTCCTCTGATTCCCTGAAACGAAACCGGGGACGCCGCGGCCTCGACGTCCTCCAGCGGATTCAGCAGAACCAGGACCTCGACATCCACATTGTGGAGACGGATTTCCCCCGCGTGAAGGAGGTGGACACCAAGCTCGTGCTCCTGGGCAAGGAGATATGCGGCAAGGTGATGACCAACGATTTCAACCTCAATAAGGTGGCCGAGCTCCAGGGAGTGCGGGTTCTCAACATCAACGAACTGGCGAACGCGGTGAAGCCGGTCGTTCTGCCCGGTGAGGACATGAGCGTGTTCGTCATCAAGGAAGGCAAGGAACACAATCAGGGCGTCGCCTATCTCGACGATGGAACCATGGTGGTGGTGGACCATGCGAAGCATCGCATCGGCGAGCAAATCCCCGTCTCCGTGACGAGCGTACTGCAGACCACCGCCGGGCGGATGATTTTTACGAAAATACGAGATGAAGCCGAACTATCGCAAACCGGCGCCTGAGCGCGCGCGTTCTTCTCCCGAATTGCCGAAGCCGGATGAGACGGCGGCCATCGTTCCCGCCGCAGGCAGGGGTTTGCGTCTGCCCGGCGCGGTGGCGAAACAGTTTAGAAGTCTTGCGGGGAAGCCCCTGTTCCATCATTGTCTTTTGCGAATCGTGCGCGCGGGCCTCATCGGACGCATCGTCGTAGCGGTCCCTCCCGACTCGGACCCGCCCGATCTTCCCGATGGCTTGGGTGTGGCCGTCGAGGTCGTCGCAGGCGGCGCGCGCCGTCAGGATTCGGTGCAAAACGGGCTCGCCGCCCTCGGGGATGACGTCTCTTGGGTAGTCGTGCACGATGGGGCGCGGCCCCTCGTGACGCCCGATCTGGTGGAGAGATGCTTGCTCGGCGCGGCGGAGACGGGTGCGAGCATTGCGGCCCTCCGCGTGGTGGATACGGTGAAGATGGGCGATAGCGAGGGATTCATCGAGGAGACGCGGCCGCGCGAGGGCCTCTGGCTCGCCCAGACGCCCCAGGTGGCGAAACGTGAACTGCTTGCGCGCGCGATGAAATGGGCCGAGGCAAACGATTTCGAGGGAACCGACGAGGCGGCTCTGCTGGAGGCCGTCGGCGTTCGGGTGAAGCTCGTGGAAGGAAGCGCGCAGAACATCAAGGTGACGACGCCCGGGGACATGGAGCGCGCGGCGCGATTGATGCAACTTGAAAAACATGCTCAAGAGGGGATATCCGCTTGATTCGCGTCGGCATAGGCTATGACGTCCACCGGTTCGAGGCGGATCGCAAGTTGATGCTCGGCGGCGTGGAGATTCCCCACGAGCGGGGTCTCGCCGGACACTCCGACGCCGATGCGCTGATCCACGCGCTGATCGACGCATTGTTGGGCGCGGCGGCGCTGGGCGACATCGGCGCGCACTTTCCCGACACGGACGAGGCGTATCGCGGCGCCGACAGCCGAAAGCTCCTGGCGGATGTGGTGGCGCTTCTTGCCGAGCGGGGCATGAAGCCCAATAACGTGGATTCCGTGATCGTGGCGCAAAGACCGAAGCTCGCCCCCCAAATCCCGAAGATGCGAGAGGTTCTCTCCTCCATTCTGGGCATTCCGCCCGATCGGGTGGGAATCAAGGCGACGACGGGCGAGGGGCTCGGCTTCGTGGGGCGCGAGGAGGGCGTCGCGGCGCAGGCGGTTTGCACGATAAGCGTGGAGTCTCCTTGACGCCCATCCTCGGGGCATGACAAATTTCTGCCCGAACGAAGCCTGAAACATATTTTTCACCCCCTCATCCGCGAGCATACTGGAGAGAATCATTTGGGTCTTCAGCTATACAACACGTTGACGAGAAAAAAAGAGCCCTTCGAACCCCTGGAAGCGGGGCGCGTGAAGATGTACGTCTGCGGGGTGACGGTGTACGACCATTGCCATCTCGGGCATGCGCGCGCCGCCATCGTCTTCGACGTGATTCACCGATATTTCGAATACCGGGGCTACGAGGTTCGCTTCGTATGCAACTTCACGGACGTGGACGACAAGATCATCGCCCGGGCCAGGCGTCTGAAGGTTCCCATCGGCGAGCTGACCGAAAAGTTTATTGGCGAATACTACGTCGACATGGATGCGCTCGGCGTCCGGCGGGCGGACGCCGCCCCGCGCGCCACGGAGAATATCGAGGGCATGATCGAGATGATCGAGAAGCTCATCGAGAAGGGAATCGCCTACGAGATGGCGGGGAACGTCTATTTCGACATTGGGAAATTCCCGGACTACGGAAAACTCTCGGGCCGCAATACGGAAGAACTCGAGGCGGGCCACCGCATAGAGCCCGGCGAGGGCAAGCGCAACCCGCTCGATTTCGCCCTCTGGAAGGCGGCGAAACCCGGCGAGCCGGATTGGGAGAGTCCCTGGGGGATGGGCCGTCCCGGTTGGCACATCGAGTGCTCCGTCATGTCGAGCCGCTATCTGGGTGAGCGATTCGACATTCACGGCGGGGGCGAGGACCTGGTGTTTCCCCACCATGAGAACGAGATAGCGCAGAGCGAGGGTTGCTTCGGCCACGACTGGGTGCGCTACTGGGTGCACAACGGCTTCGTGCAGATCAACCACGAGAAGATGAGCAAATCGAAGGGGAACTTCTTCACGATCAAGGCGATTCTCGATGATCACCCCGCCGAGGTGATCCGCTATTTCCTGCTGGGTACGCACTACAGGCATCCGGTGGATTATTCGGATCAGGTGGTGGGCGAGGCGAGAAAAGGGCTGGACAGGCTCTACAACGTGCGGCTCAGGCTCGCCCGGAGCGGCGGGGAGGATTCCGGCGGCTGGCGCGAGCGGGTGGAGGAGGCGGTCGCCGCCTTCCGCGCCCAGTTCACGGAAGCCATGGACGATGATTTCAACACCGCGCGCGCCCTGGGATATCTGTTCGATTTCTCGCGCCGGATAAACGGCTTCATCAACGAGGCGGGCGCGTTGCCCGAATCGGCGGCCGGGCTTGCGCGCGGCGTCTTCGAGGAGGTGGGCGCGGTTCTGGGCCTGTTCGCCCATGCGCCCGAGGAGTGGTTCCGAAGCGCCGCGAGCGCATCGCTCTCAGACGTAGAGGAAGCCCAAAACGGGGCCTTGGGTGACGAGGAGATAGAAGAGTTGCTGGACAGGCGCGCCCAGGCGCGCTCGAACAGGGATTTCCCCGAAGCCGACCGGATCAGGGAAGAACTCGCGTCGGCCGGCATCGTCCTGGAAGACGGCCCCGACGGCACCCTCTGGAAGCGAAGGACTTGATGATGTCCGCGTTGGGCGAGGCCCGAGGACGCGCGCCCGATGCCTTGGTTTGCCCATCAGCAAGAGTTCGATGATGCGCCAAGATGGGTCGAGGCCGGAGGGAGCGCCGCATGATCCATCTCATTCCGCCGAGTAGAAGAGTGCAAAAATGAGGCCCGGGCCCGAGTACGTCTGCGGCGCGCACAGCGTGCTGGCGGCCCTGGAGCGCGGACCCGAGCGGGTGAAGCGGTTGTTTGTCGCCGCTGGGCGTCGGGGCCGCAGGGCCGCCGAGGCGGCCCGGCTCGCCGAGGCGCGTTGCATCCCCATCGAGGAACTGGATCTAAAACAACTCACGAAAAAGGCCGCCACCGCGCAGCATCAAAACCTGGTTGCGGAGGTCTCGCCCACACCGCTTCTTGCGCTGGAAGACCTCATAGAAGCGCAACCGGCGGCGGCTCCGCCGATTCTGCTGCTCGACGGGGTGCAGGACCCGAGAAATTTCGGCGCCATATTGAGGAGTGCTGCGGCTCTGGGAGCGGGAGGCGTCGTCTGGCCGAAGGATAACGCCGTGGGCCTCACGCCCGTTGCGGCGAAGGCGGCCGCCGGCGCTTTGGAGGTTGTACCGCTCGCGCGGGTGACGAATCTGGTCCGGGCCGTCTCTGCGCTCAAGGAGGCGGGCTACTGGCTCCTGGCTGCGGACGCGCACGGCGAGAAAGTTTTGGGCGTCGATGAACTCCCCTGGCCTTGCGGGCTGGTTATCGGAGCGGAGGGCAAGGGCGTGCGGCCGCTGGTGCGCAAGAATTGCGACGCGCGCGTGCGCATCCCCATCGAGGGGGGCGTGGTGTCCTCTCTGAACGCCTCTGTCGCCGCGGCCATCCTGCTCCACGGGGTGCGTGTTTATGCTTCGTCAGGGCCGTCAAAGGGAGAAGAACATGCTTAAGGCGACCGACGACAATTTAAGAAGTGATTTTGTGACCGAGCCTGTGATGCGCTGGCTGATTTCCACTGCGAGAGACGAGAGGACGTTCACCTACAGTGAAATGATGGGGTGGCTGGAGGGAGAATGTGGACTTGAGGAAATCCCTCCTGAACACTTCTCTAAATTATCTCGTGCGGGAGGGGTGGTTTTGGGTGCTGTGATGAAGAACATCCACGACGTGGAAGATTCGGCCCCGTTTCTCAACGTGCTTGTTGTCCGAAAAGACACGGGACGACCGGGGCCGGGTGCTCGTGAATTTCTAGCCGAGCGTTACCCCGATGAACATTGGCTCAATCGAAACGACGCCTATGAATACAACCGGAACGACTGGATCCGCATTGCCAAGCAAGAGACCGAAGTGGTTTGCAATTATCCCGACTGGGAACGCCTTTATAAAGAAATCTATGGAAGCGAATACACATCCGATCGACGCTGCGTTGCAGTAGCCGAAGAAGGGAGTGAAAATGACGGTTTGCCTAGGGGGCGCAGTGGGGAAGGGGAGAATCACAAGGCTCTGCGATTACGGGTGAAGAACAATCCAGGTCTGATCGGGGAGTGGTTTCATGGGGTTAGGGCGGGGACGGAAGTCGAGCTCCGGTCGGGAGATCGTGTCGATGTAGTGCTATACGGCAAGAGTGGCACTATAGCGATAGAGGTCAAATCTAGGGACTCGAACCGAGCCGATTTTGAGCGCGGCATTTATCAATGCGTCAAATATAGAGCCGTCTTAAGTGCTCAGGACAACCGCCTGCCCGTCGAATCATGGCTTGTTACCGAAACCGAACTTAATGGAGACTTGAAAGCGCTCGCTAAAAAGCTGGGCATTAAACATAAAATTGTTTCACTGACATAAGACGGCATAGCGGTTATCACGACGAACCCCCGCCCGCGCGCTTCTTGCTTTTCCCCCCTTCAAAGGGGATAAAGGGGGTTGACAAGGTGCGCCGGGGGGCCTAATTTAACCCGCCTTTGTTGGCTGGCGTAGCTCAGTTGGTAGAGCAGCTGATTTGTAATCAGCAGGTCGGAGGTTCGAGTCCTCTCGCCAGCTCCACGGCGGGACGCGCCTCCCGAGCTTTGCTGGAGAGAACCCGGCTGGAGGGTCGCCGGGTTTCCCGTTTTCTCCGTCCGGTATTCGGCGGATACGGCGGGTTCAGGGAATTGATGGTTTCTGCAAGGTTTTTTTAATGGTTTTTGGTGAACGGCGGTTTTCGGGGAGGTTCCCGAGTGGCCAAAGGGATCAGACTGTAAATCTGACGGCTCAGCCTTCGGAGGTTCGAATCCTCCCCTCCCCACCAAAAGATAAGTCGCCCGGACGACGAAGACAGGCGCTTTGGACTCAGAGGCGGGAATAGCTCAGTTGGTAGAGCATCAGCCTTCCAAGCTGAGGGTCGCGGGTTCGAGCCCCGTTTCCCGCTCCAGGATGATTCGAGGTTTTCGCCTTTTCTGGATATGGATTTCATTCGTGTGGATTTCGGCTCGCGGGGTTGCTCTTGCCGAAATAAGCTGTATTATCCGCCCGAGACGAATGTCCGGGCTCATCGTTCGCTGAGGTTGCTCTGGCTGAAACAAATGATATCCGCACGCCCGTGACGCAGCCGGCCCACGTAGCTCAGCCGGCAGAGCACTTCCTTGGTAAGGAAGAGGTCACCGGTTCAAGTCCGGTCGTGGGCTCCAGGGCAGGCGGAATTCATTGAAATTTCGAGATTCGTGCATTATCCTGTAAATTGTGCGAAACGCCTTGGAATTTCTCGGGTTCGCAATTATCCCCTTTGGCTATAGACAAGATTTCGGTCGAGCGGGTATAAAGGCGCATTTTTCGGGAACGACAAGAAAGAGAGGAAGTGGTTCCTCTCCCCCGAAAGATATAATTTTTGAAATTTTCATCAGAAGGAGAAGGTAAGCCATGGCGAAGGCGAGGTTTGAACGCACGAAGCCGCACGTGAACGTAGGGACGATAGGACACGTGGACCATGGGAAGACGACGTTGACGGCTGCGATCACGAAGCATCTGGCGCAGAAGGGGATGGCGGAGGAGATCGGGTTCGACGAGATCGACAAGGCGCCGGAGGAACGCGAGCGTGGCATCACGATAGCGACGGCGCACGTGGAGTACGAGACGGAGAACCGCCACTACGCGCACGTGGACTGTCCGGGCCATGCGGACTACGTGAAGAACATGATAACGGGCGCTGCGCAGATGGACGGGGCGATACTGGTGGTATCGGCGGCGGACGGGCCGATGCCGCAGACGCGCGAGCACATTCTGCTGGCTCGTCAGGTGGGAGTTCCCTACATCTGTGTTTATCTGAACAAGGTGGACATGGTGGACGATGAGGAGCTATTGGAGTTGGTGGAACTGGAAGTGCGCGAGCTTCTCTCGACCTATGAGTTCCCGGGCGATGATTTGCCTGTGGTTCCGGGTTCCGCGCTGCGGGCCTTGGAGGGCACGGACGCATCTTCGGTAGACGCTCTGATGGAAGCGGTGGACAGCTATATCCCCGAGCCGGTACGGGACGTGGACAAGCCGTTCCTGATGCCTGTGGAGGACGTGTTCTCGATTTCGGGTCGCGGGACGGTGGCGACGGGCCGGGTGGAGCGGGGGATCGTGAACGTGGGGGACGAGGTGGAGATAGTCGGCATCACGGACACGCGCAAGACGGTGGCGACGGGGGTTGAGATGTTTCGGAAACTTCTGGACCAGGGCCAGGCGGGCGACAACGTGGGGGTCTTGCTCCGGGGTGTGAAAAAAGACGAGATAGAGCGCGGGCAGGTACTGGCGCAGCCGGCCTCGATACTGCCGCACTTGAAGTT
This sequence comes from bacterium, assembly GCA_965218885.1. Lineage (GTDB taxonomy): Bacteria > UBA8248 > UBA8248 > UBA8248 > UBA8248 > Bin107. Next base: position 810,956 of record OZ244713.1, on the reverse strand, counting down.
CAAGGGCGAGGTGTACATTTTGACGAAAGAAGAGGGTGGTCGACACACGCCGTTTTTCAACGGGTACCGGCCGCAGTTTTATTTTCGTACGACGGACGTGACGGGATTGGTGACGCTGCCGGAGGGCCGCGAGATGGTGATGCCCGGGGACAACGTTGCGCTGGATGTGGAGTTGATCACGCCGATAGCGATGGAGCGCGAGTTGCGTTTTGCGATACGCGAGGGCGGCCGCACGGTGGGGGCCGGTGTCGTCACGGAGGTCGTCGAGTAGAGCGGATAAAGCGGTCGTTTCAGGATAAAGGTTTTCAGAGGCCAGTGGCTCAATTGGTAGAGCACCGGACTCCAAATCCGGCGGTTGGGGGTTCGAGTCCCTCCTGGCCTGCCATGAACCCGGGGGCCGGACTTTGGTTCGAGAAAATCGGGAGCGGCTGCGGAGAGCGGATGGATGACCAATAAGGTAGTAGGCTGGATTCATCAGGGGCGCGGCTTTCTGCGCGACGTGCAGAGCGAAGCGAAGCGCGTGACGTGGCTGGATATGCGCCAGACTGCATCTCAAACCGCCGTCGCTCTCGTGTTCGTCTTCATCATTGCGGTATATCTGGGTTTCGTCGATTTGGCGCTGTCCCGGGCTGTCAGCTATTTCCTCAATTTCGGCTTCTAAACCAGGATTTCGGCATGTCCATGAATTGGTATGTAGTGCACACCTACTCGGGTTTTGAAAACAAGGTGAAGCGCTCGATCGAAGAGCAGTTTCGAGGAGAAACCTACGAGGAGAAACTCGGCGAAATCGTGGTTCCCACCGAACAGGTGGTGAAGGTGAAGGGCGGGAAGAGGCGCACGAGTTCCAGGAAATTCTTCCCCGGCTACATCCTGATCCGGATGGAGTGCGACGAGGACACTTGGTATGTAGTCAAGAACACGCCGAAGGTGACGGGTTTTCTGGGCGGAACCAGCCCAAGTCCTCTCTCCGACGCCGAGATGGAAAACATTCTGAAGCAAATAAGCGGAGAGGCTGAGAAGCCCAAGCCCAAGATTGATTTCGAAAAAGGCGAGAACATCCGGGTGATAGACGGGCCCTTCGTGAACTTCACCGGCGAGATCGACGAGGTTCACCCCGATAGAGGAAAGCTCAAGGTCATGGTCAGCATTTTCGGCCGTGCGACGCCCGTGGAACTGGAGATGCTCCAGGTGGAGAAGGTGTAGGGGAGAAAAGGTTCACTGGAGGCGAGGCTCCTCGCCATCGCGCAGTGTTCGTGGCGTCTGGGAAGATAGAGAGAGGCGAGGCCCGGGCGAAGTTTCAGGCTTTGGTTGCTCCGAGAGGGAAAAATGGCGAAAGAAGCGGTTGGCATGATCAAACTTCAAATACCGGCCGGGCAGGCGAATCCCGCCCCGCCCGTCGGGCCTGCGCTCGGCCAGCAGGGCGTGAACATCATGGAATTCTGCAAGGCCTTCAACGCGCAGACCCAGGGCAAGGAGGGCACGATCATACCGGTCGTGATATCGGTGTACGCGGACAAGAGTTTCACGTTCATCATGAAGAGTCCGCCCGCCTCCGCTCTCCTGAAGCAGGCGGCCGCCCTGGCGAAAGGATCCTCCGAACCCGGGCGCGAGGGCGTGGGCAGCGTGACGCGCAAACAGCTCGAGGAGATAGCGGAGATCAAGAAAGAGGATTTGAACAGCGCAGACCTCGACGGAGCCGTCAAGATCATCGAGGGTACGGCCCGCAGCATGGGAATCGAGGTCAGCGAATAGTTTTTTTTTGAACCAGGGTGGGAGGCGTCCGGGTCGGGCGTCGTTCGAACCACGATGGAGGAGGCAGGCAAATGCCCAAGCACGGCAAGAAATACCAAGAGGCCCGCGAACGAATCGAGCGGGAGAAGCTGCATGAACTCTCCGAGGCCGTGAATTTGGTCAAGGAGACGTCGTCGGCGAAATTCGACGAGACCGTCGAAATCAGCGCCAAGCTCGGGGTGGATCCCCGCCATGCGGAGCAGATGGTGCGGGGAAGCGTCGTTCTGCCCAACGGCATCGGCAAGGAAGAGCGCGTCGTCGCGTTCGCCAAGGGCGAGAAGGTGGCCGAGGCGAAGGAGGCGGGCGCCGAATACGTGGGCGCGGATGATTTGGCCGAGAAGATTCAGGGCGGCTGGATGGATTTCGATCGCGTGGTGGCGACGCCCGACGTCATGAGCGTCGTGGGCAAGCTCGGTCGGCTGCTCGGGCCTCGCGGCATGATGCCCAACCCCAAATCCGGCACCGTATCCTTCGACGTGGGCCGCATGGTTCGTGAGATCAAGGCGGGCAAGGTGGAATACCGCGTGGACAAGGCGGGTATTATTCACGCCCCGGTCGGCAAGGTGAGTTTTGAGGGAAAAGCGCTCTCCGAGAACGTCTCGGCAGTCGTGGACGCGCTCGTTCGCGCGAAGCCGGCGGCGAGCAAGGGAGTGTACTTCAAGGGCCTCACCATTTCCAGCACGATGGGGCCCGGCGTGCGGGTCGACCACCAGTCTCTTCTCGCGGCATTGAAATAAGGAGGCCCTGAAATGGCGACAGCAGTTGTGGAGAAGGGGAGACTGGCGACGGGCAAAGCGCCCCGCGACGATAAGCTCGAGGCGATAGAGGCGCTTCGGAATCGCTTCAACGAGTGTACCTCTTTGGTGTTGTTCGACTATCGCGGGCTGAGCGTCTCGCAGATGACGGCCCTGAGGCGACAGACGCGCGAGGCCGGCGTTCGGCTCTCCGTCGTCAAGAATACGATCGCCGAGCGGGCGGTGGAGGGCACGGATTTCGAGGAGTTGCGGGGAAGGCTCGTCGGGCCGATTTCCATCGTGACGACAGACGGCGACCCCGCGGCGCCCGCGAAGATACTCAAGGACTTCGTGAAGGGAAAGTCCGCCGGCGAGATCAAGGGCGGGGTTCTGGACGGCAGATTCCTCGAAACCGCCGAGGTGGAGTCGCTTGCAGACTTGCCCTCGCGCGAGGTGCTGCTCTCGATGTTGCTCTCCGCCTTGCAAGCTCCCGTGGCAGGTCTGCCGAGAGTTCTGAACGGCGTCATTTCCCAGTTCATAAATGTTGTCGATGCCATTGCCAAAAAGAAAGAATAGGTGTAATATAACTGTTTGCCTTTAGAAGGGGGCAAGCAGCGAAATTTTCCAAAATAAAATGGTCATGACCTGGCCGATTGTTTATTACGAATGCGAGGAAAGGGCGAATTGTGGCGACCAAAGAAGAAGTAATCGATTTCATTGAAAACATGACGGTGATGGAGTTGAGCGAATTCGTCAAGGAGCTCGAGGAGAAGTTCGGCGTGACTGCAGCCGCGCCCATGATGATGGCGGGAGCGGGAATGGCGGTCGGCGGCGACGCGGGCGAAGCGGCGGAGGAGAAAACCGATTTCACCGTCACCCTCAAAGCCTTTGGTTCGGAAAAAATCAAGGTCATCAAGACCGTCCGCGAGTTGACCAACCTTGGTCTCAAGGAGGCGAAAGACTTGGTGGAAAGCGCACCCCAGGCCGTCGTGGAGGCGGTTCCCAAGGAAGATGCCGAAGCTGCTGCCGATAAACTCAAAGCGGTTGGCGCGGAGGTGGAAATCACATAGAGCTCACCCGGGATGCCGATGGCCTGTTCCTTGCTGTTCGAGGCGGGATCGGCGCTTTACTCGTATCGCCCCCACTTTCTTGAGGTGAGCCAACATGAATGTGAAAAATGGCAAGAACGGCCGTCGGGTTCGTGAGGATTTCGCCTCGATACCTGCGGTTATCGATATTCCGAATTTAATCGACATTCAGCTTTCTTCCTACGAGCGGTTCCTCCAATGGGAAACGAAACCCTCCGAGCGTCGCACGGACGAGGGGCTCGAGGGCGTGTTTCGCAGCGTCTTCCCCATCTCCGATGCGCCCGAGAACGTAACGCTCGAATATCTGGGTTATGAGATAGGCGTCTGGGAGTCGAAGGGCAACGAATATCCCGGTCTGGGCAGTCCCGGCGTGAAGGACGATGACGGGGTGGAGGTCTTCTGCCGGCAAAAACACGAGGCCGATGAATGCCGCCAGAGAGGGATGACCTATGTCGCGCCCCTGCGCGTCATGCTGCGCCTCACTGTGTATGAGCATGATGAGCATACCAAGGAGCGCCGCGTCCGCGAGGTGAAGGAGCAAAAGGTATATCTGGGGGAAATTCCCCTCATGACGGACAACGGCACCTTCATCATCAATGGTACGGAGCGCGTCGTCGTCAGCCAGATGCACCGCTCTCCCGGCGCTTTCTTCAGCGCGGACAAGGCGAAGCCCACCGCGAAATCGGCCTTCACGGCCAGACTCATACCCTACCGGGGAAGCTGGCTGGATTTCGAGTTCGACAGCAAGGAACTGCTCTTCGTCCGGATCGACAGGCGCCGCAAGCTTCCCGTCACCATCCTGTTGCGCGCGTTCGGCCTGGACAAGGACGACATTCTCAATTCCTTCTACCAGAGCGAGGAACTCTTCTACGACGAGAAGAGGGATGCCTACTACAAGAAACTCTCCGAGCTCATGGTGAACCAGAGGATTTTCGAGGACATCGTCCTCCCCGAGACGGGCGAACTCGTTCTGCGAGCGGGGCGCAAATTCACGCGCGCCGCGCTTCGGAAGCTTCAGGCCGCGGGTGTGGAGATCTTAGAGCTCAAGGATGAGGAAGTCGCCGGGGGGATTCTGGCCCAGCCGGTGCCCGATCCCGAAACCGGCGAGGTGCTCTTCGATACGAACCTCGAGATCACGTCTGAGGTACTCGCCGCATTGCGCGATAAGAAAATCCCCAAGCTGGCGATTCTCTACGTTTCCGGCGTCGGCGCGGACAGGACCATCCGCGACACCCTGACGTCGGATAAATGCGAGACGCAAGAAGACGCTCTCGTTGAAATCTACAAACGCCTGCGCCCGGGTGATCCGCCGACGAAGGAAACGGCGCGGCTGCTTTTCGAGAATCTCTTCTTCAATTCGAAACGATACGACTTGTCGCGCATCGGGCGGCTGAAGCTGAACACGAAGCTTGGCCTGAACCTCCCGCTGGATCAGAGAACCCTGACGCTCAACGACGTCATCGCCACGGTTCGCTACATCATCGAGCTTCGCCACGGCCAGGGCACGGTGGACGACATCGATCATCTCGGCAACCGGCGCGTGCGCTCCGTGGGCGAGTTGCTCGAAAGCCAGTTCCGCGTCGGTCTCGTGCGCATGGAGCGCGCCATTCGCGAACGACTGAGCATCCAGGATATGGACAATCTTCTGGTGCGCGATTTGGTCAACTCCAAGATGATAACGGCGGCGGTGAAGGAATTTTTCGGTTCCAGCCAGTTGAGCCAGTTCATGGACCAGACGAATCCCCTCTCGGAGATCACCCACAAGCGTAGGCTCTCGGCCCTGGGACCCGGAGGGTTGACGCGCGATCGGGCCGGTTTCGAGGTGCGCGACGTCCATGCCACCCACTACGGCCGCATATGCCCGATCGAGACGCCCGAGGGCCCGAACATCGGGCTGATTGCGAGTCTTTCCACGTATGCGCGCGTGAACCTGTACGGATTCATCGAGACGCCCTGCCGCAAAGTGGTGAGCGGTCGCGTGGGCGAATCCGTCGAATGGCTCTCGGCGATCGATGAAGACAAGTACAAGATCGCCCAGGCGAACGCGCCCGTTGATGATAAGGGCAACCTCGTCAACGATTTCGTCTCGGCGAGGACGAGCGGTGAGTTCGTCATGGTGCCCCGCGAGCAGGTGGACTACATGGACGTTTCGCCCAAGCAGTTGGTGAGCGTGGCCACCTCTCTGATTCCATTCCTGGAGAATGACGACGCGAACCGCGCGCTCATGGGTTCGAACATGCAGCGCCAGGCGGTTCCCCTGCTGCGGCCCGAGGCGCCCTTCGTCGGCACCGGCATGGAAGGGATCGCGGCGAGGGACTCGGGCGCGGTCGTCATCGCGCAATGCGATGGCCGGGTGGTAAGCGTGGATGCGACCAGAATCGTGATTCGCGCGACCGAGCAGGCCGGCAACGTGGCCGAGGAGGGCGTCTACATCCACAATCTGGTGAAATATCGCCGCTCGAACCAGAACACCTGCATCAACCAAAAGCCCATCGTACACGTAGGTCAGGAGGTGAAGAAGGGCGACATCATCGCGGATGGATTCTCCACCGACCAGGGTGAACTCGCTCTGGGCAGAAACATGCTCGTCGCCTTCATGCCCTGGAACGGCTACAACTTTGAAGACGCCATCGTCATCTCCGAAAAGGTGGTGAAAGAAGACATCTACACCTCCTTGCACATTGAGGAGTTCGAGATCGAGGCGCGCGACACGAAACAGGGCCCCGAGGAGATTACACGCGACATCCCGAATCAGAGCGAAGAAGCTCTCCGCGACCTTGATGAGAGCGGCATCGTTCGCGTGGGCGCGCGAGTCAATCCGGGAGACGTGCTCGTCGGGCGCATCACGCCCAAAGGAGAGACACAGCTAAGCCCCGAGGAGAAACTCCTGCGGGCCATCTTCGGCGAGAAGGCGGGCGATGTTCGCGATTCCTCGCTCAGGGTGCCTCCGGGAATCGAGGGGACGGTCGTGGAGGTTCGCGTCTTCTCCAGGCGAGGCGCGACGAAGGACAGCCGTATGCTCGCGCTCGAGGAGGCGGAGATCAACAGGCTGGAGAAAGATTATGGGGATGAAATCCGTATTCTGCTCGAAGAGGGCGACGCGAGAATCCGCTCTCTGCTCATCGGGCAGCGCGCCCTCGACAATGTGGTTCACCCCAGAACGAGCGAGAGTTTCTTCGCCAAGGGGGAGGAACTCAATGCGGAGGATCTCGCGAGTTTCAGCGGCGTCAACCTCCTGAACCTGCCCGTCGAGAAGGAATTGCTCGAGCAGATCACGGCCATGTCCGATCACACGAGCGAGCAGGTGGAATTGCTCGACAGCATTTTGCAGGAGAAGATAGCCAAGCTTCAGCGCGGTGACGAACTTCCCCCCGGCGTTCTCAAGATGGCGAAAGTCTACGTGGCGATGAAGCGCAAGCTCCAGGTGGGAGACAAGATGGCGGGCCGCCACGGCAACAAGGGCGTCGTATCCATCATCGTTCCCGAGGAGGACATGCCCTATCTCGACGACGGCACGCCCATCGAGATCGTGCTCAACCCCCTCGGCGTGCCTTCGCGCATGAACGTCGGCCAGATACTGGAGACGAACCTGGGGTGGGCCGCGAAGGTGCTGGGCAAGCATTTCGCGACGCCGGTGTTCGACGGCGCGACGGAGCAGGACATCGTCCGCTATACGGACGAGGCCAAATTGCCGCCTTACGGGAAAACCCAGTTGTATGACGGCAAAAACGGCCAGCCCTTCGAGCAGAAGGTGACGGTGGGCATGATCTACATGCTCAAACTCCACCACCTCGTGGACGACAAGATTCACGCGCGCTCCACGGGCCCCTACTCTCTGGTGACGCAGCAGCCTCTCGGCGGCAAGGCGCAGTTCGGCGGACAGCGCCTCGGTGAGATGGAAGTGTGGGCGCTCGAGGCCTACGGCGCCGCCAAGACGCTGCAGGAGATACTGACGGTGAAGAGCGACGACGTCTCCGGCCGCACGCGGATTTATGAGTCCATCGTGAAAGGAGAGAACTCGCTGGAGGCGAGTCTGCCCGAGTCCTTCAACGTGCTGATGAAGGAGCTTCAGAGTCTCGCTCTCGATGTCGAGTTGATAGAGAGCGGCGAGGCGCCGAGCTAGACTTGAATTTTTGAGCCTGTTTGTTTGGCGGTTCCATCGACCGTCGCCCAAGGGATGACGCACCTACTCCCAAGGAGGGTTGAATTGGACAGTAACTTGCATCTCTTCGAAAAGCCCAAGGATCCTGTTTCTTTCGATGCGATACGCATTCGCATCGCCTCTCCGCATACCATCCGCGCCTGGTCTGCGGGCGAGGTGAAAAAGCCGGAGACCATCAACTACAGGACTTTCCGGCCCGAGCGGGACGGGCTGTTCTGCGCGGTCATATTCGGCCCGGTGAAGGATTACGAATGCCTTTGCGGCAAGTACAAGCGGATGAAGTACAGGGGCGTCGTTTGCGAGAAATGCGGCGTCGAGGTCATTTCCTCGAAAGTGCGGCGCGAGCGCCTGGGCCACATCGAACTGGCTACCCCGGTCTCTCACGTGTGGTTCTTCAAGGGTCTACCCAGCCGAATCGGCAACATGCTCGACATGACGCTGCGCGAACTGGAGCGCATTCTCTATTTTGAGAATTACGTCGTCATCGATCCGGGCGAGACGGACCTCAAGAAACTCGAACTCCTTACGGAGGAGCAGTATCGAAAGATATACGAGGAATATGACGAGGACGAGTACAAAATCGGCATCGGCGCGGAGGCGATTCGCGAACTGCTCGGTCAGTTGGACCTCGAAGCGCTCTCTACGCAGCTCAAGGGGGAGATTCGCGACACTACGAACCTGCAGAAGCGACGCAAGCTCATCAAGCGCCTCAAGGTGGTGGACTCTTTCAAGAATTCTGGCAACCGCGCCGAGTGGATGATACTCGAAGTCATTCCTGTGCTGCCGCCCGAGCTGCGGCCCCTGGTGCCGCTCGACGGTGGCCGTTTCGCCACGAGCGACTTGAACGATCTCTATCGCCGGGTGATCAACCGCAACAATCGCCTGCTCAGACTCCAGGAATTGCGGGCGCCGGACATCATCATTCGAAACGAGAAGCGCATGCTCCAGGAAGCGGTTGACGCGCTGTTCGACAATGGTCGCAGGGGCCGCCTGCTCCGCGGCCCGAACAAGCGTCCGCTCAAGAGTCTCTCCGACATGCTCAAGGGGAAGCAGGGGCGCTTCCGCCAGAATCTTCTGGGCAAGCGGGTGGATTATTCGGGCCGCTCGGTCATCGTCATCGGCCCCGAACTCAAATTCAATCAGTGCGGTCTGCCGAAAAAGATGGCGCTCGAACTCTTCAAGCCCTTTATTTTTAACCGCTTGGAGGAAAAGGGCTTGGTCGCCACCATCAAGGCGGCCAAGAAGATGGTCGATGAGGAGCGCCCCGAGGTATGGGACGTGCTCGAAGAGGTGGTGCGCAACCATCCGGTGATACTCAATCGCGCGCCCACGCTGCATCGCCTCGGTATGCAGGCTTTCATGCCGGTTCTGGTGGAAGGCAAGGCCATTCGCGTGCACCCTCTCGTGTGCGCGGCATTCAACGCGGATTTCGACGGCGACCAGATGGCGGTCCACGTGCCCCTTTCGGTGGAGGCCGTGGAAGAGACGCGCGTACTGATGCTCTCGGCGAATAACATCCTCTCACCGGCAAACGGCATGCCTCTGGCCGTGCCCAGCCAGGACATCATTCTGGGTTGCTATTACCTGACGAAGCCGCGCGGCGGCTCGAAGGGCGAGGGCCATGTGTTCGGCAACGTGGACGAGGCGAGGATTGCATACGATCAGGGTGAGGTGGGTCTGCAGACCCGCATCCGGATTCGGCTCGCAGGCGAATTGGTGGAAACCACCGTCGGGCGGGTTCTTCTGTACGAGATATTACCCGAAGGCGTTCCGTTCGAGGCGGCGAACTGCGTCATGGACAAGCGCGCTCTCACGCGGCTCGTGGCCACCTGCTACGAGAAGGCGGGCCGCTCGAAAACGGTGACGTTTCTCGACGCGCTCAAGAACCTCGGCTTCACCCACGCCACGCAGGCGGGCATTTCCATCTCCATCGACGACATGAAGGTGCCGGTCAGCAAGGGCGAACTTACCGAGGATGCCCGGGGCGAGGTGCTCGAGGTCGAAAAAGAGTATCGCGACGGCTTGATTACGGATGGAGAGCGCTACAACAAGATCATCGACATCTGGTCTCACGTGACCGAGGAGGTCTCGGGCGAGATGTTCAAGGTGCTCGAGCAAGACGACGAAAGCGCGATGAGCGGCCCCGGTGGCGTGGATGGCCAGCAGTTCGACTTCAACCCCATCTACATCATGGCCGACTCGGGCGCGCGCGGCAGCACGGCCCAGTTGCGCCAGCTCGGCGGAATGCGGGGTCTGATGGCCAAGCCCTCGGGCGAGATCATCGAAACGCCAATTACTGCGAACTTCCGTGAGGGCCTCTCGGTGCTCCAGTACTTCATATCCACGCACGGCGCGCGCAAGGGATTGGCTGACACTGCGCTCAAGACGGCGAACAGCGGATATCTGACGCGCCGGCTGGTCGATGTGGCCCAGGACATCATCATCAATGAGGAGGACTGCGGGACCATCAACGGCATTGAGATGAGCGCCCTCGTCGAGGGGGGCGAGATCATACAGACGCTGGGTGAGCGGATTATCGGCCGGATCGCCTTGAGCGATATCAGGGACCCCTTCAACAATGAGGTCCTCTGTGCGGCGGGTGAGGAAATCAACGAGGAGAAGGTGCGCCCCATCGAAAACGCAGGAGTGGAGAAGGTCACAATCCGCTCGGTGCTCACCTGCGAGTCCCACTCGGGTGTCTGTTCGAAATGCTATGGTCGAAGCCTGGCCACGGGCCAACTCGTGGAAGTGGGCGAGGCGGTCGGCGTCATCGCCGCCCAGTCCATCGGCGAGCCGGGCACGCAGCTCACCATGCGCACGTTCCATATCGGCGGCACGGCCACGCGCGCGGGCGAGCAGAGCAGGGTGGAGGCCAAGCGCGAGGGTTTTGTGAAGCACATCAACTTGCGGATCATCACGAGCAAAAAAGGCGATCTGATCAATATGAATCGCAACGGGCAGATCGCCATTTGCGACGACACGGGCCGTGAGCGCGAGCGCTACCCCGTGGTCTACGGCGCCTACGTTCGCTTGCGAGAGAATTCCAGGGTGAGCGAGGGAGAGATTCTCCTCGAGTGGGATCCTTACACGTTTTCGATCATGGCGGAAAATGAGGGGGCCATCACGCTGCTCGACGTCATCGAAGGTCTCACCATGCAGGAGGAGATCGATGAGATCACGGGTCTCTCTCGTCGGGTGATACTCGATCACGCCGATGAAAAACTCCAGCCGCGCGCGGCTTTGCTCGATGCCGCGGGCGAGCAAGTCTCCGTATATCCCCTGCCTGCCGGCGCGCACATCAGCGTCCAGGAGGGGGAGGCGATCTCTGCCGGCGACATCATATTCAAGATCACGCGCGAGACGTCCAAGACCAAGGACATCACGGGCGGTCTGCCGCGCGTGGCCGAGTTGTTCGAAGCGCGCAAGCCCAAGGAGAACGCTGTTATCTCCGAGATTAACGGACACGTGAAGTTCGCCGGCACGCTACGGGGCATGCGCCGCCTCATGGTTGTATCCGAAGAAGGCGATGAGCGCGAATACCTCATCCCCCGAGGCAAGCACGTGAACGTGCAGGAGGGGGATTACGTCAGGGCGGGCGAACCGCTCATGGACGGCGCGGTGAACCCGCATGATATCCTGGCGGTGCTCGGCGAGAATGAATTGCAGAACTACCTCGTTAACGAGGTGCAGGAGGTGTATCGCCTCCAGGGCGTGAACATCAACGACAAGCACATCGAGATCATCGTACGGCAGATGCTCAGAAGACTCGAAGTTGTTGATCCGGGAGAGACCGACCTCGTCATCGGCGAGCAGGTAACGCGCGATCTGTTCCAGCGGCGCAATCAGGAGGCGGAGGAAGAGGGGAAAACACTGGCTACGGGCCGACCCATTCTTCTCGGCATCACCCGCGCCTCTCTGTCCACGGACAGCTTCATCTCGGCGGCTTCCTTCCAGGAGACCACCCGCGTTCTCACGCAGGCCGCGGTATCCGGCAAGGTGGATTTCCTGCGGGGTCTCAAGGAGAACGTCATCATGGGCAGACTCATTCCGGCGGGCACCGGCGCGCGCCGGTACCAGCAGGTGGAGCTTCTCTCCCCCGAGGTCGAGTTGGCGCCCATCGGTGATGATATTCCCGCGATCGTGGATGAGGAAGAGGAAACGGCCCCTGCGACGGAAGAGGGGGTGCCCTCGGAATAACCCCTTGAAAATATGTATTTTTTGAGCGTCCGAGGTTGACAAGAGCGCGTGTCGGGCTATAATCGCCGCTTTGTTGTTTGGAGCATATGGTTCTTGAAGTCGCGGAACCTTGCAAGCAATTGAAATAATTACAGATATTTGGCTGCCCCATCTCGGGATTCAGCCGAAGACGAAATAAAAGGCCCCGAGATGAGGGCAAAGAACGCTCTGGTCTCGAAAGAGCATGATTTTTCGGGGCGGCTTTCTCATGATTCGGAGTGAATGGTGCCGACGATTAGCCAATTAATACGCAAGGGACGCAAGCGGATTCAGACGAAAACCGACAGTCCGGCGTTGCGCAATTGTCCCCAGAAGCGTGGTGTTTGCGTGCGTGTGTACACGACGACGCCCAAAAAGCCGAACTCGGCGCTCCGAAAGGTTGCGCGCGTGCGCCTCACCAACGGGATGGAGGTGACCACCTACATCCCGGGCGAGGGCCATAACCTTCAGGAACACTCCATCGTCTTAATTCGCGGTGGGCGCGTAAAGGACTTGCCCGGTATTCGCTATCATGTCGTCCGGGGAACACTCGACAGCGTGGGTGTGGAAGCGCGCCGCAATGGGCGCTCTAAATATGGGGCGAAAAAGCCGAAGTAGGCAGTATTCTCGATTGAGATTCAGTAGGGAGATTCATTTTCCATGGCGAGAAGAAAAAGAGCCACGAAAAGAGCCGTTTTGCCGGATCCGAAGTTTAACGACCGGCTGGTGACCAAGTTCATCAACTCCTTGATGCTCAAGGGGAAGAAGAGTCTGGCCGAGCGCGTGTTCTATGGGGCGATGGACGTGGTGGAAGAGAAGATGAAGGAAGACCCCATCAAGGTGTTCAAGCGCGCCATGGACAACGTGAAACCCGCTCTCGAGGTTCGTTCCAGACGTGTGGGAGGCGCCACCTATCAGGTGCCCGTCGAAGTACGGCCCGACAGGCGTACGGCGCTCAGCATCCGCTGGATCATCCAGAACGCCCGGAGTCGGGACAGGAAAATAGCGAACGGCCTGGCGGCCGAGATCATGGACGCCGCGAACGATACGGGCGGCGCCGTTCGCCTTAGAGAAAACACGCACCGTATGGCAGAGGCGAACAAAGCCTTTGCCCACTATCGTTGGTAGGCCGAGGGAAGGATTGACCGTGTCCAGCGAAGCGCTCAGAAAAACCAGAAACATCGGCATTATGGCGCACATTGATGCCGGCAAGACGACGACGACCGAGCGCATCCTGTTCTACACGGGAAGAACCCATAAAATGGGTGAAGTGCACGACGGCGCGGCCACCATGGATTGGATGGCGCAAGAACAAGAGCGCGGCATCACCATCACGTCCGCGGCGACGCGCTGCGCCTGGAACGATCACGTCGTCAATATCATCGACACGCCCGGCCACGTGGATTTCACGGCCGAGGTGGAGAGAAGCCTGCGCGTTCTCGACGGCGCGGTGGCGGTGTTTTGCGCCGTGGGCGGCGTGGAGCCGCAAAGCGAAACGGTGTGGCGTCAGGCGGAGAAATACGGCGTGCCCCGCATCGTGTTCGTCAACAAGATGGATAGAACGGGCGCTGATTTCCAGAGGGTTGTGGAGGAGGTGCGGGAGCGTCTCGCCGCGAACCCGCTCGTGCTGCAGGTCCCGATCGGGGCGGAGGAGCACTTTACCGGTATGGTGGATCTCGTGACCATGAAGGCGCGGGTGTTCGACGACCCGATGGGCGCATCCTACTCAGAGGCGGAAGTGCCCGAGGATTTGAGGAACGAAGCGGATGATTTGAGAGAAAAGCTCTTCGACACGCTCTCGATGTTCGATGATTCGTTGATGGAGAAATACTTGGAAGGCGATGAGATTTCTCCCGATGAGATTCGGGCCGCGGTTCGCAAGGGCACGGTTTCGGGCGAATTTGTTCCTGTCGTATGCGGGTCGGCGTTTAGGAACAAAGGCGTTCAGCTTCTGCTCGACGCCATCGTCGACTATCTCCCCTCTCCCCTCGATATCCCTCCGGTTCAGGCCGTCTTGTCAGATGAAGATTTGGAATTGGGCAGAAAACCGGAGGAAAGGGCGCCCTCGGACAAGGACCCGCTCTGCGCGCTGGCCTTCAAGGTGATGACGGATCCTTATGTGGGCCAACTGGTATTTATCCGCATATATTCCGGCGTGCTGAAATCCGGTTCCTTCGTGTCGAACACGATTACCGGCAAACAGGAGCGCGTAGGACGCCTCATGCGAATGCACGCGAATAAGCGCGAGGAGATACAGGAGGCCCATGCGGGCGACATCGTCGCCGCCTTGGGCATCAAGCAGGCTAAGACAGGTCATTCCCTCTGCGCTCCTGCTCACCCCATCCTTCTTGAAACCATCAGTTTCCCCGAACCCGTCATTTCCATCGCCATCGAGCCGAAGACGAAATCCGACCAGGATAAGCTCGGCAACGCCCTGGCGAGGCTTTCGGACGAAGACCCGACCTTCCGTGTGCATTCGGACGAGGAAACGGCGCAGACCATCCTCTCCGGTATGGGTGAGTTGCACCTCGAGATTCTGGTGGACAGGCTTTTTCGGGAATTCGCGCTGGAAGCCGGTGTGGGTAAACCCCAGGTCGCCTATCGGGAAACGATTCGGGCCGAAGCCACCGCGCGCGGTCGTTTCGTGCGCCAATCCGGAGGACGGGGGCAGTTCGGGGACGTGGAGATCACCATCAGACCGCTCACTCCCGGCGGCGGCTTTCAGTTCGTCAACAAGATTGTGGGCGGCGTGATTCCAAGAGAATACATACCGGCGGTCGAGAATGGCGTCAGGGAAGCGATGGAAAACGGTGTTTTGGCCGGATATCCGTTGCTCGACATCGAAGTCACGCTTTTCGATGGTTCGTTCCACCAGGTCGATAGTTCGGAAATAGCTTTCAAAATCGCCGGTTCCATGGCCTTCAGGGAGGCCGTGAAGAAGGCGAAACCCATTCTCCTCGAGCCCATCATGGATATGGAAGTGGTATGTCCTGCGGATTTTCTCGGGGACGTCATGGGAGACCTCACTTCCCGGCGCGGCCGGATTCGCGAGATGGAAGACAGGGCGGGCGCCAAGGTGGTGAACGCCTCCGTTCCGCTCTCGGAAATGTTTGGTTACGCGACCGACGTACGATCGATGACTCAAGGTAGAGCGACTTATACGATGCAGTTTGGTCGCTATGAAGAGATGCCGCGGCAGCTTGCCGAGGAGTTGATGGCGAAAAACGCAGGCACGGCAGTCGAAACGGCATAGGCTGGTATTTCTGTAGAGGGCGGGCGTGAGCCGCCCTCTTTGAATTTTCATCAGAAGGAGAAGGTAAGCCATGGCGAAGGCGAGGTTTGAACGCACGAAGCCGCACGTGAACGTAGGGACGATAGGACACGTGGACCATGGGAAGACGACGTTGACGGCTGCGATCACGAAGCATCTGGCGCAGAAGGGGATGGCGGAGGAGATCGGGTTCGACGAGATCGACAAGGCGCCGGAGGAACGCGAGCGTGGCATCACGATAGCGACGGCGCACGTGGAGTACGAGACGGAGAACCGCCACTACGCGCACGTGGACTGTCCGGGCCATGCGGACTACGTGAAGAA
This sequence comes from bacterium, assembly GCA_965218885.1. GTDB lineage: Bacteria > UBA8248 > UBA8248 > UBA8248 > UBA8248 > Bin107. The sequence goes on along the minus strand of OZ244713.1, from coordinate 795,371 downwards.
CATGATAACGGGCGCTGCGCAGATGGACGGGGCGATACTGGTGGTATCGGCGGCGGACGGGCCGATGCCGCAGACGCGCGAGCACATTCTGCTGGCTCGTCAGGTGGGAGTTCCCTACATCTGTGTTTATCTGAACAAGGTGGACATGGTGGACGATGAGGAGCTATTGGAGTTGGTGGAACTGGAAGTGCGCGAGCTTCTCTCGACCTATGAGTTCCCGGGCGATGATTTGCCTGTGGTTCCGGGTTCCGCGCTGCGGGCCTTGGAGGGCACGGACGCATCTTCGGTAGACGCTCTGATGGAAGCGGTGGACAGCTATATCCCCGAGCCGGTACGGGACGTGGACAAGCCGTTCCTGATGCCTGTGGAGGACGTGTTCTCGATTTCGGGTCGCGGGACGGTGGCGACGGGCCGGGTGGAGCGGGGGATCGTGAACGTGGGGGACGAGGTGGAGATAGTCGGCATCACGGACACGCGCAAGACGGTGGCGACGGGGGTTGAGATGTTTCGGAAACTTCTGGACCAGGGCCAGGCGGGCGACAACGTGGGGGTCTTGCTCCGGGGTGTGAAAAAAGACGAGATAGAGCGCGGGCAGGTACTGGCGCAGCCGGCCTCGATACTGCCGCACTTGAAGTTCAAGGGCGAGGTGTACATTTTGACGAAAGAAGAGGGTGGTCGACACACGCCGTTTTTCAACGGGTACCGGCCGCAGTTTTATTTTCGTACGACGGACGTGACGGGATTGGTGACGCTGCCGGAGGGCCGCGAGATGGTGATGCCCGGGGACAACGTTGCGCTGGATGTGGAGTTGATCACGCCGATAGCGATGGAGCGCGAGTTGCGTTTTGCGATACGCGAGGGCGGCCGCACGGTGGGGGCCGGTGTCGTCACGGAGGTCGTCGAGTAGAGCGACGGAAGGATAGCGGGAGAAGATGAGCCAGAAGATTCGGATTCGACTGAAGGCATACGATCATCGTCTGCTGGACCAATCGGTGGGCGAGATAGTCGATACGGTGAAGCGCACGGGGGCTTCGCTGGTGGGGCCGGTGCCGCTGCCCACTTCCATTAACAAGTACACGGTGCTGCGCGGCCCGCACATTGACAAGAAATCGAGAGAGCAGTTCGAGATCCGGACGCACAAACGGCTCGTGGACATCATGGAGCCCACGCAGCAGACGGTGGATGCGCTCATGAAGCTGGAACTCGCCGCCGGTGTGGACGTCGAGATCAAGCTGAACTAGACGGGATGATGTGATGCAATTTTTACTTGGCCGAAAAATCGGGATGACCCAGGTGTTCTCGCCGGATGGCGGAGCGATTTCGGTGACGGTGATCGAGGCGGGCCCTTGCACCGTCGTGCAGAAGAAGACCGAGGAGAACGACGGCTATGCGGCCGCTCAACTCGGGTATATGCCCCGAAAGGAAAAGGGTCTCTCGAAAGCGGCCTTGGGGCATTTTCAAAAAGCGGGTATACAGCCTTTTCGCTACCTCAGGGAAGTGCCGCTGGAGGATGGGGACGCCGAACTCGAAGCCGGAAGCCTCCTCGACGTGACGATATTCGATCGCGGCGATCGCCTGGATGTGACGGGCACGAGCAAGGGCCGCGGCTTCGCCGGCGTGATGAAGCGTCATGGATTCGGTGGCGGGCCGGCATCCCACGGCGGCATGTTCGATCGCCTGCCGGGCGCGATGGGAGCTTCGGCGTATCCCTCGAAAATCATCAAGGGCAAGAAAATGCCAGGTCACATGGGGAGCGAAAAGGTCACCACACAGAGGCTTTTGGTGGTGGATATCATCCCCGAGGAGAATCTGCTTCTGCTCAGAGGCGCCGTGCCCGGAGCGAACAATGGATTTCTGGTTCTGCGCAAAAGCGTCAAGGGCAGCAGGGGCGGACTGGAAAAACCAAAAGAGCAGACTAGAAGTTTGAATCCTCTGAAGGCTTCCAAGCGGGCCGCGCGAGGAAATTGAGGAGCGAGATGCCTCAGATAGATGTGTATGACCTCGAAGGACAGGTGGTGGAGCAGATGGATTTGCCCGAGTCCGTTTTTGACGGGCAGGTTAAGATGCACCTGATTCACCAGATGGTGAAGGCGCAACTCGCGGCGCGGCGCGCGGGCGCGCATTCGACGCTGACGCGCAAGGAAGTGCACGGCACGGGCGCGAAGCCCTTCAAGCAAAAGGGCGGGGGACGCGCGCGGGCGGGCGATGTCAAATCCCCCATATGGCGGCACGGCGGGGTCACCTTCGGCCCCAAACCGCGCGATTACAGCCAAAAGATGAACAAGAAGGTGAAAAGCGGTGCGTTGAGGAGTGCTCTTAATTTGAAGTGGAAAGAGGGGAAACTGCTCATCGTGCGCGACCTCAATTTACCCGAGCCGAAGACGCGCCTCATGGCGGAAGTCATCGAGAACCTGAATCTGGGGCGCAAGGCGTTAATCGTGGATGATGGGGGCGAGCGGAATTTTGAATTGGCGACGCGAAACATCAAGGGAGCGAAGCCGGTGAGGCCCGAAGGTCTGAACGTATATGACATCATGGGCCACGAACACCTGGTTTGCACCAAGGACGCGCTCGGCGGCATCTCGGAAAGATTGGCGGGCTAGGGCATGGAGAACACATTTATCATCCGCAGACCCTGCGTGACGGAGAAGAGCATCGCGAGCACCGAGGAGGCGAACAAGGTCGTCTTCGAGGTTGCCGTCGGAGCCAACAAGATAGAGATAAAAAAGGCGGTGCAGGAGTTGTTCGGCGTCACGGTGCTGAACGTGAACACGATGCGGGTGCCCGGAAAGAGCGTCCGCATGGGCCGTCATAAGGGCGCCAAGCCAGCATGGAAAAAAGCGATTGTGACGTTGAGCGAAGGCGACACGATCGAATTTTTTGAATCTACTTAGTTTTTGAGGCGCACGCTATGCCGGTGAAAAAATACAAGCCGACTTCCCCAGGGCGGAGATTCCAGGACGTTCTCCTGCGAGAGGAGATCACGACGGATCGGCCGGAGAAGTCCCTGACGAAAGGGATGTCGAAATCCGGTGGAAGAAACAACCGGGGTCGCATCACCACCTACCAGAGGGGCGGAGGTCACAAGCGCCGTTACCGGGTGGTGGATTTTCGGCGAGAAAAAACCGGCGTGGCCGGAAAAGTGCGTTCAATCGAATATGACCCGAACCGCTCCGCGCGATTGGCGCTCATCGTCTATCTCGACGGGGAGAAACGCTACATCATCGCGCCCGATGGCTTGGAAGTGGGTGCGACCATCAGTTCCGGACCGGACGCGGAGATTCGCACCGGCAACGCGCTGCCCGTGGAGCGAATTCCGCTGGGCACCACGTGCCACAACATCGAGATGAAGCCCGGGCGCGGCGGACAAATCGCCCGGAGTGCGGGCGTGAGCGCCCAGCTCATGGCGAAAGAGGGCGACTATGCGCAGTTCCGGCTCTCCTCCGGTGAGGTCCGCATGATTCATCTGTCTTGCTACGCCACGATAGGCGAGGTTGGAAATTCCGATCACAGCAACGTGAGCCTCGGCAAGGCGGGGCGCAAGCGCTGGCTGGGCCGTCGACCGAACGTCCGCGGCGTGGCCATGAACCCGGTGGATCATCCCCTGGGCGGTGGTGAGGGCAAGAGCTCGGGCGGCAGGCACCCGGTGACCCCGTGGGGCAAGCCGACGAAAGGGTACAAGACGCGCAAGAAGGATAAGCCTTCTTCTAAATTTATCGTGCGGCGAAGAAAATCCAGGTAGCCGGATTTTAGGGAGATTGGATAGCGATGCCACGTTCTCTTCATAAGGGTCCATTCATAGACGCTCACCTTCGCAAGAAAGTGGAGGCGATGGACGAGAGCGGCGAGAAGAAGATGATCAGGACCTGGTCGAGGCGATCCACCATCATCCCGGATTTCGTTGGTCATACGTTCGCCGTGCACAACGGCAAGAAATTCATACCCGTATACGTGACGGAGAACATGGTGGGCTTTAAACTCGGAGATTTTTCTCCCACTCGCACGTTCCGCTCACACTCGGGAATGACGAAGCGGCAGGTTACGCTGAAATAGGTTTTGGTGGATAAGGCGAAACAGGCAAGGGAATGACATGTCCAAGGCGATTTTGAAGTATTACCGCGCCAAGCCGCGCAAGACGCGCCAGATAGCGGATATGATTCGCGGCAAGCGGGTGGCGGACGCCCTCAACCTTTTGCGTCTTTCCACGCGATCATCGGCCAAGGTGGTGGAGAAGGTTCTTCTCTCCGCGCTTGCGAACGCCACCGACAAGGGTGAGCACGACGATCCCGAAGGCCTCATCGTGAAGATCGTTCGGGTAGACGAAGGGCCGACGCTCAAGCGGTTCCGCGCGCGGGCGCGGGGGCGCATCGGCCCCGTCAAGCACAGAAGTTGTCACATTCGCGTGGATATCGGCGAAGCGAATTAGGGGGATAAAAATGGGTCAAAAAGTTCACCCCATCGGTTTTCGGGTCGGCATCACCAGAGGCTGGAATTCGCACTGGTTCGCCAAGCACAATTTCGGCGACCTGCTTCTGGACGATCTGCGCATCCGCAAGTACGTGAAGGAGCGCCTCTCGCACGCAGGCGTGAGCAACGTGGAGATCGAACGCGCCAGCGAGCGCGCGCGCATCAACATCTGGACGGCTCGGCCGGGCATCATCATCGGAAAGCGCGGCGCGGAGGTGGACAGGCTCAAGGCGGATCTGCAAGAGCTCACCGGCAACCAGGTGAACGTGAACATCAAGGAAGTGCGCAAGGCCGAGATGGACGCCCAACTCGTGGCGGAAAACATCGCCATGCAGCTCGAGCGCCGGATCGCCTTTCGCCGCGCGATGAAAAAGGCGGTGACCTCGGCCCTTCGCTTCGGCGCCAAGGGTGTGAAGATCCAGTGTTCCGGAAGACTCGGAGGCGCGGAGATTGCGCGAACCGAGTGGTACAGGGAGGGGCGCGTGCCGCTTCAGACCCTTCGCGCGGACATCGACTATGGATTCGCAGAAGGCAAGACGACATACGGAATCATCGGCGTGAAGGTGTGGATATTCAGGGGCGAGATGATCCGGCAAACGAGAAGAACGCCTTCTCAGACGCTGGGTTCGTGATAGGCGCTTAGGAGCGAGGTATGCTGCAACCGAAAAGAACGAAGTTCAGAAAGATGCAGAAGGGGCGTTTGGACGGAAAGGCCCAGCGCGGTTCGACGCTTTCGTTCGGCTCCTACGGGCTTCAGACTCTGGAGACGACGCACATCACGGCGCGCCAGATTGAGGCGGCCCGAATCGCCATGACGCGCCACGTCAAGCGTGGCGGGCGGATTTGGATTCGCCTTTTCCCCGATAAACCCATGTGCAAGAAACCGGCCGAGGTTCGCATGGGCAAGGGCAAAGGTTCGCCCGAGTACTGGGTGGCGCCGGTGCGCGCCGGCAGAATTCTCTACGAGATGGACGGCGTCGCCGATGACGTCGCCCGCGAAGCGCTTCGCTTGGCCGCCCAGAAGCTGCCGTGCAAAACCAGGATTGTGACCTCTTCCTGAGGGGGATGATGGTGTGAAATACAGCGAAGTCCTCGAACTGAGCGATGATGAGCTCGGGTTCAAGGAGAAGGAATTACGTCAGGAGTTGTTCAACCTGCGCTTTCGCAAGGCGACGGCCCAACTGGATAACACGGCGCGCATCGGACTTGTGAAGCGAGATTTGGCGCGGGTGTTGACTTCAAAGCATGAGCGCGAAGGCGCGCGGGCCGCAGGCGCTGAGGGAGAGGGATCGTAGATGAGTCAGGTTCAGGGCAGGCGGAAGGTTCGGGAAGGAAGAGTCGTAAGCGACGCGATGGACAAGACCGTCACCGTAGAGGTGGTGCGTCTCTTCAAGCATACGACCTTCAAGCGCGTCGTGCGCAGGCGCAAGAAATACCTGGTCCACGATGAGGAAAACGCCCTCAATACGGGAGACAGGGTGCGCATCATCGAAACGAGACCGTTGAGCCGGGGGAAGCGCTGGCGTCTTCTGGATGTGATTGAACGCTCGAAGTAGGGAAAATGAAAAATGATTCAGGTCGAAACGATGTGCAGCGTGGCGGATAATTCGGGGGCGAAGCGAGCCCAGTGCATTAAAGTCTTGGGTGGCACGCGACGCCGATACGCTCGGATCGGCGACGTCATCGTCGTGGCGATCAAGGAAGCCGTACCGAATAGTCCCGTGAAAAAAGGGGAAGTCAGGCGCGCCGTCGTCGTTCGGACCGTCAAGGAGACCGGACGAGAAGACGGCACCTATATTCGCTTCGACGACAATGCCGTCGTCATTATCAATGACGCGCGCGAACCGTTGGGGACGCGCATTTTCGGGCCCGTGGCTCGCGAGTTGAGACGCAAGCGGTTCATGCGCATCGTTTCGCTCGCCCCAGAGGTTTTGTGAGGAACGAGATGGGTTCGAACTCAAAGAAAACGCATGTAAAAAAGGGCGACATCGTTCAGGTGATCGCCGGCCGCGAGAAGGGCAAGACCGGCAAAGTGCTTCAGGTGATCAAGGATGAAAACCGCGTGATCGTCGAGAAGGTGAACATGGTGAAGCGTCATACGAAGCCGAGCCAGGGGAATCAGCAAGGGGGCATCCTGGAGCGGGAAGGGAAGATTCATATTTCCAACGTCATGCCCGTGGACCCGAAGACCAACCAACCCTCGCGGATTCGCAGAAAGCGGCTCGAAGACGGCGCGCATGTGCGCGTGACGCATCAAAGCGGTGAATTACTCGATACGGTGTAGGCGAGAGAAGGATTTTAATCGAAATGGCGTATGTGCCTAGAATGTTGGAGCTTTATCGTGGCGAAATCATGGAAAAACTCCGCAAGGAGTTTGAATACGCCAACGTCATGCAGATTCCACGGCTTATGAAAGTCACGTTGAATATGGGACTCGGAGAGGCCGTCCAAAATGCGGCGACTCTTGAGAATGGCGTCGCCGAGTTGACGAACATCGCGGGTCAGAAGCCCGTCATCACTCGTGCGAGGAAATCCATTGCGAATTTCAAGCTGCGTGAGGGGATGCCCATCGGGACAATGGTGACGCTTCGTGGCGCGCGGATGTGGAATTTCATGGACCGCCTGGTGAACGTGGCTCTCCCTCGCGTGCGCGATTTCAGGGGCTTGAGTTCAAAGTCCTTCGATGGCCGCGGAAACTACAGCCTCGGGATTCGCGAGCAGGTCATTTTTCCCGAAATCGATATCGACAAGGTGGAGAAATCCCGAGGCATCGGGGTGGTACTGAACACATCGGCGAACACGGACGAAGAGGGCAGGGCGCTGCTCCGCGAGTTGGGCGTTCCCTTCCGGGTGACTTAAGAGGAAATACTGTGGCGAAAAAGTGCTTGATTGCGAAACAGAAGAAGACGCCCAAGTTCGGTGTTAGAGCGTATAACCGCTGCCAGCGCTGCGGGCGTCCGCGAGGTTACTTGAGGCGTTTTAAGATTTGCCGAATCTGCTTCCGTGAATTGTCGCTCAAGGGCGACATTCCGGGAGTCACGAAGTCGAGTTGGTAGCCGGAGACCAAAGAATATGAGCATGACCGATCCCATTGCCGATCTTCTGACGCGCATTCGCAATGCGGTGCGAGCGGGTCATGAAAGCGTTGTGATTCCAGGTAGCCACTTGAAGGCGCGAGTCGTTGGAATCCTGAAATCCCAGGGCTACATCAAAGGATACGATATCGAACCGGGCCCGACGGGGCAGACGCGGATCAAGGTGGAACTCAAACCGCCGCAGGACGGCAAGATGGTGTTGACCGGCCTCAAGCGCGTGAGCAAGCCCGGCCTTCGGGTGTACGTGAACAAGGAGTCGGTTCCCAAGGTGCTCAATGGTATGGGGATTGCCATCCTGACGACATCGCGAGGCGTGGTGACGGACGAGGAAGCGAGAAACCTGGGTGTGGGCGGTGAAGTTCTTTGTGAAATTTGGTGAGGTGGTTTGAATGTCACGCATCGGAAAAATGCCGATTCCCATACCCTCGGGCGTAGAAGTGAAGCTCGATGGGCGTCACATCTTCGTCAAAGGGCCTCTGGGTGAACTTGAGCGCGAGTTGCACTATAGGCCGAAGGTGGAGATAGATGGGGAGAACATCATTGTTTCGCGAATCAGCGAATCCCGCCAGGATAAATCGCTGCACGGCCTCACGCGCTCGCTGATCGCCAACATGGTCGAAGGCGTGACGAAGGGGTACGAGAAGGAACTCGAGATTATCGGCCTTGGATACCGCGTGGAGGAGAGGAACAAGGGAGTTGTCCTGAACGTGGGATATTCACATCCGGTGAGCATCGAACCGATCGAGGGCATCACCTTCGAGGTGCAGAGCGACCGCACTCGAACGGCGATCAAGGTGAAGGGCATCGACAAGCAGATGGTGGGCTGGGTGGCTGCTGAAATCCGCAAGGTGAAGCCCCCGGAGCCGTATAAGGGCAAGGGCATCCGCTATGCGGGCGAGACGGTTCGCCGCAAGGTCGGCAAGGCCGGCGTGTAGCGCGGGAGGTTTGAGAAGTGGGTCGACTGAGCAAGCTTGAGGCGAGACTCAAGCGAAAGACGAGAATCCGGAAGAAGAGTCGCGGAACGAGCGAGCGTCCGCGTTTGACGGTTTTCAGGAGCGGTGCGCACATCTACGCCCAAGTGATAGATGACGTTTCGGGCGAAACGCTGGCTGCGGCTTCCTCTCGTGAAAAGGATTTCGCATCCGAGGCGAAGGACGCTGAAAACGCGGGCGGGAGCAACGTGGCGGGCGCCGTCATCGTCGGCAAACTGCTGGCCGATCGCGTGAAGGCCAAGGGCGTGGGAAAAGTGGTTTTTGATCGCAACGGCTATCTCTACCATGGCCGCGTGAAGGCGCTGGCCGATAGCGTGAGAGATACGGGGGTAAGTTTCTGATGGCGCGAGAGGCAAGAAGAGGCCGGGACAGAGAGCCTGAGAATCCCGAGGAGCGGGAATTCATCGACCGGGTCATTTACGTTAACCGCGTGGCCAAGGTGGTGAAGGGCGGCAGGCGCTTCAGTTTCAGCGCTTTGGTGACCGTCGGCGACAGAAAAGGGCAGGTCGGCATCGGGATGGGCAAGGCGAACGAGGTGCCCGAAGCCATTCGCAAGGGCGTGGAGAAAGCCCGAAAGTCGATGGTGAAGGTGGCCCTCGATCGTGAGACCATTCCCCACCTAACGATGGGCAGATACGGCGCAGGTCGCGTGCTGCTCAAGCCGGCGGCGCGGGGAACGGGCGTCATTGCCGGCGGTCCCGTGCGCGCGGTTCTGGACGTCGCCGGGGTGCGTGACATATTGACGAAGTGCATCGGCACGAATAACCCGCACAACGCGGCCAAGGCGACGCTGCAGGGTTTGTCCTCGCTGCGCAACAGGGAAGAAGTTTTCGCGCTCAGGGGGATCGGCACTGAAGATGACACCGCAAAAGCCGGAGAAGCGGAAGATGCCGAGGTTGCGGATGTAGAGGCGGTGAATGGCGATGCCGTGGATGGCGAGGCGGTGAATGGCGATGACGAGGCCAGCGACGCCAAAGATGACGTCGCGAAAGAAGAATAGAGGAAAAGATGGCGCAGGATAAGATTAAGATCACCTTGAGAAAGAGCACTTCCGGCTCGAATGTGAAGCAGCGCGCTGTTTTGCATGGATTGGGTCTGAGGCGGATCAACCAAACGGTCGTGAAGACGGACAACGCTTGCATTCGCGGCATGGTGTTCAAGATCAAGCATCTCGTAGAAGTGGAGGAGGGGGCCTAGTTCCCCGGATTCATATGTCCGAGAACGATACGAAGCCAGAAGATTCATTTACGGGCCTGGGCGATTTGTCCTCCCCGAAGGGGGCGGTGAAATCCCGGCGGCGCGTAGGACGCGGAACGGGTTCCGGCAGAGGCAAGACCTCGACGCGCGGGCACAAGGGGCAAAAATCGCGTTCCGGCTATAGCCGAAAGGTGGGTTTCGAGGGCGGACAAATGCCGCTCCAGCGCCGCTTGCCGAAACGCGGGTTCAGCAACCGCTTCAAAAAAGAGTTCTCCGAGTTGAATGTGGGACGTTTGGGTGCACTGGCGCCGGGCGCCAGCGTTGACGCTGGTATCCTCCTGGCCGCCGGCCTCATCCGAAAAGTGGCCAAGAACGGCGTGAAGCTCCTGGGCGAGGGCGAGGTGGATCGCGCGATTCACCTCAAGGTTCAAAAATGCAGCGAATCGGCTCGCCGGAAAGTCGAGAACGCAGGCGGCAGCGTCGAGATCGTGGCCCTCACCGCGAAGCCGGAGGATAAAAGCGAGTGAGGGAAGGCGGCGTTCCCAGCATCTTCCAAGTGCCCGAGCTGAAAAAAAGGATTCTCTTTACGCTCGGTATTCTGGCGGTCTACCGAATCGGGGCGCATATCCCCACACCGGGGATTGACACCGTGGCGCTGGCCGCTTTTTTCGCCGAATTGAGCCGTGGCGGCGGCACCCTCATGCAGTTTTTCGACCTTTTCACGGGCGGCGCCTTGAGTCAGTTGACGATTTTCGCCTTGGGCATCATGCCTTATATCAGCGCCTCCATCATCCTGGAATTGCTCACGGTCGCGGTTCCCCATCTGGAACGGCTGAAAAAGGAAGGGGATTCGGGGCGCAAGAAGATCAACCAGTACACGCGCTACGGCACGGTCTTTCTCTCGACGGTGCAGGGTTTCGGCATCGCCATCGGCATCGAGCAGATGGCCGCTCCCACGGGAGCGCTCGTGGTTCCGGGCCCGGGTTGGGGATTCCGGTTGATGACGGTGCTCACGCTAGTGGCGGGCACGTCGTTCATCATGTGGCTTGGAGAGCAAATTACCGAGCGGGGGATAGGCAACGGTATCTCCCTCATCATTTTCGCGGGCATCGTCTCCGGTCTGCCCGGCGCGATCATCAATACGTTCCGCTTGCTGGGCACCGGAGAGCTCCTGCCTTTCGTCATGATAGTGCTGGCGGTGGGGATGGTGGCCGTCGTGGCCCTCGTGGTCTGGTTCGAGGCGGGGCAGCGACGACTCAGGGTTCAATACGCGAAGCGGATGGTGGGCCGGAAAATGGCGGGAGGCCAGGAAACGCACCTGCCCTTGAAGGTCAACACCTCGGGCGTCATTCCGCCGATCTTCGCGAGTTCCATGATTCTTTTTCCTGCTACGATCGCGCAGTTCTCGAATGTGGCCTGGCTCCAGCAGTTGAGCGCGGCGCTCACGCCGCCGAGCACCTGGTATGTGGTGTTGACGGTCGTTCTGATCTTCTTTTTCGCCTACTTCTATACAGCGATCATTTTCAATCCGATGGACGTGGCGGAGAATTTGAGAAAGTACGGCGGCTTCATACCCGGAAGACGTCCGGGCCGGCCCACTGCGGATTTTATCGATCGCACCCTGAGCCGGCTGACGTTTCTGGGCGCCATCTACCTGAGCGCCATCGTCATTTTGCCCACTTATCTGATCCAGTGGTTCAACGTGCCGTTCTTCTTCGGCGGAACGGCGCTTTTGATTGTCGTGGGCGTGGCGGTGGATACCCAGCGGCAGATTGAGTCTCATTTGGTGATGAGGAATTATGAAGGTTTCCTGCGCCGCGGGCGCATACGAGGGCGTGCGGGTTAGCAAATGAAAATAATTCTTTTAGGTCCTCCAGGATCGGGAAAAGGCACCCAGGGAGCTTCGCTCTCGAAATCCCTGCAGGTGCCCGAAATCTCGACGGGAGACATGTTGCGCCAGGCGGTGGCGGACAAATCGCTGCTCGGTCAGGAGGTGGGGGACATCATCAACCAAGGCCGCCTGGTTCCCAATGACCTCATCATATCGGTTATCAAGGATCGTATTTCCCGAGCGGACTGCGATAATGGATTCATCCTGGATGGTTTTCCCAGGACGATTGAACAGGGCGAGGCCCTGGAAAGGGTTTTGCCCGAAAGCGTGGACGTGGTTATCTATTTGGACGTGTCGAGTGAAGCCGTGGTGTCGCGTCTGGCGGGGAGGCTCACGTGCAAGAAATGCGGCGCCGTGTATCCCCACATGGACACCTCGTTTTGCTCCGACTGCGGGGGAGACCTCTACCAGCGTGAAGACGACATGAGAAGCACGGTGCGTCGGCGCCTCAAGGTGTATCAAGAGCATACCGAACCGTTGGTGGCGTTTTATCGCGAAAAGAGCAAGCTCGCGGAAATCGACGGTGAGGGTAGCTTCGAGGAAATCACGCGGAGGGTGGAGGAAGGTATTGCCCAGGTGCTTGCTTAATGGCTATTATCCTTCGTTCACGAAAAGAAATAGAGCGTTTGCGAGCCAGTAACCGGGTGGTGATGAGCGTCATGGCGGAACTCAAAAGAGCGATTCGGCCGGGCGTTACGACCCTGGAGTTGGACGCTTTGGCGGAACGGATTATTCGCGGGGAAGGAGCGATACCCGCTTTCAAGGGGTACAGAGGCTATCAGCACACGATATGCGCTTCGATCAACGAAGAGGTGGTTCATGGGGTGCCCTCCGAGAAGAAGCTCAAGGAGGGGGACATCGTCAGTGTGGACGTGGGGGCGAAATTGAATGGCTACTATGGGGATCATGCAGTCACTTTCCCTGTGGGCAATGTTGAGCCCAAGGTGAAAAAATTGTTGAAATGCTGCGAGGAGTCGCTTTTCAAGGGAATCGAGCAGGCGAAACCGGGCAACCGGTTGTTTGATATTTCGCATGCCGTGCAAACGCACGCGGAAAGCGCCGGCTTTTCGGTGGTTCGCGCCTATGTGGGGCATGGGGTGGGAACGAATCTTCACGAAGAACCCCAGGTTCCGAATTTCGGCGAGCCCGGCACGGGGCCGGAGTTGAAGGCGGGCATGGTTCTCGCGATTGAACCGATGCTGAACGTGGGCGTTCATGACGTGAAGGTTTTAAGCGATGAATGGACAGTTGTTACGGCGGACGAAAAACTCTCCGCGCATTTTGAACATTCCGTCGCCATTACCGAAAACGGCCCGGATATTCTGAGCTTGGCCGCATGAGGAGACCTCGTCGACAGGGAAGCAGGAAGCAGAGGAAGCGCGATCAGGTAGAGCGCGAGGAGAGGGCTCCCAAGGAAGGCGTGATAGAGGTGGATGGAATCGTCGTGGAGCCTCTGCCGAACGCGATGTTTCGCGTTGAACTCGAAGGAGGCCACAAGGTGTTGGCCCATATCTCGGGGAAAATGCGGATGCACTTCATCCGGATTCTCCCGGGGGACAACGTCAAAGTGGAACTATCCCCCTACGATTTGACGAGAGGGCGGATAACGAGTCGGTATAAGTAGATATTTCAAGTGAGATTTGGAGTCAGGCCATGAAGGTGAGAAGTTCCGTCAAGCCGATGTGTGATAAGTGCAAGGTCATCCGCCGCAAGGGTGTCGTGCGCGTCTTGTGTTCGAACCCCAAGCACAAACAGCGACAAGGCTGAGGGGCAATAAAGAAATAAAGGAGAACGCGAATGGCCCGTATTGCCGGAGTGGATATTCCCAACGATAAGAACATCAACATCGCTTTGACGTATATCTATGGAATCGGGCGGACTTCCGCGAATAAGATAGTGGAAGAAGCGAAAGTCAATGCCTTCTCCAAGGTGAAGGACCTCACCGAAGCCGAGGTGCAGGCCTTGCGCGAGATTATCGAGCGCGGCCATGCGGTGGAGGGGGACTTGAGGAGCAGGGTGACCATGAACATCAAACGATTGATGGACATCGGCACCTACCGGGGCCTTCGGCACCGCCGTGGATTGCCCGTTCGCGGGCAAAGAACCCACACGAACGCGCGCACCCGCAAAGGACCGCGCAAGACGGTGGGCGCAAAGAAAAAGGACAACTGATTTTTTGATTTCGTCTCTCATAGGGTAGGAGATTTCAATTGGTGCAAGCGGGCAGGGGAAAGCGCGGTGGAAAGCGCCGTCGTGAGCGTAGAGCCATCGGCAAGGGGCAGGCTCACATTTTGGCGACCTTCAACAACACCATGATCTCGATTTCCGACACGGGCGGGAATGTGGTTTGCTGGGCGACGGCCGGCGGACAAGGCTTCAAGGGTTCTCGAAAAAGCACGCCTTTCGCCGCGCAGATGGCTGCTGCGGATGTCGCCAAAAAAGCGTTGGACTTGGGCGTGACTTCGGTGGAAGTATACGTGAGCGGCCCCGGTTCCGGCCGGGAAGCGGCGATTCGCTCGCTGGCCGCTGCGGGACTCGAGGTGAGTCTCATTCGTGACGTAACGCCTATTCCCCACAATGGTTGTCGTCCGCGCAAGCGGCGTCGGGTCTAGGTCAAGGCAAGAGGGAGTTTGAATTTTGGCGCGATACAAGGATTCGGTTTGTCGGCTTTGCCGAAGAGAGGGGATGAAGCTCTTCTTGAAGGGTGATCGCTGTATTGGTGATAAATGCTCTTTCGATAAACGGAGCTTTCCGCCGGGGCAGCATGGCGCGGCGCGTACGCGGGGAAAGCTGAGCGAATACGGGTTGCAGCTTCGTGAGAAGCAAAAGGCGCGCCGGGTGTACGGCGTGCTGGAGAAGCAGTTTCGGCTTTATTATAAAGAAGCGGCCCGGCGCAAGGGAGTCACCGGCGACAACCTGTTTTCACTGCTCGAATCCAGGCTCGACAACGTCGTATTTCGGGCGAGTTTCGCGGATTCGCGCAATCAGGCGCGTCAACTGGTGATTCACAACCACGTTCGGGTGAACGGCAAGAAGGTGAATCGCCCGGCGTTCGTCGTGAGCAAGGGCGATGTCGTCGAGATTAAAGAGAAAAGCAAGAAGAATGCGCTGATCGTCCAATGCGCGGAGAAAGGGAAAGTGCGCGGTGCTCCCGCATGGCTCGACGTGGATCACGCCGATCTTCAAGCGCGTGTTATGGAGCCACCCATTCTGATTGAGTCTCAGTTTGACATCAACGCGCAACAAATTGTGGAACTGTATTCCAAATAAATGACGAATTCGTTTCGACCAACTTGTTTCAAAAAGTGGTCAACCGCCGAACGGAGGACCAATAGAAATGACAGCCATTGCTGATCTGGTCAAACCCACTGGCCTGGAACCGCAGCCGGATAGTTTGACCGATACTTTCGGCCGTTTTGTCGCTGAGCCCTTGGAGCGCGGATTTGGCGTTACGCTGGGCAATGCGCTCCGCCGTGTGATCTTGTCTTCATTGCAGGGAGCCGCCTTCACGGGTGTGCGCATTGAGGGAGTGTTTCACGAGTTTTCGAGTATTCCGGGCGTCATGGAGGACGTGACGGAAATCATCCTGAATCTTAAGGACGTCGTCATTGACGTGGAGTCGGAAACTTTCCCGATTCATATGCAATATCGGCATTCGGGTTCCGCCGACGTATTCAAGGCGGGAGATATCGAAGCCCCTGCGGGTGTGAAGGTGCTGACCCCCGACGTGGAGATCGCCAACATGAACGATGAGGCGGAACTCGAGGTGGAACTCGTGGCGAACATCGGTCGCGGCTACGTTCCTGCGGAGAGAAACGTGGATTTGTCCCTCGGCCCTCAGTTCATCCCGATGGACTCCATCTTCTCTCCCATCCGCCGCTGCACCTTCCAGGTGGAGAAAACCCGGGTGGGTGACATTACGGACTACGACAAGCTGATTCTCGACGTGGAGACGAACGGAACCATCGCTCCCGTGGATGCGGTCGCCCACGCGGCGAAGATACTAAAGGACAATCTCCAGATATTCATCAACTTCGAGGAAGAGCATGAGCCCCAGGCGCCCAAGGTGGATGAGCGCAAGCAAAGAATAGTGGAGAGTCTCAGCAGAAGCGTGGAGGAGCTCGAGCTTTCGGTTCGCAGCTATAATTGCCTGAAAAACGCGCGTATCCGCACGCTGGGCGAGTTAGTGCAAAAAACCGAAGCCGAGTTACTGAGAACGAGGAACTTTGGGCGCAAGAGTTTGAATGAAATTCGTGATATTCTCACGGGTATGGGTTTGTCCCTCGGAATGGATTTGAGCTATATGAATCTCACGCCGCGCGATTTGAGCGGACATGATGATTCCGAACAAGAATAGGAAATAGATAGATGCGGCACCGATGGCATGGAAGAAAACTGGGACGCACCTCGAAACATCGCGATGCGATGACGAGGAACATGGTGACTTCTCTCATCGACGAGGAGAGGGTGCGAACGACGCTGGCGAAGGCCAAGGAGGTTCGCCGCCACGCCGAGCGCATCATCACCACGGGCAAGAAAGGGACGCTCCATGCGCGGCGGCAGGTTGCCTCTTATCTCAAAACCCCCGCTGCGGTCGCCAAGCTCATGGAAGCCATCGCCCCGAGATATGCGGAGCGGCCCGGCGGCTATACCCGAATTCTGCGCCTCCCTCCGCGGCAGGGAGACGCCGCGCCCATGGCGCTTCTCGAGTTGATCGACAGAGACACCACGAGAGAAGCAGAAAGGCGGGAGCGACGCCGGAAGAGAAAAGAGGCGCAAGGGGAAGGGTAGGGGGCCCGGATATGAAAAACTCCCGAAAGGAGAGCCGCCGAGGCTCTCCTTTTTTTGTTTTGCTCTATATGAAATGGAGACCGAGCCATTGTCTGATTCAAGAGGACGCCCGGATGCGGATGGTTGTTTCGTATGCGGACCCGCGAACCCGATTGGATTGAAAATCACTTTCCGGCTCGATGGCGACGTCTGCCGCGCCGAGTTCACGCCGAAGCCTGTCCACCAGGGCTATGACGGCGTTACCCACGGCGGCATCGTCTTCAGCGTTCTCGATGACGTCATGGCGAACTGGCTTTTCCTCAAAGGGATTCGCGCCTATTCGGCAAGAAGCGAAATCCGCTATCGCGACCCCCTTCCGGTTGAGACTCCCTTGCTGCTTGAAGGGAGGTTGAAGAAGAAAAAGGGCAGGTTCGTCGTGCTGGAAGGAAAAGCGACCAGGGCGGAAGACGGCCGGGCCGTCGCCGAGGCGGAGAGCACGTTTCATGTTGTGGAAGAGGGGGCGGACGGTTCATGAAAATCGGGCTGCTCAGGGAAATCAAACAGGATGAATACCGCGTCGCCCTCTCGCCCGGCGCCGTAGAAGCTCTCGCGGAGGCGGGCCACGCCGTGATGGTGGAAAATGGAGCCGGCCACGACGCCGGCATCGCGGATGCGGAATACGAGACGGCGGGCGCGCGGGTCGTTTCAACTGCTGATGAACTCTGGGCGGAGGGGGAGATGATCGTGAAGGTCAAGGAACCCCTGGAACCAGAATTTCCGCTGATGCGCGAGGGACAGATTCTGTTCGCCTTTTTGCATCTGGCCGCCTGCCGGCCCCTTGCCCGCGCGCTCGTGGAGAGCGGAACCTACGGCGTCGCGTTCGAGACGGTGACTTCGCCCGATGGCGTTTTACCCATTTTGCAGCCCATGAGCGAGATAGCCGGCAGGATGGCCGTGCAGGAAGGCGCCAAGTATCTGGGGAAAAACTTAGGCGGGCGCGGTGTTCTACTGGCCGGTGCGCCGGGCGTTCCCCGGGGAAACGTGGTCATCCTCGGAGCGGGCATCGTGGGAAAGAATGCGGCCAAAATAGCGGTCGGCATGCACGCGGGCGTCACGGTGTTCGACATCAACCACGCGCGTCTCGAATATATCGACGATATCTTCGACGGCCGGGTCAAGACTTTGGTGTCCACGCGCTTCACCGTGCGCGAAGCCCTGCGCGAGGCGGATCTGGTCATCGGCGCCGTATTGGTGCCCGGGGGGCGCACGCCGGTTCTGATTTCGCGCGAGATGCTGCGGGAGATGAACCCCGGCGCCGTCATCGTGGACGTGGCGGTGGACCAGGGTGGCTGCGTGGAGACGATACGGCCCACCTATCACTCGGATCCCACCTACGTCGTCGAGGGCGTCGTCCACTACGGGGTGGCCAACATGCCGGGGGTTGTCCCCCGGACGAGCACCATCGCGCTCTCGAACGCCGTGCTGCCCTACGCCCTGGAGTTGGCCAACTCAGGTCTCAAAGAAGCGATGATGCGCAATCCGCACCTCGCCGATGGGCTGAACGTGGCCGAAGGGCGCATCACGCACGCGGGCGTGGCGAAAGCCCTGGGGATGGAGGAAGCAAGCGTTCGGGAGGTGTTTTCCTAGTCGTGTTCTGCGGTCGGGACGCTTGCGTTGTCAGGTGATTTCTTGATGAGGTCCAGCACGAATTTCCCTTGAATTTCCAGATGCCTGATCACCAGGCGTTCGGCGGTTCTCCCGTCGCCGCCAAGGATGGCCTGGAGTATTTCCTCATGCTCGGCCATGGAGCCGCCGAGCCGCCCGGGCGCGTGGAGGGTCACCACGCGGGTCTTCATAATCTGCTGCCGAAGATTCCCGATAAGCCCCTGGAGTCTTGAATTTTCACAAGCGCTCGTGATGTGGCGATGAAAATCGCGGTTCGCCGCCCAGTAGGCATCCACTTCGCCGCGCTCATGGTGGCGCTCCAACTGCTCGAAAAACCCATGGAGCTTTTCGTTCGCCCTTCCCTCGTGGAGGTTCGGGGTCGCGAGGCGCGTGGCAAGGCCCTCGAGTACGCTGGTGATGGCGTAGATGTCCAACACCTCATCCTCGCTCACGAGGCTCACGTGCGCCCCCTTGTGCGGGACAATGGTGATGTAGCCTTCCGCGGCGAGTTCCCGGAAGGCTTCCCGAAGCGGGGTTCTGCTCACGCCCATCGACTCGGTCAGCATCGTCTCGACCAGCTTGTCTCCAGGCTGGAAGATGCCGCTCAGGATGGCGTCTTTTATCTGTTCCGACACCATTTTGCTCAGGGATTTGGGTTTTTCGATCTGAACGCCCGGTATCCGCATCTCAATCCCCAGACGACGCCCTACGGAGTTTCAACGGCCCGGCGCCGGAGAAGCGCCCGAAGGTATTCATGCTCAAGCCTCATACCACGCCTTCTTGGCGAAGGGCGTTTCTTTGCGCCTCATCCATTCCGAGAACGGATTCGAGCACCTCTTCGGTGTGTTGGCCCAGCGTGGGCGGAGGAGTCCGAACGCTACCCGGGGTTTCGGATAACTTGATGGGCACGCCGGTCACCTTCGTGGGGCCGGCGACGGGCACGTCGACGTCCACCACCATCTTGCGCGCGAGAACCTGGGGCTCGCTCAGCACCTGCGCGAGGTTGTTTATCGGGCCGCAGGGAATGCCCGCTCCCCGCAGGGCGTCGAGCGTTTCTTCCACCGTCTTCTCGGCGAAGAGTGCGTCGAGAATCTCCTGCAGCTCCAGGCGGTTGTCCACCCGGTCCTTGTTGACGGCGAATTTGGGGTCTTCCTTGATATCGCCCAGCCCCATCGCGTCGCAAAATCTTCTCCACAGGCTGTCGTTGCCCACGCCCAGGTTGAAGTATCCGTCCTTGCACGAATACGTCTCATACGGCGTGATGGAGGGATGCTTGTTCCCCCGCCTCGGCGGAAGCTTTCCGGTCGCGAAGTAGCCGTTCGCGTGGTAGGTGAGCAGGGCCACCTGCCCGTCGAGCATCCCGACGTCGACCATCTGGCCCACACCCGTTTTCTCGCGATGATACAAGGAGAGCAGAATGCCCTGGGCGGCGAGCATTCCCGCCGTGATGTCCGCGACGGATGCGCCAAACTTGTTGGGCGGACCGTCGGGCTCCCCCGTGATGCTCATCAGCCCGCCCTCTCCCTGGATGACCACGTCGAAGCCTGGCTCGTTTTTTCTGGGGCCGGTCTGGCCGAAGCCCGATAGCGAAGCGAATATCATCCCGGGGTTGATACGGTGGATTTCCTCCCAGGAAAACCCGAGTTTATCCAGCGCTCCGGGCCTGAAGTTCTCCACCATGACGTCGCTCTTGCGAATCAGATCCCGCAGAAGCTCCTTTCCGCGCTCGTCCTTCAAGTTGAGCGTGAGGCTTTTCTTGTTGCGGTTAATCGAGATGAAGTACGTGCTCACCCCGTTCAAAAAAGGGGGACCCCAGCCTCGGGTGTCGTCCCCGCCGTCGGGATTTTCGATCTTGATGATTTCCGCTCCCATATCGCCCAGCATCATCGTGCAATAGGGGCCCGCGAGAATTCGCGTCAGGTCGACTACCCGGATTCCTTCGAGTGGTCCAGACATAAGGGTTCGCTCCATCAGGTTTGGATGAGTGATATCAGCACGCCGGCCGCAATCGCCGAACCGATGACGCCGGCCACGTTGGGACCCATCGCGTGCATGAGCAGGAAATTACCCGGGTTTTCATCAGCGCCCACCTTCTGCACCACGCGGGCGGCCATGGGAACCGCGCTCACGCCGGCGGCGCCGATGAGGGGATTAATCGGCGTGCGGCTGTACGCGGCCATTATTTTGCCGAAGATCACGCCGGTGGCCGTGCCGATGCTGAAGGCGATGAAGCCCAGCAAGAGGATGCCGATGGTTTCCCACTTGAGGAAAGTCTCGGCCGTCATCGAAGCGCCCACGGAAACGCCGAGGAATATCGTCACCATGTTGAGCAGCGCGTCCTCGGAAGTCTTGAGGAGCCTTTCGACGACGCCGCACTCACGGAAGAGGTTTCCGAGCATGAGCATCCCGATAAGGGGCGCCGCCGAGGGGAGAAGAAGGCCCGTGAGCAGCGTCGTGATGATGGGAAAGAGGATGCGAACGGGTTTCTCGATTTCCTTGAGCTGCATCATCTCCCGCGCGCGCTCCTCCTGGGTGGTCAACGCCTTCATGATGGGGGGCTGTATCAGCGGCACGAGCGCCATATAGCTGTAGGCGGCCACGGCGATGGGACCGAGCAGGTGGGGCGCCAGTTTCGAGGCGGTATAGATGGCCGTGGGGCCGTCCGCGCCGCCGATGATGCCGATGGCGCCTGCTTCAGAGAGATTGAAGCCCAGGAATATGCTCCCGAGCAGCGTAGCGAAGATGCCGAACTGCGCCGCCGCGCCCAGCAATAATGTCTTGGGGTTCGCCAGCAGGGGACCAAAGTCCGTCAGCGCCCCGATGCCCATGAAGATCAGGGGCGGAAACACGCCGGCCTTCACCCCGAAATAGAAATAACGGATGAGGCCGCCTTCGTCGAAAATGCCGGTAAGGGGCAAGTTCGAGAGCAGCATGCCGAATCCGATGGGCACCAGGAGCAGGGGTTCGAAACCCTTCTGGATGGCCAGGTACAGCAGGAGGCAGGAGATGGCGAGCATGAGGACGTCTCCGTAGCCCAGAGACGAGAATCCGGTGAGGGAGATGAAATCGGCGACGGAGGAATACAAGCGGCTCATGAAATTTCCATCAGTAGTTGAGAGGCTTCCACCTTGTCGCCCTTGCGCACATGAACCGCCTGAACCGTACAATCGGAATCGGCCGAAATGACGTTTTCCATCTTCATGGCCTCGAGGACCATGAGCGTGTCCCCGGCGCGCACCGCATCGCCGGGAGCCACCTCGACGGATAAAACCTCGCCCGGCAAGGGGGCCAGTATTTTCCCGCCGGCGCTCACCGGCTTGGGTGAGGGCTTGCGCGCGGCGGACGGACGGGGAGCGGAAGAGGCGGCCGCCTCCTCTTCTTCCACCCCAACGCGATACGTCTGGCCGTCTACCGTGACATCGAGATCGTTCGTGCCGGGGTCGCGCTCTGCGCTCACCGCGTAGCGCTTTCCGTTGATGGTCAGATGGAAATTTCTCACCGACGCCTCCGCTGGTTGAGATGTCCCAGACGGGCGGTTCGCGCCCAGAGGGAATCAGCGTCCCGGCGCACCGGTGGAACGTGTACCTCGGGACTTTCCGTTTCCAGGAAATATCCGGCGGCGGCCGCGAGAACGATATCCATATCCTCATTTTCCGGTGAGGCCTTCGCAACCTTCGCGTTCTTGTCGTTCTCCCGCCGCCCGGAGCCGAAGAATCTCTCCAGAAGCTGGATGACCACCATCAGGACGATCAGGGAACCGAAGACGACGCCCATGCCGATGATCGTCAGCAGAATTCCGGGCATGAATGTATCCACAGAGAAATCCTTATTTTACAGCGGAATGTTTCCGTGTTTTTTCTGCGGCCTGTCTTCCCGCTTGTTCGCGGTCATCTCCAGGGCTCGGATGAGCGCGCCCCTCGTGTGGCGCGGCTCGATGACGGCGTCCACGAGCCCATATTTCGCGGCCGTATAGGGTTTGGCGAAAAGGCTCCGGTATTCCTCTATCTTCTCCTGGCGAACTTTCTCGGGATCATCGGCTTCGCTGATCTCGCGCCTGAAAATGATGTTGGCGGCGCCCTCGGGACCCATCACGGCGATCTCGGCGAACGGATATGCGAGAACGCGGTCGTAGCCCAGGCCGAACCCGCACATCGCGATGTAGGCGCCGCCGTAGCTCTTGCGGACGATCAAGGCTATTTTCGGCACGTTCGCCTCGCTGTAGGCGAAGAGCACCTTGGCTCCGTGGCGGATGACGCCTCCGTATTCCTGCTGCGTGCCGGGTAGATAGCCGGGCACGTCCACGAAGTTGATGAGCGGTAAGTTGAAGGCGTCGCAGAAGCGCACGAAGCGGGCGAGCTTATCCGAACTGTCGATGTCCAGTACGCCGGCCAAGTGCGTGGGCTGGTTTCCCACGACGCCGACGGGTTTCCCCCTCAAACGCGCGAACCCGACGACGATGTTCTTGGCGAAATCGGCGTGAACCTCGAGAAAATCACCATCGTCGAAAACATTGGAGATCAAGTCCCGAACGTCATAGGCTCGTGTGGCCTCCGCCGGGACGATGTCGTCCAGCTCGGGGTTCTCATCCGGCGGCCATTCAGGCGTTTCGGAGGTCGGGGGGTCATCGAGATTGTTCGACGGCAGGAATGAGAGCAGCTTTTTCACCATCGCGAAGCATTCACGCTCGTCTTTGGCGAGAAAATGCGCGTTCCCGCTCGTCGAGCTATGCACCGCGCCGCCGCCCAACTCCTCGACGGATACGTCTTCTCCCGTCACCGCCTTGATGACTTCCGGCCCGGTGATGAACATCTTGCTCAACCCATCGACCATGAAAACGAAGTCCGTGATGGCGGGCGAGTAGACGGCCCCGCCCGCGCAGGGGCCGAGAATGACCGATATCTGGGGAATTACGCCCGATGCGTGGGTGTTGCGCTGGAAGATGCGCGCGTAGCCGTGAAGCGCCAGAACGCCCTCTTGTATGCGGGCGCCGCCCGAATCGAGGATGGTGACGATGGGCGCGCCGGCCTTCATGGCGAGTTCCTGCATCTTCACGATTTTTTCCGCGTGCATCTCTCCCAGAGAGCCGCCGAGAGAGCCGAAATCCTGCGAGGCCACGAAGACGAGCTGGCCGTTCACGTATCCGCTGCCCGTGACGACGCCGTCCCCGGGGACGCGCCTTGCATCCATCCCGAAATCCGTTGCGCGCGTTTCGACGAAAAGGTTGATTTCAGAAAAACTATCGGGGTCGAGCAGAAGCTCAATCCGCTCCCTGGCGGTCAGCTTCCCCTGCTTGTGCTGGCGTTCTTTCGCCGCCTCGCCGCCGACCGCCTGCGCCCTGGAGGTCAGCGCTTTAAGTTCATCAATCGGGTCTTGTCGATTCGGATCGGGCGGCAATGCGCGTCTCCTAAAGTGTACATTGCATACAATCAGCTTTGGGCCGCAAAGTCAAGGGTTTCCGAATTCGCCGGACTGGATTTTAGGGAAAAAAACCGGCGCGGCGGGGAGGTCAGCCCCGACTGAGGAAGGAGGGGCTGAACGACCGGGGAGGGAGGAGATATTACTCCCCCTTGCAGAGTGCGAACCAAACACTCCCCCCTTGATGGGTTTTTCAACAACCCCTCCTTAGTCGGAATTCACTACCGCCGGAATGACGATGCCTTTGCTCGGTCGAAAAACAAGAATGTAGCGGACAGGCGCAGGAGCCTGTCCGAGATCGCGACCTGTCCTGACGAGGGACAACAACAGAGGGCGGGCACAGAGGCCCGCCCCTACGAAAACCGCGAATACTTTCCTCGGACTTTTTCAAGGGAGCGAACGCTCCCTCCCCGGACGCGTTCGACCCCCAACCCCCCTTGTCAGGGGGGCTTTTCTTCCACCCCCTCGTCGGGGGGCATCGCCTTTACCCCCCTGACAAGGGGGGACAGGGGGGTTGCTTTTACCAGTCGAAAGGGGTGCCCACTCTACTCTCTAGAAAGGGGTCTTTTTCAACAACCCCCTCAAGGGGAGAGTGATTTTTCAGTACTCTACAAGGGGGAGTGGAAAATCTCCTGGAGAGGTGCGGCGTGGCCCGTCGAGAGTCTCGGGAGCGCTCATGCGCCATCCACTGGAGTCGCTTCAGGACGCCATTTCCCATTCCGGGATTCCGGCGTGGAGGAGTTGGCCCGGCAGTTGGCGATTCAGTGTCTTCTCCGCGTGAGCGACGGCCTCGAGTAGTTTCGGCAGGTCGACGCCGGTTTCGATCTCCATCTCGTGGAGCATGTTGATCGTGTCCTCGCTCGATATGTTGCCGGTGGCGCGGGGCGCGAAAGGACAACCGCCCAGGCCGCCGATGGACGTGTCGAACGTATCGATGCCCGCCTCCAGGCCCGCCAGGAGGTTGGCCAGGCCGGCCCCTCTCGTATTGTGGAGATGAAGAGCGTAGCGGACGGAGGGGAATTTGTTGCGTATATGTTCAGTGAGCCTTTTGATTTCGGCCGGGTTCGACATGCCCACGGTATCGGCCAGACCGATTTCCTCACAACCCATGTCCACGTATTCGCCGACCACCCACTCCACGTCCTCATAGGAGATGCGCCCCTCATACGGGCAGCCGAAGGTGGCGACCACGCCGCCCCTGAGCTTCAGGTTCGCTCCCTTCGCCATTTTGGCGACTTCGCGGGCCACCCCGAGCATTTCCGCCCGGCTCGCGCGGATGTTCTTCTGGTTGAACGTCTCGCTGGCGGCGACGAACAACATGACGCCGTCCAGTTCGCACTCCAGCGCGCGCTCCATGCCCCGGACGTTGGGAACCAGGGCTTCATACTCGGCATCGGGGCTGCGCTTGCAGCCTGCGAGAACCTCCTGTGCGTCTCTCATCTGGGGGACGTGTTTTGGACTCACGAAACTCGTCACCTCGATGCGGCGAACGCCGGCGTCGGTGATGGTATCCAGAAGTTTGATCTTATCCTCGGGCGTGATGTATTGCTTTTCGTTCTGGAGGCCGTCTCGCGTGCCGACCTCGACGACCTCGACCTTTGTGGGGAGACTCATCGCATTCATTCTCCTGAGCGAGTAAAGGGTCCGTTCCCGTTACGTTATACCGTGGTTCTCGCTATCTTCTCGACGCGGGAGGGGAGCCCCGAGGCTCCGTGTCCGCGGGCATCCGCCAGTGTGAACTCACCGCCCGATATGGAGTGGCTCCACTCGGCGTATGGTACCTCATCCAGGAAATGGGCGAGTTCGTGCGCCCTGTCCGCGTTCTCAAGAGACAGGGCGAGAGCGAACCCCGCCGATTTGGCGATATACGATTCGTAGGGCGAACTCAAGAGAGCGGGTTTCCCGGCGGCGTCGAAAACCCGCGCCACCTCCCAGGCGTTTCGGGGGCCGCCGAATTTCGCGATCTTGATGACGGCGACGTCGGCGGCCTCCGCATCGACGAGGCGGCGCGCGTCGTCGATGGAGAACAGCGACTCATCCACGGCGACCTGCATGCCCCGGGCGCGAATTTCGCGGAACACGTCGATGCACTTCTCCTCTGTGGGAAGCACGGGCTGCTCGAAGTGTTCGAGGCCGATCTCGACCATCTTGTCCGTGAAGCGCAGGGCTTCCACGGGCGAAAACCCGCCGTTCGCATCCGTTCTCAGCTTGATTTGCGGGCCGAATCGCTCGCGCAGCCTGACGATGCGCTCGGCGTCCGCCTCCATGTCGACGCCCGATTTCACCTTGAGGGTGCGCACGCCTTGATCGACGAGTGTTTCGGCTTTCTTGATGGCCTCATCATGCGGGAGGAGGCCGATGGGGCCGTCTAGCGTGACGGCGTTTCTCTTGCGCCCGCCGAAGACCTGCGAGAAGGGCGCCTGGCTGGTCTTGGTGGACAGGTCGATGGCGGCGATTTCGAGAGCCGTGCGCGAGGCGCCCATGCCCTTGAAATCCACCGTCTCATCGAGCGTGGCGAGCAACTCATCCGCCTCTTTTCCCCGTATGCGGGGGGCGGCTTCGCGGAGTCTGGCCGCCATCTCCGAGCCGGTTTCTTTGGTGATGTACATCAGCGGCGCCGCCTCGCCCCAACCCTCTTCTCCCGCATCGTTCGTGAGGCGAACCACGACTCTCTCGAGTGTGGATGCGCCCCCGTAGCGGTTTCTGGATTGCTGGGTGACTTCCACGGCGGTATCCCAGACCGTTATCTCCTGAATCGGCATGAACATCTCTCCTTTATGAATGGAGGACCAGCGTCTCTTCACATCAGACGAAAAGAGGACAAGACCTCTGAGGCCCGCTCATGACTCCCTCCGGGAGGGGTTCATTCGGGCGAATATATCCGGATATCCGGCAGGGTGCGGTACGCCTCCCCGCAATCCAGGCCATACCCGACGACGAAATGATTCTCGATCGTGAATCCGACGTGGTCCGCCTGCACCTCGAC
This sequence comes from bacterium, assembly GCA_965218885.1. Taxonomy (GTDB): domain Bacteria; phylum UBA8248; class UBA8248; order UBA8248; family UBA8248; genus Bin107. The sequence goes on along the minus strand of OZ244713.1, from coordinate 768,893 downwards.
TTCTCTCCTCGCGGGCTTGTCCATCAAAACGCAAGTCCTGAGAGAAGCGGGGCGCTTTTCCCGGAGAAGTTCCAGGGTTTTCGAGAACGTGTGGCCCGTATCCAGAATGTCGTCGATGAGCAGCACGTTTCGCTCCTCGATTTCGCCCAGGTGGCCGGCGTCGATCTCCACCCGGCCCGTGCTTTGCGTTCTCTCCCCGTAGCTCGAGGCGGAGAGGAAGCCGAGCGTGGTGTTGCGCTCAAGGGCGCGGGCCAGATCGACGCCGAAGAAAACTGATCCTTTCAATATCATGACGACGTGCATCGGCCCGGCGGGGGAGGCCGCGTTGATCTCGGCGGCGAGCTCCGACAGGCGATTCTGGATGTCCGCCTGCGGTATCAGTATCTCGTTTGCGGGCATCGTCTACTCGAGCACGGCCAGCAGCAGGCGCTTCAGGTCCTCCTGGGTCGAGGGGACCGGGTTCGTGTTGACCTGGTGGCTTTCCGCCGCGTCCTTCGCCAAGACGTCCAGGTCCTCGTTCACGACGTCCGCCTCTCTCAAGCTGGCCGGAATGCCGATGTCCGTGTTGAGTTCGCGAATGGCGTCTATCGCCGCCTCGGCCGTGGGCGCAGCGCCGTCACTGAGAAGCGGCGCCATGCGCGCATAGGTCTCCCGCATGACGGGGAGGTTGAACTCCATGACGGGCGGCAAGAAGATGCCGTTCGCCGTGCCGTGGTGAATCCCGTGGTAGGCGCCCAGCGGATGCGCGAGCGAGTGCACGATGCCGAGTCCCGTGTTGGTGAACGCGCGTCCCGCGAGCAAGGCCGAGAGGGAGATGGCGTCGGCCGCCTCCGGATCGGACGGATCGTCCACGTAGGCTCTGCCGTGTTTGCCGATATAGGTGATGGACTGAAACGCGAAGGCTTCCGTCCAGGGGCTGGAGCTGGGCGAGCCGACCGATTCTATCGCGTGGGTCAAGGCGTCCATCATCGCGCCCGCCGCGATGTGGGAGGGAAGTTTGGCCAGAAGCGCCGAGTCGACGATGGCCAGTTTCGCGAACAGCGAGTCGTCGGCCAGGACGGCTTTGATCATGAGCTTCTTGTCCGTGACGATGGAGCTCATGGTGACCTCGCTGCCGGTGCCCGCCGTGGTGGGAACGGTGATGAGCGGCGGGCCGGGCTTCGTGGCCTTGCCGCGGCCGTAGTAGTCGCTCGGCGCGCCTCCGTTCGCGATGATGGCGAGAGTCGCCTTGGCGGTGTCCATCGTGCTGCCCCCGCCCGCGGCGATGAAGCCGTCGCACCCGCGCTGATTGAAGAAATCGCGCGCCGCGATGATGCTGGCGTCGGAGGGGTTGGCTTCGGCCTGATCGTAGAACTGATAGTCGAGCGACGCGTCTTCGAGGCCCTTGATGACCGAATCGAGCGCCCCGCTCGATGCGAGTCCCGGATCGGTGACGAACATGGGTTTCGCCATCCCCAGGCCCTTCGCCTCTTCTCCGATGTGGGCGGCCTCTCCGCGGCCGAAGCGAACGCGGGGGCCGGATGCGATTTCAAACGCTTTCACCATGAATACACTCCTTCGCTACTCGTATGAGGCTTTTGGGAATTTACGAAGCATGAATTCGTAATCTTTTTCCGTGTCGATGTCGAGAAAGATATCATCATTGGGCAGGTGGAGAAAAACGATCTTCTCGGGCGATTCGGTTTCCAGTCTTTGGATGATTCCCCTGCCGCCCGCGTCCCCGCTCGCCTGAAGAAGCTCGTCTTTGAGAGCGGCGGAGAACAGCGCGGGGTTTCCGCGCCTGCCCTCGAAGGCCGGCGCCACGACCAGTGCGTCGGGTCGTGATGTCTCATACAGGGATATCACCTCGTTCACGATTCCCGGCGTCAGCAGGGGCTGATCGCCCAGGACGAACAGGTAGGCGCCTGTGGCCTCATGCGCCGCCTCGAGGCCTGCGATCATGCTCGTGCTCTGTCCTTGGGCGTAGCGGGGGTTGTGGGTGAGGCGCACGTTCAGGCCCTTCACGGCCTGTTTCACCATCGCCTCCTCATGACCCGTCACGAGGATGACTTCCGACACCGCGCTTTCGAGCAACGCTTTCGCCGTCTTGCGGATGACGGTCTCATCGCCCAGGGGCAGGAGAAGTTTGTTCCGCCCCAGGCGTTTCGAAAGGCCTGCGGCGAGCAGTATCGCCGTGATGCGGCGCGCATCCGCCATAGAGTGCTTTCCGCCGAAAGAGAAGAGGACTTTTACGCTTCATCGGCATGGTAAGGAGGCGGACTTCTGGATGTCAATTCTCGATGGGCGTGCTCTCCGGTAGACTTTCCGTTGACAAGGCTTCATGCCGACTCTAATATCGGGAAGCGCTCAAAACCCACGACATCTCGTGCAAGAAACCCGGATGAGGGCAGTCATTTCACCGGTTTTGGCGTTGATTCAAAAGACGCGCTTCATGCAGCGAATCGCAAGGATTCGAATAGTTCACTTATAACGCGGAACATGCCGAAGGAGAATCACCATGGCGTATAAGAATCATGAAATCGTTGATCTCTCGCAAGACATCTATCAGGGGCAGCCGGTGTTCGTGGGGCACCCCGAGACCTGGCGCTGGACGAATATGACGCACGAGGAAAGCGCCGCCAGCGGCCGATTCCAGAGCGAGATGAGCTATTATTCGGGCATCATCCAGTTCTGCGAACACGGCCCCACGCACGTGGATTCCATCAGCCATCTCGACCCCTCGCCGGACGCGCCGCACATCGACGAGATGAACTTCGATTCTTTCTACAGCCGCGGCATTGCGATTGATTTCGAGAACGTCGAGGACAACAGCTACATCAACGCGGACGACGTGAAGCGCAGGCTCGATCACTATGGCTACGAACTCAGGCCGGGCGATACCCTTCTTTACACGTACGGGCACTTCGAGCGCCACCACCCGAGCCCCCTCTACACGACGGCCTACGCAGGCTGGACGCGCGATGCGGCCGAGTACGTGTACGGCGAGTGCGGGGCCATCAACGTGGGCACCGACGCCCCCAGCATGGACATGGCCACCAGCCCGGAATACCCCTGCCACCTCGTTTGCCGTGACCTGGGCCGCACCAACACGGAAAACCTGTGCAACATCGAAGACGTAGTGGGCAAGGAGTTTCTCTACATCGGGCTTCCGCTCAAGATTCGGGGCGGGTCGGGTTCGCCGATACGGGCGATCGCCGTGCTGAACGCCTGATTCCTCTCGCGCGAGGCGAATATGAAAGCCCTGGTGAAACAGGCGAAAGGGCCTGGAAACATGGCGCTTCTCGACGTGGAAGAGCCTCGCGCAGGTCCCGGGCAGGTGAAGGTCAAGATCGCCCATGCCGGCATCTGCGGCACGGACGTGCACATCGCCTCGGGCGAGTTTTTTCACTATTTCCCCCCCTTGGTGCTGGGCCATGAGTTCTCGGGCGAAGTGGTGGAAACAGGCCCGGGCGTCGAGGGAATTCCTCTCGGGGCAAGGGTGACGGCCGAGCCCACGAAGTCGACCTGCCGCGTCTGCCCGCACTGCATCTCGGGCCGCTATAACCGGTGTGATGAGCGCGACATCGCGGGCGTGGTGAGCAACGGCGCCTTCACGGACTACGTGGTCACCCGGGCGGAGTCGATTCATCGCCTGCCCGATGGCGTGAGCTTGAAGGCGGCCGCGCTCTCGGAACCCCTGGCGGTGTGCGTGCACGGAATGTGTGAGCAGTGCAGCGTGCGTGAGGGAGATTTCGTCCTCATCATGGGGCCGGGGGCCATCGGCCTGGGGTGCGCCCAGGTGGCGGTCGCCCACGGCGCGCGGGTGATGGTGGCGGGGGCCGGGAAGGATGCGCACAGACTCGCTCTCGCCCGCTCGTTCGGCGCGGAATGGACGGTGAACGTGGAGACCGAAAACGTATATGAGCGGGTTCTCGCGGTCACGAACGGCTGGGGGGTCGATTTGGCGGTCGAGGCGGCGGGCGCTCCCGGCGCGCTCGAGATTTGCGTCGAGGCGGTGAAAAAAGGAGGAGAAGTTCTCCAGGTGGGTCTGCCCGGAGCGCCGGTTCCCGTCGATATGGACCGGTTGGCGTTCAAGGAGATTCGCCTGGTCGGCACGTTCGGCCAGAAGCGCTCCGCCTGGCTGCTGGCGCTCGAGTTGCTGGAGGCGGGCGGAATCGACACCGAAGCGATGGTTTCCGATATGCTCTCGCTCGACGAGTGGGAGAGAGGCTTCGACATCATGCGGCGCGGGACCGGGCTGAAGGTGCTCCTCGCGCCTGACGGATAGGGGCTTGTTGAATAGTCCTAATTTTAGTGATTCGGTGAATGGAACCAGTCGGGGAGGCGGTGCGGCTTTGTTCGTCATTCCGGCGAAAGCCGGAATCCATGTGTTTTGCCTTTGTTTTTTTTCTGATTGATTCCCGCCAATGACGGGGAGATAAAAAGACGGAGCATTGTCATTCTGCTCGACAATGGATTCCGGCTTTCGCCGGAATGACGGCGGTGGTCAATTCCGACTGATGAAGGACGAATTGACCGACCGATGAGGGGTTATTCAACATTCCCTCCCTTATCGGTCGCAAATGACCTCAAGGGGGGAGTGGTTCAGTTTTTCTCGGGTTTTTACAACAGCCCCGATAGACGAGGGACTGAGAATGGCGGCGCTTTTTTCCAGAAAAAAGGAGCTCAAGGAAAAATACGGCGAGCGTATTCCGCCGGGTCAGACCGCGACGGAAAAGTGGCCCGTGCTCCATTTCGACAAAGCGCCGCAGGTCGACCTCGAATCGTGGAAATTCCGCGTATTCGGCGAGGTGGAAGAAGAGATCAAATTCAGTTAGCAAGAGTTCACATCGATGCCCGTCGTCGACGTCTCCTGCGATATCCACTGCGTCACCCACTGGAGCCGGATGGACGACCGCTTTCACGGGGTATCCTTTCGGGAACTGATGAAGCGTGTGAAGCCCAGGGAGGAAGCCTGTTTCGTCATCGTCCATTGCGAGTGCGGCTACACGACGAATCTACCTCTTACAGCCTGTATGGACGATGACGTGCTATGGGCCTGGAAGCACGACGGAGAGAATTTGACGCCCGAGCACGGCTGGCCGCTCAGGCTGGTTGTTCCGGGGCGTTATTTCTGGAAAAGCGCGAAATGGGCGTGCGGGGTGGAGTTTTCCGCCGTCGACCAACCCGGTTTCTGGGAGACGCGCGGATACCATAACGACGCGGACCCTTTCGGACAAGAGAGATATTCGGACTAGTCAAAAGCGTTCATTTTAGGGGATGGCACACATGAGCATCGATCCGAAAGAATTCAGAACCGCCCTCGGCAGATTCGCCACCGGCGTCACGGTCGTCACCGCGAAAACCGAAACCGAAGCCCGGGGCATGACGGCGAATGCGTTTTCCTCCCTCTCGCTCGATCCGCCGCTCGTCCTGGTGTGTTACGACAACAAGGCGTCGAGCCTGAAGATGGTGCAGGAAGCGAAAAAATTCGCCATCAATTTCCTGTCCGAGGAGCAGAAGAGCGCTTCCGACTGGTTCGCGGGCAAGGGCCGGGACGCGGAAGATCAGTTCGCGGACATCCCGCATGAAATCGGAGAAAACGGCTCTCCGCTGCTCACGGGACATGTGGGTGTTTTGGAGTGCGACCTGCACGAGGAGCTTCCGGGTGGAGACCACACCATCGTCGTGGGGCGCGTGACCCGCGTCCTGCTCGAAGAAGAGGTGCGCGCCCCGCTTCTTTTCTACGGCAGCGCGTACCGGAAGATGGATATGGACGGCTCCTACGACTGACTCTGAACCCGGCTCGAATTCCACGAGGAGTCCCCTTGGCTTCATACCGCGCGGTTGCGTTCGATCTTTTCGACACGCTCGTTGACTTCGACATCTCTCTTTTTCCGGTGGTGGAAATCGACGGCAAAGAGGAGAAGACCACGTCCAAAGCGGCTTATGACGCGCTTTATAAGGGTGGATTCCTGGTGCCGAATTATTCGGCCTTCCACCAGCTCTGGCTGCAGAGCTCCAAAGAGGTGTGGGCCGAGCGCAACAACGACCCCGAGTACAAAGAGGTTCGCTCCATACATCGTTTCAGGCGCCTCATGGCGCTTTTGGTGGCGATTCCCTCAGGCGATAGGGAGAGAGCCGCCAAGACGGCCCTGAATGCCCACATGTACGGCATCGAGAGCTCCGTCGTGTTCGACACGGGCCGGCTCGACGTGCTGGGGCAGATTAAAGACGCCGGCCTGCCGATAGCGCTCTTAAGCAATTTCGACCATACGCCCACTGCCTGGCGGATTATCGATCGAATGGGTATTACGCCTTATCTCGATACCGTGCATATTTCAGAGGATGAGGGTTTCAGGAAACCGGCGGCTTCCTTGTTTCTCAAGGTGGCCGAAAAACTGGGCGTGGCGCCGGGTGAAGTGCTCTTCGTGGGCGATACTTTCGAGGCCGACGTAGAAGGCCCGCAAGGCGTGGGGATGCCGTGCGCCTGGCTCAACAGAAAGGGAGCTGCGGTTCCGGAGGGCGGCCAACCGCCCGATTTTGAAATCCGGGAGCTTAAGAGCGTGCTTTCGATACTGGGCCTCTAGGGGCTGTTGAAAAAGTCCCGATGAACGAGGGTTTAACGCGACCGATGAAAGTGTAAGAACCACTCCCCCCTTGAGGGGGAGTCGGCAAGGCGAGGACGGAGTCCGAAGCCGCGACGGTGGGGGGAGCTTTTATTTTAGAATCATTCCCCCCACCGAGTCAGCCTTCACCTGTCGGTTCGGCTTCCTCGACTCCCCCTCAAGGGGGGAGTGGATTCATAATGCGTATGTCGCTTGAGAAAATCATTCCCTGTTTTTTAGGGACTGTTTCAACAGTCCCTTATGTGAGGGTTTCCCCTTGTCGGTTCTGGCGCTTCAGCATGTGGACGTGGAAAGGCTCTCGCTGCTCGAAGATATACTCGCGCAGCGCGACATAGCCTCGCGCTACGTGGCCCTCCACAAGGGGGAGCGCCTCCCGCGTACTCTGAATGATCTGGAGGACGCCAAGGCGATTGTGGTCCTCGGCGGGCCGATGGGCGTTTATGAGGAGGAGAAATACCCCTGGCTGGCCGGTGAAATCCGCTTTATCGGCGAGGCGCTTCGCGCGGGGTTTCCCGTTTACGGCCTTTGCCTGGGCGCGCAGCTCATGGCGGCGGCGCTGGGCGCTCGCGTGCACCCGGGAGAGGGGAAAAAAGAAATCGGCTGGTTCCCGGTGGATTTGACGCCCCAGGCGCAAGGAGACCCGCTCCTGGGGGATGAGGAGCCTTCCTTCCCTGTTTTTCAGTGGCACGGCGATACGTTCGACATCCCAGAGGGCGCCGTTCATCTGGCGTCTTCCGCGCGATACCCGCACCAGGCGTTCCGGTGGGGCACGTGCGCCTACGCCTTCCAGTTTCATCTGGAAATCGGGGTGGAGGACATATCCACATGGCTGGAAGCGTTTGAGGGCGATATGAATTCCCCGCGCTCGGACGCGGACCCCCGGGCGATATGGAACGATGCGCCGGGGCGCCTGAAGACTTTGAACAGGCGCGCTGCGCGCTGGTTCGAGCGCTGGCTCGCTCTCTCGGGATTGACGGCGTCGCCTTGAGTTCCCCCCCTTGAGGGTTGTTGAAAAATCCTGATTTCGCGTTTCTGCGTATGGCTCCAACCCAGTGGGAGGAGGGTTCACTCCCCCCTTGAGGGGGCTGTTGAAAAAGCCCCCCTGACAAGGGGGGTTGGGGGGTTCGGAGGGAATAATGCTTCACCAGCTCCGCACGCTATCCTTCGGCTTTAAAACCAACCCCCCCTACCCCCCCTTATCAGGGGGGTAAAGGCGATACCCCCCGACGAGGGGGTGGAAGCAAAGCCCCCCTGAGGAGGATTTTTCAACATCCCGCCCTTGTCGGCGGGGGAGCGCTTGCCTAAGATGCAATTCCCCTACGGGGTCATCATTTTCTGATTTTCGACATAAAGGAATCATTCATGGCAGAGCCTATTCGCGGTGAAATCGTCGCCATCGGCACCGAGATGCTGCTTGGCGACCTCATCGACACCAACAGCGCGTTCATCGCAGACCAGCTTAAATCGGTCGGCGTCAACATGTATTTCAAGACCACCGTCGGCGACAATCTGGACAGGATCGCTGGCGTCATCAAACAGGCGCACGAGCGCTCCCAGGTGGTCATCACCACGGGCGGGCTCGGCCCCACGGTGGATGACTTGACGCGGGAGGCCTGCGCGAAGGTGATGGGCGTTGAACTCGAGTTTCGCCAGGATTTGTATGACTACATCAGCGCCTATTTCAGCCGCCGCGGTTTTCACATGAGCGATAACAATAAAAAGCAGGCCTACATTCCCGCCGGGGCCACGCCCATCGAGAACCCGCGCGGAACGGCGCCCTGCTTCATGTGCGAGGATGAGAATGGGGTCATCATCGTGAGCCCGGGCGTGCCCCACGAGATGCGCTACATCATCACCCAATGCGCGGTGCCCATCCTGCTGGAGAAATACGACCTGGGGGAAGTCATCCGCACGAAGGTTCTCAAAACCTGCGGCCTCGGCGAATCGCGCGTAGACGAGATGATATCGGACCTGTTTCGCGAATCCATCAACCCGAGCATCGGCGTGCTCGCCCATCCCGGGCAGGTGGACGTGCGCATCACCGCGCGGGCGCAGAATATCGAAGAGGCGGAAAACATGATTGCGGGGCTCGAGGTCAAGGTGCGCGAGATTCTCGGCTCGGCCGTCTACGCCACCGGCAACGCGACGCTCGAGGAGACTTTGGGGCGCGTGCTGGCCCAGAGCGGCAAGACCATTGCAATCGTCGAGTCGAACACCGGAGGAGCCTTGATCCAGAGGCTGAACGCCTGGCCCGAGCGCGTGCAGTTCCTGAAGCGCGGCGTCGTCGGCCTTCACGCGGAGGAGTTGGCGCGCATGTTCGGGGTGGATGAGAACGAAGGGCCTCAAGATTTCACCAGGACGCTCGCCCGGAGGGTGCGTGAAGAGTCGGACGCCGACATGGGTCTCGCCGTCTTCGGTCCCAATCCGCCCGAGAACATCGAGCCGGAAAATTCCCGCCGCGCGCCCGCGCTGGGCGACACGCACATGGCGCTGGACACGGGAGGGGACGTGTTCACCTTCTCATCGAGCTTCGGGGGCAACGAGCAGTTCGTGCAGTCGCGCGCGCCTATCTACGGGATGGAACTCGTGCGCCGCGCCGTGCTGGGGCTGGACCCGCTCACGTGAGGCGGTGGAGACGAACCGGAAGAAGGGGAAAACTGCTTGTTAAATGGGAGAGACAGAACGAACTTTCTTAGCCATGACTTGAGAAGCTTCCACCAAGGAATTCACAACAGCTTTGTGCTCACTACAATTGCTGAGAGGCGCATCGCATCGTTTCGCTACTTCCTTACGCCGTGACTCCAGAATAAAAGCCTTATCGGCAAATGTTTTATAAGCCCCGCATTTCACCTTTTTGGAATTCGCGATTTCAGACTGTCTGGCTTTCCATACCGGAAGAGGCGGCCTTCTCAAACAGCGCTCGGCCGCGCTTTGCATATTCACGAGCACCTTTATCGTATCCGTATAGGACACATCTTTTTTAAGCATTTCCTCAATGGCGCGAACATATCCCTTATAATATAAATCAGTTAAAATCAGATAAGTTCTCACACTCATATAGATACTTCCTTCTATACCAGGTAAATCTCCTTTGATGCCGCCAGGGTAATTAACATCAGATTCAATGAGACTCGCCGTCCGCTCATAATAGAAAACAGCGGCATCATAGTTCTCTTGATTATTAGGTATCTGCTTTGAAAGATTACCTGTTCTATCTGAACCATAATACAGACCTAAAACATAGGAGGCAGGAATACTTCCCATATCCGAAGCTTTCTCCATGTAGTTTATGCCTTCTGCCACTTTGCCAGCGCAATAAGAAGATAGACCCACAGAATAATACCTGCCAGCATCATTGGGAGCTTCCGCTATATATTTGCGGTTGTCAGCTTCAGTAAAACTCGTATCTACACCAGCACATATAGCAAACACATTCGTGGAAACAACGAGGACGAAGGACAAACCCAGGAAAACGCCTGCGAATCGTGAGAAGTTTTTCCGAAAAAAAGACGCTCTTCCTGGCGTTTCGGAGCGAGCGCTGCTCACCTTTCGGTTCATGGTTTTCTCCTTTTCGCCTGCTTCTTCACCTTGCAAAAGGAAGTCGATTTACGACTCACGGGAATGCGCCTTGAATTATCTTAAATTTGAATTCGCGTGTAAACGAGGGGGTGAGAGGGCGTCGCGCGCGGGGCTGGGTCTCGACCCGCTGACGTGACGCGGGAGAACGAACCGGAAGAAGGGGAAAACTGCTTGTTAAATGGAAGGGACAGAACGAACTTGTTTGCCCATTACTTTAGCTGCCTGTATTAACTGGCTGACAATACTCTTGTGCTCAGGGCATTCTTTTAGAGGCGCGTCGCATCGTTTCGCTACTTCTTTACGCCGTGACTCCAGAATAAAAGCCTTATCGGCAAAGGTTTTATAAGCCTCACATTTCACCTTTTTGGAATTTGCAATTTCGGACTGTCTTCCCTTCCATACGGAAAGAGATGGCCTTCTTAAGCAGCGCTCGGCCGCGTTTTGCATATTCACGAGCACCTTTATCGTATCCGTATAGGAGACATTATTTTTCAGCATATCCTTAATGGCGCGAACATATCCTTTGTAATATAACTCAGCTAAAATAATATAAGCTTTCATACTTATATATAACTTTCCTTCCAAACCAGGTACATCTGTATGAGTATTATAAGGATAGTTAGCTGCGGCTTCAATATAGCTTGTTGTTCTTTCATAATAAAAAACAGCTGCATCATAGTTCTCTTGAACTTCAGGCATCATTTTAGAAGGCTCAGAACCTCGATCTGTTCTATAATAACCTCCTAAAACATAAGAGGCTACAATATGCTCCATATCTGAAGCTTTCTCCATATAGTTTATGCCTTCTGCCTCTTTACCTGCGCAATAAGAAGATGAACCCACCATATAGTATCTCACAGGATTATTTGGATCCTCTGCTATATAAGATTTTTTTTCTTCTTCAGAAAAAGTGTGTACGTCAGTACAGACAAGCCCGAACACATTCGTGGAAAAAACGAGGACGAAGGACATGCCCAGGAATACGCTTGCGAATCGGGAGAAATTTTCCCGAGAATAAGACGCTCTTCCAGGAGTTTCAGAGCGCGTGTTGTTCATGTTTCGTTTCATGGTTTTCTCCTTTTCGCCTGCTTCTTCACCTTGCAAAAGGAAGTCGATTTACGACTCACGGGAATGCGCCTTGAATTATCTTAAATTTGAATTCGCGTGTAAACGAGGGGGGGAGAGGGCGGCCCCGCGCCGTGCTGGGCCTCGACCCGCTGACCTGATGCGGAAAAGGTGAAAATTTCGATAAATATCGATAAATTCACGGGGTTTTTCGATAAATTTCTATAAATTTTTGAGGGGAAATGCGCGGATTTGCGGGGAGTTGCGGGGGTGGGATGTGAGCAAATGCGGGCAAGTGCGCGCGCAAAACCGGCGAGATGATTGAGCCATCCCGCACGATGCGTCTCTTGACCCTCTCCTTGATGAAGACGTCCATCATCCGGCTGCCCTTTCGCCTACGCCTGCCCGTAGCGGCGGCGGCGTTTGTTGATGTCCTCTAGTTTGCGCGAGAGCTTCTCGAGCGTGCGGTTGTCGCTCAGGTTCCCTTCGATATGAATATGGTAGACGTGCGAGTCGCCCCCGCTTCCGCCCATTTCTTCTCGTATCGCGTCGCGGATGATGGGCCGCACGCCGCGCTGAAAGAAGTCGATAGATTGCGGGTGGTTCACGTTCATGATGTGCTCGGGCCCCGCTTCGCCCACTAGCCTGAGAGCGGAGCGCTTGACGAAACGCCCCGCCGCGTCGCCTTCTTCTATGGGCAGCGACCCCAAATAGGTGTTATAGAAACCCTTGCCGAAATACCGCTTCACCCCCTCCTGGGGCGAGATGCCGGCTTCCCCGGCCGCTCGTTGAATGACCTGAAAGGCCAGGCCCGCTTTTTCCAGCAGAATAGCGTCTACGCCCATCCGGCCCTGGTAGACCGCCTCGGGAAGCGAGAGGAGCCGCGCTTCATGCGCCACGCCGGTTTTGCGGAATTTATCGAGCGCGAGGTACAGCCCGGCCGCCTGCGCGAGATTCGCTATCCCCCGGGTGAAGGGGGTGGAGTTGTCCCTGAAGCCCTTGAAGCCGAGGAAGGAGAGCACCTGTTTGATGGCCCCTCCCTTGTTGAACAAGACATCGGTGATCAAAAAAGCGCCCGCCGCAGGCCCGAAGGCGGCGAGCCCCGTGGCGCCCGAGAGCGCGGGGAGGGCGCCCGCCACGTTGATGCCCAGACTTGCTCCCCTTTTCAAGGTTTTGGGACCCCTCAGGAAGTCCAGTGAGGAAAAAACAATTTGCAGGGTCGCCGCCGCTTTTGCCGCCGCAATCCGCGCGGCTAGTTCGCCGCTCGTTTTTGCGCCGAGACTCGTGGCGATCTCCGTGCCGCCCAGGCGATTGGCCGCCTCGATCTCGGAGATGGATTTGAAAAGCTGCATGAGTCCCGCTTCGCCGCCGATTTTCGTCAGCGGCACTACGAGTTCCGGTCCCGCCTCGCCGATCAGGCCCAAGGTGGGTTTTTTGACCAGACCGCCCTTGGAGAAGCCGAACACATTGGAAAGACCCTTGCTTAAATCACCCAGCAAGCCCATACCCAAATCCTGTAGCGCACCCACCGCCGGTTTGATGAATTGCGTACTCGCCATCTCGGCGGCGGCGTCCCGCACCATGTCGATGGCGTGGTTTTTCAGGTCGCTGAACAGATCCTTGGCGCTGGAGATTTTGCCGGTGAGGACGCCCGAGAAAAATCGGGTGAGCGTTTGCTCGCTTGCCGCGGCGAAGTCTCTCACCGCTCTTTCGGCGATCTCAAAAGAGGCGGGCAGGGCCGTCGCTTTCCTTTTGATGTCGTCCAGGCCTCTGGCGAGCGGACCAGAGCCGAGTTGGGAGCCGGCTCGTTCCGCATTCCTCCACAGGATGTTGATGCCGTCGGCTGCGTCTTTCGATGAAGCGCCGACTCCCTGGAGCTTTTCCGACGATAGAACGAAGGTGCGGCTCGATTTTTCAAGCGCAGTTCGGGACCCGCGGGTTTCGGTATTGAGTTTTTCCGTAGCGATTCTTGCCTGTCCCGCCGCTTTGGTGAAACGCTCGAGCGCTTTGAGGCTGTTTCCGGAGTCAAGGTCTATTTTTTTGGTCACTGATATCTTGTGGACATGCTCGGGCATGGAATCCCCCCACTTTTTAGTAAGATACTGAATGAGATGCGCAACGGGGCGCGTCATCCTCGCTCTCCGCCTCTTCTTTTGCGGGGAGGGATGCAGTGTATCGGCGGTGAAAAAAGACCGGGATACGGCAAATGCGGGCAGATGCGAGGTTTTGCTTTGTTAGACCTTGAAGTTCCCGGAAAAGTGAAATGATGCGCTTGAAGCGGGTTTTTCGTTTGAGGTCGGAGTGTTCCAGGTCAGTAGGCGGGCTTTATTTTCCCAGGATCGCGCAGCGGTTTTCGAAATCGTTTATCGCGCCCATCATGTCTCCACGGAAACTGATGCTCGCCCACTTGTCTCCGACTTCAAAAACAAGGCGCTCGCGGACCGTCATGCCGCGAGCGAAGTCATTCAGGGTGGCCTCGGACGAATCAGCCGCCAGCTTTTCCGCCGTCAAAGACCAGGTTCCTTCCACCACAGGATGGTTCGCGAAGCGATAGCGAACTTCGATGAATGGGCCGGCGCGGTCTTTCTTCCCGCTTTTTTTATTGGGGGATTCCTTCTTGCCGGAATCCAGAAGAACGAAAATCGGCTCCCCGGTGGAGCAGTACAGATAGACGCGCGCCAGATCGTCTCCCGTCGATTCAACGGATTCGCCAGGGACGGCGCGGCATACGAGTGAATGGCTCGGTTCGGCCGTCTGCCTGTCTATGAAAGTCATGACGTCACAACGCCCGTATTTCCGGACGTCCACCCTTACCGCCCCCGTATCGAGGTGTGCGCACGCCACCGCCAGGGAGCACACAAGGGCGAGGATGGCTGGTCGCCTGAAGATGCGCACCCGGAGCCCCAAGGTCTTCACGTATGGTTTGGAATTCACCCTATCTCCGAATGGGTAGGGAGTCGCTTGATGAATTTGCACCATATTTTCGCCTGATGCAAGAGAAGCGTTCTTTCTGGACGCCAGGCGATTTGGTTGGCCGTTCTAATCCGCCCAGGGGTTGATGAAATGCCACAGATGGTCCGTGAGAAGACGAGGTTCGATGGCCGCAACGGCGCACACGACGGCGGCGGCCGAGAAAAACGCCGCAAGAAGGTGGGGAATCATGGTTGATGCTCCTTGTTCAGGCGCTCGCCGAGTCTGGCGAGCGCGATTTCGACTTCGCGTAGACGGCGCAGGATTTGAGTGAATGTTTGCGTGTCCTCGCGCGTTTTTTTCACCGAAATCGCTTTCAGTTCACGGAATTTGAGATCGGCAATCGTCTTCGCCTCGCGGAACTGGGTCTCCACTTCCTGGAAGCGAACGCGCGCGCCCGCGTTTTTCTCCAAAAGCCAGGGGTGGCCCCGCTCGCTCATGTGGGCCGCCAGGCGCGTTTCCACGTTCACGATCTGGTTGTAGAGCGGGGTGTAGGCGGCCACCCCGAGGCCGGCGATGCTCAGAATGGACAGGAAAATCTGGAGCCCTTTTCCGTTTGCTTCAGCGGCCATCAGCGCACCGCGTCGAAAGAAGAGGCGGCCACTCCGAGTTTCGCCTCCAGGTTCGCTGTGCTCGTGGTGACGTCGGCATCCTGGATGTCGCGCACGCATTCATCATAAATTTTCAAGAGGGAGGCGAGCTTGTCGAGCAGAGTCGTTCTCAGGCCCCTCCACTCATCCACCACGCTTTGACCCGTCGCGTAGCGCGCCGGATAGGCGTCTTTTCTGTTTTTGATGAGCAAGAACCCCGGTTTTGTGAGTTTCTCCGCGTCGGGATCCTGCGCCCAGGCGTCGATGAGCTTGGCTTTTTCCTCGTATTCGGCCAGCTTGCCGCCCAGAGTGCTCACCGGTACGCCCACGATTCGCGCCTTGGCGCCGTTGAGCAATAGGTTGAGTTTCTCTTTCGCCTGGTCCCGATGAATTTGTGCGACGCCATCGGGCGCGTGCGCGGCATGAGCGGCAAGAATGGCGTCGCGCTGCGCCTGGGTGCTCGAATCGGCCACGTTGATGACCCACGTATCCAGGCCGGGGCCAGGGATTTCGGGGCGGGCGGATTCCGTCTCGCCGGACCTGGGACGCCACTCGGCGTCAGGCGTCATGGTCTTTTTCAGACGGTGCGCGCTGCCCAGGTAGAGATGTGCGAGTCCGGCCGCTTCGAGTTCATCGCGAAAATGCGGGCCGATGGCTTTGGTCACTTCGATTTCCATAGTTGTCTCCTAAATCAAAACGACGCTTTGGAAGAGATAGTCGCCAATATTCAGGATGGTCGAGCCCGCCACGCGAAAGACGAACGTGGAGTGAACTTCGGCGAGCGCCCCTGTGTATATTCGTGTGTTCGCAATCGCGAAATTGTCTTTTTCGCTGCTGGATAAGCGGATGATTTCGATTTCCGGGTAGGCTTGTCCCGTTCCGTTGTACAGTTCGAGATCCATATCCAGGCCCACCAGACCCGCGATGTACGTCGAATTCACCCAGCCTTGTCCGCCGGCTTCCTGGCGGATGACGTCATGACCCGGCCACATCAGGATTTCGTGCGTGGCGACGGAGGTCCAACTGGTGGAAGAAGTGGTGGCGAGCGTTCCCTTGGACTGCGCGGCGTATTCCGCCTTGTTCCAGAAACTTCTGACGTACACGTCGTTCGCGAGAACGAACTGGGATGAAGCGTCCGTTCTCGTGATGCCGACGAGGGTGCGGCTCTTGTCGTCCGTTTTGTGCGCCAGCCCCGTGGCGGCGTCGAACGCCCAGTGTCCCGTGCTGTCGAATTCGAGCTTGAGTCCGCTTCCGTCATCGTAGACGAAGACCGCATAGGAGTGGTCCGCCGCGAGGTCCGTGTTCGTTACCGTAATTCCCTCCCAGGGCAAATCCTCGTAATAGACATCTCCCGACGCTTCATCGATGAAGGGAACATGGCGACCCGCGAGAGGATTGGCGACGGCGGGATTGTACGCGGAATTGAGCACCGGCTTGAACGCCAGGGTGGTGGCGTTCAAGTAATCGAGCCTGCCCGCGCATTCGATGGGTTGTCTGTTGGCCCTGATTTTTCCGTCCGGGAACAGGGCGGCGAGGGCGAGGCGGTCGATCACGCGGGCTTTCGTGGGATGGTGGCCGCCGATGGCTTCCTCGGTATATCGGGCGGACAAGTCAGCGCCGATGGGCATCGTTTTCTCCTTTATGCGTAAGTGGCGGCGTCGCGCTCGGCACCCAGGAGCCAGCCGCCTTCGAGTGTTCTGGTCCCGTCCAGAAGAGGGGAGGATGTCAGGAAAAAGCCGGTATCTCGAATTTTGAGTTCCATGGCCTGTTCGCCCAGGTCGTAATTCACCTCGATCACCTCCCCGATTTGATTCACGAGGGGTTCGAGCCTTTCCGAGCGCATCCAGGGCACGCTGAACGCCACGTAGTCATCCGGTTCGACTTCGAGGGCTCTCAAGGAGTTGTCCTCGATGGTGAGCATGCGGGTGGGTACGTGATAGCGCTCCACGATGCGCGATTGAATCGTGGCGGCCACGCTCTCTCGCCGGACCCATTCGAGCCTGAGCGGGCTTTGCGGAGGCCTTCTGACGCCGTAGAGCCTTTGGGAGGATGTGTTCTGAGTGGTGCTCCCATCGTCGTGTTTGATGTAGCGCGCGTTGAGAAAATCCTTTGCATAGAGAGTTGGAACCTGATTGATGACGGTGTCGCGCGCGATCTCCGCTTCGATGCGCGAATGGCCGAAGCGGGGCAGAACTTTTTGGGGCGAAATGGCGGAGGATTCCTCTCCGGCGATGCGAATTTTCAGGCGACCGAACGGGTCGATTTCGTAGCGCCCGAGAAAATCACCCAAAAGCGCGGTGAGGATATCGGCGGGCGCATGGTCGCCCAGAATGATCCCGCTCGCCCGGTAGCCGAGGGCGCTCGCGCAGGCTGCTGCGCGAGAGAGGGCCTGCATGTCGACCTCTTGCTCGCTCAACCCCCAGACGCTCGTCATGAGGTCCTGAACGACCTCGGCGGGGTTTTCGATGAGCGCGCCGCTTAAGTTTTTCTTTCCCTTGCATACGGCAGTCACGCGCCCCTTTGGCGGGACGGCGAAAGCGGCGGTGGCAATGATCCCTCTGCCCTGATAGTTCCGGGCGAGTTCCAGCGCGTAGTCACCCGGCTCGATGCGGCCATCGTCGTCGAAAAGTGCGACGGCGCCCCATACCTCATGCGCGGCCACGCAGTAGACGCCGTCGCCTGCGGTGTCGATTTTCGGGAGCGCGTAGACGCCCGCATTCTCGCGCGAAGGGATGGTTAAATCCCCGTAGATGATGGGGAGGCTCTGGTCTTCGTATTCAGGGGTGGCGTATCTCGAAGCGCGGGCCATCTGAAACGAATCCGATAGCCTGTCCGTCGTCGGGTCGGTCATCTAGTTTCCCTCGCATTCAATCGTGACCGAGTCGATACGCTCGATGATTCGGCGGATGGTGAAACTCGCGATCGAGAGAACATCGGATATGTTTTGTCCCGAAAAACCGACGCGGACATCGACCCTCCCGCCAACGAACGGCTCTGTCGCGAGCATGCGGCCCATGCGCGGGTGGCCGTCCATATCGGGGGCGTTGTTGATGGCAATCGTGAGGCCGGAGAGTTCCTTTTCCCTGAATGCCTCGAGAATGGAGGGGCCCTGAAACACGCCGAGAGAGAAGCGGCCGCCATCCTCTATCCAATCATGAACGCCGAGGAGCACTTCTGCTCCCTCTCCGAGCAGGAGGGAGCCATCGAGAATCCGGGAGCCGTCGAGGAAATAGATTCTTCCGCCTTGCCCGATCAGGAATACGGGGACCTGCCTGCCGCAGAACACGCGCTTTCCACCGGCGGTGGACAGGTGGTAGAGGACGAACGCGGTTTTCCCCTCGTGCCCGGCAATATCCGCGATGCCCTGATCCGTGGCGCGCCTCATGCGAGTCTTTCCCTGAGTTCGAGTTCGAAGGCGAAATCATCCGGTCCTGTCTGGCGAGGCAAAAAACCGCCCACGAGGTGGGCGAGAATGATCGAGGCGGGGTCATCCACATCCAGATGAACGAAGAACGGTTTGGCCCGCCTTGTTTCGACGTCCTTCACCGTCCGGTACATGGCGAGAAATTCCCTGCGCTGTTCATCCGATATGCGTTCATAGGGGAGGGTGAGCGTGCGGCCGCGATTCAGGAGAACCGGATAATCCGCCATGCTTTCCGTGCGTCCCGGTTCCTCGAAGGATTCTTCCCCCACCACGTTTCCGAACCAGAAGTGATCGGCAGGCTCAAAAAAGCCGCCCATGTAGATTTCCGAGATTTCCAGATACCCATCCTGGTTGGCGGCGGCGCCTTCGGCCAGAAGACGCCAGTGGCGATACGAACGCGGCGTGGTGCCGAGATAGTGGATGAGCGTGTTGCTGCGCCAGGTGAGCCTTTCCTCCAGCGCGGGCGCGCGCCAGTCCGCGGACCTATTTGCCTGAATCCTGAGACTTGTTCCAGGCGTGAAATTGTGGAGGTGGGCGATGAATACGTCGGGAGATATCTGCGCACCGAAATCAAGGGTGAACGACCAGGGGTCTTCGGGCGGCGAGGCGCTCCTCATCCTCGTGGCGGGGTCGAGATCATAAATTCTTTTCGGTGAGTGAAAGCGATTCGCCGTCGCCTGCCAATGATCTCCCAAAGCGAAATCGGGTGAATTCGCGCCACCCACGAAGCGGACATTCACCCCTGAATCCAGGGCGATATCCGTCAACTCGGTGGGGATGTTCGAGGCTTCCCAGCCACCCGCGGGGGTCGATGTCTTGCGCCACTTGAAACGGGCGCTTCCCACATCACCCGGGGCGTCGATTTCCACGGAGTAGATTTCCTGGTCTTTTCCGGCGTAGACGCCTGAGAAGATCATCGTGCCACCTGCGTTGGTGACGCGGGGGACGCCCGCGCCGACGAATCCTTTTTCCACGGAAGTGGTGGAGATGGCCGTCTCATCATCAATGAAATTCTGATACATGAAGCGATGTCCCATGCCATTCTCCTGGGTGGGAGGTCATATCGGGGGAAGCGTTTGCTGCCGCCACGTTTCGGCATCGCTCCAGCGCAGGAAAGTGCCGAGGTCGTGGAATATATGGAAATGGACAGGAGCGTTCGCCTCGCAAATGCGGGCAAATGCGTGGAGGCGGCATTGGATATTAAAATTTGGAAGAATCGAGAAAATCTGCTACAATATTACTTCAACAGAAAGATGAAGTATTGGTTGTACCTGCCGGTTTTATACGATGTCCGCCCGATGTTTCGAAAGGAATCGCGATGCGCAGGAAAACAGTGCGTCTCGTCACCCAATCTGGTTCCATACGAAAATCCGGTAGCAGTTCTGCGAAGTTCTGGGTAGTAGGCGTGTTCTTGTCCCTGGGCATCGGCGTGTTGTTGAGCAGCCGTTCTGTAATACACCCCCCTCCCGAAGCGCCTGAAAAATACGCTCCAGATCCTAAGGTGCGAGGGGCCGAAAAAGCGCGCGAAAATACGACTCAGGGCGAGTTCGCCCGAGCCCCCCACAATCAGATGAGCGAGGGGCCTGATAAACCAGATGTTTTGGAGAAATCGGCTGAGAGTCTACCGAAAAAGGATGAATTGACTACGGAAGCGGGCAAATTCTCCAAAGCAGACACCGTTATCGGCGTGTTGATGGCGCATCGTGTGAGGCGTTCTGAAATTCAGGAAGTTTTGGATAGTGTTCGTGAAAAACGTATTTTTTCGCGTATTCGGGCGGGACGCCGATATGAGGTGAGAAAAAAAGATGGCGAATTTCGTGAATTCGTTCTTCAACTCGACAATAAAATTCGGCTCAGAATCTCACGAACTCCGAACGGGACGATGACAGCCTCGAAAGAGGACATACCCTATTCCATGGATGTCGTTCGCATTCAATCAAACATCAACAGCTCCTTATACCAAGCCATTTCCGATGGCGGGGGTTCTCCCGTACTGGTGAATAAGCTGAGCGATATTTTTGCATACGTCATTGATTTTCATAAGGATTTGCAAGCTGGAGACGAGGTGGAAGTCTTGGTTGAACGAAAGCATCTTCGAGATGAATTCGCCGGCTACGGGAGGATTTTGGCGGCTGAGTTCATTGTGGGGAGCAGGCGACACACCGCAGTGCATTTCGAGCACTCAGGCGGCAGGTATTATAACTTCGAGGGCGAATCTCTAAGGCGCGCCTTTTTGCGATCCCCGTTACGCTATACGCGGATCAGTTCGCGTTTCTCCAGGAGACGCTTTCATCCCCTGCTCAAGCGCTACCGTCCTCACTTTGGTGTCGACTATGCCGCGCCCCGGGGCACGCCTGTCCATGCGGTTGCCGATGGAGTCGTAACTTGGGTGGGTCGTAAAAGCCAGGCCGGCAAAACAATCAAAATACGCCATGGCGGGGGTTATAGAACCGCCTATCTCCATCTCTATCGCTACGCGCGCGGGGTTCGCGCAGGTAGGCGGGTCTTTCAGGGGCAGGTGATCGGCTATGTGGGTTCCACGGGTTTGTCCACGGGCCCTCATCTGGATTACCGGATCATCCGCCGAGGGCGATATTTGGACCCCTTGAAGGTGGAGCTTCCCAAGGGTATGCCGCTTCCTCGTTCGCTGCGTCGGGCTTTCAAAAGGATTCTGGACAAACGGCGAACGATGTTTGACAACTTGCCTCTGCTGAAGGAAGTTCAGGCCTCACCCGCGGCCCACGAGCCGTTCTTCGGCGCCGCGCATAAGCGGACATCACGTCTTTGAAACGAAAACGAAACAAGGGAGAAAGTAACCATGTTGATTCCCTTTGAGGGAGTGCTGCCTAAAATTCACGAAACCGCCTGGTTGGCGGAGACCGCCGTCGTCATAGGCGACGTGGAGATCGGCGAGCACAGCAGCGTTTGGTACAACTGCGTTTTGCGCGGGGATCATATGCCTATCCGCGTGGGGAAGCGCACCAATATACAGGATGGCTCCATCCTGCACATCGAGAGCGGAAAATACGATTGCGTGCTGGGCGACGACGTTTCGGTGGGTCATATGGCCATCGTGCATGGGTGCCAGGTGGGAGACGGCGCTGTTATCGCGATGGGCGCTATCGTGCTCAACAACGTGAAGGTGGGCGAGGGCGCAATCGTGGGAGCGGGCGCCGTCGTGCCCGAGAACAAAGTGATTGATCCGGGTACCCTTTGGCTAGGAGCACCCGCCAGATATGTGCGCGACTTAAGCGATGAGGAAAGGGAGCGCTTCAAGAACGCCGCCGTCTCTTACATGAACAACAAAGAGCGTTTCAGAAATTCGTGATCACGCCGGAAAACCTCTTTTTTCATGCCTGAACAATACCTCGCCGATGCCTCGGCCCCGCTTGCCGCTGTGGTTGATTTAGGCACGAACGCAGCCCGTTTGGCGCTCGCCACGCTCGATGATGAGGGCAGGCTCGAATCGCGGGGTCGCTGGCGCGAACTGATTCGCCTGGGCGAGGGGGTTCGCGAAACAGGGCTGCTCTCCGAGAGCGCTATAGAGAGAGGTCTCGCCTGTCTTTCCCGGTTTGCGCAAATCATCGGGGATCATCGCGTCATTCTCATCGATGCTCTGGCGACCAGCGCGCTGCGGGAGGCGCGAAACGCGGATGTATTCATTGCCCGCGCCTCACAACTGGGGATTGCAATGCGCGTTATTCCGGCTGAGGAAGAAGCGCGCCTGGCGCTGGCGGGTGTTTTCGCCGGCGAGGCGGCCAAACCCGAGCGCGCGTTGGTGTTCGATGTCGGCGGAGGAAGCCTCGAAGTGATACTTTCTGAGAATGGCGAAGTTCGAGAAATGGTGAGTCTTCCCGCCGGCGTGGTGTATCTGACGGAGCGTTATCTGAAATCTATGCCCACACCGGATGAGCAGGTACAGGCTTGTTCGGAGGCCGTGGATGCGATGATGTCGGATGTTGATTTCGCCGACGCGGCGCCGGCGGAAATCCCCTTTGTCGGTTGTGGGGGAGTCGTGGCGCTGGCATGGTTTTTAACTGAAGGCGCACCGCCGGGTGGGCGCGTAGATGGGCTCTCTCTGCCGAGTTCTTTTTTCGAAGAATGGGTCGATCGTTTCGCAGGGCTGGCTTACGAGGGAAGAAGAGAGCTTCGCGGTTTCGAGTCGGGGCGCGAAGATGTAGCGCTCGCCGGGCTCATTGTCGTGCGCGCGCTATTGCGGTGGGGACGAAAGAGGGAGTTTGGCATATCAACTGGCGGTGTTCGTGAGGGAAGGCTTTTGGAGTTGTTGAAGTCAAGCGCGCAGAGTTGTTGAAATCATTTGTGTGACGTGTGCACATTCAATGGAATATGGAACGCCTTGAATCGACCCCTTACTTTGTTGTTTGACACTGTCTCGCCACCTTCCTATATTTCGACTCTAGGCGTTATGGATAGGTGCACGATGCGCCGCGTTATCGGAATGTGCCCCCCATCTCGTGGCGTACTTCCTCTGGGGAAACGACATGGGGAAAATACTTCAATTTCCTCTCGCACAAATTCCGGATAATGGCCTGGACCTCACTCTGGATTTGGAAATGGATGATTTGGAGGAGGTTTGGCTCAGAGCTTCAAGTCTAAAGCTCATCGGCAAGTTGGAGAAAACAGGTCCCCACGAGGTGAGCTTCCAGGGTCGGTTGAGTGGTCGGTTATTGTTAGAATGTTCTCTTGGGCTGGCGGAGTTTCTTCATCCGTTCAATGAGCCTTTGGAAATCTTTTTTTCGCAAATGCCTCAAGATACTGGTTCAGAAGGTGAAATTGAACTTAACGAAGAAGACCTTGAGGTTGCATACATCGACAATGAGACAGTGGATCTGACAACGCCCGTTCGCGATCAAATCGGGCTGGCGATTCCCATACAACCCAGATGCCCTGAAAAATGTCTGGGAGAAGCGCCTGAAACTTGCCGGAAACTCGATGAGGGAAAATCCGTTGGCATAGGCGCGGAGTCAGATCCGCGATGGGGGCCGCTCAAGGGTTGGAAACCGCAAGGCTCCGCATGATGTTTGTGGTAGTTCGTGTGGGATGAATCTGAAATTTGCAATCTGTGGTATCCTATGGTGATTCTGTTTCCGGGCGTGAAGCCGAGAGGGCATCGGCAGGAAATGGTCGTGTTTGACGTATTATTGTGAAAGGAGTGCAGTGCTGTGGGACTTCCCAAACGTCGGCACTCGCAGACGCGAGGCCGCAAAAGAAGAACACACTATAAAGTAGCAAAACCATCGGTCGCGGTTTGCTCGAATTGCAATAATCCGGTGTTGCCTCACCGGGTGTGTAATATCTGCGGGTATTACAAGGGCCAAAAAGTTCTAGAAGTAAAGGAATAATATTACCTCTGGAAGAGACGATGAAAATAGCCATAGATGCCATGGGTGGAGACAACGCGCCTTCGGCAGTAATAGAAGGGGCGTTGGAAGCTCACCGGGAAGAGGGAATCGAATCCATCTTGGTGGGCGAGCCGGAGCGAATCGAAGCGGAACTCGCGCGTCTCGGGGCCTCTGAGAATATCTTTGAAATTCGTGCGGCGAGTCAAGTCATTGATATGGGTGAATCACCCACGAAATCGGTGAAGGCCAAGCCGGATTCATCCATGCGCATCGCTCTTCAATTGGTCAAGGACGGAGAAGCGCAGGCGGTGTTCAGTGCGGGGGACACCGGAGGCGCCTTCGCCACGGGTTTGACTGTTTTGCAGCGTATGCCAGGAGTTCAGCGGCCTGCCATTGCCGCTTTGATCCCCACCCTCAAAGGATTTTCCGTTATGCTGGACGTGGGCGCAAATTTAACCCCACGGGCGCAGCACTTGTTCCAGTTCGGGATCATGGGTTCCGTGTATACCGAGGAAGTTTTCAAGAAACCCGCGCCCACAGTGGGCCTGTTGAACGTGGGCGGAGAAGATTCCAAAGGAACCGATGTCCTTAAGGCGGTCCATGAGATTTTTGTGAAAAGCGATTTGAATTTTGTGGGCAATGTCGAGGGGAGCACAATTTTTCAGGGCGGCACGGACGTGATCGTGTGCGATGGGTTCGTGGGCAACGTGGCTTTGAAGGTGAGTGAGAGTCTCAGCGAGATGCTGACGACGCTGCTCCGAGAGCAGATCGTCGGTTCGATGCGCAGCAAGATTGGATATATGTTTTTGCAAAATGGTCTGAAATCCATGCGCCAAAGAACCGATTATTCCGAATATGGAGCAGCGCCATTGCTGGGTTTAGGAGGAATTTGTACAATTGGACATGGTCGCAGCAACTCGAAGGCCGTGAAAAATGCCATCCGTACGACGGCGAGCATTGTCAAAGTCGATCTCAATGCCAAGATACAAAAAGAGATTGACAAGCATACCTCCATACAGCGAAGTGGGGATGTGGGCTGGCGTTTGTGGAATCAAATACGAACGGGCATTTTCTATGAGAAGGTAACGGGGGACGAAAAAAAGAGTGGCGATGAAGAAAATTAGCCCTCTTGATATCTGAGCCGATTTTCGACTACGATCACACCTTGGTAGTTATCTCGCCCGAATAGGGAATCATATAGTGACCCACTCCGTCATCTTGGGGACAGGTTCTTATGTCCCCGAAAGAGTACTCTCGAATGCCGATCTGGAAAAGATGGTCGACACCAGCGACCAATGGATTCGCGAGCGAACGGGAATCAGCGAGCGGCGTGTGGCGAAGGCCGATGAAGCGACTTCCCACCTTTCGATTCATGCCGCTAATCAGGCGCTGGAGGCGGCGGAGGTGCGTGCCGAGGATATCGATCTCATCATCGTAACCACTCTTACGCCGGATACGATGTGCCCGGCGGCCGCTTGTTGGCTCCAGGCTCATATCGGCGCGCACAGGGCAGCGGCGTTTGATTTGAATGCGGCGTGCACGGGCTTCGTCTATGGCCTTCAGGCGGCGGATGCGTACATTCGCTCAGGAATGATGAAAAAAGTGCTCCTGGTTTCTGCCGACGTCATGACGCGGGTGACGAATTGGGAAGATAGAGGCACTTGCGTTTTGTGGGGTGATGGAGCGGGCGCCGTTGTTTTGGGGGCGTCGGAAAACGGGACAAGAGGCGTCATGGATTCCAAGGTGTATAGCGACGGGAAAGCCGGGGAACTCATTGTGGTCCCCGGAGGCGGTTCGCGATTCGCCCCGATGACGCCGGACGATGTGCATAACAAAGAGCATTTGCTGCAAATGAGGGGACAAGAGACGTTCAAGACGGCTGTGCGCTATTTCCTGGAAGTATGCAATGAAACGCTGGAGCGAAGCGGTCTCACTTTGGATGATGTGGATGTGTTCATCCCGCATCAGGCGAATCTGCGTATTATCGAAGCCGTGGCGAAACGGCTTAAATTGTCAATGGATAAAGTGGTTATCACGATTAACAAATATGGCAATATGTCCGCGGCCACCATCCCGGTTGCGCTGGATGAATCGGTGAGGGAGGGGAAAATTCGAAGCGGAGATAATGTCCTCATGGCTGCATTCGGCGGAGGCCTCACTTGGGGTGCGGCTTTGGTCGAGTGGAAGTGATGATATGAACGCCCGGAAAGATTTCGCTTCACCCCCCGCCCCGTTTTATCTGCGAGCATAATAGATTATAGCTTCGCCGTTCATGCCATAGGTAAGGGTTGCTAGATGGCTGTGAAAATTGCGTTTTTGTTTCCAGGACAAGGTTCGCAGTATGTCGGCATGGGCAAACGATTCTATGATGAATATCCAATTGCACGGGAAGCCTATGAGCAGGCGAGTGATATTTTAGGATGGGACCTCGCCAGGCTCAGCTTTGAAGGCCCCAAGTCGGAATTGACGCTCACTTGTCACACTCAGCCTGCGATTCTGGTTCATAGTCATATCGCATGCACTCTGCTGCGTGAATGCGGTTTCAGTGCTGCTCTCGCCTTGGGGCACAGCTTGGGGGAATACTCCGCCCTTATGGCGGCTGGGGCCATCGATTTCCAGACGGGTGTTGAATTAGTGAAGCAAAGAGGCCGCTTCATGCACGAGGCCGTCCCCGAGCGAGGTGGCGCCATGGCGGCCCTGCTCGGCATTAAGAGAGAGGTTGCCGAAGCCATTTGTGGGCAAGTGGAAGGCGTGGTGGAGGTTGCAAATTATAATGCTCCCGGCCAATATGTCTTGTCGGGTGATAGGGATGCGGTGGGAATCGCCGCGCGTTTGGCGACAGACAAAGGGGCCAGGAAGGCGGTCATGCTTCCGGTTGGAGCCCCTTTCCATTGTTCTTTGCTGAGCGAAGCTGCGGAGCGTATGAGTCAAGTTCTCGACGAAGCGGATATCGCCGATCCTTCGATCCCCGTCTATGCGAATGTGACGGCTCAACCCGTTCAGGATGGAAAACAGGTAAGGGAGTTGCTCAAACGGCAGATTCGCTCCGCCGTGCGTTGGGAAGATGCAGTCCGTGCGGCAGGTGAGGAAAAACCCGATGTTATGGTCGAGTTGGGCCCGGGGAAGGTGCTCTCAGGATTGAATAAACGGATATTGGAAGGTATACCGGTGCATAATGTGGAAGATACGCAGAGTTTGGAGCAAGCAGTTTCGGCCTTGGGCGAGTTCAACTGAATTTCATGCCTGTGTATGATGATTGCTGAAGCTTGCATTAAAGGGAGTGGAAACAGGTCATAGAATTCTGGACGGCCGCCCCACAGATGTGTAAAAGAGTATTGGGTCTATGTTCTTGTTGAAGAGACGTCCCAATACCGGTTTCAGAGGAAGATTTTCGGAGGAATCGGCGTGACAGATGATATCAAAGCACAAATAAGAGAAATCATTGTTGAACAATTGAGTGTGGAGCCTGAAAAGGTGGTGCCAGAAGCTTCATTCACCGATGACCTGGGAGCGGATTCACTGGATACCGTAGAACTCGTCATGGCGTTTGAGGAGAAATTCGGTATCGAAATACCTGATGAAGAAGCGGAGAAAATTTCCAAGGTTCAAGATGCGTACGACTATATCTCCAAGGTGCCTGGAGATTAGAGAAACCTCGTTGGTCTGAAAATCGAAGAGGAAGCATGAATAGCCAAGGTTTATTGAAGTCGGATGTGCGGGTTGTCGTCACGGGACTGGGGCTGCTTACGCCACTGGGCTTGTCTATTGAGGAAAACTGGGAAGCCTTGGTACAGGGTCGCTCGGGCATTGGTGAAGTATCCCGATTTTGCTCGGAACGCTTGGCGTCGCGGATCTGCGGCGAAGTAAAAGGTTTTGAACCTGAGAATTATATTTCCCGCAAAGAACTCAAGAAAATGGACACTTTTATCCAATACGTTATCGCGGCCTCTCAAATGGCTTTCGATGATGCGGGTCTCGATGTCCCGGATGAGGAAGTAGCGCCACGATACGGCACCATCATCGGTGTGGGTTTGGGCGGTTTGCCAGCCATTGAAGCGAATAAGAATTTATTGGAAAAAAGGGACCCGACCCGCATCAGCCCTTTTTTCATCCCCATGTTGTTGGGGAACTTGGCCGCAGGCCAGGTTTCGATGCGTTGGGGATTGAAAGGGCCTAACATTTGCACCACCACTGCGTGCGCCTCCGGCAATCACGCCATCGGAGACTCGATGAAGTGTATTCAGCGCGGCTTGGTTGATGTCATGGTGGCCGGTGGCGGTGAATCCTGCATCACGGAATTGGCCATGGCGGGATTTTGCGCGATGCGAGCGCTCAGCACCCGTAACGATGACCCTGAGAGGGCGAGCCGTCCTTTTGATGTGGATAGGGATGGATTCGTGATGGCGGAGGGAGCTGGTGTCGTGATCCTGGAGCGTTATGAACATGCCGTAGCGCGGGGCGCGGACATTTACGCTGAACTCAGAGGCTATGGGCTCACTTCCGACGCTCATCACATCACCTCCCCTGACCCGGGTGGTAACGGAGCGGCCCGCTGTATGGACATGGCTCTGAATGATGCAGGACTCGAGCCTGAGGATGTGGATTACATCAACGCGCATGGCACATCCACCGGCGCGGGAGATAGACTCGAAACGACAGCCATCAAAAAAACATTTGGCGAACATGCCTACAAACTTAGCGTAAGTTCCACGAAATCTATGACCGGGCATCTACTGGGCGCGGCGGGAGGCGTGGAATCGGTTTTCACTATCTTGGCGCTTAAAAATCAGTGTATTCCTCCCACGATCAATTTGGACTCTCCGGATCCGGAATGCGATCTCGACTATGTGCCTAACTCTGCCCGGAAAGCGGACATCGGCTGTGCCATCACAAACTCATTTGGGTTCGGGGGAACCAACGCGTCGCTCTTATTCAAGAGAGCGGAAAGCAACGCAGCTTAAAAAAAACGGTTCCGCCAACAACAGTAACGGGAAATTCTCCGGTTTTGGTGCAAGGGGTGTTACCCTGGGTGAAATCGAAACCCAAGTCGGTTATTCGTTTTCGAATAAAGAACTCCTCGTACGGGCCCTGACGCACCGCTCTTTTTCTCAAGAAAGTTCAACTCCCATTTCAGATAATGAACGACTCGAATTTTTAGGTGATGCTGTTTTGCAGCTCATCGTGACGGAAAAACTCTGGAAAGATTTTCCGGCGGATGATGAAGGTGTTTTGACCCATATGCGCTCAGAACGGGTAAATGGCCGCTCTTTGGCGGGTATTTTTAGGCGCCGTGGGTTGGGAGATTTCCTTCGTTTGGGCAAAGGGGAGGAGAAAACGGGAGGTCGACAGAAGCCCTCCATCCAGGCGGGAGTAGTCGAGGCGTTGGTCGGCGCCATATATCTCGATGCCGGTTTCACCCGATGCGCGCAATGGGCGGAATCATGGTTCTGGGCTGCGGGCCTGAATGAAGAAGATGTCCTATCTCAAGATTTCAAAAGCCAGCTTCAGCGGTTGGCTCAAAAAAATGGAAATAAGCCGCCTGGTTATCGTCTGGTTCGGGAGAGTGGTCCCGAGCACGAAAAAGAATTCGAGGTCGAAGTTCGCCTCGGTCGTAAGGTAATGGGACGTGGCCAAGGCACGACCAAAAAGGCGGCCGAGCAGGTCGCTGCGAAAGAAGCAGTTCATAAGATTGAGGAAGCCTAGCGATACCAAGTTCCAAGAATGTGTTATTTTTGCTTTACGGATGTTGGGGAATTCTGATAAGTTATTGATTCCTACCGCCCTTGTATAGTTCCAAACCGCCCCCTGATAATGAAGTTCATTCGCCCGCCGAGGTGTTGAATTTGCGATTCCAACGCTTGGAGATGCAGGGGTTCAAGTCCTTCGTTGAAAAAACCGTGATTGAAATTGGCGAGGGTCTTACGGCTGTGGTCGGACCCAACGGATGCGGCAAAAGTAATGTATGCGATGCCGTTCGATGGGTTCTGGGTGAACAGGCTCCCAAAAACATGCGATCGAAGAAGATGGAGGATGTCATCTTCAACGGCAGCGCCGAGCGTAAAC
This sequence comes from bacterium, assembly GCA_965218885.1. Classification (GTDB taxonomy): domain Bacteria; phylum UBA8248; class UBA8248; order UBA8248; family UBA8248; genus Bin107. The sequence continues at coordinate 739,231 of OZ244713.1, read as the reverse complement.
AACTCGGGATGTCCGAGGTCTCGCTTACTCTCACCGATCTCAAAGGGGTAGTGACCTCTCCTGCATTCAAGGATTTTGACGAGGTGGTGGTCACCCGCCGCTTGTATCGCTCTGGGGAAAGTGAATATCTCATCAATCGCAATCCCTGCCGCCTCAAAGACATCGTCGATTTGTTTCTCGACACCGGCGTTTCTCTCAATACTTTTTCCATCGTGGAGCAGGGCAAAATAGAGACTCTCGTAAACGCGAGGCCCATTGACAGGCGAGTTCTGATTGAAGAAGCCGCCGGCATCATGAAATACAAGAGCAGGCGAAACGAAGCGCTGCGCAAACTGGAGCTTGCGCAGGCGAACCTGCTTCGTGTGGCCGACATCATGCGCGAGAAAGAAACCCGCCTTCGCTCTTTGCGCCGCCAAGCGAGGAAAGCGACTTTTCATAAAGAATATCAAACCGAAGTTTCCGATCTTTCCCAAAGAATCATGGCACTCGACTACCTCAAACTTATGGATGAGCTTGTTCCGGCGGAAAAAGCGTATGTCCGCATCAAAGAAGAAGAACAAGCGGTGTCGGCGAAATTGTCTTCTCTTGAAGCCGAAAGGGAAAGTGGGCGTATTTTGCTCACCGAGCGCTCAGAGGCATTGGCGGAATCCCGCCGACGTGCGGTGGAGGTGGAGGGCTGCCTCCAGCGCCTAGAGAATCGAGTCGAGATGCTAAGCAGCCGCCTCGCGGAACTCGATATGGAAGATGAGCGTCGCGCGGAGGAGATCCAGACTCTCGACGTTGAAATCACGACTTTTGAGAATGAAAGAATCGGACTTGCCTCAACCCTTGCAGTGCTTACGGAACAATCGGGCCTTGCGTGCCAGGAGTATGACGTCAGCGTGGCGGAATTGGCGGCCGTTCGGGAGAATACAAGGGAATTCGAGCGGGCTCTTCATGAGGCCAGGCGCGCTCAAGAGGAGGAAAGGGAGCGTTTGAGTGCGGCACGTCAGCGAATCGCCTCCATCGAATCGAGGCGTGAGGGGCTGGTTGAGTCCACGGAAAAGATTGGCGAAGAGAACGAGGAGATCAAGTGCCAACTCGAATCGGCCAAAACCGACCTAAGTGATACTAGAAGCCGGTTAGAATCGTTGGTTGCATCTGAAAGTCAAGCAAAACAAGAACTTGAACAGGCAAGGTCTGAGTGTGCGCGGGCGTCCGAGTTGTTGGCCCGCCATGAAGAATCCGTGGCTGGGACGAAAGAATCGTTGATGGAAGCGAAATCCGCCCTCTCGGTCTTAGAAGATGTTTTAGGCTCTGAGGAGAGCGGAATCGCAGGTACGGATGCGTTCAGGTCTTGTGGCGCTGAAGTTCTGATGTCTTTCTCCGAAGTCATTCGAGTCGACCCGAAGTTTGAAAAAGCCATCGAAACGGCCCTTGGGGATAAGTTGATGGGCGTCGTCGTGAAAACCCCTGGCGATGCGGTAGATGCGATTCGTGCGCTGATGAGTTCGGAAGCCGGGCGGGGTGTAGTTCTACCAGCCGAAGTCGGTGCTCAGCCGGGCGCCGTCGTCCCGTTGGGAGAGGGTGTTCTGGGCGCGGCCGCGGATTTTGTCCGTTGTGACATGGATTATCGCCATCTCGTTCAGTCGCTGCTTGGCAATATTGTTGTGGTGGAGGATATCGATGCTGCGCAGGCGGCATGGTGCAATGGACCCCAAGGCGTCGTTTGCGTGACTTTGAATGGTGAAATTATTCACGCGAATGGCGTGGTTGAAGGTGGTTTGACCAAAAACGAGGGTTTTTTGGAGCGTTCAAGAAGATGTGAGGAGATGCGCCTGAAGGTTGAACATTTTGAGGCGCAACTTCTTGAATTAGGGCCGATTTCACAGAAATTGAGCGAGCAACTCACAAAAGCGGAGCAAAGAAGCCTTCATGCGACCGAGGCGTATCAACGAGCCGAGGTGGTGCGCGTGGAGGCGGAGGGGGCCCTCCAGGCAGTGGGAGGCAGGCACGAAGAGTTGAGAAAACGGCTGGTCGCACTCGAGGCTACGCAAGAGCAGACTCGCGAGGAGCAGATGCGTCTCGTGGAGGCTCTCCGAACCGCCAAAGATGAGAGCCTCTGTTTGGAAGAAACGATTCGGGAATTCACTTTGCGTATCCAGGATATCCAGAAAAAGGTGAGCGGCGCCAGCCTGCGATATTCAGAGGTCGAGGCGCGTGTGACGGATAAAAAAGTCGCCTTGACGGAAATCAACGGAAAGGTGGCAGGCGGTCAGGCCGAAGTCCATCGGATAGAGGATGGGATATCTCAGAACACGGCCCGCAAAATTCGTAGAGAAGAAGAACAGCACGAATCGAGAGAAAAGAGAAAGCGCCTACAAGAAAGCCTCGCTCAAAGCGAAGAGGAGATATTCGCCTTCCAGGATGAAAAAGCCAAAGTAGCGACCGAGCAGGCGGAACGTGATCGCGTTTTACTGGAAATGCAATCGCGTTATGAGGAACTGGGTGATTCGATTCGAGAGATGAAGGGGAAGGCTTCGCACCTAAGCGTTGAGGTTAGCGAGGCGGCGGAACTACGGACGACGCTTCGCGTACAACGAGAATCCATGTTGGAATCTGCCGAGGCGGAATATCAGGTCAATCTCAAGGAGACTGCTGAGAGTCGGCGGGAAGAACTGCCCCAGTATCAGGAGATTGTGAATCGGTTGGAGATGCTGAACCAAAGGATTTCTCGCATGGGGGAGGTGAATCCTCTGGCCGCGCAAGAATACGATGAGATCAACCAGGAATATGTGTTTTTACAAGAACAGCATCAAGATCTCGAAAATTCCATCACCGATCTCCACACTACGATCGAGAGGCTGAACAAGACGACGAAATCCCGCTTCTTGGCGGCGTTCGAGGAGGTGGGTAATGCCTTCGAGGATATCTTTGGCCGTCTTTTCCAGGGAGGTGAGGCACGCATGTTTTTGCTCGATCCGAATGACCCCCTGGAGACGGGTGTCGACATCGAGGTGAAACCCCCGGGCAAGCGTCCTTCGAACATTATGCTTCTCTCAGCCGGGGAGAAAGCGCTCACCGCCCTTTCTTTGCTGTTCGCGGTGTTCAGCGTTCGGCCGAGTCCGTTTTGCATTCTCGATGAGGTGGACGCTACCCTAGACGACGTCAATGTCGGGCGTTTTCGGGAAGTGATTGCCGAACTCGAGGATCGGAGCCAGTTCATCATCATCACCCATAACAAAAAGACCATGTCGTACGCGAATCAACTCTATGGCGTGACGCAAAGAGAAAAAGGTGTTTCGGAAATTGTTTCCGTAAAGCTGAACCGTGAAGATACGAGAGTAAATGGTGTGGAGGAAACAGTGTTGGGGTCGAGGGTGTAGCATCGTCCGTATTTTAATGAAAGGTTTTGTTGAAGATGACCCCGGCGCCCTGGCGCCGGGGTTGGTTTTGTTTGGCGTGGGCCGGAGGAAATATCTTTGATGTCTGATTCCGGGAAGAAAGGAAGTTTGGAGAGGGGTAGTGGCGCAAAGGGCTGGTTCGGCAAATTGCGCGAAGGTCTCTCGAAGACGAGAGGGGGTTTTCTCGGCCAAGTGAAGGGTTTAATCGCGGGGAGCATTGATGAGGATACGCTCGAGGAATTAGAAGAAGTTCTCTATATGGCGGATCTGGGTCCCCCTCTTGTCGAGTCGCTGCTGGGGAAATTGAAAGCGGGGGAGGGCACGGGGGCGGATGCGCAGACGCGCGTTAAAGAAATCATGCACTCTTGTCTTGAAAACCCTGTATCCCCACCTGCGGTTACACCGCAGGATCCTCCTCTAGGCGAGCCCAGAATCATTTTCTTGGTAGGCGTCAACGGCGTGGGCAAGACGACGACAGCCGGAAAACTCGCGTCGCGTTACTCGGCGGAAAAACGAAAGGTCATGCTAGCGGCGGGGGATACGTTTCGAGCCGCGGCCGGTGAGCAGTTGACGGTATGGGCGGAGCGGAGCGGATGCGACATCATCCGCCATAAAGAGGGAGCGGATTCGTCCGCCGTGGTGTATGACGCCGTTCAGGCGGCGAAGGCGCGTGGCGTCGACGTGTTGCTTGTGGATACAGCGGGACGTTTGCATACGAAACACAATCTCATGGAAGAATTAAAGAAGCTCAGGCGCGTAACGCAGCGCCTCATCGATACGGCGCCCCATGAGGTGTTGCTCGTATTGGATGCGACATCTGGGCAAAACGTACTCTCCCAAGTCCGTGAATTCGGCCCGGCCCTGGGTGTAACGGGGCTTGTGCTGACCAAACTCGATGGTACGGCCAAGGGCGGCGTGGTGCTGGGCGCCACTTACGAGAGCGGCATACCGATAAGGTATGTCGGCGTGGGTGAATCGGTGGAAGACCTGCTTGATTTCGACCCGGATGCTTTCATCGAGGCGATTTTCGGCGAATAGTTAAAACCTGTTTATTTTCAATGATTTACGCTCAAGAAACTTTCACTTATTTATCGAAAAACCCCGTGTATTTATCGATATTTTCAGGAATTCCGCCTCGACTCGTTTCACCGGTTCGCGCGGGAATCCTGCCACGTTCCGCAGCGCCCACGCTGATGGCAAATGCGGGGAGATGCGCGCCGGAGAGCGAATACTCCCATTTCCCGGAAACTCAGTGATGATGGCAGTTGCGCACTGGAGAACGAATCCACCATAGGCTTGAAACGCCTGTGATGACGGCGAATGCGCACCGGGAATGGAGAGCTTGTCCCTCATCAACCACCGCTCAGTATCGCCGGCAGGCGGGATTTCCGGGCGCACTGCTCGGAGGGTTCCGTTCCCTCCACAAAGGCTTCCAGTATCGGTTCGCCCTCGCACCAGGTGGACGGCAACTGGCCGGATCGCGAATCCACCTTCACCATGGTAATGCCCGGCGGCGGTTCGGGAATTCGCACTGTTGACTCCCTGCCTTCGAACCAGCCTTTCATCACTTCGACCCAGATGGGCAAGGCCGCTCTGCCGCCCGATGCCCGGTAGCCCATGTGCTTGTTGTCGTCGCGGCCCACCCAGACTCCCAGGACGAGGTCTTCCGAGAAGCCGATGAACCAGGCGTCCCGGTATTCGTTCGTGGTGCCTGTTTTTCCGGCCAGGAAGGCGCCGATCTTTTTGGCCTTTTTTCCGGTTCCATTCGTGATGACGCCGCGCAGCAGCATTTTCATTTGATAGGCCGTCTCGGGCGTGATGGCGAGATGCGTCGTGGGAACGTTTTCCTCCAGCACCCGGTTTCTGCCGTCGGTGACTCTTGTGATTTCATAGGGCCGCGCATACACGCCCCGCGTGGCGAACGGGATGTATGCGGCCGTGAACTGGTACGGCGTCACCTCGATGGAGCCGAGCGCCAGGGAGAGATACGGGTTCATTTTCGAGCGGATGCCGAGCCTGTGTGCGAACGTGATCGCTTTTTGCGGGCCCATCTGGTCCAGCAGCTTGATGGTGGCCAGGTTGAGGGAGGATTCCAGGGCTCGTCTCATGGTGACGGGGCCATAGAACTTGTTGGTGTAGTTTCTGGGTTTCCAGTCCTTGAGCGTGCCCGGCATACGGCGGACGAAGGGGGTATCCATGAGAATGTGCGCGGGCGTGTAGCCCTGGGACAGGGCCGTCCCCATGATGATGGGCTTAAAAGCCGAACCCGGCTGGCGCCGCGCCTGGGTGGCGCGGTTGAACGGGAAGCGGCGGAAGTTGGTCCCGCCCGTCAGGGCGCGGAGCGCTCCGGTTTGGGAGTCGAACGCGATGACGGCGCCTTGCACGGTCTCCTGCCATTCCAGAAAAAGTTTTTTAGAAGCACGGTCCACCTTGATCACGCGCCCCAAAAGAAGGTCGCCTTCTCTGAGCCTTTTGGGGTCGATGTGTCCGGGAAGAGGCATCTCCACCTCATAGTCCCCGATAATTCCGCTCACCATCTTCGCGGTGATGTCCAGAATGTGAAATTGGAATCCATCCCCCAGGCGCGGCGGCCTCTTGATTTTTGTTCCGGGACTCATGAACCCGCGTCTTTGGTTAATTTTCTCGATTCCATCGATGAGCGCTTTGTGAGCGGTTTTCTGCAAACCGATGTCAACGGTCGTATGAATTTGCAGACCGCTTTTGTAAAGGGATTGTCCAAACCGGCGGCTGAGGCTGAGGCGGGTTTTTTCGATGAAGTAGGCGGCCTCGGGCGCGATATTGGCCACCCTGGGAACCAGTTGAATCGGTTCTTCGCGAGCGATTTTTCCTTGCTCCTCGGTAATGAACCCCGAAGCCAGCATCCTCTGGATTACCAGATTGCGTCGTTTCAGCGCTCTCTCGGGATTGGTTTTGGGGCTGAATCGCGTAGGAGCTTTGGGCAGTCCCGCAATCATGGCGGATTCGGCCAGAGTGAGTTGAGCGACCGTTTTTCCAAAATAGATTTGGGCCGCCGCCTGCACCCCGTACGCCCCGCTGCCGAGATAGATTTGATTCATATAAAATTCGAGAATTTCATCTTTTGTGAAGCGTCGTTCAATCTCGAGGGCGAGAAGCGCTTCCCGTATTTTTCGCTTGAGTTTTCTCTCGGGCGTCAAAAAGAGAACTTTCGCCAACTGCTGGGTTATGGTGCTGCCTCCCTGCACAAATTGGCCCGCGCTCAGGTTTTTGATGAACGCCCGAAAAATATCCGGATAGCTGACGCCCGGGTGGTCATAAAATCGGCTGTCTTCTATGGCCAGGAACGCCTGGCGCAGCGTGGTGGGGATTTGTTTCAAAGGGATGGGCTTTCTTCTTTCCTGGTACAGTTCCGCGAGAAGTTCCCCCCCGCGGGCGTAAATGCGCGTGATGGTGTTGGGCTTATAATTCTGGAGCCGCTCGAGTTCGGGAAAATCGTATAGATAGCTAAAGCTCGCGCCGATACCCAGTCCGCAAGCAATGGCCAGGGCGCCTAGCGTGAGGAGGATTATTCTTCCGTGTCCGGAACGGGGCAACAACGGAGTGTTCCTTTTTGGAGAGATGAATTCGCAAGGCGTTTCTTCGCCGTTTGGCGAAGACCGACCATTATAAATTTGCGAGGTCGGTTTCGCAATGTCTGAAAAACCCGGGTAGTGTCTCAGTTTGGGTTTGGTCCCCTCTCGCTCGGTGGAGGGCCAGATCCAAACTGAGCGGAGAGGGAATCGGGACCAGGTCGACGATGACGTCGACTAGATTTTGTTGTTGTCCCTGAGATGTTGTTCGTATTCATCTTGCTCCATATCACAATCGACCAGCCTTAAAAAATGGTTCATATTCAAATGGCATTGTCGGGCCATTTTACCCAGCAGGCGCGTTTGGATAGTTTCATTGCTGCCCTGACTCAGTCTTGTTTTGATATCTGATTTTTTGCCGTCCAAGGTCTTGTAAGTGAGGTAGACGTGGTGTCTATCGTCTTCCTGAAAACCTTTTCGAGATAGTTGACTTTTAATAACCCTGCTTTCACGTTGTACCATCAACTCACTTTAAATGTTTCGAGTAAACGCTTCTTTAATTCTTGAGCAGCAGAGGTCATATTCGCGTCATCTTCTAAAGCATAAGATTCCCACAAAAACGCTATTTCCTCGTAGAGCATTTTCTCTATTTCTTTCAAGCCATCCCCATAAACGGAGATATTCAATTCTTCATGCTCTATTTCATAATAAGGCTTTTCATCATTTGAGAAAAAATAGAATATGAGGGGTGGTGATTTAGGATTAATAAAATCTCCATTCCCAAGAGGCGCTTCCCCTACTTCGATTTGGAGACATGAACGTGTTGGTTCATCAGATTTTTCGTTTTGAGTCGTCCATTTTTCCCAACCATTCTGTTCTATGCCTGAAGGATACTCGATAGTTATTTTCATCTCACCTATCTCCTTTGCCGGAGTGATGGGTGTGATTGCACTACGCGAACGACATTATGGCTCAGGATGGTGTATATTGGATGCCCTTCTGTGTCCCATTGGTCTTTTGCTCTTATAACCCCAGAAATAACTAATTTGACCCGCAAGATTGTTCCATCATTCAATGTGTATTCATTGAATTTCTCACTGGAATTGTCGATAGGAATATCTAATCCCTTGATGGGAGGATTGTTTGGGATGGGAATATTTACTTCATGGTACTCCATTTTATACTCCTTGTGATTTTCCAGCACTCCTTTGTGGGCGTTGAATGGTTGCCGTAGATTATTGCCGGCTAGTGGCAATGTAATGATCTGGGGATATTCCGTCAACTATATCTAACACTGCGTTCCGAACGCGCCGATACCCAGTCCGCAAGCAATGGCCAGGGCGCCTAGGGTGAGGAGGATTATTCTTCCGCGTCCGGAACGGGGCGACAACGGAGTGTTCCTCTTTGGAGAGATGAATTAACGGGGCGTTTCTTCGCCGTTTGGCGAAGACCGACCATTATAAATTTGCGAGGTCGGTTTCGCAATGTCTGAAAAAACGATTGCTCGTTGACAAGGGCAGGCGAGGTCGACATAAAGGGATGCGCAAATAGTGGTTTGTATCCCGTCGCCCACTTGTTTCAAGGAGAGCGTATAGGGTGCTTGAACAATCGCGTGTTTTGGTGCTCAACCAGACATATGAGCCGATAAATGTTTGCAACGCTCGTCGTGCGATTCGCATGATGATCACCGGGAAAGCGGATACCATCGAGACGAATGGCCTGATCGTCCGCAGCGAAGCCATGGAGTTTCACCTCCCCGCCGTCATACGGTTGAGAACGTATGTGTATGTTCCGCGCCGAAGTCAGATTCCGTTCAGCAAAAAAAATGTGATGCGTCGCGACGAGAACACCTGTCAGTATTGCGGCGCGAAAGGTGGATATTTAACGGTGGATCATGTGTTGCCGCGTTCCCGCGGCGGCCGCTCCACATGGGAGAATGCGGTTTGCAGTTGCCGGAGATGCAATGCGAAAAAAGGAGATCGCACGCCTGATGAGGCGGGCCTGAAGCTGAACAAGCAGCCCCGAAAACCAAAATCGTTCATATTGCAGCACCTGAACCATCGGTTTCCTCGAACAGCGCAGCATGTATGGGAAAAATACCTCCACCCGGTTCAATCCGCTTGAATCTTAGGGTTTATGCGTCTTCCTTAATCCGTTAGACTTTCTTCCGCTCGATTTTTCGAGCCGCCTTAGCCGGAGGCAGAGGACCCTTCATGAGTAGCTTCGAGCTCCATTCGGAATTCTCTCCCACGGGCGATCAGCCCGAGGCGATAGACGCCATCGTCCGTCAGTTCGAAGAGGGCCAGAAGCATCAGGTTCTCTTGGGCGTCACCGGCTCCGGCAAGACTTTCACGGTGGCGAACGTCATCGCGAAGATGGGGAAACCCACGCTCGTCATCGCCCATAACAAAACCCTGGCCGCGCAACTTTATAATGAATTCAAGGGGTTTTTCCCCAACAACGCGGTAGAGTATTTCGTCAGTTATTACGACTACTATCAGCCGGAAGCCTATGTCCCGACCACGGATACGTTCATCGAAAAAGATGCTTCCATCAACGATGAGCTGGACTGCCTGCGCCACGCGGCCACGCGCTCCGCCTTGATGCGCGAAGACGTCATCGTGGTGGCGAGTGTGAGTTCCATCTACGGGCTGGGTTCGCCGGCCGATTATTTCGATCTCCACATCGATATTTCCGTCGGCATGGAAATGGACCGCGAGGAGTTGCTCACGCAACTGATAAGAATTCAGTATCGGCGTTCGGATGCGGCTTTGCGTCGCGCTTCTTTTCGCGCGCGTGGCGATGTCGTCGAAATCATACCCGCCCACGAAGAAGAGCAAGCGATTCGCGTGGAGTTTTTCGGGGAGGAAATCGACGGCATCACGGAAATCGAGCCGCTGCGGGGAATCGCTTTAAGAAAGCTCGATCGGGTGGAGATTTACCCCAACAGCCACTACATCACGCCCGAGGAGAGGCTCTCGACCGCCATCGAATCAATTCAGCGGGAGTTGTGGGAGCAGGTGGCGGAGTTGAATGCCCAAGACAAAACCTACGAAGCGCAGCGCTTACAGCAGCGAACCTTACAAGACATCGAAATGCTCAGGGAAGTGGGCTACTGCCACGGGGTGGAAAACTACAGCTTACACCTCGACGGGCGCTTGACGGGCGAGCCGCCCGCGACCTTGTTTTCATATTTCTCACGGGATCATCTGGTGGTTGTAGACGAGAGCCATCAAAGCATCCCCCAGTTGCGGGGCATGTACCGGGGAGATCGTTCCCGCAAGGAAACCCTGGTGTCGTATGGCTTCAGGCTGCCGTCGGCTTTGGATAATCGCCCGCTTGAAATGAAAGAGTTCGAGGCGAATCTCAAGAACACGATCTACGTTTCGGCGACTCCCGGGCCCTACGAACTGGAGAAAAGCGAAGGCGTTGTCGTGGAACAGTTGTTGAGGCCCACCGGTTTGGTCGATCCCCCTGTGGAGATTCGCCCGGTGCAGGGACAGGTGGACGACCTGCTCGCCGAGGTGCGCCGGGTGGCGGCGATGGGGGATCGGGCGCTCGTCACCACCCTGACGAAGAGATTTTCCGAGGATTTAACGGAATACTATGAAGATTTAGGGGTCCGGGTTCGGTATTTGCACAGCGATATCGACACACTCGAGCGGGTGCGGATAATTCGCGATCTGCGCTCGGGCGTTTTTGACGTGCTGATCGGCATCAATTTGCTGCGAGAGGGATTGGATTTGCCCGAAGTCGCTCTCGTCGCCGTATTCGATGCGGACAAGGAAGGGTTTTTGCGCTCGGAAACTTCTTTGATCCAGACCTCGGGCCGTGCGGCGAGGCACATCAATGGCCGGGTCATCATGTATGCGGATCGCATCACCGACAGCATGAGCCGCGCACTGGACGAGATGGAAAGGAGAAGGAGTATCCAAATCGCTTACAACGAAGCGAACGGGATTGTTCCCCGTTCCATCAGCCGCAGGATGGATGAGCTTCTGGAAGCGTCCGGCGAGCAGGGCTACGGCGATGCCCTCGGGTGGGAAGAGATGGAAGCGCCACTATTTTCCGAGATGGACGCATCGGCGTTGGATGAGCTTCGCGCCCAAATGCACGAGGCGGCTCAGAAGCTCGAATTTGAGCGGGCTGCCGAGATTCGCGACAAGATTCTCGCCATCGAGCGCCGACAGCTTGGCCTGAAACCCACAAAAATCGCGACATGAGTGATTCCGAGCTTTCTCCCAGCCTGGTTTCCGTGGGAGAGGACCGCTCGTTTTTGAAATCTTTGCCCGAAAAACCGGGGATATATATTTTCAGGAACCGAACGGGGGATGTCCTCTACGTCGGTAAGGCGTTGCGCCTGAGAAGCCGGGTGCGCAGTTATTTTGCAAAGAGGGCCGGCCGGGGTCCCTGGATTCAGAAAATGGTGGAGGAATCTACCACGATAGAGCACATTGTGACGGCCAATGAAATCGAGGCGCTCATTTTAGAGAGCAATTATGTGAAAAAGCACAAGCCCCGCCACAACGTGCTGTTGCGCGACGACAAACATTTTCCCTACATGAAGCTCAGCACGAGTGAGGATTACCCCCGCCTGAGCATCGTTCGCCGCCCGGCGGGAGACGGCGATTCCTACCTGGGGCCCTTCCCGTCGGCGAGCAGCCTGAGACGCACGATTCGCTTTTTACAAAAGACGTTTCATATCAGGCCCTGCACGGGCGGTCTGGAAGACAAGACGGCGAAGCGGTGCATCTATTTCCAAATGGGCCAGTGCCTGGGGCCGTGTGATGATTATCAAAGCCGGGAATCGTATAGAGGCGGCGTTGGCGACGCGCTTGATTTCCTGAAAGGGAAAAATCAGGAGTTGGTTCGAAGACTCAAGAAACAGATGCAGGGATACTCTCGGGAACTGCAATACGAAGCCGCCGCCAAGGTGAGGGATCAGGTTCAAGTATCGAGCACGTCACCGAGCGACAGACCATGCTTTCCGTGAAAGGGGGCGATCAAGATGTGCTCGGCTGCCACCGGGAAGGAGAGAAAGCGACGTTCCGCATGTTTTTCATTCGGGGCGGCAGGCTGCTGGGAGACCAGGGATTTCATGTGGCCGCTCGAGAAGGCGTTCCCGACGGAGAAGTCGTCTCCGCGTTCGTGAAGCAGTATTACGCCGGCAAGACGTTTTTCCCCAACGAAGTGCTTTTGCCCTCTTCAGTGAATGATGCTTCGCTCATCGCGCAATGGCTGTCCGAGAAACGGGGTAAAAAAGTGTCCGTTTTTCATCCCCGCCGGGGGAACAAGCGCCGCCTTGTCGAGATGGCGAGCGAGAACGCATCGCATGCTCAGGAGCAGGAAAACGCCCTGGTCAGCAAGGAACAGCAAACACTCGAGGAAATTCGTCAGGCGTTGGGCCTCGAGGAGCTGCCGGTGCGGATTGAAGCGTTCGACGTATCGAATCTGCAGGGGAGTAACATCGTCGGCGCCAGCGTCATGTTCCAGGAAGGGCGCGCGCTTAAGGATGGTTATCGCCGCTACAAGATCAGGAGTGTGGCGGAATCCCCCGATGATTATTCCTCCATGCGCGAGATCGTTTTCAGGCGCTTGGAGCGTCTGGTGAACGAAGGGGGCGAGATGCCCGATCTTCTGCTTATCGACGGCGGGAAGGGGCAACTCTCATCGGCCGCCTCGGTGTTGGAAGAGCTCGGCGTGGCGGATGTGGCGTTGTGCGCGATTGCGAAGGGCAGGAGTTCCGAGAACCCCGAAGCGCAGGATGTGATTTTCCTGCCCGGCCAGTCGGACCCCATCCAATTGAAAGAGGGAAGCGCCTCCAAACTCATGCTGCAAAAAATCCGCGACGAGGTGCACCGGTTCGTCCTGACGTTCCACCGGACGCGGCGCAGACGTACTGCAATCAAGAGCGGTCTGGACGATGTGCCCGGTTTGGGCCCAAAGCGCAGGCGCGCGCTATTGCGGACGTTTGGGAGCCTGAGAGGCGTTTTGGAAGCGAGCGATCTCAAGCTCCTGGAAGTAGAGGGCATTACGCCGAAACTCGTGGCCGCCTTGCGGGAAAAACTCGGGGGCGAGAGCGCCTTTATCGAAGGAGCCGGGGAAAGCGCTTCCCGGACAAGCAAACATTGAAAGCGAAGGACATAGGATTTTCCGTATTCTCGGGTCTCTTGCTGGCGTCTTTGTATCCGCCGTTTCAGTTCGAGATTTTGGCCTGGATCGCGCTCGTCCCTCTTCTATGGGTGCTGGAAGGCAAAAAACCGCATCAAGCGTTTTTCCTGGGTTTGCTGACCGGGCTGGTTTCGTTCGGAATCATCATCTGGTGGGTGAAGATTTCCATGGCCACCTACGGGGGGCTGCCGGCGGCGCTCGCCTGGCTGATTACCGCCGTCCTCGCGCTTTATCTGGCGCTCTACCCTGCGCTGTTCGCATTTTTCATGGTGCGCATACATTCTGGCGGCACTTTTCTCACCTTTCTCATCGCGGCGCCTATGTGGGTCTCTCTGGAGCTCTTGCGCGCCTATTTTATGTCCGGTTTCCCGTGGGCGCTCTTGGGGTATAGCCAGTATCGCCATTTATATGTCATTCAAATCGCCGATCTGGTGGGCGTGTACGGCGTCTCGTTCTTTATCGTGTTCGTCAACGCGGCGATCTGGTATTTTTTCCGTTTTCCGCGAAAGGCGCCCTACGCCGTCGTCATCAGCGTTTCTCTCATGGCGGCGCTCGTGTGGGGCTATGGTTATCTGAGGCTCTACGAAGTGCCTATCGAAACGGCGGGTGCTGCGCGCGCGGTCGGCATCGTTCAGGGAAACGTCGATCAGGCCGTGAAGTGGTCTCCCCGCTGGAAAAAGGGCATTCTCGAAAAGATGGGGAAACTGACGAAGGACTTGAGAGGGCGTTTTCCGAAGAACGAATCCTCCGCTCCCCCCGTCATCGTCTGGCCGGAAGCGGCGGCTCCTCTTGTTTACCGGCCAAAAGCGTACGGGAGAAGCTATCTTCGCCGACTCGCGAGAGATACGGATTCCTATCTGCTGTTTGGAACACTCGGCAAGCGCGACATGAAAAAAGGCCCCAAATTAACGAATTCGGCGTATCTCCTCAGTCCGGGCGGCGAGGAATTCGGCCGGTACGACAAGATGCATCTGCTGCCTTTCGGCGAATATGTTCCACTCGGCAAACTATTGTTTTTTGTGGAAAAACTGGTGCCCGTGATCGGGACGTTCAAATCCGGAGAAGAACCGAAGATATTTGACGCCGCAAAGGGGAAATTTGGCGTTTTGATCTGTTTCGAGGTCATTTTTCCCCGCGTGGTGAGGCGCATGAAAGGCGCGCAGTTTCTCGTCAACATCACGAACGATGCATGGTTCGGAAAAACGGCGGCCTCTGAGCAGCATCTGTCGATGGTGGCGTTTCGGGCGGTGGAATTCCGGATGCCGATCGTTCGTTCAGCCAATACGGGGATAAGCGCGTTAATCGACCCCACCGGCGCGATTCGGGTGAGAAGCCCCCTTTTTGAGGAGTGGATACACGCCGATGTCATTTCACTGAAAAAAGGAGCCCCTACAGTTTATGCGAGGATGGGAGATATGTTCGCGTATCTGTGCGTTCTCGTTTCTCTGGCTGCGGTTTTGCTGTTCCGCTCCAGACGGGGCTCTCGAATGTGGTATAATAACTAAGCCTGCCCGATTGGACTCCATGCCGACAGGTTAGAGGGTTGTATTTCGAAAGATTGGAGATATCGATGGAAGAATTGTGCAAGAAATGTGAGCAACTGGAGGCGCGTCTCCTTGAACTGCGAGGCCGGCTTTGACCTCGATCGATTGGAGGTAGAGTGCGCCAAACTCGATAAACTCGCCGGAGAGACGGATTTTTGGAACGACTCCGAAGCCGCGCAAAACACGTTGAAACAACGCGCTTCTTATGAGAAAACGATCCGGAACTGGGAGAGCCTGAACGGCAGACTCAAAGATCAGAAAGAACTTCTCCAGCTTCTCCAAATGGAAGAAACATTCGAGTCGGAACTCCTGAGCGATATAGAAAGTGCGCTTTCCTCCCTTGTGGGAGAAACCGAGCGCCTGGAGTTCCATCTGGTCATGGATTCCGAGGAAGACAGAGCCAACGCCATTCTATCCGTGAATGCAGGAGCAGGTGGCGTCGAAAGCCAGGATTGGGCCGAAATGCTCTTCCGCATGTATACGAGATGGGCGGAGGAGAAGGGATACCAGGCGCGCCTTGTTTCCATACTTGGAGGGGAAGAGGCCGGCATTAAAAACGCTACCCTGATCATGCAGGGGGAATATGCTTACGGGTATCTTCGAGCGGAAGTTGGCGTGCATCGTTTGATAAGGATTTCGCCCTTTGACGCCAGTTCGAAGAGACACACCTCTTTTGCTTCTGTGGATGTCGTCCCGGAGGTGTCGGATGATGTGGAAATCGAAATTGATGAAAACGATTTGCGGATTGATGTATTCAGGAGTTCGGGCGCCGGCGGCCAGCATGTGAACACGACGGATTCGGCGGTGAGGATCACGCACTTGCCGACGAATATCGTGGTCTCATGCCAAAATGAGAGGAGCCAGCACAAGAATCGCGCTACGGCCATGAAGCTGCTGCGCGGCCAGTTGTACGAAATGGAGAAGCGAAAGCGTGATGCGGAAAAAGTAGCGCAACACGCCATGAAGAAAACCATCGGATTCGGGAGCCAGATTCGTTCCTACGTCCTGCATCCGTACCGGATGGTGAAGGATCATCGAACCGACGTGGAACGCTCGGACGTGAACGCCGTGTTGGATGGGAATATCGATGCGTTCATTGACGCCTATCTCCTCTCATTGATACAGGAGAAGGCCAATACGCGCGCGTAATCGTCGTCGGCGGAATCAGATGGAAGCGAATGGAGAAAGCACGGTTTTATGGACGTAGAAAGAGGGTATGGGAGGAGCGCCCCTGTGGCGGATGAAGCGATACCATCGCCGGATGAGCGAGACGATGAAAATTTTTTGACCCAGCAGCGGAGAAAAAAGCTCGAAGGGATTCGCGCTTCTGGAGCCAATCCCTTCGTAAACCGGTTTTCGACGACGCACCAAATCGGCGCCGTCGTCGAAGAGTTTCATGAAGTGCCGGTGGATGGATTTGACGAGGCGAAACAGGCGAGTTTTTCCGTGGCGGGGAGAATCATCGCCAAGCGGGTGCAGGGGAAAGTCGCCTTTGTCGATCTGCGGGACGGAGCGGGACAGATTCAGTTGTTCATTCGGATGAATGAAATCGGCGAGGAGTCTTTTCAGGCTGCGAAGGAACTCGACATCGGCGATATCGTTGGCGCGGAGGGCGGCGTGTTCCGCACGAGGATGGGCGAGCTCTCGATCTGGGTTCGCCGGATACATCTCCTGACGAAAAGTTTGAGGCCGCTGCCCGAAAAATGGCATGGTCTGCAAAATGTGGAGGCGCGTTACCGACAACGGTATGTGGATTTGATTGCAAACCCTGGCGTGGTCGAAGTGTTTCGGGTGCGCACCCGGATGATTCAGTTGATACGCCGTTTTTTGGATGATTTGAATTTCCTGGAAGTCGAAACCCCGATGATGCAGGCCATCGCCGGCGGGGCGACGGCCAGACCGTTCACCACCTACCACAATACGCTGGAAATGCCTTTGTTTCTTCGCGTGGCGCCCGAGCTTTACCTCAAGCGCCTGGTTGTGGGTGGAATGGATCGCGTCTATGAGATTAACCGAAATTTCAGAAATGAAGGCATATCCACACAGCACAACCCCGAGTTCACGATGTTGGAATTCTATATGGCGTATGCGGACTATAATGATCTGATGGAATTGACGGAAAAGATGGTGGCCTCGTTGGCTCGAGATATCCTGGGCGGTGATGTGCTGGAATATGGGGACGAGGCAATATCGTTTCAGGCGCCTTGGACTCGACATAAATGGCGCGATTCCATCGTGACGGTGGGCGGTGCGCCGAGCGAAGTATTGGAAGCTGAAGAAAAAGCACGCCTTTTTGCGCGAAAAATCGCAGCGCCCAAGGGCTACCCCATACCGGATGAGATGAGCCATGTGCGCATCCTGGAGTATCTGTTCGAAGAATTGGTGGAGCCGAAACTCAGGCAGCCCACTTTTATCTATGATTTCCCAAAAGCCCTTTCACCGTTGTCCAAGAGCCGGGAAGACGACCCCGATATTGTGGAGCGGTTTGAACTCATCATCGCCGGGCGCGAGATTGCCAACGCTTATACGGAGTTGAATGATCCGGACGATCAGCGGGCGCGCTTTGAGCAACAAGATGCGGCGAGGAAGGCCGGCGATGAGGAAGCGCATGAAATTGACTGGGATTATCTCACGGCCCTGGAATACGGCCTCCCGCCTACGGCTGGCGAGGGAATCGGAATAGATAGGCTCGCGATGCTGCTGACGAATACACATTCGATTCGAGATGTGATCCTTTTCCCCCTTATGCGGAAACAACAAGGCTGAAGATGTCCTTTTCAACAGAACTGTTCATTGGTTTCAGGCATTTGCGCTCGCGGAGCAAACTCGCCTTTGTTTCACTTACTACCTGGATCTCCGTATTGGGCATAGCGCTGGGTGTCGCCACCCTCATCGTCGTCGTGGGAGTCATGACGGGGTTTCAGCGGGAATTTCGTGACAAAATCCTGGGCACGCAAAGTCATATTGTCATAACGAAATCAGGCGCTTCTTTGATGAGAAAATGGCGCGATGTTTTGCAAAAAACGCGCAATCATGAGGGTGTAATGGCGGCGAGTCCTTTTGTATATGGACAGGCGATGTTCTCATTCAATAACCGTGTGATGGGCGCGGTGGTGCGCGGGATTGTGCCGGCTCGGGAAATCGACGTGACGGACATCAAAAGGTACTTGAAGGATGGTGCGTTAAAAAAGATTTCGGAGAAAAACAGCACGGGCAAACCCGGCGTTATTCTTGGGGGCGAACTCGCGAAAAACTTGTTCCTCAAAGTGGGTGATGCGGTGACGATGGTCAGCCCCGTGGGGGTGATTACGCCGATGGGCTTGGTGCCCCGAACGAAAAAGTTTCAGGTGGTGGGCATCTTTCGTAGCGGGTTTTATCAATACGATGCCGGACTCGCGTTTATCTCGATGAAAGAAAGCCAGAAATTCTTTGGATTCGGCAATTCCGTAACGGGAGTGCATTTGCGCGTGAAGGACATTTTTTCGGCCGAGCGCATTTCTCGCAAAATTCAGGGAACTCTCTCGGGGGCGTATTTGTCGCGCTCCTGGCAGGAAATGAATCGCAACCTGTTTTCCGCGTTAAAAACGGAAAAAACCACGCTTACCATCCTTCTGCTTCTCGTCGTCGTTGTGGCCGCTTTCAACATCATCGGCTCACTGGTCATGGTGGTGATGGAAAAAGGGCGTGAAATCGCGATCTTGAAGTCGATGGGGGCTACGAGCGGCGCAATTTTAAGGATATTTTTCGTTCAAGGCGCATTTATAGGTCTGTTGGGTGCTGTTTTGGGAACCGGTGGAGGCCTCGTTCTGGGGTGGAATCTCCATGTGGTTGAGGATTTTTTAGAACGCGCGTTTGGTCTGGACATCCTACCCCCCAGCGTTTACCATATAGAGAAATTACCGGTGCAGATGACGCCTTTTGATGTCTCTGTTACTGCAGTGGCTGCTTTTTTGATCTGTTTGGCGGCGACACTTTATCCAGCGTGGCGTGCTTCTCGCGTCGATCCGGTAGAAAATCTCCGTTATGGTTGATTCGCGCACATTGGAGATGGGGGAGTCTGTTTCACCAGAGGGTGTGTTGCCGCAGGTAATCGTCACCAGGGGACTGGAAAAATCATACACCATGGGCAGCGGCGAGGTGATGGCTCTGAGCGGAGTCGATCTCGAAGTTGGCCACGGCGAGATGGTGGCTATCATGGGGGTCTCGGGAGCGGGGAAAACCACCTTGCTCCATCTTTTGGGAGCACTCGACAGGCCGACGAAAGGCGAAGTGATTCTCGAGGGCAAAAGCCTCTCTGATTGCTCAGAAGCCGAATTGGCTCAATTGAGAAATCAGTATATAGGTTTCGTATTCCAGTTTCATCACTTGTTGCCGGAGTTTTCCGGGCTGGAAAATGTTATGATACCCGGGCTGCTTCGTGGCGCCCGGAAAAAAGAGGTGGAGGAGCAGGCGAAGGAATTGTTAAGCCGGATAGGTTTGGCCGATAGGTGGAATCATCGGCCCGGAGAACTTTCCGGAGGAGAGCAACAAAGGGTTGCTATTGCCCGCGCGTTAATTAACAATCCTTCTGTAATACTCGCGGATGAACCAACGGGGAATTTGGATTCAGCAACCGCGGAAACGATATTTGAATTGCTTCGAGAGATTAACGAAAGAAGCAGGCAAACAATTTTGGTGGCGACGCACAATAATTCGATGGCGGAAAAAATGGATCGTGTGATCGTCGTGGTGGACGGGAAAATAGCTCATAAAAAGTAAGGAGGGCCGTATGTTCAAGCGATTCACCGAGCGCGCCCGAAAAGTCATTATCTTGGCCAGAGAAGAGGCGGAGCACTACCGGCACGAATATCTGGGAACCGAACACATATTGCTTGGTGTGCTGAAGGACGGGGGTGGAATCGCCATAGCCGTTTTGCAGAAGCTGGGGGTCGACCCCAAGCAGCTTCGGCTGGAGCTTGAACGTAATCTACCCAAGAGTTTGAGCGGCCCCGTGGAAGGGGACATCCCGTTTACCCCTAAAGCGAAAAAAGTACTTGAATACGCCGTCGAAGAGGCCCGTCTGATGGGCCACAACTATATCGGCACCGAGCATCTGTTGTTGGGTATTGTCAGAGAGAAAGACGGATTGGCGGCTAAAATTCTGGCCAGCTTCGGCGTCAAGCTCCAGCAAACGCGAGAGCAGACCATCAATCTCCTCAGGGAGCCTGTGGCGGCGCGTTCTCGTGAGAAGAGCAAGACGCCGGCGCTCGATGAGTTTGGGCGTGACCTCACGGAGTTTGCGGATGAGGGGAAACTCGATCCCGTCATCGGTCGGGAACAGGAAATCGAGCGCGTCATCCAGATACTCGCCAGAAGGACGAAAAACAACCCTGTCTTGATAGGGGAACCCGGTGTGGGGAAGACGGCGATTGTCGAGGGTTTGGCTCAATCGATCATGTCGAAAGAAGTTCCCCAGATTTTGTACAACAAGCGCGTGGTTCAGCTTGATCTGGGCGCTTTGGTTGCGGGAACGAAGTATCGTGGACAGTTCGAGGCGCGCTTGAAAGCCATCATGAAGGAGATCACGCAGAGCCAGGATGTGATTATCTTCATCGATGAGCTGCATACTTTGGTGGGTGCAGGCGCGGCGGAAGGCTCCATAGATGCTTCGAACATGCTGAAACCCGCGCTCAGCCGTGGAGAAGTTCAGTGCATCGGCGCCACCACGCTGGATGAGTATCGAAAGTACATCGAGAAAAACGGCGCTTTGGAGCGTCGTTTCCAATCTGTAATGGTGGATCCACCGTCTGTGGATGATACGGTCAGCATACTGAAGGGTCTGAGAGACAGATATGAGAAACACCACCGCGCGCAGTTGACGGATGAGGCGCTTGTCTCCGCCGTTCGCCTGTCGTCCCAATACGTGTCGGATCGCTTCTTGCCGGATAAGGCGATAGACGTCATTGATGAGGCGTGCAGCAAGGTTCGTCTTGAGAAAGAAACCTTCCCGAGCAACATTCGGGATCTTCAGCGCCAAATTGAAGAAACGGTTCGCACCAAAAAAGATATGATCGAGAAACAGGATTTTGAAAAGGCTGTCGAGTTACGCGACCAGGAAGAGCAGGACAGAAGCAGGCTTGACGAGTTGAAAGCGGAATGGGAGGCGGGTCAAACGGATGAAGAGCCGTTTGTCACAGACGAGGATGTGGCTTATGTGGTCAGCCGGATGACCGGGATTCCATTGCAGCGCATCGGAGAAGTGGAGAACGAGCGTCTACTCCGGATGGAAGAGGAGTTGAATGGCCACGTCATCGGGCAAGAAGAAGCCACGCGCGCTTTGACGAAGGCGGTTCGCCGTGCGCGCGCCGGCCTGAAAGGGCCCAAAAGGCCGATCGGCAGCTTCTTGTTCCTGGGTCCCACGGGCGTGGGCAAGACCGAGATGGCCAGAATGCTCGCCCAGTTCATGTTCGGCGACCCGAACGCCCTCATTCGCATTGACATGAGTGAATACATGGAGAGATTCAACGTCTCCCGCCTCACCGGAGCGCCTCCGGGATACGTCGGTTACGAGGAGGGGGGCCAACTCACCGAGCGCGTTCGCAGAAAGCCTTACTCCGTTATACTGCTTGATGAAATCGAGAAGGCCCACCCCGATGTCTACCATGTCTTGTTGCAGGTGATGGACGATGGTCTGCTCACGGACAGCTATGGCCGCAACATCGACTTCAAGAACACCGTCATCATCATGACTTCGAATCTGGCGGCCCGATCCATTGAGAAAGGCACATCCCTCGGATTCCAGAAGGTGGACGCAGGCCTTGGCTTCGACAAGATTAAAGACAGTATTCGCGATGAGCTGAAGCGCACCTTCAATCCCGAGTTCCTGAACCGGATTGATGATGTCATCATCTTCCGGCCATTGACCCATGAGGACATCCTGAAAATCGTGGATATTGAAATCGCCAAGGTCAATGTGACGCTGGGTGAGAAGGAAATGACGATTGAACTGAGCGACGACGTCAAAGAGTGGCTTGCCAGACAGGGGTTTGAGCCGGCTTACGGGGCAAGGCCTCTGCGTCGCGTCATCCAGAGACACATCGAAGACACCCTCAGCGAAGAAGTGTTGCATGGTAAATTCCAGGATGGGGGAACGATCCTGGCGAAGTTGGCTGGGGATGAATTGGTGTTCGAATTGAAAGAAGACACGGAAGTGCTCAGTGTCCAAGACCTATAGTTTCACTGAAAAATTGAAACTGGTTTCCCCTTCTTCCCCGGGGGGTGGTCTTATGCGCTTTGCGGCGAAGGTGATGGCCTGCGCCGTTTTGGCCGTCATGTTGCTTCTTGCCGTTTCTCATGAGGCGATGGGGCAGTCGGCCTCACCGGCCATCACGATACGGGCCATTGAAGTGAAAGGGAATCGTCGGGTTGATCGCTCTACGGTTCTTTTTTACGTTCGGCTGAAAGAGGGGAACAGCTACACCAACACGGAATTGGTCAAGCAAACCCGCGCGGATGTTCGAGCGATATACAAACTGGGATTTTTCCGTGACGTGAAAGTTCAAGTGGAGTCTCTGGAAGGGGGACTCCGCGTAATTTATCAACTCAGCGAAAAGCCCACGATCAACCAGATTGAAATCATTGGAAACAGTAGTGTAGACCTTGAGAAAATCCGCGAGCGTGTCACGGTGAAAGTTCAAACCATTGTCAGTGAATCCATCCTGAAAGAAACAGTCCGTAACATCCGAAAATTATATCAGGAAAGTGGCCATTATTTCGCACGCATAGAAGCTGTTCTGAAAGAAAGCGGCCAGAATACAGTGGCTGTCACGTTCTTGATAGATGAAGGTGAAAGTGTACGCATTGGCGCAATTGGTTTTGAAGGCAACGACAATGTCTCTAAAAGAGATTTGCTCAAAGCCATGGAAACCAGTGAATCGGGCATTTTCTCATTTATTACGAGTTCAGGGATATTCAACGAAGATGAATTGCAAAGGGATTTGGTGCGGATTCGCTTATTGTATGAGAGTCGCGGGTACGTCAAAGTTCAGGTTGGGCAGCCCACCATTCGCGAGGACCGGGAAAAAGGCCGGATATCAATAACGATACCCATCAGCGAGGGGTTTCGGTACCAAATTGCAAAAATTGATATTCGTGGTGGAGAGGATGTCATTCCCCGGGAAGAGATGGGGGGGAAGATGCTTCTCTTTGCGGGCGATGTTTTCAACAAATCCCGCTTAATATCCGATGTGCAAGCGATAACAAATCAATTTTCGAACCGTGGCTATGCGTTTGTAGATGTCAATAGTTTCACGAAAACAGACGACAAGAAGAAGACGGTCGACATTACAATTCAGATCAATAAAGGGCGAAGAGTATATATTGGAAAAGTGGAGGTAAAGGGCAATACCCGTACCCGTGAGAATGTAATTCGTAGAGATGTTCGCGTTATCGAAGGGTCCCTGTATAGCAAGAAAGGATTGGATCTGACGCGTCGGCGTCTCGGTCGTAAGAATTATTTCGAAACGGTGAAAGTCGTTGAAAAACGGCGCCCTGGCAGTGATGAAATACTCGATATCGAGATTGAGGTGAAGGAGAAGCCAACCGGCTCGATAACAGGTGGAATCGGTATCAACAGTGACGAGGGCTTTTATGGGCAAGGTGAAATAAGAGAGTCAAATTTATTCGGCAGGGGCTTGGTTGGTTCATTATTCACCAGAATTTCTTCCGAGCGCTTTGATTTGGTTGCGGAATACTTCGACCCCGATTTTCGAGACTCCGGGTACTCACTTGGGGGCAGCCTGTTTTTTGTGGATCAGGAATATGAAACCTTTGACAACGAGAGGCAGGGCGCCCGAATCACGGTTGGCAAGGAATTTCAGGAATTTTTGAGGGCTTTCGTCTCATATGAGATCGCGGAATCCCGCATTAGCAACGTTGATGACACGGCGACATCCACGATTCTTGAGCAGGATGGAGAAACTTTTCTCGAAAGTAGCATCATACCGAAGTTGGTCTACGATAACCTGAACAGACCTATTTTCCCGACGGATGGTACGTACTGGAGTGTTGGCTCCACAATTTCTACCTCAGCATTGGGCGGAAATGTCGACGTATTCTCCGCAGAAGCGGAATTCAGACAATACCATAATATTGGCGAGCGTTTCCGGATCCGCATTTTACGCGATTTGATTTTGAGTTTGAGAGGAAACCTCCGCTATGTTGATTCGTTCAAGGACGAAGTGCCCGCATTCCGTCGTTTATACGCCAGCAGAAGGCACGCTGTCCGAGGCTTCAGTTCCAGCGACCTGGGGCCAAAGGATCTGCAGGGCGAAGCCATAGGTGGATTCTCTGCCGCTCTTGCAGCCGTTGAGTTGACACATCCTTTCATCGGTCCAACCCAAGTCGCGGTATTCTTCGATATGGGAAACATTTGGGATGAGGACAATGCGTTTGATTTAGGTGATTTGCGGTACGGTGCTGGAGTCGGTATGCGCATCGTGACGCCAATTGGCCCCATGCGGTTGGATATTGGATATAAACTGGACAGAAAAGCGAACGAACGCAGGAGAGAAACGCATCTGGGAATCGGAGCTGCGTTTTAGACTTAGATGTGCCGACATTATCTTTGGGATGGAGGATGTTTAACGTGAGGCGGTTTGGTTTATTGGTTTTGCTCCCATCGATATTTTTTGTATTTGCTTATGCAGGTGATGTGGAATCGGCGGGCGCGAAATATGGCGTTGTCAATATTCAGCGCGTATTACGAATTTCAAAAGGCGGACGGGCCGCGAGTTCGTCTCTGGGCAGAGAGAAAAAGAGACTTGAAGGTACGATTAAAAAAAGACGCCAAGATTTAGCTGAAATTGCGAATAAAGTGCGAGACTTGCAGTTGGAGATCGATCAGAAAAGCGCGATTTGGCGGCAGGAAGAAAAAGAACGCAAGGCGTTCGAGCTGAGATCCCAGAGAAGAGAGTTAGCGCGTGAGCAGGATAACCTGAGGCGATTGTTGCGAGAGAGTCAACGAGATCTTGAAGAGCGCCAAAGGATGGCTATAGCAAAGGTTTTGAAAGAAGTTCGTGTCATCGTTACTGAAATTGGAAAGCAAGATGGTTTGGATGTCATTGTAGACAGTGCCTCTGGTGGTGTTTTGTTTACCAGCTCGAAAGTGGATCTAACGGAGAGGGTGATCAAGCTATACGACCAGAAGAAGAAATAAAATGCTTCTCGCAGACATCGCAAATCTGCTTGGCGGGGAATTGATCGGCGACGGCAACGTAGATCTCCAGGACGTGGCCGAATATGAAAAAGCTTCGCCAAAAGATTTGAGTTACGTGGACTCAGCGAAAAAACTTGACACGCACTCCGATGCGGGCGCCCTTATCGCCCCCCAGGGGCTGAAAATTGATCGTCCCTGTATTTCTACGGAAAACCCTCGTTTATCTTTTGCCCGTGCGGTCCTGTTGTTCCGTCCCCCTCGCAAATTCCGGCCGGGTATCGACGCCAATGCCGCCGTCTCCGATACGGCTCGCGTAGGAGATGGCGTTTATGTAGGGCCGTTCGCATCTCTCGCCGGTGGTGTTGTGGTGGGAGACGGCTCCTACATCGGGGCGGGTGTTCATGTCGGCGAAAACGCAAGAATAGGTTCCGGGTGTTTTATACACCCGAATTGTGTTTTGTACGCTGATGTAGAGATAGGGTCGAGAGTGATTCTCCATGCAGGGGTTGTCGTCGGAGCGGATGGGTTTGGATATATGCCCGATGAGGAGGGGCGTACTTTCAAATATCCTCAAACGGGCACGGTTGTCATTGAGGATGATGTGGAAATCGGGGCGAACACCACGATCGATCGCGCTACTTTGAGGGAAACGAGAATCGGCCGCGGCACGAAAATCGACAACCTGGTGCAAATTGCGCACAACGTCGTGATTGGTGAGGATTGCATATTAGCGAGCCAGGTGGGCATCTCGGGTAGTGTGAAAATTGGTCGCGGTGTCATGATGGGCGGCCGTGTTGGGGTAGCGGATCATGTGGAAATTGGTGATGGCGCCAAATTGGGAGCGGGAACCGGCGTGCCGAAGAGCCTGGAGGGTGGGAAAGTGTATCTGCATACACCGGCGACGGAAATTCGCGATGCACGCCGGCGAATTGCGGTTTTGAGGAATTTGCCGAGGCTATCAGAGAGAATAAATGAACTCGAAAAAAAGATTGGCGAACTGGAATCATGATGGATAGTCAGCGGATACAAGAGCTAATCCCGCACCGGGATCCGTTTCTTTTCGTCGATCGGGTAACAGACCTCGATCCGGAAGAGATTTCTATCGTAGCCCAGAAGAGCATTACCAAAGATGAACCATGTTTAGAGGGTCATTTCCCTGGCAATCCCATCATGCCGGGCGTTTTGGTCATAGAAGCATTGGCGCAAACCGGTTTGATTTGCCTGTTTGAGTTGAAATTGGCCGACCCCGGGGCTGAATTTTTCTTCACTGGCATCGAGCAGGTAAAGTTCAGGCGTCCCGTTGTTCCTGGTGATTTGTTGGAATTGCACGCGAAACTCTTGAGAAACAAAAGGACGTTGTGGAAGTTTGAGGGGCGGGCATTTGCAGGGGGTCAGATAGCCGCCGAAGGTCTTTTCACCGCCTATGCCATTCCCCGATCCCAATAGACATTGAACGATATAGCTCCCACTTCTCATATCGACCCGGAAGCACAACTCGGACAGGATTTAAAAATCGGCCCGGGCGCTTTTGTGGGCGCAAACGTGGTTTTTGGAGATGGATGCGAAATCGGGCCGAACGCAACCATCCAAGGCCCTGCCGTTATAGGGGAGGGGTGTCGGATTTTTCCGAATGCCGTCATCGGCCTGGAAGCGCAAGTTGTCGATTCGCCTTCCGATTCAGGAGGGGTAGAAATCGGAGCGGGGACGATTATTCGCGAGACGGCGACAATCCACCGTTCTATGCACCAGGGTCAAAACACGACAATAGGCAGAAACTGCTACATCATGGTCGGTGCGAGTGTGGGCCACGATTGCCTTGTAGGTGATGAGGTTATCCTGGTGAACCATTGTTCTTTGGGAGGGCATGTGGAAGTCGGGAATAAATGTTTTCTATCCAACTTCCTTGGCGTGCATCAGCGTGTGCGAGTCGGGCAGGGAGCGATTGTCGTGGGTCCTGCGGCGGCGAGAAAAGATGTACCTCCATTCGTCAAAATGACGGATGATCCTCTACGCGTGATTGGGTTGAATGTGGTTGGTTTGCGCAGAAACGGCGTTTCGGCTGAAGTGAGAGCGGATATAAAGAGAGCGTATAAAATCCTTTTCGACGAACCGGGCACGATGGCGCAAAAAATTGAGAAAATAGAAACGCAGGTGCCGTTAGGAGCGGAAATTCAATCCGTGGTAGAATTCGTGCGGAATTCGAAGAATGGCATCTATCAAGGCCGCGTATAAGGGCAAGTTTTTAAAGAGGTTAAGCCCATGCTGGATTCTCTGCGAGTTGGCGTCGTCGGTGTTGGCCATATGGGTAGTTATCATGTAGCTGCGCTTTCTGAGCTTTTGGACGTGAACTTGGTGGCTGTTTGTGACTTGCTTCCCAGTCGCGCTCGAGAATTGGCTGATAGATACGGGGCGGAGGCGTTTTCTGATCCCGCCGATCTGATCGGTCGTGTAGATGCGGTTACTATCGCTGTTCCCACCTTGCAGCATTTTGCGGTGTCCCGGCTATTCCTCGAGAATGGCATTCATGTATTGGTAGAGAAACCCGTTTGCACAACGATGGAAGATGCTCGGGAATTGTTCGAATTGGCCACCCAAAATAATTTGGTTCTTCACATCGGTCATGTGGAGCGGTTTAACGGAGCCGTTCAGGAGTTGGGCAACATTGTAGATGCTCCCACCCTCATTGAATGCCGCAGGTTAGGGCCCTTCTCGCCGAGAGTGAAGGAAGACGGCGTTGTGCTCGACTTGATGATTCACGATCTTGACATCGTTTTGCGGTTGGTGGGCGAGGAAATTGATTTGCTCTCGGCAACTGGCGCGAGTGTTTTGTCTGATCGGGATGACGTGGCGAATGTGCAGATTTGCTTTGCCGGTGGGTGTGTGGCGAACCTTACAGCGAGTCGGGTGACGCAGAACAAGATCAGGACACTTTCCGTATCGCAACCGGACGCGTTCATTACACTCGATTATGCGGACCAGGAACTCAGAATTCACCGCCAAGCGAAGAGTGAGCATCAATTGACCCGCGAGGAACTCAAATATCGCGAGCAATTTCAAGTTGAAAGAGTATTTGTCCATAAAGGAAATCCGCTCAAGCTGGAATTGCGGCATTTCTTACAATCGGTACAGCTCCAGGATGTCGTTTCCGATCCGGAAAAAGAATTGCGCTCTTTGGATATCGCCATTCGTGTTGTAGAGATGCTAAAAAGCACCATGCCCTCAACTCACTAACGCTTACCATGCCGGATTTCCTCGAAAGAATAGGCCTCGTTGCAGGTTCGGGCGGTTTGTCAGCCGAGTTTGTATCTTGTGCGAAAAAACGAGGCAAGCGTGTATCGGTAGTGGCTTTGTCTGCTGAAATCAAGGATTCATTATCGAGAGAGGCGGATTCCATCGTCCACATCCCTCCCACCCAGCCGAATAAAATCATCCGGTTTTTTAGTGATGAGAATGTTGAAGAAATAGGGCTTGTGGGAAAGGTGGAGAAAAGTCTCTTATTTCAATCTTTGCGCTTCGATCTGACGGTTCTGCGCTTCATGAAAAGCGCCAAGAATATGGCCGATGCAACAATTATGGATGCTGTAATTGAGTTTGTGGAAGAAAACGGGATGAAGGTGGTGCCCCAAACAAAGTATCTCGAGCATCTCATTACCCCGTGTGGGACCATCACGAAAAAGAAGTTGCGCCAAAATCAACGAAAAAGTTCGGAATATGCGTTCCAGATAGCCCGGAGTGTTGCTGCGCTGGATATAGGCCAAACCGTGGTGGTTCACAAAGGAACGGTGGTTGCGGTGGAGGGTGTCGAAGGTACGAATGAGGCGATTCGAAGAGGGTGCGCTCTCGCCGGGAAAGGGGCCGTCGTTTGTAAGGTGGCCCGTCCCAAGCAGGATATGCGCTACGACATACCTACAGTGGGGCTTGAGACCTTGCAAGTAATGAGCGAAGGTGGCGCTTCGGTGTTGATCTTGGAGGCTGGGCGAACTTTTCTCATCGATCGTGAGCGCTTGACACGGGAAGCCGACGCAATTGGCATCGTCGTTGTCGGCTGGGCGGAAAATGAGCAGGGATGAGCGCTCAACAAACGACATTATGGTGGTCGCCGGAGAGCCATCTGGAGATGTCCACGCCGCGAATTTAGCAAAGGCGCTTTACAGCGCGATTCCTGCCCTCCAATTATCCGGGATGGGTGGACAATTCATGGCCGAGGCGGGTGTCGACCTCATACACGACATCGGCGATATATCTATCACTGGTTTTGGCGGCATTCCCCGCATTTATCCAAAACTTAGAAAAATCAAAAAAGATTTGCTGAGGAAGATCTCGGATCAGAAACCGAAAGCGGTGGTTTTCGTAGATTATCCGGGATTCAATCTTTCGTGCGCACGAGCGGTGCGCAAACTGCCGCAACCGCCCAAATGCATATACTTCATCACCCCCCAGGTATGGGCCTGGTGGAAAGGCCGCGCCCGCACCATTGCGGATGTTTTTGATCTGGCCTTGAACATATTTCCCTTTGAGCCCCAGATTTTTAACGAGTTAGGCGGAAGAGCCAAGTTTATCGGCAATCCCATCGCCTATGAACTTCGGGATGCGCCTTCGAAGGAAATGGCCCGGCGTTCACTGGGTATATCGATGAGCGATAAGGTAATTTCGCTTCTCCCGGGTAGTCGGCTCAAAGAAATCGACTTACACATGAATGCCATGGTGGATGCGGTAAAGATAATCCATGCGGAAACGCCTGGGTTGCGCATTTTGATTTCAGAGGCGGTCGCATTGCCCGAGAAATATGTTTCGAACCGCTTGAAATCATCAGGGTTCGAAATACGGCCTGTCAGGGGCGATTCGCAAAAGGTGATTCGCGCAGCCGACGCCGTAGTCGTGGCGAGCGGCACGGCTTCTCTGGAGACGGCCCTTTTGGGTGTGCCGATGGTTGTTCTATACGCAGGGGATCTGCTTTCGTATACACTGGTCAAGTATTTTTTGATTCGAGTGGATTATCTCAGCCTGGTGAATTTATTGTGCGGCTATGAGGCGGTTCCCGAGTTGTGTCAAAAACAGGTGCGCCCACAGCCCATTGCAAATGCGTTAAGGGAAGTGCTTTTGGATGATGGCGTCAGGGCAAGGCAAGTCAGGGCTTTTGAGAGGATTCAAAACGCCTTGGAAGGCGTGGACCCCTATGCATGCGCCGCGACGCATATAGCGACAGAACTCGGCTTTGAGGCGCAGGACGCGCAGCATGAATGAAGATTCGGTCGCTTATGATGAATGGGGGCGAAACCCCGACGCGCCGCTTTCGGCGTGGCTGGGTGGTATGGTCATCGCGGGTTATTTGAAAACGGTGCGCGCGACTTCATCAATCATCGTGCCGAAAACGAATTCGAATGAAAAAATGAGCCGCAAGCGTAATGAAAAATTTATCTGGGCGCTCTGGCATCAACATTTGGGGCTGCCCACCTTCTTTAATCCGAATAATTTCCACTTCACATGTATGACGAGCAGAAGCCGGGACGGAGAATTACTCGCTCAGGTGCTGTCGCGGTTCAATACCCGATGCGTGAGAGGCTCTTCCTCTTCTTTGGATGGAACGGATAAAGGAGGGGCCCTTGCATTTCGGCAGATGGTCAGAGTGGCGAAAAAAGGGGAGCACCAACTCGTCATCACGCCTGACGGCCCGAAGGGCCCGCCGCAGAGAGTGAAAATGGGGGCGATATCTTTGGCGAGCGTCACGGGGTATCCAATTTGCCCGGTCGCTTTTGCTGCATCTCGCTTTTTCACCATCCCCACTTGGGACAAGACGATTTTCCCCCTGCCGTTCGGGAAACTCGTTGTTTGTTGCGGGGAGCCTCTGGAGGTCCCTCGCACCCGTGATAAGGGAGTGTTGGAGGCAAAGCACGCAGAAATCGAAAAGCGGCTCATTCATGCGAATGAGGAAGCGAAATCCTATCTGAAAAATACAGCGGGGAAGTGAACCGCCAATGCTGTTTCTCTACAACGTCTTTATTCTTCTCACCTCTCCTGTTTTGCTCGTATATTTTCTCATCCGTTTGTGGCTCCGGGGGTTTGACCTTCGCGCTGTTCGCGAAAGGTTCGGGTTTCTTCCCGAGTTGCCCGATTCGGAGGGAGGGCGTCTTTGGTTGCATGCCGTATCTGTGGGTGAAGTGGGTGTGGCCGCCGCCTTGATACTCGCGCTTTTAAGAAAGAAGCCGGAACTCAAAATTGTGCTTTCCACGGTGACGCAAACAGGAAGAAATGAGGCGATAAAAATTTCGGGAGTCGAGCAACTCATCTATTTACCGCTGGATTTTCATTCAATTGTCCGCTCCGCCTTGAAGCGCATTCAACCGTCCATGATTGTGCTCACAGAGACGGAAGTATGGCCGAATCTCGTAGTTGAGGCGGCGAGACGGAAGATACCTGTGTCCATCATCAACGGGAGGCTTTCTGAGCGCTCGTACCGTCGTTACAAACGCTTTCAGTTCTTTTTCTCTCCGGTTCTCAAGTATTTAAGAGACGTGCTGGCGCGTGAAGAAAGTGATGCCGAGCGGTTTCGGAGTTTGGGCGCAACTTCCGTGCGAGTTTCAGGGAACATTAAATTCGATGCGCCTCTGCCGCTTCAGGAGCCCCCGCATGGAGCATATGGTCTGGGTGCGTGTGAGCACATCATTGTGGCCGGCAGTACACACCCGGGAGAGGAAAAACTGATCGGCGAGATATTGTCATCCATTCATCGGAAAATGCCTGGAGTGGGTCTCCTCCTCGCGCCGCGCCATCTGGAAAGGGTGGCTCAGGTAGAAGCGGACTTACAAAATGCGAGGATTTCTCCCGTGCGATGGAGCCGTATAAAAAATACAGGTGGTCAGCATCAGGTAGTCATTCTGGATGTGATGGGAGAACTCGCAGACGCGTATGGCGGCGCGACGATGGCGATCATTGGCGGAAGTTTTATTCCGCATGGCGGCCAGAACCCCATTGAGGCGGCGCGTTGGGCGGTGCCGTGCCTGTGCGGCCCCCACATGGAGAATTTCGCCGAGGTGACGTGTGAGATGGTGAAACAAGGCGGCGCGGTTCAACTGAACGGGCGGGAGAATCTGGAGGCGGCCGTCATGAAATGGCTGGACGATCCGGTATCCCGAAATCAGGCAGGTGAGGCGGCCCGCCGGGTAGTGCGGAACAACCGGGGCGCTTCCGAGCGAACTGCGGAATATATCGTTCAAATCCTGGCGGAATCGGACGAGGGAGCCGCATGAGCTTTCGCCGCGGAATCCTGATGGCCTGGGAGGATAACCCTTTATCCCCGGCTTGGTCCCGTGTGTTGACCAAGGGCCTCCAACCTTTGGGAAGTATCTATGGCGCTGCAATGGCGCGTCGACGCCGGCGTTACGAAACTGGAAAAGCCCGTGTTGGGAAAAATCCCGTACCTGTGATTTCGATTGGCAACCTTACCCTGGGGGGGACGGGGAAGACGCCCACAGTCGCATGGCTGGTGGAAAAACTGACCTCGAAAGGACGAAAGCCCGCTGTGGTGAGCAGGGGCTATGGGGGAAGACCCAAGGATGTGATGGTTGTGGGCGACGGAAGAGGACGGTTGATGTCGGCGCCGCCGGCCGCGGATGAAGCGGCCATGCTTGCCCGCCGCTATCCAGACCTTCTCGTTTTAACGGGTGCGGACCGTTCTTTAGTCGCGGAAAAGGCGGTCGAGGAATTCGGAGCGGATGTTGTTGTGCTCGACGATGGGTTTCAACACCTGGCTCTTTCCCGGGATATGGATGTGGTGGTTTTACGCGGGGATTATCCTTTTGGAAATGGCCGGGTGATTCCCGCAGGTGTTCTCCGGGAGCCTGTTTCGGCCCTCAAGCGTGCAGACGCTGTTTTGATGACGGGCGAATGCGCCGATCGTACGAAAAAGGAAATTCGGTCTCTTATCCCGGATATTCCATTGTTCACGGGGCATCTTGAGCCCGATGCGCTCCTGGATTCAAGAGGAGAGAAAGTGGGCTTACCAGACGAGTTGAAAGGCGCCAAAGTCGTCGCCGTGAGTGGCTTGGGCAATCCGTATGGTTTCGAGAAAACGCTTGAATCGTTGAATGTCGAGGTGATGATGCACCACGAATATCCGGATCACGCTCATTACGCGTTGGCGGATGGCGTGCGCCTTGTTTCATCGCTGCAGAAAACGAAGGCCGATTTTATTCTCACTACGGAGAAAGATGCGGTAAAGCTCTCTGCTTTGTTGAGTAACGTGCCGCTTCGTGTCCTTCGCGTGGTGATGAGAATCGATGATGAGATGAACTTGACCGCCATGATCGAGAAGAGAGTATTTTCATCTTGAATGGACGCGTTATCCCCTTATGGAAGCGAGAAAATAAGCTCCTCCTACGAGGAAAATGGCATTGGGTCCCCAGGCCGCCAGGATGGGTGGCAAGCGTCCGGCATGTCCAAACGAAAGACTTGCATGGAAAAGAACGAGATAGATGGCGCCGATTCCGATGGCGATGGCGACTCCTAGAGCGACTCCTCCGCTTCTGCTGTTTCGAATACAAAAAGGTACGCCCACGAAGGCCAATACAAAACTGATGAATGGAGCAGAAATTTTTGCCCACATATCTACGACGTAGCGGGTCGGGTCTACACCGTTTTTACTCAAGCTTTCGATGTAGCGAGTGAGTTCCTGATAATTCATCGTCTCCGGATTTCGGCCTGTTTTTTTGAAATCTTCCGGTTTTTCCTCAAGCGCAAAAACTTTTTTCTGAAAGGTTTCACGTTTGATTTTCCCTTCATCTGAAAAGTCATGGATTACGCCTTGGAGAAATTCCCAATGCTTTTTCACAGGCGCCCAAACAGCCTCAATCGCGTCAATACGTTGTGTTAAGCGATTGTGCGGATCCATTCGGTATAGAGTAACACCTCTCATTTTTTCCGAGGATGGGTCATAGTGCGTGATTTGCCAGATGGTGTTGTTTCCTGAGCGATACCATATTTTGTCTCTCTGGGTATGCGTTCGCAAGCCGATTTTCTGGATGTTGACTCGCCGGATATATTCTCCCTGCTTGTTGGTATGTGGAACAATATATTCATTAGCCAAGAAAGTAAGGAGGCTGATTCCCAAGCTGGTGAGGAGGATTGGTGTAATGATTCGGTAGAGACTCAAGCCGTTGGCGCGCATGGCGAGAACTTCGTTTTCTCTCGAGAAAAGAATCAGCGTGAATGTGCTCGCCATCAGAACGGTGAGCGGAATAGAGAGAAAAACGAGATGGGGAATTTTGTATAGAAAATACAGGGCTCCGTCGGCCAGGGTCGCGTTCTCTTCGATAAAATCATCGATCCGCTCGATAAACTCCGCGATGAGGAAGAGAGTGATGGCTCCCGACTGACAAAGAAACACCATTCTCAAAAACTGTTTCAGGATGTAGCGGCTCAGTAAGGTCATGGCGGGAATTTATGATTTGCTTCGGCTGAACAGGGAAAAAGGTTTGAGGAACAGACCCCAAATATCGATGGTGTTGCGCCGCCCTGCGGTTCTTACCATGTATCCCGCGAGGAGGGCCAATAATATGTTCGGGCTCCAGACGGCGACGAAAGGAGTGATTTGCCCGCTTTCCGCGATGCCTTCGGCGAAGGTAACGACCATATAATAGAGAATCAGAATGCCCAAGCTCAGGGCGAAGCCGCCATGGCGTCCTGAGCGTTTGTTCTGTACGCCAAGAGGCGCCCCCAGGAACGCCAGGATAAGGCATGTGAAGGGTACCGCGAATTTCTTGTGCAACTCCACGAGAATGGCATTGTACCGGCTTGTTCCAGGTTCATGTTCTTTGAGTTTCTTTCTGAGTTCATGTAATGGAAAAGATCGCAGGCTTCTCCAAAGCGCTTTGGTTTTTCCGATGGTTTTCGTGAGATCTAAATTGAGGTCGTAGTTTCCGAAGCGCGCGATTTGGTAATGGTTTCTGGAGAGAGAGGAACTATCATGCGTGCCGGTTTTCTTGCCGGAGGCCTTCTCGGGTTCGCTGACCGTGTGGATGGTTCCTCTGACGAGGCGCAGCCATACTTTGGGAGATTTGGTGGATTTGATTAGCATGCCACGATCGGCAAAGATGACCCGGTTTTTTCCGGCTTCTCTTGTGTCTGACATCATGATGCCTTTCATCACCTTGCCCGACGCTTCGATTTCTCGCACGTAGAACATGATTCCATCAAAACTGTCGTGAAAAACCTGTTTGCGAAGATCGAATGTGGCGACTCGACTGCGAAGCATCTCTTGGCGGAGTTCCAGTGTGGTGTTTTGGCTCCAGGGGAGACCGAACATCATGAGGAATCCGCTCAGGACAGCAGTGGTTATGCCCACCACTCCCACGGGAATGAGTTGAGAGTAGAAGGTCATGCCGGAGGCGGTCATCGCCAGGGATTCGCTATCGCTCGACAGGCGGCTGAATACCATGATGCAGGAAATCAGAGTGGACATGGGCAAGGTAACGAGGATGAGAACGGGCAAGGCGGCGAAAAGAAATTGCGCTACAATCGAGAGTGGCACTCCGCGGTTCACCACCAAATCTGTGAATTGGAACATTTTGTGTAGCAGGAGTACGAAGGTAAGGAAGAACAAGGATATGAGCAGATAGGACACCAATTCACCCAGGATATATCGGTGCAATGTTTTCAAGGGGAATCCTCTGGGAGACGGGCGCTCAATACTCTCACGCCACACTATATGAGCATTTGCGGGATTGCAAAGCATGTTTTCATGCTCATTGACGCCCATAACGTCGGTTGATAGCGTTGAAAGAAAGGGAGTTTTAGTGTTTTCCCCATGACTCAAGATGAGGCGACTCATCGGGGAGGAATCGAGCTTGAGCGGTGATGCCCATCAGGGAGAGTTGCATCTTGTAGTGACGCCCACATGGATAGGTGACACGGCGATGTCCGCTCCTTTTTTTTCATCATTGAGAAGAGCGCATCCTGAGGCGAGGCTGATGGCGGCGGCAGGTCCCTGGACTTCCGGGTTGCTCCGCAGTTTCCCCTGGGTTGATCGGGTCTTATCGCTCGATGCGGGGAAATGGAGCAGCTTCACTTCTTTAAGGAGAATGTTAAAAAAAGAGACGGTGGATTATGCGTGGATTCTGCCCAATAGCTTCCGTGCAGCGCTCATGGCGAAGTGGATAGGAGCAAGGCGACAAATCGGGTATGGGACCGGTGGTCGGGGCTGGCTTTTGAGCAACCGTGTAGTTCCTCCGCGAGATGTTTCTCATTTGGTGGATCGGTATCTTTACCTTCTTGACGCGGAAGGATATGAAACCCAGGTTCGGGTTGATGATTTCTTCATCACACCAGAGTCGCAAAAATTCGCAGAAAATTTACTGAAATCACATCGCACGGGGAAAAGTGCGCCTTTAGTAGGTATTCATCCCGGGGCCTTTTTCGGCGAATCCAAGACGTGGCCGCTGGATTATTTCCAAAAACTCATTCACCGACTCGTAGATCATGAGGGAGCGCAGGTTTTCATATTGGGCGGGCCGGATGAACTGACGCTTACAGGCAAGTTGAATGCGATGTCCGGGGGGCGAGCGGTGAATCTGGCCGGAAAAGATAGTTTGGAGACGCTGCCCGCCTTGCTTTCTCGTCTGGATGTATTCATCTCCGGTGATACGGGCCCGCTTCATGTGGCCGCACTCGCCGGGACCGCGACGATTGCGCTGTTCGGACCCACGGACTATCGTCGAACGGCGCCAAGAGGCCTTTGGAATCGGACCATTCACAGGAATCTCGATTGCAGCCCGTGTTTCGCGAGAACATGTCCTCTCCGTCATCACGACTGCATGAAACAGATTACGCCTGAAGAAGTGGCGAGCGAAGCCATCGGGTTGCTGAACAAAAAAATGGGAATAGGGAAAGATGGAAATTGAGAAAGGCGTCACGAAGAGGCCGGCGGTGTTTTTCGACAGGGACGGGACCTTGAATCGTGACGTGGGCTATGTCACTCACCTCGACGTATATGAACTCCTCCCCAGGGCGGCGGCGGCCGTCCGAAAAGTGAACGAAGCGGGTTGGCTTGCCGTTTTGATTACGAACCAGGCCGGCGTGGCCAAGGGCTATTTCCCCGAATCCATGCTGGAAAAAGTGCATCGCGAGCTTCAGGATGAGCTCAATGGCAAAGGTGCGGGGCTTGACGCAATCTACTATTGCCCACACGTCCCGAACGGAGACAATCCCGATTATGCGGTTGATTGCAAGATGCGAAAACCCTATCCGGGGATGCTCTTGAAGGCGGCGGCGGAGCACGATATCGATTTGGGAAATTCCGTCATGTTGGGAGACAAGTATTCCGATTTGGAAGCAGGCTGGCGCGCGGGTTGTAGGTCAGGCCTTTTGCTCACAGGGTATGGGCGGGGAGAAAGAGAGCTTCGTGGAGCGCAGTGGCCCCGCCAGCCCGATTTCGTGGCGCAAGACGCCTATCATGCAGTGGAAATCATTTTGAATGAGGCCGGGAATCACTAGTATGAGTTCACCACTGAAGGGATATATCCAAAGATTTTCGTCCATCCGTGTGGCGGTGTTGGGTGATTTCATTGCGGATGAATTCATCTATGGCGCCACCTCTCGCATCAGCAGGGAAGCGCCGGTTCTTGTTTTGGATTTCACTGGGCGCGAGATCGTTCCCGGCGGCGGCGGAAATGCGGCGATGAACGCAGCGGCCTTGGGCGGAAACGTGCGGGCCATCGGTGCGTTTGGGGCCGATGAAGCGGGCCTGGAGCTCCGTCGTGCGATGGGGAAACACGGAATCGATACCGATCTTTTATGGGCGGATTCCGAGCGTGTCACTCCTACGAAAACGCGCATCATGGCGGGAGGCCGAAACACCAAGCGCCAGCAGGTGATCCGGGTGGACCACGAAAAGAAGCTGGACTTGAGCGAGAGTCTTGAGTCCCGGATGGTGCGCGAGATCGAGCGAATGGCGGATGACGGCCTGGATGCTCTTTTGATTTCAGACTATGGCTTGGGAGTCGTTACGAAAGGCGTCAAGGATGAAATCCGGAAATTATCCACCGAACTCATCATCACGGTGGACAGTCGATATGCGGGAGATTCGTTTTTTGGGGTTACCGCCATCACGCCCAACGAAGAGGAAGTGGAAGGGATGCTCGGGTATTGGCCCGATGAAGAGCGTCTTGATGAGGCGGGAGCTACTCTGCTTGAAAAGACGGGCGCCCGGGCGGTCTTGATCACCCGGGGAGACAAGGGCATGAGCCTCTTTGAAGGAAATGTCCCAAGAGCTGATATCCCTATCCATGGGTCGGATCAGGTGCTCGATGTGACCGGGGCGGGGGATACAGTGATTGCCGCGTTCACACTCTCTCTGGCTGCGGGCGCGTCGATGCGTGAGGCGGCGGAGATCGCGAATCGCGCGGCGGGGTTGGTGGTAATGAAGGCGGGAACGACGGTCGTGGAACCTCATGAACTCCTGGCGACGTTCGAGGAGGAGGGCGCGTGAACATCCAGGATAAGGGGACGGACTACACATGGGACACGGTGCCCGAACCCGAAACGGTAAGAAGCTATGGAGGGGCAGTCGTCATTTGTGGAGACCCCCAAGAGCATTCTTCCAAGGACATCGCCGTGCGCATCGGGAGAGCAGCCACGTATGGGTGAGCGATTCCTCATCATCCGCTTAGGCGCGATAGGCGACGTCGTTCATACCCTCCCCCTGGCGTCGGCCATCAAGGATGCGCGTCCTGATTCCCATATCACCTGGGCAGTCGAATTCGCCCCACGAGAAGTGCTTCTTGAAAATTCAGATATAGATGAAATTTTGACCATTGATACCAGGGCATGGCGGAAAAACCTGTTCACCTCTGGTTTCTCTGCTCTCAGAAATGATCTGCTGGCTGTGAAGAATGTAGGCGCCGACGTGGCGCTGGATGCCCAAGGGCTGATCAAAAGCGGTTTGTTGGCATGGGCATCGGGAGCGCCTGTTCGCATTGGGTTTGAGCATCGTTATTGCAGGGAGGGCATGAACGTACTTTTTACGACGCATCAAGTGTTCCCCCCGGAAAATCCCCACCATGTGGTGGAGAAGAATCTGGCTCTCCTGAAACCTCTCGATTTACCCATTCCTCAAAAGGAGCAATACCGGTTTCCTCTTCATGAAACGCAGGGAGAAGGGGAGCAGGCGGAGAAATATTTGCAGAGCGTGGGTCATCAGGACGGGCGTCCCCTGTTGGTCATTCATCCCGGGGGTGGGTGGGTGACGAAACGATGGGCGCCGGATCGTTTTGCGCAACTCGCCGATCATTGGCATGAAAATGACATGGGAGATGTCCTCTTGATATGGGGTCCGGGAGAGGAAAAGATGGTAGAAGAAGTGACGACCTCTATGAGAACACGACCTTATGTTGCTCCTGCGACGAGTATTCGCGAAATGATGGCCTTGATTCGGCGCGGCTCTTGTTTTGTGGGCGGCGACTCGGGTCCCATGCATCTCGCTGCCGCCATGGGGATTCGATGTTTGACGATCATGGGACCTACGGAACCCGTGAGAAACGGTCCATGGGGAGAAGGGCATTTGGTTTTGCATCATCGACTCGCTTGCAGTGGCTGTTATGCGAGAAAATGCCCGGACATCGAGTGTTTAGAGCGTGTGAAAATCGAAGAGGCGGTGGATGGGCTGAGCCGGCTACGCCTGGCCCATGAAAAACATGGCGAGATATGCGAAACTAGAGGAGTTCCTTGAAAGAAGCGGGTGATATTTAAGTTTTAGAAGTGATGTAACCAGCGATTTGAAGGTGCGAATGTCGTTTCGGGAGTTCGGTCGAAAATTGGAGATAAGCGGAAGATGAGCGTGGATAAAGAGTTGTTGGAGATCTTGGCATGCCCAGTCACCAAGACTCCGCTTGAATTAAGCGGAGATGGGAATTTTTTGATCGCTCGGGAATCGGGGCTGGTCTATAAAATCGAAGATGGCATTCCCATCATGCTCGTGGACGAGGCCATCCCGCTCGATGAGTGGGAGAAAGCCCAAGGAAAAGGCTAGAAAGATGTCTGGCTTGGCGGAAACATTTGCCGAAGCCTACATAGGAGAGGAGCCTGTATCCAGAGCGAAAAGGGAATCGATTAGCGTCACGATTGTTGCCCATAATGAGGCGGAACACATCGGTGCATGCATCGACAGCGTTTCCTGGGCGGATGAAATTATTATTGTAGATGCAGGTAGTACGGATGGGACCCAGGAAATATGCGAAAAACGTGGAGCGCTAATCATTCAACATCCTTGGCAAGGTTATGCGGCGCAAAAAAATTTCGCTATCTCGAAAGCGAGTCATTCCTGGATATTGAGTCTGGATGCAGATGAATGCGTAAGTCCTGAGCTTACCAAGGAAATTCTCTCTGTTTTGTCTACCGATGGTCCTGCAAAGGGGTATCGAGTGCCCCGGAAAAACATATTCTTTGGCTGCTGGCTCCGCCATGGCGATCTTTGGCCGGATTATCAGGTGCGATTGTTCCGGCGCGATGCGGGAGAGTTTAACGAGAAAAGTGTTCACGAATCCGTCTTGGTACATGGGCATGTGGGTTTGTTTTCAGCCCCGCTGGAACACCGTAGTTACGATGAGTTTGTAGATTTCATCCAGCGACAAGTGAAATACGCCGAGTTGTCGGCGGAAGATTTATTTTCCAAGGGAGTACGACCTGGGGTAGGTGATTTTGTCATCCGCCCACTTTGGCGTTTTTTCAAAAGCTACATATTGAAGATGGGCCTTAGGGATGGCGTTCAGGGGCTATGGGTATCAGTTGGTTCTGCTTATTATGTGTTCATGCGCGCCGCCTTTTTGTGGGAGCTATGTCGGGGACGTGAGCGCTCTTAGCGTTGTCTATAAAGAAGCCTCCCCGGGGATGGGCGGCAGGGGAAAAGTATCCCCCCTCGAGGCTACTTCTCTTATCAATCGCGGGCGCAAGGTTCTACAAATTGGGCAACCGGATGGCAAACTGAGAGGGAGGCGAGTCGATTGGGTGTGCCTTTTGAGTTGGTTCATATGACACCTAAGTTGAATTTTCAAGAGAATTCCAGATGAGCCGCACCCAGGTTTATCTCAGACTCCTGAAATATTTGCGTCCGTACCGGTTTCGGTTCAGCATCGCTGTCGCCTGTACAATCATTGTTGGTGGTCTGAATGCGTATCCCGCATACCTCGTTCAACATGTCATCAATGATATTTTAATCTCGAAGCGATCCGACATTGTCTTTTTGATTTGTTTGTCTCTGGTCATCGTCTATATGACAAAAGGAATCGCCGCTTATTTCCAGAATTATTTTATGCACTGGGTTGGTCAGCATGTGGTGATGGATGTCAGAAATGAGCTCCACCGGCATCTTCTTCATTTACCGATTCGGTTTTTTGAGATGAAGACGACCGGAGAACTGATGTCAAAAGTCATTTATGACATCTCTTTAATGCAGAATGCGGCGACTAACTCTGTGCGGGATTTGCTACGGCATGGGTTCACTTTTATCGCCTTACTTGGTGTGGCCATTTACCAGAGTCCCCAAATGGCGGTGATATTCATCGTCATCATTCCCTTGGTGACATTTTTGGTTGTGACGATGGGAGAGAAGATTCGCCGAATCACACGGAGAAGTCAGGCGCGCATGGGCGACATGAGCAACTTGATGAAGGAAACCTATGTGGGGATTCGCGTCGTCAAAGCGTTTGGAGCGGAAGGTGAGGAGGAGAGCCGTTTTGTACGCGCCACCCGCTCCTTTTTTGACACCATCATGCGGGCCATGCGGGTTCGCTCGCTGGCGCCTCCAATTGTGGAGATCATAAGTGGTATTTTGGGGGCGGGGATTTTGTGGTTTGGCGCTCAGGCGGTCATCCAGGGAAGTATGGATCCAGGAAAGCTGACGAGTTTCGCGGTTGCCTTGGGCATGGCCTACGGCCCGCTGAAATCCTTCACCAGTGTGTCTCATAGCCTGGTGGAAGGAATTGCGGGTGGCCAGTCGGTCTTTGAAATTTTGGATGAACATCTTCAAGAAGACAAGAACTTAGATGGCGAAGCGATGGGGCGGCTTTCCCGACATGTTCGATTCGAGGGTGTGCACTTTTCCTATTCAGATGAAGTTACGCTGGAGGATATCGATGTCGAGGTGCCGGCGGGTTGTATCCTGGCTGTTGTAGGGATGAGCGGTGCGGGCAAAAGCACTTTGCTGGATTTGATCCCGCGCTTTTATTTACCCAGTCGGGGGAGTATTTCCTTCGACGGAAAAGAAGCGTCCCTGTATTCACTGAATAGCTTGCGCGCCCAGATCGCCGTAGTAACCCAGCAAGTGATTTTGTTTAATGATACGGCGGCAAACAACATCGCCTATGGGGCGAAGAGGCCTGTCGGCCGTGAAGAAATAATCTCGGCGGCGAAAGCGGCCAATGCCCATAATTTTATTATGGAATTTCAAAATGGGTATGAGACCATGCTGGGTGAAGAGGGAGTACGCCTATCAGGTGGGGAACGCCAGCGCATCGCCATTGCTCGCGCGATTTTGAGGAATCCTTCTATTTTGCTGCTCGATGAAGCCACGAGCGCGCTCGACACGGAGAGCGAGCAGTTGATTCAAGAAGCTCTTGAGCCATTGATGAAGGGTCGCACCACGTTCGTGGTGGCTCATAGGCTCTCCACGGTCCGAAACGCTGATTTGATCATCGTACTCGATAGGGGACGGATCGTGGAGAGGGGGACGCACGATGAGTTAATGAAGCGAGGTGGTTTGTACCAAAGACTCTATGAAATGCAGTTTGCAAACGAGGAAATGTCTCTTTCCGGTGAAATCAATAGTACAACGAATGGTGGGACAATATCGTAATATTGGTTGTTGAATGGACAATGCAAATGGATGAAAGATAGTCTCACGTTCCAAACTGATTTTTGGGATGAGAGGCTCTATTTTGTCTTCTGTCCCGAGAATTGGACTGTTGTGGGTCCGGGGTGTAGAACTTCTCTAAACGATTGATCGCAAAAACGTTGCTCAGATAAAGCGACCAACTACTTTTGGTTCTGGTGCGAAAGAGCAACTTTATGCATGAGTTAAAAGGCTCCTTTATAGAACTGGGAGAGCGCTTTCGGAAGCGTTCACCTCTTTCTCGGGTGGCGTTCGGCGGCCTTTTGGGTTTTGCCGTCAGCGCCCCGTTTTCGATTTCGCTCGCTCAAATTTGCGTGTTCACCGCCATGGTGGCGTGGCTGACTTCTATGGCCAAGGCGGCTCCATTGCTGACCCAGCAATTTCCGTTGTGGAGGCCTTGGCTCCTTTTCGCGCTATTGACTCTCGCCAGCGCCTTTCATGCTCCCGATTCGATCAAGAGCTTGATCGAGGCGAGAGAATTGACGCAAATCATGATTTTTTATTTGGCCATCAACGTTATCCAAGATGACTGGGAAGCACTTTGGCTGGTGAAAGCACTCGTTGTGGTCACGAGCGTTACAGCCTTATATGCCTTGGGGGTTTCGCTGCAAGGAGCCTTATCGCTGGAGAATCGGATGTCGGGCTTTTTCAGCATATACATGACATTCGGAGGTTTTTTGCTTGTAGTTGGCACCCTGGCGCTTTCTTATATTTTTGTGTCGCCTCGGGAATGGAAGAGCACATGGGCCTATGCGTCGGTCTTGTTGATTCTCACTGCATTGATGACCACTTTGAGTCGTAATGCCTGGGTTGGCCTCGCCGTGGGGATGGTGGTCGTCGCTGTAGCGAGTAAAAGTAGAAAGACCGGTTTGTGTTTGGCCCTGGTGATGGTATCGGCGATATTCATGGCCCCTCATTCCATAAGCCAGCGCGTGAAGAGCATCGTGAATCTTCAGGACGAAACGGCCGTGGAGCGTATTTATATGTGGAA
Organism: bacterium; assembly: GCA_965218885.1. GTDB lineage: Bacteria > UBA8248 > UBA8248 > UBA8248 > UBA8248 > Bin107. The sequence continues at coordinate 695,524 of OZ244713.1, read as the reverse complement.
AAGCGGCATCAAAATGTTCATGGATAAAAGTATTCTGGGTTTTGGACCCGGGGAAATCAAAGACAATTATGCTCACTATGTGAACCGCAAAGCGACTCAAAAATCTCTGTCCCATTTGCACAACAATTTGGTTCATTTGGCTGCTGAGCGAGGAATTTTTGCTTTGGGCGCTTGGATTTGGGCCTGGTTCGGATATTTCGTCTTGGTGATTCAGCGAATTCGAGATACGAGGACCGCGCCTTTCGGAACACGATTTCGAATGATAGGTGGTTTGGCGGTGGCCGCGGGTTTCTTAAGCGCGGGGATGTTTGAATACAACTTTGGCGATTCCGAGGTAGTAATGGTCATGTTTATGGCAATCGCCCTGCCTTTCATGGGTAGGATGAAAGAGATTCATCCCGGGTAGGTTCGTTTGCGCAGTGTGTTAGCGGAACCGTATCAAAGATTGGAAAAAGCCCAGTTTCTTTACCGATTCAGTGGCCACAAGGTCGGCCCCGCCGAGTTTGTCGCCTCCCAGTTCATATGTGACGCGGCCCACCTTTTGGCCGGTGCGGATGGGGGCGGGTACCGCTTCAGGCAGTTCCAGCTTCATGGATATGCGTTTTTCCTCACCCCTTCTCACAAATGCCTCGACGCTCCCCTTAAGCCGGATGCGCACCGTTCGCTTCAGGCCCTTCAACACCTTGATTTGCTCGCGTTTCGGTTTTTTGCTTCTACCCAAATTGACCCAACGGTATTGGATGAATCCCCAGGCGAGCAAACGTTTTGCCTCTTTGAACCGGCGTCTGGAGTGGCTCGAGCCCATCACGACGGCGATGAGTCGTAAATTCTTGCGTTTGGCCGTGGCGACGATGCTGAATCCCGCTTTTCGGTGATAGCCTGTTTTGATCCCATCCATACCCCGAAAGCCCCCCAAAAGAGAGTTCGTGTTGGTCAGAGTGAAGCTCCCGTTCCGGAAAGGAGCATTCTTGGTGGCGCTCCACTTCATGATGAGTGGATATTTTATCAACTCGCGCGCGAGAATGCCGGCGTCGCGCGCGCTCATTTGGTTGGTCGGTTTCTTTCTGCCCGGGGGAAGCCCGTTGACGTTAACGAAATGGGTGTTCGTCATGCCAAGTTCTTTGGCGCGCTGGTTCATCATCTCGACGAAAACTTCGGTGTCGCCGGCAATGTGTTCCGCCACGGCATAGGATGAATCGTTTGCGGAACTGATGATAATGGATTTCATCAAATCTCTTAGAGCAAATTTTTCCCCTTGCGCCAGATACACTTGCTGGCCTCCAATTCGCGAGGCGCGTCTGCTGACGGTGATGATCTCATCGAGGTGAATGGTGTTTCTTTTAATGTGTTCCAAGGCGATTAACGCGGTCATCATTTTCACGATGGAAGCGGGTTTTGTGGCAAGCCGCTCGTTCTTTGCTTTCAGGACTCGTCCCGTATTCGCTTCTATCAACAGAATCGAGCGATAGGGGATGACCGCTTTACGGGAGCGCTTTCGGCGCGCGGAAGCTGAATCGACGCCGAGAGAAAGAGAACATGTGAACAAGAACAATGCGAATGTGATGATGGTCAAGCGGAATCGCCGGCGGTCTCCCAGAGCGGGTAACATGCGCTTTCCTTACGTTTCGAGCGATACGGGCGGGTTGGTAAATGGCTCCAAGGGTAATAGATGAGCCTTTTGAACTTGGAACTATTAAAGACTTTTTCCATGTGCTTGTCAAAGTCGAAATATTATGGGGTACCGTGGAAATCCTACTAGATGATTGTACTTCTGCTTATGATGGTGAGGATTCAGCCCGCATCATACCCTTAAATTCCATTTCTTGCGTCTGGTAAGCTGCTTTGATAGAATTTAGACTATCAAAGAGTAATGTGATGCTCGAATTAAGTATAGTAACGCACATCCAGTTTACCCTATGTGATAATAGGGCTTGACATTCATTGTTGCCGCGATTGGCGGAGGGAGAAGGAGGTCTTCTCATGTTCAAGGGTTCTTATGTCGCGATGGTCACTCCATTCCGCGACGGAAAACTCGACGAAGAGGGTATTCGCTCTCTGGTGGAATTTCATGTTGAAAATGGAACGCACGGGATTGTGGCGTGTGGAACCACGGGAGAATCCGCCACGCTGACCCATGAAGAGCACGACCGGGTCGTAGAGTTGGTGATCGAGCAGGTTAACGGGAGGGTACCGGTCATTGCCGGCTCCGGTTCGAACAGCACCGCAGAAGCCGTTGAGCGTACTCAATTCGCCATGAGGGCCGGTGCGGACGGCGCGCTTCTTGTAGCGCCTTATTACAACAAGCCTACGCAAGAAGGGCTTTACCAACATTTTCGTGCAATAGCTGAATCGGCGGATATCCCAATCGTTCTCTACAATGTGCCAGGCCGCACGGTTGTGCAGATAGCGCCCGACACGGTGGCGCGCCTATCGGAGATTCCCAATATCGTAGGCATCAAGGAAGCGACCGGGAATTTGGCGAATTGTTGCGACATCATATCTCGGGTGCCGGACGATTTCATCGTGCTTTCAGGAGATGATTTCGTCACGTTGCCCATGATGGCGATGGGTGGCGTGGGCACGATTTCGGTGACGGCGAATGTGGCGCCCGCAGACGTGGCCCGGATGTGTCAGGCCCAGCTTGATGGAGATTCCGCCACGGCGAAAGAGTTGCACTACAAGATGTGGGAACTCAACCACATGATGTTCTGCGAGACGAATCCGATTCCGGCGAAAGCGACCTTGGCGATCATGGGGCGCATTGCGCTGGAATACAGGTTGCCGCTCTGCGCGCCGTCTGATGCCAACATGAGCAAGTTGGGAGCCTTCGCTAAAGAGTATGGCTTAATCGAAGAAGTGGTAGTGGCGTCGTAAAAGCAATCAGAATGCAAAAGCGGGAGCGGCGAAAGCTCCCGCTTTTTCTGTCTTCGGATGTTTATTCTTCCAGCCCCAAAACCTTAAGAGCGTTTCCTCCGAACCAGAGTTGTTTCACGTCGTCTTTCAGCGGGAACTTATCGAATTCAGCCAGACTTTCCTTGGGGCTGATCATCGGCCAGTTCGATGCCCAGAGAATTTTATTCTTGAGCACCGATCTTCCGTAGCGGATCAGGGGCTCCCAGCCGGTGTCGGGCGTGGCGATGTATTTGGGCATCGTGCCGCTGATTTCGATATACAGGTTGGGGTGTCTCCAACTTACCGCGATCATTTCCGATATCCATGGCCAACCCCCGTGCACCGCCACAATGCGGAGCTCGGGAAAATCTCTCGCCACCTCATCCAGGTAAATCGGGCGCCCAAAATCAAGCAAATTTGTACTGGAAAGGTTCATAGACGTGTGGAGCAGAACGGGAATGTCCAACTCCACGCATTTGGCGTAAATGGGATAGAACTTCTTGTCGTTCGCATGAAGTCCAAGCTCCCATGGCCCCATGTTCACGCCCCGGAGTCCGTATTCCTTTACGTCGCGCTCCAAATCGCGCAGCGCGTCCATGCCGCGAAAAGGGTCGCACCCGGCCGTTCCGATTAGTCGATCCGGGTAATCCTTGATGTATTCGTGCAAAACGTCGGCGGGAAATTTCGCGCCTGAGATTGTCGTCATGTCGGAAGTCTTGATGAGGGCCTTGTCCAACCCTTGTTCGTCCAAAAAGGCGACAAACTCCTTCGGCTTCATATAGCCGTGTTCTTCCTCGTTGCCATACACCCTTTCTCCATAATGTTTGGCGTAGTCGGCAAAGCGGCCTGTCGGCTTCAAATATCTGTCCAGACCCTCGGGAATAGGACATGAGACTCTGAAATCAATGATGGGGGTAGACATTTGTTGGCTCCGGGAAATTTGGTTCAGAAAAAGGAGCATATAACAGGATGCTCGCTTCAGGATAGCAAGGCAACAAAATACCCGCTCCCTCGCCAGAGGATATCGAATCCTTTATCCTCTCCCCATCTTGGACTAGAGGGGTTTTATGCAAAAGCGCAATCCACCATCAACCCATTGGCTTTGGGCGATTTGCGCGGCGCAGGTGCCGATGATGTTCGTCTATGCGAATTATGTGGCGGCGCTCCCGTTGTTCAAGGCGGAGTGGAACCTTACGAACGTGCAGGCCGGCACGATTTATACGGCGTTTTACGTAGGCTACATTCTCGCCTCGGCCGTGCTGGCGACCGCAACGGATTATATGAGCGCGAAAAAAATATACTTGGCTTCAAGCCTTTGGCTGGCGCTTCTGAATTTCATGTTCCCGCTTCTCTCCGATGGTTTCATCAGCGCGTCGTTGTTTCGCGGCCTCACCGGCGTGGGGCTGGCCGGCACGTATGCGCCCGCGTTGAGGCTGGTGGCGGAGTACGCCCCGCAGGGGAGGCGTGCTCGCATGGTGGGAGTGTATACGTTTTTTTATACAGTGGGCGTGGCCGCATCGATTTATGTGACGGGCGTACTCATTGCGAATTTCGACTGGCGCACGGCGTTCGCGTTGACGTCTCTAGGACCGGCTATCGGTTTTGTGGCCATGGTATTTTTGCTTCCGTCTCTACCTTCGCCAAGGGTTGATGAGGATGCAGGATTTGAATTTCCCAGGCTGCCGGCCCCTGTGTGGATGCTGATCGGTGTTGTAGGCGCGCACAGGTGGGAGGTGTTTGCCTTCAGAGGCTGGATAGTCACTTTTCTGGCGGCATCCCTTGTGATGACGGGAACGGAGACGCGCGAGAGCGCCCTGCGTGTTGCATCCTCATCCGCCGCCCTGATCATTGGGCTCAGCGCGGTTTCGAAGCTCATAGGCGGCTGGTTTGCCGATCGCATTGGCCGCCCGCCCACGATTATCGCGAGCCTTTTTTTGAGTGGCCTCATTTCGATTTCTGTCGGGTTCGCTTTCGGGACGCCTTTCGCAATTCTGCAGATTCTTTGCCTGATCTGGGTGATCGTGATGCACGTGGATGCCCCCGTGCTGGTGGTGTTGACCACGGAACTCACGCCCAGACGCCACCTCGGTTCAGCGTTGGGCATTCAATCGGGTCTGGGTTTTCTGCTTGGGTCCCTCGCGCCCATGGTTGTGGGAAAATTTTTGGATATGAGTAATGATTCGAGCAATGGTGAACTTCCGCTCAATTGGGATTGGGCATTCATAGGTCCGGGAATTGCGGCGATATTAGGAGCAATCGTCACCATTTTTGTCGCCCGGCGCTTTATTCCCGGGGGAAAGCCGCAAGAGGGCGGAGCAGAGGCTTCACGGCCATGAATATCCCTGTACGCACCGCATGCGGGATTCCATTACATGATTCCGTATGGTTGACGATGCGGGAAGTTTTGGTATGATTTCCATAATTCTGAAAAACATGATGAATGGTGGCTTAAAGGAAATCTCAGAATACTCCATAAACTCTGGAGATACAGCTTCTTCACACGGACCTGTCGGCTACTTTACGAGCAAAGGAGAGAGAAAATGCTGAAAGGAATCATCGTTGGTCTCATGGCAGTGGCTTTGTTGAGCGCACCGGTGTTCGCCGCGGATGAGGCGACCATGCGCGCAGCCAAGAAAGAAGGGAAAATTGTCTGGTATTCTTCGCTCACGATAAATATCGCGCAGGATATCTGCAACCGCTACAACAAGAAAAAAACAGGGATTAAGTGTGTCCTCCACCGCGACGGCTCGGGCAAGCTCTATCGTCGTTATCTGCAAGAGCGCAAAGGTGGAATTTACATCGCCGACGTGATTCACACTTCGAACCTGGGTCATTTCCTGAACCTCAAAGCGAAGAAAATCATCACGCCCTACAAGCCGGCCGGAACGGGCAACTTCAACCCGAAGTTCGTGACCAAGGACAATTACTGGACGATTCTCCGCGCGGGCGTGTTGATGCCTTTCTACAACACCAAGAAAATCAGCGCGAAGGATGCGCCCAAGACGTACAAGGATTTCCTCGACCCAAAATGGAAAGGCAAAATCGTTCAATCGCACCCGAGCTACAGCGGGTTCGTCACGAACGGCATGATCAACATCGTGAACAGATTCGGCTGGGACTATTATAAAATGATGGCAAAGCAAAAGCCCAAAATCGTGCAATCAGCGGCCGGCGGCATTCCTCTGGTAGCGCGTGGGGAGGCTTGGCTGGGAGCGGGTACGACCTCCTATTCGCTGCTCAAGCTGATTCAGAAAGGCGAGCCGCTCAAACCCATCGTTCCCCCGGCGGGCTTGGCTTTGGTGACTTCGCCGAACGGCGTCTTCACGAAATCGCCACGCCCCAACGCCGCGCGCGTGTTCACTGATTACCTGTTCAGCCTGGAGACCATGCAGCTTCTGGCGGACTACTTCCTCTATGTGGGCAATCCGAATGTGAAGTACCCCAAAGCGTTACCGGCGCTCAAGGACATCAACCTGATGGCCATTAGCGGGACGGAACTGAAGAAGAAAAACAAGCCGACGCGCAAGATGTTCAAGAAGCTCTTCGGCGTGTAAATCAAAAGTATGAGCGGGAGCGGTTTCTTGCGAAATATCGAGGAATCGCTCCCGTTTCATTTTTATTTTGACAGAATGAATTTTTCGAAAACAGCTTAAGTGTAACTTCGAAAAGGAAAGATGCGGATATGACGCAAGATGCGCAACAGCTTCCCGGAATGGTCTCGGGAGGCGAACCCTCAGCCACCAGAAAATTCGACTATTCCGTCATCGTCTGGGTAGTGCTGTTTATCCTGCTAATCATCCTGGTGGCGAATCCCATCTTCCAGCTTTTCAAGGAAAGTTTCTTTGTTTCTGAAGATGAGGCCGGCGGCTTTACCTTCAAGAACTATATTGACGCTTTTGAGACCTCGGAATACTACAAGCCGATGTACATCACGATGATGCTTGCCGTCTCCGTGGGCAGCATATCTCTGGTGGTGGGAGCCGTGATGGCCTGGGTGGTCAGCCGAACGGATATCCCTTTCCCGAATTTAATCAGAAACGGCATCTTGGCCTCTTTCGTGACCCCTCCTTTCTTGGGCGCCATCGCCTGGATATTCCTGGCGGGAAGGAACGAAGGGTGGCTGAATAAATGGATTCGCGGGATATTTTTCTTGAGTGATGAGTTTTATCTGTTCGACATTTTCACGATGAAGGGCGTCGTATTCGCCATGTCGCTCTACACGTTCCCCCTTGTATTCATTGTCGTTTTATCAGGCTTGAATAATATTTCCTCAGACGTAGAAGACGCTGCCAATGTAGCGGGCGGCGGCACGTTCCACACCATGTACAGCATTACTTTGCCGCTAGTTATGCCTTCTCTATTCGCGGGTTTCATCCTGGCGGCGCTTGAGGCGATGATTCTTTTCGGCATCCCGGCTGTATTGGCGATACCGGCGGGTCAGCACACGATGACGACCCAGCTTCGCGCTTTCATGGTTTCGGAAGACGATTTGCTCGGCTTGGCCTCAGCCTACGCGATGCCCATGCTCGTTTTGGCGATCTGCATGGTTTGGACGCGCAGCACGATCCTGGGCCGCCGGGGCTACGCCACGGTCGGCGGCAAGGGAGGGCAGAGACGACCCCAAAAACTGGGGGCTTGGCGGATTCCGGTGTTTCTACTCTCCCTGCTCCCTCTTGTTTGCGCGATTGTTCTGCCCGCGTTGGCTTTGTTGACCACGTCATTCATGAAAAACCTGGGCGGCGGATTGAATTGGGCGAACTTCACCTTGTCGAATTATCATTTCATATTGACGAATGATGCGGTGAGAGTATCGATCTACAATACGGTTCTCCTGGCCATCATGGCGGCGACCGGCGCCACGATCGTGGCCGCGATTTCCGCTTTCATCGCACAGCGCAAGCTCATCAAGGGACATCAATACATGGGTTTCATGGCGACCGCGCCCATTGGGATTCCCGGCATCGTCTTGGCGATTGGCCTGTTCTCAGCCTATACGAAACAACCCTTTGTGCTGTATGGAACGCTCTGGATCATGTTCCTGGCTTATCTCACCAAATACCTGCCTTTGGCGTATCAGACGTCGAACGCGGCCCTCACGAGTATTCATCCTGAACTCGAGGAGAGTTGCCGCATCATGGGTGCGAATCGGCTTCAGGTTTTCAAGGACGTGACGATACCCTTGTTCAAGACGGGTATCATCGCGTCGTGGATATTGGTGTTCATGCCCTCGCTCAGGGAATTGAGCGCCTCGGTTCTGCTTTGGACGACGAATACGAAGGTCATCTCGGTGGTCATCATCGATTTCTATGAAGAAACGCTGTTGGGTCCCATATCGGCTCTCGGGATATTGTTGTTGCTTATCACTTTGGTGGCGATAGCGGTCGGTTTCCGCTTGGCGGGACGGGACTTCATGCGTTCCGCCGGATAGAGAAAGGGAGATTTGCGTTGGCGGTTTTAGACTTAAGAGGGCTTTTGAAAATCTTTGGCACGGATGTTCGCGCGGTGGATGAGATAGATCTGCACATCGAGCATGGGGAGTTGATTTCTCTTTTGGGCCCATCGGGTTGCGGCAAAACGACGACGCTGCGGCTCGTGGCCGGTTTCATCGAGCCAAACGGCGGTGAAATCGTGATGGATGGAGAGGTTGTTTCGAATGCCAGCAGCGTCATACCGCCCGAGCGCCGCAACATGAGCATGATTTTCCAGAGCTACGCCATTTGGCCGCACAAGACGGTGGCCCAGAATGTCGGCTATGGATTGAAATTCCGCGGTATTACGGGCGCCGAGGCGGATAAGCGCGTTAAAGGCCTGCTCTCTATCGTGCAAATGGATCATCTGGGCGCACGGTATCCGGGAGAACTCTCGGGTGGTCAACAGCAACGCGTGGCCCTGGCCCGCGCCCTCGTGGTGGAGCCAGCCGTATTATTGCTGGATGAGCCGCTCTCGAACCTCGACGCCAACTTGCGCGAGGAGATGCGCTTCGAGATCAGACGCCTGCACGATGAATTTAATATCACGAGTATTTATGTGACCCATGACCAAGCCGAGGCCATGGTCACCAGCGATAGAATTTGCGTCATGAACAGTGGAAAGATTGAACAAGTGGGCAAGCCGTCTGATATTTACGATATTCCGGCGACGAAATTTGTGGCCGAATTCGTCGGCGTGACGAACTCGATTCGAGGGAAAATGAGCGCCCCGGATCTTTTTGAGGCTGGCGACGGCGCCAAGTTCATGATGAATACCGACGGCGGAAAAATGGGAGAGCTCGTATCCATAAGGCCCCACCGCATTCAGGTGCATCCCGAGAATGCCGATGTGGGCGGCTCGGATGCTCAAAACGTACTCGATGGCGAGGTGACGCGCGGCTATTATTTCGGCAGCACGGTGGACTATCTGGTGAAAGTGCCGGGTTTGGAAGAGCCGCTCCGTGTCATCGGCGACCCGCATCAATTCTTTGGCGTGGGCAGCAAAGTGCGGTTGACCATCGATAAATCGGCGGTCGTTCTCGTGAGTGATAGTTAAGCCATCATCGATGCAAATCGTTATTCCGGACGATAGTTTTCATTTGTTTGAAGGTTCCGAAGCTCTCGGGCGATTGCGCGCCTTGGGTGATGTGCATCATTACACCGAGAACGCCGAGAGTGAAGAATTGCTCCGCGAGCGCCTGAAAGACGCGGTAATCATCCTGACGACCAGGTATCAAACCGACTTAAAGACAACTGATTTACTTGATCATATTCCTCATCTCAAGATGATTTCCGTGATGGGCACGCGCCCACGCATGATCGACATGGAGCGCGCGAACGAACGCGGGATCGTGGTGAGCACGACGCCCGCGGCGAGCGCCTCATCGGTGGCCGAGCATACGATGATGCTGATGCTGGCGTTGGCGAAAAGAATGCCTCTCATGTTCCCCGCCATGAAAGAGGGCGGCTGGCCCCAGGATCAAGGGGTCGAGCTTGCCGGGAAGACGCTGGGCCTCATTGGATTCGGGCACATCGCCCGCCTGGTTTGCCGCATGGCCTTGGGCTTCGGGATGAGGGTCGTCACCTGCTCTCCTTCCATGACGCCCGAGCGCGCGCAAGCCGAGGGGGCGGAAGCGGCTTCCGTCGAGGAATGTCTCGCATCTGACGTTGTGTCGCTCCACCTTCATTTGCCGGCGGGCGCCGCGCCATTCATGACGAGAGAGAAATTCGCCCGGATGAAGGAAACGGCTTATTTCATCAACACGGCACGCGCTCAAATTGTGGATGAGGATGCGCTGCTGGACGCCTTGCGTAATAGACGCATCGCCGGCGCGGGTCTCGACGTTTTTGAGCCTTTCGAGCCGTTGCCGCAAGATTCAATCTATCGTTCTTTGGATAATGTCATCATCACGCCGCATTCGGCTTGGATTACCGATGGCACGTATGCGAGGTTCCGCGACGTGCCGGTGGCGAACATCGAAGCGTTTCTGAAGGGTGCGCCCACAAATATCGCCAGAGAAAACGCGTAGGAAGCCACACGAAATAGCCCCGGCACGTATCGACTGCCGGGGCTATTTTTTCGCCTTATTCTTTTTTGATCAGTATGTTGTTGTAGACCAACGCTGCCGCCACACCGCCGATGATGGGGCCTATCCAATAGACCAAGTGGTTGATGCCATCGAATCCGCCTCCGGCCAATGCGGGGCCGAATGTGCGCGCTGGATTCATGGATGCTCCCGTGAGTGGACCTCCCATCAAAATGTTTGCGGCGATGGTGAGGCCAATCGCGAAACCACCCACGTCGGGGTGCCTGTCGTCCACCGCGGAGCCCCATATAGCGGTGACGAGGAAGAACGTGAGGATGATTTCGATCAGAATCCCCATGCCGAAACTCACGTCACTCGCCAGGGTCGGGGTTCCCAGATTCACTTTTTGCCAGACGTCGGCGGCAAAGATGATTCTCAGCAGGATGCCGGCCACGGTTCCACCCACGAGTTGGCTGATAATGTAGGAAATGCCTGTGCCGGCGTCGGTCTTTTTAGTCACCATAAAACCGATGGTGACGGCTGGATTGAAGTGGCCACCCGATACGTGTCCCATCGCGGAAATCATGACCGAGAGGATCAAACCGTGGGCCAAGGCGATGCCGATCAAACCCACGGCTCCGCCCGTTTTCTGATTCAAGATGATGGCGCCGGCGCCTATGAAGCACAGCGCAAACGTGCCGATGGCTTCCGCTACGCAGGCCCTTCCTGTAGCATTCATTTTTTTCTCCTTGCTGTTTCGGGCGAAAGAATTGAAGGAAGATTCATGCCGCTATTGACTCTGTACGGAGGACTCCAGGTAAAGAAACGGCCTATTTCCATGCCCCATTATAGCAAATCAGAATGAATACACCACGTTTTGAGGCTTACCCGAGAGTGCGGCGGCAACGTTTTCCACCGACATCAAAAGTCCTGCTTCGGTCACCTCGGGCGTGATACCGGCATTGTGCGGGGAGAGAACCACGTTTTTCAGTTTTCCGAGTGGATGGTCTGGGGGCAGAGGTTCCTGGTCAAATACGTCGAGACCCGCCGCGGCCAGAGTCCCATTCTCCAAAGCCGATATGAGCGCTTTTTCATCTAGAATTGGTCCACGGGCAGTGTTCACCAAAATGGTGTTTGGCCCCATGCGAGAGAACGCCTCCGCGTCGATCATGCCGATGGTGTCCGCCGATTGCCGCACGTGTACCGAGACAACATCGGCCCGTTCATACAAAGTGTTCAAATCGACGAATTCCAGCCCTACCTCTGCGGCGAAATCATCGTCTGGATGAAATGTCCAGGCGATAAGCTTCATCCCGATACCGGCGGCGATGCGGGCAGTCTGCCGGCCGATGGCGCCCAGGCCGATGAGGCCGAGCGTTTTTCCGATCAACTGTGTCATCTGGCCACGCGGCCACTCGCCCGCCCGCATGGAGGAATCATTTCCGGGTATTTGACGCGCCGCCGCCATCATGAGGGCCAGGGTGTGTTCCGCCACGGAAACGGCGGCCACGCCCGGCGTATTCGAGACGATGACGTTTGCGTTTTTTGCCGCGCTCAAATCGACATGATCCGTGCCTGTTCCCCAAATCGAAAGTATTTTGAGAGCGCTGCAATTAGAGAAAAAATCCGCGTCGAACTTGCAAAAGGCTCTGATATTGATGATTCCATCCACCCCAGAAACGCGGTTGAGTAATTCTTCGGGTGTCTGCGGGTTTGAGGTATGGATTTCTACGTCTCCGATTTCCCGCAGTCGGGCTTCGGCGGCGCTGCCTATGAAAACGGAAGGATAGTCATCTGGCACGACGATTCGGTTCACAAAACAACTCCTTTATATGCAAAAAAAACGAGTGCCCCAGCGGTTCTCTTACACCGCCCTTGCGTGCATAATAGCGTTTTTCTTCTGCCATTCTTATGACACCAAAGGAGACAAAACAAGTGGAACCTCTCGATCCGCGTAAAGACAGTGCCACTCCAGGTGAGCGTGCGATAGATAAGCCCGAACTCCCCACGCAAGGCTATGCTTTCACTATGTCCGCCGACACCGAAACGATAGAGGGAAAAGGCCAACTCAAACTGGGGACGCACAGACATTTCGAGGTGTATTGCGATGAGCCGCCCCGAATCGGTGGGGAGGATTCCTACCCCCAGCCCCTTTGCTACATTGCCATGGGGGTGGGATTCTGACTTCTCACCCAGCTTGCGCGGTACGCGCATATGATGAAAGTGTCCTTCACACACGCCAAGGTGCATGTGGATTTCAATTATTTTTTAAGGGGTTCTGTCCTCAAGGGCACGGTAAATTCCGGTTGCACCGAGATTCGTACGCACTTTGAGGTGGAATCCGATGAAACGGCGGAAAAGATATTGGCGGTCATTAAGAATGCGAAACAAGGATGCTTTGCCGAACAAATGGTGACGGCCGCCGTTCCGCTGAAAAGCACCGTGAGCTTGAATGGCGAGTCGATTTCGTTGAGCGGTATTACGCAATGAGACGCATGACTTTATGATTTTGGGAACAGGTCATTGCTGTCGAGGTTTCTGATCGCCAATCAGTTAAGCCCGAAGGCGGCTTCCTCATTGTCTCGAAAAGAGGGAATTACGTGGAGGTCGCATTCGTCTTGGCGACGCGCTGCCCCGCTGCGGTGCCTGCCAGTCGACCGTAGACGGAGCCCAAGGTCAGTCCCGTGCCTCCCGGGTAGTTGAAATAGTAGACGCCGCCCACAAGTTCGCCTGCGGCGAACAGCCCCGGGATAATCTCATTTTCGGTATTCATGACTTCCGCCTTCGGTGTTACGCGGATGCCGCCGAAGGTGAATGTGATCCCCGTGGTGACGCCGAAACCGAGGTAGGGCGGTTCATCGATGGGAAGCGCCCAGTTCGATTTCGGTGGTTCGATCCCTTTTGTGCATTTGCCGTCTTTGATGGTCGGATTGAATTCGCCCGGCTGAATGGCGGCGTTATACTCCTGAACGGTTTTGACGAACGCATCGACGTCGATCTCGAGTTGTCTGGCAAGTTCTTCGAGCGTGTTGGCCTCGGCCTTGGTGACTTCGCGAATGCGGTATTCATCACGCAGCATGTGAACCGTTTTCTGGTCGAAAATCTGAAAAGCGGCCCGTTGGGGTTGTTGGAGAATGTCTCGACCATATTTAGCATAGGTATAGTTTCGGAAATCGGCTCCTTCATCAACAAAACGTTTGCCCTCGATATTCACGATGATGCCGAACGGATAGGAGTGTTTCTGGTAGGACTCTCCTACCGTGAGGTCACCGAAGGGCGGGGCGTTCAAGTCCCACGCGACGGCGTGACAGCCGCTCCAGTTGCCATAGGGTTGGGCGCCGATATCGAGCGCCATCTTGATGCCGTCACCCGTGTTGTAAGGAGTGCCGCGGACTTTCGCGAGTTCCCAGCCCGGGCCCAGGTACCGGCAGCGCATCTCGGCGTTCGCCTCGAAACCACCGGATGCAAGAACCACCCCGTGGGCTTCGACTTCATAAGGCCCATCGGGACCTTTAACCTCGACGCCCGTCACGCCGCCCATCGGGTCCGTGATCAGACGCATTGCCTTTGATGCGTAGCGAATCTCGACTCCGACATTATTTGCGGCATCGAGGAGTGAATCGATGAGGCCGCGTCCGCCACCGACGATTTCGAGAACCAGACCGCCCCAGAAGCGCATCTTGCCGTCCACTTTGAATGCCTGCCGACCGCTTGCGAGGATGAGCCGTAAGCCCTTAGACTGCATCCATTTCAGGGTCGGGAAGGACTCGTGGATGAGGACAGAGGCGAGATCGCCGTCGGTCTGATATTCGGTTAATAGGGCAAGATCGTCAAAGAATTTTTCCGACGTGTAGGGGTCAATCTCGATGTTTTCTTTTTCGGCGTCGGAAAGATCGGGAACGAGGGAGTAGATGTCTTCGATGCTGTTAAAGGCGAAGCGGAAAAGTCCTCCAGAAAAAGCCGAATTACCGCCACGCCATGGTTCGGGCGCTTTTTCTAGCACCAGGACCTTCGCCCCCTGGTCTCGCGCCGCAAGCGATGCGCAAAGTGCGGCGTTGCCGCAACCCACGACGACGACATCGTATTTCTCTCTAGCATTCGACATTTCTCAAAACCTCCTCGAAACCTTCCGTTCAAAACGAATCATGTTTGTGCGGATGCGGGGATGAGACCATTTCCATGAGGGTTTTCCGTCACTCCAGAAGTCAGGAAAACTGGCTCTTAACTAACATATTAGGAGGATCTGGTCAAAACTCTTGAGATAGGAAACCAACTCGCATCAGCGCCTCGGCTGAGAAATCCGCATCGATACATTATTTTGCCTGGTTGACCGCCTCGGCCACCTCTCATAGAATTTTCTCCTTACCTTCATGAAGGAGAACCATGGAAGCTACTGCTTATCAGAGTTTTATGGAAGAGCGAATCGCCCATATCACCGAAGCCTGTACGCATTGCGGAAAGTGTTATGAAGTCTGCCCGATGGTCAAGTATTCAGAAGCCAAAGGCGCAGAGCCCGAACGAGTGACGAAATCCGTTGTCGACATCATCAACAATCGTCCCTATGAACCAGAAGGAGCGCTTTGGGCCAAGGCTTGTCAAAAAAGCGGAATTTGCATCGAGGCCTGCCCGGAGGACGTCAACCCCCGTGAAATGCTCTCCTATGCCAAGCTCAAGCTCCAGAATATCGAATCTGAGGAAGCGGAAATCCAAGAGGCCGGCCAGTCTTATTTTCAGGATATGAGCCGAAAGATTCGCTTTATGGCCGCCCTCCAACTTGAGCCGGAGCAATTCAGACGCCTCACCGCCGTGCGGGGCCCCAAGGCGAACAAAGTGGATGCGGTGTTTTACTTTGGGTGCAACATCCTCCAGACACCCCACATCCTGCTCTCTTGCATAGATGTTTTCGACCGGCTGGGGTTGGACTATGAGGTGGCCGGCGGCGTGGGTCATTGTTGCGGCATCAACCACATCAGGCGTGGAGATCTGGAAGCAGGAGCGGCGATGGGCGCGCGATCCCTTGATTATTTCAAATCATATGCGCCGGAAAGAGTCATTACTTTCTGCCCTACTTGCCAGATGCAATACTCAGAATACCAGCACTTATACACCGGGAAGCCGGTACTCCCCATGGCGGGTGATTCGAAACATAGCGAGGAAGAAATTTTGCCTTTTGTCCACATCACGCAATACCTGGTGGATAATCTGGAAACCTTGCGAGGAGAATTTACGCAAAAGGTGGAAAAGCGCGTCGCCGTGCACCTGCATGGGGGGAGCGATGGCGTAGAGGAAAATGTCATGAAAATCCTTAAGGTTGTTCCCGGTCTCGAGTTCGTGGAGATTGAACAACTCTCGGATCATGGCTATCAATGCCCCACGCTCCAGATTCCAGAGGCGAAAGCGGCGATGCGCGAGAAACTTTTCGACTCGGCGCGCCGCGCTCGGGTGGATTCGCTGCTCACCGTTTATCATAGTTGTCATCGTGAACTATGTGATCTGGAAAAGAGTGAGTCCTTTGAAATCGAGAATTTCATGACGATTCTCGGCCAGGCCATGGGGTTTGAGTATCCCGACTACACCAAGACGTACAAAATCTATGAGGATATCGATCGGGTCATTCAGGAAGCGGGCGACACACTGCGCGCCTTTGGAATGGCGCCCGATAAAATGCGCGAGCAGCTTCAAACGGCGCTCTACGGCTGAGTGCCAGGTCTTTCGGGTTTCTTCGTTTCATACGGGAGACGTGTAGACTCCTTTACTTTCTCACCAAAACGATATCGAAAAACCCCAGTTCATACCTTTTCCCCACAAAAGTTTTCTGGAGGGGAATGATCAAAGAGGGTTTCGAGCGTTCATGGTCGCCCAATCTCGGGTCACCCTGAAAATATAACTGCGTCACCAACGGCTGGTAATCAGGGTGGCGGATATAAAAATGAATGTGGGATGGCCTCAGCCCGGAGCCAACGTTATAACGCCCCGGATGCACGGTTTCGAACTGATAAAGGCCGCGCCGTGAAGTGCGCATACGCGCTCTATAGAGGTAATTATCCTTCTCATCCATACCGTGGTAGTGGCCGTTCGTATCAGCCTGCCATACGTCGATGGTCGCGCCTTCGAGCGTTTTTTGAGTGTCATGCCCATAGACTTGGCCGCGGATAATCATGCGCGCCCCCGGTGCGTCCCTCGGCATCAAATAACCACGGAACGGAGCCCCACTTTTGTAAAAGGGCCCCATGGCGTCGGAGGCGGTCGGTTTTCGCGCTTTGGGCGGCGCTTCATCCAGTTTTTCGCCTTGCGCGAGCAGGAATTTCCCGAATTCCCCCAATTCCCCGTATGCGGGCGTGGGGGCGAGGGTTTTCCTAAACGCGAAGGCGCCCGTGCCCAGCGCGGTGAGGCCGAGCAGGGAGTTTTTCAGCAATTCTCGTCTGTTCCATTTCTTCATGGCGAGATTCCCGGCGGCGGGGCAAGCTTCTTGGAAAAGATTATCATTTCAGAACGAGAAGGTTCCAGCCCTGGAAATTCACGCGCCTGTTCTCACGAGGCCATCACCTTGGCCCAGCCGGAGGGCGAACAGGAACAAAACCTTGCGCGTGCAATCACCCTCTCGGGCATACTTTACCGAGTATTGGGCGTATCCAATCATCCGCGCTGGGCCATTTCGATGCTGATGTTATCGGGGCCTTTGATGAAGGCGATTTTCACCCCTGGGCGTATTTCCCAGGGCTCGCAAATCCACTCGGCGCCCTTTTCGGTCAGCTCTTTTTGCGCCTCGTCCATGTCGTCGACCATAAGCCCGAAATGATCCAGCCCGTAGCGGGGATCGGAGCCCGTGCGCACCGGGTCTTCCCCCTTCGCCCTGCCCGAGACGAGGAACACCATGCCGTTCAATTCCATGTTGAACGACGGGGCGCCGCCCAATTCTCGTTCCTGCACGACGGTGGCGCCGAACATGTTGATCCAGAAATCTCGGGCGGCGTGCGGGTCTTCGCTCCGGAAGTGAAGATGGTCGTATGAGTATTTGGCCATGTGGGGTTCCTCTCTCGATAGGCAGTTTCAGGATGTCGGGTTTGATGATGTGTTCGATTGTCCTTGGACGCGATGAGCCTTGGATTGTAAGTATTGCGGCCAGGAGTGGCAAGAGGATCAAAGGCGCAAACCCTAAGCCTAGCCGGGTCCGCCTTCTTCTTCCTGCATGAGTTTTTCCGCCTCGGCCATCTCGTGGAAAAGCTCGCAAGTGTCTGAAAAATCACGTTCCAGCTTGTCGAATAGCTCCTTGATTTGCTCGGGCGAAACGACTTTCGAGAGTTGGCCATGGACCGCCTGCCAGGCGAGCGTTCCGCTCTCTCCGCGCTGAAAATCCGTCTCCTCGCTTGCCGACATGGCGTCGTAGACCTCGTGCTCATGTTCGAGCAAATCGCGGAGCACCGGCTCGTAGTTCGGGTCGTTGGATTGGAGATAGCGCATGAGGTAGTGCCTGAATTCGGGCTCCTTTTCCATCGGCTGGGGGTCGGACATCTCGCGCAGAATCCGGCATTTGGCGGAGAAATCCTTCTCCAGGCGCTCGAAAAGCTGTTCGATGTGGAAGGGGGTCAGAATGTCGGTAAGTTCGGTGAAAACGACGTGCCACATATGGGAAAGCCTCTCCCCGCGCGTCACCTCCGCGCCTTCTCCGACGGTGCTCTCGTCATACACCTCGTGCTCGTGTTCGAGCAGATCATGGAGAACGGGCTCGAAGTTCGGGTCCTCCGAATGAAGGTAGCGCATGAGATAGGGCTTGAATTTCCGCACCTTATGGCGTCTGGGCATTGCGTCTTCCTCTATACTGGAAACTCTCGGTAATGGTTCCACCATTATATCATCAAACCGGGTCGCCTCGCTATGGGGATGATTCCAAGTGTATGGTAAACGCCATATAAACTATTGATATTAAATAGGTTATATGCTCTCTAAAAAAATCAAAGCCGGTTGATGTGTACGGGAGAATATCACCACTGCAACTCCCCGCAAATCCGCGCATTTGCCGTCATCGCAGGAGTAGCTGTCCATGGCAGAATTCCCCTGCGCCGCGTTGCGGCGGCGTCATTTCCGAAGAAAATAAATAGCCATTAATTTATCGAAAAACCCCGTGAATTTATCTATATTTATCGATATTTTCAGATTAAACCCGACTGAGGAAGGAGGGTTTGACCCGGCCCGAACGAACCGGTCGGCTCCGCCATCATACCGAAATCCCCCGAATCCGCGCGGGTGGGAAATGCGGGGAATTGCGGGACAAACCCGGCGTGAGCGTTGAGGTTGATATAAACCCGATGACGGCAAATGCGGGCAAATGCGCGTCTTGCGTGATGTGGCGAGTCCCGGAAATAAGTCATTTCCGAGTGATAAAGGAGGAATCACTCACCCCTTGCGGGTGAAACCCGACTGAGGAGGGAGGGTTTCCCGATTGAAGAATGAGCGATTGTTCCGACCGGGGAGAGAGGAGACAACACTCCCCCCTTGAGGGTCGAGCTTTCCGAGGGGAAAGCCCGTCAGCGAGGTAAGGGCGTGAGCCTGCAAGCGAGATGGTGGGGGGTCAATCGCGATTGAAGAATGAGCGATTGTTCCGAGCCAGAAGCAAGCGAATCCGGTTGCCGGGCGATAAAAGACTCGGTATGTTGGCGGAATGCGACCGGGTAATCTTTTTACGGAAACGCCGAGTATGACGCCGAGCGAGTTCATCACCAAGTGGCGGGTCTCGGAGTTGAAAGAAAGTTCGGCGGCGCAGGAGCACTTCATCGACCTGTGCCGTTTGCTGGGCGAGCAGACTCCGGCGGAGGCCGACCCCAAGGGCGATCACTACTGCTTCGAGCGCGGCGCGCGCAAGGACACCGGCGGCAAGGGTTGGGCCGACGTGTGGAAGCGGCATCATTTCGCCTGGGAATACAAGGGCAAGCACAAGAATTTGGACGCCGCTTTTTCTCAGCTTCGGCAATACACTCTCGCGCTCGACAACCCGCCGCTGCTCATCGTCTCCGACATGGCGCGCTTCCGCATCCACACCAACTGGACGAACAGCGTGAGCGAGACGCACGAGTTCGCGCTTGAAGATCTGGTTGATGCCGCAAACCGAGAGAAGCTCAAATGGGCGATGGCGGATCCCGAACGGCTCCGTCCCGGCGAGAGCAGGCAGGAAATCACCGAGCGCGCGGCTGCCACCTTCGCCCTACTCGCGCAATCGCTGCGGGCGCGCGGACACGATCCACTGGCGGTGGCGCACTTCATCAACCGGCTGGTGTTCTGCATGTTCGCCGAGGACGTGGGACTCCTGCCGAACCAGATGTTCACGCGGATGCTGGAGGGAGCGAGAAAGCGGCCCGAGGCGTTTGCCGAATTGGCAAGCCGCCTGTTCGGGGCGATGTCCGAAGGCGGCGATGTCGGCTTCGAGCCTGTCGCGTGGTTCAACGGCGGGTTGTTCGACGACAACGAAGCTTTGCCGTTGGAAAAAGTTGAAATCGAAACCGCGCTCACGGCGGCGGGCCTCGACTGGTCGGAGATCGACCCTTCCATCCTGGGCACCCTCTTCGAGCGTGGCCTCGACCCGGATAAACGCTCGCAACTCGGAGCGCACTATACGGATCGCGACAAGATCATGCTTATTATCGAGCCGGTGATCATCTTCCCTTTGCTCGCCGAATGGGAGGAGGTGAAGGAGGAGATCAGCGAGCATCTCGAACGCGTGGGCGCGGCGAAATCCTCCTCGGCGCGCACGAGAAGGCGCGGGCTGGCGAATCAACTGCTGCGAGATTATCTCGCGAAACTGCGGGAGTTCCGCGTACTCGACCCAGCCTGCGGTTCGGGCAATTTTCTCTATCTGGCCCTTCAGGCGCTAAAGGACGTGGAGCACCGCGCGCAACTCGAAGCCGAGGCGATGGGTCTCGAACGGGCGTTTCCCGCCATCGGCCCCGTAAACGTCAAGGGAATCGAAATCAACCCCTACGCCGCCGAACTCGCCCGCGTCTCGGTATGGATTGGCGAGATCCAATGGATGAGGCGAAACGGGTTCGTCGAGAACCGTGATCCGGTTCTTAAACCGCTCGACACCATCGAATGCCGCGACGCGATATTGACGGAAGAAGGCGAAGAACCCGACTGGCCGGAAGCCGATGTCATCATCGGCAACCCCCCGTTTCTGGGGGGGGAAACGTATGCTGCGAGTCCTCGATGAGAATTATACTGGAATTTTGCGTCGGGCCTATAAAGGTTCGATACCTGCATTCGCTGATCTCGTTTGCTACTGGTTCCATAAAGCGGGGGAACTGGTGGCAAAGGGGAAAATACTTCGGGTTGGTCTCGTGGCGACGAACTCAATCCGGGGCGGAAAGAGTCGCACAGTGCTGGATCGAATCGCCGATCAATCAGTCATCTTCAACGGATGGTCGGATGAACCTTGGGTGGTAGATGGAGCGGCGGTTAGGGTTTCTCTCGTTTGTTTTGCTCCAAAGGACGCCGGGTTACCGACACATTTAGATGGAAACGAGGTTTTGAGGATCAACACCGATCTGACGGCTGGAGCTTTGGATCTGACAAAGGCGCGAAAATTGCCAACAAACAGTCAAACGGCATTTATTGGTGACCAAAAATCTGGCCCGTTCGATATTCCGGGAGTCTTGGCCCGCGAGTGGCTCCGCTTGCCTGCGAATCCTAACGAGCAATCTAACTCCGAAGTTTTGAAACCTTGGATGAATGCAATGGATCTCACTCGTCGCTCGGCGGGCAAATGGATTATCGATTTCGGCGATCAAATGAGTGAGGCCGATGCGGCGCTGTATGAGGCACCTTTTGCTTATATTCAAGAACACGTTTTACCGCTGAAAGAGAAAAGCGAGGAAAGAGGAGTTCGGGATTATTGGTGGCGACACTGGCGTCCTCGCCCGGAGATGTGGCGAGCCATGAAAGGTTTTTCACGCTATATCGCTACGCCCCGCGTCGCCAAGCACCGACTCTTCGTCTGGCTAGACTCAAGTATTTGTCCTGATAGTGCATTGACTGCCATCGCCCGCGATGATGATACGACATTCGGTTTTTTGCACAGCCGGTTTCATGAGGCGTGGGCGCTTAAACTCGGCACCAGTCTGGAAGATCGCCCGCGCTACACGCCGACCACAACTTTCGAGACTTATCCCTTCCCGGAAGGACTCTCGCCCGACGTACTCGCCGCCGATTACGCGGACGATTCGCGCGCCATCATTATCGCCGAGGCCGCGCGGCGGCTGGTGGAACTGCGCGATCGCTGGCTGAATCCGCCCGAATGGGTGGAGTGGGTGGACGAGCCTGTTCCGGGCTATCCCAAGCGTCCCGTCCCTCGTGATGAGATCGCCGCCGCCGAACTCAAGAAGCGCACTCTCACCAACCTCTACAACACACGCCCGCAATGGCTCGCCGACGCCCACGCGGAACTCGACGCCGCCGTGGCCGCCGCCTACGGCTGGCCCGCCGATATTTCCGAAGAAGATGCGCTGGGGGAGTTGCTCAAGATGAATCTGGAGGGAGGGGACTAAGGAGATTTCGCCCCAACGGAATCTCGCCGTCCTCGGTCAGGATGTTCTGTAACGCCGTCATTCCGGCGCATGCTGGTGGCAGCCGCAAGGTTGACCAGAACAGATGAGGCGGATATTTTACGGCGTTTCATTCTCCTTCGATGATGGGGGAAACCGCCGGAAGACAAATGGCGAATTCCCTGGATTCCGGCATGCGCCGGAATGACGAGGAAAAACGAACGCCGATCGAGTTAGTCCACACCCCCTTTCTACTGAACCACACCCCCGATTTGTTGTATGATGGTTAAAGGGATTCATCGCCCCCCCTCGCATCGCTCGGGACGGGGCGGAATCACGGGTTGCCGTTTAGTGCATTACCGGAACAAATCATTACGGGAGAGATAACGATGGAAGATGTGCGCGTGGAGCGGATGGCGGAGATCATCACGGGGTATTCCTCAAGGGTGAAGCGAGGCGATCTCGTCGGCATCCGTGGCGGCGCGGCCGCCGCTCCCCTCATTCGCGCGGTGTACGCCGAGTGCGTCCGGCGCGGCGCGCACGTCCATGCCGAAGTGTCGCTGCCGGCGCTTGAGGAGATTTTTTTCGAGCACGCCAAACGCGCCCAGTTGGCGTATCTCTCACCCATGAGAAAATTTGAAGTGGAAAATGTGGACGTCGTCATCAGCATCTTATCCGAAACGAACACGCGGCGGCTCTCGGGCGCGGACCCCAAGAAACAGGCGATTATATCTAAAACCAGACAGCCCATCATGGAGACCTTCATGAAGCGCGCCGCCCAGCATGAAAAGGCGGGCAAGGGGGGCCTCCGGTGGACGCTTACCCTGTTTCCCACCGAGGCCTACGCGCAGGATGCCGAGATGGGGATCAGGGAGTATGAGAATTTTGTTTTCGGCGCGTGTTTCGCGGATGAGGCGGGCGGCATCAAGCGCTGGCGGGAGCAGCACGGGCGCCAGGCGCGGGTGATTCGCTATTTGAAGGGACGCAAGGTGGTGGAAATCGGCGCGCCGGGCGCCGACCTGCGCGTGGGCATCGCGGGGCGTCCGTTCATGAATTGTTCGGGGCGCAACAATTTCCCGGACGGCGAAGTCTTCACCGGCCCGCAGGAGAACAGAATCGACGGAAAGATTCGCTATTCCTTTCCCGCCTGTATCTCGGGGCGCGAGGTCGACGGCGTGGAGCTCGAATTCGATAAGGGTGAGGTCGTGAAGGCGACGGCGGATAAGAACGAGGCTTTTTTGAAATCCATGATCGGCATGGACGACGGCGCGAAAAGGGTGGGGGAGTTCGCCTTCGGCTTGAACGCCGGCATCCAGCGCTTCACGAAAAACACGCTGTTCGACGAGAAGATCGGCGGCACCCTGCACTTAGCCCTCGGCAAGGGCTATCCCCAGAGTGGATCGAAAAACAACTCCGCCCTGCACTGGGACATGGTGTGCGATTTGCGCGAGGGCGGCGAGGTCTATGTGGACGGAAAACTCTTCTCCAAGGACGGGGAATTACAGATTTAACCGGATGGATGAAACCGGATTTTCAGCGGTTCCGGGGATAGCCGCCCCACTCTCAAAATGCTATTCTCCACGCGCCGTTTCCCTATGGGCGGGTAGCTCAGCCGGAAGAGCGGTGCCCTTACAAGGCATAGGTCGGAGGTTCGAACCCTCTCCCGCCCACCAGAGATATAGTCCCGGTCATATCTGACTACTCAAAGAATAGCTGCCAGGAAACACCGAATCGATCCTGAATCCAGGCGTATCTTTGGGCGTTCCATCAACTCCGGATTCCGCTCCGACGACTGACCTGATTCAGGCGATGCTCAAAATACCTGCGGAACACCTCGTTCTCAGGATAAGCTTCAGGATCTTCCCAAATCGCTCCAATTCGTCCAACCAGCCCTGCAATCCAATCGGCAGCCTGTATGGTTTGATAGCGGTGGCTTTCCAGATGGAAAGGCTGCTCGATCAGACATCGATATGATTGATTTCCATACATGCTTTGCGCCGCTTTGGTGAGTAACGCCGAGCGGTGCTGGTGTTCGTCAAGAGCCATAAGAAAATTATCTGGGAGATTGCAATCTTCAGCACAGTACCCATTGATCCGCTTGATTGCCTCAACGAGAATCTGTTCGTAGAGCTGGTTTGGCTTATGATTTTCAGGATCGGCGCTCTTCTTGATTCCAACATAGAAAACGAAACCGCCGAGTTTAGTGATCTTGTTGAACAGGCGGTTTGTGAAGCTTCGCAGTTCAGGATACCTGGTGACGTTGGTTACCGTATAAAGGCTAGCGCCCTTTTTCTCCCACCGGGCAGGAATTTCACCCGACCGCTTAATCTCGAAATCGAGCAGTTCGCATTTTCGCTTGTAAAACCACGTTCCGAACCCACGTACTTTATCGGCTGGAAGAACGAAGCCAGCAAGGCCGAACACGGGGCTGTCATTGTGAGTCGGATGGCTCCGGCTGATGTAAGGCCCGATGTGTCCAAATTCGTCAAGATAGGCTATGTAAGTCAATGATGAACCCAAGATCGTAGAAACGCGAAAACCCACGCCGGAGCGTGGGTCTCGGAATGAAGGGCAATCCTGTAATGACACCCAGGATTGCGTCTCAAGGAAATATATAAGTCATCGTATTGACATTGTCAAACAGAACCTTCTGATGAAGAAATAGAGCCTGTATGTCCAGAGTTTGACTATGCCGCTCGCACACCGGGGGCGGGGAATCTCTCCCCACCCCCGGCCTTGTGAGTCATCCTGAACGGCTCGCGGTGAGTCTGAGCCGCTGGTTGCGTCTTACTTCGCCACCGCGCCGGGCCGTCTTTTGGGGATGATCGGCACGAGCAGGTGCGACTGATGGTTCGGGCCTGAGTGCAGGGTCGTGCGCCCGCCGAAGACTTCTTTCGAGCGATCGACGGGATGATCGTGCAGGAACGGCCCCGAACCGCGCGAGGGAACGTAGGCTTCCACCGCAGGGCCGGGGCGGTCGAAATCCTGTCCGGCGATGTTGATGGAGAGTTGGAAGCCCTTGGGCAGCACGATGCACTGGGGCCAGATTTCGATGTCGAGTTCGTAAATCCGCTCCGGCGTCAGCAGTTGTTTGTCGTCGTGCGTGTGGTAGGGCCGCCAGGGGTCTGATAGCTCCTCATCCAGCTTTCTGTGCGAGGCGCGCAGCCACCCCTGTGCGAGCGGCGTCTTGGGGTCGACCGTGCCCTGGAAATAGACTTCCCGGCCCCTGGGCGAGAACGCCTGGACGGTCAGGAACAAATCCGCATCCCGCGTGGATGAGGAGATGAAGAGCTTGGCCGCCATCGGGCCCGTGATCTCGGTTTCTTCCTTGAGCGGCGCCGTCCGCAAGGTGATGCCGCGCGTCAGCGCCCGGAAGGTCTTGGAGCGCTTGGCTTTCGGCGGGTTCGGGTCGAGCTTGCCCTTGCCGCCCGCGTGGAGGTAGAGCTTCGTCCACTTCGTGCCCTTGAGCGGCCATTCGTGCTCCTTGCGCAGTTCCACCTCGTCGGTGAACGGACGACGGAGGTTGAGCCACACGCGGGGTTCTTTGTCCCAGCCGTTCTGCTCGCCCTTCAGGTAGTAATCGAAAAAGCGTTTCTGGAGCTCCATCCCGTATTCGAGATAGAACCACTCCTCGTGCCTGCCCGGATGCGCTTCGAGCCATTTCTCCTCGGACGCCGCCTGCGTGTAGGCCTCGAAATTCCCGCGCGGGTGCAGGCCGAAGCCCGCCCAGCTCCCGGCGCTCAGGAAGGGGACTTTCACCTTCGACCAGTCGGGCGAGCGGGAGCGGTACCAGTCGTCGTCCATCTCGCGCGCCAGGAAGTTCGAGAGCGTGTCGGCGCGGTTGTCCTTGAGTTCTTCCTTCGAAAGCGTCGCCGGACCCGTGGAGCGCGTTTCCATCCAGTGGTCGCGCGGGCCCTTGGGGTTGCCGTGCTGCACCGCCTCTACCTGGCGCGGATACCAGATTTCCATGAACTTGTTCGAGAGAATGCCCCCGTGGTGCGCCCAGTCGCGGTAGTGGTCGGCGGCGCCCTCCCAGGGAATCATGGCCGTCAGGTGTTTGGGCTGCAGCGCCGCGACCTGCCACTGGTTGATGGCGTAGTAGGAGACGCCGTTCAGTCCGACCTTGCCGTTCGACCACTTCTGTTGGCCCGCCCATTCGATGGCGATGGCGAAATCCTTGGTCTCGCGCGGGGAGAAGATGTCGAGATAACCGGGCGAGCGGCCCGCGCCGCGCGAATCGAAGCGCACGCAGGCGTAGCCCCAGGGCACCCATATCTCGGGGTCCACCGTCTCCCATGTCAGCCAGCGGTGCTGGGAGCCTTCCAGGATATCGGGGTGCATCTTCACCAGCGAATCCCACAGCGGCTTGTAGTGCTCCTGATACTTGACGCCCTTGCCGTAGGGGCCGCCGGCCATGACGACGGGCGCCTTCGCCTTGGTGTCGGGCCTGTAGACGTCGACCCGCAGCACCACCCCGTCGTCCATCTCGACGGGCAAATCACGTTCGATAATCATATGCACCTCCCGGGTTTGAGAATGAGGCCGCGGCTCCCGAGACGGGGCCGCCCGCTCTTTCCGCCTTTGCGCTTGAATAGAATGTGAAGAAATTATGCGACAATGGCCCACATTTTTCAATTTGGAGAATTTATGGCTTTTGCGTTTTCCCAGCCAGGAGTCTGGTGAAGGGGAGGGATAAGCCTTTCGCCCTGATGATTTCGAGGCCTGCGCGAATTTCCCCCGGCGCGATAAGCGGCTATATTCAGGAGTGTAGTCGCGCTTTCAGGCCCGCCGCCGGGACGGATTTTCCTTGATCACATACATCGATGAAATCGATCGCCACATCTCGGGCTGGATGAACCGCTACGGGCGGCTGTTTCTCCGAATCTCGCTCGCCGTCGTCTTCATCTGGTTCGGTATCCTGAAGCCCTTGGGGCTGAGCGCTGCGGCCGAACTCGTGCGCCGCACGGTTTATTGGCTTCCGCCCGATTTCTTCATCCCACTGCTCGGCTGGTGGGAGGTGGCGATAGGGGTGGGGCTGCTCTTCCGTCCGCTCATCCGCGTGGCCCTGTTCCTGCTTTTCCTTCAGATGCCGGGGACGATTCTGCCGCTGTTTCTGCTGCCCGAGGTGTGCTTCACGCAGATTCCCTTCGCCCCCACGCTGGAGGGGCAATACATCATCAAGAACCTCATCCTCCTGAGCGCGGCCATCGCCGTGGGCGGCACGGTGCGCAGGGAAGAAGACGCCGACCCACGAACCTGACCTTCCCCCGGTGGAGTCGAACCATGCGCGAGCGGCGCTTCGCCCGGCCCGGCAAGGGCGCGAGCCGATCAAGCGAGACGGTCGCCGCCCGAAAATCCACCGGTTGTCATGAGCGCTTCGCGGCCCCCGCGGTCTTGCGGCCCGCGGTCTTGCGGCGGATACGGACCGCGTTGCCCGGTCCCTTGCGGATCTCGAACCCGCCGGACTTCGTGACCAGCGTGCTCAGGTTGGCGCAGCCATAGGTTCTCGGGTCGAAGTCCGGCGCGGCGCCGAGTATGCGGCTGCCGACGCCGCCGAGATTCACCCAGCCGTCATCGTCCGCATCCTCGATCGCCTTGGCGATGAGCTTCACGGCCTTGGACGGCGGTTCCTTCTTCACCGCCTCCGCCAAGGACGAAGCCGACCCTCCGTCGCCCTTCCCGGCGCCCTCGTCGATCAGGTTTTCCAGGTAGATAAAGCGATTACACGCGCTCCGGAACGCCTCGGGGGTCTTGCGTTCGCCGAAGCCGTAGACCACGAGCCCATCCTCCCTGAGCCGCTGCGCGAGGCGCGTGAAGTCGCTGTCGGAACTCACCAGGCAGAACCCGTCGAGCCTCCCCTTGTGCATCAGGTCCATGGCGTCGATCACGAGCGCGATATCGGCCGCGTTCTTCCCCGTCGTGTTGCTGCGCTGCTGATGCTGGAGGATCGCGAGCGACTGGATTTCGCTGTCCCATCTCGCGAGCCGCGCACCCGCAAAGTCGCCGTAGATGCGCCGCACGTTGGCCTCGCCCAGCTTGACGATCTCCTCGAAGAGCGCCTGCGCGTAGCGCGCGCTGGTGTTGTCGGCATCGATCAGTATCGCCAGACTCGGCGCCAGTCCGCTATCCGTCATGGGCGCACCTCGCACGCGCCCCCGTTCCGGGGATGTTCCCATATCTTATCGGTATGCCCGTGGGTCCATCAAAATGTGGCCTTATCCCGCGTATCGCCATACGGTATCGTATTCCAAAAGAAAACCGTCCACAAGTTCTTTGAACGCAGCCTCGATCTGGCGAAGCCGGCGAACTCGGCGAACGCCCGGCGGCCGAACCCGCGCCGTTTGCCCGTGAAGCCGAATGATGGGGCGCTGCGTCTCGCCTGTCCGGGATGAGAGTTTTCGCCTTCTCCGTCCGGGACCAATCTCGGCGAATCACCCCCCTTGAGGGTCGGGCTTCTCATCTTGTCGGGCTCACTCCCCCTCAAAGGGGGGAATGACGTTAGAAACCCCACTCACTCGGAACAATTTCTTCATCGGTCGGCAATCCTTCTCCCCCCGCTTCACCACGTCCCGGGACGCTGGATGGCGCGATAAAAAATGCTATAGTGCCTCGGCTTGAAACCGTCATCATCAATCCTTCATACAGGAGCGAAGCATGAGCGAGCCGCAAATCAGTGCGCAGGACGTGCTGAACGCAAGCGCGGGCTGTCTTCAAAAGCAGATGTACGTCTACTTCACCACGCCGGCGAACGGCCTGGGACCCGTGATGGAGAATCTGGAAGATCACTTGAAGTTTCAGGTGGAACTCGAGCAGAAGGGCGTCATGTTCGGCGCCGGGCCCTTCTGGACGGAGGATGAGCGGCGCTGGGAGGGGGAGGGGATGATCATCATCCGGGCCGGTTCGCTCGCCGAGGCGAGAAAAATCGCCGCATCGGACCCCATGCACGCCAGCGGAGCGCGCACGTTCACCATACGTCCCTGGCTGATGAACGAAGGCGCCGTGACGATGAAGGTCACCTATTCAGACGGCGGAAGGGAGGTCATATGAGGCGGCATTGCTTCACCTTTGAGCGGGAGATGGATTCAAAATGAACTGGACAACAAGACGAGAGAAATTCCGCGCCATACTCGAAGGCGACAGATGCGTTCACCCCGGTTCGGTGTATGACCCCCTCACCGCGCGCATGGCGGAGGATTTGGGCTTCGAGGTCGGGATGTTCGCAGGCTCCACCGCCTCACTCACGGTGCTGGGCGCGCCCGACATCATCTTGCTGACGTTGACGGAATTCGCCGCCCAGGCGCTGCGCATCAACCGCGCGATGGATGTTCCCCTGATGGTGGACGCCGATCATGGATACGGCAACGCGCTGAACGTGAAGCGCGCGGTCGAGGAACTCGAAACAGCCGGCGTGGCGGGCCTCTCGATAGAGGACACGATACTCCCCCAACCCTTCGGCGCCGAGGGAGCGCAACTCGGCACGATTGAGGAGGGCGTCGGCAAGATGCGCGCCGCTATCGAGGGACGCGGGGATAAGAACCTCGTCATAGCGGGCAGGACGAGCGCGCCCCGCGTCACGAATACGGAAGACGCCATCGCGCGCGTTACGGCCTATCAGGCGGCGGGGGTGGACGCCATCTTCGTGGTGGGCGTCCAGAGCCGCGAACAGCTTGAAGCCATCGCGGCGGCGGTGAGCCTCCCCATCATCCTGGGCGGGAGCGCCAGGGAGGTGCGCGGGCTGGATTATCTCGGGGATCTGGGCGTGCGCGTCGCGCTCCAGGGCCACCAGCCCATCATGGCGGCGGCGCAGGCGGCCTATTCCACGTTAAAGGCGCTCAAAGACGGCGTACAGCCCGAGCAGCTTGAAAACGTCCCCTCGGGCGATTTCATGAAGAAATACATGAACGATGCGGACTACCGCCGCCAGATGGAAGCGTTTCTGGGTGACGGCGAATCCTGATCGCACGTAACGTATACGCTCGTTGCGTTTTGACGCGCCCGGCGTTTTCCGGGCGTATCGGGTTCGCGCGCGAAACGCCGATCTCAAGTGACGAAACGCCCCCCGGGGGGATATACTGGCTCCTCATTCAAGGGAACCGAATCCACCCGGAGAGAGCCTCATGGCCATAGAACTTGCATGGTACATGTCGTGCGACGTCGACTGCGTCTACATCGGCCAGAAGTACGCTCGGCATCCCCCGAGCTACGATACCTTCACCCGCATCGCGCAAAACGCCGAGCGCAGTGGGCGGACGAGAGCCGTCCATGAAGCTTGAGACGAGCAGGTCATGCCGAAGGTAAGAGATGCCATGCGCTTGATAGAGCAAGACGGATGGCGACTCGTTCGCACAAAGGGAAGCCACCGGCAGTACCGGCATTCGGAAAAACCGGGTACCGTGACCATAGCAGGCGAACCGAGCGACGATCTGCCGCCGGGCACGTGGAACAGCATCTTGAAGCAATCCCAAGTGGAGGAGCGCTCATGAGCATGAAATACACGGTCGTTATCGAGAAATCGCCTGACAACTACGCAGCCTATGTTCCCGACCTGCCGGGCTGCGTCGCGACGGGCCGCACCCGGGAGGAGACGTTGGCGGAGATCCGCGAAGCCATCGAACTGCATCTCGAAAGCCTGTGCGAGCACGGCGAGCCTGCGCCACAGCCTCAAGCTACCGCCGACACCGTGGAAGTGGCGGCGGCGGGAACATCGGAGTGACTGTGCGGCTATATCTCCGACCGAGGCGCAAGAAGATGACAGCGAGCTGTATCGAGAACCTGTCCTGAGCTTGTCGAAGGAATCTGCCCCGAGCACCTCGAAAAAGCCTGTTCCGAGCCCGCCGTCGACATGCCCGCGCTCAAAACGCCGACTCCAAGTGACGAAACGCCCTCTGGGGGGATATACTGGCTTCTCATTCAAGGGAACCGAATCCACCCGGAGAGAGCCTCATGGCCATAGAGCTTGCATGGTACATGTCATGTGACGGCGACAGCGCGTACATCGGCCAGAAGTACGCCGACCATCCCCCGAGCTATGAGACCTTCACCCGCATCGCGCAAAACGCCGAGCGCAGCGGCTTCACCACCATCCTGGTGCCCACCTCGCAGGTGAGCGGCCACTACGGGCCGCAGGCCCCCACGTGGGACAGCATGGTGAACGCCGCGGTCATCGGCCCTGCGACGAAGACGATAAAGCTGCTCCTGGCGGTGCGGGTGGGAATCATCGACCCGGCCATCTGCGCCCGGATGATGGCTTCGCTCGACGAGCTCACGGGCGGGCGCATTCTCTACAACATCGTGACGGGAGGCGGCGCGCTCGCGAACTATGGCGAGACGCTCGACCACGACATGCGCTATGAGCGCACGGATGAGTATCTCGAAATTCTGGAAGGCCTCTGGACTAAAGATAAATACTCGTTTGCGGGCAAGTTCTACCGCCTGGAAGACGCCACCGTCTATCCCCGCCCCGTGCAGAAGCCGAGGATTCCCTTCTTCATGGCCGGGGCTTCGGAGATAGCGCAGGACATCGCCGTCCGCCGGGCGGAGTATTCGGTCTTCTGGGGAGAAACCCCGGAGCAGGTGGCCGGGCGCGTCCGGCACATGAACGAGAAATGCGAACGGGCCGGGCGTACGCGCCCGCTCAAGTATGTGACGCGCTTTCAAATCTTCGCGCGCGCGAGCGAAGAGGAAGCCTTCGAGGCGGCCGAGGAGGTGATGAGCCGGGTCGACCCCGAGGTGTTGGTGCATCGCGGCAAGGTCATCTCCTCCTTCGAGAGCCAGGGCACGAAGGATCAGCAGGCCCGCACGCGCGAGGAAATGGTGGCCCCCAACCTCTGGGCGGGCATGGGCCGGATTCGCTCGGGCTCGGCCGTCGCCATCGTGGGCTCTTATGCCCAATGCGCGCAGAAGATCATCGAGATCGAACAGGCGGGCATCGACTTGCTGATACTCTCGGGCTTCCCCCTGCATGAGGAATGCGAAACCGTAGGCAGACACGTGATTCCGCTCGTGCGCGAGATGGAAAGGGAACTGGGCCTCGTGCACGAGGAGGATGAGGCGTTCTTGTGCTTAAGTCAGGGAGTCTCCGTCTAGCTTTCCGCTGATTCCGTAAAATACGGGCGGGCTAAAATAGGCCCGTCATCCTTTCATTGATGAGGGTTGATTTATATGGATTTTAATTTGAACGAAGAACAGCAGGCGTGGCGCGATAAGGCGAGAAAATTCGCGACCGAAGAAGTCGCTCCCATATCGCTCGCGCGGGACATGATTTCCGACCCGCGCGAGACCTTCGACTGGGAGATTATCAAAAAGGGCTCCCGGCTCGGTTTCCGCACCGCCGTCGTGCCCAAGGAACGCGGAGGACACGGGATTGATTTCGTCTCCCAGGCGCTGGTGATGGAGGAAATCGCGCGCGGCGACAGCGCGATATCCAAGACCTTCAGCCAGTGCTGGAAGTGGAGCCACCTGATAGCCGCCGCCTGCACGGACGATCAGAAAGACAGGTTCCTGAAACCTTTCCTGGAGGACGACACCTATCTTCTCGGCAAAGGCGGAACCGAGGAGTCGGCGGGCTCGGACAACCGCATGCCCTCGGACGACCCCCGGACGGGCTGGAAACTGCAGGCGGTGCGCGATGGGGATGAGTGGGTGCTGAACGGCCGCAAGCGCTACATCGCCAACGGCAGCGTGGCCAAGCTCTTCTTCATCGACGGCAGAACCGACCCGGACGCTCCCATCACGCAGGGCACCACGCTCTTCCTCGTGCCGACGGATACGCCGGGCTTTCGCGTGGGCAAGGTGTACGACAAGATAGGCTGGCGGTTTTACCAGAACGCGGAGCTCATTTTCGAGGACGCCCGCGTGCCGCACGCCAACGTGGTGGGCGAGGTGAACCGGGGGATTCAGGCGAGAAAGGGCGATACGTCCGAATTCGGCGACCTGGAGCTCTCCTCCAACGCGCTGGGCGTGTGCCAGGCGGCGGTCGACATGGCGATGCGCCACGCGAGAACGCGCTGGCAGGGCGGTAAATACATCATCGAGCACCAGGCCATTCAACTCAAACTCTCCGAGATGCACATGCTCACCGAGGCTCTGCGCTCCTACGTCATGCGCACCGCGTGTGACCTCGAAAAGGGTGCGGACCGCGACATGAAGCACAACATCCTGCTCATGAATTTCTCGACGGACGTCATCCAGCGCGTCACGCACCTGTGCATGGACATCCACGGCGGCGCGGGCGTCATGAAGGACGTGGGCGTAGAAAAACTCGTTCGCGACGCGATCGTCTGGACGCATCTGGCGGGCGACGCCGTACAGCGCATCAAAGTCATCAAGCACCTGTGAGCGGGGGAATCTCATGAATGAAAAATCGATTTCCCTGGCCGTCATCCTCGGCGACGGCGTGGGTCACGACGTGCTGCCCGTGGCGACGGAGGTGATTCGGGCGGCGGCGGGCGCAGTGGGTGTGGCCGTCTCGCCGCAAGTGTATGACTACGGCGCGCTCCACTATCTCGAGCACGGAACCCCGCTGCCGGACGACGTGGAAGGGCTGGTGCGGGGCCTTGCGGCCAGGCACGACGCCATCCTGTTCGGCAGCGCTGGTCTCGACCCCAGAATCCCCAAGGACGTGAATTGCCGCGACCTCCTGCGCGCGCTTCGGTTCGAACTCGATTTGTACGTGAACCTGCGGCCGGCGCCGCTGCTGCATCCGGATTTTTCTCCCCTGAAGAGGGATGCCTCTATCGACCTCGTCGTCGTGCGCGAGAATACCGAAGGGGTGAACGTGCGCGTGGGCGGCAACTTCAAGAAGGGAACGCCGGATGAGGTCGCCATTCAGGAGGACATCAACACCTACAAGGGGGTTTCGCGCATCTGCCGCTACGCCTTCGAGTACGCGCGAAAACACGGCTACCCCAAGGTGACCATGGCGGACAAGCACGGCTCTTTGATTCACGCGCACGGCCTCTGGCAGCGGGTTTTCTGGGCGGTTTCAGAAGAATTCACAGACGTAGTAGGGGAGCATTACTTCATCGACACGCTGTGCCAGGATCTCTTGTACAAGCCCGAGGATTTCGGCGTCATCGTCACCAACAACATGTTCGGCGACATCCTGAGCGATCTGTGCGCGGGGCTCGTGGGAGGCGTGGGGCTGGCGGCTTCGGGGTGCATTCATCCGGGCCGCGTGTGCATGTTCGAGCCCGTGCACGGCACGGCGCCCGACATCGCCCTCAAGGGAATCGCGAACCCCTTCGCGGTATGTTTAACGGGAAGAATCCTGCTGAACACGCTGGGCATGGAGGATGCGGCGAACCTGATCTGGGAGGCGATACGCGCCGCCGTCCGCGAGAAAAAGACCACGGCCGACCTGGGCGGTTCGCTGGATACCCGCGAAGTGGGTGATTACCTCTGCGCGCACATCCAGAAATCATGCGCGTAGGTTTTGAGGATTTTCCGGTTTCCAGGTTTTGATTCGTTTGATTTAAGCCGCCAAGAAATACGCCATGAATAGACGGCGCGACGATGGAGCCGACTTGTCAGCGGCCATCGTGCTCGCTACCATGGCAGAAGAACGATGAAAGAGAGGAACGCGGAATGACGGAATTCGAGATGGCGACGCTGGCGGTGCAGAGAATGGGCGTATTGGTTGCGGCCCTGGTCGGGTTTTCGCAATGCGCGCTCATCGGCGGGGGTCTTTTCATGATGCGCCGTGCGGCGATCATGAGAGACAGGGCGCTCGACGAACTCATCAGGGGCACGAGAACGAACCACGAAGAAGTCATGACGAACCACGAAGAAGTCATGACGAACCACGAACAATCCATGGCGAACCATGAAGAAGTCATGGCCGCGTTCCAGACGGACCGCGAACATAATATGGAGAATCACGAACAATACATGGCGAATCACAGGGAAACCATGGCGAAGCACGAGGAAAGCATGGCGGCGCTTCACGAACTCATCAGGCGGACGAGCAAGGCGGGGGAATGAATAAGACCTCACCCTTGGATCGACAAATTCCAGTATTTTTCATCGTTACTATTAGTGTAAGAAAGTCCAACCATGGCTTTTGAGGTCGGCGCGCCCGCGCATGCGGGCCAAATCGTCGTCGATGCGCTCGTAAGGGAAAACGTCAAAAGGCTCTATTGCCTCCCCGGCTCTCATCTTCTTCAGTTCTACGACGCGCTGAGAGAAGCGCCCTCCATCGGTCTCGTCACCTGCAAGCAGGAGCCGAACGCCTCCCTGATGGCCGACGCCTACGGGCGGCTTACCGGAGAGCCCGGCGTCTGCCTGCTCACGGCGGGCCGGGGGGAGCGAATTCCATCGCGGGCGTGGCCCAAGCCTATGGCGCGGCGTCGCCGATGGTGCACATCACGGGCTCAGTACCCCTCGATGCGTCTCGCGAGGCGTTCCACGGGGTGGACGACCCTGATTTTCTGGTCGACATGTTCGGAAAAGTCACCAAGTGGAGCGTTCGCGTGAAGAGGATGGAGGATATCTCGGGCGTCATGGCCAGGGCGTTTCACGTCGCCAGAAGCGGGAGGCCGGGGCCGGTCCACGTCGAGATTCCGAGGCTCAGCGACTACAGCCCCCACCTGTTGCAGGAAGCGCCCATCGCGTTGTCAGAATATGCGCCGCAGCCGACGCAGGTCGTCGCTCCCAATGCGGAGGACGTCGCCCAGTACGCCCGGAGGCTGCTGGCCGCGAAATACCCCGTCATCTGCGCAGGCAAGGGCGTGATGCGAAAAGGGGCGATGGAGGAGTTGGCGCGGGTCGCCGATAAATTCTCCATTCCCGTCATCTACCCCCAGGATGCGATGGGCGTCATCCCTGAAGACCACCCCCTGGCGGTGGGGCATTATTTCGCCTTCAGAAACTCGGAATTCATGAACGGCGTCACCTCGAAGTGCGACCTGATGATGTTCATCGGTTTGAGAGCCGCCACGGCGGAGGTGGAGCACATCGACGGCTATGCGCCTGCGGAGCGGATTTTCATCGGCTTCGACGACGCGGAGGATGCGCACTACGGCGGCGCGGATGAGATCGTGGCCGACCCCAAAATGTTCCTGAGCGCTCTGGAGACGCATTTGGAGGGCGAGAGCGGATGCGCGAGAGACGAAGTAAGAGAGCAGATCGCGCAGGGCAAGGCGGACATGAGAAGGCAGGCCTTAAGCGTCATCGAAGGCCATGAGAGCGAGACGCCGATTCATCCGGCGCTTTTGATGGAAAAGCTATCCACCCACATCAAGCCTGATGCCATCGTCGTCAGCGACGTGGGCAACTGCCAGATGTTCGCGCGCTACTACGTGCCGCTCACGAACCAGTTCTCCTTCATGCAGTCGGGCGTGTGGAACGCCATGTCCTTCGCGCTGCCCACGGCCATCGTCGCCAAGATGGAATACCCCGAGCGCGACGTCATCGGCCTGGTGGGCGACGGCGCGTTCCTGATGACGATAGGCGATTTCGTGACGGCGAGCGAATACGGCGCGAACATCGTGATGATCGTCCTGAACGACGGCTCCTACGGCCAGATCGACCGCCAGCAGCAAAACCTCTACGGCGCGGCCTACGGCTGTGACTTCAAGAGCCCCCATTTCGCCGAGATGGCGCGCTCTTTCGACGCCTGGGGCGTGCGGGTGGAAGACCCCGCCGATCTCGACGATGCCATCGAGGCGGCGCTCTCTGCGGGCAAGCCCGCCATCGTGGAAGTCATGACGCGCGAGCAGCCCCTCCCGAAAATTTCATAAGGAAAATCAGGGTGGGTGCATTCCCGGGCCGGGCGGGCTTCTATGCTCCGATGAAAGTTCTCGACCTTCCTGTTGCTTATTACGGATACATAACCTGAAACATACTTGAGGAGTTTTCCATGGATATTCGTCTGGACGGAAAAAAAGCGCTCATCACGGGCGCCAGCCGAGGCATGGGCCGGGGCATGGCTCTCAAATTCTCTGAATCAGGAGCCGATGTGGCCATCGTCGCGAGGCGGCCCGAGGTGCTCGAGGAGACGAAACGGGAGATAGAAGCCGCCACGGGAGGCAGGGTTTTCGCCTACCCGTGCGATATGGGCGACGCCGAGGCGATCAAGGCCACCTGGGCCGCAGCGCTCGATGATCTGGGCCGGATCGACATTCTGGTGAACAACGCGGGCGCATCCACCCGGGGGCCGTTCGAGGAAATAAGCGATGAGATGTGGGAGGAGGATTTGGGCTTAAAACTCTTCGGCGCCATCAGGACCTGCCGCCTCGCGTTTCCCGCGATGAAGGCGCGCCGCTGGGGCCGCATCATCAACGTGGTGACCGTGGCGGGAAAGGCGCCGCCTGCGGGCAGCGCGCCCACTTCGGTCTCGCGCGCCGCAGGCATGGCGATGACCAAGGTGCTGGCCGGAGAGGGCGCGCCCTACAACGTGCTGGTGAACGCGCTGTGCACGGGCCGCATCGTGACGGATCAAATTACACGGCGCTATGAGCGGGAAAAGCCCGATATTTCTTTTGAGGAATTCGTCGCCGAATACGGGCGCGACATTCCCCTCGGCAGGATGGGAACAGCCGAGGAATACGCCAACATGGCGTGTTTTCTGGCCTCAGACGCCGCCTCTTACATCACGGGGACGGCGGTGAACATCGACGGGGGATTCTGCGCCGTCGTGTAGGTTCAGGGATTTCCGTGCGCCGGTATCTCCCGGAAGACGCTGAAGAGTAACAACACCGCCATCAAGGCCAGCGCGCAGTATCCCTTGGAAACGGACGTTCTTGCCTGCCCGGATTTTTTCACTCCCCCCTTGAGGGGGAGTCGCAGAAGCCAAGCCCTCTTGGGCGAAGGCTGATGCGGTGGGGGGTCAAACTCGACCGAAGAGGGAGAGTTTGCGAAAGCCCGGGAACGAAGAACATATCGGTTCGCAAATCCTCGCTCCTCGCTCGGAATTGACCCCCCACCGGCTTGCTTGCGAGCTTGCGCCCTTACCTCGCCGACTCCCCCTCAAGGGGGGAGTGATTTTTCGCCTTTCCCGTCATTCCTGAGCGCGTCGTGTAGGTTCCGGGATACGGGCAGACGGCGAGGAGCGGGCATTCGCCGCATTTGGGCGTGGGACGGCAGCAGGTGTGCCCCAGGCGCACGAGCAGGGCGTGGTATTCGTTAAAAAGAGCGACGTCGGCGGGCAGATGCGCCGTGAGGCTTTTTTGTAGGGCGAGATAGTCATTATCCCCGTTTTTTGACCCCTCGAAATGCCCGAGCCGGGAGAATATGCGCTTCGTGTAGGCGTCCACCACGAACACGGGCCTCCCTGCGGCGTAAAGTGCGATGGAATCCGCCGTCTCGCGCCCTACGCCGTCGAGATTCAGGAGTTCCTCGTGCAGCTTTTCGGTGGGCAGGCTCAAGAATTTGTCCACGTCTCCCTCAAAGTGTTTCCAGAGGTAGGCGACGAACCCTTTGAGTCTGTTCGCCTTCATGTTGAAAAACCGCGCGGGCCGGATGAGGCGGGCGAGGCGGTCTCCCCGCACCCTCTTGAGCGCGCCCTCCGTTAAGAGGCCTTCTTTTTTGAGGTTCCCGATCGCGCGCGCCGCATTCGCCCACGAGGTGTTCTGAACGAGAATGGCTCCGAGGCAGACCTCGAGCGTCGTCTCGCCGGGCCACCAATCCTGCGGCCCGAAGCGCGCATACAGGCGCTCGTAGATATCCATCAGGCGCTTTCTGCTGACGCCCGGTTTTCTAGCTGCGCGTTTTTCCTCGCTCATGCTCGCCTCGCTCAAGCCCCTGGTGTAGATTCCTACACTTATACGGGCAAGCATCGTAGCGCAAAGACGCCTCCGAAGCCCCGCCGGGATTTCGGGATTTTGCGGAGTGGATATTGTGGACGAACCGGGGTCGGGGACGCCGCCTCCATCGCTCGAAGGTAAAGGATGTTCGATGAAAAAAGGCGCGAAAATTTTGGTGGGCGATTGCGCGGGCGTGAATGCGGGCGAGGACGTGCTCATCGTCACCGACGCAGAGCGTCTCCCCATCGCGCAGGCGCTCTGCGCCGAGGCGCAAAGCCGGAGCGCACGGCCCACGATGGCCGTATGCCCGCCCAGAAGCATCGACAACGAGGAGCCGCCGCGCGCCGTGGTCGAGGCGATGCGGGCGTCCGACGTGGTTTTTCTGCCCATCACCCACGCCCTCGCCCATACGCGGGCGACGCGTGAGGCCATCGGCGCCGGCGCGCGCGTGCTCTCGATGACGGCGTTCACGCCCGGGCAGATGGAGGAGGGAGGCCTGTTGGCCGATTTCAGGGCGAGAAAGCCGCTTTGCGACGCTCTGGCGGCGCGCTTGAGCGAGGCGCAAGAAATTCGCGTCACCAACCCGGCGGGCACCGAACTCGTGCTCGGCGTCCAAGGCCGCGCGGGCAACAGCCACGCCTGTGTTCTGGATGGCCCGGGCTTCACCGCCGTTCCGAACATCGAGGCGAATATATCTCCCTTGGAAGGGACGACGAGCGGCGTCCTCGTGGTGGACGGGAGCATTCCCTATTACGGCGTGGGCGTCATCGAAGAGCCTGTTACTTTCCAGGTTGAAGACGGCTTCGTGCGGGAGATATCGGGCGGGCGGCAGGCGGATTTCCTCCGTCGTCTACTGGCCGAGCAGGATGATGAATGGGTCTACAACGTCGCGCAGTTCGCGATGGGCTTAAACCCCGAATGCAAGGATTTTACGGGCGAGATGCTCAATGATGAGGGCGTGAACGGCACGATTCACATCGGGGTCGGCACCTCCGCCAACTTGGGGGGCGACGTGCAGGCCAAGACCCACTTCGACGCCATCATCAGAGCGCCATCGGTCTGGTTCGACGGCGCGCCCATCATCCGAAACGGCGAGATACTGCCGGACGCGGAATGATGCGGAAAAATATGGAAATTCGCCTGAAAATGGAAAATTGTTTTTCACAGAGGCGCGTTGAATGAAAAAGATGAAGTTTGTTTTCGTTTTCGCAAGTTTTCTCCTCTTTGCGATGGTCTGTCAGAGCGTCGCCGCTCAGCCTTTGAGCAAAAGCTACCTTCAAAGGCTTTTATCGAATCCGCCTCTGAATCAGGAAAAATTAAAACCGGGGACGCTCCGTGGCTGCGTCCACATACCCGCGAGGGGTTTCATTCAAAGACTCATGGTGGGTTTTGAAATCACCGGGGAGGGCTGTTCCGTAACCGTGAACCGGGGCAACACCGTAAAGGTCAGTTTCCTGGGCGACGCCGTCATACCCCTGGTGAGCACGAGCACGGAGAAACGCCGCACCGATACTTTTGTCGGAGAGTTGGGGGAGGGCCAGGTGCTCATCGTCCAGCATCATCGGGGCGAGGTCGTCTTTGTCACCCAAACCGTCTATGACGAAAACGGGGACGTGGTGTATGGCCGCTCCGGGAATGGCGACTACATCAAGGCATGCAACTTTGGCATGACGACTTCCGAAAGGTTGGCCGGCAAGAAGAAGTGCAAAAAATAATGTCGAAAGCGGGATGATGGATAAAGACTTGCAAATTCGTTTGGGCGTAGACATCGGGGGCACGTTCACCGATCTCGTGCTCATCGACGAAGCGCGGAGAGCGGTCCACATCGCCAAGGTGCTGACCACGCCTGATGACCCCGCCGAGGGGACGCTCTCGGGCTTCAGGAAAATACTCGAATCCGCCGGTCTTGAAGCATCCGACCTCGCGAGCATCGTTCACGCCACCACCCTCATCACCAACGCCCTGATAGAGAGAAAAGGCGCTCGCACGGGACTCATCACCACGCAGGGGTTTTCCGACGTCATCGAGATCGGCCGCGAGAAGCGCTTCGACCTCTACGACCTGCACCAGGAGATGCCCGAGCCACTGGTTCCCGAGGAGTTGCGCGCCGAGGCGCCCGAGCGCGTACACGTGGATGGCGAGATGGTGGTTCCCCTGGATGTAGAAGCCGTGAAGCGCGAGACGGAAAGACTTGTTGGGCTGGGGGCGGAATCCATCGCCGTCTCCTTTCTCCATGCGCCCGTGAATCCCGCCAACGAAAGGGCGGCCCAGGCGGCGGTCGAAGAAGTCGCAGGCGCTACGCCCGTTTCCATCTCATCCGCCGTGGCTCCCGAGACGGGCGAGTACGAGCGCACTTCCACCACGGCGGCGAACGCCTACGTGCGGCCCATCGCCGATGCGTATTTGACTCGCTTGCTCGCGAGCCTGCGGGATTCGGGGTTTACGGGCGATCTCTTCATCATGCTCTCGAACTCAGGCTTCGCCACTCTCGACAGCGTGCGGGAGCATCCGGTGCGAATCATCGAATCAGGGCCTGCGGGCGGCGCGCTCACGGCGGCGCAAATCGCCCGCTCTCTGGATGAGGCCCACGTCCTGGGCTTCGACATGGGCGGAACCACGGCCAAGATATGCCTGATCGAAAACGGGGAACCCGCGACGGAGAATCGCTTCGAGGTGGCGAGAACGTCGAGATTCCAGAAGGGAAGCGGCCTGCCCATCCTCTCGCCCACGGTGGACCTGGTCGAGATCGGCGCGGGCGGCGGCAGCATCGCTGAGATAAGCGACCTGGGGCTGATTCGCGTCGGCCCGCTGAGCGCGGGCGCGATACCGGGGCCTGCCTGCTACGATCAGGGCGGCGCGCAGCCCACGGTTACGGATGCGAGCCTGCTGTTGGGCTATCTCAATCCCGATTTCTTCCTGGGCGGCGCGATGAAACTCGACGCCGAGAAGGCGCGCGAGGCCGTCTCGTCTCTGGCCGGGAAACTGGACATGAGCTTACAGGATGCGGCGTGGGGCATTTATGAGATCATCACCGAGCAGATGGCGAGCGCCGCGCGCGTGCACATCGCCGAAAAAGGGGGCGACCCCAGAAACTACGCCTTGATCGCCACCGGAGGAGCGGCGCCCCTTCACGCCTGCCACATGGCGAAAAAACTCTACATCCGCCGTATCGTCTGCCCGCCGGACGTGGGCGTGGCCTCCGCAGCCGGTCTTCTGGCGGCGCGGCCGAGGGCCGACGCCGTCCGCGTCCTGGTATCAGACGTCGATGCCGTCGACTGGGCGCGCGTCGAGGCGCTTTATCGAGACATGGCCGCGCAGATGAAGGATTCCCTGGGGGACAGGATCGGCGTTGATGGGCGCTGGGAGTTTCAGCCCGCAGCCGATATGCGCTACCGGGGGCAGACGGATACGGTGAGCGTCCCCCTGCCCGAGGAGGGCGGGATGCCGGTTCGGGATACTACGGCCATGCAGGAGTTGTTCGAGCGTGCGTATGAGAGGCGGTATTTGCGAAAAATCGAGAACGTGGCGGCGGAGGTGGCCGCCTGGCGGCTGACCATGCTGGGTCCGGGCCCTCAGGGCATGGACGTCCCGCCGCTCACGGACGAGGCGGATTTCGATAAGGGGATGAGAAAGATATATGCGGGTCCTGAGTCTGGATTCGAAGAGGCGCGCGTCTACCACAGGTATTCGCTGCCTCATGGTCGGGAATTTTCCGGACCCGCCATCATCGAGGAGCGCGAATCCACCATCGTGGTCCCCCAAGACGGGCGCTTCAGAAAAAATGAAAGCGGCCACGTCATCATCGAGGTGAACGGGTAATGGCGTTCGATCCCATCACGCTGGAAGTGCTCTGGCGAAGGCTCATCGGCATCGTGGACGAGGCGGCGGCGACGCTGGTGCGCACCTCGTTTTCCACGCTGGTGCGCGAGTCGAACGATTTTTCCTGCGTGATCA
This sequence comes from bacterium, assembly GCA_965218885.1. GTDB lineage: Bacteria > UBA8248 > UBA8248 > UBA8248 > UBA8248 > Bin107. The sequence continues at coordinate 652,910 of OZ244713.1, read as the reverse complement.
CCGACGATCAGGGCCACTCCCTCGTGCAGTCCTCGGCCAGCATCGCCTCGTTCATCGGCACCCTGCCGATAACGGTTCGCCATTTTCTGAGTGCATTTCCGCCCGAGACGCTCGAGCCCGGCGACATCCTCGTCACCAACGACATCTGGTACGGAACGGGCCATCTCCCCGACGTGAACATCGTGAAGCCCGTATTTTACCGGGAGAAATTCATCGGCTTTTCGGCCAGCACGGCCCATTTGCCCGACATCGGCGGGAAAATCCGCTCCCCCGACCCCCGGGAGGTGTATGAAGAAGGCCTCCAAATCCCCATGATGAAGATGTACAGGCGCGGCGAGCCCGACAGGACGCTCATCGACCTCATCCGCTACAACGTGCGCGTGCCGGATTTGGTGATGGGCGACATCAACGCGCAGATCACGGCGAATCGCCTGGCGGAAAAGCGCCTGGGCGATCTGCTGGAGGAATACGGCTTGGATGATTTGCGCGCGCTGACCAAGGAGATTCAGGGCCGCTCGGAAAAAGCCATGCGCGACGCCCTGCTTCGTTTGCCCGATGGGGAATACGCCTCTGAAATCGAAACCGACGGCCTGGCGGAGCCTATTCGGGTGCGGACGCGGATCGAGAAAACCGGAGATTCCCTGGTGATCGACTATGCGGGCTCCTCGCCCCAGGTCGACCGCGCCGTGAACGTGGCCTACAACTACACCTATGCGTATTCGGTCTACCCCATCAAGTGCGTTCTTTGTCCGGAAGTTCCCAACAACGAGGGGTGTTTCAGGCCCATCGACGTGCGGACGGAGCCGGGCAGCATTCTGGAACCCTTACACCCCGCCGCGGGAGGAGGCCGGATGCTGGTGGGCCACTATCTGCCCGCCGCCGTCTTCGAGGCCCTGGCCCCCGTCATTCCCGAGGAAGTGCCCGCGGCGAGCGGTTCCCCGCTTTGGTGCGTGAACTATACGGGGCTGGACAAGCGCGGCGTAAGGACGGCGGGGCTTTTCTTTCAGAACGGGGGCACGGGCGCCACCGCGCGCGGAGACGGCCATGCGTGCCTGAGCTATCCCAGCAACGTCTCCCACACGCCGATTGAGGTGATCGAGCGCATCACGCCCTTCACCCTCATCGAGAAGACGATATTAAGAGACTCTGGCGGTGCGGGGAAATTCCGAGGCGGCTGCGGGCAGCGAATCGTCTTCAGGAACGACTCTCCCGCCCGCATTACGGTGTCGTTCATGGCCGAGCGCACGAAATCGCCCGCGCCGGGGCTGTTCGGCGGAGGATCTGGCGCGCGGGGGCAGGTGCGCATCAACGAGCGCGAAATCGACCCCAAGGTCACCACCGATATGGAGCCGGGCGATACCCTCACGCTCATCACGCCGGGCGGCGGGGGATACGGAGAAGCGGAGTGATGGGGCCTTTGCTTTCTGATGATGAATGGCGCTTCGTGAGAGGCGCGCGCGTGGCGCGGCTGGCGACGGCGGACAGAGAGGGCGCGCCCCACGTCGTGCCCGTGGTCTTCGCCGTGGTGGACGGGAACATATACGTTCCGGTGGACGGCAAGCAGAAAAAAGACATCGAGCGCTTAAAACGGCTCGACAACATCCGCGAAAACGAAAAAGTCTCTTTTCTGGTGGATCACTACGAGGACGACTGGGCGAAACTCGGTTTCGTCATGCTTTTCGGGAGCGCGACGATCATCCACGCCGATGCGGACTCAGTCTACGATAAAGCGGCGGAGTTGCTTCGTGAGAAATATGCGCAGTATCGCGGCCCCATCACAATCCACGCATGGATGATAGAGATAAAACCGCACCGCGCCGCATCCTGGGGCGCGATTGAGATGAAGGAACCTTCGGAATGAAGCTCAGCTATCAGATCGCCACGCCGGATATTTCCACACCCAACCTTCCCAGCGCGCAGGGAACCCTGGAGGAGAACCTCACCTGCGTGGCCGAGGCAGGTTTCGAGGGAGTGGAGCTTTCGGTGAGAAAACCCGATGAGCTCGACTTGGACGCGATAGAGAAAGAGATCGCGCGCTGGAAGATGTCGGTTTCTATGATCCACACGGCGGCCATGGGCTTTCAGGACAGGATATGGCTGTGCCACCCCGTGCCCGAGATCAGGGCGGTATCGTATCGCCGCCACCTGGACGCGCTCGATATGGCGCGAAGGTTCGGTTGCGGCATGGTGATCGGCTCCTCGCGCGGGAATCTCTGCGAGGACGAACGGCGTAATGATTCGGTGCGCTGGATGCGCGCCGCGCTTCTGGGTCTTGCGGATGAGGCCGCAGCTCGCGGACTCAAACTATACCTCGAACCCTTGTGCAGCCACTGGATCAACAACGTGAACACGGCCTCAGAGGGCGTGGCCCTTTGCCGGGAACTGGATCACGAGGGTCTCGCGCTCATGCTGGACACCTACCACATGAACGTGGATGAGGCTTCGTTCACGGCTCCCATCGTTGAATCAATAGAGTATTTGGGCCACATGCACATGGCCGAGAACAACCGCCTGTATCCCGGCGGCGGACACATCCCGTTCGGCGAAATCATCGGGGCGCTCCGCTCGATAGGGTATGACGGTTATCTGACCTGCCAGATTGTCTCCAAACCCGATGCCCGGACTGCGGCCCGGCGGGCGGGTGAGAATCTAAGGGCGCTAATTGAAGAGGTGGCGTCATAAGACTTTTCCGACGAAGCCGCCGCGTCGGTGTTGTCCTCGTGAAAAGCGGTTACGGAAATACGAGGTCACTAAAATTGGAAATTATACACACGACTTGACAACCTTGGAAATTTGACATTCTGGCAATGATACTGCCTAATAATGATACCACTGTAGACATTTCCAACATGCTCCCACACCCGAGGATCAGTGAAAAACACGAGGATTCAGCCATGACCCAACCCTGTTCCGAGCAACGCGCCGAGAGGCCGACCCATCAAGAATGTAGTCGAACCTATGTCTGCATCACCCAAGCAGATCGCGAAAGCCAATTTTCGCGTAGCAGACAAAAAACTGCTTCCAGAAATTCCCTGACTGGAGAGAACCGGCCGTTTTAGGGCGCAGGGTTGCCTCCTCTTGACCCTGCCGTAAACGGCGGCAAGTCATCCCTTTCGGTTCTCTCCGTTTACAAGGTCGCAAAAACTGAATACGGAGGACTTTCTCTTTTTCGCCGGAAGGGTTGACGCATACGATTCTTCATCTTTCATTTGAAAGGGTAGTCTATGCGTAAAATCCTGATACTTCTTGTTGTTTTTGTTCTTTCGGTTGGATGCGGTGGTGGTTCCAGCGATCCTCCCCGCGCAATGATAGTTCCCAGCGAAGGTCTTGAACAACTAAATGAAAACGCACTCTTGCTTCTAAGTGATGCGTACGCTTCCGGAGACGTTACTATCTATATCGACTCATCGTGCGATCTCAATGGTTGTACGTGGCGTGAAAGAGAGTTTGGTATTTCGCAACGCATTAACATATCTGATCTGTTTGACTCGTCCACTCCCGTTGCGGACGACTTCAAAATCAGGCGAGCAGGTAGTAGAAACGGTCTCGACCTGTATCGCCTTTCACAAACGCTATCCATCGAGGGAGAACCTGTAAGCGCCCATGGCATGGGGTTTTGGCTAATGAATAGTTTGGGTGCTGCCGTTGTGGGGCGTGGAACACTTAGCGGGATATCAGTTGAAGTGGGATATGGTTCGGTAATTGGGAACAGATCAGACAGCGTTCCTTCGCTGAGCGCAACGTATCAAGGTGCCATGACTGGTGTAAACACAAGTGGTTCAGCGAGAGGCCGTCTCGTACAGGGCGATGCCATAATTGACTTTACCCGAAGAGGCGCAAACGATTCTTTCCTGAGCGTTGATTTCAGTAATATCTCGGGAGCATCAAGAAGTGGTTTCGGGTGGAATAGTATCCGGGTGGGAGCCAACGGAACCTTTGATGCCGGAAGCATCAACGGTTCTTTCTTCGGCCCGAACCACGAAGAAATTGCAGGGACATTTCACGCTTTCAATATCATGGGAGCCTATGGAGCAAAACGATAATAAAAGATAGCATCCATTGTTTAGGAGGAGTCGTTTCGGTAATCGTAAACGCCAGCTTCTCCCTTCTGTATTTGCTCTGGGCGGGCGAACCGAGTGTGAAACGAGGAATCGGGAAGGAGATGCACGGGCGTTTCGGGTGTAAGGCCGGACAGTGGAGTGTCGCGCAGCAGGCGTGAAGGGGCGCGTCATCAAAATGACGAAAGAAGAACGCACGGCGGCCCGGCGGGCGGGTGAGAATCTAAGGGCGCTAATTGAAGAGGTGGCGTCATAAGGCTTTCTTGCAAGGCCGCCACCCGCATCTTCCGCCGAATCGTGGGAAGAATAGGGGGCGCTACTCTCTTTAAGGGGGTCCATACCCGAAACCGCGCGAGGGACGCGGACCCTCGCAGGGAGAGAGATAGCCTTACTTTTTGAGCGAAAAAAGCCGCCTCGCCAGATCGGGGTCTGGTATGGATATCTTCCCCTCCCAGGCCAGTTCGGCCAGGAGCCTTCCGGTGAGGGGGCCGAACTTGAATCCGTGGCCCGAGAAACCGGCCCCGAACGCGATGCGCGGATTCTCGGGATGTAGGTCGATAATAAAATCCTCATTCGGCGCGTTGGTGTACAGGCAGTTCTCAGCACCCGCGAGCGTCCAGTCTTTGCAGGAGAAGAAGCTCGCCATGAAGCGTCTCACGTCATCTATCTTCTCCTGCTCGATGGCATCGGGCGGGTTATTCGGGTCGTCATCCACCCCGACTCTCATGTGCCGGGCGACCTTGACGCCGGCGCGCCCGAATTCGGGCATCCCGTAGAAAAGATCGTTCTCTTCCTGTTCCATGTACACCCAGACCGGGAAGCGGCCGGGCCGATAGGCGTCCAGATCATCCTCGGGCGTGAAATATCCCACCGTCTGGCGGGCGACGTTGAGCCTGGGCTTGAGGTACGGCAGCAAATCCCGCGCCCATGCGCCCGCCGCCACGATGAGGCGTTCGGTTTCGAGAGTCCCCCCGCTCGTTTCGACCCGCAAGGGATCGCTCGTCGGGTCGATTTCGTGAACTACGGTGTTCTCATGAATGCTCACCCCGTTCTCGCGGGCAAGGCCTGCGAGTGAATCGACGGCTTCTTTCGCTGCGACGAAACCGCCCGTATTGTCCAGCAGGACGCTCTCGGCGCCCTCGAACGTGAATTGGGGGAAGCGCTCCCGCGCCTCGCCCGCAGAGATGAGTTCCACGTCCACGCCCTCTTGCCGCACCGCGTTGATGTAGCGGTCGAGACGCTCGCAGGGGAGTCCGGTGTAGATTCCGGGATTGGAATACACGAGCTGTTTGCCGACGGCTTTTTCGATCCGTGGCCATTCTTCTGCATGCACCCATTGCATCAGGCGGACGTATTCGGGCGCGACGTAGGCGCTTCTCGTGACGCGGGCGGCGCCATGCGAACTGCCCCGGTCGTGGCCGATAGAGAAGCGCTCCACGAGGCCTATCCGCTCCGCCCCCAGGCGCTTCAGGTGATAAAGGGCCGAGAGTCCGTTGATTCCTCCGCCGACGACCAGGGCGTCGAAAGTATCGCCGTTCATAAGGTGGTGACCTCATGGATGATGGACGCGCCATGAGTTTTCTTCAGCTCCCAGCGCGTGAATCGGGCGCATTGCATCATCAGCCCGCAACCATCCATAACAAATCGGCGCGCCTCCGCCAAGTGGGTCTCGGAGGGAGGGGAGGTTGCCCGACTGGGAAAGGAGCGATTATTCTGATCGAAGAGGGAGAAATTGCCCCAGAAAGCATCGTCATTCCGGCGGATGCCGGAATCCAGAGCCGAGAAGAGCGAATATCGCGCGGTTTTTCATTCCCTCTCTGATTGGGCGGGAATGATACAAAAGACGAAGAGACAAAATCCCTGGATTCCGGCATCCGCCGAAATGACGAACGAAGTCGTAGGGACAGGTCGCGACCTGTGGTACAGCCCCGAGAAGGGTCTGTCACTACACCGAAAACCACAATTTCTCCCTTGTTGCCTTATTGACTCGTAGTGACAGGCCCCCGTGCCTGTCCTGGTGGAGGACAGCCACGGGGGGTTAAACCCGTGCGAGGAGGGGTTGTTGAAAAAGCCCCCCTGACAAGGGGGGTTGGGGGGTTCATGGCAAGGAGGGATGGGGAGTTCGGAGGGAATCATGCTTCACTCACCCCGCTCACCCTCCCTAGGCTTAAAAACCAACCCCCCTGTCCCCCCTTGTCAGGGGGGTAAAAGCGACGCCCCCCGGCGAGGGGTTTTTCAACAACCCCTTGAGGGTCGGTTTTCCCCGAGGAGGGGGAGACCGTCGGCAAGACGAGGGCGTAAGCCCGAAGTCGCGCCGGTGGGGGGTCAATGCCGACTGAAGGGGAATGTCTCCCTAGCACGCATTCGACTTGAAAGAGGAAGAAGACTTCTCTGGTGAGGGCGAAAGCCGCCGCGTCGTGGTAAGGTGATATTCAATCAACCGATAGACACGAAACTGAATTCACACTGGTGGTATGGAGGTGAAAATGAGCGCCGATGGACTGAATTTTCTCTCATTATATGAACTCGCCCAGCAGATCGAGAGCAAGGAAATCTCCCCGCGAGAGGTGGTGGACGCGCATTTGCGCCACATCGAGGCGCTGAACCCCGAAATTAACGCGTTCATCACCGTGTGCGCGGATGAGGCGCGTGAGGGCGCCAAAAAGGCGGAGGATGAGATTCAGGGCGGAAACTACCGGGGGCCGCTCCACGGAATACCCGTAGGGCTCAAGGACATCGTGGATACCGCGGGCGTGCTGACGACGCAGGGGTCTAGTTTCTTCCCGGAAAACGTACCGGCGGAAGACGCCGAGTGCGTGAAAAGGCTCAAGGAGGCAGGCGCCGTCATCATCGGCAAATGCAACACGCACGAGTTCGCGGCGGGCTCCACCACCGTGAATCCCCATTACGGCCCGTGCCGAAACCCCTGGAACACCGAGCGGGTCTCGGGCGGCTCGAGCGGCGGTTCGGGCGCGGCGGTCGCGGCCTTTATGTGTCCCGCCGCCGTGGGAACCGACACGGGCGGCTCCATCCGGGGGCCTGCGAGCGCATGCGGGACGATGGGTCTCAAACCCACCTACGGGCGGGTGAGCCTTCGCGGCATCTTTCCGAACTCTCCCAGTCTCGACCACGCCGGCCCGCTCGCCAGAACGGCGCGCGATTGCGGACTCATGCTCCAGGCCATGGCGGGCTACGACCCGGCGGACCCAGGCTCCGAGGATCGCGAAACGCCCGATTTCTGCGCCCTGATAGGAAAGAGCGTCGAGGGGATGCGCTTTGGGCTTTGCGAAGATCTGTACCTTTCTGAAAACGATGAGTCGGTCCAAAAAGGCTTCGAGCAGGCGATAGAAACCTTGAAGGGTCTGGGCGGCGTCATCAAACATGTGCGCTACCCACACGCCGAGCAGATGAACGAGGTGCGCGGCATGATCGCAGGGGCCGAGCTGGCGGTGGTGCATCGCGAGCGGTTTAGTGGGCATCCAGAAATGTTCGGCGACGACGTGCGCGACCGCCTGGAGTCGGTGAACCGCGTGACGCTCGATGACTACGTGCGCGCCTACAGGGAGCGGCGGATAGTCACCCGGGAGATGGAAAAGGTGTTTGGTGAAATCGACATCCTCCTGGCGCCGGGCTACCCCTGTCCCGCAGCGCCGATTGCGACGACGATGGGCAGCGTGAACGGGGTGGAAGTCCCCTTCTCGGGCCTCGGCAGGCCCCAGACCGGCCCGTACAATCTGTTCGGTTTCCCGGCCATGGCCGCGCCGTCCGGTTTCAGTTCGGACGGCCTGCCGGTGTCCGTCCAGTTCGTGGGGCCGCCCTGGGAGGAAGCCCGCGTACTGCAGGCGTCCCATGCGTTCGAGGAAGCCACGCCGGGTATACGGCGGAAAAAGCCCCCGATGTTTGGCGGGTGAATTTCCTGAAACGATTTTCGTGACACGATTCATGTTTTCGTTTTCTTCTTTTGAGGGTATTCAGATATGATGCCGACAGATGGTTCCGCGCTCGTTTCCACCGCGTGGCTCTCAGAGCGCCTGGGGAGTCCGAATCTCCACGTCATCGAGGTTTCCTCCGCCGGCGACGACGCCTCCTACCGCGAAGCCCATGTGCCCGGAGCGCACTGGTGGTTCTGGAAAGGGGCCCTTTGGCACGAGACGGACCGCGCGTTCACCGCGCCCGAGGCATTGGCGGAGCAGTTGGGCCGCATGGGGGTTGGGCCGGATGCGACCATTGTTCTCTATGGCGAGCCGGTGCAGTTCGGAACCTATGCGTTCTGGGTACTGAAGATGGCGGGCTTCACGAATCTGAAGCTCCTGGACGGCGCGAAGAAAAAATGGAATGCCGACGGGATGCCTGTTTCGAGCGAGGCTCCGGATGCTGTGGCCGTCGACCATCCCGCGCCGGGTGAGGCGGAAGTCTTGAGCGTCGGCAGGGACGATATTCGTGCGAAGTTGGGTGAGCCGGGCAGGGTGCTGCTCGACGTGCGCTCGCCCGAGGAATACAGGGGCGAGCGGGTGATGCCCCCGCCGGGCTTCGACCACGGGGCCGAGCGCGCCGGGCGCATTCCGGGGGCGGTGCATCTGTTTTTCCGCGAACTGCTGAACGAGGACGACGCGTACAAGAGCACGGAGGAACTCGGGAAAATTCTCGGCGGCGCAGGCGCTGCGCCCAATGATGAGATCGAACTCGTCCTCTACTGACGGCTGAGCCACCGGGCCAGTCTGGTCTGGTTCGCCATGCGATATCTGCTGGGCTACGAAAACGTGAAAATATATGACGGCTCATGGACGGAGTGGGGCAGCATCGTCGGTTTTCCGATAGAAAAGTAACCCGCCCGCCCGCCGAGATTCAATCACTCCACGGGATAGCGTGGTTTCTCCCCTTTTAGCACGCGCAGTACGTCCGTCGCCGCCTTTCGTCTCATATCCTCAAGAGCCGCCGTGCTGTACCACGCGCTGTGCGGCGTGACGCGGCAGTTGGGTAGCCCGAGCAGCGGGTGACCCGGAGGCGGGGGTTCTTCTTCGAGCACGTCTAGGCCCGCGCCCGGATGGCGTTTTTCTTTAGAGCACTGGCCAGCGCCTCCTCGTCCACGAGTTCGCCGCGCGCCACGTTGATCAAAACGGCGTCCGTCTTCATGCGATCGAGCGCTGCGGCGTTCACCATGCCCCTCGTTTCGGGCGTGAGGGGCGAGTGCAGGGAAACGTAGTGGGACTCTTCCCATATCCGGGAAAGCGCGACTTTCCCGGCTCCTGACTCCTCGAAAACGGATTCCGGCGCGAAAGGATCGTGCGCGATGATCCGCATGCCGAAGGCGCGCGCCTTCCCGGCCAGAGCGGCGCCGATCCGCCCGATGCCCACTATCCCCAATGTCGCGCCCCTAAGCGGGCCGATGGGCCTCAAGGATGCGATCCCCCAGCCGCCTTTTTCGACTTCCGTGATTCCTTGCTCGAGTTTTCTGGCGAAGTAGAGGATCAGCGCCATGGCGTGGTCCGATACCTCATCGACGCAGTAATCAGGCACGAAGGTGACCTGAATCCCTTTTTCCCGCGCGGCTTCAAGATCGATGTTGTCCACCCCCACGCCGCCGCGCGCGAGGATTTTGCAACGCTTTAGTTGTGTGATGACCCCGGCGGTGAATTTCGGAATCGCGCCGATGATGACGCCCTCCGCCTCCGCGCAGAGTTCGATCAATGATTCTCCGTCCGCACCCATACCCAGACGCAGGCGAGAACCCATAGGGGCGAGTATCTCCTCCTCGATGGTGGGTGGGCCGAAGCGCGTTCCGGCGACGGCGATGAGCGGACCGTCTTTTGCAGGTGGACTTAAGACCATAACTCCCTCAGAGCGCCCCGTTTCCTGGGGTTGAGGTGTATGAAAAAGCGCCTGGGCGCAAATAAAAAAACACCGCGGCATTTGACCGCGGTGTTTGAATCAGCAGGATGGAACTAGCGTAACGTGTTGTCCGCTCTTCGCGGCGGGTCGTTCGCCGGACGCGGCTCGACCGGCTCGTTGTTCTTGAATTCATCGGTGAGTTCCGCGTTGATTTCCGCCCATACGGGGTCGTCGTCTTCGGTTTCCAGGATGGCGTCAATGGGGCACTCCGGCTGGCAAACCCCGCAGTCGATGCATTCTTCCGGGTCGATGATCAGGAAGGGTTCCCCTTTGTACTCGCCCGGGTGCATACAATCTACGGGACAGACGCTCACGCACGTCGCATAGCGCTCGCCCAGGCATTTTTCCCCGATGACAAATGTCATGGATGATTCCCTCCTACGGATGCTGAAGATTTTTGCGATTGGAACCCCGAGGGAACGGCCCCTTGGCGATTCACGTTTTATTCAAATCAAATTCACCTGGATACCCCAAGCGCAGAGCGATGCTACCAGATGCCGCTCGGGAAAATCAAGGGTAGAGATCACAAAATCGAGATTCTTTCTCAGGCGGGCGAGGGTGATCTCAGCCCGGTTGTTTCGGGGAGGCGTCGAAAATTTTCCCGAGCGCGCGGAGCATGGTTTCGACCGATTCCGGCGGCACCCCTCCGAGTTCGCTTTGAAAATCAAACCCCTCGAGCCATCGGAATTTCTCAAGGGCGGCGGAACTGATATGTGAATCCACTCCCATCGATTCGAGGGTCGAGACGACGCCTTCCATCTCCTGCGCGCGTCTCTCGGCGACGATGAGGCTCGTGCCCGCCAGACTCAGGGCCAGGTCCCTCAGGGAGAGCCCTTCCACCGTCCCGGCGATGGAACCCAGGAGTTCCTCCACGAGACCGCAGCGCCTCGCCGCCTCGATGGCTTCGAGGAAAGTCATCATCAGCCCTTTGGTGAATACGCTGCGAACGACCTTGAGGGCGGAGGCGTCTCCCATGCGCTTGCTGAGCACCTGAAGCTGCATCCCGTAGCGAGCCATGGCTTCGCTCAAGGAATGCGCCTCGGGGCCTGAGATCAACGTGACGACTTTGTGCCCGTACACCTCCGCAGGATCGCATATCGCCCCGTCAATCGGCCGGCCTCCGCCCGCCTCGATGACGCGGCCAATCTCCATCTTCACCTCGGGAGTCGTGGTGTTCAAATCCAGGTACACGGCGTTTCGGACGAAAGAAGAGGCGCTGCGCGCCGTATCCAGCGCGCTTTCCGTCGTGACGAGCGAGAGAACGAGGTCTGCGCCACCCACCGCCTCTTCCAGGGACTCCGTCATCCGGATGGCCGGATGATCGGAGGCGTCGAGATGTTCCGAGCGCCAGGGCGGTCTTTTCCAGGCGCGAACCTGGGCTAAGCCTGCTTGCGCCAGTCCCCGGGCGATGGGCCTGCCCGCCATGCCGAATCCCAGGATGCAGACGGTGGGAGAATTTTGAAGATTCAAGGACATTTCTCCATTCGGTTTCATGTGGATGGGTATATGATTCCCGGTCATGATCCACGTAAAATAGAGATAATGAAATTATTATAGGATAGGTGGACGCGCGGCTCTACCGGGTCCGGGGATTTCCATTGGCTTCGCATATGCGCGAAAATGTAAGAAACAAGTTTGAGGCATGACATATGGATCCGGTGGTTCCCATATCAAAATTCATGGCAAATATCAGGGCGGAAGATATCCCCCGACAGGTGGAGGCCTCCGCCAAGCGCGCCCTCATCGATACCTTCGGGTGCATCCTGGCCGGCTCCTCCGCTCCGGTTGTGCGGGAGATAGTGGCGCAAATCGAAGAATGGGGAGGGGCGGCGCAATCGGCCGTCGCCGCCTTCGGGACTCGCGCGCCCGCCCCGTTCGCGGCCCTGGCGAATGGCGCGATGTCCCATGCGCGGGATTTTGACGACACCCACGACGTGGCGGGGGTGCATTCGTGCGCGAGCGTGGTTCCGGCGGCGCTCGCGCTTGCGGAGTCCGAAAACGTGAGCGGCGCGGATTTTCTGGCCGCGCTCACCCTGGGCGTGGATTTGGCGTGTCGGCTCGGCCTTTCGGTGGAGCGCTACGCCGGATGGCATTTGACGGGGATTTGCGGGGCTTTCGGGGCGGCGGCTGCATCGGCGAGATTGTTGGAGCTGGACGCGGCAGGCGTGCGAAACGCTTTGGGAATCGTCCTGAGTCAGACGGCGGGCACGCTGCAATCGGTGGTCGACGGCGCTCACACCAAAAGGCTGCACGCCGGCTTCGCCGCCCAGGCGGGGGTGGCGGCGGCGCAACTGGCGGCGCGCGGGGTCACGGGCGCAAAGGACGTCTTTGAGGGGAGGTTCGGCTTTTTCCATCTCTACGGAGGCAGAAAAAACGAGCGAACCGACCCGGCCGAGGCGCGTCAAACCGATGGCTCGCACGAATACGCGAACGAAGCGCCGACGCGAGATTTAGGCTTTCGCTACGAAATCGAACACTTGAGCTTCAAGCCGTATCCCTGCTGCCGCGCCGGCCACGGGGTGCTCGACGGCCTTTTGGAGATGATTTGCGGGAAGAACATAGCGTCTCATGATGTGGTAAAAGCGCGTGCTCACATCAGCCCGTGGATAGCGCGGCTGGTCGACCGCCCCTTCGTCCCGGGTGAGAGCGGCGTGGTGACCAGCCAGTTTTCCCTGCCGTATCACATGGCGTGCGCCCTGGTGCGCGGGGACGTGTTTCTGGACGCCTTTACCGAGGAGGGTATTGCAGACGCCCGCGTGGCCGAGGTGGTCCCGCGCATGGAATTGGTCGTGGACGCTTCGATACGCCACAAGGTTCCCGTCCGCGTGGAGGTCTTTCTCAAGAGTGGAGAGGTGCTTTCGACGACGGTAGCGCAAGTGCGCGGCGGGATCGAGAGGCCGATGAACGAGTCCGAACTCGAGGAGAAGTTTCTCAAATGCGCACGCTTCTCCCGCCCCGATGTGGACAGGAGAAGCGCGCTCATTCAAGAGATCTACGAGATAGACGCGCGAGAGGAGGTAAGCGGTTTGGTCTCTTGTTTGCTCTGAAGTCTAGTTCGTCACCTTCAGACTGTAATCTGGCGTCGGGTTCAGGGGGCATGAATAATAATAATCGCCCTCTTTCAGGGTGATGTGATAATCCCTCGATTTCCCCTTCACGAGGCCGCCCCCCGAGACCTTCGGCAGGGTGAGGCGTCCGATGCCTGCGCCTCGCAGATAAAACCCGAGTTGGTAAGGCACGTCCCTGTTTTTCACCCGGAAAACGTACTTGCCGGGTTTCAGCGTGATGGTCTTGGATGCGGCAAGGCGCTTTTTCCCGCTTTGGGAGTTGATCGCTTTGCAATCGGCCGACCCCATGGTTTTGAAGCCGTGGTCCTTGTCCTCGGGCTCGGTGAACTGGCATCCCGTTTGTGTGAGGGTGATGACGGTCGGCTCGGCGGCGTTCACGGAAGTCGATACGAGGGGGAGCAAGGATATCGCAAGGAGGATCATGAGAGCTTTGTGGACGTTTTGCATGGCTTTGTTCCTTTTTCGGGTGTGTTCTTCACTCTCCCGGCTTTTGATGGCCGGGGGATTCATCGGGTTGGCGGCTTTTTTGATGATCGGCGGATGCCACTATACAAGTTCGCTTCGAAGAGCATACCAAAAAGATGCGGCGAATTGATGAAAAAACGTCAAAAAATCGCAAACCAGGAGATCAGTGGGGGAGGCTGAGCCAGATGTGGATGGCGCCTTCGTCATACGAGGCGCCCACTTCGCCTCCATGCGCTTCGACGAGAGCTTTCACTATCGCCAGGCCGATGCCCGCCCCTCCGCTCTCACGAGAGCGTGATTTTTCCACACGGTAGAACCTCTCGAAGACGAGGCCGACATCTTCTTTGGGGAACTCATGACAAGTATTTGAAAAAATAATCTTTACATATTTTTCACACTCCTCCGCCCGGACGCGGAACTCCCCTTGCTCGGGCGTGTAGCGCCATGCGTTCTGAACGATGTTTCCCAGAGCCTGGACAATTTTGTCCCGATCCGCCTGCACTGCGTATGGCTCGCCGTTGAAATCCAGGTTCACCCTTATGCCTTTGACTTCGAAATCGTGCCGATAGAGTTCGATGACGCGCTTCATCAGATGCGACAACTGAATTTCCTCTCGCCTGAGATAGACCTTGGCGGCCTCGGCTCGGGTAAGTTGTTGAAAATCCTGGACCAGGCGCGCGAGGCGCAAGATTTCCTCCTTCAACATGGAGAACGTCTCTTTGGCGGGTGGGATGATACCGTCGGCCAGACCTTCGAGATATCCGCGCACCGTGGTGAGCGGGGTTCTCAACTCATGGGCGATATCTCCCAGCATGGTTTTTCTGAGGGTTTCGATTTTCTCCAGATTGTCGGCCATCTGGTTGAACATCACCCCGAACCTGCCGACCTCGTCGCTCGATGAAATATCCGCGCGCGCGGTGAAATCGCCTTGCGATACTTTCCTGGACACTTCGGCCATCGCGTAGAGTGGGCGCAGCACCCTCCTGGTGAGGAAGAAACTCAAGACGAAGGCCATGAGCATGGCGACCAAGCTGGTACTGATGATGTAGCGATGAACGGCGTTCAGGAACATCTGGTGTGTTTCCGTGGGCGAGATGTTGTACTTGCGCATCAGGGCGGCGAAATAATCGGCGGCGAGGAAATCGATCGACAACCAGACGATGAGAATGACCAGTGCAATGACCGGCAGGTTGATGGACAGAAGTTTCCAGAGCAGACGACTTTTCATGCGAATGGCCTCCTTGCTATTCCTCGTCTGTAAAACAATATCCCACGCCGCGCGTCGTGAGGATGAGGTGGGGATTGGCGGGGTCACACTCGATTTTTTGCCGGAGTTTTCCGATGTGGACGTCCACGACTCGAGCGACTACGGCGTCCGACGTTCGGTAGAGCTTGGTGAGTAGTTCATGGCGGGAGAAAACGCGACCGGGCGAGCTCATGAGCGTCTGGAGCAGCACATATTCCGAAGGGGTGAGCGATATGGGTTTGCCGTTTCGGGTGAGTTTGTGTTTTTCGGGTTCCAGGAGCAGGTTGCCGAAAGAGAGTTTCGCCTTCCTGAACATGCACGCGTTTCTCGTGCGCTTGAGGATGGCCTTGACGCGCTCGATGAGTTCCCTCGGGCTGAAGGGCTTGACGACGTAGTCATCGGCGCCCAGCGAGAAACCGCAAAGTTTGTCGACCTCTTCTCCCTTGGCCGTGAGCATCAGGATGGGAACGTCGGACTCCTCTCGGAGCCGCCTGCAGACCTCCCACCCGCTCAACTTCGGGAGCATCAGATCGAGCACGACGAAAACCGGTTCGTACTCGCGCGCCAATTGCAGGGCCCGCTCCCCGTCATGAGCAATGATGGTGTGGAAACCTTCCCGGCGTAAAGACTTGTCGATGAGTGATGCGATGTTTTTCTCATCCTCGACGATGAGAATGGAGTCTTTCTGGTTCATGCCAATACTATCCTCCGCCCCAATAACCTGTTGATATGGTATCAACCAAGGCGGCGATGCAATGTTAAGATTTTGTAAGGAATTTACGAGAGGAGTCAAGAAAAAAATCGAGATGAGGCGAACCGAGGCGAAACGTCCCTTCCGAATCATCCATCGGGGTGTGTAGTGCGATTGATTTCTATTCTTCGAGTCCCATCAGGCGGGCGGGATTTCGCTGGACCATCCAGCGAATCTCCTCTTCCTCGAACCCTAAGCGCAGCATCGTGGCGATGAACATGCGCAGCATTTCCGTCGGCGGGGGATTCAGGTCGAGTTGCGCGTCCGTGCTCATCACGCATCGCTCGGGACCGAGGGCGCGCGCGGTTTCCGCCACTTTCTTGGGGTCCAGATCGCGCCACATCGGAAAAGCCGATATCCACGTGAATTCAACGATGTAGCCCAGGTCCGCCACCTCGCGCAATTGCCCCTCGCTCGCGTTCACGATGAAGATGATCGGATGGGTGAAGACGAATTTTTTCACCCCGATCTCCTTCGCGCGCCTCGCCAGGGCGACGCCCTCTTCCGCGGAGAGATGTCCCGTGGCCACGGCCACGTCCGCGTCGCGGGCGATTTCGAGTATGGCGTCCGCCTCGGGGCATACCGCGCCGTTTTTATCCAGCACGGTCAAACCCTGCGCCGGCGGGGACTGTCGATAGGCCTCCGCGATGCGCTTGCTGTAGGCCCCCACCTGGATGTCGTTCGCCGCGGAGTAGGTGGGCATCCAGATGACTTTCACGCCGAGGCGCGCCGCGCTTTCCGCCGCGAAGGGCGAAAGCCCGCCCACGTTGGCGTTCAGGGTGATGGCGCCGAAGGCGGTGACGCCCGGGTAAACCTCGTTCAGAATCCTGGCCTGGGCGATGGTGGGCCACAGGTGGCTCTTCATCACGAAGCCGCGCATGCCGACCTCGCGCGCGAGTTCGGCCCATTCATGGTCCAGCACGCGCCCGGGTTCCTCTAAAAATACCTGAGGGAAGATGTGGGCGTGAACGTCGATGGCGCCCTCGAGGAGATCGTCCGCCTTCGTGCGCATGAAGAAAAACCCTCCGAATTCGAGTAGGACAAATTGAGTGAAAAATAAAAACGCATCATGCGTCATGAAAGGATGGCGGGCAAGCCGGTTCCCGCCGTGTCTTTCAGGTGATATTCTTTGTTTTCGTGAAAAAGATTTCCCCTGGAGGAGGATTTCTCATGCCCCACAGCCAGAGCATCGGAACACCGGTGCGCGAAATCGAAACACCCGCTCTGATAGTCGACCTGGACGCCATGGAGGATAACCTCGCGTTGATGGCGAAACGTCTCGCGGGGACGGGCGTCAGGCTCCGCGCCCACGCCAAGACGCACAAGAGTCCCTGGCTCGCGAGAAAGCAGATGGCGCTCGGCGCCGTGGGCGTGTGCTGCCAGAAGGTGAGCGAGGCCGAGGTGATGGTGGAGGGCGGGGTGGAGAACGTGCTCGTGAGCAGCGAGGTCACGGCCGTCTCGAAGCTCAGGCGTCTGGCCGCGCTCGCTCGCCATGCGAGCCTGATGGTGGTGGTGGATCATCCCCAGGGGGTGGCCATGCTCTCAGAAGCCGTGACGGCGGCGGGGGCGGAAATCGGCGTGCTCGTGGACGTGGACGTGGGCCAGAGGCGCTGTGGTGTTGCGCCCGGAGAAGCTGCGGTGGAACTGGCACGGCGGGTGGAGGCGGCGAAGGGGCTCGAACTCAAGGGGATTCAGGCCTACCAGGGCAGAGCCCAGCATGTGGATGGATTCGCCGAGCGGCGCGAGGTCTACGCCGGGGCCATCGCGTTGATGCGCGAGACGGTCGCCGCGTTCGAGGCGGCAGGGCTTCCGATGGAGATCAGGAGCGGCGGCGGCACGGGTTCGTGGCGCTGGGACGCGGAATCGGGCGTACTGAACGAGCTTCAGGCGGGTAGCTATCTGTTCATGGATTCCCACTACCGCAGCATCGGCGGCGAGGATTCCGACACCTATGACGACTTCAGGCCCAGCCTTTTCGTTCTGACGACCGTGGTGAGCGCGCCCGGGCCCGGACGCGTGGTGATGGACGCGGGCCACAAGGCGCTCGCCTCGGACAGCGGGCTGGCGCCCTGCGTGGAACTCGAGGGCGCCGTGCACGCGCGGGCGTCCGATGAGCACGGCGTGGTGGAATTATCCCCGGCTTCGAGGCGTCCCGAAATCGGCGAAACCCTTCTGTTCCAGCCCAGCCACTGCGACCCGACCATCAACCTCTACGACGTCTACCACGGCGTTCGCGGCGGGATGGAGGATGGCGTCCTCGAAGCGGTGATCCCCGTGGCCGCGCGCGGCTGCGTCTGGTAGGTCAAACCCGACCGAGGCGGAAGGGAATGTCGCCAAGACGATAAAAGCGAGGTGAGCAGAATCACTCCCCCCTTGAGGGTCAAGCCCGATTGAAGAATGAGGGATTGTCGGCAAGGCAAGGGCGAAGCCCGCAGTCGCGCCGGTGGGGGGAGCTTTTATTTTAGAATCGTCCCCCCACCGCATCAGTCTTCGCCCAGAGGGATCGGCTTCTACGACTCCCCCTCAAGGGGTTGTTGAAAAAGCCCCCCTGACAAGGGGGGTTGGGGGTCGAACGCGACCGGGGAGGGAGCGTTCATGGCAAGGAGGGATGGGGAGTTCGGAGGGAATCATGCTTCACTCACCCCGCTCACCCTCCCTAGGCTTAAAAACCAACCCCCCTGTCCCCCCTTGTCAGGGGGGTAAAAGCGACGCCCCCCGGCGAGGAGGTGGAAGAAAAGCCCCCCTGACAAGGGGGGTTGGGGGGTTACTACTCCGACGAGGGGTTTTTCAACAGCCCCCTCAAGGGGGGAGTAATTGTAAGGTTAGAGAGTTTCACGATTTTGGAGATCGCGTTTGGGGCAATCCCTCCTTGCTCATTCGAGAACGCCCCACGACATACATACGGCCCTCGAACCCACGAGTACGGGGAACGTCCGCGCGGATGACTCCGCTCTTGCCCGTCCTTATTATTACGGTTGCCCGAACGTGGCCACCCTGTCCACGCGGCACTCGAACAGCACGCGTTTCTCGTCGATCACGGGGTCTCTGAGCGCATAGGGCGGGTCAGCGCCGGTGTATTTCGTCCAGATGCGGTCGAGTTGCTCGGTCGCCTTCTCGCCGCCCGGACCTTCCTCTTTTATCTCGTTCACCACCGTGCACTTGATGCTCATCCAGTGGTAGGGGTTCTCGGGGTTCACGAGCAGAATCGTGAGCTGCGGGTTGTTGCGTATCCATCCGCATTTCGCCCGATGCGATGCGGTGTTCACCAGAATCGTGTCGCCCTCGTAGTCGAACCACATGGGCGTCATGTTCACCCGCCCGTCGGGGCCGATGAGGCCCAGCGTGACCGTAATCGGTTTGTCGAGCAAATCTCTGTAGATGGGGTCCAGGTCCGCCAGACCGCTCGCCTTCTTCCTCTCGCCGACTGCGAACTGACCTTCCTGCAGACCCCCGGACACGTCCTTGAAATTGGCTACGGTGAATTCCGCCATCGCGCGCTTCCTCCTGAAGAGAATGAATGGATTTGCCCCAAAAACTAGCAGAGGGGAGGCGACCCGGCAAGGGGGGGGGTTATCTCCCCCCGCTCTTCGCGCAGCGAAAGCCCAGAATTTTCCAGCGGATGATGCCGTCGAGCCGGAAGCGCTCCGCACTCCTCAAGTATTCGGGGCCTTCCCGCCAGGAGCCGCCCCGAATGGTGTGCAAAAACCCGGACGGCGGCCCCTGGGGGTCTTTGAGCGGCGCTTTGCGGTAGTAGAACTCACTCCAGAAATCATGCGTCCACTCCCAGACGCCGCCCGCCATCGAGCGCGCGCCATAGGGCGATTCGCCGCCCGGTTTGCCGCCCACGGGCTGGGGGCCGCCACGACCCACGCGGGCGCGGTCGAAAAAATCACCCCACGGGTAGCGCCTCGCGTCCGCGCCGCGCGCCGCCTTTTCCCATTCCGTTTCGGTGGGCAGGCGTTTGCCCGCCCAGGCGCAATAGGCCTTGGCGTCAAACCAGGAGACGCCCACGACCGGAAGATGAGGCCGGTGGAGCGTTTCATCCCGCGCGTATTTCGATTCCCGGTGGCCCGTGGTCTTCCTGAACCGCTCCCAGTGGGTGACGGACACCTCGTCGCGATCTATCCAGAACGGTGAGATGAAGACTTTCCGCACCGGAAGCTCCTGGGGATTGCCGTCGTATGACCCTTGCGTGAAACGGCCTCCCGGCACGAACACCATCTCCCGCCCGTCTTTCGTATCGGGAAGCACTTTGATGATGGGCGGGGAGGGAACGGTCTCATCGCGTCCCTCAATCGCCGCCGCCGCTTGCGCTGTTAAGAGAAAAAGGATGAGGAGGGGGAAAATAAAGCGCGCCGCGACATGATGTGCGCCGGTTTTCTCTATTGCTCTCATTTCGCATGCGCCCTGTGGTTTCACTGGGAGGTTTCCCGCCGGGAACGCCCTGAATATATGCCCAAGCGGAGCAAAGGCGTCAAATCGCTCGCACACGGAGTGCACTCACGCCTGAAAGCGTATCGCGCCTGCGCCGCATGTTCATGTTGATATATGCTAAGGTTCGTGCGGTCGAATTTCATCAGATGTGGAGGGCTGTTTCGTGAACCGTGTCGTATCGCTTCTGCCCAGCAGCACCGAGATCATCCATGCTTTGGGCTGCGGCGATCGTCTCGTGGGCCGCTCGCACGAGTGCGATTATCCCGCGGGAATCGCCGACCTCCCTTCCTGCACGGCGCCCAAGTTCGACCCGAACGGCACGAGCCGCGAGATAGACGAGCGCGTGAAGGCGGTGCTTGAGGAAGCCGTCTCGGTCTACAGCGTCGACACCGGCCTGCTCGATGAACTGGCGCCGGACCTGGTGGTCACGCAGTCCCAATGCGAATTGTGCGCCGTGAGCTTACAAGACGTTCAGGCGGCCGTTCGCCGGCTGGTGCGCTCGAAACCGGACGTTCTCTCGCTCGAACCCAACGCGCTCGAAGACGTCTGGCGCGACATCGCCTCGGTGGCCGAGGCCCTGGGAGTCGGGGAGCGGGGCGACGCGCTGCTCGATGAGTTGCGCGGAAGGCTCGATACTATCGCCGAGCGCGTAGGGAAGATAGGCCACAGGCCGCGGGTCGCCTGCATCGAGTGGTATGAGCCGCTGATGGCGGCGGGCAACTGGGTGCCCGAGCTTGTGGAAATGGCAGGCGGCGAAGACGTTCTGGGAGTCCGGGGAGAACACTCCGCGTGGCTGGAATGGGAGACGCTGGAAAAGACCGAGCCCGAGGCCATCGTGCTCATGCCGTGTGGTTTCGACATGCCTCGCTCGCGCCGAGAGCTTCCCGCGCTCACCGTGCGTGCGGAGTGGGCGCGCCTGGAAGCCGTGCAAAGTGGACGCGTGTTCGTCACGGACGGCAACCAGTTCTTCAACCGCCCGGGGCCGAGGCTGGTCGAGTCCGCCGAAATTCTGGCGGAGATTCTTCACCCCGAGGTCTTCGCCTTCGGCCACGAGGGTACAGGCTGGGAGCGTCTTGATATCCCCTAGGGACGGCGCGTCGCTTCACCACCCGGCGGCGGCAGGAATCGGGAGGAATCCGGCGGTTCTCCTATTTCTTTTTTCTAGGCTTCCCGTAGATGAATGTTTCGCGGACGTACTGGACGACCGACCAGATTTCCTCATCGCTCAGCACGTGGCCGTAGGCCTTCATGAAATCGAATTTTTTCATCTCGGTGACGTCGATGCGGCCGAGCTTGATGAGCCAGAAGAGGAACTCGTCGTCGAAGCGCGCCATCTGCTCTTTTAGGTGATAGTTCATCGGCGGCGGCTGGATGTGGCTGATGAACGGTTTTTCGGGGTCCTGATCCTCCACGGGACGGGTTCCGTTGCCCTGGCCCTTTTTGCCGTGGCACTGGGAGCAGGCGTCGATGAAGATTTCCTTGCTCTCCTCATCCTTGGGCTGTTTTCCGCTCGTGAAGCCGCGCTCCCATTTGATGAGCTTTCTTATCTGGTCGTCTTCGAGCACTTCGCCGAACGAGGGCATGGCGGTGGGGACGCCGTTTTTTATCTTGTGGCCCTTCGTCTGGTTTTTCAGCACGTTCATCTTGCCGAATTTCACGATGGTGAAGATGTAGTCATCCGTCATGCGCTTCATGTAGGGGCTGATGAACACCTGCGGCCTCGGCCTCGAACTTCGCCAGCTAGGGCCCTTCCCGTCGCCCTTGCTGCCGTGGCAGGAAAAACAGATTTCCTCATAGATTTCCTTGCCCAGCCAGTAGTCTGCGCCGTTTTGCTTCGCCGTCTCGGTCTTGGGAGGTATTCTCTTGGCCGCAAGAGAGGCGGCGGGCGCGATGAGGCTCAACGAACAAGCCACGACGATCCACAACCCCCTTTTCTTCAGAAACTTCATTCTCCCGTCCTCTTTCACTCTTTATCGGTCTCGTCGATATGGGACGCAGGCGCGGAGACACCGCCTCCCCGATCGATGCGGGGAGGCGGTGTCTCAAACGCGAGCGCGCCGGATGCTCATCCGAATATGTCGGCTAAGCCTCCATTATTTCTTGCATGGATTCTTGGCGCACGGATTTTTTGCCGCACACGGGTTCTTCGCGCAAGGATTTTTAGCGCATGGGTTCTTGGCGGCGCATGGGTTCTTCGCTGCACACGGATTCTTGGCCGCACAAGGATTCTTGGCCGCACAGGGGTTTTTCGCCGCGCATGGGTTTTTCGCACACGGATTTTTAGCGCATGGGTTCTTGGCGGCACAGGGATTCTTCGCGCATGGGTTCGCGGCACAGGGATTTTTCGCCGCGCACGGATTCTTGGCGCAAGGATTACCCCCGCAAGGATTTTTGGCTGCGCAGGGGTTGGCCCCGCAGGGGTTTCCGCCTCCGGCCGCGGGCTGCACCGTCTTCATGAACGCCTTGCGCTTCGCCTCCCAGTCGAGCATGCGCTTGTATCGCGCGCGCGAGAGCGAAACCACGTAGGATTCCAAGTCCTTGTATCTCTGGGCATAGGGGTCCATGGGCGGATTGCCGATGAACGTCGTGGAGCAAAGGTCGTTGAATTGCCCGACGCTCACCACCTGGCTCGCCGGGCTCAGGCGCGGGAAGTGATCCGCCGCTCCGATGAGGGTGGGAATGGGCACCGGGTTCCTGAAGCCCATGATGTCCACTGCGGTGCCGCCGACGGTGCGGCCACGGGGGTGACAGCCCACGCAGCCGATGTCTCTGAAGATTTTCTTGCCCCGGGCGACGGAGTCCTTCACGCTGGCGTCGCGTTGCTGGGTGAAGAAAAAGGGCGGCGGCGTGATGATCGCCTTCTTTTCCGCCGCCTGAGCGGCCGATGGAATCATCAGGCCCA
The DNA here is from genome assembly GCA_965218885.1 of bacterium. Taxonomy (GTDB): domain Bacteria; phylum UBA8248; class UBA8248; order UBA8248; family UBA8248; genus Bin107. Next base: position 630,097 of record OZ244713.1, on the reverse strand, counting down.
AGGCCACGGCGAGAATGATGCCCCACTTTGCTGTCTTCATCATTTTCTCCTTGCTGGGATATGGAAAATTCCAACCTCAATAAAAATCAAACTCCTCTCCGTCTTGCGCGTGGAGGAGTTGTTAGCGCTTCGGAGCGCAAGGATTCTTGGCGCACGGATTCTTCGCCGCGCATGGGTTCTTCGCGCAAGGATTCTTGGCGGCGCACGGGTTTTTCGCGCAAGGGTTCTTGGCGCACGGATTCTTCGCGGCGCATGGGTTTTTCGCGCAGGGGTTTCCACCGCACGGGTTTTTCTTGGCGCATGGATTGGCCCCGCAAGGGTTCTTGGCTGCGCACGGGTTCTTCGCCGCGCAGGGGTTTCCACCGCAAGGGTTCTTGGCGGTCTTCGCGCAGGGGTTTCCACCGCAGGGATTTTTGGCGCAGGGGTTACCGCCACAGGGGTTGGCGCCGCAAGGATTACCTCCGCCGCTTGCGAGGGCGTAGATGAAGTTCGCCTTGTAGTAGCCGCCCCTGGCCTGGGTGGAGATGTTCACCCGGGTTCCGGCCTTGATGGAGGCTGCGCTTATCGGTTTCGGCCCCTGGTGCGCCAGGGTGGTTTTCACCACGTGGACGCTCACGTTCTTACCGGCGGAGGTGCGCACGCCGAGATAGTCCTTGCTGTAGCCGGTGACCTGGCCGACGAGCATGACGGCCTCGCTCCTCGCCCGGGCCGCGCCGCCCGCACAGGGATTACACGGGTTGCCGCCGCACGGATTCGCCGCGCATGGATTTTTGGCTGCGCAGGGATTTCCCCCACAGGGGTTTTTCGCCGCCTTGGCGCATGGGTTCGCGCCACAAGGGTTTTTCGCGCAGGGGTTTTTCGCACATGGATTGGACGCGCAGGGATTTTTCGCGGCGCACGGGTTCTTTGCCGCACACGGATTTTTTGCGCACGGATTCTTCGCGGCGCACGGATTCTTGGCGCACGGATTTTTCGCGGCACACGGGTTTTTAGCGCAGGGGTTTTTCGCACAAGGATTTTTGGCGCAAGGGTTGGCCCCGCAGGGATTTTTCGCCGCGCACGGGTTCTTCGCGCATGGGTTCTTGGCGCATGGGTTCGCCGCCTGGGCCGGAAGGGCGGCCCAAAGCGAGGCGATCAGGAACGCGGCGAAAAGAACGAACCACGATTTTCTCAGCATAGTTCTTCCTCCCTTGGTGGATAGCTTTGGTGCGAATTTTCGTTAGACGGCATTTTTTCAATTTTAAGCGTTGATTGTCTGGAGGATACACGAAAGGTTTGCGCCGGGCAAAATGTCTGATTGCCGGCCATGATAATCATGGGGAATGAAGACAGGAATGCGAGCGAGAACAAGGTCATGGAGAATTTCCTTGCTTCTTGAAGCGGCGGCTTCGTCCCGATTCTATCAGAATCGAGGACGCTAGGGGAGCAGCCGCATCCCCAGAAAAGCGACGAACAGGGCGAGAAAAACGGCCAGAAACCCGCAATAAGAATGAATCTGCCTTAAGTCGTCGTTTTTGAGATTTTTTCTCAGTCTTCGTCCCAGATAGGCCGTCGTCCAGAACAAGCCCATGGCCAGGGTGGCGAAATAGCTGTGCGCCGTCTCGTAGAGGGGCCCTTCCAGGGCGAAGCGCATCCCGCCGAGACCCAGGGCGTAGCCTACAGAGAAAAAAGCGATGAACCATCGCCCGAGCCGCATGTGAAGGCGGGCGATGCGCGCCGTCTCGGGTCCGGCTCCTCCCTTGCGGGAGCGCCTCACGCGCAAGCCGTTCGCCAGAACGACGAGGCCCAGCGAGAGCGTCGCTATCTGAAAAGCCGGATGAATGTACGCCCCAAAATTCATGCGCCGCCGCTCCAGGAAATCTCGATGAGGTGAGTATTCATTTCCGCCCTTGATGTTTACCTTGCCGGATGGCGAGACGCAAAGCTATAGTAACCAAAACACCTCTTGGGCCATCGGCGCACAAGCGAATGAACTCTTGAGCGAGGGAATGATGAACATAGAAGACGTACGCGCCGTCGCGCGCGGCAGTAAAGTGTTCGATTTGGGCGTCGAGCTTTTCCCCGGAATGCCCCACGTGCCGCTCCACGGCCCGTTCGGGTACTCGATGATCAGAGAACACGGCGACTTCATGATTTCAGGCGGGGCGTGCTCGGCGGTGGATACCTTCTTTTGCACCGGCCACACGGGCACGCACATCGACGCGCTCGGCCATATCGCGCAGGACATGAAGCTCCACGGCGGCGTGGATGCCGCCGCCTCCCAGAGCAAGACCGAGGGTCTCAAGGTCCACGGCATCGAGAGCGTGGCGCCCGTGGTGAGGCGCGGCGTGATGCTCGACATGGCGGCTTACTTAAACAAAGACGTGCTGGAAGCGGGCCGCCCCATTACGACGAGTGAACTCGAAGCGGTCGCCGCCGCCCAGGGGGTCAGGGTGGAAGAGGGCGACGTCGTCCTGGTGCGCACAGGCCACATGCGCCACTGGCCGGGCCGGAACTACTACTTCCAGAAAGGCGGCGCACCCGGAATCGACCTGGACGCCGCGAAGTGGCTCTCGGAGAAGAGCATCTTCATGGCGGGCAGCGATAACTTCGCGGTGGAAGTCCTGCCGGCCCCTTCCTTGCCGGTGCACTGCCACATGCTGGTGGACAGCGGAATACACCTTTTGGAGGTGGCCGTGCTCGAGGAGTTGAGCCGGGCGCGGGCGTATGAATTTCTCTTCGTCTGCCTGCCGCTCAAAGTGCGCGGCGGCACGGGTTCGCCGGTTCGTCCCGTAGCCATCCTGTAAACGCATCCCCTTCCGGTTCCGGTGAGATAGTCATGCCCCGCGTGTTCGAGGACAAGGCCAAAACGCTCTTAAGCGATGCGGGCGTGCGCGTCCCGCGTGGCCGCTCGGCGCATACGCCCGCAGAAGCGGCGGAAGCGGCGCGCGCAATCGGCGGCCCCGTCATGGTGAAGGCGCTGGCGCCCGTGGGAAAACGCGGGAAGGCGGGCGCCATCCTCTCTGCGGATACGCCCGATGAGGCGAGGGAAGCGGCCACCGAACTTCTGGGCCGGGTGGTGCATCATTTTCCCGTGAAACGTCTGCTGGTCGAGGAGAAGATCGGGATCGTGCAGGAGTGGTATTTTTCGATCGCCTTCGACAGCGCATCGCGCGGGCCGCTCGTCATGTTCAGCACCGAGGGCGGCGTGGAGATTGAAACGCTTTTGGAGGAAAACCCGGACGCCCTCAAGCGGATGGAAGTCGATATCCTGGACGGCCTGAGCGAGGAGAGGTGTATTTCTTTTCTCCGCGCCTGCGGCGTGCACGGGGAGTCCCTCTACCGGGCGGCCCTCGCCCTTGAGGCCTGCTACGCGCTTTTCCGCCGCACCGAGGCGCGGGTTCTGGAGGTGAATCCCCTCGTTCTCACCGATGCGGAGGAAGTCGTAGCCGCCGCGTGCGTGCTGGATTTGGACGCGGACGCATTATTTCGCCATCCCGAACTCGAAGCGCTGCTCGATGAAGGCTCAGATGGCGGCTGGCGTCCGCCCACCCCCATCGAGGCGAGGGTAGCGGAGATAGACGCCGGAATGCCTCCGTTCCACACGGCGCGCTTCACGGAAATCGAGGACGGGGAAATCGCGCTTCTCTGGAGCGGGGGAGGAGGCGGTTTGTATCTACTGGACACGATGGCGCGCCTGGGCGGAAAGCCGGCGACGGCGTTCGACATCACGCCCGGTCCTCTGGAGGAGAAGTATTTCGAGATCGCCAAGGAAATTCTCGGGATGCCGAACGTAAAGGGCGCGCTCGCGGGGAGTAACATCACGAGTTTCTCACGCGTGCAGCTAAAAGTCCGCGCCATCGCCCGCGCCGTTAAGGAGACGGGAGTCGATCTCACGAAATTCCCCTTCATCGTGCGTTTCGCGGGCGCAGGCGGGGAGGAGGCCAGGGAAATCGCCGCGAGTTGTCCCGGTCTTCAGTATCTGGGCGATGAGGTGACGCTCGAAGAAGCCGCCGAGCGCATCGTCTCCCAGGTCGAGACGGTGAAGCGGGGAGAGTCGTGGATGGGCGCGGGAGGCGGGCGTTGAGCATCCTCGTTGATGAAAACACGCGCGTCGTCGTGGCGGGCATCACCGGCTGGCAGGCGCGCGCGCACACCGGCTTCATGCGCAAGTACGGCGCCCGCGTGGTGGCCGGCGTGGTGCCGGGGCGCGCGGGCGAGGATTGCGACGGCGTGCCCGTTTACGATTCGTTCGCCTCCGCTCTGGATGAGCATCCGGCGGACGCCGCCGTCTTGTTCGTGCCCGCCGCCGCTGCGGCGGAATCGGCCATCGAGGCGGCGGGGGCGGGAGTGGGGATGATCCTCGTGTGCGCAGAGGGCGTGCCCCAGCACGACGTGGCGCTAATGATCGCCCATGCCAGACGCGCGGGGGTGCGGCTCGTGGGTCCCAACAGCCAGGGAATCATCAGCCCCGGGCGCGCGAAGATGGGCGGCACGGGCGGTGATTTGCCCGTCACGAACCTCCTGTTCCAAAAGGGGCCGGTGGGCGTGCTGAGCAGAAGCGGGGGCATGGGCAGCGAGACCTGCTGGCTCCTGAGCCGCGAGGGAATCGGCCAGAGCACCTACGTGAGCGTGGGGGGAGACGCGATGGTGGGCGCTCCTTTTTCTGAACTCATGCCCCTGTTCGAAGCCGATCCGGATACGGAGTGCGTCGTCCTGTTCGGCGAGCCGGGCTCGTGCGCGGAAGAGGACGCGGCGCTTCTCGTGGGCGAGGGCGGCTTCACCAAGCCGGTGGTCGCCTTCATTGCGGGGATGATTAACGAGTCCGCCCCGAGCGGGGTGAGCTTCGGCCACGCGGCGGCCATCATCGAGAGAGGAGAGGGTTCGCCTAAGCGTAAAAAGGCGCTGCTCAAAGAGGCGGGAGCGGTCGTGGTGGAGGATATGCGCGAGATTCCCGCCGCCGTGCGCGATGCCCTGAGCGCTGGATTTTCTCGCCCTTAGCTGATAATTCTATCTGGTATTCCCTGAAAAATCCGAAACTGGTGGTTTCGTATTTCGTCGTCCTAACAAATTTTTGTGTAAAGACAAGGAGATATTGCGAATGCCTAAAATGACAGGCGCCCAGGTCATGGCCGAGATGCTCAAGGGTTATGGCGTGACTCACACTTTTTTGGTTCCCGCCGTTCTCAGGCGCTCGATGGCCGAGATGGAAGAGCGCACGAACATCGCCCGCATCCAGACGCACGGCGAGAAATCCGCCGCCTACATGGCGGACGGCTACGCGCGCGCGGGCAAGAAGCCCGGCGTCTGCATGGCGCAGGTCATCGGCGCGCTGAATCTGGCGGCGGGCCTGCGGGATGCCTATCTGGCGAAATCCCCCGTCCTCGCCTTTACGGGCGGGCGCGTGCCCGAGACCAAATTCCGAAAGGTTTATCAGGAAGTGGACGACGTCCCCGCCTTCGAGCCGGTGACGAAGTTCAACGCCACGGTGGATGACGCCTCGCGCTTTCCGGATATGCTCCGCCAAGCTTTCCGCGTGGCCACCTCGGGGTGTCCGGGGCCCGTGCATCTGCAATTCGCGGGCAACGAGGGGCAACTCGACATCGGAGAGGCCGAGATGGAGGTGATCATCGAAGAAGACTTCAAGGAGCTTCCTCCCTATCGACCCGAACCCGAGCCTGCGCGCGTGAAAAAAGCGGTCGAACTGCTGGAAAAGGCCGAGCGCCCCGTCATCGTCGCAGGCGGCGGCGTTCGCTCATCGGGGGCGTCGAAAGAACTCATCGTCCTGGCGGAGAAGCTGAACATACCGGTGGCCACCTCCTTGAACGGCAAGGACAACATTCCCGGAAACCATCCGCTCTCCGTCGGCGTGGTGGGCTCCTATTCGAGAAAGAGCGCGAACCGGGTGGTGAACGGAGCCGACCTGGTTTTTTTCGTCGGCACCGAGACGGGCGGCATGACGACCCACTTCTGGGCCGTGCCGCCCATCGGCGCGCCCGCCATACAACTGGACATCGAACCCGAAGCGCTCGCGCGCAACTATCCTTTGCGAGCGGCGGTTCTGGGCGACGCCAAAGTGAGCCTGCAGAAAATGGCGGACGCGGCGAACGCGGAATCCGCCGCCTCGCGCGCTGGCTGGGTGGAAAGAGCGCAAGGCTTCGTCCAGGGATGGCGCGATGAGTTCAGGGAGTATCTCGAATCGGACGCAGCGCCCATGCGTCCCGAGCGCATCTGCCGGGAACTGACGGATTCGCTGCCGTCAGACTGCGTCGTACTGGGCGATACGGGCCATTCGGGCATGTGGATGGGCGGCATGTATGACCTCTCGCATCCCGAGCAAAGCTATATTCGCAGCGCGGGCCACCTGGGCTGGGCCTTCTCGGCGGGTCTCGGGGCCAAATGCGCCGCGCCCGAGCGGCCGGTGCTCGCCTTCAACGGCGATTCGGGCTTCTGGTACCATCTGTCGGAAATCGAGACCGCCGTGCGCTGGAAGATAAACGCCGTGACGCTGGTGAACAACAACGCCTCGGGCAACCAGTCCAAGCGCGGCTTCGATCGCGCCTACGGCGGCGAGCAGACCAAGCAGGCCTATGAGCTCTGGAAGCTCAGCGAAGTGAATTTCGCCGAGATCGCAGAATCCATGGGCGCGCTGGGCATCCGGGTGGAAAAACCGGGCGAGCTCAAGAGCGCGCTCGACCAGGCGTTCAGCGCGAACCGCCCCGTCGTCATCGACTGCGTAAGCGACATCGAGGCCATGGCGCCCTTGGCCGTTACGGAGTGATGCGTATTTTTCTGATTGGAGTCGATTGCGCGACGAAATTGAATAAGTAGCAAAACTCGACAACAAACTGTCGATAGAGCAGCGATTCGTTAAGATGTATTCTGATTACTTTCGGGAGATATATTGTCTTGGCTCTTTGGGTAGCACGGGCAGGTAAGTACGGGGAACGGGAGCAATTTGCGCTCGATAACAATGTCGTGGCCGTTGGATGGCCGGACGTACCGGATTTATCTGGAATTGGGGATCGAGAGCAGTTATTAGAGCTTTTGAGTCAAACCTATCCTGATCACAAACTCAATACCATAAAGAATTGGATGGGTCAGCTATGGATATTCGCTAGAGAAATCAAGGTAGGGGACATCGTCGCATTGCCGATGAAGACTCGATCAGCCGTTGCATTTGGACGAATCACGGGCGACTACCGACACGATCCCAATGCTCCGGTTGATGCACGTCATCAGCGTCCAGTTAAATGGATTAACACGGATATTGCGCGTATCAAGATTGAACAAGACCTTCGCTTTTCTCTTGGTGGGGCGATGACAGTATTTGCCGTCAAGCGGAACAATGCGGAAGCTCGGCTCACTGCTCTTCTCGAAAATAAACCGATGCCCGTTGATCAAGAAAACGGAGAAGATCCAGACAGCGATGCAATTACCATTGATATCCATCGTCAGGCCGAAGATCAAATTGTCGATTTTATCGGGCGGAAGTTCAGAGGGCACGACTTGGCCAATCTGGTTGCTGGGGTGTTAACGGCCCAAGGATATAAAGTTCGAAATTCGCCACCAGGGGCTGACGGAGGAGTCGACATTGTTGCTGGACGTGGGCCAATGGGTTTTGAGACTCCACGCCTTTGCGTTCAAGTAAAATCTGGAGTTGAGAGCGTAGATGTAACTGTTCTACGTGAACTTCAAGGCGTAATGAAAAATTATCGCGCCGAGCAAGGGTTAATCGTTTCTTGGGGAGGGTTTAAGCAAAGTGTATATCGAGAAGCACGGCAGTTGTTTTTTGAGATACGATTGTGGGGTCAATCTGAACTAGTACAAGCGATCCAAGAAGTCTATGAAAGTTTGTCAGAAGAACTACAGGCTGAATTGCCGATGAAGCGAACTTGGTTACTAGTTGTCGATGAAAATGACTAAAATTGGAAGCGGTGCCTCTATTGCATATTAAGTTTTGACAGCCCTCATTTGAACCATCTTCCTTTCCAGAAACTCGCGCGTGACGCGGATGAACGCATCGGGCTCGTCCATGAATACGTGGTGGTGCGCGCCCGGAATCACGGCGGTCTCGACGTGCGGGACTTCCTCTCGCACCCAGTCGAGAGAGTTTGATTTCAGTCGATCGGAAAGCTCCCCCGCCACGAGCAGGGCGGGCGTCTCGACCCGCTGCCAGCCGGCGCGCTGATCCGTCTCGGGCCGCGCCGCGTGAAAACGCCTGTCCGCCTTCACCGTCCACGCGCCGTCGCCGTTTCGCCTCACGGCGTGGCGCGCGATGTGGACGATGGTCTCGGGCTTCACCTTGTCCGATGCGGGCAGGAGCCTGAATTTCTCCACGAAAAGTTCCTGCGACGCCCAGGGTCTGGCGGGCCGGTTCCCGAAGGCGCGCACCTCGGCGAGAATCGCGCCCGTCGTCCTGAGCGGGGAATCCACGATAATGAGGCCCTCGACGTCGGGGGGCGCGAGAGCAAAGAGGTTGAGCGCGATGACGCCTCCCATCGAGTGCGCCATCAGCCAGGGTTTTCTCCCGCTCGCCGCTTTCGCCCATTCCACCCAGGCGGCCACGTCGCGCAGGAGGTCCTCGAAGACGTATTCGCTCAGCCATTCGCTATCCCCGTGGCCGCGATGATCCGTCGCCACGGGCCGGAGCATGTCCGTGTAATGGGGGGCGATGTGATCCCACCAGCGCGCGTGGGCCGCCGCGCCGTGCAGCATCAAGATGACGGGTTTATCCTCCCCCTCGTTCCCGTGGTCGAGGCCGTGCAGCCGCACGCCGCCTCTTTCGATGAAAACGCTCTTTGGTTCAGCCATTCGTGTTCACTCCAGATTTCGTGGGGCCGTTTTGAATTTCGGGGAGAATCCATGATCGGCGCGCGAATGGCAAGCCCGCCGGGCTTTTGGGGAGATTTTAGAGTGATGCTGCGGACGAGCGCTTCACCATGGGGCGGCTTTTTTCGTGTCGAGGTGATCCGGCAAGCGGTATCTCAGCTCTTCGAGCACCGAAGCCTCGAGCAGGAAGACGAAATAGTTGGCCCGCCACTTCTTAGCGAAGTTGGGCGCGATTTTGTGGGACATTCCCTGTAACCGGCGCGACCATTTCATCCATTGCAGCAGTCCTGTGGTCTGCATCTTCGGCAATTCGAGTTGATCCGAGAGTTCGTCGCCCAACACCGCCCGGGAGACCCTGTATACGCGCTTCACCATGGCTTCCTGCTCGTCGAAGTCTGTTTTGCCGGTGATGAGGGGCAAGGCGTTGATCAGGGCGTTTGCAATGGCGGCCGATTCTTCGTTGGGCGGCGGTTCACACAGAGTCGCGATCCGGGCGAATTCGAGGGTTTGCTCATAATCACCCTCGAACTGAAGGTGCTCGGGCGCGCCGATGAGCCACGAAGCGTATCGCCATGCCTGCATGAAGCCGCTGCGCGTCGCGTCATCGAGTTTCGCTCCGAGAATCTCGGCATGCGACAGCATGGTCGCGGAGAAGTTGGCGGCGGCGAGGGCGAGGTGCGCGGAACTGAGCGGCGCGCCGTATACGGATTCGTCCCAATCGCTCTCCTCGCGTATCAATCGTCTGAGCTGCGCATGAACCAGCCGGATGCGGACGGAGAGCTTCCAGCCGTCTCCCTGACGCTCGAGCGCGTCGGGCAGCATGATTTCAATGAAATGCCTCGTATTCTGCCGTATCCGGCGCATGCCGAAACTGCTCAGAACCCGGCCGCTGGCGTAGAGCGGCCTGGCGATCAAGGTGGATGCATTCCGCACCGTGACCAGGAAGAACGCGGGGATGAACAGGTCCGAATGCTGGTGGAAGGCGCGGTAGCCCGGATAAAGCGCTTCGGGCTCGAACCAGTAGGGTTGTTTTTCCAGTTCATCGAAAAAGTTGCGAAGCTCCTCCGGCGCATCCACCAGAACCTTCTCGTCCTGCTGCATGCCGGCCTTGATGAACCGGTTGGCGTCTTCCGGGCCGTACACGGCGAGCGTGTCGATGACGGCGTCGGCGAACGGATCGTCGATGGTTGTTTGTCCGATGTACTTTGCGGCGAGTTGCGGGTTTATCTCGCGGGCTCTTCGATAACCTTCTCGGTAGGCCGTTGGTATTGACAATCCTGCCATTGCAGCATCCTGAAAGAAAGTTGTTCATGCAGCATTAGGCAAAATGTGCCCTCCCAGCCACCAAAAAAATGATAGGTCAGTAATGTGGTTGAGTCAACAAAAAACGCCTCCATACGATAGCGTGATGCTCTTACTGTCTCAGTCTTAACCCCCAAGCGCGCGAGCGGCTGGAAACATTGGCGGGCGAGGACGAGAAGGATGCCTGGATGAGGCGAAATGACGTCCTGAGCGTCATCTCCCCCGGGCCATGCCGCACGCGCCAGACCCCAGCCGACGAGCGCGCCCACTACCTGGGCGACGATATCAAGTTTCGGTTCTTTATTTTCGGGCGTATCGTGAATGGCGGGAAGGACCGCTTGCCTCAACGCTCCAGGATGCGCACCTGCTCGCCGCTGAGACCCACGGCTACCTCATCACCCACGGCGAAAGCGCGGCGGCCCGGGTGATGGGTGTCGTCGACCAGCAGCGTGTCCTCGCCGACGGCGACGCTGTAGCGCAGCAGGTTGCCGAGGAACTCACGGTGCTCCACCTGGCCGCTTAAGACGATGCCGGGGAGCGTCTCGCCTGGTGTTGCGATGGCCACGTCCTGGGGCCGGAACATGGCGGTTCGCTCCTCGCTCGCCGTATGGGCCTCGCCCGACAGCGGCAAGGCGATGCCGCCGGCCGCCACGAAGCGCGCCCCCTCGGCCGCCGCCTCGATCCGCCCGTCCATGAGATTCGCCGTGCCCAGGAAGTGGGCGACGAAGCGGTTGACCGGCTCGTCGTAGAGTTCCATGGGCACTCCCACCTGCTGGAGGACGCCGTCGTCGAGCACGGCGATTCGGTCCGAGATGGTGTTGGCCTCTTCCTGATCGTGGGTGACGAAGATGGTGGTCAGCTTCAGCGCCCGTTGTAAGTCCAGAATCTCGCGGCGCATCTGTACGCGCAGGTTGGCGTCGAGGTTCGAGAGCGGCTCGTCGAGCAAGAGCACCCGGGGCTCGACGACGATGGTGCGCGCCAGCGCGACCCGTTGCTGCTGCCCGCCGGATAGCTGCGCGGGACGCCGCTCGCCCAGTTCCAGAAGCCCGACCATCTCCAGCGCGGCGTCGACGCGCTTGGGAATCTCGGCGGCGGGCGTCCTGCGCTCTTCGAGGCCGAAGGCGACGTTTCTGCGCACACTCATGTGCGGCCACAGCGCGTATGACTGAAAAACCATGCCGACGTTGCGCCGCCACGGAGGCAGCCTCGTCACGTCGTCCTCGCCAACGAGGATGCGCCCCCGAGGCGTGGGACCGAAGCCGGCGACGGCGCGCAGCAGGGTCGATTTGCCCGACCCCGATGGACCCAGGAAGGTGAACAACTCGCCCGGTTCGATGCGCAGGTCGACGTCCTTGAGCACGTCGGTCGTATCGTAGGCGAGGCTCAGTTGCTCGATGACGACGCCTGCGGCGTTTTCAGATGTCATGTCAGACTCCCGCGACGACGGCCATATCGGGCGTTCGCTGGATATCCTTGCGCTGGATGATGCGGTGCGAGACGTAGGTGGCGATTCCGACGATGACCACGGCGATGATGCCCAGCGCGGCGCCAGGGCCGCGCCCCGCCGCCGACTGCATGAACTCGTAGATGCCGAAGGCGAGCGGAGCGTCTGATTCCTGCGACACCAGCATGATGGTCGTCGAGAGCTCGACCGAAGCTGTGGCGAAGCTGGTGACGAAACCGGCGACGATACCGCCCGACATCAGCGGCACGACGATCCGGTAGATGGTGCGGCCCTTGGTCGCGCCGAGGCTCTCGGCCGCCTCTTCGAGCATGACGCTGAGTTGTTGTAAGGCCGCCATGCAGGCGCGCAGCGCGTAGGGCAGCCGCCGGATGGCGAGAGCGATGACTATGATGACCCACCACGAGGCCAGGGGCTTGTCGATGATCGGCACGTTGAACTGATAGAAGGTGCGCAGATAGCCGATGCCGAGCACCACGCCGGGAATCGCCACCGCTCCCATCGCGGCGTAATCGAGCCATTTCCGGCCGGCCAGCCCGGTGCGCAGGACGATGTAGGCGATGGCCGTGCCGAATACGACGTCGATGCCCGCGGCGAGGCCGGCGTAGAGCAGCGTGTTGGTGATAAATTCGGACGAAGTCGAAATCACGCGCAGGTAGTGGGCGGCGGTGTAGGCGTCGGGCAGCACGCTGAACGACCATACCGTGCCGAGGGACAAGATGGCGAGGCCCAAGTGCGGCGAGAGCACCAGCAGCAGGATGAATACGACGACGCCGTAGCAGGCGGCTTTCTCCCAGGGCCTCAAGTCGCGCTTCATCAACCCGCCACCGCCCTTCTGCACGGTGGCGTAATCCTTGTCCCGCAGCGCGAGAAAAGAGGTCCAGAGCGCCAGCAGGGAGAAAATGACGAGGATGACCGAGATCACGTAACCCATGGGGTCCGAGATGCCGATGGAGGAGATGCGAAGATAGGCCTGCGGCGCCAGCATGTTGTTCACGTTGAGCAGCAGCGGCGTGCCGATGTCGTCGAACACTTTGAGGAATACCAGGGATGCGCCTGCGACGTAGCCGGGCATGGCCAGCGGAAACACGATGCGGCGAAACAGGCGCATGCCGCTGGCTCCCAGGTTCTGGGCCGATTCCTCCATTGCGCGGTCGATGTTGTTGAGCGAGGCCGAGAGATTGAGGAGGATGAACGGGAAATAGTGAATGCTCTCGACCAGGATGACGCCGTTCAGCCCTTCCATGAAGGGGATGGTGAAGCCGAACCACTCATCGAGCAGCAGATTGACCGATCCGTTCTCGCCGAGCAGCAGCAGCATCGCCACGGCGCCGACGAAGGGCGGCATGATCAGCGGAAGCACGCCCAAGGTCTGGATGAGGATGGCGCCGCCGAAGTGGAAACGGGTCGTGAAATAGGCGAGCGGAAGCGCAAAGCACGACGCCAGCACCACCGACATCAAGGCGACGTAGATCGAATTGATCGAGGATTCCTGAAACAGGCTGGTGCGGAAGAAGTCGACGAAGTTGATGAGCGTCAGCGCGCCCGTGTTGGGGTCCTGGAAGGCGACGTAGATCACGTTGACGACCGGCGCGACCAGGAAGACGAGCAGAAACAGGCCGATGATGAGGCCCACCGCCGCAGGCCCCCACTGGCCGCGCGCCATCGCTTCCAGAGACATTCTTCCCCCTTCTCCGCACCAGCGCGAGGGCTACAGCATGGACGCCGCCTTCTCGGCCAGCCCCTTGGCGCTGGTGTAGTTGGCCTTGACCTCGGCATCCCAGGCTTGTTCGATCTCGGCCTGACGGCCCGTCACCTTGGTGGTCGCCTTCTTGCGTTTCTTCTTGAATATCCGGTTGAAGTCCTTTTTGCTCGCCTGGGCGGCGGTGATGGGCACCTTGGCCACCAGCGCCTTGGCCTGGTCGATCAGTTTCTTGGCCGCCATGTTGGACTTGCCGCCCATCTGCGCCTCGGCGATCTGAATCGCCTTGGTCGCCGCGCGCAGATCCTTGAGGCGGTAGGTGACCATCACGTCGAACAGGGAGTTGATCACGTTGTAGCGGTTTTTGGAGAGTTGCAGGTCGAACTTGACCGCAGCGCCGATGGACTTGTCCTTGAACGGGTTGGGAAAGTCGGCGGGCGCTTTGGCGTAAGTAGCCGGGTTCACGGGCAGTCGCCTGATTTTCGGGTCGAGCAGGACTTCTTGGCCGGCGGGCGAGAGCAGGAATTCGATGAATGCCGCTGCGGCCTTGGGATGCGGCGCGTTCTTGACGATGGCGATGTTCGCGGGCACCAGCGTCGTCACCGGCGGATAGATGAACATGACCGGGAAGCCCGAAGCCTCGGACGATAAGCCGAAGAAATCGATCACGATGCCGAGGCCGAACTGACCCGAATTGACGCCGTCGGGCACGCCGAAGCTGCGCTCGGTGACGGTCTTGAAGTTCCCGGCGATGGCCTTCCACTCGGCCCAGCCTTTTTCCCAGCCCTTGCCCTGTAAGAGAGTCTCAACCGTCAGGTGGGTGGTGCCCGAGCGAGACGGCGCACTCATGCCGACGTGGCCGTGGTAGACGGGTTTGGCCAGATCGGCCCAGGTCTTGGGCGCGGGCAGTTTCTTGGCCTTGAGGTAGCGGGTGTTCCACATGATGCCGTAGCCCGATGCCGCGAACCCCTTGTAATAGCCCTCGGGGTCGTTGATCGGGAAGGCGCCGACCTTCTTGGGAATGCCGGTGATCTTGACCTTGTACTTCTGCAGAAGGTTGTCGCCCTTGAGAACCTCGAAGGCGTCGGGCGCTGAGGCCCAGAACATGTCGGACCTGTTGTTGGAGGCGGTCTCCTGCAGATACTTGATGCCCGCCGTGGTCTTTTTCTTCAGCATCTCGACCTTGACGCCGGGGTGTTTCTTCTCGAAAACCTTCTTTACCGTGGTCGTCGTATCCGGCGGGTAGGACGTGACGATGACGAGTTTTTTCTCGAGCGCGACCGCGCTGAAAGGCGTCGCCAGGACGGCCAGCGCAAAGCCGAAGGCGATGATCCAGAAAGACGTTCTCTTGATGGTCATTGGATTATTCCTCCTCGTTTTCTTTAAGGGGACTCGTGTCTTAAAGCGTCAATGATTCTCAATGAATAAGGTATATCTCAGGTTGCAAGATTATATCACAAAAACGTCTCAAAAGTGGCGCAATGTATGCCGCAGGTGGAAGAGGGATACACGGTGAGCGACGGGCGCTCGATAGCGTCGGCGACGCGCTATCGCTTGTTCAACTCCACGTCGATGGTGATTTTCACCTCGTTTCCCACGACGAGCCCGCCCGCTTCGATCAGGCGGTTGTACTTCACCCTGAAATCCTTGCGGTCGATCCGGGTGGTGGCGCTCGCGCCCATCTTGACGGTCCCGCGCCGCATTTTGACCTCTCCGCTGATATCGACCACCTTCAGGACCACTTCTTTCGTGACGCCGCGGATGGTCAGGTTTCCGATCAGGTCGAGGCTGCCCGAGCCTGCATTTTTCACGGATTTGGACTTGAACGTCAGGTAGGGATGTTTCTCGACGAGCAGGAAATCATCGGTCCGGAGATGGTTGTCGCGCCGCGCGTTGCGTGTATTGACCGAGGCGGCGTCGATGACGATATCCGCCTTCGTGGCTCCGGGATTCTTCCGGTCGTAGCGGACCTTGCCCGATACTTTCTGGAATTCCCCCCGCACCCAGGTGACTCCCAGGTGACGCACCTTGAAGGTCACCGTCGTGTGGGCGGGGTCGATTTTCCAGTCGGCGGCGTGCGAGAGGGCGGGAATTACCAGCCATGCCGCCGCAATGAGCGTCGCTGCATGCTTCGCAAATCGGTTCATGAGTCTCGTTCCTCTGTGTAAAACGGGTTGGAGTGAAAAATTCAAGGCTATTCTCTCTAATTTGGGGTTGTTGGAAAAGTCCTCGAAAATCAGGGGTTGGATTTCTCAATCGACATACGCTTATGAAATGACTCTCCTAGGAGGTTGAGCATTCTCCACAGGGGAGAATTCCAAACCACTCCCCCCTTGAGGGGGTTGTTGAATAACCCGGTTTCGTGAGCGAGCGCACTAGACGCTCCCTCATCGGTCACGTCAAACCCTCGTCTTGTATGGCCACCGTATCGACCTCACCCTGAGTAGCCGCCGAAGGCGGCGTATCGAAGGGCGCACCCCTTCGACGCGCTCCCGATGCGCCCCGTTGACCCTACCTCCTCGGTCGGGTCAAACCCTCGATACGGTGCGCGCGCCTACTCGGGATGAGGGTGGAGTTTCGTCGCGGATCGGGGTGGGCATTTGTCCGCATTGCTCGCGTGAAACGCTCGCTCCTCGCTCGCGTTTCATCTCAAGCGGGGAGTGGTTGTTCATCACTATGCGAGGGGGAATGTGAAACTATTCTCGTCGTCGGTTTGGATTACCTGGTTCGCTCGATGAGGGCGCGCAGGGATACTATCGACTCCTCGTGCCTGCGTTTAGAATCTTCATCCCTGCGCTCGGAGTCGGCTGCGCGCATCTCGGCGCCTTTCGCCATGACGCGGATGCCGTAGTAAAGGAGGGCGAGACCGCCGTAAGAGGCTAGAAGGTTTAGGTATTCATACGTCGTCATGCGTCTTCTCCCTGGCGACGGGTCCCTCTCAGACGCCTCGTGATGAATATGACTATAAAGAAAGCGCGCTCGTTTCGTCAATTGCTCGCGCATTGATCACACAGGACAACCACGGAGGGTAGGGACACCCTTTTATGGGTGTCCCACTACGACTCCTTAGGCGGGTTCCCTCGTCTTGCATGGCCACCGGACCTTTTCGGGACGAGGGCGTAGCCCGAAGTCGCGCCGGTGGGGGGAGCTTTTGTTTTGTGGAACCATACCCCCCACGCATCAGCCTTCGCGCAAACCGCTCGGCTTCTGCTACTCCCCCTCAAGGGGGGAGTGGTTCTTGCTTTTTCATCGGTCGCGTCAAACCCTCGTTCATCGAGACTTTTTCAACAGTCCCAATTTGCGATGTTTTGCTATGCGTCCCCACCCCCGGACGAGGGGTTTTCCTCCGCCCTTCGCCCCTCCAGGTATTTTCCGTATTCATCGTGCGTGGTCTCGGGGCACAGATCGGGGCCGCGCTTGTAGGCCGCCCTCGATATCAGGTGCGCGGCGACGGGCGCCGTCAGGAACAGGAAGAAAACGGCCAGAAACGCCTGCGTCGTGACGGTGACGCTCTGGAAAATGATGCTCGCGCCCAGGAGGATGCCGCCCATTCCGAAGGTCGTGGCCTTGGTGGCGGCGTGCATGCGGCAATAGACGTCGGGCAGGCGCAGGAGACCCACGCTCGCGACCAGCATGAAGAACGCGCCTCCCAGCAACAAGACGGCGGCGAGAACGTCACTCAATGATTTTCCCCCTCTCCAGAAATTTCGCATACACCGTGGTGCCCACGAAGCTCAGGATGGCGAGTGCGAGTACGGCGATGATGAACAGCTTGTTGTGCGTCTGGATGGCGAAGAGCGCGATGACGCCGAGCACGTTCGTGGCGATGTTGTCCGCCGCCACGACGCGGTCGGACGTCGTGGGTCCCTTGACGAGGCGGATGAACGCCAGTACCACCGAGAGGCCCAGCATGACGAGGCTTATCTGAACGGCCGCCTGTATCATTCCACGGCTCCCACGATGGGTTCTTCCAATCCCTCCCGGATGCTCTCCACCACCTCGTCGGGGTGGTCGATGTCCAGCGTGTGGACGAAAATCGTCTCGTGATCCTCAGACACGTCGATGCTCAGCGTGCCGGGCGTCAAGGTGATGGAGTTGGCCAGCATGGTCACGCCCAGGGGCGTCTTGCACATCGTCTTGTAGGAGATGATGCCCGGGCGAATCGACAACCGGGGCGAGAGCACGATTTTGAGGACCTGGATGTTGGCGATGAACAGCTCCCAGATGAAACTTCTCAAGTATCTGAAATAGCTGCCGATGCGGAAAAACGTCCTGTCCTGATAATAGGATTTCTTGAGGAATCGGATGATGAAGAACGCCATGATCAGCCCGACGAAGAAGTGCCCCGGCGTCGCGCTTCCGTGCAGGAATATCCAGATGGTGGCGATGGTGAATGCGAGCGTGGCGAGCGACATCAGGCGTCTCCCTTATCCGAGGTCCCGCATGGCGGCGATGTAGAGTTCGGGCTTCGTGAGCTGGGCGGCCACGAGTTGCGCCCACTCGAAGAGCCAGTAGGCGCCCAGCCCGAAAACGACCGCGAAGGCCGAGAGAAAGGCGACCGAGCCGTATATCCCTGCGCCCGCCGTGCCGACTTCGCCGCCGCCCGTTCCCCAGGCGTAGCGCTGGTACGTCGTGAAATTATAATAAAGCGATATTACGCCGAATCCCAGGGCGATCCCCGTCGCGAGAATCGCGCCCTGGGAGAATCCCGCCTGGAGCACGAAGAGTTTGGCGAAAAACCCCGTGAACGGCGGAAAGCCCGCCAGGGACAGGAACCCCACCAGCATGAGCAGGCTCGCGAAGGGCGCCTTGCCCATCATGCCGCCCATCTCGTCCAGATCCACCGTGCCGGTGAGCTTCTGGTTCAGGCCCGCGCCGAGCAGCATCGCGCTTTTCAGATAGGCGTGGCCGACGATGTAAAAGACCGCCGCCGCGAGCCCGGCTTGTGAGAGCAGGGCGATTCCGAAGGCGATGTAGCCCAACTGGTTGATGGTGCTGTAGGCGAGGATGCGCTTTAAGCTCGTCTGGGGCAGGGCGCCGAGCGCTCCCATGGCGATGGTCAGAAGGCAGAGGGCGATGAGCCCCGGCTGGAGTATCAGGAACGCGGCCGGGAAGATGAGCGTGGCGCAGCGGATGATGGCGTAGATGCCCACCTTGACGAGCACGCCCGCCAGGATGGCGCTGATGGGGGTGGGCGATATCGAGTGCGCCGAGGGCAGCCACAGGTGCATCGGGAAAATGGCCGCCTTGACGCTGAATACGAACACGAAGACGAGAGCCGTGACCACGATGAGGGGAGTCGGCCCCAGGAGTTTTATCTTCTCGGCCAGGTCGGCCATGTTCACCGTGCCCACCTGGGCGTAGAGAAGCGAGACGCCGAGTAAGAAAAAGGCCGATGCGATGAGGTTCAGGCAGGTGTACTTGAAGGCCATCTCGAGCTGATCGAGGTTGTAGTAGAACCCGAGCAGCGCGTAGGTGGCCATGAGCATGACCTCGAAGAAGACGAAGAGGTTGAACAGATCACCCGTGATGAAGCACCCCTGTATCCCCATCAGGAGGAAGTGCAGCAAGGGGTGAAAGGCCTCTTTTCGCTGCGCATCCGATAGGTAGCTCCTTGCGAAGACGGCGCATGCGCCCACGATGGAGGCCGAAAGACACAACATCGTGGCGGTGAGTCTGTCGGCGGCCAGCACGATGGCGTAGGGAAAGGGCCAGAGGCCCATTCTGTGGACGAAAATCGTCCCGTCCGCCGTCGCGCTCAAGAGCGCGACCGCCAGGATGAGGTTCACCAGCAGCGCGAGGGTGCTGAGGGATTCCTGTAGCGCGCTCCTCTTGCGGACGAGGAACAGGAGCGTGCCCGTGGCCAGCGGCCAGACGACGAACAGCGGGAAGAGGGCGTTCATCCCTTGAGCCTCCTGATCTCGTCGATGTCGTCGGTCTGGAACTTGCGGTAGGTGAAAAACGCGAGCACGAGCAAAAACGCCGTTACGGCGAAGCTGATGACGATGGCGGTCAGCACCATGGCCTGGGGCAGGGGGTCGACGTAGGCGAACGGATCGAGCGGGCCGCCCTCTTTGGGAACGATGGGCGCTTTTCCGTCTCCCACCCAGCCGGAGGCGACGATCATCAGGTTCGTGGCGTGGCTGAGCACCGCCATGCCGAGCACCACCTGGATGATCCTGCGCTGCATGATGAGGTAGGACGCCACCGTCACCAGCACGCCGATTATCATCGCCAGTATCCACAGCATTTTATCGCTGCCTCCATCCTTTCCATTCAGGGAGGTGGCGGGGTCCACGCCGCCGCCCGTCCCCGGGGGTTTTCGTCCCTTAAGAGTCTTCCGTCTCCTGCGCGCACAGGTTGGTGAAGATGGACATCACCACCCCGACCACCACGCCGTACACGCCCACGTCGAACAAAAAGGCGGTGAACAACTCCACGTCGCCGATGAAGGGCAGGGCGAAGTGGTAGATAGAACTTTTGAGATACGCTCCCTTGATGTAGCCCCACACCCCCGTGAGGGTCGATAGCGCAAGCCCCGCCACGAAGATTCCCTCATAGGGCCAGTTGAACCGCCGCCAGCCTTCTTCCGCGTCCACCGCCACCCACTGGAGCACGATGCCCACAGACGTCATCAGGCCCGCGATGAACCCGCCGCCGGGCTGGTTGTGGCCGTAGATGAGCAGAAAAAACGAAAACAGCAGCGTCAGGTGCAAGACGGCGGGCGCTATCGTCCGCAAAATCAGTGATCCCATTTGAGTCCTCCCGCCAGCCGCACGATGGCGTAGATGGCGATGCCTGCGATGACCAGCACGGTGATCTCGCCCAGCGTGTCGTATCCCCGGTAATCGACGATGATGGCGTTGACCACGTTCTTGAAGCCCGCCACCGGCTTGCTCGTGCGCATGAAGTAATCCGCAATCGTCCTGAACTTGTGCGTGTTCATGGCGGCGGCCATGGCGAGCGTCGCGCAGACGCCCAGGCCGACCGCGATTCCCCAATCCCTCACCTTCTTGGCAGCCGAGCGCGGGACGGGCTTGAGCTCGGGCAGGAAGTAGAACACCAGCAGGAACAGCACGACCGAGGCCGATTCGATCATGATCTGCGTGAGCGCCAGATCGGGCGCCTTTAAGAGCAGATACAGCCCAGAGATGCCGTAGCCCATCGTGCCGAGAGCGAGGATCGCCGAAATTCTCCGCTTAAAGAGCGCCGTGGCGAGGGCGGCGGCCATGATCATCATCGCGATCACGACGAGCAGAAACGACGCGCCCGCGAAATTCTCAGGGAAGATTTTTGTCCCCCAATCCATCCGCCAGACGAGGTAGAGGACGGCTGCGGTGGGCAGGACCAGCATCAAGCGCATGTATCTTCTTAAATTCCCGTCCTGTATCAGGAGCAGAATCTCCCACGTGCCGTTTCGCAGCCAGTCGATGGAGGCGTCATATATTCTGTTCGGAGCGGGGGCGTTCCCCCATACGCGGGCGGCGGCGTCCAGCGCGGTCTTCACATGCGCGAAACCGAAATAAAGCGCCAGCCCCAGCGTCATCGTGATAATCGACATGATTAGGGCTAAGTTCACCCCGTGCCAGAGGCCGAGATGGAGTTCCAGGTGCGCCTTGCCGCCCAGGGTGGCCTCCGCAGCCGGCGCGACGAGGGAGTGCTCGATCAAGCCCGGCGCGAGTCCAAAGGCCAGGGCCATGAGAACGAGAATCGCAGGCGCGGCCAGCATCCCCAGAGGCGGGTCTTGGGGATGTTTGGGCGCTTCTCCTTCCGCCGCCTGCCAGTAGGGCTCGCTTAAAAATCTCAAGTGATATAGCGCCGTGAACACGCCCGCGAAGACGGTGATATACGGCCAGAACCACCCCCAGCTTCCGGGGCCGCCGGGGTGGAGACTCGCCTCATAGAGCATCTCCTTGGTGATGAACCCGCCCATGGGCGGTATGCCGATGAGGCTCAGCGCCGCGATGACGGCGAGTATGTGCGTCTTCGGCATCAATTTCCGCAAGTTCCCTAAAAACCTCACGTCTCGCGTGCCCGCCTCGTGGTCGATGATGCCCACCGTCATGAACATCGCCGCCTTGGCGGCCGCGTGGTTGTAGAGGTGGAGCGTCGCGCCGATGACGGCTCCCTTGCCGCCGAAGCCCAGGAAGGTGACGATGAGGCCGAGCTGGCTGATGGTGCCGTACGCGAGAATCGCCTTCAGGTCATAGGCCCTCAAGGAGAGCATGCCGCCCGCTATCATCGTCGTCATCCCGAAGCCCGTCACCACGTAGCCCCAGGCGGGGTGCGCGCCCAGGATGGGATAAAAGCGCGAGAGCAGATAGATGCCCGCCTTCACCATGGTGGCCGAGTGCAGGAAGGCGCTGATGGGCGTGGGCGCTTCCATGGCGTTCGGCAGCCAGATGTGGAAGGGCCACTGCGCGCTCTTCGTCGCCGCGCCCAGGATGATGAGCAAAAAGACGCCGAGCGATATTTCTTTCGCGAGCCCCGGCGTGAGCACGAGTTGCGAGAGACGCCATTCGCCCGCCATGTCGCCTAAGAGCAAAAAACCCCCCAGCATGGCGAGGCCCCCGCTGCCCGTGATGAGGATGGCCTTGGTGGCCCCGTAGTTGGACGCCTCCCTGTCCGACCAGAAGCCGATCAGGAAGAACGAGGTGATGCTTGTCAATTCCCAGAAGATGAACAGCGCGATCAGGTGGTCTGCGAACACCACGCCCAGCATCGAGCCCATGAACGCGATGAGAAAGCCGTAGTAGCGCCCCAAGGCCTCGTGCTCATGCAGATACCAGTGGGAATAGAGGACGATGAGCGCGCCCATGCCCGCCACCAGAAAGCCCCACATGAGGCTCAGGCCGTCCACCATGAAGGATATTTCCACGTTCGCAGCAGGGACCCAGGCGATGGCGTGCGTGATGGTCTTCCGTCCGCCGGCCGCCCATTCGCCGTAAAGGTCGAAGAGCGCCCACAGGCTCACGAGCGGCGCGACCATGGCGAACCACGCGGCGTGTTTCCTGAAACGCTCGGCGAACCAGGGAATGATGAGGGCGGCTAGGAACGGGAAGAAAACGATGATGAGGGTATTATCCAAAACACAGACCCTTCGGGATGGTTCTCAAAAATCGAAATACCGAAATGGGCGTTTTATGTTCGGAAAATAATGGCATAATCATCGCCATCGAACAACGAAGACCATTTTTCGCGTGATTTCTCGATAAACATGGAGGTTTCGACTTGAGCGAGACGACCTATCACCTCTACGCCCTGTGCCAGGGCTCGCGCGCGTGCGACGCCTCCTGGCTCCTTTACTTAAGCGAATCGGGGAGGACGCGCACGCTCCCCTATTTCTTCTGGATTCTCACGCCCGAAGGCGGCGGCGCGCCCATCGTGATCGACACGGGCTTCAGCGAGGAGTCCCAGAAGGCGCGCAATCCCGACTATGCGGACTACCGCCAGCAGCGGGAGTTGCTGGGGCATTTCGGCATCAAACCCTCGGATGTCGAGACGCTGATCGTGAGCCATCTTCACTGGGATCATTTCATGTCGCCGAGACTCTTCACGGGAGCGCGCTTTTATCTCCAAAGGCGCGAGCTCGATTTCTGGCGGAGCGACGCGGCGGAATACCACTTCATCAACCATTTTCTGGGCGACTTGGCCGAAGCCGAACGCCTCCATGAGGCCGGCCGTATGAAACTCGTGGACGGGGAGGCGGAGATTGCGGACGGCGTGCATGTCCACCGGGTGGGCGGCCACACGCCGGGCCACCAGATTATCCGCTTCCGCACGGCGCGCGGCTGGGCGGTGCTGGCCGTGGACGCGGCCTATCTCTACCGGAGCCTCGAATCCATGATACCGCCGGGCATCCACATCCACGTGGACGACGCGCTGCGCGCGCTCGACGCCGTAAAAGACCTCGCCGACGCGACCGACCTCATCTTCGCCGGCCACGACGAGACGGATTTGAGGCGGGAGGAGGTGTATCCGGGGGTGAGGCGGTTTGTGTGAGCTTGATGGGGAGGGAGGGGTGCACGATCGGGGTAGGCAGGAGAGAGTGTCCCGTTCGAGGAGGGAAAGGAACGTGCCTCACACCTTGATTCGATTTTCAGCGAGGGATATGTTGTTCTCCCATGTATGCTGATTAGTTGCCCGCCCGTCTGCTTCATGATGTCCTGCCAGGAGAAGTTGATGGATAAGCGCTACCAGGTATTTGTAAGTTCGACCTATACAGACCTCCGGGAAGCGCGCCAAGAGGTTATGCAGGCGTTGTTGGAATTAGACTGCATTCCAGCGGGCATGGAACTGTTTCCCGCTGCTGACGATGATCAATGGACTTTGATAAAGCGGGCGATTGACGATTGCGATTACTACATCGTGATCATCGCTGGACGCTACGGTTCGATTGGCATGGAGGGAAAAAGTTTCACTCAGTTGGAGTACGAATATGCGGTTTCTCAAAAGAAACCGGTGATTGCATTCCTGCACAAGGAGCCTGGAAAACTTCCTGCCGAGAACACAGAGGAAGACCCAGAGCAAACGAAAAAGCTGAACGACTTCCGCGATCTTGCGCAAAAAAAGATGGTTAATTACTGGAAAACTCCAGCCGACCTTGGGTCCGTTGTAAGTCGTAGTCTCATCAAACTCATAAAGAATAATCCGGCAATCGGTTGGGTGAAAGCGGATCTGCTCCCATCCCAGGACGCGAACAAAGAAATTCTGGAACTCAGGAAGAAAGTTGATGAATTGGAACAGGAACTCGAAACGGTAAGCACCACCGCTCCAAAAGAAACCGCACATCTGGCGCAAGGCGACGACGAATTCGAAATAAAATATACTTTTCGAGCATCCCGATCAGATCCAAATGACCTCTACTCAATACCTGTGTTTAATGACATTGTCGCCTATTCCAGTTTATATTTTGCATCTTGGTCGCAAATTTTCGCTAGGCTTTCTCCACTTATGATTGATGAAGCAAGCGATTCCGTTCTCATGAGCGAATTGAATCTTATGACACAAGAAGTGAATATCGAATCTCTTCAAGAGAATCCGAATATCCGTCCCAATTACCTGCATAATTTCAAGATTGATAACAATACCTTCAACACAATCAAAGTTCAGCTAATTGCTCTGAAACTGATTGCCAAGAGCACCAAAAGCCGAAGCGTAAAAGACACACACAACTACTGGAAACTCACTCCTTATGGGGAGGCATTGATGACTGAACTCCGGGCGATTCGGAAGGATGGGCACGAAGAATCTTATCCCATTGCTTCTAAAGAAGCAGTGGTAATGGAGCGATAGTAGAGGCAGCTCGCGAGCCGCCCCTACGCATTGCGACGAAGCCGGATCAAAACTATCAAGGGCGATGACACACGCCCATACGTTATCATCACCTTTTCATCTTCTCACGCCCAAGAACGAACGCGCACGATTTCCCCTTCTCGTGGAAGCAGTCGGGCGGACACGCGGGTCCGCCCCTACCAAATCTCTCACTCTTGGTCGAAATTGCCCCAATGCCTCGTCATTCCGGCGAATGCCGGAATCCAGAACAGGGGAAAGTGGAGATGCTGCGGCGTTTCATTTCCTCTCCGGTCAAGCCGGTTTCACGGGCATTATTTTCTCTTTGGTCAATGCCACGCTCTGGTTATCGGATCGTTTCCCGAGAGGCTATGAACTCATGGTTGTTTCTTCTCGGCAAATTTTTGGACAGCCTTTGGCGCGAATGCCGCAACTAAAAAATACAAGACGTGTTCAGGTTTTCCGCCGCTCCAGCCGAATATCGGCGCACACGCCAAAAATCCAGCCATGAACAGTGCCAACATCGACATCAATCGCATAGACGACAGGTTGCCTCGGTCATCTGTAAGCCAAGACTTGTTTTTCTCGATTGGTTTGGGTGTTTCTGCATTACTCATTTTTAGGGCCCTTATACTTTATTTTCCGGACGGAAAATCGGGATTAAAAATATATGTCATCTTGATTGAACTGTTAGTTTACGTCCAGTTACACGTCGAAAATTCACTCTGGTTTTTCTCCAAGAGTCTCACGTAATACATCTTTGACGAATTCTGGAATATTTTTTCGAGCATGTCTGGATAACTGGACGAGTTGCTCATACTGAGGCAGTTCGTCTTCAGACCAAGTAATGTCCAACCGACGGATTAAGCGTAAAGCGATATGAGCGTAATTCTCCGGACTTGCCCAATAGCACGTTTGGCAAACTTCAGAAGAGCGATCTGTTGTCCAATTCTTGCAGTGCTCGCACGACCAAGATTTTGCGCGGTTACAGGAAGCGCATAGCAGCGTAAAACTCGAAGCTTCCAATTCTCCAGAAGGCCCGCCACCGACTTCATATGGCACTCGATGATCGATTTGAAGGTAACGAGGTTCATAGTTGGTAAAACACACGCCACAGCACGAATCGTAAAGTTCAACTAAGATTTCCTTGAAGCCTTTGGGCCAAACCTTCCGACCGCTGAGTTTGCCGCTTTTGATTTGATCGATCTTGCCAAATCTGTATGCTCCGATTTTGCGGCCGCGCGTCCCGGTTACCCGGAAAGTCTCCAATGGAATCCCCTGTTCTCGTACATCGCGCGCCGCTCTTGGCGGATGGTTATATCCATATTTGTTGCTCAGTTCTTCAGTGGTGATGTAGCCATACTTCAAGATGTGGTCAATGACTGTTTTAGGACGTTTGGCTGTAATAGCCTTAAGGCGAGCAAGAAATTCGTGAGGAAATTCGGTTTCTTGCTCGTGTTTTTTCTTGGTCACTTCTATGGCCCTTAGAAAAGAGCGGGCTGACATTCAATGGTGGGCTTAGGTGTAGTCTCGATCGATGCGCTAAGAGCCGACGATAGATACAATGATTCATAGGTAACGTCGGAACGACCTAGGAGCGTCGCTTGAGTGGAGCGTCCGGCGCGAATTTCCATATGCTTTAGTTTCAATGAAGCTGGCAGCGGCTCGCCATAAGTCTTGGTGCCGGTACGTCCATCGTACGACACAGCAAACATGATGCGCCGGGCATTGAGTTCTGCAAGTTTTTCGCAAAACTCTTCATGAGCGACTTTAGGAAGGTATCGCTGATCACGATTTCCGCACACACCTTGGTAAGGCGGATCCATATAGACGAGATCTTCTTGTGTACAATCATCGAAAACTTTTTTGTAATCCCACGAAGTAAGTAACGTTCGTTGACGAAGGAGTTCAGAGGCATTGTGAATGCGACGGCTCATTTCGGCTGGGCGTGCGCCTCTGCGTCGATTGTCCGGCGTATTGTTGAACTCACCATGAGAGTTATACCGAATCGCGGCCTTTACACAACGGGCAAGTAAGTATAGGAAATCGGCAGGGTTTTGTTCGCTATTGAAGCGATTGCGCACCCTATCGAAATACTCGCGTTCGCGACCAAGTTGCTCATTCCAAAGAAAAGTGTATTGGTCAACGAGTTCGTGAGGCTGATTGATAATCTTCCTCCACAATTTGATCAGCGGACAATGAGCGTCGTTGAGCCAAAAATGAGATGCCCGTCGACGTGTGGCGACTGCAATTGACAATGCAGCGGAACCTGCGAAAGGTTCAACTAGGCGGGATATTTTGTCGGGAAAGTGCTTTAGGATTATTGGTGCGATTTGCCGCTTACTTCCCTGATAGGGAATTGGTTGTAGCGCGCGATGAGTACCGTTCATTCTTGTATCTCTTCTTCCGGGTTCTTCGGTTAGAAACCAAAAGCATATTAGGTGGGCGAAAAAACTACGATAACACGAGCGATCTAAGATGTCAATAGATTGTCGGCAATAACCATTCTCTAATACTTCATGTCCTGAAAATATTCAGAATTTTGGTAGGAGTCTCGCATTTTCGGAATTGGTCTGGCTTTGGAACTGATGGACGGGCGGTTCGCGAGCCGCACCTACGAAATCGCAAACCCTCTCTCCCCCTCCGCCTAAAACACCAGCCTCGCCGGTGGATGATCTCGCTCTCTTCCTCCTTGGTCGGCAAAGCCTCATTCATCAATCGGCTTTGACCCCGCACTTCCCCGCAATTCCCGTACTCCCTGAAGTCCCGAATTTCGCTATATTGCGCGCGACGCGGGGAAGCCATTCCCGTCATCACGCCACCTTCGGGGCGTGTCGGAATTTACCGTGGGGAAGGGAGGGCGTGTTCATGGAATCTGTCGATAGGTCAAGAGTAAAGACGGCCATTACTCGCTCAGGTTTGTGCACCGCGAGGAGGGGAGGCGTGCTCATGAATTTGGAGATGACGAGGCAAATGAAAATAATCCAATTTCCTGAAAATATAGATAAATTCACGAGCTATTTCGATAAATTACTGAAAAATAACGCTAGGGAGAATAAAACGATAATCGATTTTATATCAGCTATTTATGAAGATAGATTAAAGTATAAAACAAATATTTTATCGAATTTTATCGAATAAAAAAAGTTTTTCGAACCCCGCATTTGCCCGCACTACCCCGCATTTTCTTACTCCCCCGATAAGCCGGCAAGCATGGCGGCATCCTGGGCCTTGCGGTATGGTGTCGCCCAACCATTCACCTCAGCATAGGAAACGCGACATGAAAGTAGGGCTCTTCATCACCAACCAGCAGCGCCTCGAAACCGACATGGTCAGCGCCCTGGACGAGCAGTACGCCATGGTGCGCCTGGCGCGGGACAAGGGCTGGGATTCGCTCTTCACCGGGCAGCATTACCTGAACGAGGGCGACAACCAACAGCTCCAGATCGTGCCCTTCCTGGCGCGTCTTCAGGCCGAGGCGGGCGAGATGACGCTGGGGCTCGGCATCCTGCTCATCAACCTCCACAACCCGGTCTACGTCGCCGAGACGGTGGCCACGATGGACGTCCTCTGCCGGGGGAACTTCGTGTTCGGCATCGGGCTGGGCTACCGCG
Source organism: bacterium (assembly GCA_965218885.1). Lineage (GTDB taxonomy): Bacteria > UBA8248 > UBA8248 > UBA8248 > UBA8248 > Bin107. The sequence continues at coordinate 601,914 of OZ244713.1, read as the reverse complement.
AGACGGAGTTCGACGCCTTCCGCGTTCCGAAAGGCCACCGCGTGCGCAGGTTCGAAGAATGTCTCGAACTCGTGAAGCGACTCTGGACGGAGGAGGAAGTCACCTGGGAGGACGACGTGTGTAAGCTCGACGGCGTGCGCATGAACATCCGCCCCGTGCAGAAGCCCCATCCGCCGATCTGGGTGGCCGCGAACAACGACAAGGCCATCGAGCGCGCCGCGCGCATCGGCGACAACTGGTTCATCAACCCCCATTCGACCACGGCGACCATCAAGCGCCAGATGGCTCTCTACCGCGCGGAACTGGACAGGTGCGGCAAGCCGTTTCCGGCGGATTTTCCCTGCATGAAGGAGGTTTTCTGCAGCCGCGACAGGAAGACCGCCCTCGAGATGGCGGGGCCTTATCTGTTCGGCAAGTACAAGGATTACGCCAAGTGGGGCCAGGACGACGCCATGCCCGAGGATGAGAGCTTCGACCAGGAATTCGACGATCTCTTAAAGGATCGCTTCATACTCGGCTCGCCCGAGGAGTGTTACGAGCAGCTTCGCCCCTATTGGGAGGAAGTGGGGATGAATCACCTCATCATCCGCACGCACTGGGCGGGAATGCCGCTTTCCACGGCGCTTCACAGCATGCGGATGATCTCGGACGAACTCATCCCGGAACTCAGGAAGGTTTGAGGGGTTCTTGTGCATCAGCGAATGAAACGTGATATAATGGAGCCATATTAAAACAGGGCATGGCCACAAAAAGTGGGGGATCGATATGTCTGAAAAAAGGATGATATCTTTCGTTCTCAATGGTGAACCCGTCGAAGCCATGGTTCCCGTGAACCGCTATCTCGTGGACGTCATTCGCGAGGATTTGGGGATGATGGGCACCAAACGAGCTTGCGATCAAGGCGCGTGCGGCTCCTGCTCGATCATCATGGATGGTGAACTCATCAGTTCCTGCCTCGTATTGGCGGTGCGCGCCGATGGCTCGAATATAGAGACGATAGAAGGCCTCGGCGGCTTGGAAGATTTACATCCCCTACAAGCCGCTTTCGCCTCTTACGGCGCCACCCAGTGCGGCTATTGCACGCCGGGGATGATTGTTTCGGCCAAGAAACTGCTTGATGAGAATCCCGACCCGTCAGAGGCGGAAATTCAGCACTGGCTCACCGGAAACCTTTGCCGCTGCACGGGATATCGCCAGATTATCGCGGCGATTCGCGCCGTGGCCGAGGGCAGGACCGAACCCGAATCTCCCATTACGGTTCCCACGGTGAAGGCCTACGAGAACTAGCCCCTCTCCTCCAGTAAAGGAGGCCGCCATGAAACGAATGATCGAGCACGTCGCCCTGCGCGTTACGAATCTCGATAGTTCCATCGCGTTCTACCGCGACGTGATGGGTTTCAAGCCCGTCGGCCGCCGGCTCATCCACGGCGGGGAGATCGACCAGGTCGTCTTCCGCGTGGGGGATGACATCCTCGTCCTGTTTCACGCCAAGGATTTCGTATCAGACGACGTCGACGTGAAAGGCGGTATGGACCACATCGCGTTTTGTCTGGATGACGCCGAATACCACAATGTAATCAATCGTTTACGAGCAAGTGGCCGGGAGCCTCACCGGGGCGAGGAGAAAAATCTGGGCGCCTTCGGCGTGGGCTACGCCACCTATTTCTACGATCCCGACAACGTCGAACTCGAGATCAAACGCTACGACGACCCCCCCGAACAGCCCGGTCCCGAGTGGTACGAGAGCGGGCGGAAGATGAGCGTCTCCTAGGCGTCCGGCCCCTTTTTTCGACTCTTTTATTTTCAGAAATACCCCGTTAATTTATCGAAAAACCCCGTGAATTTATCTATATTTTCAGTAAATTGGATTATTTTTATATTTCCTTGTCACGCCTGATTCGATGAATACGCCTCACCTCCTCACGGTGGTCAATCTTGACTGTTGCGGGAGTAATCGCCGTCTTCACTCTTGACCTATCGACAGATTCCATGTGAAAGCCTCCTCTTCTGGCGACGGATTCTGACACATCCCGAAGAAGACGCGATGACGGGAATGGCGGGCGGATGCGTGGTCGAACCCGAGTGTGGAACGAGGGTTCGCCGACTGAGAAAGGTCAGGCTTCCCCGAGGAGGGGAAGACTGCGCTTTTAGAATGAGGGATCAGGAATTGCCGACCTGGGAGACGACGGCGATCCCCCCGTCTTTACGATCGTCCGCCCGCCCGCTCGAAAATTTCCTGCAATTCCTCCCTGTCTTGCGTGTGCGCCAAGGCCGTCATCAGAAGAATCCGGGCCTTGATTCCGCTCAGATAGCCCGCGGATATGGCTCCGCGCGCGAGCAGACTCAGAAACGAGCCTGCGTGGGCCTTTGCGCGGTGCGGCGCGCCCGCGAAGATGCGCACGCCTATCACCACGGGGATTCCCGCCGCAAGCGCCTCGCACAGGGCGTGATAGAAGGGAACGTTCACGTTGCCCGCGCCGATTCCCTCCACCACGACCCCGTCCACCCGCTCGCGAATGCAGGCGCGCACGAGCAGGTCGTTCACCCCCTGGGTCACGGTGAGGAGTTGCACGTTTTCCTTCACGCCGTCGACCTCGAAGTGAAGCCGCCGCTCGGGCTGATAGTGAAAGAGCACGCCTTCATCCGAAACGACGCCGATTGGCCCGCCGTCTCTGGAGGCGAAGGAATGGGGCCTGTGGGTATGCACCTTGATGACGTCCCGCGCGGCGAATATCTCACCATCCAGCGCGACCAGCACGCCCCGGCCGCACGCCCCGGGGTCTGTGGCGATTTTCGCGGCGTAGAAAATGTTTCTGGGACCATCCGCGTCCCGGGCGACGGCGTTGCGCATGGCGCCCGTCACCACGACCGGCTTCTCGCCGCCCAGGGTGAGGTCCAGGAGATAGGCCGTTTCCTCCATCGTGGCCGTCCCGTGGGTGACCACCGCCCCGGCGGTCTCCTCATCGGCCAGAATCCCGCGCAGGCGGTCGCGAAGGCCAAAGGCCGTGGACGTCTCCATGACGTCGCTGGTGACGTTTGAGTGCTCGACGACGCGCACATGGGCCGCACTGCCGAGTTCGGGAACCGACGCGACCAGCTCCTCAGCACTCGCCGCCGGAACGTTCTCCCCTCCCCGCGTGTCGTATTTGGATGAAATCGTCCCTCCGGTCGTCACTATCGCAACGGACGGCTTCTTCATGGCTTCTCCCTTTTTCGTCTCTTGAGAAATGGTTCGTGAATCGCCGCTGTGCTCCCAAGAGGAGGCGCACGCATTGTGGCCTCGTGGGCGTAGGGACTGCAAGGTCGGGAATCCGTCGCTTGCCTTCTGTTCGAGATTGTCGTCATTCCGGCGAATGCCGGTGGCAACCGCAAGGTTGACCAGAACCGATGAATTTCTCGTCCGCCTTGATTCCGGCATACGCCGGAATGACGATGTTGTGTAGTAATTCCCCATCAGAAATAAATTTCGTAGGGGCGGACCTATGTGTCCGCCCGGGCCGTACATCGCCGACCTGTGTAGGGGCGGCTCGCGAGCCGCCCTTGCAGTATCGTTAATGATCGTGATGCAGCGGATGATGAAGTTCAGTGATTTGTTGGAGGCGGTGAAGCGGATCGCGGAGTGTTAGGGATGGAGGGTGGTAAAGAGACCTTGACGTTGTAGTTTGGATATTCCAATCTTTCGGCGAAGAACCTAGTTTCTTAGTAATGAATGTCATGGAGTTTACGCTTTGATAATGAAAGACTCACACTTAATTTTGATTCATGACGAACGAGTTCCCTCGGATTTTTTGGAAGAACTCTGCCTTGATATAGAAACCAAGCCTCTTAAATTTCGGAGAAAGTCGCTATCGCCCAGAGGCCCTCAAAGTAGTCTGGACCCGTTAGTTCTCACAGCAATAACCCTCTTCCTCCTAAAACCCTATTTTGACAGTTTTATGAAAGAAGCTGGCAGGGATCATTACATTACTCTAAAGAAAACACTAAAGAAGCTCTGGGGTCGATTTTTTAGCAAGGACAAGGATTTTCATTGTGTCATGATTACGTCGAGTGGAGAGGTGAAATTAAAACACTCATTGGTTTTCTCCATATACGTGGAGATCGACAACGAGCGAAAAGTAAAGTTCCTTATCCGTGAGGGTTGTTCCAAAGACGAGTTTACTGCCGGTCTTGACGCTTTCTTTGATCTAATTGAATCATATCACTTAGGTGTTCCATATGAGGGAATTGACCTAGATAGTGAAAAAAACTTTTGGGGAAATATTCTCATAGAATTTGACCCGGAAATGAATTCCTTGCGTGTTCTAGATCCGACTTCTCTTTCAAGAAAAAAGCACAGCTTGTAGGGGCGGTTCGAGAGCCGCCCTTGAGTGTCTTAATATGCAGTGGGGAGAAGATTTGTGTTTGCATGGATTAAAAACATGGAGAGAAAATTCCATCGATTCCATAAAAAAATAACTGCACAGTTTAGGGATACGGAGAGTCAATTCTGGCGACTATATGAGAAAACAACAGCCATATTTGGTTGGACTTTGTTAATTTCTTTTGTGCTCTCTATCTGGAACAATCTAGCTGGGATGTTTTCGTTGCCGACAATTCTAAATGAATACAACGGTTGGTTCTATGGAACATTTATCGGAAGCCTTATATGGATACTAAAAGCTGACCGGATTAAATACCGAATTACTAAAGACCCTCGTGACGAACTTTTCCGTAAATGGTGGTCTTTTAAGTACGCTCAGAAATATCGACCAGAAGAAGTCGTAATGATTCCTGATAATTACTCTGGCGATCGGTCAGGTCTTAAGATGACAAAATGTCCAAAGTGCGGCGTCACGCACGGATTCCTACCTGATGAAGAGAAGATGCGTGTATGTAAGTACTACGAATGCGGTGAGATAGTATCAACACCATACTCGCAACCTCCAGAATGATTTCTAAAGTCAAATCGTTTACCGAAGAATAAACAAGCCAGCCGACCCGAGGCAGCAAGGGCGGCTTGCCAGCCGCCCCTACAACTACGACACGCCCTTCTCTATGAAAACTACTTCTTAATCGACAAGAACTTCAGCACCACGCCGTCGGGGTCTTTACAGAAGAAAATCTTGGAACCCTGGATGGGGCCGCTCGGCACCGTGGCGGGTTCCGGCGAGCACATGGTGGTTCCATCCGCCTGGAGTTTCGCGTAGAGAGCCTCGGCGTCGTCCACCACGAAGCCGATCTGCAGGCAGCCCGCGTTGTTGGGGTCGGTGTTTATCGCTTCGCCTGAACCATTCTTATATTCCATGAGTTCCAGATGAAGCCCGTGGCCGCCCATGTGCACCACGCGCAAGTGCGCGCCTTGGACGCCCGTCACCTGGGCCGAGAACTCCGGCGTGCGCTCGGAATCGGATTCCACCTCGAAGCCGAATTGCTCGGCATACCATTTGGAAGATGCGTCCGCGTCTTTTACCGTCAGGGATACGTTATGAAAACGCTCTATACTCATGGGTGTTCTCTCCCGTCATTCTATAAAAAGATGCTCTTTTATTATCGGGCAGAGGGCGTCTCATTGCGGGAAAGTTCACCCTTCCATGCCAGTATGAACCTATTCGGAGGAGGGTTTCGGTTTCAAGTCCAAAGATGCGGAGTTCATGCAGTAGCGAAGGCCTGTGGGCGCAGGGCCGTCGGGGAAAACGTGGCCCAGATGCGCGTCGCAGTTCGAGCACACCACCTCCACGCGGCGCATCCAGAGCGATTTGTCCTCCTTCTCGCCCACGTTCTCGGGCTTTAGCGGTTTGTAGAAGCTAGGCCAGCCCGTGCCCGAGTCGAACTTGGTTTCGGCGTCGAAAAGCTCCGTCCCGCAGCACACGCAGGTATAGATGCCGTCCTCATGGCAGTCGCAGTATTTCCCGCTGAAGGCGCGCTCGGTTCCCGCCTCCCGGGTGACGTGGTATTGCTCCGGCGTGAGTTGCTCGCGCCATTCCGCATCCGTTTTCTCTGTCATTTTCATACTCCTTAATACTGGCAGCCTCTCTCGGCGACGCTCATCAAATGAACGCCATCTTCATAAGGGCATATTCCCCGGCGGCTCTCATCGGGTGAAAGCCACTTTCATTCTGAGCCCGATGCTCTTCTGCAAGAATCCTCAAAAACCGCCCGAAAGACAAGGGCGCGCAGAAGATGGATTCCTCACAGGTGGGGCAGCGCCTTCAAGACGTTCACCTGGTTCGTGTTGCCCATGTGGAATAGCTGGATAGCATCGCGGTGCGCTTTCTCCACCGGCGCGTCCTTCATCACGCCCATGCCCCCCCAAATCTCCACGGTCCGCATGGTCATATAATTCAGCATCTCGACGGTGAGCACCTTCGTCGCCCGCGCGAGTTTCTGGTCATTCAGCCCCTGGTCGATGCCCCAGGCTGCGCGCCAGAGCAGGGTTCTCGCCGCTTCGAGCCGGGTGTACATATCGAGGAGGAGCGAGCCGATGAGGTCATGCTCGATAATGGGTTTTCCGCCCTGTACGCGCACGCGCGCGTGGCCCAGCGCCAGATCATACGCCCGCTGGGCGATCCCCAAAGCCGTGGACGTAGCCTCGAGGGTGCCGACGTTGACGACGCTCCTTCTTCCTTCCTGAAATTTGTCCTCCTCGCCCAGACGGTTTTCCAGCGGGACCCGCACGTTGCGGAAGATGAGGTCGTACTGGGGATAGCACCTTAAACCCACCTTCTCGTGCAGCCTGCCGACCTCGAAGCCCTCGTGCGGCGGAAAGAGCATGAATCCCGTCACGCCCTTCGTCCACGGGACGCTCTTGTCGGTCCGGGCGAAGGCGGTGACGTATTTCGCCTGTGCGCCCATGGCGATGAACTGCTTCATCCCGTTCAAAACGTAGGAATCCCCGTCGCGCACCGCGCTCAGGGCGGGGCCTGCGGCGAGGTCGGCATCGAAGGGAAGCGCGTTGTCGCTGCCCGAGTTGGGTTCCGTGACGGCGATGCCGATACAATAAAGCGGGTCTTCGAGGTATTCGGGAATCACGCGAGCGAGCTGTTCTTCGCTCGCCACGGCGATGAGGCCGGCTATCGCCTTCCAGTTGTGGCTGAACACCTTGGAGACGGCGGGTGAGCCCGCGGAGAGTTCGCTCATCACGACGCACTGGGTGAGTACGCCGGCTCCGTCGCCCCCGTATTCCTTCGGCACCGCGAGGGAGTGAAACCCGAGCGCGGCGCCGCGCTTCACCATATCGTAGGCGAACTTGTCCTCCCCGTCGGGTCGCTTTTCCATTTCCGCCACGACGGGCAGCATCTCCTCCATTGCGAATTTTCGCGCGAGTAACTGCAAGCTCTTTTGCTCTTCATTCAGTTCGAAATCCATATAAATTTCCTTATCTGTTTAAATGTCCGGCTCGCGGTGAGGCGGGAGCGTTCGCGCGCTCTCCTCTTTGTGATGATTCACTTTTTAGAGCCTGATGAAACGGCTTTTTGGCTACAAATTGCGAGTGCGGCGGCGAGATAGACCCTGGCGGCCGTCACTACGTCCTCGATGAGCACGTGCTCGCCCACGGCGTGCATCAGCCCCTTTCGTGCGGCTTCGGGGTGCATCCGCCCGCCGGGGCCGTAGCAGACGCACGGGATGCCGTAGTGGTTGAAATGCGTGGAATCGGCCGCGGGCCTTCTGATGATGGGCGCGGAAGCCCCGCCCGTCACTTCCTCGTGCGCCGCAAGCGCCGCTTGTACGAGCGGGGCGTCCTCATCGAGCAGGGTGGGCGGGTCGTTCACGTAGAACGAGAGCGCAGCCCGGCGGCCATCGTCCGCCGCCTCATCGAGCACGCCGCGCAGTTCGCGCTTGATGTCCTCGGTGTTTTGTCCCGGCACGGTGCGGATGTCCAGATACAGGCTCGCCTCGGCGGGGTTTCGGGAAAGCCGCCACGGCCAGCCGCCCCGGATGGCGGCTATCGTCACGTTGGGGTGTTCTCCCATGCAGGAATGTCTCGCTTCGTAATCGGGTATCCAGCGCTCGATAGCGGTTTGTATCTCGTGGACCGCGCGCACGGCGTTCACGACCCCCGGGCGGTTCGAGAACACGCTGTGGCTCATCGTGCCTGTGGCCGTGATTTTCGCCCACACGACGCCCATGTTCGCATTCGAGACTTGAAGCCCCGTCGGCTCGGCCAGAATGGCGCAATCCGCCGTCGCGCCGTGGAGGATGAGGTGGCGCGTCCCCGTCCCGTAGCCTGAGAAGGATTTACCCGAGAACTCATCAACCGGCGCTTTTTCTATCTCGCCCACCACCCCGGCGAGCGAGATGTCCCCGCGCAGGGCGATCTCTTCACGGCTAATGGCCTCGGTCGCCGCCAGCGCCCCCGCCAGCCCGCTCTTCATGTTGTTGGCGCCGAGACCCCATAGCCAGCCGTCTCGGTAGACCGCTTTGGGCTTGAAGCCCTCGCCGGTCAGGTAGTCCTCATCCCCGTCATAAGAGGTGTCCATGTGGCCGGTGAGCAGGAGATTCACGCCGTCGCCCGCTCCCTCTCGCGCGCCTATGGCGTTCGGCCTTCCTGGGTCGACCTCCTGAAGCCGGGTTTTAAGGCCTGCGCGCCCCATGCGGTCGGCCAGATAGCGCGCCATCTCGGCCTCCCCGCCCGTGGGGCTGGGGATGTCCACCATGTCGCTCAGGAGTTCGCGCACGGCGTCGGCGGTGACGTGGCGCGCGCAGCGCGCAAAGTCTGGGTGCGGCATCGAATCCTCTTTCTCGCTTAACGAATCAGGGGCTTCTAGCGTATCATGGAAGCGTCGCTTCCCGGTATCTCCACCAGAGTCGAGGTGCGCTTCTGAGTCACGCCAAGAGTACGCGCGGATATGATTACACCCGGGGCTCGATCGGCTGGGCGCTCACGCGCTTGTCGGTTCCGATATGCGGTGAGCGCATCCTGCGCAATCTCGACGGCATTTTCGAGATTTACTGGCTCGGCCGTATGGGTCCGGACTTCCTCGCCGCCGCGTCTTTGGGTTTTATTACCTTGTTGTTCATTCGCTCGGCGCCTTTCGGCTTGAGAATCGCAGGCCAGGCGCTCGTGGCCCAGCGCGTGGGCGCGGGCGACTCGGAGGGCGCTTCGATCATGGCCGGGCAGACCATCTTCCTGGTCGGCGTATTCTCCCTCATCGCCACGTTTCTGGGGATTTTACTCGCCCCGTTCATGATGGGGCTCATGACGCGCGACCCCCGGTTGGCCGCCCTGGGGGTCGTCTACATCCGGGCGGGCTTCGCCGTGCTGCTCGCCGCGGAGGCGATGTTCGTCGTCGGCCAGATTCTGAGGGGAACGGGCGAGCCCGGCATCACCATCGCGGGCGTCGTCACCTCCACCGTCTTGACGCTGATTTTCATTCCTCTCCTGATGTTCGGCTTCGGCCCTGTTCCCGCCCTGGGAATAGCGGGCAGTTTTTTCGGCATCGGCGTGGGGAGGCTGGGCGGTTTCCTGACGATGCTGACCTTCATCGTGAAGGGAAAATCCAGGCTCAGCCTGAGGTGGGCGGATCTGCGCCCGCGCGCTTCGGAGATTTCCCGCGTCACGCGCCTCGCATGGCCCGCCATGGCGCAGAACCTGCTCGAGCGCAGCGCCCTCGTGCTCATGGTGCGGATGCTCTCGCCGTTCGGACCGAGCGCCCTGGCCGCCTGGAGCATCGGCAACCGCGTGACGATGATCGCCCGGATGCCCAGCTTCGGGCTGCAAAGCTCGGTGCGCACGCTGGTGGGCCAGAATCTGGGGGCCGAGAAGCCCGAGCGCGTGGCCCGCACTGTGTGGCTCTCTGTTGCCGCTCTGGTAATTCTGATGGCGGCGGCCAGCTTCGTATTGTTCGCCTGGGCGCAGGAGGTCGTCTCGTTCTTCGGCATGAAGGACGACACGACGGGCGTCATGGCGCTGAGAATCCTGTGCGCCGGTCTGCTCATGGAGTCTATCCGCCGGGTGATGGCGGGCGCGTTCCAGGGCGCTTCGCGCTCGAAACCACCCATGATGGTGGAGGGCGTCGTCCGCTGGGGCGTTCAGCTTCCCGCCGCCTATCTCCTATCTTTCGGCTTCGCCGTGGGCGCGGGCGGCGTCTGGTGGGCGGTGAGCGGGGGTCAGATTTTAAGCGGCGCGCTCCTGCTCGCCTGGTTTTTCCTGTGGGCGCGGAGCGGGGATATCCGGGGCTTGATGGGCGGTCGGGGTTTGAAATCGGCGCGTGAATCCACTTAAGCTGTCTGCGCCGTTTTGGGTGATCTCTTGAATTTTGACGAGAGATGTTGTTGGTGGCGGAGCGTGCTTCGAGACGCGAAAACGCTCCGCAGGAGGAGTTTGCGGGCTATGAACAAGGCGTTGGCGGCGGGTCTTTTTCTCATAGCGGGGTTTGGCGTTCTCGTGGCCTTGACGAAAAAGCCGGAGCCGCCAAGACAAGCGGCGCAGCCGCCCGCATCTGAAAACATGGCGCAAATCAACCAGGGAAAATCGCTGTTTTCGCGCAATTGCATGCGCTGCCACGGGCCGGAAGCCAAAGGTACGCGAATCGGCCCGCCGCTGGTTCATAAGTATTATGAACCCTCCCATCATGGGGACGGCGCTTTCTTTCTGGCGGTCACGCGCGGGGTGAAGAGCCACCACTGGAAGTTCGGCGACATGGCCCCCGTGCCGGGTGTTGCGCCCGAGGAGGTGGCCCTGATCGTGCAGTACGTGCGCTGGCTGCAGAGAAAAGCCGGAATTTTTTAGAAAGGCAGGAGACAAGAGGCGATGACCGAGCAAGATGCGCTGCACGAGTTGAGGAGAAAACGGTTGCGAAGAATGCTCGCCCTGTGCGGACGCGCGCATCCGTTTTACAAGCGCCGTTTCGCCGAGGCGAACCTCATCCCCGGGGCGGTTCAGGAACTCGACGATCTCCAGAAAATCCCCCTGACGAAAAAAGAGGATTTCATGGCGGCGCCCGAGGATTTCAGCCTCGATCCCGCCTGGCTGCCCGAGCTTCCCTTCGAGGAGCGGACGATGTGGAACGTGGCCTACACCACGGGCACCACGAGCGGGCGGCCGTCGCCTTTTTTCAACACCACGCACGATCAGTACCACATCATGCTCCAGGCGAGGGCCTGCAACGAGGCGGAAGGCCTGCGGGCCGGGGACGTCGTCGCGAACCTCTATCCGCTCTCGCCCATGCCCCTGGGCGGGTTTCTCTGCTGCGTGCGCTCGGCGGAAATCATGGGTCTTCCCGTGGTGAGCGCGCTGACGGGAAGCCCCCATCCCGAATATCCCGTGCGCAGATCGCTCGATGAGGCTCTCGACGTGGTGGCCGATTCGGGGGCCACCATCATCTGGGGGGTGCCGAGTTTCGTCCGCCGGTTTCTGATGAGGGCGCGGGAGCGCGGCGTCAAACTCCCGCGCGCGCGCATGGTGCTCACCACGGGCGAGGCGGTGAGCGACGCCCTGCGCGAGGAGTATATGGACCACTTGCGGTATTTCGGCGCGCGCGACCCGCAGGTGCGGGTGCGCTACGCGGCGACGGAGATGCAGGGCGGCCTCGTGCAGTGCGCGAACGATGCGATGCCGCACAACGTCGTGCCCGAACTCTACCTGCTCGAAGTGGTGAACCCCGAGACGGGCGCGCGCGTCGCCGAGGGGGAGGAGGGGGCGATAGCCCTCACGCACCTGCACCGCAGGGGCACGGTGTTTCTGCGCTATCTCATCGGAGACCTCATTTCGCTCAGGTGGGAGCCTTGTCCGCATTGCGGGCGGGTGGGCGAGCGTATCGTGCGCCTGCCGAGGAGGACGGGCGATCTGCTCAAGGTGCGCGGGATGCTGATGAACCCCGAGATTGTTTTTGACCTTCTGGCGAAAGAGCGGGCGATTCGCGAGTTTCAGATCAGGATTCGAAAATCAACACCCGACGACGCGGACTCCATGGATGAGATGATCATCCGTTTGGAAGCCGAGGATTCCGAGCGCGAGCGGCTCGGCGCGTCCTTGCCGGATCGGGTGCGGGGAGCGGTGATGATACGTCCGGTTCTCGAATTCGTGGCCCCGGGCGTGATTCACGACCCGATGCGGGACGTGAAGGCGCGCCGCCTCGTCGATGAGCGGTGAGGTCAATCGCGACCGAGGAGGGAGCGATTGCTACGATTGATGAAAGGGAAACACCGATACGCAATTTCTCCTCCATCGGTCAAGAGCGATATCAGCGAATCACTCCCCTCTTGAATCGTTCTCACTTTGAGATTTTGGAAATCACTCCCCCCTTGAGGGTCAATCCCGATTGAAGAATGAGGGATTGTCGGCAAGACAAGGGCGTAAGCCCGCAGTCGCGCCGGTGGGGGGTGAATTTCGACTGAAAAAGGAGAAATTCTCGTGACTGATGAAGGAGCGATTGCAGCGGACGAATAGAACATCGGTTCGCAATTCCTCGCTCGGAATTATCCCCCCACCGCATCAGCCTTCGCCAGAGGCTCGGCTTCTGCGACATTCCCTCCTGCATTAGTCGGAAATGACCCTCAAGGGGGGAGTAATCTTGCTCATCGCGCTTCGGGTGTGAGGGAGGAGGCTTCGCAAGGAATTTGAGAGGCGCTTGCGCTCTGCGCACCCTCATCAGACATGAAGCCTGACGCTGCAAAAGGTTCGAGCCGTCGGGAACTCGGGTGCTCCGCTTGAGTCTTCGCCGGGATGCGGTTTCTTGCGTGCTATGATCCCACTGCCTACCAGGCGAAGTTTCCCTTGTCATCGAGCGGTGAGAAGGGGTTCCAGGCGACTTCCCAAAAATGCCTGTCGGGATCCTGGAAATATCCCGAATGCCCGCCCCAGAAGACATCCTGCGCAGGCTTGACGATGACGCCGCCGGCGCGTTCGGCTTCATCGAGCACCTTGGCGACGTCCTCGCGCGCGCGAACGTTGTAGGCCAGGGTGACCGCGCCGGTCGCGCCTCCGCTGCCGCCGTGTGGTCCGATATCCTCGATGAGTTTGGCGCGGGGGTAGAGGGCGAAACCGATTCCGTTGAGCGTGAAGCAGACGATGGAATCGGCGTGCTCCTCGCTCGCCATACGCCAGCCGAGCGCCTCGTAGAACGCGCGCGCGCGCGGAAGATCGTCTACGGCCAGGGTGATGATGCTGAGACGCTGGTCCATATCGTCTCCTCCTTGGCTGTCGAAAGGTCGGAAGGTTTGGTGGGTTTTCTCTGCGCTTGGGCTAGACGCCCAGATATCTCTTGCGGGTTTCCTGGTCTTCGAGCAGGTCGGCGGAAGCCCCTTCCCACTGGATGATGCCTTTTTCTATCAGGTAGGCGCGCTTGGTGATGCTGAGCGCCATGCGGAAGTTCTGCTCCACGAGCAGGATGGCGATGCCTTTTTTCTGAATCTCCACCAGCACGTTTTCGATGGTTTCGACGTAGGCGGGCATCAGGCCCTCGGTGGGTTCGTCCACCATGATGAGCTTGGGCTCCGTGCCGAGGCCCCGCGCCATGGTGAGCATTTGCTGCTCGCCGCCGCTCAACTGGTTGCCCTTGTTGTTGATGCGCTCCTTGAGACGCGGGAAGAGGGAGAAAATCCAGTCGAGATGCGTGTCGAGGTTCTTGGCGCCGTCGATGGGGATGCGGCTGATCTTGAGGTTTTCGAACACGGTGAGGTTGGTGAACACCTGGCGATCCTCGGGGATCCATGAAATCCCCGCGAGCGAGACGGTGTGCGCCTCGGCCTCGGTGATGTCTTTTTCCTCCATGGTGATTTTGCCGCTCCGGGGCGTCAATAGACCCATGACCGTCTTCATGGTGGTGGATTTGCCCGCCCCGTTCCTGCCGAGGAAGGCCACCGCCTCGCCTTTGCCCACCTTGAGGCTAAGGTCGTGAAGCACGTGGCTTAAGCCGTAAAACGTGTTGATGGAATCTACTTCGAGCATTATTCCCTCAGGTATACGCGCTGCACTTCTGCGTTCGCGCGAACTTCCTCCACCGTGCCCTCGGCGAGAAAGGCGCCGTTGTGCAGCACGGTGATTTTGTCCGAAATGCCCAGCACCACCTCCATGTCGTGCTCCACGAGCACGATGGTGAGCGGATCGGCCAGGCTCTTGATGAACTCGCTCGTCTGAATCGTTTCCTCGGGGCTCATGCCCGCCGTCGGCTCATCGAGCAGGAGCAGCTTGGGGTCGGTGGCGAGCGCGATTCCGATTTCCAGGTAGCGTTGCTCGCCGTGCGCGAGCGTGCCGGCGAGATCGCCGCGTTTTTCCGTCATGTTGATGCGTTCGAGTATCTCGTCGGCCCTTTCGATCAACTCCTTGTGGTTTCCAATCGTCGACCAAAGGTTGAACGTCATCTTGCGCGATTGCACGGCGATGCGGATGTTCTCCAGCACGCTCAGCTTGGGAAAGATGTTGGTGATCTGGTAGGTGCGGCCGATCCCCAGGTGGGAGCGTTCATGGGCGGGGACTTCCGATACGTCTACTCCATCGAAGAGCACCTGTCCCGACGTAGGCATCAGTTCGCCCGCGATCATGTTGAAGAAAGTCGTTTTGCCCGCGCCGTTGGGGCCGATGATGGAGCGCAACTCGCCGGCCTCGACCGAATAATCCACGCCGTCCACGGCGATGAGGGCGTCGAAATGCTTGCTCAGGTTTTTGGTTTCCAGGATAGGCATTTTGTCTTTCCGTTATTCCGGGTCGGCGGCCGCCTCGGCCGCCTCTCTTTTCGCCAGATATTTCTTCTCGCGGTATTCGAGCGTCATGTTGCGGATGGTGCCCAGAATGCCCGAGGGCACGAAGAGCACGATCAGCACGAAGATGCCGCCCACCCACGCTTCCCAATACTGGAAGATGGCCAGGTACTTTACGAATTCCACGCTCATCAACTGCCTCAGGTACCAGTAGATGAACGAACCCACCGCAGGCCCCAGGAAGGTGCCCGCGCCTCCGAAGAGGGTGATGATGACGATTTGTCCCGAGGTGATGAAGTGGATGTTCTCAATCGGTACGGTCTCGCCGTATATGATCGCCAGCGCGCCCGCGACTCCCGAGATGGCCCCGCTCATCGTGAACGCCATGAGCCGGACTTTCGCCACGTTGTAGCCGCAGATGCGCGCGCGGTTCTCGTTTTCACGAATCGCTCTGAGCACGTGGCCGAACGGCGAGCGCAGCACCTGCCAGATGACGGCGATGCAAATGACGCTCAGTATGAAGACGAAGTAATAGGTGATGTTCGCGTCCATGATGCCCACGCGAAGGCCGATGGAGCCCAGCCGCATGTTCTCAAGCCCTCCCAGGCCGTCCGTTCCGCCCGTGAGGTCGTCGAACGTCTGCGCGGAGTAGTAGAAGATCATGCTGATGGAGAGGGTGACCATGGCGAAATACACGCCGCGCTTCGAACTGCAGATGGTGCCGATGAGCCAGGCGACCAGTGTGGAGACGATGACGCAGGTGATGAGCGAGATTTCCAGTGGCAGCACCTTGAAGGCGCTGACCATCCAGGCGGGGGCATATGTGCCGGGCTTGATCCAGGCGTGCATGATGCCCACGGTGTAGCCGCCCACGCCGAAGAACGCGCAATGGCCCAGGCTGAGCATTCCCGTGTTGCCGAGCAGGATGTTGAAGGCGATGCCGAACAGCGTGTAGATGAGAATCTGAATCATCAGGGGCGTGCTCGGCACGAAGCCGCGAATCTCCGTGAGAATCTCGGCGGAGGTCTCCCAGTCGTTGTCCTCGAGCCAGATGATCGAATCGTTGAGGGCGCTGAAGAAGAACGGGTACACCAGCAGAATACCGGCGAGTATCAGTATTCCGTAGTTGTCGAAAATTTCCGAAATCCAGGCCCAGAACTCTTTGGGCGTGAATCGGTTTTTTGGAGCTGCGGAGTCCACTTTAGAGATCTCTCCCGAGACGATTAAGGATCTTTAATCAAAAGCGCCTTCTTGGCCGAACAACCCTCTTGGTCTCAAGAGAAGGATTACCGCCATCACGATGAAGAGCAGGATGTCGGACGCTTTTTCCCAGAAATCGGGGCCTATCACCGTGCCCGTCAAATTTTGAACCACGTATTGGGTTCTGCCCACCAGGGGCGTGAGCGCCCAGAGCTGGCCCAGAATCAGCCCGCCGATCACTGGGCCGATGAAACTCCCCATGCCGCCGACGACGACCACGATGAAGGTCTGCACCAGAATCAGTTCACCCATCGTGGCGTCCACCGCGAACAGGGGCGCTATCATGACGCCGGAAAATCCGGCAAGGGCGATGCCCAAACCGAAGGTGAGCCGCCAGATACGCGACACGTTGACGCCCAGCACCTTCACCATCGTGTTGTTGTTGGTGCCCGCGCGAATCATCATGCCCAGGTTGGTCCTGTAAATGAGCAGCCAGAGGAGGGCGACGAGAATCGCCGCGGTGATGATGGCGAAGCTCCTGTAGGCCGAGATATCGAGCGTGCCCGTCTTCAAGAGGGAGAACCCGAACATCGGCGGGATGTTGAAGGGTTTCCCCGGCCTGCCCCAGATGAAGCGGACGAAGTCCGGCAAGAAGATGGACGTGCCGAACATGATGAGAACGCCCGAGAACCGCTCGTTTTCCGTGTTGTATATATTGCTGATGACGTATTTCTCAAAAACCATCCCGATTCCGAACATGACGACGGGCACAAGGGCGACGGCCAGGATGAAGCCCACGTTCGGTCCGAGAATCGGTGTGAAAATGAGGTTCGAGACCGTGTACCCCACGTACGCGCCCAGCATATAGAAGGCGCCGTGCCCGAAGTTGATGATGCCCATCAGCCCGAATACGATAGAAAGGCCCAGCGCCAGCAGAACCCAGAAGGAACCTTGCACCAGCCCGAGAAACAAATGCTGGACGAACTCCGAGAATTCAATACCACCGCCGCTTGGCAAAACACGCTCCTTGGAAACGGGGAAGTCGTAAGAGTGCAATGTCTAGGATGAAACGCCGCCGCTGTCAAACGCCATGAGGAAAAAGCCTGGGCGGCTGGAAATCCAGCCGCCCAGGCCGGCGTCTGACGATGCCTCGATGTGCTTTCCCTAGCTCCTGGCGCTGGCGGGTCCTTTCAGACCTTTCGCCTCGCAGGAGACGGTGTTGCCCGCGCCGCTGGAGGAGCCGATGACCTCGATGTGATCGAAGGGGTGTTTCATCTCGGCCTTGGATTTGCCGCGCATCACGAAAACCTCCGAGATGCAGACGTGGTCGCAGGCGCGAATCTGGCACTCACCCTTGCTGTACTGGAACTTTTTGCCTTCCAGCACCTTTGCGAGCTTGAAGTGGTCACGGCGCTTGTAGAGCTTGGTCTCTTTCGCCGTATCCAGAATCAGCCGCGTGAGGTCATGGGCGAGCATTCCGTAGCTCGAGCACGGACGTTTGCGGCGCGCCAGGAACTTATCGTTCAGCGCCTTGGCGGCGGGATATTTGCTCGCGAGAGAGGGGTGCCACATCATCGCCGCGTTGAAGCCCTCATACGAACCGGGGCCGGCGGCCTCGGGGATGGTGACCTCGGTGGCGCCGAGTACGATCTTCACTTTCTTGTCGAGACCGGCTTCGCGCGCCTGCTTGACGAAGGCGACTTGGCGCTGTCCCCAGCAAAGCACGTAGAGGACGTCTGGTTTTTCTTTCAAAATTCTCGGGAACGTGGCAGAATAGTCCATCGAGGTCGGGAAGGGCACCCAGGAGACGGAGCTGTTCGCGTTCCACGTGAGGTTGAAGTCCTTCGTCAGCTTCTTGAAGGCGGGGATGAACATCTTGGGCCAGATGTAGTCGTCGAATACGCAGTGAATCTTTTTGCCTAGGTTGTTCTTGGCGATATAGGTGAGCGAACTCGCGGCCAACTGATACGGCGTGGTGTTCGCCGTGAAGAACAGGGGCGACATCTTGTTCGCGTTTCCCGGAGTAGACATGATGTGCTGGGGATAGTTCGCATAAATGATCTTGCGCTTGCGGGAGAACTCGTTGAGACGCACTTCCTCGGGGCCGACCATGGAGCCCGCGATGAAGTCGACCCTGTGGTTGTCGATCAGGTCGAGCGCGTGCGTGGTGGTCTGATCCCATTTGAACTGATCGTCGCGGAAGAGCAGCTTGATCTGGCGTCCGTCCACGCCGCCTTCCTTGTTGACGTCCTCGATGGCGATTTTAACGCCTTCCACCTGGTCGAAAGCCTCGGTGGCGTAGGGGCCCGTCGTCGGGTGGATGGAACCCCATTTGATCGGGCGGGCGCCGAGGCCCTCTCTCAGGAACGGGGGCGCGGTCTGCGCGGCGACGATGCCGCCGATGAGGCCTGCGCCTTTCAGGAATTTTCTTCTGTCCAAACGACTCATCTATCTTCCTCCTTGAAGTGATTGAATGACATGAAGACGCTTCATGCGCTGCTACCAATATCTCCTCGAATCTTTTGCGATGCGAAAATCATAGAATCTCGCTATTCCGATGTCAACAAGTGGAAAATGAGAGGATTTCCGGTCTGTCTGATTCTGGTTCCCGTTTTGGATGGCTTCATGCGCAGGGCCGATGAGGCCGGAGATTCGACCCGGTCAAGCCCTCTTTTTGACATTCGGGGGCGCGTGTGTCTCTTATGCCGGAATCATGGGGAAGGCTGTTTTCTCCAGCCACTTTTATCGAGCAGTCATCATTCGAGGAGTATTAAAATATTCAAGAAGATTCATCACGTGGGCCTCATCACGGACGACATGGTGCGCACCACGAAAATGTTCAGGAAAAACTCGGCTGCGAGCCGAACCGCGTGCAGGTGGCCGATACCGGCTGGGCGCACGCCACGTTCCTGCGCATGGGCGACGTGGAGATAGAGATCATGCAGCCCTACGATCCGGAGAACCACTATACGAAGATGCTCGAGCGAAACGGCGGCCCGTGCCTCTCGCACATCGCGCTCTCAACGCCGGACACGGGCGCGGCCGGCAAGCACTTCGTCGGGGACGGCGTAAAGTTTCTGGGTGGCTTCGGCCCGGGCGCCTATACCCCCCGGGGGTATGAAATCCTCTTCTTACACCCCGATGAGACCGAGGGCATCGTGATACAGGTTGCCTCCGATACTCCCGCCAAGGATTTGGGATATTGAATCGAAACAAGCGAGGATAAGCGAGTGCTTTTCTCGTCGTCCACGTCTAACGGCAAAACAACTTTTATTGGGGAAGGCGGGTGAAGAGGAGGAGAGGATGATTCGCGCAGCGAAGCGCTGCCCGCCCCCTCACACCCCGAGGTAGTATTTCTTCACGAGTTCGTGGCCCGCGAGGGCCTCGGTGTTCTCTCCCTCGAAGGCGATTTCGCCGTGGACGATGATGTAGCCCCTGTCGGCTATCTTGACCGCCTGGTTGAAGTTCTGCTCGGCCATGAGGATGGTGAGCTGGTATTTCTCTTTCAGTTCGCGGATTTTGGCGATCACCCGGGTCACGAGAATGGGCGCGAGGCCGACGGAGGGTTCGTCCACGAGAAGCACCCGGGGGGCGGACATGAGGGCGCGGGCGACGGCCAGCATCTGCTGCTCACCCCCGCTCATGCTGCCTGCGAGCTGGCTCTTGCGCTCCTGGAGCACCGGAAAGGCCTCGAAGGCGAAGGCCAGGTTGCGATCGATGTCGCGGCGGGCCTCCTCGCGGTAGGCGCCGAGTAAGAGGTTTTCTTCCACGGTCAGGAGGGGGAAGAGACGCCGGCCCTCGGGCACGAGCGTGACGCCCATGTTGACGATCTCTTCGGGTTTTCGGCCCGCCAGGCTGATGCGCTCGCCGTCGGCTTCTAAGTATATCTCGCCCTCGTCGGGCTCAACCATGCCCATGATGCACTTGATGAGGGTGCTCTTGCCGTTGCCGTTGGTGCCGAGGAGCACGACGGTCTCCCCGTCGTTCACCTCGATGGATATCCCGTGCAGCACGCGCACGGCCCCGTAACCTGCGGAGACGTTTTCGACGACTATCCTATGCGCCAAGGTAGGCCCTTTCCACGTCTTTGTTGTTGACGATCTCATCGGGTGCGCCCTCGGCGATCTTTTCCCCAGCGTCTAAGACGACGATGCGCTCCGAGAAGCTCATGACCGCCCGCATGATGTGCTCGATCATGATGACGGTGAGGCCCTCTTCGTTCAGGCGCACGAGGATTTCGAGAATGTCGTCCACCTCGGCGTTGGAGAGGCCGGCCATGGCCTCGTCCGATATGAGGAGCCTAGGCTTCGCCGCCATGGCGCGCGCGAGTTCGAGCTTGCGCAGTTCGATCTGCGTGAGCCCCCCGGTCCGCGCGTCGGCCTTGTCCGCCAGGCTCATGACTTCGAGTATCTCCATGGCTTCGCCCTGAAGGTCCGCTCCGTGGGAATGCTGGTGGGCGGCGTATTCGAGCGGAATGCACAGATTCTCGAGCACCGTCATGCTGACGAACGGCTTGGGAATCTGGAAGCTGCGGGCGATGCCCATGCGGGTTCGCTTGTAGGCGGGTATTCTGGTGATGTCCCGGCCGGCGAAGACGATGTCCCCCTCGTCGTTGGCGAGAGCGCCCGAGATGCAGTTGATCAGGGTGGTCTTGCCCGATCCGTTGGGGCCGATGAGACCGAAGCGCTCGTTTTCCTTCACGTGCAAATCCACTTTGGTGAGCGCGCTGAAGCCGCCGAAGCGTTTGGTGACGCCGTGCACGTCGAGGAGATTGTCGGCCATCATGCCTCCCTCCCTGCGATGCGCGCGCGAATCTTTCCGAACAGGCCCACGAGGCCTTCGGGCGCGAACACCACGAAGCCCACGAGCAGGCTGCCCACGATGAGCAGGTTCATCTCCGAGGAGAGGGTGACGGTGGCTATCTGCTGGGCCGTGCCGACGAGAACCGCGCCGACCAGCGGGCCGAGCCAGGTGGTGGTGCCGCCGATCATGGGCATGGCCAGACTGTTCACGGCGTAATCGAGGTGAAAGGCCGAGGTGGGTTCGATGTAGACGACGAAATAGGAAAACGGCGCGCCCGCGACCCCCATCAGGGCACCGCTTACCGTGGTGGCGAACAGCTTGATCTTGAGGATGGGCACGCCCATGCACTCGGCCGCCTCCTCGTTGTCGCGGATGGCGGCCATTCCCCGCCCGACCCAGGAATTCTCGATGAGCCAGGCGGTCGACACGGCGACCACCGCGAGCGCCGCCATGACGAAGAACAGGAACTCGTCGTAGTTCGAGAACAGCGGCACGCTCCTCGGCTTGAGGACGGGCGTGCCCGCGCCCCCGCCCACGTAGTCCCAGTTCGAGACGAGCATCTGGAGCACGATGGCGAGCGCCAGGGTGGCGATGGAGAAGAAAACGCCCCTGAGCCTTAAGGTCAGGTAGCCGATTCCGAGTCCCAACAGACCCGAGACGAGACCACCGGCGACGAGCAGCACGTAGAGGGGCGGCTTCCAGGTCTTGATGAGCGCGACGGCGGTGTAGGCGCCCATGGCGAAGAACGCCGCCGTGCCGAAGTTCACGTAGCCGGTGTAGCCGCCCAGGATGTTCCAGGCGGTGGCCAGGACGACGTACTGCAAAACGACGTAGGCCGCCTTGTAGTAGAATCGGTTCTCCATCTGGATGGTGATGAGGAACGCTCCCACGATCAGCGCTGCGGCCACGATCAGGAAGAGCCTCCCTTCGCTATTCAAGGAGCTACCTCCCGAACAGGCCGGACGGCCGGACCGCCAGGCAGATGAGCAGAATGCCGAACGAGACGGCCAGCGCCCACGAGGGACCGAAGAAAGAAGAGGTAAAGCTCTCCGCGACGCCCAGGACGAGCGCGCCCACGAGCGTTCCCGTCATGCTGCCCAGCCCGCCGAGGACGGTGACCGCGAAGACGCGGCCGATGTACTCTCGCCCGATGGTCGGCTCGACCGGGCCGATGATGATGAGCAGGGAACCGGCGATAACGGCGGTGGCGATGCCGATGCCGAACGCGACCGTCTTGATCCGGATGGGGTCGACCCCCATGAGCTGAACGGCGAGGCTGTCCTGCGCCACGGCCATGATGGCGCGTCCGAAAAATGTTTTGGAGAGAAACAGATACAGGCCGGTGGCGAGTATCCCGCCCACCATGAAGGGCACGAACAGCCGGTAGGCGATTCCCACCGGGCCGATGGACGTGGATTTTCCGATGTAGAACGCCTGGACGAGGCGGTAGTCCACCCCGAAGGTGATGATGAGGATGACCTCGATCAGGAAAAACAGTCCGAAGAAAAATACCAGCCCCCGCAGGGACTCGGCCCCCGTCTTCTCGAAGCTGTTGTAGTAAATCCGGTAGACTGCGACACCCACGAAGTAGAACGGAACGGCGAAGACGACGCCCGCGATTATCGGGTCGACCCCGAAATGCTCGTTGGCGTAGAAGGTCACGTAGGAGCCGCAGAGGATGAACGCCGGATGGGCGATGTTCACGACGTCTAAAAGGCCGAAGGAGAGCGAAAGACCGACACTTATCGCGGCGTAGAAACCGCCCAGCAGGATGCCCGCCATGAGCGCGTTCAGAAAAAATTCGACACTGAGCATGGATGCTCTCCTCCCCCGAGCCGGACGCGGACCGGGGGGTGTGTCCCCCCCGGTCGCGGCATCATGTCCGGTTCGTTACTTGGCTTTCTCGTAAGGGTAGATCAGGTTTCCGGACTTGAATTCCTCAGGATACAGCACCACCATCTTGCCGGCCTTGGTGAACTCGCTCATCTTGTTGCTCTTGATGTTCTGGAGTTGCACCTGGAACGTCCGGGAGCTCGCCCACTCGCCGTTCTTGCCGAACTTCACCTTTCCGACCACGGTGGAATGGGTGTTGTTGCGGATGTAGGCGCCGATCTTCTTCTGGTCGAAGCTCTTGGTGGCCTCAATCGCCTGTCCGAGAACCTGCACGTAGGCGTAGGCGAAGGGCGGCAGGTAGTAGCCCAGCGGGTCGAGCTTCTGTTTGGGCGCTTCTTTCTGGTATTTCACCAGGAAGGCTTCGATGCCCGGGAATTTCAGGGTCTTCTCCGGCGCCCAGAACCAGTAGTTCGTGATGCCGTTGAGCAGCTTGCCGAGGTTCATCTGGATGGCGGTGTACTGCAGGCCGACCATGCCGCCGCCGAAGAGCTTGGGTTTGAGGCCGATCTCATGCGCGGCCTTCACGATGCCCACCGAGCCGCCCGGGTAGGAACCCACGTAGAACAGGTCGGGGTTGGTGGCCTTGACCGCGCGCAGAGTTGGCGTGAAGTCGGTCGTGCCGGGGAAGGGGTAGCGCTCGTCGTAGACGACCTTCAAGCCGTATTGCTTCGCGTTCCTCCGGGCGCCGGCCACGGCGTTGCGCGCGAACTCGGAATCGGCCGAGAGCAGCGCTATCGTCTTGGGCCGGGGCTTCTGCTTCGCGGCGATCTCGAAAAAGCCGCGGGACCAGTCCACCACCGGGTCGGGGCCGGCCGGCATGATCTGGAAGTAATTGTCGTATTTGAACTTGGCGTTCGCGTCGAGGCCGAACAGGCCCATGAACACCATGCCCCGCTCCATCATGATCGGCAGCGCGGGGACGATGAGGTTCGTCCCGTAGCCCGAGACGGCGAATTCCACCTTGTCCACGTCGAGAAGCTTGGCGTAGATGCCCGGAACGTTGGCGGGCTTGCTCTGATCATCGTAATAGACCAGCTTGACCTTGCGGCCGAGCAATCCGCCCCTGGCGTTCACGTCGTCGCGCCAGATCTGGATGGCCAGCAGCGCCGCCTTGCCTGCGGGGCCGAGCGGTCCGGTCAGCGCCATGCTGAAGCCGATTTTTACCTCTTTGGCCGCCTGCGCCGCGGGAGTGAAAGCGATGCTCGCCGCGAGGAGCAGCGAGAACCCGAGAATGACGTGCCTGATTATCCTGCCCATTTTTTTCTCCCTCTCGATTTCACCTGTAAGGTTTTGGTTTCGAGACACCACGCCGCATACGAATCTGCGGCAACAAATCTTCACTTGCCTTGTGACTGATTGGTGTTCTGGAATTTACCATAAAACGCTTCGCCCCACAAATAGGGGAAAAGCGGGATTAGGCTTAAAAAACGCAGATGTGCGAGGAACGTCCGTCGGGGCGGGAGGGCCATCAAAGGCGCAAGGATGCTGGGCATCGCAAAGAAGAGATGATTTCGGAGAGGCTTCGCTTATTGGTTTTCGTCTTACGCCTTTACCTTCTCGTCGCAGAGATGCGCGATGGCGGAGGCGAGGATTTCCGCACCCTTCACCATGTCGTCAAAGTGCGTGAACTCCTCCGGCGTGTGCGAGAGCCCGCCCACCGAGGGAATGAACACCATGCCCATCGGGCATATCGCCGCCATGCGGCAGGCGTCGTGCACCCCGCCGCTCGATAGCGCGAGCGAGGCGTGTCCCGTCTCTTTAGAGGCGCGCCGGAGAGCCCTTTGGATCCTGGCGGACGTGGGGCAGACGGCCAGCTTGTTCACGCCGGACAAGCGCCCCTGAACGCCGCGCTCCTTCTCGATGGCGGCGAGCGTTTTTTCCATTCGCGCAAGGGTGCGCTCCATCACCGCCTGGCTTCTGCTCCTCAGGTCGAAGGAAAGCCGCGCGCCTCCGGGCACGATGGACACCCACCCGGGGAGCGCTTCCATCTCGCCGAAGGTGATCGTTAGCCTCTGGGAGTCGGGCGCGCGGTTCACGATGCTCTCCACCCGCACCATAAAATCCGCCGCGGCGATGCCGGCGTCCTTCCGGTAAGGCATGGGCTGCCCGCCCGAGTGCGCCGTGACGCCTGTGAAATGAACTTCTCCCCTCGTGTACCCCACCACCCTGTCCACGATGCCGATGGGCGCCTCGGCTGATTCGAGAACTGGCCCCTGTTCGATGTGAAGCTCCAAAAAGGCCTTGAGCGACCCCTTCTTGATCCGGCAGGAGCGCACGCGCGCAGGGCTTCCGCCCACCGCCTCGATGGCCTCGTACAGCGTTTTTCCGGTGGGGGGATGCTCCGTGTTCTTCAAGTCCTTCACGCCCACGACGCCCGTGGCGACGCTGCTGCCGAACACCGTCATCCCGCATGCGGATTCTTCTCCCACGAAGGCCACCACCTCAATGGGGTGATCGTAGGCGAGTCCCGCCTCGTCGATGCGCCGGAACGCCTCGAGGGCGGTGAGGACGCCTGCGGGCCCGTCGAATCGCCCGCCTGGGCTTTGGGAATCGAGGTGCGAGCCGGCCATCACGGCGGGAAGCCCATTCATGCGGCCTTCTTTTCTTCCGTACAGATTCCCCACGGCGTCGACGCGCGTCTGAAGACCCGCCTCCTTCATCCAGCCTTGGACGAGGTCGCGAACATCGTTGTAGGCCGGCGTAAAGGCCACGCGGTCGAGGCCCGTTTTCCCGTATTTGCCGATTCGCGCCTGGGCGTTGAACTCACGCCTCATGCGGGCGCGGTTGGCGCGAAGGGGGAATGTGTCTTTCGAGGGCATCAGGCGGCCTCCTTAAACTCGACGTCTGGCTAGAAAAGATCCTTGGGTACGGGCACTTCCTCGTAGTCCTCGGGCTGTAAGGGATTTTCCGGCTCAATCTCCAGCATTTCAAAATAGTGATAGGTCTGTCGCAAATGCTGGAAAGCGTGCCCCAGGGAGAGGATCATCAACTCATGCACGGTGATGGGTCCCATATAGCTCGACACTTTCTGCGCGAGCGCCTCGCCGCCGTCGGTGAGAAAATCGGTGAGCTTGGCCTGAATTTCATCGCCGTAGCCGCAGATATCCTCTTGGGTGTGGTAGTCGTTCGCCACTGTTTCATATTTCCTCACCATATCCTCGGTGTATTCCCCCGATGCGTGGGTCTGCATCACCAGGTCGGGACGCTCGAAGCTGTGCCATGTGAGTTGGCGAAGCGTACGGGGTCTGCCGGGAGATACCCAATCGAGCGTTTCCTGCGGAATCTGGCGGACCGCGCGGCGCAGGGCGTCGAAGACCATCTCGAAGTAGTGGAGCATTTTTTCAGACGAGAGGGGGCCTGCGACTTCCTGCTCGATATCGAAGGCTTCGCGAAGCGCATCCAGGTCATAGCCCACCACCACGTTCTCTCCGCGCACGGCGACGGGCAGGGCCTTGATTCCCAGCGCCTTGAGTTCCGCCTGAGCCTCGGTGTCGTTCGTGCAGTCCCGGTTAATGACTTCCAGACCGCTGGACGAGAGAAACTCTCTCGTAAGGGCGCAGGTGTATCACCCGTACCGCGTATAGACTTTGACAGCTTCCATGGCTTTTCTCCCCAATGAGCACGAAGGTGATTGTTTGCGGACGAATCATATCAAAACGATGGAGATGAGAAAAACAGCCTCGGGCGCTTTGGCGAATAATGCCGCTTGTTTTACTATCCCGAGAATTGCGGCGCGCCTGGTTTGACGTTTTTCACTTTGAACAGGGGACTCCGATGTCTACGTGGTTCGTGAAGGGTGATGTCGATGGCTTTTTCGGCCTGTGGATGGACAACCTCATCAATCTGCTTCTCATCGTTAGTTTCCTCAAAGGGCTGTTGAGCTTTCCCGATTCGCTCATTTTCGGCCGCGTGTTGCCCGCCGCGGCCTTAAGCCTCCTGGGCGGCAACCTTTACTACACCTGGCAGGCGCGGCGCCTGGCCGCGCGCGAGGGCAGAGACGATGTGACCGCCATGCCGTACGGCCTTAACACGGTGACGCTTTTCGCGTTCATCTTTTTCGTCATGCTGCCCGTGAAGCTGAAGACCGGAAGCGCCGAGGCGGCCTGGCAAGCGGGACTGGCGGCCTGTTTCGTGAGCGGGGTGATAGAGACCGTCGGATCGCTGGTGGGCAAGCATATCAGGCGGCTCGCGCCGAGGGCCGCATTGCTCTCCGCTCTGGGGGGCATCGCGCTCACGTTCATTGCCATGGATTTCGCGTTCAGAATCTGGGAGAATCCACTCCTCTCCATGATCCCGCTGGGAATCATACTGCTCCATTATTTCGGCGGATTCCGGTTTCCCTTCGGCGTGCCGGGCGGCCTCGTGGCGGTGGCGGTGGGAGTGGTCCTATCCGCCGTCATCAAGGGATTTCCGGGCGGGATTCCTGCGCCCGTGGGATTGGCGCTCCCAACCTCGGCCCTGGGCCCTTTATCCGACGCTCTTTTCGGCCCGCTGGCCTGGGATTATCTCTCCGTTTCCATCCCCATGGGCCTGATGACGCTGGTGGGCAGCTTGATGTGCCTCGAAAGCGCGGCCGCGGGCGGAGACAATTACGATACGGGCAGTTCCCTGGCGGTGAACGGCGTGGGCTCGCTTCTTGCGGCGTGCTTGGGTAGTTGTTTTCCCACCACCTTGTATATTGGGCACCCGGCGTGGAAGGCGGTTGGGGCGCGCTCGGCTTATAGTGCGATGAACGGGGTCGTAATGACGATTCTTTGTTTCACCGGCTCGATTGCAGCGCTCTCGAAAATCATTCCGGGTGAAGCGCTCTTCGCCCTCATGCTCTGGATAGGGGTGATGATGCTCACCCAGGCGTTTCAGGCGTCGCCGGCGCGCCACGGACCGGCCGTGGCCATCGGGTTGATACCTGCCATCGCCGCGTGGGGATTGTTGATGGTGGAATCCTCCCTCCGGGCGGCAGGCACGAACATATGGAAAGTGGGGCAGGACGCGTTCGTTAAATCGGGATTCCACCTGGTGGGGATGGTTACCTTGGAGCGCGGTTTTCTTTTTACGTCCATCATCATGACGGCCATCGTAGCGAAGCTGGTGGACCGCGAGCCGAAACAGGCGGGAGGCTGGGCCCTGGCCGGTGCGATCTTGAGTTGGTTCGGCATCATCCACGCCTGGCGAATCACGCCCGGCGGCGTCGTCAGTTCCTTCGGCTGGGGGGCGGCGCCCGGCATAGCTGTCGGTTATTTCCTCATCGCGATTTTGTTCTTCGCGTTTGCACTCAAACCCTTGGATAAGGAAACGTCTTGAGCGGGCCAATCCGCATTTGTTGCAGGATAGGCGGTTTTCGCCATCTGGAGAGGATATGAAGATGCAAAATGAATCAGTGTTTGATTTGGTGGCCATCGGAGGAGGCGTCGGTGGTTTGGTGGCTTCCGTTGGCGCGGCGCAACTGGGCGCCAAGGCCGCACTCGTGGAGAAGACGAAGCTCGGCGGAGATTGCCTGAACTATGGATGCGTGCCCTCGAAAGGCCTGATCCGCGCGGCGAGACTGGCGGCGCAGGCGCGCTCGATGCCCGAGTTCGGGATTGACGTGAGCGACGTGCGGGTCGATTTCCCCCGCGTCATGAAGCGCATGAAAGCGGCACAGGCCCATATCGGCGAGCACGATGCGCCAGAGCGTTTCGAGGGGATGGGCATCGAGGTGATATTCGGCGATGGGGCTTTTACCGGCCCCGACACGTTTCAGGTGGGAGAGCGGACGCTGCGGGCCAAGCGGTTTTTGCTGTCCATGGGAAGTTCTCCTTTCGTGCCGCCCATCGCCGGCCTCGATAGCGTGCCCTATCTCACGAACGAAACCGTTTTTGATTTGGAGGAGTTGCCCAGACGCCTGGTGGTGCTGGGAGCCGGGCCCATCGGCCTGGAATTATCCCAAGCGTTTCAACAACTCGGCGCCGAGGTGGAAGTGCTGCAAAGCGCGCCGAAACTCTTGCCAAGGCTCGATAAAGAGATGGCCGAGATTCTGGCCGATTCCTTGACGAAATCGGGTCTTAAACTTCATTTCAACGTGAACACGCAAAGAGTCGAAAAACGCGGCGAGGAGATTTTCCTCGAAGCGGATACGCCATCGGGGAAGAGGGAATGGGTTTGTGATCAACTACTCATCGCGACTGGCCGATCGCCCAACGTGGCCGGGATGGACCTGGAGAATGCAGGTGTGAAGTACACCCCTCGCGGCGTGGAGACGGACGAATATCTTCAAACCGCGAATCCGCGCATCTTCGCTGCCGGTGATATTCGGGGTCAATATCTCTTCACCCACATGGCGGAGTATGAAGCTGGCGTGGCTCTCAGGAACATGCTCTTCAGCGCGCCTTTCGGGGTTCCGCTCCCGTTTCTCAAGAAAAAAACGAACTATGACGCCGTGCCATGGACGATCTACACGACGCCCGAGGCGGCGCACGTCGGCTTGAGCGAAGCCGACGCCGAAGCGGCTCTAGGGGCGAATCGCGTGCAAGTGCTTCGCTTTCCGATGAGCCGGGTGGATCGCGCCGTCCTGGACGGGGAAACGGAGGGCATTTGCAAAGTGGTGTGCGACGAGAAGGGCAGGCTCGTGGGAGCCGATTTGGTCGGACCTGCGGCGGGTGAGATATTGCACGAATTCGTGCTGGCCGTCCGAAAGAAGATGCACGTCAAGGAGGTGGTGGATACGGTTCACGTGTATCCCACCCTGGCGCAGGTGAACAAAAGGGTGGCGGGCCGCTTTTATGCCGAAAAACTCTTCACGCCGGCCTTCAGGAAGAAGATGCAGCGCCTGTTCGGACTCAAGGGCAGCATCGAAGTGACCGACCCCGCCGACCTCGATGGGCATGGCGCGGAGGGGTAGAGCCGCTACACGCCGAAATCCTTGATTTTCGGTTCATCCAGACCCAGGGCGTGGCCGATTTCATGCAGCAGCAAATCGCCTATCTTTTCCCTATAGCGTCTCGGGTCTCGCCGGCATTCGCTTTTGACGACCGAGGCGTATATCTCTATCGCGTTCAGGCGAGGAATCCACACGGCCACGGGGTAGCTCCCCACCGCGCGTACGATTTCCGGTGGCGGGAGCATCAACAGCCGGATGGGGATACCCCGCTCTTCGATTTCACGCGCCATTTGCGGATGGATATCCTCCTTCATGACGTCGTCGAGGATTTGCTCCATCAGGAGTATCTCTTCTTCCGACGCTTCCGGGAAGAAAGATTCCATGAATTCGACGAGCGCCGCTTCGTCCTCGGGGATATCGGGTTCCTTGGGGGGGAAGAGGGCTTCTCTGTACTCGGAGAGCCTGGCGCTTCCCATGACGGCGAAGAAGATGATCGCTCCGAGCGCGATGACGCCCGCAAACCAGGCCAGACCGATAAGGGGCTTGATGTAGGGTTTCCACCACCAGTATTGCAAAAAATTCCAATCACCCACGAGATTCGCCATCGATAACACATCCAAAGGATAAGTCGAGGAGAACCCAAGGCCCCCTGGAATACTCCAAAAGGTTTAATTGGATGATGGGCGGAAGCGCTTAATCTGGAGTTCTGGAGATGGCTTTCCCCGTTATGTCCAATAAGGCGCCTGCATCGCGTCCCTGCAAGGCTTTTTCAACCCTCGAGGCTCATGAGCATGGGTTCTTCCAGCGCGTCGGCCACCCACCTCAAAAATTTGACGCCATCCGCCCCGTCAATGACGCGGTGATCGTAAGAAACCATGAGCGGGAGCATCAGGCGCGGCTCGAATTTCTGCTCGGCTTTCGACCAAACCGGTTCCATGCGCGCCCGGGAGACGCCGAGAATGGCGACTTCGGGCCAGTTTACTATCGGGGTGAAATATGTGCCGCCGAAGCCGCCGAGGTTCGTGATGGTCATGCAGCCGCCCTGCATGTCGTCGGGTGCGAGTTTTCGGGAGCGGGCGCGTTCCGCGACTTCGCCCAATTCCACCGATAGTTCGACGATGTTCTTCTTGTCCGCATCGCGAATCACCGGGACGAGCAAACCGTTTTCGGTGTCCACGGCCACGCCCACGTGAACGTAGTTTTTGTAGACGATCTCATTCGTCGCCGCATCTACGCTCGCGTTGAATTGTGGGAAGACTTTGAGGGACGAGGCGATGACTTTTATGAGAATGGCGGTGATGGTGAGTTTGCCACCCGCAACCTCCGCTTTCGGAGCGAATTTTCCTCTTAAGGCGTCGAGTTCGGAAATATCAGCCTTTTCGCATTGGGTCACATGGGGGATGGTCGTCCACGCGCGAGAGAGGTTCACGGAGGTCGCACGTCGAATTCCCGACATCGGTTTGCGTTCAATCCCGCCCCAGCGGGCGAGGTCGGGCAGTTGAACGGGCACGCTCATCAACGCGGGAGCAGGCGCGTCCGGTACGGCGGCGCCCCCTTGCGCCGCCACGAATTCCCTGACGTCTTGCGCGGATATTCTGCCTCCAATTCCACTGCCGGGCACATCACTTATGTCGACGCGCGCCTCACGAGCGATTCTGCGTACCGAGGGGGCCGCGGGCGCGGGTTCTTTTCTACTCATCGGCACGGGAGTTTCGGAAGTCTCCGGCGCAGGCGCCTCGGTGGATTCCAGCGAATAGCTAGCAGGCGCGAACTCCGGCGTGACGATATCTTCGACTTTTGTCTCTGAGGGAGAGGGGGATTCATCTATCAGCATGGGTTGAGTTTCTTCCTGTTCTATCGGCTTGCCGGTGTCTGAGGTGATTTCCTCAAAAATCTCCTCGTCCAGAGCGGCCACCATGCTCGCGTCGCTTTCTTCGATGACGAGAATGGTTTTCCCCACCTCGGCGTCGTCGCCGGGTTTGAGATGAATTTCCGTTATCTTGCCCCCGACGGACGAGGGGACTTCGATGAGCGCTTTGTCGGTTTCCACTTCAATAACCGACTGATCCACCGCTATGGTTTCTCCCACGTTCACCAAAACGGCGATCACTTTTCCGGACGTGATGTTTTCCCCGAGTTCGGGGAGTTTGAGTTCAATGGTCATGGAACTCCCTCGGGATTTGTATTAGGAAATCATCGGGTTGGTTTTATCGGGGTCGATATCCAGGTCTTTCATCGCCTTGTTCACGAGTTCGGGGTATATCTTCTTATCGCGCGCCAGGCTGTGCAGTGTGGCGAGTACGATATAGCGCGCGTCGATTTCAAAGAAATCTCTCAGGGATGCTCTCGACTCGCTTCTTCCGAATCCCTCGGTTCCTAACGAAATCATGGGTTTTGGCACCCACTTCGATATCGAATCGGGCGTGGCTTTCACATAGTCCGAAGCCGCCACGCAAACGCCGGGCGCGCGCGCGAGGGATTGCGTCACGTAAGGAGTTTTCGGCGCAGAATCCGGATGCAGCATGTTCCATCGCTCGACCTCGAGAGCGTCTCGCCTGAGTTCCTTGTAGCTCGTGACACTCCAGACGTCCGCGGAAATCGAATAGCGTCTCTCTAACATTTCCTGCGCCTTGAGCACCTCGTTCATGATGGTGCCGCTGCCCAACAACTGCGCTTTGAGGCCCGAGTCTATCTCCGAGCGCTTGAAGAGATACATGCCTTTCAATATCCCGTCTTTCGCTCCCTCCGGCATAGGCGGCATGGCGTAGTTCTCGTTGTAGGAGGTGAGGTAGTAGAAGATTTTCTCCTGCTCTTGATACATTCGGCGAATCCCGTCCTGAATGATCACCGCCATCTCGAAAGCGAAAGCGGGGTCATAAGTGAGCAGATTGGGGACGGGATATGCGAGATGATGGCTGTTGCCGTCCTGATGCTGAAGTCCTTCCCCATTCAGGGTGGTTCTGCCGGCCGTTCCCCCGATCAGAAAGCCCCGCGCGCACATGTCCGCCGCGGCCCATATGAGATCGCCGATGCGCTGGAAGCCGAACATCGAATAGTAGATATAGAACGGGATGGTGTTCACCCCATGTGTAGAGTAAGCGGTTCCGGCGGCGATGAATGAGGCCATGGAACCCGCTTCGGTGATTCCTTCTTCGAGAATCTGTCCGTCTTGCGCTTCTTTGTAATATAGAAGGCTGTCGCGGTCGACGGGCTCATACAACTGACCGGAGTGGGAGTAGATTCCCACTTGCCGGAAGAGGGCTTCCATGCCGAACGTCCTGGCCTCATCGGGCACGATGGGAACGATGAGCTTGCCCAACGCCTCGTCGCGGAGCAGTTTGTTCAGGATTCTGACGAACACCATCGTCGTGGAGACTTCACGCCCGTCCGTGCCTTGCAGGAATTCCTCGAACAAGGCGTTAGGCGGCGGCTTGAGGGGCGTGGACACGCTCCGCCGGGTGGGGACATACCCGCCGAGCCCTTCTCGCTTTGCTTTCAGGTATTTGATTTCGGGGCTATCTTCCGGCGGCCGGTAAAACGGCGCCTCGGCCACTTCTTCGTCGGACATGGGAATCTCGAAGCGCGTCCGGAACTCCTGGAGTTCATCCTGGTTGAGCTTTTTCTGCTGGTGGGTGACGTTCCTGCCCTCGCCCCCCTCGCCCAGGCCGTATCCTTTCACCGTCTTTGCGAGAATGACCGTGGGACGCCCCTCGCATTCCATGGCGGCCTGGTAGGCGGCGAACACTTTTTCGGGGTCATGCCCTCCGCGTCGCATTCTGTTGAGTTGGTGGTCGGAAAGGGTGTCGGCCATTGCCTTCAACCGCTCATCACCACCAAAGAATTGCTCGCGCAGGTAGCTACCCTCTTTGACTTTCTCGACGCTGTATTTCTGATATTGCCCATCGACCGTTTCGTTCATTCGCTGGAGCAGCGCACCCTCATCGTCGATCGCCACGAGGGGGTCCCAATCATCCCCCCAGATGACCTTGATGACGTTCCACCTCGCGCCCCGGAAGGCTGCCTCGAGTTCCTGGATGATTTTGCCGTTACCCCGCACCGGGCCGTCGAGGCGCTGCAAGTTGCAGTTGATGACGAAAACCAGATTGTCGAGTTTTTCCCGCGCGGCGAGGGTGATGGCGCCCAGGGATTCGGGTTCATCCATCTCGCCGTCGCCGAGGAAAGCCCATACCTTCTGGCCCGTCGCCGGCTTGAGGCCGCGGTCTTCCAGGTAGTGCAGGTAGCGCGCCTGATATATCGCCATCAGCGGGGAGAGTCCCATCGATACGGTGGGATATTCCCAGAAATCGGGCATCAGCCAGGGGTGGGGGTATGAGGAGAGCCCGCCTCCGTCTTTGAGTTCCCGCCTGAAGTTTTCGAGGTTTTTCTCCGTCAGGCGCCCCTCCAGGAATGCCCGCGCGTAGATGCCGGGCGCGCTGTGGCCCTGGAAGTAGATGAGGTCGCCGCCGCACGGGTGGTTTTTCCCCCGGAAGAAGTGGTTGAACCCGATTTCCAGCAGCGTGGCGGCCGAGGCGAAGGTGGAGATATGCCCGCCGATGGAGGCGTCCTCCACATTGGCGCGCACCACCATAGCCATCGCGTTCCAGCGAACGAGGCTCTTGATCCGCCGCTCGATCCCCCGATCTCCGGGGAATGGGGGCTGCTTTTCCAGGGGAATAGTGTTGATATACGGGGTGTTCGCCGAAAAGGGACGAACGACGCCCGCGCGCACGGCGTGAACCTGCAAATGGCGAAGGAGGGTCTTCGTCCGCTCGGGACCCCTGGTTTGCAGGACGTAGTCGAGCGATTCGAGCCACTCGTCGGTCTCTATCTTCTCGAGTTCTGTTTCATCCTCGGAAACGGACGTGCTCCCCGAATCGGGCAGATACCTCGAATCGCCGGAGTCGTCCTGGTTCGCCCCGTTCGTCGATAGGGATGAGCCGTTCTCTTCTACCGGGACTTCCCCGATTTCCTGAGGGTTCCTCTCCATATGCGGCGCGTCTCCAAAGGCAGCGTGGATGAGGCTCGAATATACCACGTTCGGCCCATGAACGAAAACGCCTTGCCCAACGCGCGAGAGGCTTCCGGGTCGTCCATCCCGCCCGGGGCGTGGGGTTCGGGCTTCTCTGGGAGCCTGCCGTGCTCGGTGCGCAAATGCGGGAAAATGCGGGGTGCGAATTTTTTTTTAATCGATAAAATTCGATAAATTATTTGTTTCTTACTTTAATAATACGATGTAGATATATGAAATATAATGTGTTAATAATTTTTTCTCTTCGCGGATATTCTTCAGAAATTTATCGAAAAACACCGTAAATTTATCGATATTTATCGAAAATTGGATTATCTTCATTTTCTGGTGATTTCCGGGTCCATGAGCATGTCCCTCCTCGAGCCGAACCCGAGCGAGAGTCTCTCCCTTCGGATCAGACGGGAAAACAGGCTTTAGGGACCGCTTTCGAACGGCCCTTTTGGAAAACGTGGTCTTAGGCATCGCTCCCCCCCTTGCAGACCGATTCCGGCCAATGCGGGATAATCCTTCCGCGCCGCGCGCACCATACCGAAAACCGGAAATTTCGCCGGCGCCGCAAATGCGGGGAGATGCGTGGGTCAATCGCGACTGATAAAGGAGCGATTGCCGAGCGGGGAGGGAAGATTTGCGCCTTTGTAGGTCGGACATATATGTCCGCCACCCATATATGCGGCCCGGCTCTTTCGCCCTCGAATGTGGGACGCATGTATGCGTGGGACGGCCCCGAGGAGGGGTTCCGTCCCCTACAATGCCACCTACCCACCCCCCCTCCCTATGCTCGAACACCTTATAAACCGCCGCGCTGTCCAGCCCGCCGAAGTCGAATTCCTGTCCCTCGGTGAAAAAGGGGGCGCAAAGCTCGCCCAGGGGCATATTGGCGTCCACGCTTTCGCCCAGGCTCAAGCCCAGCTTGATGTCCTTGGTCGGCGCGTCGAGCGTGCTCACCGGGTTCGTGAAATCTCCGCTTATCATCCTGTTGACGACCCAAAAACGACTAAAAAAAGAGAGTTCTTGACGATGATGAAATCATGCGATACGTTCAATAGGACGTTATCGTTATTCTTTCGTGCTTTGTAAGCCCGCCCGTTCTGTCGGTAAGGCATTATGGACACCCATTCTCAGGTGAAGGCGAGAAAAGCGCCTGAAGCGCAATCCGGCGCAGTTGCGCGCGCCCTCTCGCCGCCCCAAAAGCGCATCGTGCGCAACGGCGATGCGACGAACGACCTCGTCTGGAGCGCGTCCGCGGACGGAAACGATCGCGTTTTCCCGCGCATCCTCGACTTGTACGTGAAGCCCGGAAGCATCGTCGCGGACGTGACCTACGGGAAGGGCGTGTTCTGGCGCAACGTCGCAGGCGACCGATACGATCTCCGGGCGAGCGATATTCAAGGCGGCGTCGATTGCCGCGTCCTGCCCTACGGGGACGGAGAGATCGATTGCGTCGTGCTGGACCCTCCCTACATGCACTCACCGGGAGGAACGGCGCATCGCTCGCATACGCCCTTTGAGAATCACTACCGCAACAACGGTTCCGGAAATCGAACCAACAGCAAATACCATGAGGCGGTGCTCGATCTGTATCTGGACGCCGGACAGGAGGCGCACAGGGTCTTGCGCGAGCGCGGCGTTCTCATCGTCAAGTGTCAGGACGAGGTCTGCTCGAACCGCCAAAGGTTCACGCACGTCGAGATAATGGGGGCGTATGAGGAGACGGGATTCGTCGCGGAGGATCTGTTCGTCGTCGTGCGGAACAACCGGCCCGGCGTGAGCCGCGCCGTGAGGCAGGTGCACGCGAGAAAGAACCATTCCTACTTCCTTGTTTTCTGGAAACTTGGGGTGAGGGGGAGAGTCTGGGAACCACCGGCGTGACCGCGGTCGATCTTCTCGTCGAAGTCATTCGCGATCATTCTTCGGCGTCTAAGTGGACGAATGCGCCGCTCGAAAGTTTTCGGCGCGTGGAGAACACGAACCGGGGCGAAATCGGCGAAGATTTTATACGCCGCTACCTGGATCGGAATGGAATCGAAACGATAAGCGGCTCACGCCTCAGGCCGACCGACCTGACCATCGCCGACCGCCGTTTCGAGGTGAAAACGGCGTCTGAAGAAAAGGGCGGCAACTTCCAGTTCAACCATATCCGCATGGATCGCGAATACGACTATCTGCTGTGCCTGGGCGTATCGCCCGCTGGCATCTGGTTCAACGCTTGGCGCAAGGGAGAGGTGGCTGAAGGAGACGCCGGGCGGCTGGTGCGGATGGCGGAAGGCCAGAGCGTCACCTTCAAATTGACGAAACGGTTGAGCGTCATGCGGCCAATCGATGAGCTTCCCGAGTGGGTCCGTTCGATAGTTTTGTAAAGTAAAAAATCATAGAGAATCAAAGATAAAAGCAAGATTTACCTTTTGATGGATTTACCAAAGGCAAAACCCCATATAGCCACCCAGACGACCTGTATAAAACCAATGAATCGCAAGAAAATTTTACCTCCGCGAGAAATGTTGTTGTATTCGTTTTTATAAAGTTCACTTAGAGTTTCCGTATAAAAAGGTATTTTTTGGATGGGTCTCAAGGAGAACTCTGTCCAATCAGAGACCGTGAAACTTTCGAACCAAAACGAAGGCAGGGCATTCAATATCGTGTAGCCCAAAACGACCATTATCAAAGGTCGAAGCCAGGATCTGTAAAAATCAGAAGACAACTTTCGCCATTCATAAAGAATTCGATCTTGCCAGTATTCGAGCCATTGTCTTCCATCAGAATACAAGGAAACTTCTTGTTCTTTGGTCAAGAAATACTCGATTCGATCAAGTTGTTTGTCCAGAACACTAACCAGCCGAGTATCCTGTTTTTTGCCTGCAAATTCTCTCATTGATAAGAACATACTTCTATGCTGGAGGGAGTGGTGAAAATACGGGTCGATTTTCTCCCTAGGACCAAGATAAATTTTGGTGTTTAGATTCTGAGAATCAGAATCGAATTCGTTGAAGCCCAAACGATTTATGCGGTTCATCCCTCGAAAAACATAATACTCCGCGTTACACCAAAAATATAAGTCTTCAATTCCCTTGTTCCCCAATAAGGAAATGCTGCCTAGACCAATGTGCCCCGAATGTGCGTCAGGAATACCTAACCGCACGGCTTCTGATAATCCGTAACTTTTACGAATCATGGCTTCGTAGTAAGAATCATCTCTTACGATATGGGCTTCCCTTCCTCCCCAAGATAGTTTCTGTATACTCGAATCCTCCTGAGAAAGCATATAGCTTATTTGTATGTTACTGTTTTTGAAATCATTTTTCTGAAACAACACTCTACTGTTACTTGCAAAAATAAACAGCCAAGATCGCATCCCTCTGATATCACCGAAGTCGAATTCATTTTTGTAGAACCGAAAGTTGCCCCTCCATGGAAAGAGGATGGTCGCCATGTTCGGAGACTTCGGTTCAAAGCGGCACTCCTCGAAGTGCCAGCTAGCGTGGGAGATGTGTCCCCAATCGGAATTTGCACGCCCAATAAATTCCTCGTCCAGTTTAATGTTCAGATTCTTGATGACGATATTGTTTATTGGGCCGTAGACATTTCTCTCGCTATTCAAAGGAACAATTTTCCTGGATGGAGGCCGAGGAAAAGAGATATGCGTGTCAAGGTCATGTTCTTTGAGAAATGGAATCGCTAAATCGAAATCATAGGACGAGTTAGTATCCGTCTTCTCTATGAGAGATTTTTTGCTGACATCTTGTAATACCTGGATCAAATCAAAGGACGAAATGTTCTTTCTTGATTTTTCTCTCATGATGATTTGTTTTCCTGTTCAATCAATTCGTTTCCAACAATTCCCCCAAAGCCTCATCCACTACAATATCGACGACCTGCCCCTACCCCTCCCTCGCCTCGAACACCTTATACACCGCCGCGCTGTCGAGGGAGCCGAAACCGAGTTGCTGTCCCTCGGTGAAAAAGGGCAGGCAAAGCTCGCCCAGGGGCATATTGGCGCTCACGCTTTCGCCTAAACTCAAGCCCAGCTTGATGTCTTTGGTCAGCACGTCGAGCGTGCTCACGGGGTTCGAAAAGTCTCCGCTCACCATCCGGGGGCCGCGGTTTCTGAGCTGTCTGCTGTCGGCGGCGCTTCGCATGAAGGCGTCGAGCAGCAGTTCTCCCTTCACGCCGGCTCTCAAGCCCATGCGCAGCGTCTCTGCGATGGCGCACCGCTGCAGGCAGGTGAGGTAGTTGATGAGCACCTTCATCGTCGCGCCCGCGCCCGCCACGCCGCAATGAATCTGATCCGAAAGCAGGCGCGCGAAGATGTCCTTCACGAGGCCATGCGTCCGCTCCTCGCCGCCGACCAGAAAAAGGCCCACCCGGTTTTTCACGTTTTCGCTGTTGCCGCTCACGCACGCCTCCATGAAGTCGAAGCCGCGCGCCGCGCACAGCCGCGCCATCTCGCGCGTGTCGTCCGGGTCCGAGGTGGTGGTGTCGATGACGGTTTTAGGCTTTTTCGCAGGATTGGCGGACAAATATCCATCCGTACCCCGCGCGCATTCGAGCGATATTTTCGAGTTGGGCACCGAGATGAAAACGAAATCAGCCGCCTCGGCCACGTCTTTGGGCGAGGGGAGCGCCTCGCCGCCCAGAGCCTTGAATTCCTCCTGCGCCGCCGGAACCGGGTCCGTCCCCACGAGGCGGTAGCCGTCCTCAATCAGGTTCCTGGAAAACGCCCGGCCCATGAGGCCCAGACCGATGAAGCCGATGGTTTCTTCTCTTGTCGTGTTCACTTTTACCTCCCTGCGTCGATGCTTTCATAATGATGTGTGGGTGGTTTTTTCAAAAGGGAAACGTTATCGGGTCCCGGAGGCAGCCGGAAAGCCCGAAATTCAGCTTTCCTGATTCGGTAAGAGCACCACCTTGATGGCCCCGTCTTTTCGCTCGCGCATCATCTCGATGCCCCGGTGCACCATGGAGAGAGGTATCCGGTGCGTGATCATGGGTTTTACGTTCAATTCTCCCCGGGCGGCGAGGTCGATGCAGACCTCGAATGTGTCCGGGTGTCCCCGCGAGCCGATAATCTCTTTTTCCAGATGCTGGAGGTGTTCGAGCGGTATGGGCGCATCCACCGAGAACGCGCCCACGACCACGATGCGCCCGCCCTTGCGCGCCATCTCGAAGGCTTGTTCCATCGTCTTGTTCTGCGCTCCGCCCACGACTTCGAGAACGGCGTCCGCCCCGTGCCCGCCGGTCAAATCCTGTACGGCGGAAACCGAATCGTGCGCGCGCACGTCTATCGTCTCATCCGCGCCCATCTCCCTCGCCACTTCGAGCCTGTCCGCCACCGCGTCGATGGCGATGACGCGGGCGCCTGCGTATTTCGCGGCGGCGAGCGCGCACAAGCCCACCGGCCCCATGCCGATGACGGCTACCGTCTCGCCCGCTTCGAGCCGCGCGCGGTTCATCACCACGTGATAGCCCGTGCCCAGCGTCTGCATGACCGAAGCCGTGGCGTCGTCCAGCGCATCCGGCAGGGGCAGCACGGACTTCGCGGGCGCAATCACATGGCGGCTGTAGCCGCCGTCGGCGTTCATGCCGATGGAGCGCGAATCGTTGCACAGGTTCACCCGGCCCATCTTGCAGAAATAACATTCTCCGCAGTGCACGTGGTTCTCGATGCAGGCGCGCGCGCCTATCTCCACGCCTTCGGCGCCCGGGCCCAGCGCGCTCACCACGCCCATGAGTTCATGGCCCGGCACGACGGGATATTTCGCGCGACGTACGTGGCCGTCGATCAGGTGAAAATCGCTGCCGCATATCGCGCAGGCGCCGACTTCGACGAGCACCTCGCCGGGGCCGGGTTCGGGTGCTGCGCGTTCCACGAGTTCGAGCCTCCCCGGTTCGTGCAAGAGGGCGGCGAGTGAATTTTGCGCGTTCAAGAGAGATCCTCCAATTCAGGTCCGGTTTTTCGGTGATGTGGCGACGCACTATAAAATTTTATCACCGCCTTCGCCAGAGGAGGGCGGCGCCCGGAGCATCCCCCGGTTTCCCGTCTTCCATCTTTCAGGCATATCTCCGGCCTTCTCCGCCGGTTTCGCCGGGAGAACCTTGTGCGCCTTGCGAAGTGGGAGGCGGGATTGTAGGATTCGCCGACCTTCAAGGAGAGACATAGATGGTGATTCGCAAGAAAGAGGTAGGCATCGGTCTGATCGGCGCAGGCAAAATCGGCTCGCTTCGCGCGCATCTGGCGGCGACCTCGCCTGTGGTGAATTTTTTCGCCATATCGGACATCGACCCCCAGCGCGCCCAAGCCGTGGCCCAGCAG
Organism: bacterium; assembly: GCA_965218885.1. GTDB lineage: Bacteria > UBA8248 > UBA8248 > UBA8248 > UBA8248 > Bin107. The sequence continues at coordinate 561,210 of OZ244713.1, read as the reverse complement.
AACGAGGCGGCCTTCCATACCTCGGATAACAGGGAAGTCATCGAACACCCCCAGGTGGATGCCCTCATCGTCTCAACGCCCGAGGGCGAACACACGGAAGCCATCTGCATGGCGCTCGAAGCCGGAAAGCCCGTGCTGGTGGAAAAGCCCATCGCGCTCACGCTCGCCGATGCCGACAAGATTCTGGAGGCGAAAGCCAAAGGCGACGCGGAGCTTTACATCGGCTACACGCAACGGATCAGGAGAAAGTTTTTGGCGATCAAGGAACACATCGACGCCGGCCGCCTGGGCGAGGTGATGACCGCGCGCATGACGATCTACAACACGCGGCCCACGGCGCGCCAGGTCTACCTGCGCGCCCCGCACGCCAACCCCTTTACGGACGAGATCACCTACATGGCCGACATGGCGCTGTGGTTTTTTGCGCCCAGAAAGCCGGTTCGCGTCTACGCGCAGGCGGGCAGCGAGGTGTTTCACGATCATCCAGATGGGATGGGGGATTACGGCTGGGCGGTCGTCACCTTCGACGACGGTGCTGCGGCGTGCCTGGGCGGGAACTGGGCGCTGCCCGAGCATTGGCCCGCCACGGTGGCGACCATCAGCATGGATATTTTCGGGAGCGAGGGCGCGATCCGCATCGACGACGGCCACAAGGACGTGATGATGGTGGGCAACGAGCGCGTCCCGTCCCCCTATGCGCCCGACTCCTCGGTGGAGGTCGCCTTTCTGGGCTCCGCCATGCCTGGGGATTGGGCCGTGGGCGATTTCGTGGGGCCGATGCGCGATGAGACGAGGCTGTTTCTGGAGCGCGTGACGACCGGAAAAGAGGTGCCGCTTTGCGACGCCGATACGGCGCGCTCGGTGCTCGAACTCACGTTGGCGATGGAAGAGAGCGTCCGCCGGGGCGGCGAGGTCATCGAACTACCGTTTAAGGGATGAAAAGGTGAAGCAAGGAACATCGGGGTGATGAGCGGCTCCATCTTCCGCCGAGGCGCCTTCATCGCCGGGAACCTGAAAGCGCTGGGATTCTGGAGGGCGGATGATGAGTAATCTCGATGAAGCCCGCTGGATGCAGAGGCTGGAGAGTTTCGAAAACGCTCTCTCACAACTGACGGATGCCTGCGCCATTAAGGAGTATAGCGATCTGGAGCGAGCCGGTCTGGTCCAGACGTTCGAATTCAGTTTCGAACTCGCCTGGAACACCCTCAAGGATTTGCTGTTCTTCGAGGGTTACGACGAAAAGGTGCCCCGCTCGATAATCCGAAAGGGTTTTGAGGCCGGGTATCTCGGAGAGGACGACAGCGAGGCCTTGCTCGACGCATTGGACAAGAGGAACCTGCTGAGCCATACCTATCGCAAGGAGCTTGCTCTCGAAGCGGAAGCCCTGATCAAGGACAGCTATCACCCGGCCCTGTTCCGGCTTCACGTAACCCTGAACGAGAGACGGCGGCGATGACCAACGCTCTCAAGGGCAAGCATCGCGCGGCGATCACCGCCGCCATCGCCGCCAACGACAAGGTGGAGCGGGCCGTTCTGTTCGGCTCCAGGGCCACTGGAGCCAACACCGCGACCTCGGACGTGGACATCGCGCTGTTCGGCAGCCGCCTCACCCTGACCGACCAGGCTCGCCTCGCCGCCGCCATCGAAGAAATTCCCATGGCGCAGGTGGTCGATCTGGTTCTCTACGACTCAATAGACAACCCGGCGCTGCGCCGGCATATCCGGGAGCAAGGGGTCGAGTGGTACCGCAGGCAGGAGGCGAGCCGTTCGAGCATAAGATGAGACGGCTCGTCGCGCAGCTTCATGAGCTACAGGAATAAGGCGCGAAACTCGACGCCGCCGAATCAAGTGAAACCAGTTCTGTATATAAAAGGATGAAAAGGTGAAGCAAATCGGATTGGGCATCATAGGTTCGGGACGCATGGGGAGGCTGCGCGCGCACCTGGCGTCCGGTTCGCCCGAAGTCCAGTTTCTGGCGCTTTCGGACAGGGACCCCGAGCGCGCTGCGCTCATCGCAGGAGAAACACAGGCCGATTTCCACTCGGGCGACAACGAGGCGGTGATCGCGCATCCCGACGTGGACGCCCTCATCGTCTCGACCCCTGAGTTCGACCATGCCGACGCCGTCTGCCGGGCGCTCGAACTCGGAAAGCCCGTGCTGTGCGAAAAACCGATATCCCTGTCTCTGGATGATGCGGACAGGATTCTCGCGGCGTATGAAAAATCGAACACGGAACTCTTCATCGGCTACACGCAGCGGCAAAGACGCCGTTTCTTAAACGCGAAAGAACAGATCCAGCGCGGGCGGCTGGGGCATCTGCAGACCGCGCGCGCCACGCTGTATAACGTCACCACCAACGGGGCGGAGATATACAAGCGCGCCGCACATGCGGGCCCCGTCACCGATACGCTCACCTACATGGTGGATATTTGTCTCTGGTATTTCGAGGGCAGAAAACCCAAGCGCGTCTACGCCCAGGGGGGCAGCAAGGTGTTCCCGCACCATCCCATGGGCTGCGGGGACTGGGCGTGGGCGATTCTCACGTTCGAGGACGGCGGCACCGTGAACTTCGGCTGCTCGTGGATTCTGCCGGACAACTGGCCGGCGAACATCACCTCCATCGACCTCGAAGTCATGGGCACCGAGGGGGCCATCGCGATCGACGATTCGCACAAGAACGCCATCATGGCGACGAACAAGGGCGTTCCCTCGCCCTACGTGGACGGCATGACGTCGGACGTCGTATTCCTGGAGTCGATGATGGCGGGCGACTGGCTCTTGGGCGATTTCTGGGGGCCGATGCGCGATGAGACCAGGCTGTTCCTGGAACGCGTGACGATGGGCCGGAGCGTCTCGCTCGCGCTTCCCGAACACGCCCGCACGGTGCTCGAAGTGACGCTGGCGATCGAGCACAGCGCGAAAGAAAACCGCCCCATAGATTTTCCGCTCACGGGCGTCCAATCCCATTAAGCCCCATTCGCGGTGAATCCCCAAGAAAGAATTCTACTCTCGCATCCTCACTATGAACTCAGAAAATCCGCCTCGGGCGCGCGCTTCACGCTATCCGGCGATCTGGACTCGGAGGGAGCGACCCGCGTCCTGGAGGCGATGGAAGGCCAAGTCTTGGGTGCAGGCCTCACGAGCCTGGATTTGGAAGAGTTGGAGCTAATCGACGGCGTCTCCGTCGCCCGCATGGTGGATCTCATACGTCTCCTTTTAGATAGCTCGAAGCGAGTTGAAGTATTAAAGTCTCCGCAGTCTTTGGCGCACACACTCTACAGGGTGGGCATGCTGGAGGGCGACGCGCGCCTCGTACTCATCGAACCCCGCGAGGAAGAGGGCGCGCCCAACTGAAGCGGGCGCGATGCGCGTCCTCGCAAATCATGTTCGTAATACAGGAGTCGTCCATGAGTCCTATATCGTCTGATGATCCCTATGAGAGAAAGCGCGTGAAGGCGCTCGACGCGGAGATGGCGTATATCGAGGCCGGAGAAGGCGATCCCGTTGTTCTGCTGCACGGGAACCCGGCCACTTCTTATCTCTGGCGAAACGTGATCCCCCATTTGGAAGGCCTGGGCCGATGCCTGGTGCCCGACCTCATGAACAGCGGGGAGTCGGACAACATTCCCGGCGGAGGCTGCCGGTATACAGATCACATCCCTTATCTGGATGCGTGGTTCGAGGCGGTGGGAGCGACCAAAGATACGTTTTTGGTGCTCCACGACTGGGGGGCGGCGCTTGGGTTCAACCGCCTCGCCCGGTTTCCCGAGCAGGTGATTGGTCTGTCCTATATGGAATCCATGGTGCGCCCGCGTCTTTGGACGGATATGCCCGAAGACAGGGTGGCGCAGTTCAAGACGCTGCGCGGCGAGGCCGGACTCGCGATGATCATGGAGAATAATTTCTTCGTGGAGACCATGCTCTTCGAGCGCGGCATCGTGCGCGAGTTGAGCGAGGCGGAAAAAGAGGCCTACCGCGCACCCACCGAAGACCCGCAGAAAAGGAGGCAGACCCACCAGTGGGCGTGTGAGATTCCCTTCGAGGGCGAGCCGGCGGATAACTACGAGATTGTAAAGCGATACAGCGAATATCTGCGCGCGAGCGGGGATTTGCCGAAACTCTTCATCAACTGCGAGTACGGCCACGCGCTGGCCGGGGCCGCGCGCGCGTTTTGCCGCACGTGGCCGAACCAGGAGGAGACAACCATCCCGACGCGCCACTACGGGCAGGAGGATTGCCCCGATGAGATCGGCCACGCCGTGGCGGAGTTTATTCGCAAGGTGCGGGGGTGAGTGGAGAATCGCCTCGCTGAAAGGCGTATGAACTGATAAGCAGGAATATGGAAACTCTATCTTTCGAACTTTTTCACATCGAATTCCTCTCGCATTTTAGGCGAGAGACCTTATATGCAGGAGTATAAAATGCCCATATACCGGTTTGAAGATTTGAAGGACGTGCACCAGAACCCCGGTCTCTCCTCAGGGCATGGGGAGACCATCAGGGGGGAGCGGATGTATTTCTGCCACCGCATCTGGGAGGCGGGCACGGAGGCGAAGCCCCACTATCACGCCTGCGAGCAGTTCATCTACATCATGCGCGGGCGGCAGAAGTTCACGATGGGGGGAGAGGAATACGATCTGGGGCCGGGCGACGTCATCCATGTGCCTGCGAACGAGGTCCACGCCGCGGAGATCGTCGAAGAAGTCGAGGCCATCTACGTCAAGGACACCACCTGGAGCCTGAAAGGCGTGGCCGCGGGTGAATCCGCACCGGATGCCCCGCCTGCGGACGATCCGTTCTAGGGGAAGTGATTGCCGCCTGCATCGTAGGTGGCGGTCCCTCCTTGGGACCGCCCCACCCATATATGCGACCCTCCCGGAGGGGGCGAAGACCACGGGCGTCGCAATTCTTCCTCCCGTGTTGCGGCGCGTTCTTACGAAATCTGTGAATATCAAACCGTGGGCCGCATGTATGCGGCCCCTACACTAGCATCACGCTTATTCAGTGGCGGACACCACCTCCACCCGCGCCAAACGTCACCAGGGAGAACTCACGGTAGGGACAGGTCGCGAATTGTTGGGCAGTCCCGAGGAGGGAGAGCCACTACACCTTACCGTAGAGTCCTTCCGCCTTGGCGTCGAGGTGCTTGATGATGTCCGCCAGATCGTCGGGGTAGTGGTGGTCCGCGCCCAGGTCGGGGTCTTCGGCGGGTGATTTCGCCACGAACATCACCGCCTTTTCGGTGAGCGTCCTGCCGCCGTGGAGCGTTCCCCGGGGAATGTGGAGGATGTCGCCGGGGCCGATGATTTTCTCCTCATCGCCCAGTCGCATGTATCGCTTGCCCTCGATGATGTAGACGTATTGCTCCTCGTTGTTGTGCCAGTGGGGTTTGGAGCCCGTGCCCTTTCGGTAGGTGACGACGCCCGCCTTCATGAATTCCCCGGCGAGGGGCTTGTACTCGCCCGGATTTCCCGTGCTGAGTTGTACGTTCTCGATGGTTTCGGTGCTGTAAAAAGGCATTTCATACTCTCCTGCGGTGATGAATAGTTGATGAGTGTTGTTCACTTCGCCTGTGAGAAAACGGGAATGGTATTACAATCAACTCTCCTGCCAGGGTGATGTGCTCAAAAGACAATCGCTGAAAAGTTCCTGCGAATCATATCCCGATTCCAAGAAAAGCGTCATCTCGCGTATACTTTCATCATCTATGAGAGTTGTTTCATTCCAGATTCCGGCACCAGAGGAGAAAGCGCATGGTCGTCAACGCGGTACGCAATATTCCATGGTTCACATACTTTCCCGATAACTATCGCTGGTCGTTCATCGTCTCCATCGGCCTGATGCGCGTGGCGGGCGGCGGGGCCGACCCGGCGGAAATCTTTGAGGTTTGCAGAAATCTGGAGAAAAACCCCGGCAGCGACGCGCACTGGTTCGAGGAGTGGGCCCGCATGGGCGATCGCTTGCGGGCGATGGGGATTTCGGCTGTGCGGCGCGGCAATAACCTCACGGCGGCGGGCCATTTTTGCCGCTCCGCCACCTATCATCAAATGGCCGATCGGTTTCGCTTCCCGAAGGATAAGACCTCGCAGGGCGTTTACCGGAAATCCATTGACAGCTTCAAACGCTACGTCCGCCTGAACGACAGGCCCAAGACGGAGATCGTCGAAATTCCCTATGAGGGGGGCAAATCGCTGCCCGGCTATTTCATCCACGCCGAGAATACGCGCAAATCCAAGCCGCCCGTGGTCGTGCTCTATACCGGCTTCGACGGCACGAAGGAATCGCCCGTGATCATTTCGGCGATGGAACTCGCCCGGCGCGGCATGAGCGTGGTGGTGCCCGACACCCCGGGCGTGGGCGAGGCCATCCGCTTCCGCAAGATATATTTGAGACACGACTACGAGGTTGCGGGTTCCGCGATTCTCGACTGGCTGGAGAAACGAGGCGACGTGAACGCGAAGCGCGCAGGCATCATGGCGTCGAGTCTGGGCGGATATTACGCGCCCAGAACCGCCGGCATGGAGCGCCGATTCAAGGCTTGCGTCGCCCACGGCGCAATTTGGGACTACCACGCCGTCTGGAAAAGGCGCATCGACGCGGCGTTCAAGATTCAGCTTCCCTCTCCGGGCAACCACCTGGCGTGGAGTTTCAACGTCAAGACGGCGGAGGAGGGCTTGGAGAAGCTCGAGGGCTTCCGGCTCGACGGCGTGGTGCAGAAGATGAAATGCCCCTTCTTGCTGGTGCACGGGGAAGACGATCAGCAAATCCCGCTCGCGGATGCGAAATCGCTCTACAAGGCGTCGGGTTCGAAAGACAAGACGCTCCGGGTCTACCAGGGGACAGACGGCGGCTCCCAGCATTGCCACATGGACTACATTGCGCCCGTCGTGGGCTACATGGCCGACTGGATGGCCGAGAAACTGGGCGCTTAAAGCGTTTGTTGAGGAGTTTCAAGTGGCGACGCTGGAAATCGAGAGCCGGGGAAAAGTCGAGGTCTACTACGAAGAAGAAGGCGCGGGCGAGCCGCTGGTGATGGTCGGCGGCTTGACGGCCACGGTGGAGGTCTGGGGGAAGTTGAGGCCCCTTCTCGTGTCGAGGTACCGCCTCGTCATGCCGGACAACCGGGGGATGGGCAGAACGAAGGCGCATCATGGTGATGGCGACCGCGCGCCCGCGCGCATGGCGGAAGACCTCCTGGGGCTGGTCGATGGCCTGGGCCTCGAATCTTTTCACCTGATGGGTGGCTCCTACGGCGGCACCATCGCGCTGTCGTTCGCCGTCGAACACCCCGAAAGATTAAAGAGCCTCATCGTCGCGTGCTCTCATTTCGGAGGGGAAGATAAGGTCGCGGCTGCGCCCGGCGTCCGGGAGACGCGCGCGCGAGGCGGCGCGCCCGATGCGACGGAAGATGAACGCCGGGCGGCCCTGGAGACCATCTTCCATCCCGAAACGATAGACAAAAGGCCCGAGGTGGTCGCTTTTTACGACGGCTTCAAGCGCCGCTTTCCCATCAGCAAAGAGGAGATAGCAAGGCGCAACAAGGGGATGGCGGAGTTCGACGTTTCAGAACGGATAAAGTCTTTGCGTATGCCTACGCTCGTCATCTCGGGCGAGGCCGACGTTCTCGTGCCCACGGAGAATTCAAGGCGCATGGCCGAGCGGATTCCGGGGGCCGAACTCGTAATCGTCGAGAACACGGGCCATCATTTTTATTCAGAACGCCCCGAAGCCTCGGCTGCGGCGATTCTGGCCTTTCTGGCGAGACACGCATCCCCATGAACGCGCCCGCTTTCGAGACGCTATTGTTCGAGGTGCGCGGACACGTCGCGCTCGTGAGCCTGAACCGTCCCGAGCGGCTGAACGCCATGAACCGCACGATGCTGCGCGAATTGAACGAGGCGTGTGATTTCATCGAGGCGGACGATTCCATATTCGTCGCCGTTCTCACGGGGGAGGGGAAATCGTTTTCCTCTGGCTTCGACCTGAAAGAGCAGGCGGAGAACACGCCCACTGGCTTCGCCGAGTGGAGGCGTGCGCTTAGGCAGGATTTCGACGCCGTCATGCGCTTTTGGAACCTCTCCAAACCCACGGTCGCCGCCGTTTGCGGACACGCCCTCGCGGGAGGCTGCGAGTTGGCCTTTGCGTGCGACGTCACCGTGGCGGCGGAGGACGCCGTGTTCGGCGAGCCGGAACTCAAGTTCGGCGCAGGAATCGTCGTCATGCTGCTCCCCTGGCTCACGAATCCCAAGCTCGCGAAAGAGATACTCCTGACCGGAGAAGACGGCATCCCCGCTCGCGAGGCTCATCGCATGGGACTCGTGAACCGGGTGGTTCCAGAGGCGGAGGTGCTCGATACCGCCATGTCCGTGGCGCAGAAAATGACGCCGATGGATCAGAGCCTCCTCCGCGCGACCAAGCTGGCGCTGAACCGCAGCCTTGAGATCATGGGAATGGGCCGCGCGCTCGAAGCCGCGCTCGACATCGACTTGATGATCGAGGGCAGAGGAACCGGGGATAAGGCCAGGTTCCTCGAGATTGCGAGAACCGAGGGCCTGCGCGCCGCCGTCGCCTGGCGTGATGCGCGGTTCGAGAATCCCGGGTAAAAACTCCCCGCCAAATCCCGATTCGGCTATCATGCGCCGCGGAATTGTGGAATCATGCCGCGTGTTCTTTCGTATGCGTCATCGCGGGTGAGGCGCTGTTTTTATTTTGGTCTTTTTTATTTTCCCAAGGAGGAAGTCAACGGATGCACCCACTCATCAAGAACCGCAGGAGTCTCCGCGCTTTTAACGGCGTGCCGCCCGAGCCGGAAAAAATCGAAGCCCTGCTCGAGGCATTCCGCTGGGCGCCGTCCTCGAACAATCGCCAGCCCTGGCGCGTCATCGTCGTGGAATCAGAATCAGCGCAAGCGAAGTTCAACGAATGCCTGAGCGAGGGGAATCTCCAGTGGGCGACCGCGGCCCCGCTCAAGATGATCATCCTCGGAAACCCCGAGGAGCAGCCCGAGCGTAACGGGCAGGATCGCTACCTGCTCGACGTGGGCATGGCGCTCGAGAATCTCCTGCTCCAGGGCAGTGATTTCGGGCTGACCGTTCACGCCATGGCGGGGTGGGACGAGCCGAAGGTGCTCGAGAGTTTCAACATCCCGGAGCCGTTTCGCGTCGCGGCCCTGTTCGCCGTGGGGTATCCGGGCAAGACCGAGGACTTGCACCCCGACGTGCAGGCGAAGGACAACAAACCGCCCGCGCGCAAAGACCCCGCCGAGATTTTCTTCCGGGATGAATTCGGCAAGGCGGGAAAATCTTAAAGCTGGCGTTTCACCGTGCGTTTCGGGTTTGACCCTCTCCGCCCAAGCCCATAGAATCCAGCGGGTTTGTGGGGTGAAATTTCCGCCGCCGGAAATTTCCGGGGTCATTCCGCATGCATCATCGTCGGTTCTCTCGTCGCGGTAAGGACTGTCTTGTTCTCATCCGATTTCATTCAGCAGTTGCTGATTGCGATACCGGCCATCCTGCTCGCGCTCACCTTTCACGAGGTGGCGCACGGCTGGGTGGCCGACAAGCTGGGTGACGACACCGCCCGCATGCTGGGCCGTTTGAATTTGAACCCCATCGTCCATCTCGACCCGATGGGGACGCTCGCCTTCGTCATCTCCATGGTGGGGGGCGTGGGCTTCGGCTGGGCGAAGCCGGTGCCGGTGAATCCGCGCAATTTCCGTCATCCCAGGCGCGGAATGATGTGGGTGGCGCTCGCGGGACCGGCGGCGAATTTCATTCTGGCCATCGTGAGCGCTTTCGTGTTTCACATTATGCGCCGCTGGGGCCTGGGCGCGAGCTTCGTGGGCGAGCCGCTCCTGCTGGTGCTGCGGGCGAGCTTCACCATCAACACGGCGCTCGCGGCGTTCAACCTCATTCCCATCCTTCCCTTCGACGGGGGCAGGATCGTGATGGGGCTTTTGCCCAGGCGCATGGCGTGGCAATACTCGCGCATGGAGCCGTTCGGTTTCTTCATCGTGCTGGGCTTGCTGCTGCTGGGAGTTCTGCACAAGATCATGATGCCGATTTTCATCGCTCTGGCTACGGCCGAGCAGGTTTTTGTGATAAATCTTCTCAGAATCTTCGGTTTGGCGTAGAGAGTTTCTTGACGGGATGCGGATGAAGGGTAGTCAGATGACGGATAGTCAAGAGCAGAAAAGCCGACCCACGCGGTTTCTCTCCGGCGTGCAGCCCTCGGGAAAACTGCACCTGGGCAACTATTTCGGCGCGCTCAAACAGCACATCGCCCTCCAGGATGAGGCCGAGGCCTTCTACTTCATCGCGAACTATCACGCCATGACGACGGTGCAGGACAAGGACTTGCTGGCGGAGCAGACGCTTGCCGTGGCGATGGACTACCTCGCCTTGGGGCTGGACCCTGAAAAAGCGGTTTTCTTCCGCCAGTCCGACGTGCCCGAAGTGAACGAACTCGCCTGGATGCTCTCCGCCGTCACGGGAAAGGGGCTTCTGGACCGCGCCACTTCGTTCAAGGACAAGGTGGCGAGGGGAATCACTCCCTCGATAGGGCTTTTCTATTACCCGATGCTCATGGCCGCCGACATCCTGATCTACCGCTCCACCATCGTGCCCGTGGGAGAAGACCAGGTTCAGCATCTCGAGATGACGCGGGACATGGCCCTGGCTTTTAACGGCGCCTATGGGGAAATCTTCCCCCTGCCCACCGTCAGGCTCGATGCGGGCGCCAAGGTGCCGGGCCTCGACGGCCAGAAGATGAGCAAAAGCTACGACAACACGATAGAGATTTTCGAGGAGGGGAAAAAGCTCAGAAAGCGCGTGATGTCTATCGTCACCGACTCGACGCCGCTCGAAGAGCCGAAAGACCCGGACGCCTGCAATGTGTTTTCCTTGTATGAACTGTTCTCGGACGAGTCGGAGCAAGAAGAATTGCGGGATAAATACCGAACGCCCGGGTTCGGCTACGGCAACGCGAAGCAGATTCTCTTCGAGAAGATGGATGCGTATTTCGCGCCATATCGCGAGGAGAGAAAGCGCCTGGAAAACGATATTGGCTATGTAGAAGGCGTTCTGGCCGAAGGCGGCGCCAGAGCCAGGGCGGAGGCGCAAAAGACGATGCGCCTGGTGAGGGCGGCGACGGGCATACCCGCTGCGCCCGTATCGGCGATGAACCAAACGTAGAGGTTGAATGAGAGAGAAAATGACGACGAACTATAAGGAACTGCTGAACCTGCCCAAAACCTCGTTTCCCATGAAGGGGAACCTGCCCGTGCGTGAGCCGCAGATGCTCGACGCCTGGGCGGAACAGGACATTTACGAGAAAATCAGGGACGCATCACGGGGCCAAAAAAAATACATTCTTCACGACGGCCCCCCCTATGCGAACGGGCATATCCACCTGGGCACGGTGCTGAACAAGATTTTGAAGGACGTCGTGGTGAAATCGAAGCAGATGGCCGGTTTCGACGCCGTCTACGTGCCGGGATGGGATTGCCACGGGCTTCCGATCGAACACCAGGTGGACAAGGAACTCGGCCGCAAGCGCTTCGAGATCGACGAGGTGCAAAAGCGCAAGATGTGCCGCGAATACGCCGAAAAATACATCGACATCCAACGGGACGAGTTCAAGCGGCTGGGCGTCTTTGGTGATTGGGAGAGGCCCTACCTCACCATGAGCTACGACTACGAGGCGGCCACCGTGCGCGAACTGGCGCGCTTCATCGAGCGCGGGGGCGTGTACCTGGGCTTGAAACCCGTGCACTGGGCGCCGGGTCTGCGAACCGCGCTGGCGGAAGCCGAAGTGGAGTATGAGGACATCACCACGCCGAGCATCTATGTGAAATTTCCTGTTTCCGATAGTCAGCTACCTGAATGGGCGGGAAAAATCCCCGGTTTGGACGAGGCCGCCCAAGGTTCGCAGGTAAGCGTTCTCATCTGGACGACGACGCCCTGGACGCTGCCCGCGAATCTGGCGCTGGCGTTCAGTGAGTCTTTGGAATACGGCGTGTTTCGCCATGAGGATGAACTCCTCATCTTCCATGAGCACTTCCTGCCCCGGTTGAAAGAATTGGCCGAAAAACAGGGGGCGAGCGCCACTTTCGAGAAGGTGGCGAGCTTTCAGGGGGGCCAAATCGAGGGCTTGCGCGCGCGGCATCCCTGGGAGGAGCGCGACTCGCTCGTCGTGGTGGCCGATTACGTGACCCTCGATCAGGGGACGGGAGTCGTGCACACCGCCCCCGGCCACGGACGCGAGGACTACGAGACCGGCCTCAAATACGGCCTCGAAGTCTACAGCCCCATAGCGGATGACGGAAAATTCACCGCCGAGGTGGCGCATTTCGCCGGGCAGTTCGTCTTCGACGCGGACCCGAACATCATCGCGCATCTGCGCGATTCGGGTCGTCTGTTCGCGGTGGAGGATTACACCCACCCCTATCCGCACGACTGGCGCAGCCACAGGCCGACCATCTTCCGCGCGACGCCCCAGTGGTTCATTTCGATGGAGCACGGCGATTTGAGAAAACGCTCGCTCGAAGAAATTCGCAAGGTGGCCTGGGTGCCGCCCTGGGGAGAGGAGCGCATCTACGGGATGGTGGAGAACAGGCCGGACTGGTGTATTTCGCGCCAGCGCTCCTGGGGAGTGCCCATCGTCGCCTTTCATTGCGAGGGTTGCGCGCACGTGGTCGTGGATGCGGAGGTGGCGCACCGCGTGGCCGATTTGATGGAGGATGGCGGCGCGGACGTCTGGTTCGAAAAGCAGCCCGGAGAGCTTCTGCCGCCGGACTACAAATGCCCCGAATGCGGCGGCGCGTCCTTTAGAAAAGAGACCGACATTCTCGACGTGTGGTTCGACTCGGGCGTGAGCCAGGCGGCCGTCATGGAAAAAAGAGAAGAACTCACGTGGCCTGCGGATATGTATCTTGAAGGCAGCGATCAGCATCGGGGCTGGTTCCACAGCTCCCTGCTCGCCGCCGTGGGCGTCAGGGATGCGGCGCCCTACCGGGAGGTGCTCACCCACGGCTACGTGGTGGACGGCAAGGGCAAGAAGATGAGCAAATCTCTGGGCAATACGATTGCGCCCGAGCAGATCATCAAGAGATACGGCGCTGAAATCCTGAGGCTCTGGGTGGCGGGAGAGAATTACAGGGAAGACATTCGTATTTCCCCGCAAATTCTGGACCGCATGGCCGAGGCCTACCGCCGGATAAGAAATACGTGCCGCTTCCTGCTGGGCAATCTGAGGGACTATGAGAGTTTCGACCCCGGCAAGGACGCGGTTCCGCTGCCCGAGCGCATGGAGATCGACAGGCTCATCATCAGCCGTCTGGACAAGCTCATCGAGCGCGTGCGGCAGGCCTATGCCGATTATGAGTTTCATACCGTCTACCATGCGCTCAACAACTTCTGCGCGGTCGATTTGTCTTCGTTCTATCTCGATGTGCTCAAAGACAGGCTCTACATCTCGCTGCCCGATGATGTGGACAGAATATCGGGCTTGAGCACCATGCACGACATTCTGGATGCGCTGCTCCGGATGATGGCGCCGATCCTGCCCTTCACGGCGGAAGAAGCGTATCTGCTCACGCCGAAACTGCACGGCGAGAGCGTTCACCTGGCCTCTTTGCCCGAAGTCGACGCCGTGCGGCGTGACGAGGTTCTCGAAGAGAAATGGGACCCGCTCATGCGCGCGAGGGGCGAGGTGCTCAAGGCGCTCGAACTCGTCCGCCAGAATCAGGAAAAGGGCAAGGGAAGTTCGCTCAATTTCAGCGTGAGGCTCTTCGCCGAAGAGAAGATGCGCGAGAAGCTGACGGCCTTGGAGTCCGAGATGGAAGACGTGTTCATCGTCTCGGGCGCCGCGCTCGCAGGCGCGGGCGAGGCGCCTTTAGGCGATGCCTACCGCAGCGAGGATGTAGAGGGTCTGGCCGTCGAGGTGAGCGAGGCGCGTGGGGCGAAATGCGCCATGTCGTGGAAAATCTCTGAAGACGTGGGTTCGGACCCACGCTTTCCCGACCTCTCGGCGCGCTGCGCCCGCATCGCCGCGAAGGTGCTTTCGTGAGCGAAGGGCGGGGGCTCAAACCGTTTTTTCTCATCACCGCTCTTTTCGCCCTCGCCGATCAGGCGATCAAGCAAATCGTCGATAAAAGTTTCACCCTCGGGGAATCGCTCCCCGTTGTTCCGGGGTTTTTCAATCTCGTATATTTGAGAAATTCCGGCGGGGCGTTCAGTATTCTCGACGGCCTGCCCCCTGTGTGGGGTCGTCTGTTCTTCATCTGCGCCACCCTGGCGGCGTTGGCCTTCGTCCTCTATCTGTACCGCTCTCACCCGCCGGGCAATCTTTGGGGAAGAGCGGGCATGATTCTCGTTTTCGGCGGGGGGCTGGGAAACCTGGTCGACAGGGTCGCCTATGGCGAGGTGATCGATTATCTACTCTTTTATTACGGGCAATATCATTGGCCCGCGTTCAACCTGGCGGACTCGGGCATCACGGTCGGGGTCGGACTGATGATAGTCGACTTGCTTCGGGGTCCGGCTGAATCCGCATCGATGGGGAAGGGCGGATAGGCGAGGCTTCGCGCGCGCCGGTCGATTTTTCTGGAGGGGTGGAGATGCTGGGCCCTTTCTCGTTCTCGGGTTCCCATTCGAGTCAAAACAATCCTTCGATAGGTTCGGCGACCAGGGCGCGCGGCTATGCGCGCCATTTTTTGTGGAACACCTCTATCTTCTGGGGGTTGGTTTCCCTGGTGTGCATTTCGGGCCTGGGATTTTTGATCGCGCAGCGTCCCATCGAGGAGGAGGCGATCTTCTACGCCGCCGCTTCGGTTCTGGGCGTTTTTCTCGTCTATACGTTCTGGAGAGCCTCGCGCGCGCTCAGAGATCTGATGGGCGAACCCGTGAGCTTCGAGGGCCGGGTGGCGTCCAAAGCCTCCTACATCTTCTGGAACAAGCTGGTTTTTCTGGAGGAGAAGTATCATCTCCAAATCGTTCGCGGCGTGGGGATGCGCCCGCTGACTCTGGGGAGCGGAAAAATCGTGAAGGAAGGATGGTTTTTGACCGCGAAGGGCTACCATGACCTCCTGGCGCCGGGCGATGAGGTTCGGGGAACGCTCTATCCCAGAACGCGCCTCATCGGCACTCTCCTCAAGGTATGAATATGGGAGACGGGGGCGAGAAGACCTATGCGTTGACCTGCCATGAGGGCGCCAAGCGGGTCGATTCGTTTCTGGCGAAAAACCTCAAGGAATTCTCCCGCTCTCGCGTGCAGGGACTCATCCGGGACGGCATGGTATCCGTTGACGGGAGAGTGGAGACGAAAACGGCGCACGCTATCCCAGGCGGCGCGCGCGTCGTGGTGAAGCTGCCACCTCCCGCGCCCTCCCACATCGAGGCCGAAGACATTGCGCTTGATGTTCGGTACGAAGACGCGCATCTTCTCGTCATCAACAAGCCGCCCGGCATGGTGGTTCACCCCGGCGCCGGCCAGCGCAAGGGAACCCTGGCCGCGGCTCTTTTGCATCACTGCAGAGGGCAGCTTTCGGGCATCGGCGGGGTGGAGAGGCCCGGCATCGTTCACCGGCTCGACAAGGATACGTCCGGCCTTCTGATTGCGGCGAAAACGGACCCGGCGCACAGAAAACTCTCCGCGGACCTCAAGGCGCGCCGGATTCACCGGCATTACCTGGCCATCGTCCGGGGGATCCCCGCGCAGGGGGAAGGGACGATAGACGCTCCCATCGGACGGCATCCGGCCCATCGAACGGCCATGGCGGTCGTCGAGAGCGGTCGCCGCGCGGTGACCCATTACGCTGTCCGCGAGGTGCTGGGAGACGCATCGCTTTTGGGCGTCGCGCTGGAGACTGGAAGAACCCATCAGATCAGGGTGCACATGAGCCACATCGGGCATCCCGTCCTGGGCGATCCGGTGTACGGCCTGGGCCGCTTGCCGAGAGGGCCGCGCAAGAAAACTAAATCCAATCAGCAGAACTCCATCGACAGACAAGCGCTCCATGCGCACAGGTTGTCTTTCCGCCATCCCATCGACGGGGAGGAGCGGGAGTTGGTGGTCGAACCCCCGGCGGATTTTCTGAAGCTGCTGGAGAGTTTGCGGGGATAGCGCTTTCGTCGTCGGCGTTTCGCACCCAGGTCGCTCGGTTCCATGCGTTCGTGATGCGCATCATTCCTTGCCTATCGCGTTCGAGATATGCCATAAGAACCGCTGACGCATGGAAATGCCATTTCTGAAATTTTAGTTCTCCGCCCCGGATTTGGGGTACTGTAGGGACGGAGAAATCCATCTCTTTGAAACTGAGGGTTTATATGAAAGACGTCGTCATTCTCAGCAGCGTTCGTTCTCCGGGCGGGGCCTTCGGCGGTACGCTCAAAGGTATGACCGCCCCGGAGTTGGGCGTGCGCATCGCGCGAGAGGCCATTCAAAGATCGGGCGTGGGGCCGGAACATTTCGATGAGACCATCATCGGCCATGGATGGCAGGCGGGCGTGGGGCCCAATTCCGCGCGGCTCATCTCCGTAGGCGCGGGCCTCCCCAAGGAGGTGCCCGCCTACACGATCAACAAGCGTTGCGGCTCGAGCATCAAGGCCGCCGCCCTGGCCGCGCAGGCGATTCGCGCGGGCGATGCGGATGTCGTCCTGGCCGGAGGCGCCGAAAGCACGACCAACGTGCCTTTCGTGAACCCGGGTGCGAGGTGGGGGAATCGCTTCGGGCACGCGCAGTTTCTGGATCTGATCTACAAGGACGGCTATGAAGATCCCCTTTCGGGACAACTCATGGGCGTGACGGCCGAGAATCTGGTGGAGCGATACAACCTGAGCCGTGAGGAGCAGGACGAGTACGCGCTCGAAAGCCAGGAGAAGGCCGTAGCGGCCATCGAGGGAGGCAGGTTCGCCGGGGAAATCGCGCCGATCGAACTCAAGGGGCGAAAAGGCGAGGTGAACGTGTTCGATAAGGACGAGACGCCGCGCAGCGGCATGTCGATGGAAAAACTCGGCAGGCTCAAGCCCGTTTTCGATAAGAACGGTTCCGT
Organism: bacterium; assembly: GCA_965218885.1. GTDB lineage: Bacteria > UBA8248 > UBA8248 > UBA8248 > UBA8248 > Bin107. Next base: position 544,159 of record OZ244713.1, on the reverse strand, counting down.
TACCCCCGGAAATTCATGCTGTCAGGCGGATGCGGCCTCCGCTCTCGTGCTGGCGTCGAAGGAGAAGGCGGACGAGTTGGGCGCGAAGCCCATCGCCATCCTGCGCGGTTACGCCTCGACGGGCGTGGAGCCCCGCTACATGGGGCTGGGGCCCGTCACGGCAATACCCAAGGCGCTCGAACGCGCGCGGCTTTCGCTTGCGGATATGGATCTGATCGAGGTGAACGAGGCGTTCGCCGCCCAGGTCATCGCCTGTGAGCGCGAACTTAAGTGGGACAGGAAAAAGCTGAACGTACACGGCGGCGCCATCGCTCTCGGTCATCCGGTGGGCGCTACGGGCGGAAAGATTATCGCCACCTGCCTGAGCGCGCTCGAGCAAAGGGGTGAGCAGTTCGGCGTCGTCAGCGCCTGCATCGGCGGGGGCCAGGGGGTGGCCGTCGTTCTGGAGCGCGTCGCTTAGACGCGGGTTTATAAGGTTCAGGGACACTAGAGGGTGAGATGGGTATAGAAAAAGCAATGGTGGTGGGCGCGGGTACGATGGGCGCAGGAATCGCCCAGATTTTCGCGCAAAACGAGATTCCGGTGGTTCTGACCGACTTGAGCGAAGAGATGGTCGTGAAGGCTCTTGGGGGCCTTGAGGCGCGCGTCGCGAAGCGCGTCGAGCAGGGCAAGATGAGCGCTGAGGATAAAGACGCCATTTTCTCGCGCATCACGCCGGGGACGGGTTATTCGAAGGCTTCTGACGTGGATATCGTCGTCGAGGCGGTTTTCGAGGACATGGATATTAAAAAGGAGGTGCTGAGCGCTCTGGATGAAGCGGCGCCCGAGGGCGCGATTTTCGCATCGAATACGACTTCGCTCTCCATCACCGAGATGGCGGCGGCCACCTCGAGGCCGGAGAAGGTGGTGGGCGTTCATTTCTTCAACCCGCCGGTAGTCATGAAACTGGTGGAGATCATGCCGGGCCTTGGCACCTCGAAAGAGTCGGTGGAAGCCGTGCGCAACCTGGCCGAGCGGCTCGGCAAGGTGCCCGTCATGGCGAATTTCGACAGCCCGGCGGGCATCGGCAGCCGCGTGCTGGCGGGGATGCTGAACGAGGCGGTGGAGGTCTATGCGGGCGGTCTGGCGTCCGCCGAGGACATCGACAAGGCGATGAAGATGGGCGCCGGCCTGCCCATGGGGCCGCTCGAACTCATCGATTTGATCGGCGTGGATATCCACCTCGCCAAGACGGAGACGCTCTACCGCGAACTGGGCGACACGCGCTACCGGCCCAACTTCTTGTTGCGCAAGATGGTCAAGGCGGGCCACCTGGGCCGAAAGTCCGGCCGCGGTTTCTTCACTTACGAATAAGACTTACATCCTGAGACAACAGTGGATTTTGAACTCAACGAGACCCAGCGGCTGATCAAGGATACGGCGGCGGAGTTCGCCCGGAGGCGAATCGTGCCCGTGGCCAGGGAGAACGACGAGAAAGAAAGGTATCCTGCGGACATCGTCGCCGAGATGGGCGAGTTGGGCATGTTCGGCGGGCCGATTCCTGAGAAATACGGCGGCGCGGGTCTCGATTACATTTCTTACGCCATCATGAACGAGGAAATTAGTAAGGCGTGCAGTTCGGTGCGCACCGTCTTGTCGGTGCAGCTCTCTCTCGTCGCCACCACGATCTTGAAGTGGGCGAGCGAGGAGCAGAAGAGAAAATATCTGCCGAAACTCTGCGCGGCGGAATGGATAGGGTGTTTCGGCTTGACGGAGCCGGACGTGGGCTCCGATGCGCAGCACTTGAAGACTTTTGCGCAGAAGACCTCGAATGGCTGGAAGCTGAGCGGGCAGAAGATATGGATCAGCAACGGCGGCGTCGCGCAACTGGCGATGGTGATCGCGCAGACCGATCGCGAGAATCCCCGCAAGATGGCGGCGTTTCTGGTGGAAACCGGCCTGCCCGGCTTTGAGGCGAAGACGATGCACGGAAAGCTGGGGCTTCGCAGTTCGAACACCGCCGAGCTTTTCCTGGCGAACGTGGAGGTGCCCGACGACGCCTTGATGGGAGAGGTGGGCGATGGCTTCAGGGTCGCGATGAGCGCGCTGGACAACGGGCGCTATTCGGTGGGCGCGGGTTGTCTGGGAATCGCGCAAGGCTCTCTCGAAGCGTCGGTCGCCTACGCGAAGGAGCGCCACACGTTCGGAAAGCCCATCGCGGCGCACCAACTCGTACAGGACATGATCGCCCGCATGGTGGTCGACATCGACGCGAGCAGGCTCCTGCTCTACCGGGCGGGCGAGCTCAAGAATGCGGGCAAGCCGAATACGCGCGAGACCTCCATCGCCAAATACTATTGCAGCGAAGCGGCCCTGCGCTGCGCGAACGACGCCATTCAGATTCACGGCGGCATGGGCTACAGCAACGAGTATCCCGTGGAGCGCTACATGCGCGACGCCCGCGTGGCGACGATTTACGAGGGAACCAGCCAGATTCAAAAGCTCATCATCGCCGGGTATGAAACCGGAATCCGCGCGTTTGCGTAGGCGGGTGATTTTCTGAATCCTTGAAATTCCGTTTCTTGTAAATTCGTTTTGAGCCTCACTCCCGGTTTTTCCGGCGAATTAGAATAAAACCCTTGAAATTCATCCCGATACGCGGTAAGGCTCATGAAGGGTGGAAATTTCCACGAGATTTGAGGATTCCCCATGACGAGTAGCGAGCAGGAACTGCGCAGAACCTCCCTGTATGAAACGCACAAGGCCGCCGGCGCGAAGATGGTGCCCTTCGCAGGCTATGAGATGCCCGTCCAGTATACGGGCGTGATCGATGAGCACCATGCGGTTCGCGAAGCGGCCGGTCTGTTCGACGTGAGCCACATGGGCGAGTTCGAAGCGCGCGGAAAAGAAGCGGGCGCCTTCATCCACAAAATGGTCACGAACAACGTCTTGAAGCTTGAGGTGGGCGGTGTCCTGTATGCGGCCATGTGCAGGGCGGAAGGGGGGATCGTGGACGACCTCACGGTCTACCGGCTCGAAGAGGAGCGCTACATGGCCGTCGTGAACGCGGCGAACATCGAAAAGGACTGGGAGTGGATGGCCTCCCACCACGAAGAAGCGTGCGAGTTCGAAAACGTGAGCGACCAAACGGGCCTCCTCGCCTTACAAGGCCCCAAAGCCGAATCCATTTTAGGGACATTGATTCCGGGAGGAGGAGACCTCGCCGTCATCCCCTACTACGGGGCGCAGTATAAGGACGTGGCGGGGTGCGAGGTGCTGGTCTCCCGCACGGGCTATACCGGAGAGGACGGGTTCGAGCTTTATTGCAAATCACCCGATGCGCCGACGCTCTGGGCTGCGCTGATGAGCGAGGGCGGGGGCGAGGGACTCAAACCCTGTGGTCTGGGCGCGCGGGATACCTTGCGCACGGAGATGAAATTCGCCCTGTACGGAAACGACATCGATGAGTCCACCCACCCGCTCGAGGCGGGTCTCGGCTGGGTGGTGAGGTACAAGGCGGGGGATTTCATCGGACGCGAGAAATTGCTGGCCCTCAAGGCCGAAGGAGTAAAGAGAAAACTGGTTGGATTCGAAATGGTGGATCGTGGTATTCCTCGACATGGAGCGCCCATCCTGATCGATGGCGAAGTGGCCGGAGGCGTTACGAGCGGAACGATGAGCCCCTCTCTTGGCAAAGCCATCGGGATAGGCTACGTTCCTGCGTCGAATGCGGATGAGGGCGCTGCTCTCGAAATCGACATTCGCGGCAAGGCCAGGCGGGCGCAGATAGTGAAGACACCTTTTTACAAAAAGAGTTAAAACGGAGTGAATTCCGTTTTCTCATAACAAATCATAAGGAACTGCCGTCATCTAAGAGGGAGGCATTCAGGAGCATGGAACTACCGAGCGGCCTCAAATATTCCAGAGAGCACGAGTGGGTAAGAGTAGAGGGAAACATCGTGGTGATTGGGATTACGGACTTCGCCCAATCAGAACTGGGGGACGTGGTGTACGTCGAACTGCCCGACGTCGGCATGGAAGTGGAGGCGAACAACACTTTCGGCGTCGTGGAGAGCGTCAAGGCGGTCTCGGACCTTTTCGCGCCGGTTTCCGGCGTCGTTACCGAGGCGAACACCACGCTCGAGGACGAGCCCGAACTCGTGAATTCGGATCCGTATGAAGACGGCTGGATGATTCGGGTGGAGATGAAAGACGAGTCGGAGTTGAGCGATCTTCTGGAAGCCGATTCGTACTTGGCGTACACCGAGGAGGAAAGCGGTTAGCCTGAACCGGCTCTCTCCTTCGCGCTGGAAGCGATTTTTCATCTCCAGTGAACCGGAGCGGAAATGACGTATCCGCCTGAATCCCCATAACCTGAAGGGGCGCATTCATGACGGAGTCTCGCTTGTCTCTCGAGAATCTCGAGAATCTCGAGAATCGGGGAGAATTCATTCATCGCCACATTGCGCCGAGCGATGAAGACATCGGGTCGATGCTGGGAGCGATTGATCTGAACTCCCTGGACGAATTGGTCGAAAAAGCCATACCTTCATCCATCATTTCCAACACGAAGCTGGGTCTCGCCGCGCCCAGAACCGAGCAACAGGCACTGGTCGATTTGGGTTCTTTCGCGGGCCGGAATCAGGTGTTCAAGTCCATGCTCGGCATGGGATATTCGGATTGCCACACCCCGACGGTCGTTCTTCGCAACATCCTGGAAAATCCGGGCTGGTATACGGCGTACACGCCCTATCAGCCGGAAATCTCGCAGGGGCGCATGGAGGCGCTCTTGAATTTTCAAACCATGATCATGGACCTCACCGGCATGGAGATCGCCAACGCCTCCTTGCTGGATGAGGGCACGGCCGCCGCCGAGGCGATGACCATGGCGATGAACGCGAGCAAGAACAAGGGGCGCAAGTTTTTCGTTTCGAAAGATTGCCACCCCCAGACCATCGAGGTGGTGCGAACCCGGGCGGAGCCACAGAATATCGAAGTCGTGGTGGGCGATCATCGAGACGGCGCGCTGGACGGGGATGTTTTCGGCGCCTTGCTTCAGTATCCCGCATCGAGTGGGGAGATATTCGACTACGCCGATTTTGCGGAAAAAGCGCATGAGACGGACGCCCTCGTCGTCGTCGCCGCAGACATTCTCGCCCTGGCGCTCCTGAAGCCCCCCGGCGAGTTCGGGGCGGACGTCGTCGTCGGCAACTCGCAGCGCTTCGGCGTTCCCTTGGGCTTCGGTGGGCCGCATGCGGCCTATCTGGCGACGAGGGAAAAGCATAAGCGCGCCATGCCGGGCCGCATCGTCGGCGTATCAATCGATGCGAACGAAGACCCCGCCTTGAGACTCTCCTTGCAGACGAGGGAACAGCACATACGCCGCGAGCGCGCCACGAGTAACATTTGCACCGCGCAGGTTCTTCTGGCCGTCATCGCGAGCATGTACGGCGTGTACCACGGCCCGGACGGCGTGGAGAGAATCGCCCGGAGAACGCACCGCCTGGCCGGCGTGCTGGCCGATGGTCTGGAGCGCATGGGCTGCACCCTGGCGGCGAATTCTTTTTTCGACACCGTGGCGGTGAGCGTAGGCGCGGGAGGCGCCGCCCAAACCATCGAGAAAGCGGCGGAGCGGCGGATGAACTTGAGAGCGCTCGATGAAGATACCGTCGGCATCGCCTTTGATGAGACCACCGGTAGAGAAGAAGTCGAAACGCTTTGGGAGGTTTTTGCCGAGGTGGGGTCAACTCCCATATCGTTCGATGACGTCGAGGCGGAAGCGGCGGAGCGGATTCCGAATTCCCTGAGAAGAACCTCGCCCTACATGACGCATCCGGTTTTCAATACCCACCACGCGGAACATGAAATGCTGCGCTACATCTACCGCCTGCAAGAAAAAGACATCGCCCTCACGCGCTCCATGATCCCGCTTGGTTCGTGCACGATGAAACTCAATGCCACCACCGAGATGATTCCCGTGACGTGGCGGGAATTTTGCGGAATTCACCCGTTCGCGCTAGAGGAACAGGTGCGCGGATACCGGGATTTCATCGACGATCTGGAAAACATGCTGGCCGAGTGCACGGGGTTCGATTCCATTTCCATGCAGCCCAACTCGGGTGCGCAGGGTGAATACGCCGGTTTGTTGGTCATCCGCAAATACCATGAGAGCAAAAACGAGGGCTATCGAAACATCTGCCTGATTCCGAGTTCGGCCCACGGAACGAATCCCGCGAGCGCCGTCATGGCCGGCTTTGAGGTGGTGGTCGTCGATTGTGATGCGAACGGGAACGTGGACATCACAGATTTGAGGGAGAAGGCGGAAAAATTTTCGGAAAAACTCGCCGCCTTGATGATCACCTACCCCTCGACGCACGGCGTTTTCGAGGAAGGCGTGGTGGAGATTTGCGAGATCATCCATCGAAACGGCGGTCAGGTGTACATGGACGGCGCGAACCTCAATGCGCTGGTCGGAATCTGCAAGCCCGGCGAGTTCGGGCCCGATGTCTCTCACATGAACCTCCACAAGACGTTTTGCATTCCCCACGGTGGCGGGGGACCCGGCATGGGCCCCATCGGCGTCGTGAAGCATTTGTCTCCTTATCTGCCGAAACACTCGGTGGTCTCGGGAGTGGGGCCTGAGACGGGCATCGACGCGGTTTCCGCGGCGCCCTGGGGAAGCGCGGGGATTTTGCCCATCTCCTGGATGTATATCGCCATGATGGGTGGCGAGGGTCTCGTCAAGGCGACGCAGGTGGCCATTTTGAACGCGAATTACGTGGCCAATAGGCTCGAGCCCCACTATGAGGTTTTGTACAAGGGGGCGAACGGCATGGTGGCGCATGAGTGCATCATCGACATCAGGCCCCTGCAGGAAGCCTCGGGCGTGACAAACGAGGATATTGCGAAACGCCTGATGGACTATGGCTTCCATGCGCCCACGATGTCTTTCCCGGTGGCGGGAACCTTGATGATCGAGCCAACTGAGAGCGAATCGCGGGAAGAACTGGATCGTTTCTGTGACGCGATGATCGACATCCGGGCGGATATCCAGGAAATCGCGGACGGGTTGATGAGCGCGGAGGACAACGCTCTCAAAAACGCGCCCCACACGGCGTCCGACATCGCGTCGGATGAATGGGCCCACCCCTATTCGCGCGAGAAAGCCGTTTTCCCGCTGCCCTGGGTGCGCGCGGCGAAGTACTGGCCCCCCGTGAAACGGGTGAACAACCCTTATGGAGACAGGAATCTGGTCTGCTCTTGTTTGCCTGTTGAGAACTATGCCTGAGAATGCAACGCACAGATTCTGAACCCCGAGAAATCCCCCATGCGCGATTCCTGGACACGGGCGAGTCCTCCGCCGCCTGGAACATGGCGGTGGACGAGTTGTTGTTCGAGAGTTGTCAGGCCCATCTGAGAAACAATCGCCCTCCCGAAGAGGCGCCCGTCACCTTTCGCGTCTACGCCTGGTCGCCCCCGGCGATCTCCCTGGGCCGCGGCCAGCCCGCCGAGCGCGATATTTTTTTAGGACGACTCGCGGATGAGGGAATCGACATCTGCCGAAGGCTCACAGGCGGACGCGCGGTGCTGCATGATTGTGAGTTGACGTATTCCATCACCGGCCCGGAAGTTTTTCTGGGCGATACGATTGAGGAAACCTACCGCAGAATCAGCCAGGGTCTGGCCGAGGGATTGATGTCCCTGGGGGCGCAGGTCGAATTGGCTCCCCCGAGCGGGAGCGCGTACGCCTCGCAAGGCTCTTGTTTCGCCACGGCGTCGGTGTGGGAGATTGCGATTGGCGGCAAAAAGGTGGTGGGCAGCGCGCAATGCCGCGAAGGTGGCGCAGTTTTGCAGCACGGCAGCATTCTGCTTCGTTCCTCCGAAGAGCGCCTCGCGAGTCTTCTCAAACCGAGGGGGGCCGAGCGCGTGCTCTCCCGCCGCGCCCACGCGGTCGGCCTTTGGGAGGTCCTGGGCGAGGAAATTTCTTTTCGCGATGTGGCCGACGCCTCGAAGGCGGGCCTCGATAAGGTTTTGGGTTTTCGCTTTTCCCCCCGTGCGCTGTCGGAGGTCGAGAACGCGAGGGCGCTCAAGATATCCCGGGCCCGGTATGAAAACGAAGAATGGACGCTGGCGCGATGACGCGTTGTTTATCGATTGTATTATTTTCTCTTTCATTTCCTTGACACCATCGGCGACATGGCCCTATCGTCAAGATGTAGGCGGGCGTAATTCAGGGGTAGAATGCCAGCTTCCCAAGCTGGACGTCGTGGGTTCGAATCCCATCGCCCGCTCCATTCATTGCGTTGGGTGAAAATCGCCGTTTCCCTCGTATTCAGGAATCTGTATCTATGGCGTTTGTCTCGAACTTAAGCGGCCTCTCCCTGGATGAGAAGGTCGTGGAGTTTCACGCCCATTCGAATATGTCCGATGGCTTGGACTCCCCGGAAAAGCTCATCCAAAGGGCGAAACGAGCGGGCATTCGCGCCATATCGCTCACGGATCACGACACGGTCGCCGGTTTGGCTCGCGCAGGCGCGGAAGCGGAAAGGCTGGGGATCGAATTTGTGCCGGGCATCGAATTCTCTTGTGACCTTCTGGGCCGGAGCGTGCACCTTCTCGGGCATTTCATTCGGCCGGACGCGCCTCGTCTGGTGAAGCAAATAAAGGTGCAGGGATCAGCCAGAGTGAAGAGGATGGGAGAGATAATCGATCGGCTGGGGCGCTGTGGCCTGGCGGTGGACAAAAAAGATTTTTTCGACACCTACGCGCATAGCCCCAGCATCACCCGGGGTCAGTTGGGGACGTATATGCTCAAGAAGGGCTTCGCGAACTCGCGCCGGGAGGTTTTTGAGAGATATATCGGGGAAAGCGCGCCCGGCTATGTGGAACTGGATATACTTTCCCCTTTCGATGCGCTTACACTGATTCATGACGCCGGTGGTGTCGCCACCCTGGCCCATCCGTTGCTGAACGGGTGTGATGAAATCATCCCGGCCATGGCGGAAGCGGGACTCTCGGGCATCGAGGTGGAACACCCCGCTCAAGGCGCGGATGCGCAAAGTCATTACCGGAAAATAGCGAAAGAATATGGGCTATTATGTATGGGAGGCTCCGATTGTCACGGCGTCCCGCATAAGCGGGATAGATTGGGGCAATTCTCGCAGCCCTTGGGTTTGCTGTTTGAATTGTCGGAACGGGCGAAAACCCACCGGGCGGCAACATAAGGAACGCCACATGGCGCTTCAGGATCAATTCATACGTCGCTGGCGGCTTCTCCGGGCTTTGGAGAGCGGGGATAGCTGGACTCATGAAGAACTCCTTGGAGTCTTGAGTGAAGAATCGGAGGACGGCGCCGCCCATGAGTGGAGTTTGAGAACGCTTCAAAGGGACGTTTCCCATTTGATGAAGGCGGGATTCCCTTTGGAGAGGGTTCGCATGGGCCGAAAGATGAGGTATCGTTTATTGCAGGAATATGTGGATTCGGTTCCAAAGCCATTCTTGCCTTCTCAGTGGGCGTCATTGTATTACGCCCTGTGCATGTTGAGGGGTTTGCCGGGCAGTCCATTGCGGGAGGAGTCGCTGAACGCCAGCATCAGCGGTGTTTTCAGCCGCTTGCGCCACTATATTCCCGCGGCCCTGCGCGCATATGCGGAGGGAGTGGAGCCACGCTACGCCGGAGTCGTGGGAACGCTCAGAGAACATGGGCGACAGCGCAGGGTGGGCGGTACTTTGCTCAAGGCGATAGAAAAAGGAAAACCCACCCGCATCATGGCGGCCCGGGCGGGTGAGATTCGAAAGCGCTGGTGGAAGATAGACCCTTATCTTCTGTATTTTGAGGGAGGGAGCTATCATCTGCTGGCGCGGGAATCCGAAAAAAACGCCTTGTACGTCTGGCATCTGGAGGGCATAGAAAGCGTTCGTATCGTGGCCGGAGCCTTTCAAATGCCTCTGGGATTGGATTTCAAGGCTTTGCTGGCCGAGTGCTTGCGCGAAGCGATGAATAATGGTTTGAATGTGAGGGTTCGATTCGGGAAGGATGTAGCGCTTCATGCGGTCGTCGCCTTCATGAAGGAAGCGTTCGGCGAAGTGGAGCATTTGAAGAAATCGAGTAAATCGAGCCGCGAGGTGATGGTTCGGGTAAGTGATATATGGGGTTTCAGACGATGGCTGATGTCTTTCGGTCAGGAAGCGGAATTGATGGCTCCGGCCGAATTGCGCGATGCGTTTGCCCAAGATCTGGAAGCCGCCTTAAAGAAGTACCGCAAGGGCCGCCGCGGAAGAAAAGCAGGTGATACGGCCTTATATATTGCTGGGGAGGGCCCGATATGAGACTGAGAAAAGAGATGATTGAGCGAATTGCCCACAGGATCGTCGAGAGGCTGATTCGTCGTGAATTGATATCCGAGGATTCGAACGAGGAAGTGCTCAGAACCCGGATTGCGCATGTAATCGAGGCGGACTTGATGGTGGAGGATCGCCTCAACGACGAGGTCAAGGATATCTTGCGGGATTTCGAAGATGAAATGGACAGGGGCAACGTGGACTACAGCCGTATGTTTACGATGGTGAAAACAAAGCTGGCGCGCGAGCGAAATCTCGTGCTTTAGCGACATGGAGAAGTTTTTCAGATCATTTTTATTACAAGGAGAGCGCGGCCATGAAACTCAGCCGCGAGAAGATCAATCACCTGACGAATATAGTCGTCAAGGATATGGAAGAGTGTGAGGATGTGGATTTTCTGGTCGAGCCCCAGGAATTGCGCATGAATGTTCTACGCGCCATCAGCAACGAGTTGATTATCGATGATGATATTGAAGAAGAGGTACGAAGAGTTTTAAGCACGTATTCCAGCAGGCTGGTGGAGGGGAGTCGTGACTGGGAGATACTCTTCAACAAGCATTATGAGCAAGAGGCCAAACGACGGGGAATTTAATCTCCTTGACTGATGTCTTCAAATGATGCTTCCTGAAAACCGAATGTGGTGACGTGCGCAAGGTTGGCCTGACTGGGGGAATCGCCAGCGGAAAATCCACGGTGAGCCGGATGTTCACGGATCTGGGCGTTCCGGTAATCGACGCGGACGTGATTGCGCGTGAGGTGGTTGCTCCGGGGTCTCGCGCTCTCGTGGCGATCGTCAATGCTTTTGGAGAAGATGTTCTCACCGACGAGAAGAGCCTGAAACGCGCCAGACTCGGGGAGATTGTTTTTTCCGACCCCTCGAAAAAGAAGATTCTGGAGAACATTCTGCATCCTGAAATCATAGCCGAGCAAGACAGGCGGTTGAAAGACCTGGAACTGGAGGGGCGGGCGCCCATCGCGATTGTGGACGCCGCCGTCATGATCGAATCCGGGAGCTGGAAGCGATTCGACGCGATAGTGGTTGTCGATTGTGATGAATCTCAGCAAATATGCCGATTGCGTCGTCGAAACGGGATGAATGAAGACGAAGCCAGAAAGCGTGTCAATGCGCAGATGCCGCTGTCGGAAAAAGTGAAGTATGCGGATCACGTGATCGACAATCGCGGTTCGATCGATGATACCCGAAAGCAGGTAGAGGAGTTGATGAAATTACTTTCTAGGAAATAAAATAAAAGTGTTGACAAATTTGCTCGAACTGATTATTTTTTTAAGACACTTTTGAAATCTATTCCTGATAAGCTTTCATCGCCTGAATTTCAAACACCATCTGATGCGCAACGATTTGGAACTTTAGATAAAGAGAAAATTTGTCTTGCGAGAACTATGAGGGTCCTTAGTTTATATCTCTGTCCTCGGATGAATATATTTCCAGAAATGGTTTTATGCGCGCGACCATGACTGGGTCTGAAAAACACCGAATGCGCGCTTCGCATCGCACCCGGCGATGAGAACCTGCTTTTGAATCGAACATGAAGGAATTTCATCACATCAACCTTACCGCTTGAGGCTAGGAGGAAAAGTCTCCCCGCGCAGAACGTGGCGAGTGGTGCGACCAGAAGGCATCATCTCACGTTCCAGGCGGTAAAAGGTGCCCACCTAACCAAGGAGAAGGAGTAGTTATGGCAACAACAGAAACAAAATCTCGCAGTTTGAACCTTGCGGAACTGAAGAAAAAGACCATTGGAGAACTCAACCAAATTCTAAAGGAGTTCAATTCCGAAAGCGCCAGTGGGCTCAGAAAACAGGATCTGATTTACAAGATCTTGGAGGCGCAGTCCGACAAGGATCGCAACGGTGGCGGTGGAACCATCACCGGAGAGGGCGTGCTGGAGATTTTGCCGGACGGGTTCGGGTTCTTGCGTTCGCCCGCATACAATTATTTGCCCGGTCCTGACGATATTTACGTTTCCCCGAGTCAAATCCGCCGCTTCGATCTTCGCACCGGCGATACGGTGAGCGGTGAAATTCGCCAGCCCAAAGAGGGGGAGCGGTATTTTGCGCTTTTGAAAGTCGAAAAGATCAATTTCGAGCCCCCCGAAGCGAGCAAGGACAAGGTTCTGTTCGATAACCTGACTCCCTTGTATCCGGACCGCAGGATAGGGCTCGAAATATCCGGGGAGGAGGTCAGTTCGCGCGTGCTGGACCTCATGACGCCGATCGGCTTCGGGCAGCGCGGCCTCATCGTCGCCGCTCCACGAACCGGTAAGACGATGATGCTTCAGTCCATTGCGAAGAGTATCGCGACGAATCACCCCGAAGTGCATCTGATCGTTCTGCTCATCGATGAGCGCCCCGAGGAAGTCACGGACATGGAGCGCTCCGTGCGCGGGGAAGTGATTAGTTCGACCTTCGATGAGCCGGCGTCTCGCCATGTCCAGGTCGCGGACATGGTGATTGAAAAGGCGAAAAGGCTCACCGAGCACAAACAGGATGTCGTCATCTTGCTCGATTCCATCACACGGTTGGCGCGCGCACATAACACCATCATCTCGCCGAGCGGAAAAGTCCTCTCCGGCGGCGTGGACTCGAACGCGTTGCAGCGGCCCAAACGCTTCTTCGGCGCGGCGCGAAACCTCGAAGAAGGCGGAAGCCTGACCATTCTCGCTACGGCCCTGGTGGAGACGGGCAGCCGGATGGACGACGTGATTTTCGAGGAGTTCAAGGGCACGGGCAACATGGAAGTTCACCTCGACAGGAAACTCTCCGACAAGCGCGTGTTCCCCTCGGTCGACATCAACAAGTCCGGCACCAGGAAAGAAGAGTTGTTGCTCAGCCCGCAGGAACTCAACCGCGTATGGGTGTTGCGCAAGGTCCTACAGCCGCTGGGCGTGGTGGATTCGATGGAGCTTTTGCTCGAGAAAATCCAGGAAACGAAGACGAACGAGGACTTCCTCGCTTCGATGAACAACTAGCGGTATCGCCAACCTCTTGTTTTTACCTGTTTTTTGGGGTAGACAAGGCGCTGGAGTTTCGATATAAAGCGCTCTCTCAGTAGAGGAGAGGCTGGTTTATTTATCGAAAAACCACCTCAATTTATCGTTTTTTATCGAATTTTACGGAATTGTTTTCGACATTTCGACCCCGAGATTTTGGAGCGCCTGGTTATGAAGGCCGAGATTCATCCCGAGTTGTTCGAGTGCAAGGTCTCTTGCAGTGGTTGCGGCACCGAATTCACGACGTTCTCCACGCGCAGTGAGATACGTGTGGAGGTTTGTTCGCAGTGCCATCCGTTCTTCACCGGAAAACAGGCGCGGATCGTGGATACCGAAGGCCGCGTAGAAAAATTCATGAAGAAGTTCGAAGGCAAGGAGGCGCGGGTCTCCAAGCGCAAGAGAAAGCAAGCCTCCGCCGAGGCGGAGAAAGCGGCCCGGCTGGAGAGAGAAGCGCGTATGGCCGAAGAGAAGGTGGAAGAAGAGAAGGCGCTCAGAGAAGAAGCCAGTAAGAAACGGGCTGAGGAGCGCGCCGCCAGGCAAGCGGCCCAGGCGAAGAAAGAAGAATCCGCCGAGGCCGAAGCGGCCCCCGTGGCCGAGGATGCTTCGCCCGCCCCTGAGCCTGCGCCTAAAAGAAAGGAAGTCTTTCCATACATAGACCGGGAAAAACTCGGTGAATTTATAGAAAGACTGGAGAATGTAGATTTGATGAAGAAAGCGTCAGATGAGGGCCGATCAGCTGTTGACCCGCTAGGGCATGAACTGAGCAAAGAATTTGGCGTGGGCGATAAAAAGGATGACCCCGAGAAATGGCGTGACACTAGGATGTGGATCGGCCGCATAGTGAAAAAGGTTATGAAAGATAATGGCTACGAGGTTGATCGAGCGCGCGGGAAAAACGGGAATGTGGAAATTAGTGGAAACCCCGTGTTTTCGACGGGCTCTTGTTATAAACGAACAGAAGAATCCGCCGAGGCCGAAGCGGTTGCCGTGGCCGAGGATGCTGCACCCGATCCTGAACCGAACGATGCCGAGGCGGTATCCGCCGTGGAGGATGCTTCGCCCGACGCATCGCCTGCGCCTGAACCGAGCGGAGAAGCCGAGAAGCCCGAGGACTCATAAGCCCGGAGCCTCCCGTGTTTGCCCTGGGGACTGCCCCTGGGCGGCGGCTCCCCGGCAAACGCGAATTCATGGTCCCGGGCTTCATGCCGGGCCACCCCATTCGCTGCCCGTCGGTTGATCCTTATGTTCGAAAAAATCGAACAAATCATCGAAAAACATCAGACGCTGGAGATGCGCTTGTCCGACCCGGCCTTGCTCAAGGACCGCAAGAAGTTCGAGCAGACGGCGCGCGAGCACAAGGAACTCTCCCAGGTCGTCCAGGCTTATGAGGAATGGCGTGGATACGAAGACGCCATCGAGGAGGCCAAGGTTCTGCTCGAGGACGGCGACCCGGAGATGAGCGAACTCGCGCAAGCCGAACTGGAAGACGCAGGCGCGAAGATCGAAGAAGTGGAGAAGAGGCTGCGCCGGCTTCTGCTGCCAACAGATCCCAACGATGAGAAAAACGTCATCTTGGAAGTTCGCGCGGGCACGGGCGGTCAGGAGGCCGCGCTCTTCGCGGCCGATTTGTACCGCATGTACGTGCGCTACGCCGAGGTCCAGGGCTGGAGGGCGGAGGAGTTGAGCAAGAGCGAGAGCGACTTGGGCGGCCTCAAGGAAGTCTCCGCGTTGATCAAGGGGGCGGGCGCCTACAGCCGCCTGCGCTATGAGAGCGGGACGCATCGCGTCCAGAGGGTGCCCGTCACCGAGACGCAGGGCAGAATTCACACATCCGCCGCCACGGTGGCCGTGCTGCCCGAAGCGGACGAGATTGCGCTCAACATCGGGGAGAAGGACTTGCGGATCGACGTCTATCGCTCCTCCGGTCCGGGTGGCCAGAGCGTGAACACGACGGATTCCGCCGTCCGCATCACCCATGTGCCCACCGGCCTCGTCGTTACCTGTCAGGACGAGAAGAGTCAGCACAAAAACCGCGCCAAGGCCATGAAGATACTCTCGGCCCATCTGCTGGACATGGAAATCCATAAGCAGATGTCCGAGCGTTCTGCGCAACGGAAAAGCCTCGTGGGCAGTGGGGACAGGAGCGAAAGAATCAGGACCTACAATTTCCCCCAGGACAGGATTACAGATCACCGCATCGGTCTCACCCTCCACGGTCTTCCTGGGTTCATGGAGGGGGGAATCGACGAGATGGTCAAACGGGTGATAGAGAGCCGCGAGGCGGAGCGTCTGGCCGAACTGGAAGAAAACACAGAAGCTCACTCCCCGGAATGACGACTTCTCCTCCTGCGGCGCAAAGCGAATCAGGAACAAAAGTGTGCGCTCTGCTCTCCCGCCTGGAGGAGCAATTCGCCGAGGCGGGCGTGGATGCGCCGGGGCTGGATGCGCGGCTCGTCCTGGCGATGGTTTTAGGCTGCGACAGGGCGTATCTCCACGCGTATCCCGAAAAGGTGGTTCCGGCCGAAGCCCTCGCGCAAGTCGAAGCGCTGGCGCAAAGGAGAACCCGGCGCGAACCGATGGCCTACATCCTGGGAGAGCGGGAGTTCTGGTCCATGTCCTTTCTCGTTTCGCCGGACGTGCTGATTCCCAGGCCGGAATCGGAGTTGCTCGTCGAGCGCGCCGTGGCGCTCTCGGGAAAAAGGGGAAAGAGCAGGATACTGGACTTATGCGCGGGCAGCGGCGCGGTGGGGCTGGCGATTGCGCGTGAACTGGCTGAGGCGCACGTCACCTTGCTCGATGTCTGCCCGGGGGCGCTCGGGGTGGCGAGGCGAAACGCGAAAAAATTCGGTCTCGGAGGCCGAACGAGGTTTCTGGCCTCCGATTTGTTTGATGCTCTCGCCGGCGGAGAGAAATTCGACCTGATCGCCTCGAACCCCCCTTATGTGGCCTCGGGCGAACTTGTCGACTTGATGCCGGAGGTTGCGTCGTTCGAGCCGCGAATCGCTCTGGATGGCGGTGAGGACGGAATGGACCTCATCCGGCGCATCATCGAGGAGGCGCCTCGATATATCTCGCGCGGGGGTTTCCTGTTGATCGAGATGGACCCGCGCCAGATGGCCGTGGCGGAGGCGTTATCGGAAGAGCAGGGGAATTATCGCGTAGCGAGACGCCGCACGGATCTCGCCGGGCGCGAGAGGGTATTGGAACTTCAGAGGGTTTAGGTTTTGGAGCGATTTCGAATCCGGGGAGGCAGGCCGCTTCATGGAGAGGCCGAGGCGTCCGGTTCCAAGAATGCCTCTTTGCCGATTTTGGCCGCCGCCATTCTCGCCGATGGCGTCAGCCATGCGAGGCGGGTCCCGGACTTGCGCGATACGAACACCATATTGCGGCTTTTGGGAGAGTTCGGCGTAAAGACGCGTGAAGAATCGCCCGGGCGTATCTCCCTGGACGCCACGAACATCACCGGCGGGGTCGCGCCCTATGAACTGGTGCAGGCGATGCGGGCGTCCATACTGGTGCTGGGGCCCTTGCTGGCGCGTTTCGGCTCGGCCCGCGTCTCACTTCCGGGCGGTTGCGCCATCGGGGCCAGGCCCATCGATCAGCACCTAAAGGGGCTGAGCGCGATGGGGGCGGACATCCATATAGAGCAGGGCTATATCGAGGCCAAAGCCCGGAAACTCAGCGGGGCGCGCGTATCGTTCGACCTCACGACCGTGACGGGGACGAAGAATCTGATGATGGCGGCCTCTTTGGCGAAAGGGGTCACCGTTTTGGAAAACGCGGCCTTGGAGCCCGAGGTGGTGACGCTCGCAAATTTGTTGAACCAGATGGGCGCCAGGGTGAGCGGCGCGGGCACGCCCGTTATTGAAATCGAGGGGGTGGATTCCCTTGCGGGATACGACGTGGCCGTTCCCGCGGACCGCATCGAGGTGGGAACCCTGATGATTGCGGCGGCCATCACGGGAGGGGATTTGAGGATAACGAATTGTGAGCCGGAGCAAGTGCACGCGCTTACGCACAAATTATGCGAGGCCGGTCTGGAAGTTTCAGAAGGCGAGGACTGGATTCGCGTGAGGGGTGATGGCTCCGTGCTGCCCGTGAACGTGAAGACGGCGCCCTATCCCGGATTCCCCACGGATTTACAGGCCCAGTTCATGGCGTTGATGACGCTGGCGGGCGGAACCTGCGTGCTCACGGAGACCATCTTTGAGAATCGTTTCATGCACGCCGCCGAGCTCGCCAGAATGAACGCGCGTATTCATCTCGACGGACGGACGGCCCACATCGAGGGCGTGGCGCATCTCGCCGGCGCCTCGGTGACGGCGACCGACTTGAGGGCGAGCGCCTCGCTGGTTCTGGCGGGTCTGGCGGCTCATGGAGAAACTATTGTTCGCAACGTATATCATATCGACAGGGGATATCAGCGGCTCGAGGAGAGGTTGAGGGAACTCGGCGCGGATATCCGGCGCGAAGTGGAGTCGTGATGAAAGAGAATCAGGAAAAAGAATTGATCATCGCCCTGCCCAAGGGGAGAATTTTCTCGGAAGCCACCGAATGTCTGGTGAAGGCGGGAGTGTTGTCCAAGTCGATATCGGATAAATCCCGAAAGCTCATCCTGCGTGACCCGAAAACGGGTATCCGGGTCCTGATTCTCAGGAACCACGACGTGCCCATCTACGTGGAGCGCGGCGCCGCCGACTTAGGAATAATCGGGCGCGACGTGCTGCTGGAACAGGGGCGTGACGTATATGAACCCCTGGACATGAACATGGCGCCGTGCCGCCTCATGGTGGCTGCGCCCGAGGGCATCGCCTGGGAGGATTTGACCGGGCGAATTTCTCTGCGCGTGGCGACCAAGTTTCCCGCCATAACCACCCGCTTTTTCGAGCGGATGGGGGTTCAGGCCAAGATCATCCGTCTCTACGGCAACGTGGAAATCGCGCCCGCCACGGGGGTGGCGGACCTGATTGTGGATTTGGTTGACACCGGCGGAACGCTTCGGGCCAACGGGCTGGTCCCGATTCGCGAGATATTCAGCGCCACGGCCAGGCTCATCGCCAACCGGGCGAGCTTGAAGACGAACTACAAGAAGGTGAGCGCGATCATCGAACAGTTGAAGAGGGTGATTCCCTCCGCCGTGAACCGCACCGAAAACGGCGCGGGGCCGGCGTCCGGTGAGGAGAAGGCGTGAGGCGTTTCAGCTACGGGGCGGAGAACTTCGGCGCCGAGATCGAACGTCTTTCCTTGAGCGGGGAGGATGCCTTTTCCCGCGTAGTGGACGACGTGCGCGCGATCATCGAGCGCGTGCGCGCAGGAGGCGACGACGCCCTCGTCGAACTGACGAAAAAGTTTGACGGCGTTTCTCTCGACCCCGAGAGCCTCGTCGTAAGCCCAGAGGAGATGGCGCGCGCGCTCGAGGCGCTGCCGCCCGAGACGTTAGGCGCCCTGAAACTCGCCGAGGAGCGGATTCGCGCGTTCCACGAGGCGCAGGTTCCCCGAAAAATCACGGTAGAACAAACACCCGGCGAGCGGCTCTCCCTCGAACCCACGGCGCTTTCGAGCGTGGGTCTCTATGCGCCCGGCGGCACGGCGGCCTATCCTTCCACGGTGCTCATGAACGCTATTCCTGCGCGCGTGGCGGGCGTGGGCGAGTTGGTTCTGTGCACGCCGCCGGGCCCAAACGGCGAGGCGCCCGCCGCCGTGCTGGCGGCGGCCCATCTGGCGGGTCTTGAGCGCGTCGTGCGCGTCGGCGGGGCGCAGGCGGTCGCCGCCATGGCCTACGGCACGAGGAGCGTCCCCCGCGTGGACAAGCTAGTGGGGCCGGGCAACGTATACGTCTCCGCCGCCAAGCGCATCGTGCGCGGGCGCGTGGAAATCGACAAGGAGGCGGGGCCGAGCGAGGTGGTCGTGCTCTTGGACGATGCGGCCCTGGCCGAGTGGGCGGCGGCGGACCTGCTCGCCCAGGCCGAGCACGACGCGCAGGCGATGGCGGTGGGCGTTTGCTTGGGCGCGGAAGTAGCGGATGCTCTGAAGGAGGAAATGGAGAGCCAGTTGCGCTCCGCTGTGAGGAGCGAGGAGATAGCGCAGGCTTTGGAGAATCGCGGCGCCATCATCGAGGTGGCCTCGCGCGAGCAGGCGCTCGAGGTGGCGGAGATGCTTGCGCCGGAGCATCTGGAGATATTGATGGAACGTACGGAAGAGGCCGCCAGGGGGATTCGCAATGCCGGGGCCGTATTTTGTGGGCCGTGGAGCCCGGTTCCCTTAGGGGATTACATCGCCGGCCCGAACCACGTGCTTCCCACCGGAGGAGCGGCGCGCTTCGCCTCGCCGCTCGGCGTGTATGATTTCATCAAATGGACGAGCAAGGTGTGTTTCGATAAGGACGCTGCGGCGCGGCTGGCCGAACCTGCGGCGAGGCTCGCCGATCTGGAAGGCCTGCCCGCGCACGCGCGGGCCTTGCGTCTGAGGCGCGGCGCTTCTTGAGGGGAGGCTGGCGGGTCGGGCGCGGATCAAGCATAATCGCACTGCCGAAAGGCGGTGTTTTCGTCGAAATTTGCCATCCGCCGGGAGAGAGAAGGTGGCTTCGAGAGCCAAGCAGAGAAAAGCGCGCGTGAGCAGAAAAACGAAGGAAACCGACTTTTCCGTCGCCATCAACTTAGACGGCGCGGGCGAGGCCGAAATCCGCACAGGCATCGGTTTTTTCGACCACATGCTCGCCCAGATCGCCCGCCACGGGCTGGTGGATTTGACCGTTCGCGGCAAGGGGGATTTGGACGTCGACGGCCACCACACGGTGGAGGACGTCGGCATCATCCTGGGGCAAACCCTGGCGAAAGCGCTGGGAGACAGGGCGGGCATCACCCGCTACGCCGACGTGCGCCTGCCCATGATGGACGCGCTCGTTCACGTGACGGCGGATTTCGGCGGCAGGGGAAACCTCGTCTTCCGCGCCGCGTTCCCCGAAGCGCAAATCGGCGAGTTCGACACCTCGCTCGTGCGCGAGTTCTTCTGGTCGGTGGCCACCCATGCGGGAGTCGACATCCACGTCGAGGTCTGCTACGGGGACAACAGCCACCACATGGTGGAAGCCGTATTCAAGGGTTTTGCGCGGGCGTTGCGGGCCGGGGTTTCGCTCGATCCGAGAGACACGAGCGTGCCCAGCACCAAGGGCGTTTTATGAGGCGGCCTTTTGGGGTCGCATCGCTAGGGGGAGTGGTATGACGGCCGAGATCGTCGTGGTCGACTACGGGATGGGAAACGTCCTGAGCGTGAGGAACGCGCTGGCCAAAATAGGTGCGAAGGCGGTGCTGAGTGACGACCCGCAAGTTCTGGATGCGGCGGCGGGCGTCATCCTGCCGGGTATGGGCGGTTTTCCCGATTGCATGCGCGCCCTGGAGGATGCCGGCCTCACCGGACCTTTGCGCCGCGCCATCGAGCGCGGCGTGCCCTACCTCGGGATATGCTTGGGCCTCCAGATTCTTTTTGAAGAAAGCGAGGAGTTCGGCTCGACGCCGGGTCTGGGAATCCTGCCCGGGCGCGTGAGGCGTTTCCCCGAGGGGATGACGGAAAACGGCGGCGCGCTGCCCTTGAAGGTCCCCCACATGGGCTGGAACCAGCCGCGGTTTGAGAGTCACTCCCCGATTCTCTCAGGTCTACCGAGCGGCGCGCATTTCTATTTCGTCCACTCCTACTATGCGGAACCCTCCGAAGCGGCGCGGCCCTGGATTGCGGCGACGTGTGATTTCGGCGTGCCCTTCATCGCCAGCGTCCACAGGGGCAACCTCTTCGCCACCCAGTTTCACCCCGAGAAAAGCGGCGCGCTCGGTTTGGGGATTTTGAGGAAGTTCGTCGACATCTGCAGCGCGCATCAAGCCTCATAGGGGCGACATCGAATCGCCACATGCACCAGTAATGCTTTTTCTGGGATAAATTCTCATAAGCATTTGCAATAAAACCCGTTTGGGTTTAATGAGAGGCGCAAGAGTTGCGGGAAATTCATCTCGGGGGTGGCGTTTTGCTTCTCATTCCGGCGGTCGATCTCAAGGGCGGTAAATGCGTGCGCCTCATCCAGGGCCAGAAAGGACGCGAGATCGTCTACGGCGACGACCCGGTGGCGTGGGCCTTGCGCTGGGTGGAGCAAGGCGCGCAGCGGCTTCATCTCATCGATCTCGACGGCGCTTTTGGCGGCGCGCCCGCCCACATCGACGTTCTGGCGCAGGTGGCGGAGGCGGTGGACGTTCCCGTGGAATTCGGCGGTGGCGTGAGGTCTGAGGAATCGCTTGCGGCCGTGCTCGAGGCGGGGGCGAGTTTCGTCATCCTCGGCACGAGCGCGCTCAGGAATCCTGAATTCCTTGAATCCGCCGCCCGCGCGAATCCCGGAAAAATTCTGTTGGGCATTGACGCCAAGGACGGGGAAGTCAGAATCTCGGGCTGGGAGGAAGGGGACTCGGTATCGCCCGAGTCGCTGGCGAACCGGTTCGCCCATCTTCCCCTGGAGGGAATCATTTTCACCGACATCAGGCGCGACGGCACCTTGGAGGGTTTCGACCCCGGCCCCACCGCCGCGCTCGCCGAGGCCTGCGGCCTGCCCGTCATCGCCGCAGGGGGTGTGAGCAGGCTCGAGGATGTGGAAAAACTCATTCCCCTTGAGGATAAAGGCGTCATCGGCGCCGTCGTGGGACGCGCCCTCTATGAAGGAACCATGGATTTCCCAAAGGCGATGGAGATGCTCTCTTGCTAGCGAAGCGAATCATTCCCTGCCTTGACGTCAAGGAAGGCCGTGTGGTGAAGGGCGTGAATTTCGAGGGTCTGCGCGACGCGGGCGACCCGGTGGAGTGCGCCGCGCATTATGATGAGTTGGGAGCGGATGAGATATGTTTTCTCGACATCACGGCTTCTAAGGAAAAGCGCGGCACCCTGCTCGATATGGTGCGCCGCACGGCGGAGCGCGTGTTCGTTCCCCTCACGGTGGGCGGCGGCGTGCGCGAGGAAGCTGACGTGCGCGATTTGCTGAGAGCCGGGGCGGACAAGGTGAGCGTCAACAGTGCGGCGCTCAGAGACCCGGGCGTCCTCAAACGCTCGGCGGAGCGCTACGGGAGTTCCACCATCGTGTGCGCCATAGACGCCAAGCGCGTCTCGGACGATGCGGATACGCCGCGGTGGGAGGCCTTCACGCACGGGGGTTCGCGCCCCACGGGCAAGGATGCCGTGGCCTGGGCGGAGGAGGCGTGTGAATTGGGCGCAGGCGAGATTCTCCTCACCAGCATGGACAGGGACGGAACCAAGGACGGCTACGATTTGACGCTCACGCGCACGATTGCCGAGCGGGTGAGCGTGCCCGTCATCGCTTCGGGCGGCGTGGGGAATCTGGAGCATCTCTACGAGGGTCTGGAGGAGGGCTGCGCCGACGCCGTTCTGGCCGCTTCGATCTTTCATTTCGGCGATTACTCGGTGGAGGAGGTGAAAGTCTATCTGCGCGAGCGCGGCGTGGAGGTGAGGCTGTGAGCGAAATAGAAATCCCCGAGGTCAAGTGGAACGAGCAGGGTCTGGCCCCCGCCATTTGCCAGGATGCCGGGACGGGACAGGTCCTGACCCTCGCCTGGGTGAACGAGGAATCGCTCAGGCTTACGCTGGAGAAGGGAACCGTCCACTTCTGGTCCCGCTCTCGCGAGGAGCTTTGGCACAAGGGCGAAACGTCGGGAAATTATCTGCGCCTGGTCTCGGCGAGGCTCGATTGCGATGTGGATGCGCTGGTGTTCATCGTCAAGCCCGACGGGCCGGCCTGCCACACGAACCGGATGTCGTGTTTTTTCAACGAAGTTCTCACACCCGGGCAGGAAGGGGGCGAGGCGGCGCTCGATTTCGATCAGAACCTGCTCGAATCGATCTATCGCCTGATCCTGGAGAGAAAAGAGGCGGGCGATACGGATTCGAGCTACGTGGCGCGCTTGTTCACGAAGGGTGAGGAACGGTTGCTGGAAAAAATCGACGAAGAGGCCGCCGAGGTCGTCATGGCGATGAAAGACGGCGACGTGGGGGCGATTACGAACGAGGTGGCCGATTTGTGGTTCCACGCTCTGGTGGGGATGGCCGCGCACGACGTGCCGCCCGGTCGGGTTTTTGCGGAACTCGCACGCCGATTCGGACGCGGGGGCAGGCCCGAGTCCGAGAGATAGAGGACGTTTCGCCGGAAGCCCGTCACTTTGACTCCCAAATCAGCACTTTAATTATTTTCATTATGTTTGACAATTTCAGACTTGGGCCCTATATTGGTTCCTGACAATGGGAAGAGTGCGCAATCTGAACTTTTGATGTTTACAAGCTGTTGAATTTCAAAAAGATACGGGATGGCAAGAGTCGTCCCCCTTATTTTTTGGTGGACGTTACGTTCTTCGGCTCGTCATGAAGAGCGACCGACAAAAGGACTCCGAGCACCACTTCGCCCCACTGGCATTCCCGGTGACTCCAGAGAGGGATGCTGGAAAAGAATCGCCTAATCTTCGATCGAGATTTTCAGAATACGCCGCCCTGTCCCGATGCCGGGACGAAGCGCATGATTCATCGTTGAATAATTATCCGTGGGTGATGGTTGATGGATGGCCGCACACTGCAAGGTATTGAATTCTTGAGCGTTCTGAAGCTGCTGGAGGCTCGTTGCGCCTCCGCATCCGGCGCAGATGCAGCCGCAGCGCTCCTTCCGGCCATCTCGTCTTTCAAGGTCGATACCCTACTCGATGAGACGGATGAAGCCACGACGCTCATCGGCGCCGGGGAGTACATGCCGCTTTCCGCGTTCGATGATCCCGAAGAATGGCTCGAGGACGTCAGACGCCGGGGAGGGAACCTCGAGGGTGAGAAATTCCTCTCGATTCTCTCCTTGCTGAACCTCGCCTCCGACGTACGCCGTTTCGTGGAGGAGCGCGCCGAGAGGCTGCCCAGGCTCAGGATGCGCATCCACGGCGCGGATATGCAATATCCTCTGGCCGCGCGAATACGGCGTATTCTCGATGAACGCGGCGAGGTGCGCGATGATGCGAGTTTCGAGCTCCAGGAGTCGAGGGCGAAGCAGCGCGCGCTCAGGGCCGAGATACGCCGTCTGCTCGATAGGGTGATGGCCGCGCACCCGAATGCGATTCAGGAAAATTTAATCGTTCAGCGTCGCGAGCGGTATCTGATTCCCGCGAAAACGGTTTTCAGGCGCTCGTTCGAGGGCGTGATACAGGATCGCTCTGCGAGCGGGGAGACGTTGTTCGTCGAACCGCTTTCGGCGGTGCCCGTCAACAACGCCATCACCGAGGAGCGCGAGGCCGAGCGCGCGGAGGTGGAGAGAATCCTGCGCGAACTGACCGCGGAGGTGATGGCGGCGCGCGAGTCTATAGACTATCTGGTGAAGTGCCTGGCGGCGCTCGACCTCATTTGGGCGAAAGCGCGCCTGGGGGTCGATTGGCGCGGTGCGCGCGCTCAGGCGAGCGGGGACGGGAGTATCCGGTTGAGAACCGCGCGTCATCCCCTCCTCACGGCTGGTGTCGGCGCGGTGCCGAAAGAGCAGGTGGTGCCCATCGACCTCGACGTGGGAAGAAACGGGGTGCGCCAGCTCCTCATCACGGGACCCAACACGGGCGGTAAGACCGTGGCGCTCAAGACGGTGGGCCTTTGCGTGGCGCTCCACCAGTGCGGCGTACCCATACCGGCTGCGCCCGAGAGCGAGCTGCCCATCGTCAAGACGCTCGTCGCCGACATCGGTGATGAGCAGGATATTCAGCAAAACCTGAGCACCTTCTCGGGCCACATGGCGCGGGTCTCGGGCGCGGTGCGCGAGGCGGAAGAAGGCGTGCTGGTGCTCCTGGACGAGTTGGGCTCCGGCACCGACCCGGCGGAGGGTTCCGCCATCGGCGTCTCCGTGCTTGAACATCTGGCGGCGCGCGGCGCGCTTTGCATCGTGACGACGCACCACGACGCCCTCAAGCATTACGCCTATCAGGCTGCGCACGCCGAGAACGCATCGGTGGAGTTCGACGCCGAGGATCTTTCGCCCACCTACCGGATCCGCATGGGGGCGGCGGGACCGAGCAACGCCATGTCGGTGGCCGAGAAGATGGGTTTGCCCGAATCCGTGCTGGCTCGCGCGGATGCGCTGTTGATGAAAGGCCCCGTTCAGGTGGATCGTCTGATGGCGAACCTCTCCGATCAGCAGCGCGAGATAGAAGAAAAAGAGGCCGACCTCTCAACCCGCCAGACGCGGATTGAGGCGCGCGAGACCGAACTCGAGCGCCGGATACGCGAGGAGGCGCGCCAAAGAGGCGATGAGGCGGCGCAATTCCTTAAAGACTTGAGGCGCGATGCCGATGATCTCCTGAACGAGATGCGCGGGGCGCTCGAAATGGAGGAAGCCAAGCGAATCGCGCGCGAGCGCATCCGCGAAATAAGCGCCGGAATCGAGGAAGCGCTTCCTCCCAGGGAGGAGGCGGTGGCGATGCGCGCGCCGGTTTCGCTTCGCGTGGGAGACAGGGTGCGTATCCCGCTCATGAATTGCGCGGGCGAGGTGTCCGCCCTGCACGGAGAGGATGAGTTGACCGTGTCGGTGAACGGAAAATCCCTGCGCCTGTCCTGCTGCGCAGTGGAAGTTCTGGACGATGTTTCGAGCGCACCCCGCCATAAGAGCACGGTGACGCATGATGTCGAATCGAGGGGGGATGGTTTTTCGCCCGAGCTTCAACTGCGCGGCGTGCGCGCCGAGCGCGCCATCGAGATGGTGGATAAATATCTCGACGACGCCGCGCTCGTGGGAATAGCGTCGGTTCGCATCGTTCACGGCAAAGGCGAGGGGGTGCTCTCCAAGGTCATCGCCGAGCGCCTGCAGGAACATGCGCTCGTGTCGAAGTTCGGCCCCGCCCGGCCGGAAGAAGGCGGCTGGGGCGTTACGAACGTGGAGTTGGCTCTGCGCTGATGTTTTGCTTTTCGGGATGAGGATGGTGGAATGGGACGAGTACCTGACGATGTGGTCGATCAGATAAGAGACGGCGCTCCAATAGAAGACGTCGTCGGTGAGTTCGTGAGCCTCAAGAAAGCGGGGACGAATTACAAGGGGCTTTGTCCATTCCATGACGAGAAAACGCCTTCGTTCAACGTGAACCCGCGCATGGGCATCTACAAATGCTTCGGGTGCGGTGCGGGGGGGAACGTCTTTCAATTCCTGATACAGCACGAGGGGATGAGTTTTCCGGAAGCGCTCGCGCGTCTGGCGAATCGCCAGGGGGTCGACCTCTCCCGCTATGAGGATTCCCGGGAGGGGAGTCCGCAAAAGCCCGACGCTCGCCAGAAGATATTGTCCATCAACCGCATGGCGGCCGATTTCTTCAGGGCGGCGCTCGAGAGCAATCCGGGCGAGAGGGGCCGCCGGTACCTGGACGAGCGTGGCGTCACATCCGAGGCGATAGAGAGGTTTCGGATCGGCTTCGCGCCGCCTCGCTGGGATTCTCTCATCAAGGCGGCGGGAACAAGGGGGGTATCTCCCGATGACCTCGCGGAGGCGGGCCTCGCGGTGCGGCGCGAGGACGGGAGCGGATATTATGATCGCTTCAGAGACCGCATCATGTTCCCCATCCGCAACCACGAAGGCGAGATAGTGGGCTTCGGCGGGCGTTCGCTGCCCGACAGCGATCCGCGCCACGCCACCGCGAAATACGTGAATTCACCGGATACGGCGCTCTTTAAGAAGGGCAGGACCCTGTATGGGTTCTATGAGGGCAGGGAGTCGATTCGCGAGAAAAAGCGCGTCCTGGTGACGGAGGGGTATTTCGACGTCATCTCGCTTTGGCGGCATGGTTTTCGAGAAGCCGTTGCGCCCCTCGGCACCGCGCTGACCGCCGAGCACATCAGGACCTTGCGGGCGCACGCCGAGGAACTCGTATTCGTCTTTGATCCCGATGCCGCGGGTCTCGCGGCTTCTGAGCGCGCGGGTTCGGTGGCGGGGCGGATGCTCGGCCTCGCGGGCGCGCCCGATCAACTCGTGGCGAGCGACGTGCTGCGCAAGAATTTCATCGACCGCGACGGAGCGGGCGCCGTACGCCTCAAGGTGGTGAACCTGCCCGAAGGGCGCGATGTCGACACGTTTTTGGGGGAAAACGGAACGGAGGACTTCGCCCGGCTCCTCGCCTCTGCGGAGGGCATACTGGAGAACACCGTCAAGACCGCGATGGCCGGAATCGCCGCGGGCGCGAGTCAGGCCGAGAAAATCGAGGCCATCCAGCGGCTTTTGCCCATTCTCGGGGCTTGCCACCGCAGTGTTCAGGACCAATATTTGGCTTTGTTGGAGGATCAGCTGGGGATTCCCTATCCCACGCTGACGGCCATGGTGAGACGAATGCTGGCGGAAAACGCCCGGGAGCGATCGCCCAGAAGAGAGGAAGAAAAAATCGACCTGCTCGGGGAGAACCTCGAGCGTCCAAAATTCGAGATGGACGCCTTGCAGCTTTTGCTCATGAGGCCTGAACTGGCGTCCGAAGTGCCCGATGGCCTGATGACCGACCCGGCGGTGAACGAGGTCCTCTCCCTCCTGAAATCTGAGGATGCGGCTTCGCTCACTGCGGCTTCCATCGCGGACAGGCTGGAGAGTCCGGGAGCGCGCGCGCTGGTCGTGGAGTTGGCCGTCGTGGAGGTGGAGCCTGAAGAAGTCGAGGAGGAGCTTTTCGATTGCATCGAAAGGCTCAAGGAGCGCCGCAGGCGAAAGATGGAAGAGGATTTGCTGAAGCGCATCGAGCAGACGCGCAAGGAAGAGGGGGAAGATTCCCCTGAAATGTGGAAACTCCTGGAGCGGAAAAACGCGCTTCTACGCGAGCGGCAGCGAGCGGCCTCTCCGCGCTGAAGCGTTTTTGGGGATATTTGTATTTTCATGGATTCGCAGTGGCTGGGCTGCCTGGCCAGATGAAGAGGAGAGTGACATTGGCGCAAGCGACGCAGGCGAAAAAAGAGAAAAAGGTAGATGACGTCAAGAATTTAATCGACCTCGGAAAGGAGAAGGGTTTTCTCACCTATGAGGAGGTCAACGACGTTTTGCCGCCCGACGTGACCTCGCCCGAGGTCATCGATGACATCATGGTGCTCTTCAGCGACATGGACATCGATATTCTCGACAGCGAGTCGGCGGAGAAGCGCGCCGCCAAGAAGAAGAGTGAGTCGGCGAGTCCGGCGAAAGAAGGGTCGGAGACGATTAGTTCGTTCGATGATTCCACGTATGGGAAAACCGATGACCCCATGCGCATGTACCTGCGCGAGATGGGGCAGATTCCCCTGCTGAGCCGAGAGGGCGAAATCACGATCGCCAAGAGGATAGAGGAGGGCCAACTCGAAGTGTGCCACGCGACGGTGAGCACTCAGGTGGCGATCGACGCCGTCCTGGAATTGGCCGGGCAACTCAAGAATGGCGATCTCGGCGTGACCGAACTCGTCGTCGTCACCAACGAGGCGGCCTCGGATGATGAGGACAGGGAAAAGCCCACATATGAAGAGGACAAGAGACGCATCCTCAAGCTCGTGACCAGGCTGAAATCGCAACTTCGCACCCTGGAGAAGAGAAAAGCGGAGAAAGACAAGCCCGCCACCTTGCAGAGAGCGCGCGACAGGGTGGCGGCCTGCATCCGTGAGATGAAACTGCGGCCCGATCGCGTCGACACTATCGCCGATCGGGTGAAGTCCTATGTCGAGACGATGCGCAAATATCAAGAGGAGATCGAGGGGTATCTCCGGCAGGTGGAGATGGAAGAATCCGAACTGCGGGCCGTGATTCGCGAGGTCACCAGGTCCAAGGGTAATAATGGCCCCGCGATTCGGACCGTCGGGGAGAAGCGCATTCCCGTCAGCATTCTCGCTGAATATGATCGCCGCATCAAAAACGTGCGCCGTAAAATCCGAACGACGGAAAAAGAGGCGGGTGCCTCGCGCGAGGAACTCGAAAATTCACTGAAGATGATTCGCCGTGGCCGCCGCAAGGACCGCCGGGCGAAAAAAGAGCTCGCCGAGGCGAATCTGCGCCTCGTCGTGAGCATCGCCAAGAAATACACGAACCGGGGACTTCAGTTCCTGGACCTGATTCAGGAAGGCAACATCGGCCTGATGAAGGCGGTGGACAAGTTCGAATACAAGCGCGGCTACAAGTTCAGCACCTACGCGACCTGGTGGATTCGCCAGGCCATCACCCGGGCGATTGCCGATCAGGCGAGGACGATTCGCATT
Organism: bacterium; assembly: GCA_965218885.1. Taxonomy (GTDB): domain Bacteria; phylum UBA8248; class UBA8248; order UBA8248; family UBA8248; genus Bin107. Next base: position 514,598 of record OZ244713.1, on the reverse strand, counting down.
CCCGTACACATGATCGAGACCATCAACAAGCTCATCCGTACTTCGCGGCAGCTCATTCAGGAACTCGGGCGCGAGCCGCTGCCCGAGGAGATCGCCGTGAAGATGGATTTGCCCGTCGACAAGGTGAGAAAGGTGCTCAAGATCGCCAAGGAGCCCATCAGCCTCGAGACGCCCATCGGCGAAGAGGAAGACAGCCAGTTGGGAGACTTCATCGAGGACAAAAAGGCGGAGGTGCCGCAAGACTCCGTCATTAAGCTGAATCTCAAGGAGCAGACCCAGAAGGTGCTCCAGACCCTCAGCCCGCGCGAGGAGAAGGTATTGCGCAAGCGCTTCGGCATCGGTGCGGAGAATGAGCACACACTCGAAGAGGTGGGGCAGGATTTCGACGTCACCCGCGAGCGCATCCGCCAGATTGAGGCGAAAGCGCTCAGAAAACTCCGCCATCCCTCGCGGAGCAAGAAGCTCAGGAGTTTCATCGAAGAGGAAGTGTAAGTCGAAAACCCCGCGTGATTGACATTGAAACCGCGGGGGGCCATATATGCACGGTCGAATGGGCGGCGCCCGAGGCGGAGGATAAATCGGTCTCCCGATGCGCCCCTCGTAACGGTCGCGTTGCTATCGGGCCCATAGCTCAGCGGTAGAGCCGCCGGCTCATAACCGGCTGGTCCTTGGTTCGAATCCAGGTGGGCCCACCACGTGATTTCTGCTTGAATATCAAACGATGCGAGGAGTATGACGTAGTGTACCCGGAATTGGCGGCCTTGATGAAGCTTCAGGCGATAGATGTCAAAATAGATCGATGCCGCGATGCGATTTCCAAGATTCCCGCCTCCATCGAAAGGGAAAAGCGGTATTTGACGGACTTCGAATCGTCCGTAGCGGAACTCGAGCAGGAAGTGGAGGCCGCCAGGAAGAAGTTGCGCGAAGCGGAGGGCGAAATCCAATCCTTCGATCAGAAGCTCAGAGATACGCGCGGCAAGCAGACGTTCGTCAAGACGAACGAGGAATACCGCGCCTTGGGCGCAGAGATAGAAGGATACCAGAACCGAATCAGCGCTCTGGAGGATACCGTTCTCGAGATCATGGAGGGCATGCCGGCCCACGAGGAGCAGCTCGTGGGTGCGCGCGGCGAGTTGGAGACGGCCCGGGGCAGGGTGCAGGGCGAAGTGAAGAAGTATGAAAACCATCGGGCGGAATTCGAGCGTGAATTAAACGAGCTTCTCGATCAGTCGAAAGCCCTCGCAAGCGGCGTGAGCGAGGAGTGGATGAAGCGCTATGAGGGATTGAGAAAAGCCCGGAAAGGGCTGGCCGTTTGCGCCGTCGTCAATCGCACCTGCCAGGGTTGCCGCACGGCGGAGACCATCAAGCGCTTTTTGGAGATCAGGGATTCGGAGGACAGGATTTACACGTGCTCGAATTGCAAACGCATCCTCTATTATCAGGAGGGTGAGACCGCGGAGTTGAGCCTGCCGGCGGTGGACCCCGAATGAGGGCGGGCCACCTGCGGATTCACACCGATGGCGCCGCGCGGGGGAATCCGGGTCCTGCAGGGGCCGCCGCCTTGTTGTATGACGATGCGGGCAATTGCGTGGCGCGGGAAACCAGGTATCTGGGCACGGCGACGAACAACGTGGCGGAATATCAGGCGTTTTTGCTGGGTCTGGAGCGCGCGGTGAAGCTCGGCGCCGAGAGCGTGGAAGTCGTGACGGATTCCGAACTCATGGCCCGTCAGTGGAGCGGTGAGTACCGGGTCAGGAACAAGGCCCTCAAGCCCTTGTATGAGCGGGCGAAGGAAGCGGCCAGGGAATTCGGCTCCATTGAGGTGCGCCACGTGCGTCGCGAAGAAAATACGGCGGCCGATGCCGCCGCCAATCGCGCCATCGACAGCGGGATGGATTGAGGAGGCGCATTCGCGCGACCCACCGCTTGCCGGCCGCCGGTTGTGCAGGCAATGGCGCTAGAGTATGAAATATCTACCGGAGTGGGCTGCGCGGCCGCGCGCAGCATTGTCTGCGGGAGGAAAGTCCGGGCTCCACAGGGCAGGGTGGTGGATAACATCCACCAGGGGTGACCCTCGGGAAAGTGCCACAGAAAACAAACCGCCCCGCTGAGTCGGGGTAAGGGTGAAACGGTGCGGTAAGAGCGCACCAGCAGCCCGGGCGACCGGGCTGGCTCGGTAAACCCCACCCGGAGCAAGGCCAAATAAGGGGATGTTCGAGGGCGGCCCGTCCGAGTCCCCGGGTAGGCCGCTTGAGGCGGTGGGTAACCATCGTCCCAGATAGATGGCCGCGGACCCGCCATCGGCGGGTGACAGAACCCGGCTTACAGGCCCGCTCCGGTCGATATGAGATCAAGGGTGCGCTCCGCAGGCCGCGAGAACGCCCGCTTCGGGTCTCCCTATGCGTCGCTGAGGGGTTGGCTGATCGAAGAGGGCGAGCTTCGGGGTAGGAAGGGGCGCTTATCCCCCTCGAACTGGACAAAGAAGACAGGTGCGAATGAAATCCGAAGTATCACAAAAAACACTGGAACCATCGCTCATCGCCGTCGAAGCGGCTCGGGCGGCGGAGGCGATATCCTCTCATCTGAGGCCGACTCCCGCCCGTCTCACCGAGCATTTCTCCGAACAATTGGGTGTCGAGATGTATCTCAAGCCGGAGAATTTTCAGCGGACGGGCTCGTTCAAGGTGCGCGGCGCCCTGTATGCGCTCCAAAAACTCGAACCGGCGCAACTCCAGTGGGGCGTCGTCACCGCGAGTGCCGGGAACCACGCACAGGGCGTGGCCTTCGCGGCGAAAGAGTTGGGCGTCAAGGCCCTGGTGGTGATGCCCGAAGCCACGCCGAACACCAAGCTCGACGCCGTGCGGGCCCTGGGCGCTGAAACCGAACTGTTCGGCGCATCCTTCGATGACGCCTATGCGCGCGCGCGCGCCTACGAGGCAGAGCGCGGCCTGACGATGATACCGCCTTTCGATCATCCCGACGTCATCGCGGGCCAGGGCACGTTGGGGCTCGAGATACTCGAAGATGTGCCCGACGTGGGGACCATCCTCGTCCCGGTTGGCGGCGGCGGCCTCATCTCGGGACTTGCCGCAGTGGTGAAAACCCGAAAACCCGATGTGCGCGTCATCGGCGTGGTGGCGCAGGGCGCCGCGGCTCTCATGCGCTCGCTCGATGCGGGGAGAATCGTCGAGTCGAAAACGGTTCAGACGATTGCGGACGGCATCGCCGTCAAGAAAAACGGAGAGCTTTGTTTTCCCTTGATTCAGGATCTGGTGAATCAGGTGGTCTCGGTTTCCGACGATGCGATGGCCAACGCCATTCTGGGACTCCTGGAGCGCGAACGGATGCTGAGCGAGGCGGCGGGCGCCTCCTCCCTGGCGGCGCTCATCGAGAGGAAAACCAGGGTGAGCGGGAAGGTGGTCGCTCTGATCAGCGGCGGGAATCTCGACGTCAACCTGCTCTCGCGCATCATCGGCAAGGGGCTCGCCCTCGCGAACCGCTACGCGCGGATACAGGTGCCGCTGCACGATGCGCCCGGTGCGCTGATGCGCCTCTCGAAAATCGTGGCCGATTGCCGGGTGAACATCATCCACATCGAGCACGACAGGCTTTCGACGGCAGTGCCCATCAACCATACCCTCTCGACCCTCCACATAGAGGTGCGCGGGCGGGAGCATCTCGAGCGGTTGATACAGATTCTGCTTCAGGAAGGATACGAAGTGCGCCGGGAGGAAACATAGGCCATGAGCGGCAAGCGTCGCGCCATCATCAGCGTGAGCGACAAGAGAGGCGCCGTGGAACTCGGCGCCGCCCTGGCCGAGGCGGGCTGGGAGGTGCTCTCCACCGGCGGCACGGCCAAATCGCTGCGCGACGCGGGCGTCCCCGTACGGGAGGTTTCCGATTATACGGGGCATCCCGAAATCATGGGCGGACGTGTGAAAACGCTTCATCCCGAGATTCTGGGCGGCATCCTGGCGCTCCTGCCCGAGCAGGAAGAGGAGATGCGGGCGAACGGCATCGAGTCCATCGACCTGGTGGCGGTGAATCTCTATCCCTTCAGGGAGACTGTCGCCAAACCCGGCGTCACGCGGGAGGAGGCGGTCGAGCAAATCGACATCGGCGGCCCCACCATGGTGCGCGCGGCCTCGAAGAACCACGGGCGCGTGGCCGTGCTCGTGGATCCTGCCGATTACCCTGACGCCATCGCCCACATCCGAAACGGCGGATGCTTTCCGCCCGACTGGCTGGTGGGTTTGGCCTTAAAGGCTTTTCGCCACACCGCGAGCTATGACGCCGCCATCTCCGGCTATCTGGGCGGTGGTGATGCGGATCCCCTTCCCGAGCGGATTGAGGCGAATCTCGAGCGCGTTCAGACGCTTCGCTACGGGGAGAACCCCCACCAGAGGGGCGCGCTCTATCGCTTGGGTGGCCCGGGCGGGTTCTCTCTGTGCGATGCGGAGATTCTGGGCGGTAAGGAACTCTCCTTCAATAATCTTCTCGACGCCGCCGCCGCCGCCGAACTCGCCCATGATTTGGAGGGTGTGGGCTGCGCCATCATCAAGCACACCAATCCGTGCGGCGTGGGTTTGGGAGATACGCAAGCGGCCGCCTATGAACGCGCGCTCGCGTGCGATCCGGTTTCGGCCTTCGGTAGCGTCATCGGCTATAACCGAAAAGTCGATGCGCAGACGGCTGAGGCCATGAGAAAACTCTTCGTCGAGGCCGTGGTCGCACCCGATTTCGACGATGAGGCGCTCGCCATCATGCGGAAGAAGAAAAATCTCAGAATCCTGCGTCTGCATGGCCTGGGGGGCGATTCCCCGCCCGCGGGCCTGGACATGCGTTCCATACCCGGCGGTGTCCTCTTACAGGAGCGTGATTTTTTGTCGAGCGAGGAATTTCGCTGGGAGGTCGTGACCCCCCGAGCGCCCTCGGCGGATGAGGAAAAAGCGCTCAGAATCGCCTGGCGCGTGGCGCGCCACGTGAAGAGCAACGCCATCGTCATGGCCGATAAAGACGGCACGGTAGGCGTGGGCGCGGGCCAGATGAGCCGGGTGGACTCCACCCGCCTGGCGGCCGAGCGCGCCGTCTTGCCGCTCGCAGGCTGCGCCCTGGGTTCGGACGCCTTTTTCCCCTTCCGTGACGGGATCGACGCCGCGGCCACCCACGGGGTGAAGGCGATAGCCCAGCCGGGCGGCTCCATGCGCGATGAAGAGGTCGTCCAGGCGGCGGCCGAGCACGATATCGCCATGGTCTTCACGGGCAGACGCCACTTCAGACATTGAGATGTCCCAAGAATTCATCGCCCCTCCCGTTCTGGAAGATTCGCTCGCGCCGTCCGAGACGCTGCGGCGGGTCGAGGTTTTTCTAAGCGCCTTGGCCGCGCTGCCCAAGAAATCCTGGCGCACGCGCTTCGACCCTCGCGGCATCAAGGTGGAGGGGCCGGGTCTCACCCGAGCCGCACGATTGTTTGAAATCCTGAAAGTTCCCGGAGCGGGGCAGTCGGTGGTCCACGTCGTGGGAACGAGCGGCAAAGGCTCCACCGCGCTGATGATGGCGCACTCCCTCCTGGCGTCCGGCAAGAGAACGGCGGCTTTTTTCTCACCCCATCTCACCTCGATCCTCGAGCGTTTCTGGGTTCGGGGCCGCTTCGCCGAGGCCGGCCTCATCGGGCGAAGTGCGAAAGAACTCGCCGACGCCGCCGCGCAGATGGCGGGAGAACCCGGGTTCGGGCCGCCCTCGTTTTTCGAGTCCACTCTCGCGCTTTTGCTTTTAATGGCCAGGGAGGAAGAGTGTGAATATCTCGTCCTGGAAGCGGGGCTGGGCGGCGCGTTCGACGCCACGAACGCCGTGGGTCCCGCCGTACTCGACGTGATCACCTCGATTGGCTTGGATCACACCGATTTGCTCGGCGATTCCGTCGCGCAGATTGCGCGCGACAAGGCGGGCATCATCACGGAGAAGGGCCGCGTCATCTCGCAAATCGTTTCGCCCGATGCGCGCGCCGAAATTGAGCGCGTCGCCTTTGAGCGCAAAGCCGTTTTGTATTCTCCGCCCCGCGTAGAAAACCTGGACTTAGGCCCCGATGGCGCTTTTTTTGATCTGGGGTTCGATGACGGCGTCCGGTGGGAGGGTTTCTCGACCCCCATGCCCGGCGCCCATCAGGCCCAAAACGCGAGCCTCGCAGCCGGAGCAGGCCGACTCTTGGGGCTGGACGATCGGGAGGTGCGATGGGGCGTCGCCTCTGCGCGCCTGCCGTGCCGGATGGAGCTGGTGCACTCCGGCCCTAGGGTCCTGCTCGATGGCGCGCACAACCGCGATAAGGCGCAAGCACTCGTGGATGGCGTCTCGGGCTGGGTGTCCGAGCGCCTCATCTTCGTTCTCGGGGCGGTGAACGACAAGGATTTCGCCGGGATGGCGGAGGTGTTCGCAGCCGTGGGCGACAGATTTTTCGTCACGCTTCCTCCGGCCAGTGCTCCCAGGCCCGGCTTGGCGCCGGATGTTTTCGCGCGCGCGCTCGAAGAGGCGGGGGCCGGAGACGTAAAGACGTGTATCGACGCATGGGGCGCGCTCGATGAGGCGCTCGAGGAGGCGGGAGAAAACGACCTCATCATCATCACGGGGTCGATGTTCCTCGCCGGAGAACTCAGGCGCCGCTGGGTGAGCGAGGAGCGAATCGTGGAGAGCGGCAGCGCGTTTCCACCCGAGGCGCTCCTGTGAGGGAGGGCCTGCGCTTCGCACCTGTGAAGTGGGTTCCTGCGCCCGCCGTGAAGTGTCGCGGGCGTGAGCTTGATTTCGATCGGGTACGGATTATGGGCGTCCTGAACGCCACGCCGGACAGTTTTTCCGACGGCGGGGAATTCCTGGACCTCGGGATGGCGCTCGAGCAGATCGCGCGGATGACGGAAGAAGGAGCCGACGTCATCGACGTCGGCGGCGAGAGCACCCGACCCGGATCGCAGGGGGTGGATGAGGCGGATGAAATCCGGCGGATCATCCCGATCTTGGAGCGAATGAACAAGGACAAAGGCCCCCTCGTCTCGGTCGATACATCGAAGGTCGGCGTGGCGCGGGCGGCGCTCGATGCGGGCGTTCACATGATAAACGACGTCACGGGCCTGCGTGACCCCGAGATGCGCGCGGTGATTGCAGATTCTGGTGCCGCGGCCATCGCCATGCACATGAAGGGCGAGCCGCGCACGATGCAGGAGAATCCCGAATACGAGGACCTCATGGGCGAGTTGTCGGGCTACCTCCGTGAAAACGCGCGCCGGGCCGAACGGGACGGGGTTGCGTCCGTGCTTATCGACCCGGGCATCGGATTTGGAAAATCATGGGATCACAACCTCGAGATATTGAGGAGAATGGGCGTGCTGAGGGATTTGGGCTATCCCCTGGTCGTCGGGGCTTCGAGAAAGGGTTTCATCGGGGCGATCACGGGCGTCGAGGCGGCGGGAGAGCGGTTGATCGGCTCGAAAATCGCCGAAGCCTTCGCCGTGATCGGCGGGGCGGATATGATTCGAACCCACGACGTGGAGACGGCTGTTGAAGCGGTACGCATGGGTGAGGCCATTCGCCGGGGAAGCGTCGGCCCTTGAGGACGCTCCATGCCGCCGCCCCGTTTCAACCCGAAAATGAATCGATTTTGATGATTTTGTCCTCATAGATTCGTCATAAAGGAAGACCGGCGTCGTGATTGAGTACATTTTCGAGTTCTGGTGGATGCTGCCCGTCGCCTTTTGCGTGTGCCTCACGGCGACGAGCACGAGCGTGGAGGGCGCGGTTTTCTTCGCGCCCATATTCATCCTCCTCTTCCCCTGGGCGGCGAGCGTGACCATCGTTCCACTCGAGGCCGTTTTTCTGGCGCTTTCCATCGAGATTTTCGGTTTCGGCAGCGCGCTCACAGGCTACATGAGAAGAAGGCTGGTGGATTACGGTATCGCCCAAAAGGTGCTCGTCGTGTCCATACCCGTGGGCATGGCGTTTGGTTTTCTGGCCCATTCGGTGCCCGCCAGGCTCATTCTGGGTCTTTTGGGCGGGATGATGGTGCTTCTCTCCGTCGCCATGCTCTTCGCATACTTCCAAGACGGAATACAGGAAGCGGAACAGGGGCAGGAAGCCGGAAAGCCCACCCGCATGGATGCGGCCGGCAGAAGATACTGGTATCGCTACGAGCATGGGGCCTTCGGCTACAGCTGGTCGGCCTTAGGGGGAATTCTCGTGGGTTTTACGGGCATCGGCATCGGCGAGCTCACGACCACCGCCTTGATCGTGAAGGACAAACTGCCCGTTCGCGTGGCGGTGGGCACGGGGATTCTGATCGTCTTTGCGACGGTGCTGCCCGCCACCCTGGTGCATGCCTACGTGTTCTCATCCGGCGGGGTGAACGTGCACTGGAACATCTTGTTCATGACGATTCCCGCGGTCGCCTGCGGCGGTCAGATATCTCCCTTCATCAACAACCGCGTCGACGGCGAGAAGATGAAGGTGTTTCTCTCTTTCGTCTTCATCTTCGTGGGCGTTTTGCTTCTCTGGCGCTCCCTCGGCGGTTAGGCTGAGTCCACTTGGATAACACCCGTCCCGTCGTCGTCATCGGCCCCGGCGCCGTGGGAACCATGCTTGCGGCGCAACTGCAAAAAAATCTCCCTGGGCAAAAAATTTATCTGGCGGGCTCCGAAGACCCGAGCCCCGAGACGTCCGCACACCTGGCTGAAATAAAAGATAGCGGCGTCAGGGTTCACGGCGAGACGGCCTATACGACCCGCCCCTCCGTGTGCAGGGGAGCCATGGACCTCACGGCGTCGCACCTTTTTTTCACCGTGAAGGCGGGTCGAATCGAAGCGGCGGCGGCGGAATTTTCAAAAATGGCGGACGAGGGAACCATCGCGGCCATTTTCTCGAACGGGTTGGACGTCTGTAAGGATCTTCCGCCTTCTTATCGGGGACGCGGGATTGTGAGGGGTCTCGTCAACACAGGGGCCGAGATCACGAAACCAGGACACGTGAACCAGTTCGGTGCGCTGGATGTCACCCTGGCTCCGGAGCCGGGAGCCGTGGGGGACGCCGCTCTCGTGAGGCGATTGGCGGAATTTTTGGAGCTTCTGGGCGTTCGGGTTCACGAAAATCGTAACGGCAAAGAGGCGGAGTGGAGAAAAGCGGTGGCCAACGCCGTCATCAACCCTCTCGGAGCCGCACTCGAGCTTAGAAACGGCGAATTGCTGGACACGCCATCCGCCGCGGTGCTCGTGGACGCCCTGTCGAAAGAGTTGCAAGCGCTCATCGATGCGGAAGGAATGACGCTCGATGCTCTGGAGATTGTCCGGGAAACCGCCCGCGCCACGGCCGGCAACAGAAATTCCATGTGGCAGGATTTGATGCGGGGCCGCCGAAGCGAGATTCGCGAAGTCACGGGACGCTTCATCAAGCGCGCGGATGCGCGCGGCATCTTGTTTTCCACACATAAATCGTTGTATTATAGGGTATTGTCTCTTGAAAAAGATTTCTCCTCCGGTGCTCATGGCGATACACGCCTTGACATCGAGGGGCAGGATTCTTAATCTTGGCAAGTCGTGCCGGGAGCCTTGAGCCCTGGACACATGGACGGATCAATAAAGTATCGAAATCAGGCCTGAAGCAGGCGTTCACCCAACAAGAGGGAGCGACCATGAGCACAAAAAGCCTCGCCAAGCTGTATTCAAACGCTAAAAACTCCATCAACGGAAACGGCGCGCATAAGAAAACGCGCAAAAAAGTCACTACCGCCACCGTTCGGGCGCGCAAGGGCGGGAAGAAGATCACCTCCGTCACCGCGTATGACTATCCCACGGCGAAACTCGTGGATGGCGCCGACGTGGACGTCATCCTGGTCGGCGACAGCCTGGGAATGGTGGTTTTGGGGTACCCCGACACGACGAAGGTGACTCTCGACGACATGGTGCACCACACTAGAGCGGTGAGCCGCGCGAATCCCAAGGCGCTGCTCGTGGCCGACCTGCCGTTTTTGAGCTTCGGCGTCAGCACGCGCGACACCATCCTGAACGCCGGTCGTCTCATCCAGGAGGGCTGCGCGGAGGCGGTGAAGCTCGAAGGCGGCGTTCGCGTGAAAGACGAGATACGCGCGGTGGTGGACAGCCAGATTCCCGTGATGGGACACGTGGGCCTCACACCCCAAAGCGTCCATGCGTTCGGTGGCTTCAAGGTGCAGGGGAAAACCGATGAAGGTGCGGACCAGGTGCTGCGCGACGCGGTGGCCGTGCAGGAAGGCGGCGCGTTCTCCCTCGTGCTCGAGGGCATACCGGCGGCCTTGGGCGCTCGCGTGACGAGGGAGGTCGACATTCCCACCATCGGCATCGGCGCAGGTCCCGATTGCGACGGCCAGGTGCTCGTCACCCACGACATGCTTCGCCTGTTCAGCGATTTCACGCCGAAATTCGTCAGGGTGTATGCCGATGTCGGGCAGATGACCACGGAGGCGATACAGCGCTACTGCCGGGAGGTGCGAGAAGGCGCGTTTCCCGCGGAAGAGCATTGTTTTTGATTTTTCCCATTTGGGCTTCTTAGCCTCGGGGTTTTATACGGAAGGCGGATTCTCTGGAGGGGAATTTCCCGCCCCTGTTTCGTCTTGCTCACCAATCGTAGAGTTCTGCAGTTGTCGCCTATTTTCACCCGCGCTGAGATAGGGTGCCTCATCGCGTCACCATCATCCATGCGGGAAGTGGAGGCCGACAGTCGGGGGTTCGCTCGACATCAAGCCCTCGAAAAAGATATTTCGCGCTGAGCTGGTCTTTTTTGCTCTGCTTTCGTTGTGATGGTTCCGGGGACTCTTCCTTGTCGTCGTCGCCCTATGCATCATATAGGGTTTGGAGGGCTTCCTCGATAAATCGGTCAAAGAGGCGAGAGATGCGCCCGGCGCCACGATCGAATTCGTCGAGCCCATGACGCTCGCTTCTCCCTTCTTTTCTTTTCCGATTTTAAATTCTCCCCACAACTCCCCACTAAATTTTAATATAATTTAAATTTCAATATATTAAATCTATTTTATTAAAGTAATACATTATATTTTAACACTGAAATTGGTGTGAATAATTTGATACATCCCTTCATTTTTTCTTATAGAAATCATTGTTTTTTATTACTTTTTTAAATTTTCGTGTTGACAGAGATCATATGCCGGGGTATAAAGATAAATCTAAGTGGGAGAATATGGGATAAAGTGGGAGGTACAGGCAGGATGCTCATCAGTTCCCATGCGGTTTCAGTGGATGCGAAGGGTCGTGTCAGCATTCCGGCGCGTTTCAGGGAATATCTGAGCGCCACGTACGGCGACCAAGTCGTTCTTCTCGGCAAGGACGGCTGCATATTTGCGTATCCCCTGGAGGAGTGGAAGCGCAGGTTCAGCGAAAAACTCAGCGATCTCTCCACCTCCACCAAAGAGGTTCGCCGCACACTCCGAAGACTCTATGGCCGCGCAGAATCATGCGAGTTCGATCGGCAGGGCAGGATCCTGCTGCCCGCCAAACTGCGTGCGAGTTCTTCCATCGAGAAAGAGGCCGTTATCGTGGGCATCGAGAACAAACTCGAAATTTGGGACAAGGGAAGATGGGATGAGGAAACCGGCGAGACAGGCGATGGGGTCGCCGACGAACTTCCAGATGAGGACTTTATCGAATTCGAATTCTGATGCGGACGCAAAGGGAGAGCGGGGGTGTTTGCCGCACTGGAAAAACCAATTTCAAGCGAATACGCCGCAGAGGAACATTTTTGCGGTGAGAACGTAGACATGACGGCATCTCACGTCCCGGTCATGGTTCAGGAGGTCTTGTGCTTCCTGGAGCCATCTCCGGGAACTGTGTTCTTGGATACTACCTTGGGCGGAGGGGAACATAGTGACGCGGTTTTGGATGCGGTTCAGCCATCGGGTGTGCTGATCGGCTGTGACCGGGACAGAGATGCCGTCGATATCTGCAGAAAGCGGCTGGAGAAATACGGGTCCGCCGCCAGGATTCATCATGCGCATCATGGCGAGATGAAGCGCATCGTAAGGGCCGAGGGGTATGAGTCGGTCGATGGCGTTTTGTTCGATCTCGGCCTTTCCTCGATGCAGCTCGACACGCCCGGCCGTGGATTCCGCATGAACGCGCCCGAGCCTTTGGACATGCGAATGGACCAAACGCAGGGGCCGACCGCGGCCGATTTGATCGAGCAATTGTCGGAAGAAGAACTCGCCGATCTCATCTATCGATATGGGGAAGAGCGCCACTCCCGCGCCATCGCGCGCGCCATCGGACGGGCGCGCGCGGATGGAGGTGTCAGGCGTTGCGATGAACTCGCATCGCTCATCGCTTCGGTCGCCGCCAGAAGGAGCGGCCGCCGCGGGAGGAGTTGGCGCATTCACCCCGCGACCCGGACGTTCCAGGCTCTGCGGATCGCCGTGAACCGCGAGATGGAGACGCTCGAGGATTCCTTGCGCGATGCGGTGGACCTCCTGCGCCCGGGCGGGCGCATCGTCGTCATCAGCTTTCATTCGCTCGAGGACAGAATCGTCAAGAATCTCTTTCGCGAACTCTCCGGCGGCGAGGAGCCGACCCTAGAGCTCCTGACGCGCAAGGTCGTTCGGCCCGGCGAGTCGGAAGTGAGAGAAAACCCGCGCAGCCGGAGCGCGAAACTGCGCGCCGCAGGGCGCCTCGGGAATTCTGGGAGATGAGGCGCTCGAAAACCCGGAGCGGATGGAGAGAGAGATTCGGCGCGCGTTTTTACGGCAAGGCATCCGCCGGCCCGGGTGTTTCGCTGCTCAAGGCCGGCTTGTGCATTACTTTCATCGCGTGCAGCGCCGCCGCCTTGGTCTGGCCGCATCTGGAAATGGTGAAGATCGGGTATCGTCTGGCGAGTCTGGAGCGCCAAAGGGAAAAGCTCTTGCAGGACAGGCGCGTCTTGCGAATAGAAGTGGCCGCGCTTCGTCAGCTGGATCGCATCGAGTCGATTGCGCGAAAAAAAATGGAAATGGTTTTTCCAGAACCCGGACAAATAGTGTATGTAAAAGTAGGGCCCGGAAGTGTAGAATAACGATACCTTCCTCCTACCGCCCATAGCAGGTTGACCCATGAAGCAGGGCTTCTCTCGTCGCTTGATGGTTTGCGGCTCCTTGGTGATCTTTGGATTCTGCATGTTGGGCGTCAAGCTCTCCATCATCCAGATCCGCGACCGCGACCGCCTCGTGGCCTATGCAGAGCGCCAGTTGCGCCGCACGCTCGTGGTGCGTCCCAGGCGAGGGGACGTCGTGGACGTGAGGGGCCGGCCTCTGGCGGTGAGCATCAACGCGCCCTCTCTTTTCGCCAACGCCAGGGAGGTGGCCGACCCCTGGAACACTTCGCTGGCGCTCAAGGAAATCCTGGGCGGCTCGACGGAAGATTATTTCAAAAAATTGAACGGCCGCCGCAGATATGTGTGGCTGAAGCGGAAAATCAACCCCGATCAACAAAGAAGAATTGAAAAATTGGGGATCGACGGCCTGGGCTTCGTCACCGAGAGCAGGCGGTTTTATCCCAAGCGTGAACTCGCATCCTCTCTGGTCGGCTTCGTCGGCGTTGATGATGCGGGCATGTACGGCGTGGAGCAATCCTACCAGGAGCACATGGGCGGGCGCGTGGGCCGCATCCGCATCCAGCGCGACGCGAAGGGCAGGTCGGTTCATCCCGAAGCGCGGGTTCTCGTGGCCGCGCGTCCGGGCGCGGACGTTCGCCTCACTATTGATGAGGTGCTTCAGTATATCGTCGAAAAAGAGTTGAGCGCCCAGGTCCGCCGGGTGGGCGCGCGGCGCGCCATCGGCGTGATGGTCGAGCCCCACAGCGGAAGAATTCTGGCCTTGGCGTCCGTGCCGGGGTATAATCCCAACACGTATAAACTTTATGGCGCATCCCTCTGGAAAGAACCCGCCATCCAGGAATTCTACGAACCCGGCTCGACGTTCAAGATCGTCACGGCGGCGGCCTATCTGGACGCGGGCGCATCGCTCTCCAAGAAATATTTCGCCGAAAACGGCTCCTACCAGTTTGGAGGGGGGCGCTACACCCTCCGCGATCATCATGGTTACGGCTGGCTTACCGCCGAGGAGGTGATTACGAAATCATCGAACATCGGCGCTTTCAAGATGGCGCGTGATATCGGCGAGCACCAACTCTACTTCATGGCGCACCGGTTTGGTTTCGGCCGCAAGACGGGAATCAATTTCCCCGGAGAAGCCCGGGGCGTGCTCCGCTCACCGGAGAAATGGTCGAAAACCTCATTGGCGGCGGTATCCATCGGCCAGGAAGTGGGTGTCACCCCGCTTCAAATGGTGATGGCCGTGGCCGCGGTGGCGAACGGCGGCCAGATGCCCAAGCCCGTTTTGCACGAGTCCATCGAACGTGACGGCAAGAGGATGCTCCCGACCCAGGGACCGCAGTTCAGGCGCGTCCTCTCTCGCCGCGTGGCGAAGCGCTTAGGCCATCTGATGAGGAAGGTCGTGGCCGAGGGCACGGGGCGAAGGGCCGAAATTCCAGGCTATGGCGCCGCGGGAAAAACGGGTACGGCTCAGAAGGTTCTCCCGGGCCGGAGGGGTTACAGCCGGTCGGATTTCATCATGTCGTTCGTGGGTTTCGCTCCCTACGAGAACCCCCGCTTCGCCCTCATCGTCATCTTCGATGAGGGCCGTGCGCCCGGAGGCGCGTGGGGAGGAACGGTCGCGGCGCCGGTTTGGCGGCGAATCGCCTGGCAGGCGCTGCGCTATATGCGCGTGCCCCCGAAGGGGACGAGGATTCTGCAGGTGGCGGATTCGCGCCCCCGGGTCCGTGTTCGCGCCAATGTGGAGAATGGGAATCGAACGATAGGCGAGAAGATTTTTGACGCCGCAAGGGAGGTTCGCCTTTATCTGCATGGCGACCGCTCGATGGCGGCTTTACGGGATGCGGTGCGTTGAGCGGGGTGATGGTTGTGAGTGAGAAAAGCGCCTCATTCGAGGAATTGACCCGGGCGATGCCCGGCGCGAAGGCCGCTGGAGATTTTTCCGCGCAAATCTCCGGCGTGGCCTACGATTCGCGCCTCGTCCGCTCGGGCGACGTCTTCGTCGCGGTGGCGGGTTTCCAGGCCGATGGGCACGGTTTCGCCAAAGACGCGGTTGAGGGGGGCGCCGCCGCCCTCGTCGTGGAGAGAAAAATAGAGGGCGTCTCTCCTGAAATCCCCCAGTTCGTCGCGCCTTCGTGTCGTGAGGCCTTATCCCGCATCGGCGATGCTTTTTTCGGGCATCCCTCCGGGGAGTTGGCGCTCATCGGCGTCACGGGCACCAACGGGAAGACGACCACCGCGTTTCTCATCGATTCGATTCTCCGCTCCTCGGGCAGGCGCACCGGCTTGATGGGGACGATTCATTACCGTGTGGGCGATGAGGTGTTCGAGGAGCCGCGCACCACTTCGGAAGGCCCCGACCTCCAGCGGTATCTGCGCCGCATGGCGGATGCCGGCGCCTCCCATGCCGTGATGGAAGTGTCGAGCCATGGACTGGCTCTCGGCAGGCTGCTCGGCTGTGAGTTTCAGGCGGCGGTGTTCAGTAACCTCACCCAGGACCATCTCGATTTTCATGGCGACATGGAGTCTTATTTCCAGGCGAAACTGAGGCTGTTCCAAGACTTTTCGCCCGCAAATTCCATCGTCAACACCGACGACGCCTACGGAAGAAGAATTGCTGCGGAGGCGAGGGGAAAAGTCTGGACCTACGCTTTGGACGCCGGGGCGGACTTCGGCTCGGAGAACCTCTCGAGTTCTCCTGCGGGCATGAATTTCAAGATGTTCACGCCCGCCGGAGGAGTGAGTGTCGAAACGGCGCTCATCGGCCGCCATAACCTGAGCAATATCCTGGCCGCATCGGCGGCGTGTCTATCGCAGGGTCTGACGCTCGATGAAGTGGCGGCGGGCATCGCGTCTTTGAAGAACATACCCGGGCGCTTTGAAAAGATAGACTCGGGCCAGCCCTTTCTGGTGGTGGTGGATTACGCGCATACCGAGGACGCTCTCGCCCGTGTGCTGGAGTTCGCCCGGCCCATCACGGAGAGGCGAATTCTCACCCTCATGGGGTGCGGTGGCGACAGGGACAGAAAAAAACGTCCGCTCATGGCCGCCGCCGCCTTGCGGGGGAGCGATTACGTGGTGATGACCTCCGACAATCCGCGCACAGAAGATCCTGCATCGATTCTGAGGGAAGTGGAATCCGGCGCCGCTCTCGCGCCTGGGAGCGATGGGCGTTGGCGCAGCATTCTGGACAGGCGCGAGGCGATTCGGGCGATCATCGCGGAAGCGCGCGAGGGAGACGCCGTGGTCATCGCCGGCAAGGGGCACGAGACGTATCAGATTCTGGGAACCGAGCGCACTGCGTTTGACGATCGCGAAGAGGCCCGCACGGCGCTGCGTCTCGCGGGATATGAAAAATGATAGGGGCGGAATCAATGGCGGCTGTTTTCAGCGCAAATGAAATCGGGAAGGCCGTAAATGGGAGGCTCATCCGCGGGGACGGTTCGGCCCATGCCGCAGGTGCGAGCACGGATACGCGCACGCTGAGAGCAGGCGAGTTGTTCATCGCGCTCAAGGGCCCCAACTTCGACGGGGCGGAATTCCTGGCCCAGGCAATAGAGAATAAAGCGGCGGGCCTCGTCGTGGGACAAGGCGCGGACGTTCCGTGTGGGGATTCGGTTTTCATCATCGAGGTTGCGGACACGCTGCGAGCCTTGGGCGATCTGGCGCGCGCGCACCGGAGCCGTTTCGATATCCCCGTGGTGGGGGTGACAGGCAGCAACGGGAAGACGACGACGAAGGAGATGATTGCCGCGGCGCTCTCCACCAGCGGCGAGGCGTGCAAGAGCGAAGGGAACCTCAACAACCTGGTGGGTCTGCCGCGCCAGGTTCTCCGTTTGGACGAGGAGCATGCGAGCGCCGTTTTCGAGATGGGGATGAGCGAGGCCGGCGAAATCAGGAGGCTGGCCGAAATCGCCCGGCCCCGGGTCGCCGTCATCACGAACGTGGGGCCTGCGCACATCGAGGGGCTGGGCAGCGTGGAGGCGGTGCGCGATGCGAAAGGCGAGATACTCGAGGCGATGCCCGCAGGCGGAGTGGCCGTGCTCTCGAACGAGGATGCGCACTGTCGCGTTTTGGCCGAGAGATATGAGGCGATGGGCGGGCGTGTGATTCACTTCGGCTTTTCGCCGCAAAGCGAATTTTGGGCGGATGGAATTCATATCTCAGCCGATGGAACTCGCTTTACGCTCCGCTGCCCCGACGGTGAGAGCGAGGTTCGAATCAAGGCGCTCGGACGTCATAACGTCTTGAACGCGCTGGCCGCCGCGGCTTGCGCGTCTGCGCTGGGTGTCGCCTTGGATGAGATAGCTGCCGGACTTTCCCGGGCCGTTCTCCCCGAAATGCGCTTACAAGCCCGCGAGATACCAGGACGCGCGGGCGTGCATCTTCTGGATGATTCCTACAACGCGAATCCTGAGTCCGTTTCCCAGGCGCTGGAAACCGCAAGCGTCCTCAGGGGCGATGGGCGGCTCATATCGGTTCTCGGCGACATGGCGGAACTGGGGCCGGCCGCCGAGAGCGCGCACCGCGAAGTGGGGCGAAATACAGCTGCTTGCGGCGTGGACTTGTTCGTGGGCGTGGGGCCGCTGATGAGGCTCGCCTCCGATGAAGCGCGCCGGGAGGGTATGGACGGCGCCCGGATCATGAATTTCGACACGCCGGAGGAGGCCGCTTCCTCGCTGGCCGGGGCGCTCCTCTCCGGTGATTGGGTTTTGGTGAAGGGATCGCGCTCGATGATGATGGAACGCGTTATTGAAGGACTCGAAATCTGATGCTCTATTCCGCTTTCATTTCTTTGAGTCAGACGATCTCGGCGCTCAACGTGTTTCGCTTCATCACGTTCAGAACGGCGATGGCGGTGCTCTCCGCCCTCGTCATGTCGTTGTTGTTGGGGCCTCGACTCATTCGGTACCTGCAGGAGCGTCAAATCGGCGAAGTCATCCGAGACGATGGCCCCCAGACCCACATGGCGAAAAAAGGAACGCCGACGATGGGAGGGCTTCTCATCCTCTTGTGCGTGGCCGTGCCGGTTCTGCTGTGGAACGACCTTACAAACGGCTACATCTGGCTCGCCCTCTTCGTTCTGCTAGCCTTCGGCCTTCTGGGTTTCTGGGATGACTACACGAAAGTGGTGTTGAAAGACAAAAACGGCGTGAGACCCTCCATGAAATTTCTGGCCCAGGGAATCATCGGTCTCGCCGTGGGATACGCCCTTTATAGCGGTTTCGTGGAGATGGATTTCCAGACCGTCGTCATGCTTCCCTTTTTTAAAAACGTGCAACCCGACATCGGGATATGGTTCGTGCCCTATGCCGCCCTCGTCATCGTGTCGACGAGCAACGCCGTGAATCTCACGGACGGTTTGGATGGCCTCGCTATCGGCCCGCTGCTGATCGCGGCGGGGGCGTATCTCGTTTTCAGCTACGTCTCGGGCCACGCGGGCATCTCCAAGTATCTGCTCATCCTCCACGTTCGGGGCGCGGCGGAACTGGCCATTCTTTGCGGCGCGATGTTCGGCGCAGGGCTTGGATTTTTATGGTTCAACGCATATCCGGCGCAGGTGTTCATGGGCGACGTGGGCGCGCTTCCACTGGGCGCACTGCTGGCCACGGTGGCGCTGGCGATCAAGCAAGAACTCCTCTTGTTTCTGGTGGGCGGTTTGTTCGTCATCGAGACGCTTTCGGTCATCGTGCAGGTGTTTTCCTTCAAGCTCACCGGCCAGCGGGTATTCCGTATGGCGCCGCTGCACCACCACTACGAGGAGGAGGGTTGGTCCGAACCCAAGGTGACGGTCCGCTTCTGGATTGTGGCGGTCGTTTTGGCGCTCATGAGTTTGGCGACGTTGAAGCTGAGATGAGGAATCTTGTTTTGGACAACAAGGCCACGACGTGGATAGAAGCCCTGCCCGCGCGGCGAGCGCTCGTCATGGGAATGGCGAGGAGCGGCATTGCCGCGGCGGGGGCGCTGGCGCGCCTGGGCGCGAAGGTGGTGGCCACGGATTTGGAGGAAGTTCCGGGCCTGGGCGAGCGCTTGCCCCCAAGCGTGGTTCTCGAACTCGGCGGCCACGATGAGGCGCGTTTCGAGGAGTGCGATTTGTTGGTGGTGAGTCCGGGGATTCCGGCGACGAATCGCTACATCGCCCTGGCGAAGGCGTCAGGCGCCGAGGTAATCGGCGAGGTGGAACTGGCCTCTCGCCTTTGTTCCGCGCCCATCGCCGCCGTCACCGGAACGAACGGGAAGACGACGGTGACTACTATGCTCGGAAAAATTCTGGAGGAAAGCGGCTTTCGCGCGCCGGTGGGCGGAAACATCGGAAGAGCACTCGTCGAGGTGGTGGAAGCCGAGGGCGATGGAGCCGATTTCATCGTCGGTGAGGTGAGCAGCTTTCAACTCGAATGGGCGCCCACGCTCAAGCCGAAAGTGGGCGTGATGACCAACGTGACGCCCGATCATCTGGATCGGCACCCGGACATTCATGAATACGCAGGCCTCAAGGCGAGGCTGTTCGCCAACCAGGGCGAGGGGGACGCCAAAATTCTGAACGCCGACGATCCCCTGACGGCGCGCTACATGACCCCCGGCTCGCAGAGCGTCTTGGCGTTCAGCCGGAAAGGGCGTGTGCGCCGGGGCGCTTATATCGAAAACGGCGATGTGTTTTTGGCCGATGAAGGGGGCTCCACTCGCGTTTGCGGCGCGGATGAGCTCCTCGTTCCCGGCCTTCATAACCTGGAGAATTTTCTGGCGGCATGCGCGGCGGCGCATTTTCTGGGCGCGGACGTGGGTGCGATGGCGCGCGTGGCGCGCAGTTTCGAGGGACTACCCCACCGCATGGAGGTCGTCGGCGAGACGAGGGGCGTTCGCTGGGTGAACGATTCGAAGGGAACGAACGTGGGCGCCACGGCGATGAGCCTGGAGAGTGTGACGGGGGATGTAATCCTCATCGCCGGGGGCGTGGACAAGGGGGGCGACCTTACGCCCTTGCGCGCCGGTGTGGAGCGGAAAGTCAGGCGCATGATTCTCATCGGCGAGGCGGCGGAGCGCTTTGGTCGTTTTTTTGATGGATGCGCGCCGATCGCCTACGCGAAAACGCTGGATGAAGCCGTGCGCATCTCGCAAGAGGACGCGAGAGCGGGCGACACGGTTCTTCTCTCGCCCGCTTGTTCGAGTTTCGATCAGTTTCGCGACTACGCCCACCGGGGTGACGCGTTTCGCGAAATGGTGCAGGGGCTGACGGGGAGGGATGTGAATTGATTCGCAAACGAATCGACCCCGTCATCTTTTTCGTCTCGCTGGGGCTGGTGGCTTTCGGCGTCGTCATGGTGTTCAGCGCGAGCCATATTCTGGCGCTGGACAGGTACGGCGATGCGTTCTACTTCGTGAAACGCCATGTATTGTGGGCCGTTGTCGGGTTCGCCTGTATGTTGGTCATCTCCCAGACGGACCCCCGCCTCTTTCGCAAAATCGCATTTCCCTTGATGCTTGCCTCCGTCTTCGTGCTTTTGCTGGTGTTTGCGCCGGGCATCGGAAAAGAGGCGGGCGGCGCGCGCCGGTGGCTGATGCTGGGTCCCGTTTCTTTTCAGCCGGCCGAGGCCGCAAAGGTGGGGCTGGTGATTTTTCTGGCGCATTTTCTGGCGCTCAAGGGCGAGCGCCTGAATCATTGGATGTATGGTTTTCTCCCGCCGGTCGGATTCGCGGGAATCATTCTGGGCCTCATACTGATTCAACCGGATTTGGGCACGGCCACCCTGACCGCCGCGGTCGTCGGCGTTTTGTTGTACCTGGCGGGCGCGAGGACGTCCCACCTGGGCGTCTGCGCGCTCGCGACGGGATTCGTCCTGCTCGGCATGGTGGTCTTCGCGCCGTGGCGCATGAAGCGGATATTCGCCTTTTGGGATCCCTTCGCCGCGGCGAAAGGCGCGGGCTATCAGCTCATTCAGTCTTTGCTGGCCATTGCGCGAGGCGGCCTGGCGGGTCTGGGTTTGGGCGAGGGCAAGCAAAAACTCTTCTATTTGCCCGAACCCCATACGGATTTCATCTACGCGGTCGTGGGCGAGGAGTTGGGACTCATCGGCGCCTTGTGCGTCGCGGCGGCGTTCGTTGTCTTGTTGTGGCGCGGTTTTCAGATAGCCATGCGCTGCGAAGATTCCTTCAGCGCCCTGCTGGCGGCGGGCGTGACTTTTCTGGTCACCGCGCAGGGTTTCCTGAACATGGCGGTGGCGACGGGCCTTCTGCCCACCACGGGCATACCCCTGCCGCTGATCAGCCTGGGCGGATCGTCTATGGTGTTTACGCTCATCTCCCTGGGAGTGCTGATTTCCATAGAATCATCGAACCAAGCCCCCAGAGAATCGGGGGGGAGGAGTCCGCTCGACGCGGCAGTCGGGTGGATTTCGCGCGCGCGCAAGCCGGTCCTCCGCAGGAGGGCGCGCTCATGAAACTCCTCGTTGCGGGCGGCGGTACGGGCGGACACCTGTACCCGGGTATTGCGGTGGCCAGGGCTTGGCTGGCTGGCGGAGAGGCGAACGAAGTTTTATTCGTGGGCACCGCCCGCGGGATCGAGGCCAGGGTTCTGCCGCGTGAGAACCTGCCGTTTCAGGCGATTTCCTCCGCAGGCGTTCTGGGACGCTCGGTGGGCCAAAGGGCCAAGGCGATGGTCTTGGTGAGTTATGGATTCTGCCAGGCGATGGGAATCCTGAGGCGCTTTCGTCCCCATGTCGTTTTGGGGGTGGGCGGCTATTCCAGCGTTCCGTCGGTGGCTGCGGCCGGGTTCTGGAGAAAGCCGATTGTCCTGATCGAGCAAAACGTCGTTCCCGGTGTGGCGAACCGACTGCTGTCGCGTTTTGCGTCGAAGGTCGCCGTGGGTCTGCCCGTTCGGGACGCAGGCTTTGCTCGCGGGAAAATCGTCGAGACGGGCCTGCCGCTCAGGAGCGAGTTTTCAGAGAATTTCGAACGCGGCGAAGATTCCTGGGGCGGGCCTTTGAAGGTGCTCATATTCGGCGGAAGCCAGGGGGCGCGGGCCATCAACGAGGCGGTGATGGAGGCGTTGCCCCTCTTGGGTGAGGCGCTCGGGAAAATGCGGTTCGTTCACCAGACGGGAGAGGCGGATTTCCCCCGCGTGCGTGCGGCCTATGAGCAGGTCGGCGCGCAAGCGGACGTGGCGCCTTATCTGCACGACATGGCGGATCGCTATCGCTGGGCGCAGGTATGCTTCTCTCGCGCGGGAGCGGTGAGCGTGGCGGAGTCGTCCGCGATGTCGCTCCCCGCCGTGTTGATTCCGCTGCCCAGCGCCACCCACGGGCATCAGGAGGCGAATGCCCGCTATCTCGCGGAGCGCGAGGCGGCGCGAATGATTCTTCAAAAAGATTTGAGCGGCCGGGTTCTGGCGGATATCTGGCTCGAATACGAGGCGGAGCGGGAAAAGCTCGTCTCCATGTCGGAGCGGACGAAATCCCTGGCCCGCGCGAACGCTTCAGAAGCTGTGGCCGCCTTGTGCCGTCAACAGGCGATGGCGGCGTGATGAGGAAAGGAGCCTGAGAGTGATAGCGCGACCATACGCCACACACGCCATGTTCAGGCACTCGAGCCGCGTTCATTTCGTGGGCATCGGCGGGACGGGCATGTGCGGCATCGCCGAGGTCTTGCTGAACCTGGGCTATGAGATCAGCGGCTCGGACATCGCGAGCAACGAGGCGATATTCAGGCTTCGCGGCCTGGGCGCCAAGGTGGTTCTGGGACACAAAAAGGAAAACGTGGCGGGAGTGGACGTTTTGGTCTACAGCTCGGCGGTTACGAGTGAGAACGTCGAAGTAGCGGAAGCCAGGCGACGGAAAATCCCCGTTATCAAGCGCGCGGAGATGTTGTCCGAACTCATGCGCATGAAATACAGCATCGGCGTGGCGGGGACGCACGGCAAGACGACCACCACCTCGTTCATCGCGGCGGCTCTGGCGGCCGGCGGTCTCGACCCCACGGTCGTCGTGGGCGGACGCATCAACGCCCTGGGTTCGAATGCGCGAATGGGCGAGGGCGAGTATCTGGTGGCGGAGGCCGATGAGAGTGACGGCACGTTCTTGAGGCTTACCCCCACAATTGCGATCGTGACGAATATCGACGAGGAGCATCTGGATTTCTATGAGAATTACGACGCCATCAAAACCGCGTTCCTGGAGTTCGTGAACAAGGTGCCCTTTTATGGTTTTTCGGTCTTGTGCCTGGATCATCCCGCGGTTCAGGAGATCATCCCTCACGTGGAGAAGCAGTTCTTCACCTATGGGTTCGGCACCCAGGCGGATTACGTGGGCGAGGAGTTTCGCTACGAAAACGGAGAGGCGGTCTTTGGCGTCAAACGACATGGAGAGCGACTCGGAGAGATTCGCCTCCTCATGCCCGGGCGCCACAACGCGGACAACGCCCTGGCCGCCGCCGCCGTATCGATGGAGCTCGACGTCTCCTTCGGAGACATTCAAAGAGGACTCCACGAGTTCGACGGCATCGGCCGCCGCCTGGAGCGGATTGGCGAAATGTCGGGGGTCACGATTTTCGATGACTACGGGCACCATCCCCAGGAGATCAAGGTCACGCTCCGCGCCGTTCGCGAGGCCTGGCCGGAAAATCGCCTGGTGGTGTTGTTTCAGCCGCATCGCTACACGAGAACGCATCATCTCGAAGATGCCTTCCACACCGCTTTTTACGATGCCGACAGGGTGCTCGTCGCGCCCATATACGCCGCAGGCGAGGCGCCCATCGAGGGCGTGAGCTCGGAAAAACTCGCCGAGGGGATCAGGGCGCACGGCCACCGGAGTTGCGATGCGGTGGAGGGCCTGGAGGATGCCTCGAATCGCCTGTTCGAGGAGACGGGGAGAGGCGACATTGTTCTCACGCTGGGCGCGGGCGACGTCTGGAAGGCGGGCCGGGATCTGCTCGGGAGACTCGAGCATAGAGATGGCGAATCAGAGGAAGCGGTATGAGCATCGGGTCGGCGGAGGAAGTCATGGCGCTGGAGATGGCGGAAAAGCTCAGAGATCTCGATTGCGAGATTCTTTTCGATGAAATGCTGGCCGCATACACCACGTTTCAGGTGGGTGGTCCGGCGGACGCCCTCGCGCTGCCCGCGACGGAAGACGAACTGGTGAAGTTGATTGTGAGATGCCGAAGCGAGGCGTTGCCGGTCACGGTTCTGGGCGGCGGCGCCAACACCCTGGTGCGCGACGGAGGCGTCCGCGGGGTGGTCATCGCGTTTCCAAAGGCCTTCAGGGGAATCGAAGTGGTCGAGGAGAGCGCGGAGCGCATACTGCTCGAAGCGCGCGCGGGAGAGAAGATTCCGGCGCTGGTACGCTTCGCCGCCGAGCGCGGCTGGGCGGGAACCGAATGTCTGGCGGGGGTTCCCGGAACCGTGGGAGGCGCCTTGGCCATGAACGCGGGCACCGCCGAATCATACATCGAAGACGCCGTGGAGAGCGTTCGCTGGTTGCCTCTGGATGGGGGCGCTCCCGAGCGGCTCTCCGCGAAGGACTTGCGTTTCTCGTATCGGCGCGCCGAGTTGCCCGCGCCGGGCGTGGTGTTGTCCGTTCGCTTCTCGCTCCGACCGGCGGACGCCGATGAGTTGCGGGAGCAATTGAGGCGAAGCGCCGTTCAAAGGCGGGAGCGTCAGCCCTGGGGGGTGCCCTGCGCGGGGTCCATATTCAAAAATCCGCCCGGCGAGCGCGCAGGCGTGCTCGTCGATGCGGCGGGTCTCAAGGGGATGCGCGTCGGCGGCGCGCAAGTGAGCGAGGTGCACGGGAATTTCATGGTGAATCTCGGCGGGGCCACGGCGGCGGATGTTCTGGCGCTCATCGGCGAGGTGAAAAGAACGATTTTGGAGCAAAAGGGCATCGAGCTGGTCCTGGAGTTGAACGTCATCGGGGAGGACCCGGCGTGAGGCGTTTATCGTTCAAGTGGAGAGGTAAAGCCAAGAGCCGGGAAGTTTTCCTGAATCTCGCCCAAACGGCTGAATATCCCGGGGTCGTCAGAAAAAGCGTCAAGCGAGACGGCAAAGAGAGAGCTGGAACAAACTGGATATGGCCCGCAATCGGTTTTTTGGTTTTGGTGGAGGTGCTTCTCCTGGGCGGACACGCGGTCCGGTGGGCGAAGAGCAGCCGTCATTTCGAGTTGAGCAAGGTGGTGGTGATGGGGCATCAGACGCTTCGGGCCGAGGACATCGAAAAACTCGTGGGGGTCGAACCGGGAACGAACTTGTTCGACGCCGATTTGGCGGCCGTACGCGCGCGCGTGGCCTCTCATCCGTGGATAAAGCGCGCGAGCGTGCGCATGCGTCCGCCCCATTTCCTCCAGGTCGATATCCTCGAGCGCAAACCCGCCGCACTCATCATGGGCGCTGAAACCCTCGTGGTGGATGAGGATGGCGTCGTGCTCGGCAAGCCCGTGACGCCGCTCGCGGGATGCTTGCCCATGGTCGAGGGATTCGACTCGATACGCCGGCGGCCGGGCGACGTTGTTCGCGACCCGCGCCTGGCGCGCTCCATCGAAGCGGTCTTTTTATTCCATGATTCTCCGGTGATTCGCGGCGAGTGCATTTCCGTGCGAAACACCGGATCGGGTCAACTCCGGCTTCGCGCCTTGGAGGGAAAGGTGGAACTCATAGTCGGTGAAGAGAGGATGGAGAGTCAGGCCGGTCGGCTCCGGGCCGTTGCGGATGACGTTCTCCGCCAGGAGAAATTCGGAGGGGGCGGCCTCCAGTTCGATCTGAGATTTCCCGGCAGGGTTATCGTTCGGCCGCTCACAAAGGATGGAGGGACAATAGGATGAGCAAACGAGGCGACGTGCTGGTGGGTTTGGACATCGGCACCTCGAAAATCTGTGTGGTCGTGGCCGAGGTGAACGAGGACGGTTCCCTTGAAGTCGTAGGTCTGGGAAAAACCGCTTCGAAAGGGCTCAACCGAGGCTCGGTGGTGAATATCGATCAGACGGTGGAGTCGATTCAAACGGCGGTGGGAGAGGCGGAGTTCATCAGCGGCTCCCCCATTCGCTCCGCATTCGTTGGTGTGGCGGGGGGGCACATTCGCAGCTTCAACACCAACGGCATCGTGGCCATCAAGAACAAGATTGTGACGCAAGAGGATATCGATCGCGTCGTCGAGCAGGCGCGCGCAGTCACGATGCCGACGGATCACGAAATCATCCATGTGCTGCCGCAGGAATATATCGTCGACGATCAAGAGGGCGTCACCGAACCCGCGGGAATGGCGGGCGTTCGCCTGGAGTGCAAGGTCCACGTCGTGACGGGCGCGATTCCTGCGATTCAGAACATCACCCGCAGCGTCGAGAAGGCGGGCTTGAATGTCGAGCGCCTGGTGCTTCAGCCTTTCGCCTCCTCACTGGCCGCGCTGAGCGATGATGAGCGCGACCTGGGCGTGGCCATCGTGGACATCGGGAGCGGCACCGCGGACGTCGCCGTCATCAGCGGGGGCGCGCTGCGCTATTCGGCCGTCATCCCCGTGGGCGGCAGCCATATCACGCGGGATATGGCGATAGGATTGCGGACGCCGGATTACCAGGCGGAGAGAATCAAGCAGGAGCACGGCTGCGCGATGGCCGCCCGTGTGTCGAACGATGAGGAGATCGAAGTACCCAGCGTGGGAGGCCGCCCGCCGCGCATATTGAGCCGGCAGATGCTCGCCGAGATCATCGAGCCCCGCATGGAGGAGATATTGACGCTCATCCGCCGCGAGATACAAAAAAGCGGTATGGAGGATCTCCTTCCCGCCGGGGTCGTGCTCACGGGTGGGGCGAGCATTATCGAGGGCGCCGATGAACTGGCCGAGAACGTGCTTCAGCTTCCGGTGAGGCTCGGCGTTCCCAGCGGCATCAGCGGGCTCGTGGATATGGTCAACGGACCCATGTACTCCACCGCCGTGGGCCTGGTGATTTACGCCATGAAAGCAGGCGTCCCAAAGCGCCGGGGCCTCACGAACGGGGCGTCGCACGGCCCGATTCGTCAAACAACACAAAAAATCCGCCATGTTTTGGCTAGCGTATTCAAATGATCGCAAGAGGGAGCAGGGAGAGCTTCCCAAGATCGGAGGGGGGGAGAATGAGTGATTCGACGTTTTTTACATTGGACCAGGAGCCGCCGTGTAGCGCGAGAATCGCGGTCGTCGGCATAGGAGGCGGCGGAGGCAACGCCGTCAACACCATGATTTCAGAGGGCATGGAGGGTGTTCAGTTCGTCGCTGCGAACACGGACGCCCAGGTTTTGGAGCGCTCTCTGGCGTCCGAGAAAATTCAGATCGGCCAGGAGTTGACGAACGGCCTGGGGGCCGGCGGAAACCCCGATGTCGGCCGAAAAGCCGCCCTGGAGGACACCGAGCGTCTTTCTGAATTCATGCAGAAACTCGAGATGGTGTTCGTCACCGCAGGGATGGGCGGCGGCACGGGCACGGGCGCCGCTCCCGTCATCGCGCGCATCGCGAAAGAGGCGGGCGTGCTGACGGTGGGCGTCGTGACCAAGCCGTTCGAGTTCGAGGGTCCTCGCCGGATGAGTCAAGCCGACGAGGGAATCGATGAGTTGCGCGAAGCCGTGAACACGCTCATCACCATCCCCAATCAGCGTCTCCTGGGAATGGTCGAGCGTTCCACGCCGATGATGGAAGCTTTCCAGAAGGCGAACAACGTCTTGTTGCAGGCATGTAAGGGAATCGCCGACCTCATCACCACACCCGGCCTGATCAATCTCGATTTCGCCGACGTGCGCACCATCATGCGCGACATGGGCGGCAAGGCGCTTATGGGCAGCGGTACGGGCCAGGGCGAGAATCGCGCCGTCATCGCCGCGCAAAACGCCATCAACAGCCCGTTGCTCGAGGAGGGGACCATCGAGGGTTCCCGGGGCGTGCTCATCAACATCACCGGCGGTAAGGATCTGGCGCTCTTCGAGGTGAACGAGGCCTGTAAACTCGTCCATGAAAAAGCGCACCAGGACGCCAACATTATTTTCGGTTCGGTGATTGACGCGAACTTGGAGAACGAGATTCGCGTGACCGTCATTGCGACGGGCTTTGGGCGGGAATCGATTCGAGAGGTTCCCCCTCTGGGAGCGGAAGCCACGGGCACCGAGGGCGGAAAAATTTCGGTTCCCGCGTATATCCGCCTGAAAAACACTAAAATGCAATCCGGTGTCCCCGATAATCTGGAGGATGACGATCTGGACGTGCCCACCTTCCTGCGAAAGCAGGTTGACTGAAACTCCCCAACGTCGTTCGGTCGGGGGGGCCTCTCTCGCGCCTGACGACGCATTCCCCATGGACGCGACTGGGGGAGAGCATTCTCCCCCAGCCCCGCCTTTCCCGGAGCATGAGCCTGTTTCTTGTGGCGTCACGGACCTCTCTTTATAATGTGAGCAGAGCAGGGGAGTTTGTGCAGAGGTGTTCGATGATTTCTCGTCGTCCGGGATGGGTTGCGGATGAATTCTTTGGAGCGCCACGAATCCGGCGGCGTTGAATTTCTGAGATCACCGCTGCTGGAAGAACTCGCTTTCCTGCGTCACGGGTTCAGCACCCGAAGAGGAGGGGTGAGCGAGAGCGGCTTCCGTTCCCTGAACCTCGGGCGCGCGAGGGGTGAAGTCCCCGAAAATGTAGCGGAAAACAGGAGGCGTTTTTTTGAAGCCGCCGATTTTCCGGCGGGGCGCCTGGTGGAAGTAAAACAGGTGCACGGGTGCGATGTTCTCGTGGCCGAGCGCATCTCCCCCGATGAAAAGGCGTGTGGCGACGCCCTGGTTACGAATGTCCCGGGCTTGGGCGTAGCGGTTCAGACGGCGGATTGTATTCCCGTGCTCATCGCAGACGCCCGGAAGATGGTCGTCGCCGCCGTTCATGCGGGGCGTAAGGGGGCGGCCGGCGGCGTTTTGCCCGGGACCATCGAGCGGATGCGGGAGGAATACGGCTGCGAGCCCCGGGACATGCGGGCCGCCCTCGGCCCCGCCATTTCTGGGGAGCGCTACGAGGTGGGCGAGGAGTGCTTGCCGCTTTTTCGGGAACGGCACCGAAACTGGAGAGATTTCACCACGCCACTGGGGCGGGGCAAGTGGCTGCTGGACCTTCCCTTCGCGGCGAGGCTTCAGTTGGCCTCGGCGGGGATTCCCGAAAGCCGGATTGGCGCGCCGGGGCCCTGCACGTTCTCGGAATCGTCGAGATTTTTCTCCTATCGCCGAGACGGGCCGCCCACGGGGAGGTTGCTCTCGGCGATATGGATAGGAGCGTGAGAAAGACGGTGAGCGTTATAGGGCAGCGATACGAGATGGTGAAGGGGCGCGTGGCGGATGCCGCCCTGGCCTGTGGGCGGAACCCGGATGAAATTCGCCTTCTGGCCGTGAGCAAGACCCAGCCCCCCGAGCGGGTCGTCGAAGCCATCGAGGCGGGCGTCGACATCATCGGGGAGAATCGGGTGCAGGAAGCCCAGCGCAAGAGGGGCGAGATTGACCCTGAAGTGGCGGGCAAAGCGAGGTGGCATCTCATCGGCAGTTTGCAAAGGAACAAGGCCCGCGCCGTGCCCGGGCTGTTCGACGTGGTGGAATCTCTGGATTCTCTCGCCCTCGCGCGGGAGTTGAACAAGCGCGTGAATGGCGCGGGGGTAGAACCCCTGGACGTGTTTATCCAGGTCAATACCGGGGAAGAAACCCAGAAGGGAGGGGTCGCCCCGGCGGATGCCATGACGCTCGTGCGGGAGGCGTCTGCGCTGGAAGCCTTGCGGGTGGTCGGCTTGATGTGCATTCCTCCCCTGGGACGGGAGGCGGAGGAGAGCCGCCCGCATTTCGAATCGTTGAGAAAATTGAGGGATGAGATCCGAGACGCCGGCTTCTCCCACGTCCGCGAGTTGTCGATGGGCATGTCGAACGACTTTGAAGTCGCGATAGCCGAGGGAGCGACGCTCGTCCGCATCGGCACGGCCGTTTTTGGACCGAGAGGAACGAGCTGAAGCGAATTTGAAACAGACCAATCATTTCAGTAGGATGAGCTGGTTCCGGCGTTCGGGACTATTTCGAACTCACATGCGGAAGGTGCTTGAAAAATGGCGGAAATCCTTGTAGTCGGTGGTGGAAACATGGGCGAAGCGCTCGCCATGGGCATGGTGAATTCCGCCTATGCGAAAGTCGATGACATCGTCATCGCGGAACCCCTGGCCGAGCGCGCCGAATATCTCAGAAAAACGTCGGGGTTTCAGGTGGCGCCCGATGGGGCGGAAGCCGCTCCTAAGGCGCAAACGGTGGTGATCGCCGTGAAGCCGCAGGTGCTGGACGTTGTTCTGGATGGACTGAAGGACGCCCTGGCGCACGGCCCGCTCCTGATTTCCATCGTCGCAGGCGCGCCCACGAGCCGGTTCACGGGGATTTTGGGCGGTGAGGCGCGCATCGTCCGCGTCATGCCGAACACGCCCGCCCTCGTGGGAGAAGGCGCCGCGGGGCTGTGCGCGGGCGGAGGGGCGTCGGAGGCGGATTTGTCGCAAGCGAGACAGCTTTTGGAGTCCGTGGGCAAGGCTGTGGTTCTGCCTGAATCGTTGATGGACGCCGTGACGGGTTTGTCGGGCAGCGGCCCCGCGTATGTTTTCCAGTTCATCGAGGCGCTGGCGGACGGCGGGGTGATGGCGGGCCTGCCGCGTGAGGAGGCGATGCTGCTGGCGGCCCAAACCGTTTTGGGCTCCGCCAAGATGCTGCTCGAAACAGGAGAGCATCCGGGCCGCTTGAAAGACATGGTGGCCTCGCCCGGGGGAACGACCATCGCCGGCTTGCACGCGCTGGAAAACGGGGGGTTGCGCTCCGCCGTCATGAACGCCGTGAGCGCCGCCGCGCGCAGGAGCGAGGAGTTGGGCCGTGGCTAGCCCATTTTTTCAAACGGGGGTTCGGCCGTGTTCTTGATATCGAATTTCGTGAACGGAATCGGCGTGATTCTCAGCTATCTGCTCACCATCTATATCTGGATCATCATCATTCGCGCGCTCTTGTCGTGGGTGAATCCGGACCCCTACAATCCGATTGTCCAGATATTGTATCGCCTGACGGAGCCGGTGCTGGCGCCCGTGCGCTACCGGATGCCGAATATCGGAGGCATCGACGCGAGTCCGATTGTGGTTTTGCTGGTCATATTCTTTTTGCAAAGTTTCGTGGTACAGAGTATTTTTGATCTGGCCAGGATGTTGCGTTGATTTTCGCTTTGGGAGCCTACAGATGAAGTTCATCGGCAACGACGTTCGAAGCCATAGATTTTCGAATAAAATGCGGGGCTATGATCGTCTCGAAGTCGATGCGTTCTTGTTCAAGGTGGCCGACTGGCTGGATCAGTCCGTGCGGAAGAACGAGCAACTCAGCCTGCAATGCAAGGACCTGTTCGAGCAATATAATGGTTTGAGAGAAGAGTACGCCAACCTGCAGAAAATCCTCATCTCCGTGAATGAACTGAGGGATCAGGCCATGGCCAAATCCGGCGAAATGGTGGAGAAAGCGGAAATCGACGCCGAAGAGATGATCAAAGAGGCCAAGGTCGACGCGGAGAAGATTCGCGCGCAGGCCGAAAAAGATACCAAAAAGCTGTGTGAGGAGATAGCGGGTTTAACGGAGCGGAGGGAAAAGCTTCTCACGGATCTGTACGAGACGTTTCTCTCTCAAATTCGGACGCTCGAAGTCGAGGGCGTCCGCATGGGGGTCGACCTCACCCGACTCCTCGAAGAGGAAAGCGAAGAAGTTGCTGACGAGGAAAGTGAAAACGTCATCAAGTTGAACCAGAAAGCGGAGGGCGATGCGTCGTGATCGGCCTCCGCGAGGAGGCGGACGGCGTCAGCTTTGAGGTTCGGGTCCAGCCGCGCTCATCCAAGACGGAAATCAGTGGAGTTCAAGACGGCGCTCTGCGGGTGCGGCTGACGGCGCCGCCCGTGGACGGGGCCGCCAACAAGCAGTGCATCGAGTTGTTCTCCCGGAAAATGAAGATTCCAAAGCGCGCCATACGAATCGCCTCGGGTGTGAGCGCGCGCAGGAAACGCCTGAAAATCTCAGGCTTGGGTATCGAGGAGGCAAAAAAGATCCTGAGCTCGATGGCATAGGGAGACACGCGCTCGCACGAAACCATGAATGAGAGAAAATGAATGGCCGGGAAAAAAGAGATTGAGGGGAATTTTCACACCATAGCGTTTCGAGGCGGCGCGCTCGTCTTGATCGATCAGCGAAAACTTCCCCGCGAAGAGGTTTATTTCGAATGCCGCACGGAAGAGGAGGTGGCCGAGGCCATCAAGAGCATGGTGGTGCGCGGCGCGCCCGCCATCGGGATAGCGGCGGGCTACGGCATGGCCCTGGCCGCCGCCCACCACGCGGGTTCAAGCGCCGATGCGCAGCGTGAGGCGCTCGAACGGGCGGCCCGGGTGCTGGGCGCCACGCGCCCCACGGCGGTCAATCTTTTCTGGGCGATTGAAAAAATGAAGGCGCATATCCGCGAAAGCGACTCCGCGCCCGAAGCGTTGGCCGAAGAACTGCTCCGCCTGGCGAAAGAGATGCATGAGGAGGACGTGGCGGTTTGCCGCAGGATTGGCGATCTGGGCGCTGCGTTGTTGCCGGAGGGGAGCAGCGTTCTCACCCATTGCAACGCGGGCGCGCTGGCGACCGCCGGGTACGGCACGGCGGGCGGCGTGATTCGCAGCGGCTTCCGGGACGGGCGTGTGCGCGAGGTCTTCGTGGACGAGACGAGGCCTTTTCTGCAGGGAGCGCGACTCACCGCCTGGGAGTTGAGCCGCGACGGTATTCCCGTCGTACTCATCACCGACAACATGGCCGCGCATTGCATGAGCCTGGGAAGAATCGACGCGATCGTCGTCGGTGCGGACCGCGTGGCCGCAAACGGGGACGTCGCCAATAAAATCGGCACCTATGGCCTCGCGGTGCTCGCCAGGGAGCACGGAGTGCCCTTTTACGTGGCGGCGCCGACGAGCACCATCGACATGGAGGCGAAAGGGGGAGCGGATATTCCCATAGAAGAACGCCCGGAGGAGGAGGTTCGCTCCTTTGGCGGCGCGCCCGTCGCGCCAGAGGGCGTGCGCGTCTTCAACCCCGCGTTCGACGTGACGCCCGCGCGTTTCGTGGACGCCCTGGTGACGGAGCGGGGAGTGGCGCGCCTCGCGCAAGGAGAGTCTCTCGGCTCGGCTCTGGGCTGAGCGGCGTCTCATCCACAGGGAAGCGCCGTGTTTGCCGCTTTGAGGTGAAATGTAGCCTTTCGTGTTGACTTAGAGCCCGAGAGCGGGATATAAACCGACATTCTTCGGGCGGTTTTCAAAATTTTTCCCGTGGGGGCTGTAGCGAAGTTTGGTTATCGCGCTGGCCTGTCAAGCCAGAGATCGCGGGTTCGAGTCCCGTCAGCCCCGCCACTTCTTCCGCCTTGTAGAATCTTTCGCTTCCTTTGCTCGCAGTCAGGTTGCAGCCATTCCAAATTCCGGCTCCAGAGAGTTAAAGCGCAACTCGTTCTGATGCCTGGGTTTTTTGCGAAATTGTGTTGTATAATGGCGCGCAAGGGCATTACATGTATTTGTTGAGATAATCACGTTTTCACATGCCGAGCGGAGATTACCCACTTACCTGGCATAGGTTGTCAGGATGTCGATGGTGCTATAGCATCGCCGAACCTGTGTCTTCGTGTGATACATTGGCTATCCATGGAAGTCTTTATCCACACCAAGGAGGAACAAGCATGAAAAGATTAGTTGGTTTCGCACTTGCCGCCGCGTTCGTAGTGGGTACGTTCGTGGTGGTCGCACCGGCCGATTCGGCGACGCTGCGCATCGGCGCGCACAGGGCCCTGATGGGGTCTTTCGAGGTCATCGCCGACCGCATGGGCTACTGGAAAAAAGAGGGCTTAAAGTACACGATGGGCCACTTCAAGCAGGGCAAACTGATGCGCAACGCCATCATCCAGAATAATCTGGATACCGGCACCACGGGCTTCTCGCCCTTCACCACGGCGATCTCCAAGGGCGCGCGGGTGACCGCCATCGGGGTGACGGCGAACATCTGCGGCATGGTCGCCATCATCGTGCCTGTGAACTCGAAGGCCAAGAGCTTGAAGGACCTCAAAGGCTCGGTGTTCGCCAACAAGAAGGGCACGAGCACGGACTTCGCGTTTCAGTCCTACGTCATTCCCGCGCATGGCCTGAAACGCTCGGATTTCCCGCTCCTGAGCGTCCGCACCACCGAGCGCATCGCCGCTCTGATATCCGGCGCCGCCCAGGCGGCCATGGTCGGCGAGCCGCAGGGTGAAATCGCCCGCGAGCAGGGCCTGATTCGCTATCTCGAGGATCTGTGCAAGTACGACAATACGAGAATGATGCACGTGGGCAACCCCCAGACCATCAAGAAGCACCCCGATCTCTATTACAAGTATTTCAGGGGCTGGCTGAAGGCGCACCAGTTGCTCAAGAATGACCCGAAGACCTACGCCAAGGTCTACACCAGGGCGCTGCAGGAAGTCGGCGACAAGGCCAAGGTGAGCACCACTCTCAAGGTCGTTAAAAAGCTCAAGACGGAGGTTTTCCTGAGTGACGAGGTGAAGAAATACCTGAACGACATGGGCGATAAGCAGATCAAGCTCGGCTGGATCAAGAGCCACCCCGACTTCACCAAGAGTCCGTACCTGGATGACTCCATCCTCCGCAAGGCCGCGAAGGACATCGGCTTCAACTAGGCGAACGGACAAGACGCAAGAGAAAACCCCCGGGGGCGTGGGCTCCCGGGGGTTTCTTATTGCTGGAGCCGGATGCTCCCTTGGAATATCGAGGAGTTTCGCGCCCACAAGCATAATACTTCCAATTGCCGGGGCCGGGTGTTCAACCCGCATTTCGAGGATGTCTCTCCTCTCTCGGCTCCTACTCTTCTGCGCTGCCTCGTTCGCGCCGGAGGGCCCGCTCCCCCCAAGGGCGCACGCTACGCGCTCATGCGCCGCAGCAATGCGTGGCGGGACGGGATAGCGGTGAGTGGCGGGAATGGCGCGCGCGAATCATCCTCCATGACATAAAAAAACCGGGCGCGACTCTCGCCGCGCCCGGCCGGTGAGCGTTTATCGTTCTTGCCTTGATTACACTTTCTTGTCCTGCGCGCCCATCGCCTCCATCATGCCCCAGCGGATGACGGTGCGGCTCTCGATGGGCTGGAAGAGCATCTTTTCGAGAATGAAGCCGAAAAGACCTAAGACGGCGAGCGCGACCATCATGAACGCGATGTCGAGGTATTCCTGGGCGTCGAAGATGCCGGCGGAAAGCCCCCAGCGAATGCCGGCGAACGCCTCCGCCCCCACGCCCGCGCGCCAGGCGCGCGCCAGGCCGATGCGCAGACCGCTCAGGATCATCGGCAGGGATCCCGGCAGGACGACGGTGCGGAAAATCGTCATCTTGTCCGCGTTCATCGACTGGGCCGCGCGTATCCATACCGGGTTCACGGTTTTCACGCCCGTCCAGACGGCCATGGCGATGGGCAGGAACGAGGCGAAGGCCGTGATGACGATGACCGTCTGATCCCCGATGCCCGCCCAGATGACGACGATGGGCGTCCACGCGATGGCCGGAATCGGCAGCAGCACCGAGAGAAGCGGCACGAAGAACGCCTCCCAGAAAGCGAAGCGCCCCATCATTATGCCCACGACGGTGCCGACGACGGCGGCGATGAAGAACGCGAACGGAAGGCGCCACGCGGTGTGGAGCGTATGCAGCAGAATCGGACTCTCCAGGAGTTTCAAGAACTGGTCAATGAGTCCCAGGTTCGGGTTTTCGGCCAACGCCCGGAACAAGGGGTCCGTCACCAGCTCCCAGGCCCGATAGACGATGGCGTCGACGGTCGGAAAGAGCCTGCCCTGGTTGCCCTGGGCCTGCATGGCGGCGACCTGCCAGATGGCCAGGATGACGATGAACGGGTAGATCGGCCGCAACTTCACCCATATCGGCTTTCTCGCCTCTTTTTTCTTCTCATCCATCGCCTGAGGAACGGATGCTGCCTCGAATGTCTGCATGGATTATTCCTCTCTAAAAATCGCGAATCAAATCGTTCACGTGTCGTTGCAGTCTGATGAACTCGGGCGCGAGGTCGTCCCTGGGCCTGGGGATGTCCACATTCACGATCTCGCGGATTCTCCCCGGATTCGGGACGAAAACCACAATCCGGCTCCCGAGGTAGACGGCTTCGCTCAAGTTATGCGTGACGTAGAGAATCGTCTTTTTCGTCTTCTGCCATACGTCGACGGTCAACTCCTGTAATTCCTCGCGCGTCTGGGCGTCGAGCGCGCCGAAGGGCTCATCCATCAGGAGGATTTGCGGGTCGAACGCCATGGCTCTCGCCACCGCCACCCGTTGGCGCATGCCGCCCGAGAGGTTGTGGGGGAAGAAATCCGCAAATTCTTCGAGGCGGACGAGGCGCAGGAACTCGACCGCGATTTCTGTGCGCTCCTTCTCGGGTATGTTTCTGATCTCGAGGCCGTATTCCACGTTCTGCCTCGCCGTGCGCCACGGGAAGAGGGCGTATTCCTGGAAAACGACGCCCTTGTCGTAGTCCTGGGTGAGCGTTTTTCCGTCCATGGTGATTGTGCCCGCGGTGATCTCGACGAAGCCGGCGAGCATGTTGAGCAGCGTCGTCTTGCCGCAGCCCGAAAGCCCCACGAGGCAGATGAACTCGCCATCCTCGATGTTGAGGTTCACGCCCTCCAAGGCATGCACCCGCCTTTCGGGAGTGTCATAGATTTTTCTCAAGTTTTGAATCGATATTTTTGTGACCATGAATGAGTGCGTTCCCAAGATGCGAAAGACGAAGCCTTTCAGGTGGATTGAAACTGAACCAAGGTATCGGAATTCTAGCAAAATCCGGGGCGCGAAAGAAACCGTAATTATACTTTCGCGATGTTTTGTAATAATCTCATGTGCGCTCGTGTATGCAGGTGAGTGATTCAAAGCCGAAAAGCGTTGATATTGCTTGAGATTCGGGTGAATCTCAAGCTCCGTAAAATAGATTTGCCTCGGGTGGTGCGATGAATCCCGGGGCGGAGATTCCGGAAAGGGTGTGATTGATGGATGGTCGACTTCCGCTGGAAGGGCTTCGGATACTGGCGGTGGAGCAGTTCGGGGCGGGGCCGCTGGCCTCGCAACTCTTGGCGGATATGGGGGCCGAGGTCATCAAGATAGAGGATCACGCCGTGGGCGGGGATTCCGCGCGGCCCGTTCCCCCGTATGCCCTCCCGGATAACGACAGCTACTATTTCCAGTCCTTCAACCGCAACAAGAAGAGCGTCGCGCTCAGGATTCGCACGCCCGAGGGCAGGGAGATATTGCGCAAGCTCGCGCCCAAGGCGGACGCGCTCTATGCGAATTGCAGGGGCACGGCGCCCGAAAAACTCGAAATAACGTATAAACACCTGGGTCCCTATAACGAGAAAATCGTGTGCTGTTTTCTCTCTGGCTACGGGATGACGGGCCCCAGAGCGGGTGAGCCGGCCTATGACTACCTCATGCAGGCCTACGCGGGCATCATGGATTTAACGGGAGAGCCCGACGGCCCCCCCACCAAGGCCGGTGTGAGCTTCGTCGATTTCACGGGCGGTTTCATATCGCTCGTGGGCCTGTTGGCTGCACTCTGGGAGGTCGGCCGCACGGGAAAGGGCAGAGACGTCGACGTGGCGCTGATGGACGGCGCCCTGGTTCAACTCGCATACATGGCCACCTGGGCGCTCAACTGCGACTATGCGCCGCAAAAATTTTCCCGGAGCGCGCATCCCTCGATGGTGCCCGCGCAGAATTTCGAGACGAAAGACGGCTGGATAAGCGTGCTTTGCCTCAAACAAAGTTTTTTCCCCATTCTCGTCGAGCGCATGGGGATTGGGGAGGTGGCCGAGGACCCGCGCTTCCAAATGGCCCAGGATCGTTTCGAGAACCGTGAAGTTCTCTTGGATATCCTCGAAAAGGCGTTCAAGGATAAAACGAACGCGGAATGGACCGAATTGCTCCAGGGATTCGTTCCCTTCGCGCCGGTGAACACCGTGGCGCAGGCGATGGCAGACCCCCAGATTCTGGCCCGGAACATGATTGTGGAGATGGATCACCCCGTGGCGGGG
The DNA here is from genome assembly GCA_965218885.1 of bacterium. Taxonomy (GTDB): domain Bacteria; phylum UBA8248; class UBA8248; order UBA8248; family UBA8248; genus Bin107. The sequence continues at coordinate 476,391 of OZ244713.1, read as the reverse complement.
ACGATGAAGGTTCTTGGGGCGCCCATCAGAATGCCGGGCGCGGATATGAAATACGTGAGAGCGCCTTATCTGGGAGAGCACACAAGAGAGGTTCTGGGCGATCTGCTCGGCATGGACGCTGGTGAACTCGAGGTTTTGCGAGAAAAGAACATCGTGTCCTGGAGCGTTCCGCCCGAAGGTTAGAGCGAGAGTTTTCCGGTTTTTTGGATTTTTACCCATATTTGGAGGCGTCATCATGGCGGAGTTGCCGATCCCGCAAGTCGTAAATTCACTGGACGTAGACGAGGACAAGGCCTATGAGCCGCCCTATGACATCCGCTGGGGCGTGAACCAAGAGACGACGGGCACCGATACCATCACGATGGGAAGAACCATCATCCCGCCCAGGGGGCGCAACGCGCTTCATTTTCACCAAAATTGCGACACCACGATTTACGTGGTGAAAGGCCCCATCAACATCTATTGGAAAGAGGGCGGGGAGATCACCAGAAAAGAGGTGCCCGTCGGCCATTTCGTCTATTTTCCGTGTGGGTGCATTCACGGCCAGGAAAATCCGAGCGGAGACGAGCCGGCGGAGTTGATATTCACCTACGGCGGTATGCCCAACAAGGAAGCGGCGGGCACGACGTTCGTGGACGACCCCAGAGACCCGCTGAAGGACTAGCTTTTTCCGCTTTTGCGGGACGTTCCCTGTTTCGCCCGTCATCGTCCGGGACAAGGAGATGAGAACAAGCATGTTTCCCACGAGAGCTTTCGTTACTGTCTTGGTTGTCTGCTTCTTGGGCTTCACAGGCTCGTTCGTTCATGCACAGCAGGCCCGTAAGAAAATATCCGGGTTCGACGGCGCCACGCTGGTTCACGTTCCCTCGGGATGGTTCGTCATGGGCAGCAAAGCCGGTGACAAGGACGAGCGTCCGCCCCGGAAAATCTTTGTCTCTGGTTTCTGGATCGACCAGACAGAGGCGACGGCGGAGCGCTTCGCGCGTTTCGTCGCCCAAACCGGATACAAGACGACGGCCGAGAAGCGGAAATGGTCCTGGACGTGGGACGCTTCCCTGAGAAAGGGAAAGGGCGGCTGGCGCAAGACGAAAGGGGCGAGTTGGCGCCGGCCCGAAGGCCCGAAATCGAGCTGGAAAAGCGTTCCCAAACAACCCGTATCCCACATAAGTTGGCCCGACGCGGAAGCGTATTGTCAGTGGGCGGGCAGGCGTCTGCCCACCGAGGCGGAATGGGAGCGCGCGGCGCGCGGCGGTGACGGGAGGCGCTACCCCTGGGGCAAGGGGCGCGATGCAATGAGAGGCAACCTCAAAGGTGGCAAGGACGGATTTCCCGGCGTCGCCCCCGTGGGTCGCTTCTCTAAAGGCGCGAGCCCGTTCGGCGCGCTCGACATGTCCGGCAACGTCTGGGAGTGGGTGGCCGACCGCTATCAATCGAGAGCGTATAAAAAAATGGCCGAGCGCGACCCGCACGGGCCTTCCAGGGGGAAAACCAGAGTCGTTCGAGGCGCATCCTGGGGCAGCCCCATCGCCTGGGCCACGGCGCACAACCGCTACCATCGCCACCCCGAATACCGGAACAACAAGATCGGCTTTCGCTGCTCCACGGGCGAGGGTGGTTAATAGGGCCCGCGTTGCATAGGAATGAGCGGTGGTGAGGGAAAGAGAGTAAAGCTGCGTTTGGGAGAGGGCGGGTATCAGGGCCGAAGTCGGACGACACGCTGAGCCTGAAGACGAGAAAAGGCAGGCTGCGCTCGATACAAGGTTTGTAACTCGTTGGGGAATGATCAGGAAATTTGTCGAAGCGCCGGTCTTTTTCTTTGTTTACTTCGACGTTCTTTCAATCAAGACTTCCAGCGCTCTCATGTTTTCGCGGTGGCGGGTATCCAGAGCGGTCATGGTTTCCTCATGTAACCGTTTGCTTTGTTCTTCCCTTTTCTCGGTTCCACGCTGCATCAGTTTCAGTCCATATAAGATGAGAAAACATTGGCCGCCTCCTACAAAAAGCGCAATCAAGGCGTGAATGGCTGAAATCCAGAGCGTCAGTATTTCAAACTGCGTCATCTTTTCCTCTCCTTGGTGTCTTTAGGAGTGGAGTCGCCCCTCGAATATGATACACGGGGACGGAAAAAGCAACTTTCCCATCGCTCGCGTCATGTCGCTCATTTGGATTTCATTGGTAGCGTTGATTGCGCCGGGATAATGGACTGATGCCACGAGAGAGGGCGCATATTACGGACACCTTCGAGTGGACAGGCCATCGGCGTTAGAAAAAATGTTCCGCGCCAAAGAAGAGGGCGCGCATTGAAGAAATGTCAAAGGAAATCAGGAGAAGCGCCGGTCTTTTTCTCCGTTCACTTCGACGTTCTTTCAATCAATGTTTCCAGAGCCTTCATGCTTTCGCAGTGGCGGGTATCCAAAGCGGTCATGGATTCCTCATGCTGCTTGTCTCTGGCTACCGAAGCGCGGTTCATCTGTTTTAGTCCATACAAGATGAGAAAACATTGAACGCCGCCCACGACAAGCGAAATCAAGGCGTGAACCGCCGAGATCCAAAGCCCTGTCCGTGAAATCACAAGCGTTGCCATTTCAAATTCCGTCATCTTTTCCTCTCCTCAGGTGTCGCTTGGGAGTGGAGTCACCTCTCGAATATGATATATGAGCACGGAAAAAGCAACTTTCGTCATGACCGTGTGATGTCGCTCATTTGGATTTCATTGGTAGAGTTGATTGCGCCGGGATAATGGATAGAAACCGCGCTAAAAAGGAGCCAACATAAAATGGTGGGTCGGGCAACGGGATTCTCGTGGCGGGTTGCTGTTCCTTTTGGTGGTGTCGCGCGCATCGTCTGGAAGGACGTATCTCAAGAAATGCCAAAGGAAATCAGGTGAAGCGCCGGTCTTTTCCTCCGTTCACTTCGACGTTCTTTCAATCAAAGTTTCCAAGGCTTTCAAGTTTATTTCATGCTGCTTGTCTCTGGCTACTGAAGCGCGGTTCATCTGTTTCAGACCATACAAGATGAGAAGGCATTGGACGCCGCCCACGACAAGCGTAATCAAGGCGTGAACGGCCGATACCCAAAGCCCAGTCCGTGCAATATCGAGTCCTGCCCGTGAAACCTCAAGTGTCGCCATTTGAAACTCTGTCATCTTTTCCTCTCCTCAGGTGTCGCTTGAGAGTGGAGTCGTCTCTCGAATATGATACACGGAGACGGGAAAAGCAACTTTCATCATTGATCGCGTTACGCCGTTTATCCGTGATGGGCGATGGTCTTCATTTCGTTGAAATCACCGCGGAGTCTCTTCGCTCGAACGCAGATGGGCCGTCATCAAAAAACATCAATTCACGGGCGCAGCGGTACGACGAGCACGCCGTGGGCCCCGTTTCCCACGCGGATTTTCTTGATGTTGCGGTGGCTTTTCGCGTCCATCACAAACACTTCTTTCGAGTCCCGGTTCGTCACGTAGGCGAGCGCGCCGTCGGGCGTGAAGGCGATGAGGTCGGGCCGTATGCCCTGCTTCACTCTGGCGACGCGCTTTTGCGAGGGGAGCGAGAAGACGGACACCCTGTTGATGTGCGGGAGGGTGACGTAGAGGAACTTCCCGTCCGGCGTGATGAGGGCGTCGTGCGGCTCGCCGGAGAGTTTAATGGTACGGATGATTTCCAAGGTATCGAGATCGACCACGCTGTAGGAATGCCGCTCCCCGTTCATGACGTAGAGGTGTTTACCGTCGCGCGTCACGTCGATGCCCTCAATGTAGTGGCCCGCCTCGATTTGTTTGATCGGCTTTCCGGTTTCGAGATCGACGACGGAGACATCCTCGCTCAACTCGTTCGCCACGAAGGCCCGGCGGCCGTCGGGGCTCAGCTTGATGTTCACCGGGTTGTTCCCCCCGTGCTTGATGAGGCCGATGACCTTCCGGGCCGCCACGTCGAGAATCGTCACGTTGTCCGAATAGGTGTTCACGAAATAGGCGCGCGCGCCGTCTGGGGAGAACGCCAGATTGTAGGGGTCGCGCCCTGCGCGCACGCGGCGGGTGAATTTGAGCGTATGCGTGTCGAAAACGCGCACGAAAGCGCTGCCGTCGTTGATGAGGTAGGCGTGGCGTCCGTCGGGCGCGAGCGAGAGGCGGTTCGCCTTCCTGCCAGCGGGGATGGTTTTGATGACCTCGTGGGTATCGCGCGAGATGACGCTCAGCGTGCCTTCGCGCGTGTTCGTGACGAGAATCCGCTCTCCCGCCGCGAGCGCGGACGCGGGAATCGAGAGCAAAAGAGCGAGAATGACAAGAGTGAGCATGAGGTCGCGCATTTTCGGAGAACCTACCGGCCTTGTTGCTTCAAAAACGCCTCTTTCGCCTTGGGGTCGAAGCGGCAATTGCACATCTTGCGTATCAGGGCCACCAAATCACGAATCTCATCTTTTGTAAACACGTTGCCCCAGGGCGGCATGATGGGGGAGAGGTCGCTCGCCCCGCCCCCGTGGGTGATGGTGCGCACCATGTCCTCATCGGAGAACTGGGCCATGTCCTTGCCGTCGGTGAGATTGCGGGGGTTCACGGGCAGCTTCTTGGTGTTGTTCACCCCCTTGCCGTCTCCCTTGGGGCCGTGGCACTGGATGCAGTACCAGCGGAAATTCTCCTGCGCGTTCACGCGGCTTGGCGGTTCGTCCGCACTCACAAGGAGGGGGGCGTTCGCCGCAGCCACCACGATGGCGAGAGACAGCGTTCTCCCGAGGATGTGAAACTTCATTTGAAACTCGCGATGTAGGCGGCGAGAGCGAGGAAATCCTTCTCGCTCAGTTTCGTGAACGCCTCCTCCCCATACACCGGCATTCTGCCGTTGGGATTGTAGCGCTCCGGCTTTTTCAGGAAAGCCACGATGAAATCGGCGTTCAGCCTGCGCCCCGCTTCTTTGAAATGGGGCGCACTGTGGCCGCCCACCTCGATTTTCGCCCGGTAAACCGTCTTTCGTATCGCGACCATGTGGCAGGAATAGCAGGGCTGTTTTTTCTGAAGCAGGATTCTCGCCCGCCTAAGCACTTTTCGGGGGATTTTCTTCCAGCCCGGAACCACGCCCACCGGCATTTCGGGATCCTTGAGACTTTCGAGATAAGCCGCGACTTTTGCCGCCTCCTTTTCGGGGAGGACGGGATGCGGGAATTTCCCCCGTTTCATGGTTCCGTAGATGACGCCGCGAAAAGGCTCCGGCTTTTCAATCCATTTCGCCAGAAAACCGGGCCGGAACTTGCTGCCCGCATACCAGAGCGTGGGGCCTTTTATCCCGTGGCGCGCAGGCGGGGGTATCCTTGTTTCAGGTCCTTTAATGGTGTGGCAGCTTCCGCAATTGTTTCGCTCAAAAAGGGATTTTCCTTCCCCGGCATCTGCGCCATACGAGAGGGCGGGCGCGAGGAGGAGACAGAAGACTACCGCGAGCGTGAGGGGAAACGTCTTTTTCATGCGTTTCATCCGGATGGTCCTTGATCCATTCGAATCGGATCGGGCGGTGGCGACGTGGAGTTTGCCGAAAAAGCCTCACTTCGGCAACTCGGGGGCTTTGATTTCCGGGAGATCGCCCGTGAGCGCGCCCATGAAGGCGATCAAGTCTTCTTTTTCGGATTTCGTGAGCTTCAAGGGCTTCATGTCCGGGTCGAGGTGCGGGTTCGGGTGGCCGCCCTTGTCGTAGAAATCGACCACTTCCTCCAGCGTGGCGAAGCGGCCGTCGTGCATGTAGGGCGCCGTCTGGGTGATGTGGCGAAGCGTGGGCGTCTTGAATTTGCCCCGATCCTTTATTTTTCTGGTGATTTTCTCTCGTCCGATCTCTAAAGGCTTCTTGTCCATCCCGATGCCGATGTTGTGGAACTTATCGTCCGTGAAGGGCGCGCTGAATTCATCCACCAAATGGCATTTCACACAATTTCCATTGCTTGTAAAGACCTTAAACCCTTTGAACGCACGAGGCGAGAGCGCGGACTTATCGCCCCCGAATTTCCAGCGGTCGAACGGGGAATTGCCGGAGAGCACGGTGCGCTCGAAGGTGGCGATGGCCTGCACCACGCGCTCGAGGCTGATGCCGGGGCTTCCGAACGCTTTTTGAAAACGCAGCCGGTATTCTGGAATCGCGCCGAGCGTCTGGATGATTTTCGCCTCGCTCGATGCCATCTCGCTCGGATGGAGGATGGGGCCTTTGGCCTGCTCCTCCAGGCTCCCAGCGCGCCCGTCCCAGAACTGGGACTCGTTGTAGGCGGCGTTGACGATGGTGGGCACGTTCCTGAGCGTGAGCCTGCCGTCAAAGCCCGTTCCGTACTGGCGCGCGTTCGAGAATCCGCGCCGGGGCATGTGGCACGTCACGCAGGAAACCTTTCCGTCGCCGGAGAAGCGTTTTTCGAAGAACAGCCGCTTGCCGAGTTCGACCTTGGGCCGCGTCATGGGGTTGTTCTCGGGCACGGGCACGTCGTCGAGGCCCAGAGGCGGTTCCGGAGGGAGTTCCTCCTGTTCATGAGCGCGCTTATCCTGCGCATGCGCCACCGGCGCAATGAGCCACCCGAGCGCCGCAATCAGGAGACACGGCGCTGCGATACGCGCGAGGTGAAACAAGGTGTTCCTCTTCAAACCGGGCGGTCTTGGAGGGCGGAGCAAAGGCTCCGCGGCATCATGTTCTTTGCAGCAACTCGATGCTGACGCCATCGGGCGCCTCGATGAAGGCGATCTGCGTCGTCGGGTTGAATTGTACCGGTTCCACGGTGAATTTCACACCTTTTCCCTTGAGGTCGTCGCAATAGGCCTGAAAATCGCCTGAGACCTGGAAGGCGAAATGATCCGTCCCCCATTCGAGGCCGTCCTTGGCTCCGGCGCTCTCGCCCGTTCTTTCTCCGCGAACGATGACCGTGGCGCCGTTGAATTTTACCGGAATCTGCGGCGCTTCCTTGAACACGACGCCCTCTCCGCGCTCGCCCCCCAAGTTTTCGACGAACCAGTTCACGCTCGCCTCGGGGTCTTTGCTGATGACGTGCACGTGGTCGAATACGATGCCGGCTGAACTCATTGCGTGGCTCCTTTGTTGTCTAGCTGTCCCCAAGTCGCGCGGTTGAAAGGATCGCGCGCTCCGAATTCATCCCGTAGCGTTTTATCTCTAGCCGTCCCAGGTCACATCCCCGAATTCATCCGGCGCAGGCCTTCCCGCGGCCTGGAAGCGTGCGACCTCCTCCTTGCTCTGCGCGACGGTGCTGTTCGCCCCGTGGCCGGGGTAGAGTACCGTGTCGTCGGGCAGGGCGAACACTTTCGTCTGGATGGAATCGATCAGCGTCAGCAGTTGCCCGTGGTTCCAGGTCTTGCCGGGGCCGCCGGGGAAAATCGTATCCCCGCAGACGCAGTGGCCCGGGTAGTGGAACATCAGCATGCCCTTGCAGTGGCCGGGCGTGTGGATGGCCCTGAGCGTGATCTCGCCGAATTTGATATCCTCGCCGTCCGCGATGGTGAAATCCGGGCTGACGCCGAACTCTTCGGCGTCCTCGGCGTGCTGGCCCAGGGGCGCGCCCGTCCGGCTGCGCACCTCGTCGAGCGCGTCGATGTGGTCGCCGTGGCAATGGGTCTGTAGAATGTATTTGGGCGCGGCGCCTTCGCACGCGGCGAGAATCGGCTCGGCGGAATGGGAGGTGTCGATGATGACGCACTCCTTCGTCGCCTTGCACGTCAGCACGTATACGTTGTTGCTGTAGGGGCCGATGTTGAGCTTTTGAAAATCGAGTGCGGGAAGGTCCACCCTTTGGTCGAATTCACCCATGGCGTTTTCTCTCCTTTGTCTGATGAATGCCGGCTTTCACGTACATGAGGTGACAACGAACTTTAATGCCTTAAGCAGGCAAACCACAACCACGGGATGAGAATTTTCATGGACAAACCCTTCGTATCCGCAAATCTGGCGATGACGCTCGACGGGAAAATCGCAGGCCGCGACCGCGAGGATTTCTCCCTGGGTTCCAAAACGGACCGCCTGGAGATGGATCGCTTGAGAGCCAAGGCGGACGTCGTGATATGGGGCGGCCAGACGCTCAGGACCGCGCGCCATCCCGCGCGGGTGCGTGAGGAATCCCTCGTGCGCGAACGCTTGGAACGCGGCCTCCCGCCGCATCCGGCGAACGCCCTCATCACGAAAAGCGGCGTTTTCCCCAAGAAATTGCCCTGGTTCGAGACGGATGAGGTCGAGCGGTTCATATTCACCGGGGCGGAAGGGGCGCGTCGTCTCGAAGAAGTCCGGGGCGTGGGCGCGCGAATCGTGGTTCTGGACGAGGCGGATTCCCTCGCGCCTCAGGTGCTGACCCATCTCGGGGAGTGCGGGATGAAGAACGTGTTGATAGAAGGCGGGGGTTCCCTGATATGGGAGTTCGCCCGTTATATCGATGAGTTTCACGTGACGCTCACTCCCTGGCTGGCGGGCGGAGCATCCGCTCCGACGCTCATGGACGGAGCGGGTTTCCGCTCGGGTGAATTTCTGGGGCTGACACTGGTGGAGGTTCGCCGCGTCGGGGATGAGCTGTTCCTGCGCTACGCCGCGAAGCCAGCGTGACGCCCCGCCCACCGCGCCGATTGAACCACCACCGCTCCGTGTGGTACTCATGGAAGTCTAAAAATCATGTTCTCATGACATTCCAACGGTTGCATTCTGATGATGTCGCCGGGAGGGGGAAGCCGTGGCCACCAGGGCGAAGCGAAGATCGGCCAAGCCGAAAAGGTTGACGAAAAAGGACTTGAACGCGATGTACCACAACATGCTGCGGATCCGCCGCTTCGAGGAGAAGACGGACGAGTTCTTCATGGCGGGCCGGGTGAAGGGAGCGGTTCACGTGAGCATCGGGCAGGAGGCGTGCTCGGTCGGCGTCTGCACGGCCTTGACCAATGAGGACGCCATCCTGACCACCCACCGGGGCCACGGACACTCCATCGCCAAGGGCACCAGGATGCCCGAGATGATGGCCGAGCTTCTCGGCAAGTCCACCGGGCTTTGCAAGGCGCGGGGGGGCTCCATGCACATCGCCGACATCTCCAAAGGCCACTACGGCGCGCACTCCATCGTGGGGGCCAACATGCCGATGGCCACGGGCATGGGTCTCGCCTATCAACTGGAAGGAACGGGCCGGGTGGCGGTGGTCTTTTTTGGAGACGGCGCGTCGAACCAGGGCAGCTTTCATGAGTCGATGAACCTGTGCGCCATCTGGAAGCTGCCGGTCATCTTCTTCTGCGAGAACAACCACTACGCGGTGAGCTACCACGTGGAGCGCTCCACGTCCGTCAAGGACATCAGCGTGCGGGCGCAGGGCTACGACTCGCCCGGCGTGACGGTGGACGGCATGGACGTGGTGGCCGTCTACGAGGCGACGGCCGAGGCCGTCCGCAGGGCGCGCGAAGGAGGCGGCCCGAGCCTCATCGAGGCGAAGACCTACCGCTTCTTCGGCCATTCGCGCGGCGACCCACAGTTCGGCCCCTACCGCACGAAAGAAGAGGTGGACGAGTGGAGAAAGCGCGATCCGCTGATGGTCGCGTCTAAAATGCTCAAACTGACCGATGCGCAGAAAAAGGCGCACTTAAAAGCCGTGGACGATGAGTTGAACGGGGCCATCGACTTTGCGGAGCAAAGCCCGGAGGCGACGCTCGAATCCGCACTCGAGGACGTATACGCTTAAAGATTCCAATTCCCGGTGCTGCGCGCCCGGTGAAAACCCTGGAGAGAGGCGACATGCGAGAGATTACTTTTGTGGATGCGTTGACCGAAGCCCATCACGAGGAGATGGAGCGCGACGAGCGCGTGATCGTCATGGGCGAGGACGTGGAGCTGGCCTACGTCTTCGGCGTCACGAAGGGGCTGGCCGATAAATTCGGGCGAGACCGCGTGCGCGACACGCCCATCAGCGAACTCGGTATCGTGGGCGCGGGCGTGGGCGCCGCCATGGCGGGCTACCGGCCCATCGTCGAGATCATGTTCATGGACTTCATCATGCTGGCGATGGACCCGCTCATCAACCAGGCGGCGAAGCTGCGCTACATGCTGGGCGGACAGTTGAGCGTGCCCTTGGTCGTGCGCACCCCCGGCGGCGGCGGCGTGCAGTACGGCCCCACGCACAGCCAGTGCCTGGAGGCCTGGTTCATGCAGATACCGGGCATCAAGGTGGCGGCGCCGAGCGACCCCGCCGACGCCAAGGGCCTCATGTGCGCCGCGATACGGGACGACAACCCCGTGCTCATGGTGGAGCACAAGATGCTCTACAAGATGAAGGGCCCCGTTCCCGAGGGCGAGCACCTGACCCCCTTCGGCCAGGCCGCCGTGAAGCGAGAAGGCGCGGACATCACCCTCATCGGCGTGGGCTATCAGGTGCACAACTGCCTGGCGGCGGCGGATGAACTCGCGAAAGAGGGCATCAGCGCCGAAGTGGTCGACCCCAGGACGCTGGCCCCGCTCGATACCGCTTCGCTCGCAGAATCCGTCCGCAAGACGAACCGCTGCATCATCGTCGAGGAAGGCCACCTGAGAAGCGGCGTGGGTTCGGAGATTTCCGCGGCGATTCAGGAGGAAGCCTTCGATTACCTCGACGCCCCCATCGGCCGCGTGGCCGCCCTCGATGCGCCCATTCCCTTCGAGCCCCGCCTCGAGGATTTCGTGCTCCCCAACACGGCCAACGTCGTCGACGCCGCGAAAAAGGCGTTGGGGGTGAGCGTGTAGGGTCAAACCCGAGTGAGGAAGGAGGGTTTGCCGCGAGTGAGGAAAGAGCGATTGCGGGACTAAGAACGAGAAAACATCGGTACACAATTCCTCGCCCGGGAAACTTATGGAAGGTTCGAAAGCCTGTGGCGGATATCTTTCTTTTTAACGAACTCAAGCGCATTTGATAGGATGGTGCGCCTGTAGAGTTGCGAGTCAGATGAGTACAGACCTCGAAACATTGATAAAGACCCACTCCAAAGTCATGGCCGAAGCGTGAGAATCTGAGTTTTTGGTAGGGTAGGGACAGGTCGCGACCTGTCCTTGCGGATGCGGCGAGAATATGGGTTTGTCTGAAAGAAACCGAAAACCGAATCGGTTGAAGGGATACGATTATTCACGGGCGAGGCATTACTTCGTGACGGTTTGCGCGCAGGATCGCGTCAATCATTTCGGGCGTGTAGAGAGCGGAAAGATGAATTTGAGCGGGGCGGGAGAAATCGTGAACGAGCGATGGGGATGGTTGGCCGGGCGATATGATTACGTCGAATTGGATGAATACGTCGTCATGCCGAATCATCTGCACGGTATCTTGATAATTCGACCCGGTGGCGGGGACAGGTCTCGACCTGTCCCTACGGGTAAGGCGAAAACCAAATCGTTGTCGGAATTGATCGGCGCGTTCAAAACCACGTCATCGAAACGAATACGCGAAGGCGGCCTCGCCTACTTCCAATGGCAGCGTTCCTTTCACGATCACGTAATCCGCGACGATGAAGACCTGAACCGCATCCGGGAATACATCCGGGAGAATCCGGCGAGGTGGGAGCTTGATGAAGAGAACCCGGAGAATCGGGTGAAGGCGTGAGGCGCCCCGGCGGAATGATGAATAAGCCCCGTAGGGACAGGCCCCCGTGCCTGTCTGCAAATCGGGTGAACGCCGAAGGGATGTAAGACCGTAGGGACAGGTCGCGACCTGTCCTTGTGAAGGACAACCACGGGGGGTTATCCCTACGAAGGCGAGGGAGCCGGGCGGTTGCCGGAATAGATCGCCGCTTTTATCTATTTGGCATAGGGCGGGAGGTCTGACGAAATGGACAGCAAGAAATGTTTTTATCATTCAGCCGTTTGATGAAGCATATATAAAACGATGCGATGAGACTTATAAGCCAGCCATAGAACAGGCGGGTTTGCTTCCTTATCGCGTTGATGAACACTACGACCCCCATAAACTCAAGATTCAACAGATATGGGAGGAAATCAAAAATTCCGATGTCTGTCTGGCTGAAATCACCAAAGACAACCCGAACGTCTGGTATGAGTACGGCTTTGCGGATGGCCGCAACATTCCGAATGTCCTGATATGTGAGGATGGAAGACGGGGAAAGTTGCCGTTCGATGTAAATCAGAAAGACGTTTATTTTTATAAGACTGACTCGCAAGGCGATTGGAATGAGTTGCAGAAAGAAATTAAAAGAAGACTCGAAATCGCTACACAAAACATAGAAATCGCGAAATTAACAGATCCTGTTTCTGCTTCCTTAAATCTTGATGAAATGCGACAGCATACTTTAACAGCTTTGGCGATAATAGCTTCAAATGCTGATCTTGATGAAGGGGTGAGTTTATATACCCTAAAACGAGATATGAATAATGCAGGGTTCAACGATTTGGCTACCAATCTCGCACTTAGAGAATTAGTTCTGAAAGAATTTATCACAAAACAGACTGAAGGATACGATAATGTTTGTGCTTCTTGTACAGAGATAGCGATGGAATGGCTTTCTGAAAATCAAGATAGCCTGAATTTAAAAGTGGATACTTCTCGGACTGAGGAGTTGTCCGATGATGACATACCATTTTGAATATCCAAGGTAATCATTTCTGATAAACAAACCTCAAAACTTCACAACAATATCGCTCGCGATTCCCTCACTCGAATTTGCGAGAGTTCCAAACTTCCAAATCATCGATTCACTTTGTCATCAAACAGGTTCTTATCACTCTCCCCTTGAGGGGGAGTCGGCAAGACGAGCGCTTTGGGTGAAGGCTGATGCGGTGGGGGAACTTTTGATTTAGGAGCATACCCCCCACCAGTTCGCTTGCGGGCTTACGCCCTTACCTCACTGACTCCCCCTCAAGGGGGGGAGTGGTTTTCTTCTCTCGTCTTGCCGTCGGGCTTCCCCAGTAGGAGAAGCGCAAAACACAGTCTTCCCTTTCTCGGGGAATCCTGACCTCATCGGTCTGTAATTCCTCGTTCTTTACTCGGAGTTGATTCCGCCGGAGGGTTAAATACGGGGCGGTACGTGCGCAGCGAATCTCTTTGACTTTCCACGCGCTCTGGGCGAGACTGAAAAGCAAGCTGCTCCACGGGGAGAAACCGGAGAAAGCCGAATGACGGTATTCGAAACCGCAAACCTCGCCGTGCAGCAAGCCTCCCTTACCCTGCAAAAAGACACGCTCGAACTGCAACAAGCCTCGCTTGCTGTGCAACGAGCCTCCGTATGGGTCGCCGCCGTCGTCGGGGCCGCGCAATGCGCTGTGGCTGGACATGGACTTTTCGTTTTGCACCGGTACTACAAGCGCAGCACCGAACAACATAGAAAAAACATGAAGGCGATAGAAGACCGACATCGGAAAAATATGGCGGCTCTGAAGACCCACCGCGAGGCGCGAATCGAACAGCATCGGGAAACCATGAAGTCGCTGGAAGATCGAAACAACGCGATGATGGAACTCATCCGCCGCACGTCCGCGCCGTCCGCACCACAGGATGTTTGAGCGGGCGGGGGAGTCACCGCCTCCGCAATTTCCTGGTTTTTGATCTTCGTTTTCGCGCAAGTAGGTGGCAACCGACAGGTTTAACAGAACCGATGAAGTGGGCATATATCGGCGTTTCGTTCTTCTTCGAAGAAGCGGTGATACCACCGAAAAACAAAAGACGAACGGCAAATTCACTGGATTCCGGCATGCGCCGGAATGACGAACAAACCCGGGCGGACACGCACGAACTTCCCTTCCTCAGGGAAGCTCGACACCCCTACATAAAAGGCATCTCCCCTTCGCCGGTGCAAGGCCGCATCACGCGGACCTCACATTCGCCGGTCGTTCCTTAGAGGCCCGCTCTTTGCGAACTTGCGCAAGCTCGTAGCCCGCCTGCATGCGCATCCAATGGTCGGCGGTCCCCCAGCCGATTCCCTCCAGCGCGAGCGCCATGTTGGCGGACATGCCCGCTCTTCCGTTCAGCAGGCGCGAAAGCGTTCCGCGCTCAAAGCCCAGACGGGCCGACGTCTCGGTAACGCTCCAGCCGACCTCTTCCATGCTCTCGCGGATCAATTCGCCCAGATGCGGCGGGTTCAGCATCGGGCCTACACGTTCGCCTCCGTTCTCGTTCATCACTCGTCCTCCTTCCCGTCAGTGGTAGTCGATCAGGTCCACGTCCACTGCTTCGCCGTCCTCGAAACGGAACACCACGCGCCAGTTGCCGGAGACTCTAACACTCCACTCGCCGGCCCGATCGCCCTTCAGGGGATGCAGCCGGAATCCCGGTGCGTCCGCATCAACCGGGCGTGTCGCTTCTTGCAGCCGAAACAGGATGCGCCGGAGCCGCGGCGTTAGATTGGCCGGCAGCCGCGCCGGGTCGTCCCGTTCCTGGAGCGCCTGCAAACCCTTGTGCCTGATCTTCATGAAAGTATTGTAGCGCCTAGCGCTACGCGCTGCAAGTGGTCTATTTGGTGTTGGTCAGTCTGCTCAATCGAAAGACCGCCTCCGCATTTGCCCGCATTTGCCGCGTGCGGCGTTTTATCGTCTCCTGTAGTTTATGGCGCGCAGCATGGGAGTGATCTGATCTCCACGGTTGGAAAGCGCAGTCTTCCCCTCCTCAGTCGCGTCAAACGCTCGCTCCTCACTCGCGTTTGACTTCGCCGGAATCGACGGAGAAAAAAATCAATAAATAGCCTAAAACAATTCGATAAATATCGATAAAATTAGATAAATTCACGATGTTTTTCTGAAAATAAAAAACGTCGATATGCCATAATTGCGCCAGGAAAAAACGGCGGAAAAGAGGGGGAGTACGCCCCCCGATTCTAAGTTTCGAGGAGGCGCAAGATGGGTCTGGTGAGCATCAACCATACGAGTTTCACGGTGTCCGATGCTTTGGCGATTGCCGAGTGGTACTGCGAAATGCTTGATTTTACTATCGTTTCGGTCGATACCCGGCCCCAGGACTACAGCGAGAGGGTGACGGGCATCGCAGGCGCCGACTTGCGCATCGTCTACATCCTGGGCGGGGGCTACCACATCGAGCTGGTCGAATACGTGGGCGCGCCGGGGGTCAGGATAGACACGGCCACGAACAACGTAGGCAGCGCGCACATCGCCTATAACGTCAATGATCTCAATGGGATGTACGAAACGCTCTCGCCCAGGGGGGTGCGGTTCGTCTCTGAGCCCGTGCCCGTCACGCAAGGCCCGAACACGGGGGGCTTCGTCGTGTATATCGAGGATCCGGACGGCAATACGCTTGAACTCATCGAGAGGCCCGGCGGGTAATCAAATAAAAATCAGACGGTTACGCTCTCTCCTGGTTGTAAGACGATAACTATAAATATTCGCCGAACCAGGCCGTCGTTTCCTTCAAGGCCGTCTCGAAGAGGGCCTTGTTGTTCACCTGGTAGACGGCGTTATGGCGTCCCTTGGGAAGCATGACGATTCTCTTGGGTTCTCCACAGGCCGCATAGCAGGCGTGCGCTTCTGGGGGAGGAACCATGACATCCTCTTCGCCGTAAATGAACAAAACGGGCCGTGGCGAGATTTTCCCGACCACCCATTCGGGTCGATAGCGAAAACACGCCTCCACGCTTTCGAGGTCGAGTTCGAGCACTTCTTCGGAGCCGTGTTCTTCCAGCGTCATCGGGGGCTTGGGGTTGTCCGGGTCGTCGCTATAGATATCGTGCCGGATAATGGTTTCCCGCTCATTGGTGGCGACGCGCTTGCGGGCGGCTTCTCTGATTCGGGACTTGAAGGCAAGCCATTCATAAGGCCTTCTCAGTGTTTTCAGCCAGCGTTCGCCGTCGTGCACCCCCACGGCGGAGACGGTCGCCTTCACCCGCTCGTCGAAAGCCGCCACCCATATGGCGTGTGCGCCGCCAAAACTGGTGCCATACAGGCCGATTCGCTCACTGTCCACGCCTTCAACGGTTTGGAGGTAGGTGATTCCATCGTAGGTATCTTGCGCCTGCTCCAGCGGACGGTGGCGTCCACGAGCGCCCTCGCTGACGCCGTAGCCTCGGTAGTCGGGCGCCAGGGCAAAAAAACCCGCTTTGCTCAAATGGATGGGCATATCGATCGTGGCCAGGTTTTTTCTTCCGCTGTAACCTGTCACGCAGACGATTCCTGGCCGAGGCGGATCGCCGGGCTGCCAGTCGGCGGGGCGGTACAAATGCGCGGCGATTTTGAGGCCATCACTGAAATAGGCGATGTCTTCGTGCATTTTTGTTTCCTTTTTAATGTATTAAATTACAGTTGATTAGAGAATACCGGGTTTTTGACACACAGGGCTACTGCTGATAGGAATAAGAAGGCATACAATACACGGTCCTTCCCGAAATTTCCGATAAACTGGGGTCCCTAGAAAAGCCGCCTGGGGAGTTTGTCACGGAAATCTTGGTACCGCCGCTTGGAGAGGAGATGCTGACAATATCATGTCTCGTCAAAAAATCTTCATCATTCTGGCCGTCCTGGTCCTAGCCATTGGCGGAGGAGTCACTAAGTGGCTGTTTGACAATCGACCGGAACCCGAGACTGTGACTCCCCCCGCACCACGCAGATTCGTCAGAACGATACTATTGAGAAAACAAGACAAAACGTTCTGGGTCAAAGGGTTCGGAACCGTGCGGCCAAAGACGGAACTTTCTGTCGTGCCCGAAGTGTCAGGGAAAGTGGTTGAGCGCTCGCCCGGATTCAGGACAGGCGGTTTCATCAAAAAAGGGGATTTGTTGTTTCAGATTGACTCTGCGGACTACAAACTCGCCATCGAGCGGCGTAAAGCGGAAATAGCGCAACTCAGGGCCGATATCGCTCGATTGAGACAGGAGGAGAAGAACCATCAGGCCGATCTGAATATCGCCGAGCGCCATATGGAATTGGTTACTCAGGAGATAAAACGCAATAGAAAGTTGAGAACACAAGGCGTGATCTCCTCTGGTCAATATGATCAGTCGCAACAAAATTTTCTCAGACAAGAAAGGACGGTTCAGTCCATTAAAAACGTTTTGGCGCTATTGCCCGTCCAGTTAAGGCAGAAACACGCGGCCTTGGAAGCGAACCGCTCAGAACTCAAAAGGGCTTTTTTACAATTGACTCGCACTAAAATCGTGGCTCCTTTTGATACGCGAGTGCGAGAGACGAGTTTGGACGTCGGGGATTTCGCCAGTGCCGGTAAGTCCGTGGGTAGGATTTATGATGTTTCCGTGCTGGAAGTTCCGGTTTCATTGCCGGTTGAAGATGTGCGCTGGGCGTTTCGCCGTATCCGGGAAGTTTCCTTTCCCCGCAGTCAAGAAGAGGTAGAGCCTTTTTTCCCTGCCGCGAGAGTATCCTGGAGTCAGTTCGGAAAAAGGTTTGAATGGGAAGGGCGGGTGTCACTTGTGGGCTCGGGGCTTGATGAGTCAACGCGTGCGCTCACGCTCGTAGTGGAAATTCCTGAACCCATGAAGAATTGGATGCCCGGTGAACACCCTCCCCTTTTTGTGGGAATGTTCGTTGAGGTGGAAATCGAAGGCGTCACTATGCCTGATGTGTACGTCATTCCGCGTGCTGCATTACGCGAGCGGGATCATGTTTATTTGTTGGATGATGGGAGACTGCGAATTCAGAAGGTGCAGGTCATCAGGAAAGATCATGATGGCGTCGTCATCAAAAATGGAGTGAACGAAAGCTCTCGTATCATTCTTTCCCCAATCTCCGCCCCTGTATCCGGTATGAAACTCAGTGAGCAGAACGGGATTACTCCCGGGGCTTCCACGCAATGAAGCAAATTCTGGATTGGTCTGCACGTCATACTGTTTTCGCCAACCTTTTGATGGCGATAATGCTGACCATCGGTGTTGTCGCTGTTTTTCAGATTCGTAGCGAGTTAATCCCTCAATTTGTTCTCGATCGGGTCAGCATCAACGTGGCGTGGGAGGGCGCAAGTCCTGAAGAGGTGGAAGAGGGCATTTGCATCAAGATTGAAGAGGCCCTAACCGGTGTGGAGGGCGTAAAAAAAATCACTTCAATCGCTTACGAGGGTCGCTGTGAAATTGCAGTGGAACTGCATTCCTGGATTAAGAACTCCCGGGATTTGATGGAAGATGTCCGAGGCGAAATTGACCGCATTACAACATTGCCCGTGGACATGGAAAGACCCATCGTTTCGGAAGTGAAGCGGATCAATCAAGTAGTCCACCTCTCCTTGTTTGGCAATGTGTCGGAAGAAGTCCTGAAGCGAAAAGCCACGGAAGTCAAAGATGATTTGCTGGATATGCCCAACATTTCCAAGGTTGTTCTTACCGGGTTGAGGGATTGGGAAATTTCAATCGAAGTTTCTGAGGAGATGTTGCGTCGCCACGGACTCACGTTTGAGCGGGTCGCGAATGTTATTCGCAAAAATGTATTGGAACTCTCGGGCGGTGATATTCGCTCTGCGGAGCGGAGAATCAGAATCAGAACATTGGGAAAACGTTACACGGGTCTTGAGTTCGAGCAGCTTGAGATACTTACGCAAAAAGACGGCACTATTTTGAGACTCGGTGACATCGCGCGTGTGGTGGATGCCTTTGAAGATAGCGACATAACGGGTCGATTCGATGGAAAACCCGCTGCGCTCATCACGGTGTACCGAACAGAGGAAGAAGATGCGATTTCGATTGCTAGTGCCGCAGTTGAATATGTAAAGAAAAAGCGCCAGGAGTTACCCGAAGGATTGGATTTGGTTCATTGGGCGGATACCTCGCGTTTGATACAAGATCGGCTGGATCTTCTTTTAAGAAACGGGCGGGTCGGTCTCCTGTTGGTTTTCATCTCGCTATGGCTATTTTTGAACATTCGCCTTTCATTTTGGGTGGCGATGGGGATTCCTGTTGCCCTGTTGACGGCTCTGGGTTTCTTGAGTTTCTCTGGCGGCACGCTCAACATGCTGTCAATGTTCGCCTTCATCATGGTTTTGGGAATCCTGGTGGACGATGCCATCGTAGTGGCAGAGAATATTTTTTCTCACATGCAGAGAGGGAAAAATCGCGTTCAGGCCGCAATTGATGGCTGTTATGAAGTGATTTTGCCTGTTACCGCCACTGTCTTAACATCTATTGTGGCTTTCGTGCCTTTGCTGATGATGGAAGGAACTATCGGGAAGTTCATGGCGGTACTTCCGGCGGCTATTATCGCTGCGTTGATTGCTTCCCTCATCGAGTCGTTATTCATCCTCCCAGCTCATTTGGGACATTGGGTTCGTCCTCCCAAGGAGCGTACATTTTCATCGCGTGCAAGGAGTGCTATCGATCGGGCGCTAAACTGGTTGATTCATGAATTTTATGCCCCGATTCTAAGATTTTGCCTCAGCGCCAGGTATCTGGTCATCGCCCTGGCTCTGGTAGTTTTTATGGTGACGGTAGGCTTGGCGGTGGGCGGGCATGTGAGATTTTTGTTTTTTCCAAAATTCGATTCCGATTGGGTGGAATCCCGGATTCTATTTCCTCAAGGAACTCCGATTCATCACACAAAACTCGCAGCGCAAAGGATTGAACAGGCGGCCTTGGCTATTGACGAGGATTTCCGCTCTAAGACGGGTGAATTAGTCGTCAAACATGTATTTACGATGCTGGGCGAGCAAGTTGGCCGAAACGGCGGGCGTGTCGCGGGGGGAAGCCATATGGCGCAGGTGATCGTTGAGTTGCTGCCCTCTGAAGCCAGAGGAATTAGTGCGGAGGAAATCACCAACCGCTGGCGCGAGAAAACAGGAGAAATTGCTGATGTAATGAGCCTAACTTTTGGGGCCGGGGGTGCTCGGCCGCCTGGTGGAAAACCCATTGATGTGCAATTTTATGGCGAAAACATTGAGGTTTTAAGAAGAGCGTCTATGGAATTCAAGCAGGAGTTGAGAAAATATCCTGGTCTATATGACATCGAGGATGATTTCAGATTCGGAAAGCTTGAGTTCCGAGCATCATTAAAGCCACAGGCCCGGGTACTAGGAGTAAACCTGGATGACTTGGCGCGTCAATTGCGCGCACGCTTTTTGGGGTTGCAAGTCCTGCGTCTGCAACGTGGCCGAGATGATGTGAAGGTGAAACTTCGCTATCCACCAGAGGAGAGGCGTTCTCTAGAGGACATCAAGAAAATGAGAGTCAGGACATCTTCAGGGGCGGAAATACCTTTCTATGAAGTGGCGGAAGTCAAGATGATTCGAGGGCTCGATGAAATCAGGCGTGTGGCCAGGGCAAGAGCGATTACCGTAACGGCTGAAATCAACCTAGACCGCGCCAATCCCACCGAGGTCCTAAACGACTTGAAGACGAATTTTTTCCCAAATCTCCTGAATCGCTACAACGGGATAGGACTTAGATTCGAGGGTCAGGCAAAAGAAACACAAGATTCATTCGCCAGTCTTTTTCGTGCCTTTGCGGTTGCGATATCTGTCATCTTTGCGATTTTGGCCACATTGTTCAGAAGCTATTTCCAGCCCTTCATTGTTATGAGTGCTATTCCGTTTGGGATAGTGGGCGCTATTTGGGGACATATAATTTTGGGGTTCGATATTTCAATATTGAGCATGATGGGCATCCTCGCGCTTACCGGCGTGGTGGTGAATGACTCTTTGGTGCTCCTGGATTTCGCAAACCGAAGTATAAAAGCAGGGGTGTCGGTTGAAGATGCACTTCACTTAGCCGGTGTTGCCAGATGGAGAGCGATTATTCTGACAACATTGACAACAGCCGCGGGGCTGGGACCGATCTTGTTCGAGAAAAGTTTTCAGGCGCAATTTTTGATCCCCATGGCGATTAGTTTATGTTTTGGGTTACTTTTCGCTACGGTGATAACGCTGGTTCTGGTTCCTGTAATTTCTTTAATCGGAAACGATGTGGGGCGTTTTTGGTGGCGCATATGGACGGGTAAGTGGTTGACGAGAGAAGAAGTAGATGTGCATTCTCCGCAAAAAGGAGAGATGAGCATCTAACGCGGTAATTTATGGCCTTGTCGCTTGAACAGCTTGCGGGAAAGTTTGTGATTGATTTTGAGGAAACGTTGCACTCATTCTAATATGACAATCCCGCGAGCAAATGATTGAAGGAGAATCAGTATTTATGTCCTCAGCGTTCGATGTGCGTTATGGCGAAGAGGTAGGAGACAAGATGGAAGCGGTTGTAATGACCGCTCCCGAAAGGCTTGAAATTCAATCCGTTCCTGTTCCGGAGCCGGATATCGGAGAGGTGCTTGTCAAAGTAGAGTGCACCACGATTTGTGGTACGGACATCGAAATCATCAAAGGCGGTCACCTCCCCAACTGGCCGCCTAAACTCCCGGCCATCTTAGGGCACGAGTGGGCCGGCAGAATCGTGGCGATGGGCCCGATGACAGAAGGGTTCGGGCTCGATATGGGTGATGCCGTCGCGGGTACGAGCCACGCAGGGTGCGGCGCTTGCCGCATGTGTCTCATTGGTCGCTATAACCTCTGCTATAATTATGGAAAGATAGTCACTGGCCACAGACAGTATGGGCATATTACGCAAGGCTCATATGCGGAGTATGTGACCAACAATATACGGGCTTTGCACAAGATGCCTGAGGGTATGTCTTTCGAGTATGGGTCGGCCGTGGACCCGGCTGCTTGTGGTCTCTGGACGGCGAAGCGCGCAGGCATCAACCCTGGCGATACGGTCGTGATATTGGGTTCGGGACCCATTGGTGTTTTTGCATATGAATCAGTCAAGGCGATGGGCGCAGGACGCGTGATTGTTGTGTGTGGTGGCAGGAGGCTCGAGATTCTGGGAGAACAGGGCGCTGAAGTTGTCAGTTACCGAGAGGGTGGTGTGCCGGAACGTATAGACGAGATGACTGGCGGAAGAAAAGCCAACGTGGTGCTGGAGACGGCGGGAACTACGGATAGCTTTAAGTGGAGTGTGGATTGCGGCGGCAAAGGTGCGCGTGTCGCCATCACGGGTATACCGGATAACATTCCTGATTTGGCATGGAAACGCGTTGTGCTTGAGGAGATGGATGTTTTTGGTGTTCGAGCGAATCCCAATTGTGGTGATGAGGTTTTATCGCTCATTGATGCCGGGAGAATGAAGGTGGACCCGTACATTACCCACCGGTTTCCCCTTAAGGAATATCAAGAGGCGCACGATACGTTTGTGGCCCGAAAAGATGGCGCTTTGTTGGTGAATCTGACTCCTGGAGCATAACGAAAATGTCTCAAGGCGAGATGAAGTATGGCGCGAGGATGATTGCAGAGGCGAAGCTGGAAGCTGTTCCGAACCCCTCAAAGCAAAGAGATTACGTTGTCGATTTCACGATTCCTGAATTTACCTGTCTTTGCCCGATCAGTAATTTCCCTGATTTCGCTACTATCCACATTAAATATGTACCCGGGGAGAAAATAGTAGAGTTGAAATCCCTGAAACTCTACATCAATAATTACAGGGACCGGGAAATTTTTCATGAACAGGTGGTCGGCACCATACTCGATGACTTGGTTGAAGTTTGTGAACCGAAATGGGTATGGATTGAAGGTGATTTTAATGTGAGAGGAAATATCAAAACGAAAATTAGAGCCACGCATGGCGTCAAACCCTCGGATGTTCCTGAATAGATGGAGGAGAGATAAAATTTATACCCTGCGTGGCCAAAGTGCTAATTGATTGTGAATGACACGAAAATCCAACGGTTGAAGCCATATTTCTCTATGAGGTGAAAATGACAAACTATAAAGTGGCGGGCATGGGCTTCACACGAATCGATGCCCCGGACAAAGTAGCTGGAAGTGCGAGATATGCGGCTGATGTCCCGTCGAGTCGGACACTTGTCGGGTTGGTCTTGGGCAGCCCGCACCCGTACGCAAAAGTGAAAAGCGTGGATGCTACCGAGGCGCGCAAGATACTCGGCGTCCGTGCAGTCGTGACGCGAGATGAAGCTCCCCGCATTCGGTTTGGCGCCAATATCAAAGATCAGAGTTGGTTTGCGCAAGACGGTTTTGTTCGGTATGGCGGAGAGCCGGTGGCTGCCGTGGCCGCCGAGAACATGGATGCCGCCCTAGCGGCCATCGAATTGATTCGCGTGGAATATGAAGTTTTAGAACCGGTAGTAAACGGCTTGGATAGCCGGGTTGGTAAGGGGCTTGCCGTTCATGAAGATTGGCAAGATTTGGGACTTGGCCCGAATGCGGACAAAAATATCATCGCCCGCTTTGAAAAAGAAATGGGAGATGTCGACGCCGGATACAAAGAGGCGGATCGTATTTTTGAGCATACTTTTTCCACGCCATTCGTACATGCCGGCTATATTGAGCCTCACGCATGCACTGCCGAGGCTGGCGCCGACGGGAAAGTCACAGTCTGGACAACCACGCAGGATGCGTGGGCCATACGGGCGGACGTGGCTGAGGCGCTTGGGCTTCCGGCGACGCAGGTTCGTGTCATTCCTACTGAAATCGGCGGCGGGTTTGGCGCAAAACTGAAGAGTACGTATGAGCACATAGGCGCTCTTTTAGCCTTGAAAACAGACCAGGCAGTGCGGATGGAGATGACCCGCGAAGAAGATCATATTGGCGTGAATCCAAGACACCCCCATTTCATCACGATACGCACAGCGGTAAAGAATGATGGTACGTTTGTAGCCCGGGAGCTTGATGTCACGATGGATCATGGAGCCTATGGCCGAGGCGCGCCTTTCCAGTGCAGCAGCAAGATGCTGATGGGCTCATCTTCTTATCGCATTCCCAACGTCAGGATTCGCGCGTGTACGGTGTATACCAATGGCCCTGTTTGCGGTCCCGTGCGTGCTCCTAGCGGGCCCCAATACCACTTTGCCACCGAAGTGCAGATGGACATCATTGCGCGCGAGATGGGGATTGATCCACTCGAGATAAGGCGAATTAATTCGCTTCAGCCCGGAGATGAAACACTGGCTGGAAAGGAGCAAAACTCATCCATGCGTAGCGTACTTGACTCAACAGCCGTAGAAGGGAAGTGGGGAGAGAAAATTGAGGCTAACGGAGAGGTTCAAGGAGATGGCTGGAAACTCGGCCGTGGCATTGCTTGCGGGTATTGGCCGGGGCCGGGAGAGGCATCTAGTTGCACGGTCCGTCTGAATCAAGATGGCACCGTACAAGTGGTGGCGGGAACGGTGAATCTCACAGGGATGAGTACTTCGATATGCCAACTGGCAGCGGAGGAACTGGGTGTAAGTTTGGATGAGGTGCGTTACTCGAACGGAGATACGGATTCGGTTCCTGAATCATCCGCGGCGTCGGGTAGTAAGGCGACACGAGCAGTGGGGATGGCAACCTTGAGTGCTGCGAGTGATCTGCGAAACAAAATATTGAATGTGGCGAGTATAAAACTCGAAGCCGCTGTAGACGACCTGGTTTTGGAAGATGGCCAAGTCAAGGTGGGTTCGGCGCCTGATCGCGCCCTGACACTTGCGCAAGTGGCCAAGGCGGCGCCTGAAATTCAGGGGTTTTTAATTGGGCAAGGTGAAAGCGCGAAACCGCCCCCATGTCCGATACATACCGGACAGATAGCGGATGTGGCTGTAAACCCCGAACTCGGAGAAATCAGGGTTTTGCGACTCACATGTGTGCAGGATGTTGGATTTGCCATAAATCCATTGTCTGTGGTGGGGCAAATTGAAGGTGCCATGATACAAGGCCTCGGATTGGCCCTTATGGAAGAGCAACCAAGGCGCCCGGATGGAAATTTGCACGGTGATACCTTCCATGAATATTTGATCCCTACCAGTATGGATATGCCCGAACTGAATGCTGTGTTGTATGACAATCCGGCCGAGGGCACACCCTATGGGATGCGGGGAGTGGGTGAACCGCCCATTGTGGCGACTGCAGCGGCGATAGTGAACGCCATACAAGACGCTATTGGAATACCCGTCTTTTCATTGCCCGTCGGCCCGCATCATATTCGGGAGGCATTGGCCACGAGCGGTGTATAAACCACACTTTTTTCAAGGAGAATCCAATGTCTGTGGACGAAGCTACGAGTTTACCGGATAGTCTGGGCGTGACCGAGGAGATGATGGCCTGTCCGTTGCCAAGATTGCCTTTTGTCGATCCTGATAATATTCCTGACGAACTCAAGGACGAACTCACTCCACTCTTTGACTGGTCGAAGCGGATGTGGGGTACCGTCCCGCGCTTTTTGCAGCTTCTGGGAAATTCGCCTCCCACCGTCGAAGGATGGATGTTGCTCGACCAAAAGCTCCGTACGAATCGATTGAAGACGGAATCCGATTACATTCGGCTCATGGAACTCGTCATCGTCAAAACGGCCATATTGACTGAATGCAACAACTGAATTGGGCACAATGTGGAGCTCGGTCGAGCTCTGGGTCTTAGCCAGGATCAAATCAATCTGCTGGAAGGCGATGATTGGAAAGACAGTGATTTGTTCGATGATAAGGAAAAAGCTGTTATCCGGTGGGCGGATGAAGTGTCGAAATTCACGGCCAAGAACAACGACTTCGCATTCAGTGAGATGAAGAAATATTTCTCTAATCGTCAGATCGTGGAACTCACCTTTATTTGTGGTATGTGGCATCTCTCAGGGAGGCTGGCTGAAGCGCTTCATTTGGTGGTGGAACCGCCGGGAGGACGAATCGAATTCCAAGCAAAGGATTTGGCTTAGACATTTCGGTTACGCAAGCCTTTTCGCCTAAAACATTTATCGAGTAAGTTCTCACTTTTGTGGGTAACTATCATTTGTGCGCGTATTCACTAGCATCGTACTACGTGTTAAACAAGACGGAGGTATACGAACTGCATTTCACCAGTTTTCTATTTTGGTCTTATTAAAATATTTCGCCCCCAAATGTCACCAAAGACAAAGACATGCATCGCTTTGAGTGAATACTTTTTAGCACTTGAAAAATAAGAGTTTATGGGAAAAAAGTGTTGCTTTTTAAAATGATTTGAGTATACTCCCCGCCTTTGTGATGTCGCCTGTAACCAAGTCCGAGAAGATTCGTATCGAACCGCCTATAAAATGAGGATGAAATGATCGAGCTAAGAGATAATGTTGTTGTCTTGGACCACGAGTTTTTTGCAGAGTCTGGAGACGTGCTGCCAACGGATGTGAATTATGATGTGCCTGATAAGAGTGTAAATGATGATTTCTCCTTCTTAAGTGACGGCGAAGGGGGTTATGCTCCTGCTGAATACTAACGCTCAATGGGGAATGATAATTTGACGCCCGGTTGAGGTATCAGCCGGGCGTTTCTCTTGGGCTGAAATATCTCCAGAATTTACATTTTGTTCATGACTTTATGAAAGAGAATATAATGGCGACAGATGAACAGACGATTCATCATGAAGGCGTGCGTGGCCGCGTTCTCTCAGCGGATTCGATGACATATTTTGACGAGAGGGTTGGGGAAAGGGATGTTCTCATTGGAGGTTCTTACGCCGCACGCATGACGATTGCCTGGGCAATGCGCTTGGGGGCGAGAGCAGTAGTTGCTCATGCGGCGGGAGTTGGAAAGGATAATGCGGGCATCAGCGGTTTATGTTTGGCTCAGGAATATCATGTGCCTGCGTTGGCGTGTGAGACCATGTCCGCCAGACTCGCGGTGGGTGAATCCGTATATGAAGGCGAAGTCGGCCATGTGAATCGGGCAGCCCAGTCCCTTGGTGTTGAAATTGGTCAGTCAATAGCTGAGGCCTCGGATTGTCTGCTCAATGCCGAGGTGGGCCGGAAGGTGGTTGTCGAAGAGAGTCTTGACGATAGAATATACGAGTTAGAGCATTTACCTGAGGGCAATATACGCGCCTCATGGGGCATTCCCGTCCTGCGCTCTATCAAAGAAGCAAGGCCCCAAGATGTCTTTATCCAAGCTTCTCATTGCGGACTTACTCTCATTCCGCATGTTGTGAAGCTCAATCTGAAGGGTGTTGTTGCGAATGATGCAGGGAGGGGTAAAGATGATTCCGGTATCGCATCTTTTCCCTATCTGGCGCGCGAGGGGATCGCAGTGGCGGCAGTCGGCGCCATGAGCGCGCGTATTGGCGATGTGATGAGCACATGGGAAGACGGTGTCATTTCATGCATGAATGAAGTGGCAGAAAAGCGTGGGGTTCGAGAAGGTATGAGAACACGAGAGGCGGCTCTCGTCATGCTCAATGCGTAGAATTCAATTCAAGGAACTGTACTGGTGGAGGTGAGGGGATTCGAACCCCTGACCTCGTGGGTGCGATCCACGCGCTCTCCCATCTGAGCTACACCCCCACAAAAGGAACCTGAAGGTAGGCGAAGGAGCTTCGAGTGTCAAGTCAAAAAGGGAGAGCCGATGAAGAACTCCCCCTAGGAGACTTCACCGGCTCTCGACCTGCCGCAGAGTCCGCCCGTTTCCCCCGCAGCAGGGAATTACGCTTAACTTAAAATGGGAACCGAGGACTCAACCCACAAGGTGTATTATCCCCGGTTCCCGGTCCTGCTGCAGAGTCCGCCCGTTTCCCCCGCAGCAAGAGAATTCAATGGGAATTCTATTTTTGGTGAGAGTCGGGGAATAACCCTCCGAGGGTTTTCCCCGACTCTCGTCCCGTCGCAGAGTCCGCCCGTTTCCCCCACGACGGGTAATTATTTTCAAGAACATCCACTCGTTGCTCCGCATGTCATACATTTTAGACACGTGCCGTTTCTTACCAAGGTGAATAGACCGCAATCGCTACATGCTTCACCCTCATACCCTTTGGCGCGAGCTTCTTCGATGCGTGAATCGAGGGCGTAGTCTGTTTCTGTTATTGGCGTCATTGAAGCGTGAGTGGATTCTTTCTCATAATTCAAACTTACTCGGTCACTGCGCGGAGCGCTCGTATCTGGCCCCGGGAATATGGTTCGAATCTCTTCTTCTTCCTCGGTGTCGAATTCCGGGATCTCTTCCTGGGGGCGCCCAATGGTGTCGCTCCTCAAGTCCTCCGACACGACTTGTGCAAGATCATGGCGTCCGAGATATGAAACTGCCAACTCACGGAAGATATAATCGATGATGGACGTACTCATCTTGATATGTGGGTTGCCTGAGACCATGCCCCCGGGCTCGAAGCGCGTGAAGACGAAGGCATCCACAAATTCGTCCAAGGGGACGCCGTGTTGGAGTCCTAGGGAAATCGCGATGGCGAAACAGTTCATGAGGCTTCTGAAGGCAGCGCCTTCTTTGTGCATATCTATAAAAATTTCGCCGATAGAGCCATCCTCGTATTCCCCGGTTCTGAGATACACCTTGTGTCCACCGATGACGGCTTTTTGCGTGTATCCACCACGGCGGGTAGGCAACTTGCGTCTTCTGGATTGGTAAATAATCCGTCGCACAATCTGCTGGGCTACGTGCACCGGAGCGCTATGGGAAACTGGTTCTTCTTCACTAATGTCAGTGAAGAGTTCCGCTTCGCTTTGTGCGGAAAGTGGTTGGCTTAGTTTCGAGCCATCGCGGTAAATCGCAATGGCTTTGGTCATCCGTTGCCACGATTCATGGTATATGTCCAAGATTTCTTGAATCGTGGATTCCGCGGGCATGTTGATGGTTTTACTGATGGCGCCAGATATGAAAGGCTGTGCCGCTGCCATCATCCGAACATGGGCCATGGGGCTGATGAAGCGCTTACCTTCGCGTCCGCATTTGCTTGCGCAATCAAAAACAGCCAAATGCTCTTCTTTCAGGTGGGGCGCGCCTTCTAGCGTCATTTTGCCGCAGACGAAATCATTCGCTTCGCTAATTTGCTCTGGAGTGAAACCAATGGCTTCGAGCAGATTCAGATTCCAGTCGGCTATTTGTGCTTCATTGAGCCCTAATTGCTCACGACAGAAGTCTTCACCGAGAGAGTATTTGTTGAAGGCGAATTGGATTTCAAACGCCCCTTCAAGTGCGGCTTCCACCTTTTCGAGTGCCTTGCTGGTAAACCCTTTTGCGTACAGAGATTCTGGATTGATATGAGGCGCATTCGTGAGGGTGCCCCGACCTCGGCAGTAGGCGACGATTTCACGGATATCTTCATCGTCATAGCCCAGATGCCGTAAGGCAAGAGGAACAGATTGGTTGATGATCTTGAAGTAACCGCCTCCGGCCAGCTTTTTGAATTTCACTAAAGCAAAATCCGGCTCGATTCCCGTTGTATCACAATCCATCACCAGACCAATGGTGCCTGTCGGTGCAATGACAGTAGCTTGCGCATTCCGATAGCCGTTTCGGTAGCCAATGGCCAAAGCATCGTCCCACGCCTCTCGCGCCGCTTGGAGAAGATAATGGGGACAGATTTCCGTAGCGATTCCTTTTGGCGCTTTAGAAAGCATTTCGTATTCGGCTTCAGGCACTGAATAAGCTGCGCGGCGGTGGTTTCTCAGAACTCGCAACATGTGCTCTTGATTGCCTTGATACCTGACGAAAGCGCCCAGTTCTCCGGCCATCTCGGCGCTGGCGGCATACGAACAGCCGGTCATGATGGAGGTAAGAGCGCCGCACCATGCTTCCGCTTCCGGCGAATCGTAAGGGATGCCAAGCACCATCAACAAGGTGCCCAGATTGGCATATCCAAGCCCCAAGGTTCGATACTCATATGAGCGTTTGGCTATTTCCGGACTGGGGAATTGCGCCATGAGCACTGAAATTTCCAGGACGACTGTCAGAAGGCGAATAGCGTGGCGATAGTCTTCTATCTGAAAATGGTTCTTTTCAGTATCCAGGAATTTCATGAGATTCATCGACGCGAGATTGCATGCGGTGTCATCGAGGAACATATATTCCGAGCAGGGATTGGAACCGTTGATGCGTCCATCGGCGGTGCACGTGTGCCAGTCGTTGATGGTCGTATCGAATTGAAGGCCGGGATCTGCGCAGCACCACGCCGCATATCCAATCTGGTCCCAGAGTTCTTTCGAGTTGAGGGAGTCGGCAATTTCACCATCGGTGCGCCGAATCAGGTTCCAGTCCGTGTTTTTCTCGATGGCTTTCATGAATTCATCTGAAACTCGTATGGAATTGTTCGAATTTTGCCCGGACACCGAAGTGTAGGCCTCGCCTTCCCAGTTCGTGTCGAATTCCTCGAACTCGACCTCGGTGATGCCTTGTCGCGCGAGTTGAAGGGTTCGATGAATGTAATTGTCCGGAACACCGGCGAGCCTTGCGGCGCGTATCGCTTTGGTGAGCGATGGGTTCTTGTCCGGCTGATGGAAGTTGCCATTCAAGCCCAGATTCTCTCCCTCCAGGCAAGCTCCGAGAATGGCGTTCATATGCCGGCTGCACATCTTGCTGCCCGATACCAAGGCAGCCACTTTCTGTTCTTCATGCACCTTCCAGTTGATGAATTCCTCGATATCGGGATGATCGATGTCGAGCGTGACCATCTTCGCCGCGCGTCGCGTCGTACCGCCCGACTTGATAGCGCCCGCGGCACGGTCCCCAATCTTGAGGAAACTCATCAGTCCGGAACTTTTTCCTCCACCCGAGAGCGATTCCCCTTCTGCTCTGAGGCTCGAGAAATTCGTGCCGGTGCCCGAGCCGTATTTGAAGATGCGCGCCTCGCGCGTCCACAAATCCATGATCCCGCCCTCGTTGACGAGATCATCTTTCACCGATTGTATGAAGCACGCATGCGGCTGGGGACGCTCATAAGCATTGGTGGAGCGGAGTATTTCCCCGGTTTCGGGGTCGCAGTAGAAATGGCCCTGGGCGGGGCGCGTAATGCCGTAAGCCCAGTGGAGGCCCGTATTGAACCACTGCGGCGAGTTGGGAGCCGCCATCTGGCTCGCGAGTATGAATAAAATCTCCTCATAGAACGCCTTGGCGCCCTCTTCCACATGAAAATAACCGTGTTTCCAGCCCCAATACGTCCAGCATCCCGCCATTCGGTGGAAAACGTCCCGGGCGTCTCGCTCGCTGCCGGATTGCTCATCCTCGGGCAGGGATTCGAGTTTCTCCGTGTCCGGCTCCGAGCGTTGCAGCCACTCGGGCACGCCGTCTTCGGGAATTTTTTTCGAGTGGGTGGGGACGCCGGCTTTTCGGAAGTATTTTTGCGCCAGAATGTCGACGGCCACCTGAGACCAGTTCTCCGGCGCCATGATGTCCTTCGCTTCGAAGACGACCGAGCCGTCCGGGTTGGTGATGCGCGAGGTGCGCGGCGCGAAATGGATGTCGCCATACGCCTCTTCTCCGGCCCGGGTGAAACGCCTCGTAAACTCCACTTCCTGTCTCCTCCGCCAAGGGCGTCCCGCTATGCCGGGGACATATTTAGTATGCTGAAATCAATCCGCAACACTAAATGTAGTATGCTTTGCTCCCCTCTGTCAATACAAAAAAAATCGATATACACAAAATATATGAACTTACCCACACCTTATCCCCAAATGTTGTGTATTTCTGTGGATAAGCGCCGCAAGGAGGGGAAAGAGGGCTGAAAACCGCCCGGTTATCCCCCACCGTCTCATTTTCGGGGGCGGCGACGCGGCCTTGGGGGGAGCGCCGGGACGCATGAATCTTGAGAGTGGGGCCGCCGGCCGGCGCGGCGATATCGCGTAAAAAACGCCCGGGAAACGCCCCCGAAAACGGCCCCGAAACGCTCGTTTTATTTACAGAAAAACCCCGTTAATTTATCGTATTTTATCGATATTTATCGATATTCGGAATCTAGTCCGTTTCCATCGGCCATAATATCCCCTTACTCTATTTATATTATTATGAATATCTATTCTTTCCCATCTTGTCCACAATTCGCCTTCTGCAAGATGTAATCAAAACGAAAGCGGATTCATTATAATTCCCGCGCATCCCGGCGGGTCCGTGTCGGAGCATTCTGTAGCTCTCCTCCAAAACCCGGCCCGGAAGAGCGCCCCCGCCGTCGGAGCGGCGATCGGCAGCCGGCCGCGGCGGGAGCGACCCTTGCGCGCGCACCCGGCGTCTGCTTGAATTCACCCCGGAGCCGAACCGGCCGGTTGCGAAATGGTTCCGCATGCCGGAGGCCGGCCGGCGACGGAGACAACCCGGAAAGGGAACATGAATGCCAGCGAAACCCTCCGACGTGTCCGGCCCCCTTGCCGGGGTCTCCCGCTTCCCGCGGGTCCGGCTCGGCCACGCGCGGCTGATCGAGCGGGAGATGGAACGGGGCGAGTTGGCGCCCCTCCTCGAGCGGCAGGCCGAGGCGCCGGTGCGGTGCTGCCTCGTCACGACGGCGGACTCGAGGCGCGACCCGGGCGTCCGCGCATTCCGCGAATGGATTCTCAAGCAGGCCTGAGGCGGTAGCCGGGGAGCTTGAAACGCCTCCCCGCAAGGGCCGCATTTGCCCAAATTGTATTATCCCCAAGGCCTAGAATTTAGAGTTTCACAAGGTGTGTCCGAAACGCTTATCATGACATGCAATCAAACTCTGCCGTGGAGACGCCTGAAGTTTCGGTCGGCGCCCGTATCGTGGATCCTGCGCAAATGCGAGTGCCGCGAGGCGCCTCGGACGGTCGTAAAGGACGACATCCGCAGTGCTCGCTGTGTGATGCCGAATATGAACAGTTGTCCAGAGACGCTCCAAGGATTGGAACCGACATGAGAGCGAACATGCTTCGAGTTTCAACCGTGGCTTGGTCCACGTCGGATATGAGAACGAATGGGCTCACCTATACGTGGGATGTGAGGCCCCAGCGCCGAAGGCTCTCGGCGCCCTGCCATCCTATTCATTCCGATGATCACGACGCCGCAGTACCGGATTCCAGCACATTTGACAATCTCTCACACCCCGCTATGGGAGGAACTCTATGTCCAGAGACGCGTTCGCGATGACAGCCACCGCCTTGGTTCTAGCCGCCGTCGTTTTCCTTTCCGGTTGCTCCGGAGTTGGTGGCGGCAGTTCGATGGCGGGCGGGGATCCAATGCCCGGCGACGACTCGATGACGGGCGGGGATGCAATGCCCGGCGATCGAGCCCCTCGGCGAATTGGGTTCATGACGGGCGTAGACAGATCCTTCTCGTCCACACCGAGGTCGACCGCCCTCCCCACGGATGATGGAGCGACGACCGTCGAGCGCTCCGAGAACGGTTGGACTGTCACGGTTCTCGGAAAGACAGTTTCGTTCGCGAACGAGGATTTCTCCGCTACACTATTCGGGGGCTCATTCGTCCATCATGATGCGGATAACGATGAGTTTGTCGTGTTTTGGTCTCTGGAAGATGGTGGATTTGACGGGGGACAGTTCGACTACATGAGCCTCTACGGCTGGTACGTCAATCAAGCCAAGCCCGGCACGGCGTTTTCGGACATTGGGCCGGACACTCTCAACCGGGCCAACTTTGTCTATATAGTTGAGGGAACCCTCACCAGCGACATGCCGATGACTGGAACTGCCGAATATCTTGGACGGGTAAGTGCTCGGGATTGGCCGAGCGATGACGCAGTCTTCACGTTTCATGCGAGCAGCACCCAATATCGGGGCGATTTTGCCATGACGGCCACCTTTGGGGCGACGGAGACTAGTGTGACGGGGGAATTTTCAAACCTGAGACAAAGAACCGGCAACAGCGGTTCATACACAGCAGTTGACGGCGGCGTCTCGTTCAATATACCGGTGAATGGCAACCAGTTCTCGGTTACTGGCTTGCAGGGCACGGGAACACTCTCAGGGTACGAAGATATTGCCGTAAGGGCAGCTTTCTTCGGCCCGGCGGCGGCGGAAGTGGGCGGTGTATTTGATGGAGAAAATCCCTCGGCTAACAAACTGATAAGCGGATATTTCACTGGTAAGAAGCAATAGTCGAACCCGCTTGGCGTTCATATGCCAACCCACGGCTCTCGGCAGCTACTCAACATAGGGTACTGGCATCTGGGGGCATGAGCGTCTATCCTTTTCTCCCCTTGATAAATATATGTCGACCTGATTCGCTTTGCCTCTGAGTTAGAAGACCAGGGACGGAAGGTTTCGCTCCGAAGTCGGGCGGGGGAATACATATCCGGTTCATCTCTCGGCGCCCTCTGTGAGGCGAAAAGGGAGAGATTATTGCTCGGGGAGAAGGGCATTCATCAAAACCGCAATCCCTCCTTTGATACATCACTCCCACGCATCCCGGCGAGTCCCTGTCGCCATTTTTTAGATATCCACCAAAGCCCGGTCCGCAACGGCCTGCTTTCGGTCAGGCTCCGACACCCCGCAACTCTCCGTTTTTGACGTTTTCATCAGGTTCTCCCCGGCTCCCGTCGCATCTTTTGCCGATATATCTCTCTGCTCGCGAAGCAGAAGGACCCTTCGACGAAGCCGCCGCATGTTCTCGTTCTCACCTCCCATACCGGAGTCTCGCCACAGCGCCCTTTTTCGCGATTTGCCCCTGCGCGCAGCGGCCCGGCTCCACCGGGTGATGATGCGCCCCGGATGCCTCTGTCCGTCAGGCGCCAACACCGCACCCGGCCGCGGCCGGAGCGACCCTTGCGCCCACACCCGCCATCTGCTTGAATTCACCCCGGAACCGAACCGGCCGGTTGCGAAATGGTTCCGCATGCCGGAGGCCGGCCGGCGACGGAGACAACCCGGAAAGGGAACATGAATGCCACCGAAACCTTCCGCCATGACCGGCCCTCTTGCCGGGGTCGCCCGCTTCCCGCGGGTCCGGCTCGGCCACGCGCCGACGCCGCTCGACGCCGCCCCGAATCTCGGCGCGGCCCTCGGGGTGGAACTCTGGGTCAAGCGCGACGACTGCACCGGCCTCGCTTTGGGCGGCAACAAGGTGCGCCAGCTCGAGTTTTATCTCGGCGAGGCGCAGGCGCGCGGCGCGGACACCGTGCTGGTCACCGGCGCGGTGCAGTCGAACCTGGTCCGCCTCACCGCCGCCGGCGCGCGCCTGCTCGGTATGGAGGCTCACGTCCAGCTCGAAGAACGCGTGGCCGGGGGCGGCGCTCTCTACCGCGCCTCGGGCAACCTGCTGCTCGACCGGGTGCTCGGCGCGACCCTGCACGCGTTCCCGGTGGGCGAGGACGAGGCGGCGGCGGACGCGGCGCTTAAGCGGCTTGGGGGGATGCTCGCCGAGGAGGGCCGCAGTCCCTACGTCATCCATTCCGCTCCCGGCCACCCGCTCGGCGGGCTCGGCTATGTGGTGGCCGCAGGCGAGGTGGTGGAGCAGGCCCGCGCCCTCGGCATCGGGTTCGACGCGGTGGTCTGCGCCTCGGGCAGCGCGCTCACCCACGCCGGCCTGCTGGTCGGCCTGCGGGCGCTGGGTGAGCGGGCGCCGGTTTTGGGCATATGCGTGCGGCGCGACGCCGCGAGCCAGGGCGCCCGCGTGGCGAAGCTGGCGGCGCAGCTCGCGGAGATGATCGGCCGCCCTACGGCGTTCGATGCGGGCGACGTCGAGGTGTACGACGGGGCGCTCGCGCCGGGCTACGGGCGGCTGGGCGAGGCGGCGCGCGAGGCGATGGCGTTGGCGGCGCGCCACGAGGCGCTGCTCCTCGACCCGGTCTACACGGCCAAGGCGATGGCGGGCCTCATCGCCCATGTGCGCGCGGGGCGCATCGCCGAGGGAAGCCGGGTGCTCTTCATCCACACCGGCGGCCAGCCGGCGCTGTTCGCCTATGCCGAGGGGCTCGGGCCCTGGCTGTCCGAGGCGCCCGAAGCGCCGGGGCGCTGAGGGGAAGCACCCGCCGGGCGCGTCGGGTCGTTCCAGGAAGATGCGCGGAGATCGAGGCAGCAACGACCCCGCATTTGCCCAAATTGAAGTGTCCCATAGCCCCAAAACTTTCCGTTTCACAACCCACCTGAAAAACGCTTATCCTAGAAAGTAATCGGACTTTGGCTTGGAGGCGCCTGGTTCCGTACTACGGGTCGGCTCCGTGTCGTTCGACGCATCGCCCGAGCCCGGTGTGGCGGTTCCATGGGGCGTCTCCTGAAACTACCGGAGGGGGGGAGCGAATGAGATTGCCGGGGGAGTTGGCGACAGACTTGTCAATGTGTGCAACGTTCGGCCGAAACAAGAGAGTCCCGAGCCCGTCCCGAGCGTATGATCCCTCTCCCGCTGCTCACCGGACTGCGGAGGACTTGCGGAACGCTCCGCAATCTCCGGTTCACGGCTTGACCCCATGCGCCCGGACACCAGGGACTCCCGCACGAAAAACGGATTAGGGATAGACATCATGATGGATGACCAAACAATCTTCGGAACCGGAGGGCGGCGCAACGGGAGGCGACGACCTCGAGGCCGACGGCGACGGCAGGGATGGGCGTGTCGTGAGGGCTGGAGGGTTTGCGAGGATTCCCTGCGGACGCGGGGGCTCGGTCTCAGCCCCACCGGGGAGGGAGGGGTTCGCCAAGCCCGGTTGAATGGATGTAGTGGTTTTTGCGTGTCTTACCAAGAGGATTTTTTGCACGATCAGGCAAGTGCGGAGAAGCGGAATCCTCCTGTGCTGAAAAGGTGTGATTTTCGTGTGATGCGGTTTGCATCGACTGGACCGTGAGCAGATGCGAGTCGTTTACGGGAAGGCCCCATCAATAGGAGATTCATCATGGCGCGGCGCGAAATAACGGGGGACAGCGGTGACAACACATATGAATTCGAGGAAGAGAGTGATGATTTCTTTATCCAGGGCGGCGGTGGCGACGACGTCATAAAAACCGGCTCTGGAGAGGACACGCTCTTTGGCGGCGCGGGCGACGATGAACTCCATGGCGGGGGCGGCGACGACAGTCTCTGGGGCGGTCGAGGCGACGACAAGCTCTTCGGCGGCACGGGCGACGACCGCCTGGAAGGCAGCTTAGGCGACGACGAACTCTATGGGGGTGCGGATGCCGACACGCTCGTCGGCGGCTCTGGCGACGACGAACTCTATGGGGGCACGGAAAACGACTCGCTCCATGGCAACTCGGGCGACGACACGCTCGATGGCGGTGCGGGCGACGACACGCTCGATGGCGGCGCGGGCGACGACACGCTTACGGGCGGCGCGGACGCCGACACCTTCGTTTTCGCCGCCCGCCACGGAAACGACACGATCACCGACTTCACCGACGGGGAGGACGCCATCGACCTTTCGGCCCTTAGCAGGATTTCCGGTTTTGAGGATCTGACCATACGCGCCGACGGGGAAAACGCGGTGATAGACCTCACCGCACAGGGAGGGGGAACGATTACGCTGGAGAATGTCGGTGTCGACGACCTGGATGCGGGCGATTTCAATTTCTACGAGCCGCCGGTGGAAGACGCCTCGGGGGCGGAGGGAATGTAAGGCGCGAGGGGTTTCTTCGGCGCCGCCCGGGGATCTTCCATCACTTTCATCATCCGCCTCTTCACGAGATAAAATCGCCGCAAATCCGTCTGCCTGACCTTCGAGGATCGAAGCGCCGGCAGCGGGCGGCCCGGCGGTGCCCGTCACATCTAAAACTCGAAATCACTCGCGTCCAGATCGGTCGAGGTGAAGTCCTCGAGTATGATCTCGCCCACGTTCTCGCCGAGGTCGATCTTCGTGTCGTCGCCTTCCTGCGTGATCGTGAGGTTGTTAAACTCGCTTACCTCTGAGACCGCGGAGAGATCGATCTTGTCCGTCCCGTTCTCGAAATCGGTGATCGTGTCGCTGCCGTCGCCCGAGGCGAACACGAAGGTATCGGCCCCGGCGCCGCCGGTGATCGTGTCGTTCCCGGTTTCATTCGGAATCCACCTTACGTAGCATGTAATCAAATCGACTGCGAATGAATTCAATCTCCCGCGCAGCCCGGCGGGTCCATGTCGAAGTATTGCACCTGCGTTCTCCGGCGTTCGTGAGATTTTTGGGAAACTGGTCAAGTCCGAGTATTTTCTCCGGTATACTTGTCGAGGACCGAACTCGCCAAACCCTTCGCGGAACACGCCACGAGCAAGGTGGCGTTCGTCGATGAGTGGCTTGCCGGCAAGCTCTACGGCACTGCCTGGAACGCAGCGCCGGACTTAGGCGAGAAGAACGACCGCAGATGGCTTGTTTGCGAAGTAGAGCAACAACGGCGGTAAAATCAGCGGGCTTTAAATCGTGGGTCCAGGTAATTCCGCAACCAGTCTCCGACCAGATTGGTAGCCATGACCGTCATTGTTATTGCGAGACCGGGAAAAGTAACAATCCACCAGGAGACGGAAATATAAATGCGCCCTTCGCTCAAGAGGCCGCCCCAGGTCGGTGTCGGTGGCGGCACGCCCAGCCCCAAAAAACTGAGCCCTGCTTCGATAACAATCATACGTCCCAGATAAAGGGAGCCTATGATAATGATGGGAGCCATGACGTTGGGAAGAATATGGCGAAAAATAATGCGGCTGTGGCTGCTGCCCATTGCTTGCGCTGCAATGATAAACTCGGTTTCCCGTAATTTGAGTACATTCCCCCTCACGATTCGGGCGTAGATAGTCCAAAGCCGCAATGAGATGACCACAATAATGAGAAACAAACTCGCGCCGAACACGGAAATGATTGCAAGAGCCAGCAAGATCGCCGGAAACGCCAAAATAAAATCTGCTATCCGCATCAGAATATAATCGACCCTGCCGCCGAAATAACCCGCCAGGAGGCCGATGACGAGACCCGTTCCGGCCGAAAACAGCACCGAGGTGAAACCCACGATGATGGAAACGCGCGAGCCGTAAATAAGCCGGCTCAGGAGGTCTCGTCCCAGATGATCCGTTCCCAGGATGAAGATGCGGCCCTCTTGCGACCACATGGGGGGCTTCATGACACGGTTCAATGATTGCGCCGCCGGATCCATGGGGGCGAGAAGAGGGGCCAGAATCGCAATCAGCAATACTGTCGTGAGCAGCACCACTCCCACCAGGGCGGACTTCTGTCTCCAGATGGAAGCCAGGAGTTCCGCTTTCCAGGACTTGTCCGTGAATTCTTCTGCAAGCTGATTAGGAAGTCTCAGCGACTTTTCGAATTCGCTCATCGATACTCGATTCTCGGGTCAAGATATTTATAGAGGACATCTACAATCAAATTGACGATGACGAAGATGGATGCAAGGAGGAACACGGAGACTTGAACGACAGGGAAATCACGGTTGTGGATAGACTGTACCGTCAGGCGCCCTACACCCGGCCAGGCGAACACCGTCTCGATGATGACCGTTCCTCCCAGGAGAAGGCCGAGGTCGATCCCGAGCAGCGTGACGATGGGGATCGAACAATTCTTGAGCGCGTGTCGAAAAACGACAAGCCTTTCACGCACACCTTTAGAGCGGGCTGTCAGAATGTAATCCTGACGCAACGCCTCGAGCATTTCCGAGCGCATCAACCGCGCCAGCCGTGCGATATGAAAAGTCGCTGCCGTGAATGCGGGCATGATGAGGTGACTCGGCCCCCCCCGCCCAAACGACGGGAGCCAACGGAGGTAAACTGAAAAGAAGAGGATCATCATCAGCGCCAGCCAGAAATTCGGCACGGCCTGCCCTACGACCGACCCGGCCATGAGACTTTGATCGTAAGCCGTATTTTCCTTGAGAGCGGCCAGGCAGCCCAGTGGAATGCCTATAAGGACGGAAATGACAAAGGCGGTCAAGGCCAGTTGGATCGTAGCGGGCATCCGTTCGAGCACAACCTTGAGAGCGGGTTCCCCCTGATCCCAGGATTTACCAAAATCGCCCTGCACCGCACCGGCAAAGAATCGGGCGTATTGAACGATCAGGGGTTTATCGAACCCCATTTGTTGTCGCAGAATCATCAAGTCTTCCTTCGTGGCGTCATCCGGGGCCATTACGGTGAGCGGATCGCCGGTCAGATGAAGGAGAAGGAAAACAAAAATCAGGACGCACTTGATCAACACAATAGCTTGAATAAGCCGCCGGAAAACAAATCCAGTCATTGTAGTGTCCCGGGAATGTCGGAGGCCTTGTTTACGCCTGCCTCCATATTCTCCTCATAAAAGCATAAAACAAACCACCATTGAATAGGGATCACCGGTCAAAGTTTTCCTATACGGCAAGCTCTATTCTCGTATAGTGGCAATTGCGATCAACTCTCAGGTTCGCCCTCCCAATTCAATTCCTCCCCGTTCACCAGCACCTCGCTCTTGAGCGGAACAGGGTGCTTGAGCAAACTCTCACCGTGACAGCCGCCCTTGGCATTTCGAACAAGAAGGGCGAGGCGGTCTCGAGGCGCATCGGATTCGAACTTGAGAAAAGATCGGGCTTCGGTCCAGCGGGAATCCACCGTGCCTTTGAGAACGGAACCTTTTCGGAAATAATCCATCTCCACGCGGGCGGAAGCGTTCCTGATGTCGATCTTCATCATTTGCGCGAACCGCGCGAGTTGGGTGAGTAGTCAGAACCCTATCCCCATGCAAATGTAGGTAAGAGGCTGTGGGTGAAGATCCGTTCCGCCGCTGCGCGGACGCTCATCGGAGAAGACCTCGAAATTCCTGTAGCGGCCTATTTTGACGGGACCGCCGCCGAGTGTTTCCGTGTCGGCGACAAGTGTGGAAACGGTTCCCTGGGGAGGGAGATCCGGTTTGTCGATGGATCTCTCTTCAGGGACGCTGCTCATGTCGCGCGAGTCAATCGGTTTGTCCATGGGGCGCCTCCAAACAGACCATTTTCAGAGCAAGCTGGCCTTTTGATGAATCGGGAACGGATATTCCCGGCTTTCGGGCGCCGCCACCGTGCTCCGAAGCTCGCCGAGTCCCTCTATCCCGACTTCCGCGACATCCCCCGGTTCAAGAAGTACCGGCTCTTCCCGGTCGAAAGTGCGCCGGGAGCAGCGGGAGATCGACGACTGTATCTTCCCCTGACAGGCCACCGATATTCCCGCCTCCCCAAGACGCGCATTATGACGGCGGTTACATCCGCCGGCTCCTGAAAATCACGGCATAATTCATTACTTCAAGCCCATATCAGTGAGCATGATGGTGGAATTTCCGCGCGGCTTCCACTGAATACGTTTATTTTTC
The DNA here is from genome assembly GCA_965218885.1 of bacterium. Classification (GTDB taxonomy): domain Bacteria; phylum UBA8248; class UBA8248; order UBA8248; family UBA8248; genus Bin107. The sequence goes on along the minus strand of OZ244713.1, from coordinate 435,597 downwards.
GCGTGAATCTGATGTTGCCGCCACAGGAAAATCAGCGGCGTTTTCTCGCTGTGTATGATGCGGTTGATATTTTGGTAGAAGCGCTCACGCTCTTTGTCGTCAATAATGGTGCGGGCCTTGTCAATGAGTTTATCTATCTCCTTGTCACGGAACCCGCCGCGAGGAGATCGGCTGTGGACCTGCCCCGAGTACATAAACGCCGAGTGGGCGTACATATCCATCCGGCACTGCAAATAAAAGAAGGGTTTCGTATGAGGTTCCCAGCGGGTCTTGCTGCGCTTGTTATAACCGCCCCACGTAACTGCTTTGACCCGCGCCTTGACACCCACCTCGGCCAGTTGGCCGGCGATGGCTTCCGTCACCTGCTTGCCCATCAAAAATCGTCCCAGGGCCACAATAATTTCGACTTCGAAACCGTTCGGGTATCCGGCCTCCGCCAGCATTTTCCTGGCTTTGGCGGGATCGTAGGGATAAGGCTTGAGAGCCGGGTTGTAGCCGAAACTACCCGGCCCTACGTTTGAAGCGACAACATTCCCGTATCCCTGGAGAATGTTCTTCAAGAGGCTGTCCTTGTCCAGGGCGTAGTTCAGGGCCTTTCGCACCCGGACGTCGGTCCAGGGAGCTTTGCCTTTTATTATCATCCCCAAATTGCACGTACGCCTGGAAGGGGCTGTGATGACATCGATAGTGGGGCTGCTCATTAGCATATTGACCAAAGGGGGAGGAACCACATCTATGAAATCAACGTCTCCGGCCAGCAATGCCGATACGCGAGTGTTCGGCTCGGGAATAATTTTAAAAACGGCTGACTTGATGCGTTGTTTGGATGAATTCCAGTACCCGGGCCTGGCCTCATAGACAATTTCTTCACCCTTCTTCCACCGCACCAGTTTATAAGGGCCGCTACCCACCGGATTTCGCGCAAGAAATTCCAGGCTATTCTTGGAGTAATACATGGGCGGCACGATAAGAACGTAGTTGGCCATTGGCTCGATCAGGAATGTATCGGGGTTTTTTGTGTGAATCTGGACCGTGTATTTATCCACCACCACTATTTCTTTTATGGTGGCGACAATTCGCCGTTGACGACTCTTGAGTTTGGGATCCCTGATCCGATCCAGACTGAATTTTACCGCATGAGCGTCCACGTCCTCACCATTGGCGAATTTAATTCCTTGGCGAATCTTGAGTTCCAATACTTTCGGGTTGATATATTTCCACGAGGTAGCCAACGCGGGGATCATCTTGCCGCTGTAATCGCGATTAAAAAGGTTGTCGAACACCAGCGGGTAATGTTGATGCATCGGAAATCCGGTGACCCGGTGCGGGTCGAATGTCGGAGGTGACGACGACATGCCTATTACGACCTTGCCCTTCGGGGCGGCATCCGCATAACCGACCGCCATCAACAGTGAAACCGCTAAAGCCATCCCAATTATCCAGAATCTCTTCATTGTATTCCCTCCTTTATCGGTCTGATTGAAGGCTCAAATCTTCATCGAGGAAAATCATTCAGTTTCAGCCAATTCAATGGTTCGTAGCCGGTGCGTTCATCGAATATTTTTTATTCCTCCAACACCACTCCACCTGCGTTATGCCTGAAAACCAAATGCCGCCTATGGCTTAGGCTGCCGCCGTTATCCGCCGCTTTATGAATTCGTCAAACTTTTCAACCATCTGCGGCGTGTACTTGGCCCATTCCTCCGGCGGCGCGGCATCAACGTCGAGAACCGGCATACCGAGATCGACCAGTTCGCTCCCGGGAATAAGCTTCTGGGTGTCGAACGAAGCTTCGCGCCGATGGTGGCGGTCATTCCCGCAGAATAATAGCGTGGGAACCTTTATATTTCTCAAGTCCTCCTCGCTCGCTCCGACCATCGGCTGGGTTGCGCCCGATATGAACGAGATCATCCAGCGCACCATGACTTCGATGAAATCCTTAGGATCCATCGCCATCAGGATATCGCGATTTCGTGGATTTTCCCTGATTCGCTCGGAGAAAAACTCCGTTTCGCAGACTGCCTCCATGCCGCCGAGGCCTGCCGCCTTGATATATTCGGTGTAATATCGAACGCCGAGATTCAAGGTGGCATACGCGCCTCCGGACATTTTCCAGAGCAACAACCCGGAGACGGCTTCGGGATGACGGATGGCGAAGGTGACCGAGGTCCGGCAGCCGGACGATACGCCGCCGGCGACACAGGGCTGTGCGCCGAGTTGTTTCGTCAACTCGAAAAGATCATCGGCCCATTCGTCGAACTCGGAAGCACCGCCCGAGATTCCGACATCCGACGCGCCGCAATTGCGGCGATCGAAAATCAGGATGCGATAGCCCTTTCCGGCGAGGGCCTCGGCCATCTCCTGAATCCCTTCCATCCCTCGCCGTCCACCGGGCGCCAACGCAACCCAGGATCCCGTATCCCCAAGCACATCGTAGTTCATCTGAATTCCGCGTATCTGCACTACCGGCATTGTTGATTACCCCCTGAACGGCTTACATGTCTAATTTCGAGACACCTCTGCCTGGCGTCAGCCGGTGGCCTCGAGTTCTTTACCGTTGATAACGACGGGATCGGCGGCCAGAAGCGTGAACGCGACAACACAGGCCTCCGTGCCGTTATTGATCCAGTTGTGAATGGTGCCATGCTGCACACACACATCGCCCTCCTTCAGATGTACGATGACGCCATCATCGAGCGCCATGTCTATCTCGCCCTTCATGATTACCACGTAGTCGAGCGAATGGGTCCGGTGCATTCGGGCCGTAACGCCGGGACTGTATTTCGTGACCCTGATCTTCGAGGCCGTCGAACCCGGCGGCCCGGGTTCGATTGCCTTGCCGTCGGCGTCGGTATTCAGGTCGGCCGGATATACGTCGGTAGCCCATATGCCATGCCCCTCATTTCCAGGCCTGGTTGACCGGGGCTCGCTCATCAACTCGTCGATCTTGACGACCGCCTTGCCATTCTCATCGTGCCCGGTAACGACCCGTCTTACCGAAAATGCCACTTTGTATCTCCTTTTCCCTTATGAACCCGTCACTGGCGTTTCTCTGTTTTCTCGTGCTCATTGGAGCCATGCGCGCCATCAACGGAAAACAGCAATTGATTCCTGGACGGCGGCATATATCCATCTCCGAGATGCTTGAGACCTGGGCCAAACGATTTTTCAAGAATTTTACTGTATTTCCCCGTAAATTTCAGCCAAATAGAACTCATGAAGGAAATAGCCTTCGATCACATAGACCATGGACTGATTGCGAGAATAGGAACCTCCCCATTCCTCTCCCGAAAAAGCTACCAGCATATCGGTGGAATCCACCTTAAAACGCCGAAAAATGGCGAATTTACACGCGATCTTGGGGGGTAAAATTCGCTATAAAATAGGAGCGATTTATGCAGCAGAAAGTTCGGCCTCATCCGCATCTCCGCCTCCGACCCCCCCCCTGAATCATGAAATTTCCTCCTTCGCAAACAGCCTCTCAAACTCAAACACCGGGGAAACCGCGTCTTTCAGGAAGTGGAGCCCGTTCGCAAGCAACCGGGAGCCGGAACGATGCATCCGCGGCGCATCGGCGCGCGACGCCATCCTTCGAGGGCGCGCGCTCCACCCGCTCTCTCCCGAACCTCTCGGATCCGCAACCGGGTATCGTCCTCCCGCGCTTTCGCTTGCATCGGCGGGGTCCCGTTGGTAGCATGTGCGCATGTTCAACCAGTTGAGCAGTCAGTCGACAATCCATCGTGCGGGACGTAACGAACCGCCCGGCGTTTGAATTGCGGCGCGAGAGGTCGTCGGCTCGCGATGTAGCCCGTTCGAACACCCGTCGGGGATGACCCGCAAAGCGTAACGGTCCGATCGCACCCATTAGGGAGGAACAGAAATGTCCAAGAGCACGATCACGAGACGCGAGTTCCTGAAGTATTCGACCGCTGGTTCGTTGGCCGGCCTCGGCTCCCTGGCGGCGCCGGGAATCCTGACGTCGGCCCGCGCCGCGTCCAAGCCCATTCGGATCGGCTGCCCGATGCCGCTCACCGGGCGGTATTCCCGCGAGGCGCTTTACTGCGTCGAGGGCTACAAGCTTTGGGCCAAGCACATCAACGAGAAGGGGTACAGCTACGGCAACGAGGGGCTTCCGCACCGCGAGCCCGGGCTCATCGACGGGCGCAAGGTCGAGCTGACCGTTCTCGACGATACGAGCGACCCCACCCAGGGCGCGCGGCTCATGCTTCATCTCATCCACAACCAGAAGGTCGACCTGCTGCTCGGCCCCTACGCCAGCTCCATCAACCTGGCGGTGCGGCCCATCATCGCCGCGTCGAAGATTCCTACCGTCAGCGCCACCGCCTCCAGCCAGAAGATATGGCTGGGCCAGAAGCTCGACTGGCAGGTGCAGCTCATGGTCCCGAGCCGCGACCGCTTCGCCGGCATGGAAGTGATGTGCAAGAACGCCGGGATGAAGAAGGTCGCCCTGTTGCACATCGACGACGCGATGCCGATCGCCGCGGCGGAGGGCGTGCGCAAGCGGATCCTGGACGCGGGTCTCGACCTCGTCCTCGACGAGGCCTATCCCATCGGGATTCAGGACATGGTGCCGCTGGTCCGCAAGGCCCGGGACGCCGGCGCCGAGGTGCTCTGCGGCGGCGGCTACTCGGCCGACTCCATCCTGATTGCCAAGGCCGCCCTTTCGTTGAAATGGGCGCCCAAGGCGATCTGGTACATGTCCGCTCTCGGCCACGTGGATTTCAATCAGGCGCTCGGGAAGAACGCGGCCTGGCATTGCAGCGACACCGAATGGCTACCGACGGCCAACTGGCCCGGCAACAAGAAGTTCGTCGACGCCTTTAGCCGGGAGTACAACAAGGCGCCCGACTGGCTCGCGGCGGCCGGATACGGCGGCTGTCAGATTCTCGAGGAGGCGGTCAAACGGGCCGGCTCGGTGGAGAAACGGGCGGCGATCCGCGACGTCATGTTCTCGCTCGACCGCGCCACCGTGTTCGGACGCTTCAGGGTGAACCCGTTGGGCCATTCCGACGCTGGGCTGCAGGTCGGCGGCACACGACTCGCTTTGCAGAACCAGCTCAAGAACGGCAAGGTGGTGCCGGAAGTGATTTTCCCGAGCAAGATCGCCTCCGCCAAGTTCGTGCACCCGTTCAAGTGGGAAGCCATGTAGGCGCAAGCACCCCCCGGCGAAACCGTTGCATTCCGCCAGGAGTCCGCCTCGATTCGGGCTCCCGGCGGCTGCGCCGAGTCGCCGGCTTCGGCCAACCAGCCATCGTTTGGGAAACCCGGCATGATCGAAACCCTCGGTGCCTTCGGCGAGTTGATCGCGTTCGGGATTATCCTGGGGACGATGTACGCCCTGGTGGCCATCGGTCTGAGCCTGATCTTCGGCGTCTGCGGGGTCGTCAACGCGGCCCACGGCGACTTCGTGATGCTCGGCGCCTTCACTACCTTCGGCGCCTGGGCTTTTCTCGGCCTGAATCCGCTGGTGGCGCTGCCCCTCAGCATGGCGGTGCTCTTCGCCGTCGGCTTCGGGCTGGGGCATTTCCTGATCAACGTCGTCGCCGGCCGCGGGCTGATGCCGCCGATGATGCTGACCTTCGGGATCTCCATGATCCTGTGGAACACGGCGGAGGTGATCTTCACCCCGACCTTCCGCTCGGTCGACTATCTAGGCGAGCCGGTCACGGTCGGATTTCTCACCACCAGCAAGGCATATCTCGTCGCCTTCGCGCTGGCGCTGCTTCTGCTCGCCGCTTTCTTCGCCCTCCTCCGGTTCACGGCATACGGCGAGGCCATCCGCGCCACCGCGCAGAACCGAAATCTGGCGCAAGCCTGCGGAATCGACGTCAAGCAGGTCATGGCGGTAACCTTCGGCCTCGGCATCGCGCTCGCGGGCGCCTGCGGGACCATGGTGGCGATGGTGTGGACGATATACCCGCAAATGGGGTTGATCTACGTGGCCAAGGCCTTCGCCATCGTCGTCATCGGCGGACTCGGGAGTCTGCCAGGCGCGTTTCTGGGGGCCTACATCTTCGGCATCGTCGAGAGCGTCGGCACCCATTACCTGACGACGCGCATGGCGCAGGTGCTGCCTTACCTGATCATCGTGCTGATTCTGGCCGTCCGGCGACGAGGTTTGCTCGGCCACGGGGTGGAGGATTGATACGGCCATGACCTGGAGACGCGCGGTTCCCGTCGTCGGCGCCTTGGGCCTGATCGCCTACGCGGTCCTCGCGGGTACTGCGCCGCTCTATCTGAGCCCGGCGGCGCTCTCCCTGCTGTTCCTGACCCTCTACTACATCTGCCTCGCCGGCGCCTGGAACTTCTTCTCCGGTTTTTCCGGCTATATCAATTTCGGCTTCGTCCTGTTCGTCGGGCTCGGCATGTACGCCTCGGTGATCGGCTTCGTCGACTTCAAAATGGGACTGATCCCGGGCTACCTGACGGGCGGGCTCGTCTCCGCCCTCGTCGCGGCGGTGATAGGCTATCCGCTGCTGCGCATTCGCGGGGCCTATTTCGCGATCTCCATGCTGGCCCTGGCCGAGGGAGCCCGGGTGCTCATATCCACCAAATACCTGACGCCGTTTACGCGCGGCGGCGCCGGCATGCCCGTCCTCGCGGGAAACCTGACCCAGAAGTACTACGCCATCTTCCTGCTCGCGGTCTGCATCGTGCTGGCGACCATGTTCTTTGCCCGCTCGTACTTCGGCCTGTCGCTGATCGCCGTACGGGAAGACGAGGCCGCGGCGAGCGGTCTCGCGGTCAACGCCACCGCCCTGAAGGTCAGCGCGTTCGTCGTCAGCGCCTTCTTCGCCGGAACGGCGGGCGGCATCCATGCCACTTTTCTGCACTACATCGAACCGTTCGCGGCTTTCGATATCAAGTACACCATGCTGTCCATCGTGATGGCCATGTTCGGTGGGCTGGGAACCGTCCTCGGTGCGGTGATCGGCGCCGTCACGCTCCAGCTCATCAGCGACTACGTCTGGCTGCACTTCGGCCAAGCCAACATCACCGTCTTCGGTCTCGTTCTGGTCTGCCTGGTCATCTGGATGCCCGACGGCGTCGTGGTCCGCCTCAAGGAAATGGGCATTCTGCCGAAAACGAGGTGGATATGACGATGGAGGCGAAAATCCGTCGCGCCGCGGCACACCGCTTGAGCCCACCCGGGGGAGGAGCATGAACGCCGATAGGCCGATCCTGGAGATCCACGACGTCCGGAAAAGCTTCGGGGGCGTCCATGCGCTCGCCGGGTGCGGCTTTTCCGTCGGAGAGGGCGAGATCGTCGGCCTGATCGGCCCCAACGGCTCCGGCAAGACGACCTTGTTCAATACCATCGTGGGGTATCTGCCGCTGGACGGCGGGCGCATCCTCTATCGCGGAGAGAACGTGACGGGTCTGCCGCCCTACCAGATCGCCCGGAAGGGCATTGGCCGCACCTTCCAGGTGACGCGCATTTTCCCCAAGATGACTCTGCTGGAGAACGTCACCTTGCCGACGGGAAAAGCCGCCGCGGACGACAGGGCCCATGAACTTCTCGAGTTCGCCGGCCTGGCCGACCTGCGGGACGAATACGCGAGCGACCTCTCCTTCGGCCAGCAACGCCTGCTCTCTATCATTCAGGTCCTGATGCTCGATCCGGGGTTGATCCTGCTCGACGAACCGGCCGCCGGCGTCAATCCCGTTATGCAGAAGAAATTGCTGGAGCTGATCCATTATCTGAATGAGCAAGGCAGGACCTTTCTGATCGTCGAGCACAACATGGACGTGGTTATGAACAACTGCGAACGCGTCGTCGTCCTGAGCATGGGTGAGAAGATCGCCGAAGGAACGCCGGAAGAAGTCCGGCGGGACGAGGCAGTCCTCACCGCCTATTTCGGAGCTTGAGCCATGGCCGGGGATACGTTGCTGAAGGTCGAGGGAATCGCCTCCGGCTACGGCAAGAAGGAAATTCTGCACGGCGTCTCGCTCGAGGTCGGCCGCGGCGAGACGATCGCCCTCATCGGGCCGAACGGCGCCGGCAAGTCGACCATGCTGCTGACCATCCTGGGATACCTGAAGCCGACGGAGGGAAAGGTCGTCCTCGAGGGAGAGGACATCACCGGGATCGAGCCACACCTGATCATCCGGCACGGGGTCGCGTATTGCCCCCAGGGGCGCAACATCTTCCCCCAGATGACGGTGAGCGAGCACCTCAACCTCGGCGCCTGGACGGTGGACGACGCCGAGGAGCGGCGCCGCTCGCGCGATGGGGTATTCGGCCTCTTCCCCATCCTGAAGGAGAAGGAGCGCAGCAAGGCCCGAACCCTCAGCGGCGGCCAGCGGCAAATGCTCAGCTTCGGGATGGCCATGGTTACCAGACCGATCCTCATCCTGCTCGACGAGCCGACGATCGGGCTGGCGCCCACGGTGATGGAAACCATCTTCGAGAGCATCGAGCGGATTCACCGCGACGGCGTATCGATCCTGGTCGTGGAGCAGAACTCGGCCAAGGCCCTGGAAAATTCCGACCGGGGATACGTGCTGGACATGGGTCGGAATCGTCGCGAGGGAGACTCGGCGGAGCTACTTCTTGACCCGAACATCCGGCAGATGTACCTTGGCATGTAATCATTGGGGCCGCCCGCCACGAGAAGCCGAGGCGCCCGTGGAGCGCGGATCGCGCACACCGAAGAGGGAGGGACGAACGATGAGCATGGTCGAAGACGCAATGGCATTCGTCGACGAGGACGCTATCGCCCAGCTGACCATGGAGATGGTCGACATCCCGAGCCCCCAGGGCGGCGAGAAGGCGCTCGCCGAATATCTCGCCGACCGCTTCCGGGCGGCGGGCCTGCAAACCTCGATGCAGGAGGTCGAGCAGGATCGATATAACGTCTTCGGCCGGATCGAGGGCACGGGCGACGGCCCTACCCTGATGTACTGCGGCCATCTGGACACGACCTACGGCGGGGACGAGGAAGGCATCCGCGATCTCGGACCGGGATATCAGCCGAAATCCTGGCGCGAGGGTGAGTGGATCTACGGCATGGGCACCTACAACATGAAGAGCGGTCACGCGTCGTCCATCCTCGCCGTGGAGGCCATGGCCCGGTCCAAGGCGAAGCTGCGCGGCAACCTGATGATCGCCGGCGTCGTCGGCGAGACTTGCCACACGCCGGTGGGGCGTTACCAGGGCGCCCGCTTTCGAGGCTGCGGAATCGGCGCCCGCTTCATGGTCAACAACGGCATCACCGCCGACATGGTGGTCATACCCGAGCCGACATCCAACCGGATATCGGTGGCCACGGGCGGTTACGTGTTCTTCGAACTCATGACCCGAGGCAACCCGGCCGCCACCTACAGCCGCGGCGGCACCACGGTGCAGATCAAGCCCGGCGAAGACGCCATCGAGAAGATGCTGAACGCCATACCCGCCCTCAAGAGCTGGGGCGAGGACTACCTGAGCAGGACCCGCTACAAGGGGGAGCAGGCCGGAAACGTCAACATCATCGCCATCGAAGGGGGACATCCGTTTCGGGCGAGCAAGCTGCCGTGCTTCTGCCGACTCTATCTGGAAGTCGGGACCATGCCGGGCCAGCTGCACGGCGATGTCATCGCCGAAGTGGATCAGATAGTCCGGCAGTTGCGGGAGCGGGACCCCGCCATCGAGATCGAACTGCAGGTCATCCAGACGGCGTACGCGGCCGAAATATCGCCCGAGGAATACGTCGTGCGCAGCATCTCCGCCTCGCACGACCTCGTCTGGGGCGAGCGCCCCGAGATCACCTGGGACGGATGGTACGCCGACACCGCACCGCTGACCCGCGCCGGAATTCCGGCGATCTGCTACGGCCCCCAGGGCCGCGCCCGCGGCGGCGGCACAGGCTACTACCCGAAGGAGGGAGAGCACGCATCGCTCCAGGATCTCACCAAAGGCACCCACGTGTTCGTCAACGCCGCCCATGACATCTGCATGAAGGATCGCCTCGAGATACGCAAGCCGGATGTCGCCGGGACAATCGTGCGCTGACGCGTCCCCGCAAGAAGCGGGAGCCGCCCCTCCCATCGAGGAGCGGAACAAGCCGGGCACCCCCCGGGAAAATCTGCGAACCGGGGCGGCTTCACTCGGAATTCGACTTTCTGGGCTTCCCGCCTCGACCATGGCGACGGGATGCCGCTTGCCTTTGATGCGAGCGCCGTGAAAGCCCGCGCTTCAATGCATTTACCGACAGGGACGTTCGGGTCGCCGACTCCGCCGAGTTCCAGGCATGGTGCCGTTAGCCGCTTCATGGAAATCCGGATGCACCGTGGCCCCGAATCCGGTCCGACCACCTCTACGGTTCCAAAAACCGCATCTCGCTCCAAGGAGGCAATCATTCGCGAACGAGTCGTCCCGCACGAAATCAGACTGCAGAAATCCGTCATCGTCATCCTTGCGGCTCTGGCAATCAGTGTATTCGCAAACGCATTTGCTCCCGCATTTCGCGTGAAGGATGCAGTGGCCGAGCTGAAAAATTTCAGCACGTTGTACCCATGAATTGGCCTTACCGTTTTTGCCCCGTTCTGCGGGAGGGGAAAACCGCCCCGGCCCCAACGAATTTTCCAATCTTGCACTTCATTGACAAATTAAGTAATATTTCTCTTCACTCGATTATTGGCTAAAACCATATTTGAGGATCTGGAGAACGGAGTTGCGCGTCCGCGTTGAGCCCGTTTCCGGGTGGGGGGTGAGTGCATACTTGAGGGTTTTTACTCACCAAAACGTAGTGAAAAGGAGGAGATGCGATATGAAGTGCGCGTGGAAACGATTCAATTTTTTAATGCTCGTTGCGGTTGTGGCGGTCTGGGCCTTTGGCTCGGGCGCCGGCGTCTCGGAAGCGGCCAAGTACAAACTAGTCGTGGGATCGGGCGGTGGCAACATCGGGGCGCCCATCCACGTCGCCAAGACGAAGGGCTACTTCGCGCAAGAGGACCTTGTGATTGAACACAAGATCTTCTCCTCCGGCGCGGCCATGGTTGAGGCGCTCGCGGCGGGCGGAGTCGAGCTGGGCCACTCGGGGGATTTGCCATTTGTCTCGCTGGCTGCCGCCAACGTGCCCGCCTGCATCATCGCCCAGAACGGGCAGGACAAGGATTACCTCGAGATTTTTGTCGGCAAGGACTTGGGCATGACGAAACCTACCGACTTCTACGGGAAAAAGATCGGGTTGCGGTTTGCATCTGCGGCCCACATTCTGTGGATCAATTTTCTTCAAAAATACAGCCTGGACGCCAAAAAGATCCGGGTGGTGAATCTGGCGCCGAACGATCTCATCGCCGCCTACAAGAACAAGGACGTGGACGGCGGGGTGGTTTGGTATCCGCATCTGACGACCGCGGAACAGGTCCGGCCGACGCATTTTGCGCATTCCCAGTTGCTCAACAAGTTTAGCGGAATGGCGAAGCCCGCCAACATCCATCTTTCCTTCACCCTCATCAGCGCGCGGAAAGAGGCCCTGAAAAACAAGCAGGACGCCATGAGGGCGTATATGCGCGCGATGTTGAAGTCCTACCGGTTCATGAACGATTCGGGAAATCGCGCAGAGTTTCTCAATATCCTGGGCAAGGCGTATAAGATGTCCGCACCCGCGATGAAACCCATTCTTGACAACACTTTCTACAGGCTTGAAATTACGGATGAAATGGTGAACGCCGAGCAGGCGGTGGCCGTTAATATGAGAAAGGTCGGCAGGAAGCTCAAAAGAACGCCGAACATGAAAGAATTCGTCTATACGGATCTCCTGAAGTCGGTCGCGAAGGATCTGGCGAAGACCGAAGGGGCCTGCAAGCTTTAGCAGGACAGTTTCACTTTACCGGTTTGGGGTGTCTGTATTGTGAATTTCCGATATGACGGCTAATCTGCAAGTAAATCGGGTTTCGAAAGAATTCGTCGACCGGCGCACCAAATCAACGGTGCGGGCGCTGGATGAAATAAACCTCGAGGTCCAAAAAGGCGAAGTCATCTGCATCCTCGGTCCCAGCGGATGCGGAAAATCCACCCTCCTGAACATCGTCGCGGGATTCCTCCCCCCCTCGGAGGGGGAGGTCCGCGTCGATGGGCGTCCGGTCATCGAGCCGGGACCCGACCGGGGTTTCGTCTTCCAGGAATTCGCCCTTTTCCCCTGGCGGACGGTGCTCGAAAATGTCGAATTCGGTCCTGTCCTGAAGGGGATGGAAAAAGCCGACCGGCACGCCCGCGCACGGGAGCTCATCCAGCGCATCCACCTTACGGGATTTGAGGACAAATTCCCCTTCGAGCTTTCGGGCGGAATGAAGCAGCGCGTCGGGATCGCCCGGGCGCTGGCGAACGATCCCGAAGTGCTGTTGATGGACGAGCCTTTTGGAGCATTGGACGCCCAGACGCGTCGGGTGATGCAGGAAGAGCTCCTGAAGCTTCTCGGTGAAACGAAGAAAACCGTCCTCTTCGTGACCCACGCCATCGACGAGGCCATCGTTCTGGCCGACCGGGTGGTGGTCATGACGGCCCGCCCGGGCCAGGTGAAGGCTCTTCTCGGCGTTGACCTTCCCCGTCCCCGGGAGAGGACTTCTCCCGAATTCAACGAACTGTATCGGAGGATGGACGACCTCATCCGGGTCGAGGTGGAGAAGTCGTTGGAAGTGCAGGATTCGGATTCCGCGGCTTTGGGAGAGGGTGCATGAACAGAAAAATGGTGACGCGCGCCATCTCTATCGGGGGATTGATTATCCTCTGGTTCGTGGTCACGAATTACAAATTGGTCAATCCGCTCTTCTTGCCACCTCCTAGGGAAGTTTGGGAGGGAGCGGTCGATCTTTTTCAAGCGGGTGAGTTGCGAGAGCACATTGCCGTCAGCCTTTGGAGAATGTTCAAGGGTTTCGTCGTTGGTTCTTTTACCGGCGTAATCATCGGAATCCTGATGGGCCAATTCCGGTTCTTCCACGCGGCGGTGGGGCCATTGGTCGAAATCATCCGGCCCGTTCCCGGCCTGGCCTGGATTCCGGTGGCCCTTATCTGGTTCGGTATCGAAGACGCCTCCAAAGTATTCATCATATCCATGGGAGTGTTCATCGCCGTTGTCACCAATACCTTCATGGGGGTCCGCTCGCTGGATCCCGTTCTGGTGCGCGCCGCGCGCAGCCTGGGGGCCAACCGCCGGGACATTTTCTTCCGCGTGGTCCTTCCCGGAGCCCTCCCTTACATCTTCACCGGTTTTCGGCTGGGCGTTCAGGTCTCCTTCGCCTTGTTGGTTGCGGCGGAGTTGGTGGGTTCTACATCGGGCCTGGGATTTCTGATTCAGGACGCCCGGAATTATTTCCGCGGGGATTTGGTCATCTTGGGTATGGCCGTAATCGGCGCCTTGGGATTTAGCATCACGCGCCTCGTGGAAATCGCGGAGAGGTGGTTTCTCCGCTGGCATTCCACGAGCCGGGAAGGCGCGTTCTACTAGGAGAGACGTTGCAAACGCAATCTTTGTCAGGCCGCTTTGGAATATCCACCATCTCGGTGACGGGGTTTGTCGTCCTTTGGCAGCTCTCCGTCACCCTCGAATTGGTGGACTCGCTCATCCTGCCGTCTCCCTGGATGGCCATCCAGTCCGGAATCAGGCGTGCTGAAGGGGGTGAGCTTCTTCACCACATCATTGCCTCGGTGGTTCGTATCACCGAGGGGTTCTTTTTGGGCTCCGTCATGGGCATCTTGATCGGTTTGCTCATGGGTCAGGTCCGAATCATCGGCGAGGCGCTCGAACCGCTCGTGGACATATTTCGGCAAATACCCGAGGTTGCGTGGATTCCCCTCGCCATCTTGATGTTCCGGATGGGGGAGGGTTCCAAGATTTTCATCATCACCTATGGAGCGTTGTTTCCCGCCATCATCTGCACCTTTGACGGCGTCAAGATGACCGAGCCCGCCATCATCCGCGCGGCGCGCTCCCTGGGCGCGAGCCGGGGGCAGCTTTTCTGGCGGGTCACGCTGCCCGCCACCTTGCCCCACATTATGACCGGGCTGTGGATCGGACTCGGCTATGCTTTCCGCGGGCTCATCGCGGCCGAGTTGGCGGGGGCGCAGGAGGGAATCGGGTTCATGATCATGCTGGCGCGGGAAGACAACTTGACCGCGGACGCTTTCATGGGCATGGCGCTCATCGGGGTGATTGGTTTTTGCGCCATCTACGGCCTGGGCGCGGTCCGCAACCACTTTCTCCGCTGGCACGAGAGCACGCAGGAGTAAGGTTTTTCATTCGGCCCGTTGTCCCCTTCCATTTGGGCCCAACGGCAAGACCCCCGCCGGGAGAGGGAAAAGGGCGGCGCGATGTTTCCCCGGCCCGTTCGTATTCGGGGCTGAGGGACGGCCGCGGGAGCATATCGGGTGATGCCGAGCCTCGCCGCGGCCCTCGTGGAGTGGGGATTCGCCGATGAGGAGTTTGGAAAGATTTTTGGCGAAACCGCGGTGCGCGCCATCGATATCCCACGTCTGGTCTAATCTCCCGAAACGCTCCGTACTCCACCCCAGCCCGAACGCCCGCCACAACACGTATCGCTCGATCTGTCTGCGGTCCAGCACCGGCGGCCGAGCTATCGCTTGCATCGAGCAGCTCGGCAGCCTGGGGCCACGGCGCCCCGTCGCTCGTGAACGACTGCCCCAGCAGAAGCACGGTAGGCCGGCCCTTAGCAATCCGGTGGTGGGCGACATCGCACAACAGATGCGTCTTGCCGATCCTCGCCTGCCCCCGGACAATCATCACCGCCGCCCCGCCCCAGCGCTGCGCCTCCACGAGCTCTTCGCGAACCTTGCGGAGCTTGCCGGCGAAGGTCTCAAACTGATGCCGATACTGGGGGATCACACCATGTTCCCCCTGACGTGTCGTAAGGTGCTGCGCGATATCGCCCACGGCGGCTTCGACTCCCGCAACCTTTTCGGCCACGCCATCGAAAGGCAGCGTTCCGCTCGGTTGGACCTCAATCGCGCTTCCCGCAGCGACGATTTCGTCGATCCCTTCTCCTATCGACACCTTGCTCGCTCGGAACACGGCGTCGTCGGAAACTGCCCTGATTCCCGCCTCGACCTCCGGGTCCCCTTCCTTGCCAAGGCGCGAAGGCCCGGGAGAACACGCCGATGCCCACTCGTTCGCCAGTCCCCGTATCAGCCCGATCGTCCGATCGAAGAAGCCGCTTGTACGACCGAACGCCTCGAAACGACCCGCTATCGGCAGATCCACATGCACTTCCGGCGTGTACCTCGGTCCCGCCGTCTGCCTTGCCTCCTCAAGCCGGTGCACGAACCAGTCGTCGTCGAATCCGGTTTCATCAAACCAGAACCGGACGCGTCCGACGTGTTCAGGCCTGGTGAGACGTTCCAGCAGCTCGCTGCTGCCCCAGTACGCGAACTCGACCGTCATCCCCCGCTCGGAAGCCCATCCCACCCACTTTTCGACATGGGCATCCCATTTCGCAAGGGCCGATTCCTGTCCTGGGACCCGGGCGTCGGCAGGTCCATCGGCAGGCAGATCACATATCGCGCGAGACGGGGATGCTTCCGAAGCGCCGAACTCACGGACCGGTCGATTTGGGGCCATTGCCTGTCTCCCAACGTGAGGAAGTACTTCGCCAGCCAGGCGCATTCCGAACCGTTCCCGTCTATCGCGTAGCACTCAACGCCGGCGTCCCGGCGACAATGCGTGGTTTCAAGAACGAAGGCCGCGCGTCGAGCGAGGGGGATGGTTCACCCCCACAGAACGCGCTCCTGCGGGGAAATGCGTGGTTCTCTGCGCGTGAGGAGAGGGGCTTCTGGCAGGGCGCTCGCCGACAGTCCCTTTTCAATACGCGGATAATCTACAAGAGAATTTTGACCTCTAAAGGCATTTGATGTTAGGGTGTTTCCATTCAAGCTACAAAGGAAAATAGTGGTTGTCGTGAAGTCCTGTGTCGTGCTTCTGCAGCACTCATTCGATTCCGGTGCATCCTAAGACATAGGATGCGCCCGGGATCCTCAATAGGTCCGCTGCTTAAAGCAGACGGACCGGGAGAGGGGGGAAAACCATGCAACGCTTCCTCATGACTCATCTTTTGGTCGGTTTGCTGACGGCGCTTCTCTTGAGCCCGGCTTTCGCCCAGCAAAGGCTCACCTGGTGGGAACACAGCAACCCGCCGCACAACAATTACTCAAAGAAGTTGGTGGCGGAATGGAACAAGATGCATCCCAAAAATCCCCTGCAGTATGATTTTTTCGCGATGACCCCCTACTTTCAGAAACTCACGGCCGCGCTTTCCACCCGCTCGGCGGCCGACATGTTCACGGTCATCGACACCCTTCTGCCCGGCTTCACCACGAAGAAAGTCCTCTCGCCCATTCATCCCGAGTGGCTCGGCTACAAGGACCTCGAGGACATGAAGAAGGCCTACCTACCGGGGGCGCTGGACGGCTACATCCATGAAGGAAAGCTCTACGCCGTCCCTCCCATCTCTTCCGTCTTCAGCCTCTACCTCAACAAGAAGCATTTCCGGGAGGCGGGCCTGGACCCGGATAAGGATTATCCGCGCACCTGGAAAGACGTTGCCCGCATCGGGAAGAAGCTGGTGA
Organism: bacterium; assembly: GCA_965218885.1. Lineage (GTDB taxonomy): Bacteria > UBA8248 > UBA8248 > UBA8248 > UBA8248 > Bin107. Next base: position 419,015 of record OZ244713.1, on the reverse strand, counting down.
AAATGAAGGGCACCAGGATGGTGCGCGAGGGCTTCGATTTCGCCATGCATTCCTCCACCTGGACGATGTGGTACTTCAACACGACCGTCCGGCAATACGGGGGAGAAGTCCTCGACGCCTCCGGGAAAAAGTGCACGGCCAACAGTGAGGCGGGCGTCAAGGCCATGAATGTCCGGGCCATGATTGCGCACGAATACAAGGCTTCGGACCCCACAGTAAGCCTGGGCACCAACGCCCTCCCGGCGGACGATTTGCCAAAGGGGCGCGTCTCCATGTTCATCACCCACGCGGGGAGTGTGGCGCAATTCGGCCCCAAGGTGATGGCGTACACGAAGGTGGTGCCATTCCCGCAGGTGGATCCCAAAAAGCCCGTGACGCCGATTTACGGCTTCGCCCTCGCGGTGAATCCCCATATTTCCGAGGCGAAGCAGCGGCTGGTTCACGATGTGATAAAGCACGTCGTCAAAGACCCCAAGACGTGGTACGAGAGTACGGCCTATCCCTATCCCTACAAGAATTTTCTTGAACTTCCCGGGATGGAAAAGGCGCGCAAGACACGCTACCTGGACGTGTTCGTAAATGACATCTCGAACGGACGCTATGTCCAGCGCTCCGCCAAGATCATCGAGATCAACCAGGCCATTCACCGGGCAATGGAGCGCGTGGTCTTGAGGGGGGAGGACTCCAAGAAGTCGCTCGACAAGGCGTGTAAGGAGATCGACGCGGCGCTGGCCAAGTCTTAAGGCGGAGAACCGATGGGTCGCAAGACCGGAGTCGGTCGGACGATACCTTCGATGATCTGGAGATCCGCTTCCCTGCTGTGGCGGTGGGCGGCTGGGGGGGAGAAACGCTCCCTCCACAGCCGCCTCCGCTGGGCGGGGTTCTTTTTCGTTCTTCCGGCGCTCATTCATCTTGTAATCTTCAAGTTCTATCCCATGTTCCAGGCCTTCCGGTTGAGCTTCTACCGTTACGACCTCATGAGCCCGCCCGTATTCACCGGACTCAAGAACTACAACCTCCTCTGGGAGAACCCGCTCTTCCACCAGTCCTCCTGGGTTTCGGTCAAGTACATGTTCGGGGTCTCCATCCCGGAGTGGTTCTTCGCGCTGGCCTTGGCCCTCCTTCTGAACCGAAGGATGCCGGGGCGGTCGGTCATCCGTTTGGCGTACTTCTTCCCAATCGCGATGTCGCAAATCGTGGTGGCCATGGTGTGGAAGTTCATGTACCACCCCTACGGATTGGTGAACACCATCCTGGAGTCCTTCGGAATCGGCCGCATCAACTGGCTCTCGATGGAGGAGTCGGCGCTGCCCGCCCTCATCGCCATCGGCATATGGCGGGGCATCCCGCTCTTCGGCGTGATTTACCTGGCGGGCCTCCAGGCCATCCCGAAGGAATACTACGAGGCGGCCATAATCGATGGCGCGGGAGTGTTCCAGCGCTTCATTTACGTGACGATCCCCCTGCTTCTTCCCACGATACTCTTCGTCATGGTCTTGTCTCTTCTCTCGGCCGTAAAGGTGTTCCTGAACCCTTTGGTCATGACCGAAGGCGGCCCCAATGGAACAACCCGGGTGCTTCCCTACTTCATCTATGAAACGGGATTCGCCTTCTTCCGAATGGGTGAGGCCGCCGCCGCTTCGACGGTCCTCTTTGTCTTTCTTTTCGGCCTGACCCTGATTCAACTGCGGCTTCTGCGCAGGGGAGGGGTGGAATGAGCCGAAAGACGCTGCTCCGCTGGGGAGGTGGTCTCATTTCCCTGCTCACTGTTCTGGGAGTCGGGGTAATGCTCCTTCCCTATTTCTGGATGGTCTCCTCCTCCCTCAAGACGGGGGCCGAGGTCTTCGATCTCCCCATCCAATGGATACCGAATGTTATCCAGTGGAAAAACTACCCCGATGCCCTTACCCGAGGGGCTTTCGGGACCTATTTCTTCAACAGCGTCATCGTGGCTTTGGCGGTCATGGCGGGGAATCTCGTTTTCTGCACCCTGGCGGGCTACGGTCTGGCCAAGTTCCGCTTCCCTCACCGGGAGTTGTGCTTCCGTTTCATCCTGAGCACTCTGATGCTTCCGCTGGAGATCGTGCTGGTGCCCACTTTCCTCGTGGTGCGGGAGTTCGGCCTCGTAAACACCTATGGCGGACTGATTGCTCCATTGGCGGTAGACGCTTTTGGCGTCTTTCTCATGCGCCAGTCCATCAAGGATCTTCCGGACTCCCTCATCGAGGCGGCGCGGCTGGACGGCTGTAGCGAGTTCGGCATCTTTTGGCGCATTATTCTTCCTAACTGCAAGGCCGCGCTGGGTGCGCTGGCGCTGCTCACCTTCCGTGACAACTGGGACCAGTTCCTCTGGCCATTCATCGTGGCATCGAGCGACGCCTTGAAGACCTTCCCGCTCGGCCTCGCCCAGATGGAGGGCATCGATTCGGCCGCCTACCATGAAATTATGGCGCTCGCGGTCTTGGGGATGATCCCGGCGGCATTCATATTCCTGTTCTTCCAGCGGGCCTTCGTCCGCGGGATCACTCTCACCGGCTTGAAGGAGTGAGGAGTATGAGGCGCCTGATATGTTAAGATTGACTCAAGCCGTCAAGCACGCGGAGACCCGCCTACCGGCCCCATGAGGGGAAGCCGTTCCACGCGGGCGTCCACCGTCTTGTAAGGAGGGGAGTTCGAAATGGGGGAGGTGTTGCTCGAGGACCTCACCAAGAAGTTCGATGAAGTGACCGCGGTCCGGGAGGTGAACCTCACAATCCATGACGGGGAGTTCGTGGTGCTCCTGGGGCCCTCGGGGTGCGGCAAGACCACCACCCTGCGGATGATCGCCGGCCTCGAGGAGATCACGAGCGGGAGCATCCTCCTCGACGGCCGCGTGCTGAACGATGTGCACCCACGCGATCGCGACATCGCCATGGTGTTCCAGAACTACGCGCTCTACCCCCACATGAGCGTCTACAAGAACATGGCCTTCGGGCTGAAGATGCGCAAGGTCGCCAAGGACGAGATCGACCGCAGGGTCAAGAGCGCCGCCGACATCCTGGGCATCGAGTCCCTGCTCGGGCGCTACCCGGGCAAGCTCTCAGGAGGCCAGCGCCAGCGGGTCGCGCTCGGGCGCGCCATCGTGCGCGACCCGCGCGTCTTCCTCTTCGACGAGCCGCTCTCGAACCTCGATGCCAAGCTGCGGGTCCAGACCCGGGTGGAAATCCTCAAGCTCCACCAGCACCTCGCCGCCACCTCGGTCTACGTCACCCACGATCAGGTCGAGGCCATGACCATGGGGGACCGAATCGTGGTCATGCACAACGGAGCCATCCAGCAGGTCGGCTCCCCGATGGAGATCTACCAGAGCCCGGCGAACCACTTCGTGGCGGGCTTCATCGGGAGTCCCTCGATGAACTTCCTCTCCGCCACGGTGCGCGTCGAGGGGGGGCGGGCGATCCTCGAAGGCAGCGGCTTTAGGGTTCCTTTGCCTATGGAGCGCGCGAGCAGGCTCGAGGGACGCGAGGGCGGGGAAGTCGTATTAGGGATCCGGCCCGAAGACATGCGCCTCGGGGGCGAGGGCGGAATCGAGGGCACGGTCGAGATCATCGAGCCGGTGGGATCGGACATCTTCCTCGACCTGAGCGTGGGGGGCGCCTCCCTCACCGTGCGGGTGGAGCCCAGCGTTCGGGTGAGCCAGGGCGAGCGAGTCCGCCTCAGCCCCGACTCGGCGCGTGTCCACGCTTTCGACTCCGGGACGGGCGCGACGCTAATTTGAGATGCGGCGGCAACGACGCTTCGGCTCCGCTGCAACGCCTGCGCATCCCGGCAAGAGGCGCGCCGATCAACACCTGCCCCGATTCGTAGTCCGCGCCCACCATGCCCGTCGACTCCTCCCATATCCCGACAGCTCTCGATCCGAAACCCCTTCACATTGTGGGGGACGCATCCGCAGCAGTGATCCTTTGATTTCGTCTCCTGAAATGAGAGCGCTTAGGCCTTGGTTTCTCCCGTGTCGAGTATGGAATATACTGCCGCGTCATCCGGCGGAATTCTGTGGATCAACGCGCGCGTAATCCTGAATACAGGAGTGACGGGATTACTCGGCTACTGATCCGACAGGCTATCAAGATTGCCCGGGAAGGCCGAACGGGGGACCGGAAATCGGGGATTCTCGGCCATGACGTAAGAAGGAGGCGCCATTGAGCGGCTGGCGGGTCGGCGTGGACGTAGGAGGCACCTTTACGGACATCGCCCTGGTGGAGGAGTCGACGGGCCGGGTCGGTGTCTACAAGGTTCCCACGACGGTCGGCGAGCCGGTTTCCGGTGTGCTGGACGGGGTGCGGGAAGGACTCCGGGGCGAAGGCCTGGACCCTGCGGACGTCATCTACTTCGGCGCAGGGTCCACCCTGGCGGTCAACACGATCATTCAGCGCTCCGGAGAGCCGACCGGGCTTTTGATCACGGAAGGATTTCGGGACGTCCTGGAGATTCGTCGAACCCGGCTTCCCGATGCGCCCAGCTTTGAAGCCGCAAGGCCCGTGCCGTTGGTCCGCCGGGCCCACGTCCGGGAGGTGCGGGAGCGAATCGGCGCGGACGGGACCGTCCTGCGTCCGTTAGAGCCGGATTCCGTGGCCCAGGGGGTCGAGGAACTCCTTGGCGCGGGCGTCTCCGCCGTGGCCGTCAGCTTTCTGCATTCCTACATCAATCCGGTCCATGAGCGCGAAGCCCAGGCGGTCATCGCCGAGCGCTGGCCTGCTCTCTTCGTCTGCGCGTCCTGGGAGACGTGGCCCCAGCAGCGGGAATATGAGCGGACGCTCGTTTGCGTGATGAACGCCTACGTCGGGTCCACCATGCGTTCCTACTACCGGCGGCTGGAGGAAGGCCTGCGGGCGATGGGGATCGGCTGCCCGGTTCTGATCACCCAGTCCAACGGCGGAACGGTTTCCATCAATGAGGCGGCGCGGATACCCGTGCGGACGATGCTCTCAGGACCTGCTTCGGGGGTGATGGCGGCCGCCAAGTCCGCGCGGGAAACCGGCGAGGCCAGGCTCTTCACCCTGGATATGGGAGGGACCAGCGCCGACATGTCCCTCATCGACGGCCGGCCCCGCGTCAGCGTAGAGAGCACGATCGGGGACTTCCCGCTTTTCCTTCCGGCCGTCGCCATCGAGACTATCGGCGCGGGAGGCGGATCGATCGCGTGGGTCGACGCTCACGGGGTCTTGAAGGTGGGTCCTCGCTCGGCGGGGGCCGATCCCGGACCGGCGTGCTACGACCGCGGCGGTCGGGAGCCGACCGTTACGGACGCCTACCTCATCACGGGCATATTGGGCGAGAATGACCTGCTGGGCGGCCGAATGACGCTTTCCCGGGCGCGAACCGAAGACGCCATCGGCGAGCTGGGCGAAGCCCTGGGGATGGGGATGGTCCAGGCGGCCGAAGCCGTCCTGCGGGTCGCAACGGCGAATATGGTCGCCTCTTTTCTGCCGATGATCGCGCGCTACGGGGTCGACCACCGCGAATACAGCCTCCAGGCCTATGGGGGCGCCGGCCCCACTCATGCCTTCCTGCTGGCGGCCGAGGCGGGCATCCAAAGGCTCATCATCCCTCCTGCGCCGGGGGCGATGTGCGCGGTGGGAGCGGCCGTGTCGGACGTCCAGATGGATTTTGTCCGCAGCGTCCGCACCGACCTGTCGGATGAAGAGGGGATGGAAGAGATGTTCTCGGAGATGGAGGAAATCGCCCGGAGGTGGCTCTCCGACCAGGGTTTGGAGCCCGGGACGGCGGAGTACGAGCGGAGCGCGGATATGCGCTACGAGGGTCAATCCTTCGAGATCATGGTGGGACTGGCCGGAAACGGAGATTCTCAAGAGGCCTTCCACCGGAGATATGAAGAGACTTTCGGATATCGCGACCCCGACGCCGCGATCGAGGTGCTGCAGATCCGGATGCTCGCCAGGGCGCCGAATCCGGTGGTCGGCAATACCTCCCCCTCCCGGCTTGGCGAATCGGACATGCCGGCGCCCGTGGAGACCCGTGAGGTGACGTATCAGGGGTGCCTGCTCGCGGTTCCCGTCTACCGCAGAGCCCAAATCCCCGCTGGTCCGCGGCTGGCTGGGCCTGCCGTACTTCTTCAGTACGACACGACCGTTTTCGTTACGCCCGGGTTCGCTTTCAGGGTCGACGCGTCGGGAAACCTTCACGCGGAGGCGGCCGGATGAGCGAAACCTTCACGCCTCGCACGAAGCCCGACCCCGTGTTGCTGGAAATACTCCGGTGCCAGTTTCAGGGGGTCGTTGAGGAGATGGGCGAGCTGCTGACCCGCTGCGGGCATACCGTCTTCGTCAAGGAAACCCAGGATTTCATCGTCGCCCTGGTGACGCCCCGGGGGGAGGTGGCGGCCTGTTCCGTGGATGTGGGGATCTGGCTGGGGGTCGGCCAGAACTTTCAGGCCGTTATCGACGCCGGGGGGCCTTACCGGCCCGGCGACGTCTGGATGACCAACGACCCGGAGCAAAGCAGGGGCCTGGTCACCCATCTGCTCGACGTCTTCTGCTGGCGTCCCATCTACCACCAGGACGAGCTCGTCTGCTTCGCGGCCGCCTTCATCCATTGCACGGACGTGGGGGGGCTCGCTCCCGGGTCCATCGCGCCTTCCGCCGTCGACCAGCTTCAGGAGGGCGTGGTCATTCCGGTGACCCGGCTCGTCGCCGAAGATGAAATCAGAGAAGACATCTTCCGGATCTTCCTGAGGAACAGCCGTATTCCGGACAAGAACCGGGGAGACGTACTGGCCATGCTCGGAGCGCTGAAGCGCGCGGAATTGCGCGTAACCGGGCTCGCCGGGAAGTTCGGCGGGGATGTCTTGAGGACGGCCCTCCACGACGTTCTGGATTACGCCGAGGCCCAGGCCCGCTCCCTGATTCGAGATATTCCCGACGGAGACTATGTGTTCTGGGACTACCTCGAGGGGGATCTGATGCCGGAGGGCCGTCACGTCCGTATCCGCCTCACCTTGAGGATTCGGGGGGAGGATATGCTCCTCGACTTCGAGGGCACGGACCCGCAGGTGGCGGCGGCGTTCAACGTCCCCTCCTACAGTACGGACGGTCACTACCTCCTGGTCATGGGAGTGGTCAATTTCATGCGGAGCGTCCACCCGGACATGGTGTACAACTCCGGGCTGGTCCGGTCCGTCAAGGTGAACGCGCCACGGGGGTCCATTCTCAATCCCGAGCCCGGAGCGCCCGTCGGCGCCCGGCAGGCCACGTTCTTTCGGGTGGCCGATATTGTTCTCGGCGCCCTGGCGCGCGCCTGGAGGGAGCGGATGCCCGCCGCGGGTTGCGGTCAGGGTTCCATCATGCTGGTGTCCGCGCCGGACTTCTCCACCGGATCGAACCTGGTGAGCATCGTCCAGCCTCTCGTGGGCGGATCGGGCGCGCGGCCCTTCGACGACGGCACGGAAGGAGTCGATTTCGCCACGGGCTTCTACCGGAACATCCCCACCGAGGTATTGGAGTCGGAGATACCCGTCCTGGTCGAGCGGTACGGGCTCAATCCCGATTCCGGGGGAGCAGGGCGCATGCGCGGGGGGTGCGGCCTGAACTATTCTCTTAGGCTTCTTGTGCCCGGCGGGGTGGTGACGGCCCGGGGGTTGGAGCGGTTTCATTTTCAGCCCTGGGGAAGGGAAGTCGGCCAACCGGGCGACAACGGGCGGGCTTTCCTTCAATCCCCGGGTGAGGACGCACGGCCGATAGGGAAGATAAATGTGCTTGAGGTTCCGGCAGGCGGAATCGTCCACGTCCAGTCGGCCGGCGGTGGCGGCTTCGGCCCACCCTGGGAGCGCGACCCCGTGCTGGTGCTGCGAGACGTCGAGGACGGGCTGGTCGCCTCCGAGAGCGCCGAGAAGGTCTATGGAGTGATCATTCGAGGCGGCCGAATCCTGGAAGAGGAGACCGGCAAGCGTCGGCGACAGCTTTGCGCCGAGCACGCCGCCGGCTCGCCGGCGGGTCCGTTTTCGTTCGGGGCCGGCCGGGAGGCGTTCGAGCGGCTTTGGCCGGATGATTTGCAGGTGGCGGTCAACCGGGTCACGGAGGGTATCCCCGCCGCCATACGGCAGCACGTACGCTTTGAGGCGATGAGAGCCGTGGAGGAGAGTCGGTCGGGAGCGGATCCGATCAATGAATCCTGGCTCGAGGCCAGGGTGAGTGAAATCATCGAAGGGTTAAGCCCGCAGTCGACGCATTCCGCTTGAAGCGCCTGGTTTCGCCCGTTCCGCTATCGTTACACCCCGTTGGTTCCGCTCTACCTAACGCCCGGGTGGCGCGATACGATATTTTCGAGCGGGCCGGTTTTCTGCCCGGCGGCGGCGGGTTTCCGGAGCGGAGACCGCGCTCGAGCGGGACAATGGGGTCCCCCACAGAACGCGCTCTTGCGGGGAAATGCGCGCTTCCCGGCGGCGGCGGACCTCATCGGCGAGCGCGCCATCATCAATCTGGCGCTTGATGAGGGGGCCGGAAGTTTCTACGAACGCTTCGGCTTGCGGGCGTTCTCGGACAGTGAGCCGCTCATGCTGCTGCTGAGGATGGCCGACCTGAGAGCCGTGTTTGAGGGGTAGGGTAGTCGTGGGGTAATCCACGTATCCCGTCGGGGTGGCTCGTTGCTCATTGCAAATGCGGTCTTCGAATTCACTCTCCCCATTGAAAAGCATCGCCGACCAAAAAGTGTTTGCGTTTTTGTTCGTCATTCCGGCGCATGCCGGAATCCAGCGCCTTTGCATTTTGCTTTATTGTTTTTTTCTGGTTTCCCGGCAATGTCGGACTTCTCATCGGTTCTGGATTCCGGCATGCGCCGGAATGACGGCGAAGAAAAGGACCGGCCCCCGCTTGCTTCACCCGATCTTGAAGCGCCAGCGCGCGGCGAGGGCGCTCAGGAGCAGCAGGGCGAGGCTCAGGAACGATTGAAGCGCAGCGATGAGACGCAGGGACAAAAGGTTTGCAGGAGATACTTTTTTGAGAAACTCCGGCAACAACAAAGAGTTCAACGCACCGAACGGACGGATCATTTGCTCCAGGCTGAAACGAGAAGTTAAAACCAATATATCTGTTTTTTCACAATCGACCATTGGCACTGCGAGGAAAAGTATCGCGTAAATAATCGCGAAAAAAGCAAAAGACAATCCCAACCATATCAATGGCAGAGAAATGCTTTGACCATAATCGGACGTCAACTCATAGAGCGATGAAAGGAATTTAACCAGCTTCCTTTTTTCCGCACTCCGCCTGCTCTTCATCTCCAGGGCGTAAAACATCAACTGCTCCTGTCGCGCCCTTTTTTCCTCCATATCCAGTTTCAGCGTTTGATATGCTCCAACTGCCTTGTCGCTTTTCGTGTCCAGAAAAACAGCATCCGTGAATGTTGTATCCTGATGAAGGCTGCAACCATGAAATAGGGGCGCTTTGTGAAAGGTGCAATTTTTGAAGCTGGTTTCTTGCCGAAATTTTCGGTTGTTGAAGCTCACTTCATCCAGAAATGCTCGACCTTCAAAACTAACCACGCCCTGAAAAGCATCTGTATCATCCTTGTTCCCTTCACATTCAAAAACAGCGGCTCCTTTGAAAAAAGAATCTTTGAAAAGGATGTACTCAGAATGGAATTTAGCATTCAAGAAAATACCATCCCCATAGAATTTAGCTCCTTGAAAGATAACATCCCCGCCGATGAATTCGGCATTCTGGAAGTGAGCACCCCAATCACTGAATTGGGTATTAAAGAAATTGGCAGAACTTTTGAATTTTACTTTTGAAAAGACAGCAGCACTCCCGGGGCTGAAATAAGCATCTTCGAAGTCAACTAAATCGCCATTGAATTCAGCTTCGTTGAACGAAGCATCTCCGCCTATGAATCGGGCATGAGCAAACTCAGCATTGCTTTTGAATTTGACATTCCGGAAGATAGCCTCTCCACCGATGAACTGAGTATGTTGAAAAATAGCATTGCCTTTGAATCGAGCTTTCCGGAAATCAGCACGTCCTTTGAATCGGGCTGTTAAGAAATCAGCTTTCCCTTTGAATTGGGCATGGGAAAAATCAACATCTGGAAATTCTAGGTTTTGAAAACTCGCATCACCTGGAAAAACAATACCGCTTAAATCCAACTTTCCCTGTTTCTTTAGGGTTTCTTCACGAAGTGTCGAGATTTCAGTGTAAAAACGCTCTGTTTCATCAGGCGTCCACATCCCCTTTTGTGTGCGATTGCCGTTTTTATCTTCAAGTGAAGCATGAAACTGACACCATGTATGATTGTCCACCAGTATAAATTCATCTTTTTGAACATTGAACTGACACTTCGAATTAGTATCTTCAATATGATACGCGCACGGCATTCAAATTCTCCTTTTTGGGATTCAGGCGAACCGCCGAAGAATGACGCATCCCACCATGAAGCGTAAAGCGTTATAGCTCCCGCCGGAGTTTCATTCCCGGAAAAGGTCGGAGTGGGAGCCGGTGCGAACGAGGCGCAACTCGTCTCCTGCGACGCGGTAGATCAAGAGCCAGTCCGGCTCGATGTGGGCTTCCCGATACCCTCTCCAAACTCCTCGCAGCGGATGATCGAGATAGCGCGCGGGCAACGGCTTTTGGTCGATCAGCGAAGTGAGCAACTCGCGCAGTTTGGTAAGGTCTTTCCCTCGCCTCCCGGCTCTTTTCACGTCGCGCTTGAATTGCGACGAACGAACAGGCTTCAGCACTTACACGCCCAGATCCTCGAACAGCGCCTCGGCGCTCTCGAAGCGCTTGCCCTTGCCCTCATCGAGTTCCTTCATCGCCTTTCGGGTGGCGGGGTTCGGCGCGCGGACGACGAAGGGCAGCCTTCGCTCATCCGCCACGCGCATCAGGAGCAGGCGAATCGCATCGGAGACCGAAAGGCCCATGGCGTTCAGCGCCTCGGTGGCGCGGGCTTTTGTCTCGCTGTCGATTCTGGCGCGCACGACCGTATCGGTTGGCATATGGGTGTCCTCCTCTTGTGTAGCCTCAATGTAGCTACAATACCTCGTTCCCCTTGTCAAGGCCGATTCCGTGTGGTTTTCAGTATGAATCCCTCCCCCCCATTTGGCATGAGCGCGGAACCTTGGTCTAATGGGCGCGGTTTATCGTTCGTGGAGCGGATTATCCGAAGGAGTCGAAAATGGCGGCGTATGACGTGGCGATCATCGGCGGCGGCCCGGCGGGCTACGTGGCGGGCGTGCGCGTGGCCCAGAGCGGGGGAAGCTGCGTGGTCATCGAGCGCGACGAGTTGGGCGGCACCTGCCTGAATTGGGGCTGCATCCCCAGCAAGAGCTTAATCGCCGCTGCGGAAGTTTACCGGAACATCAAGAACGCGGACGCCTACGGCATCGAGGTCACGGGCGAGGTGCGCGCGGATCTCGCCGCCATGGTCGAACGCAAGGACAAGATAGTCGCAGGATTGGTAAGGGGAATCGGCGGGCTGTTCAAGGCCCACGGGGTGAGCCACATGGCGGGCGACGCCGAGATTCTCGATATGGGCAGAATTTCGGTGCGCGGAAAAGACGGGGAGCACGAGATAATATCCGCCGATAAGATCATCATCGCCACGGGTTCGAGGCCCGCGCAGATTCCCGCCTTTCCCATCGACGGAAAAAAAATCATCTCCTCAGAACAGGCGGTGCATCTCAAAAATCTGCCCAAGAGGGTGCTCATCGTGGGCGCAGGCGTCATCGGCTGTGAATTCGCGTGTCTTTATAGGGAACTGGGCGCCGAGGTCACCATGGTGGAATTACTCGACCGCGTCTTGCCGCTTGGGGATGAGGATGTTTCAAAGCTCATGGCGCGTGAACTCAGAAAGCAGAAAATCAAGGTGCGTCTGGGCGAGAAGATAACAGCGGTTTCGCGCAAGGGCAGGGCAATGGTCGCCGAATTCGAGGGTTCAGATGAGGTGGAGCGCGCCGACCTCGTGCTCGTCTCCGTAGGCCGGACGATGAACACCGACGGCCTGGGTCTCGAGCGAATCGGCGTCAAACTTGGTCCGCGCGGCGAGATTCTGGTGAACGAGATGATGGAGACGAACGTGGCGGGCGTCTACGCGGCGGGCGACGTGGTGGGCGAACCCATGCTCGCGCACGTGGCCTCGGCGGAAGGAGTCGCCGCGGCGGAAAACGCCATGGGCGGCGAGATACGGATGGATTACCGGGCGATTCCGGCCGGCATCTTCACGCATCCTGAAATCGGCGTCGTCGGCATGGCGGAGCACGAGGCGACCAAGGCGGGGCATGCGGTGCGCGTGGGCAAGTTCGCGGTTCGCGCCCTGGGCAAGGCGCAGGCCGAGCGCGCCATCGAGGGGGAGGTCAAGGTCATCGCCGATGCGGGGGACGACGCCATTCTGGGCGTTCACATCATAGGCGCCCACGCCGCCGACATCGTGCACGAGGCCGCCGTCGCCATGCAGCACAACGTCACCGCCTCGGACCTCGCGCGGACCATGCACGCCCACCCCACGCTCTCTGAAGCCGTGATGGAAGCGGCCTTCGACGTGCACGGCGAGGCGATCCACGCCCCACCCAAAAAATCCTGAAACGGCGCATCCTGTAATGTTCGCCGTCCGGACCGGGTGATTCCTTGGGCAAGCTTCGACATCTTTGGCGGTGCGCGCTCTGTTGACTCGACTTCGGCTTTCTCGGGGTTGTTGAAAAAAGCCCTGTTTTCGTGATTCGGCGTATGCAGCTGACTGGGGAGGGTGGAGACAACACTCCCCCCTTGAGGGTCATTTCCGACAGATAAGGGAGGGAATGTAGCAGAAGCCGAGCGCATTGTGCGAAGGCTGATGCGTGGGGGGTCAATCGCGACCGAGGAGGGAGCGATTGCGCCTTTTTAAGTCTGGCAGCCCCTCCTTCCTCAGTCGGGGCTGACCCCCCACCAGTTCGCTTTCGGGCTTGCGCCCCTAGCTCACTGACTCCCCCTCAAGGGGGGAGTGAATTTCTTGCTGCACGTGTTGGTGACTCCCCCACAAAGGAGAAGTCATTTCATAAGTGTATGTCGATTGAGAAATTTATTCCCTATTTTTTGGGGACTTTTTTTACAGCCCCCATAGGACTCGTCGAAACAGCCTTGCGGATATCGGGATAACTAATACGGCACGTCTATCAGCATTCCCTCGCCCGAGCGCATGTCTTCTTCGAGCAACTCGCGCATCGCGCGGGTCACAGGCCCCGGTTTTCCGTTTCCGATTACCTGATCGTCCCACTGCACGACGGGGGCGACGTATATCGAGCTTCCGATGAGCATCATCTCGGCGGACGCCTTGGCCTCGGCCACGGGGATGTCGTCCACCACCACGTCTGCGATGACGCCTTGATCCACCAGGCGGCTTGCGAGTTCGAGCAGGCGCTTCACGGTGCAGCCGGAAAGAATGTTCTCGAATTTAGGATGGCGCAGCACGCCGTCCGCCGTAACGAAGGCGCAGTTCATGTTCGAGCCCTCGCCCACGTTCCCGGCCTCATCCACGAAAACCCCGTTGTCGAGGCCGCATTCTTTCGCCTCCATCTGCATCAGGGTGTTGGGCAGGTAGTTCGTGCTCTTGGTGATGGCGTAGAGCGGCGGCTTGATGGGGTAGGTCGTCGTCATCACCTTCAAGCCTTCCGTGTAGTAGCGCTCGGGATAGTCGAGGCCGCCGAAGATCATCACGAAAAAGGCGGGCTTGGCGTCGGCTGCGGGGATGAGCCCCAGGTTGCCGGTTCCAGAAGAAGCCCAGTAGCGAATGGATCCCTCGCGGCGGCCCGAGAGCGCGCTCGTGCGGATGACGATCTCGCGCATCTCCTCGCGGGCGGGGAGTTCGAGCTTCGAGGCCTCCGCCGAGCGGATGAAGCGATCCAGATGGTTTTCCAGGTCATATATCTTCCCCTCGATGATGGCCGCCGTGTCGAAGATGCCGTGGCCCCTGTGGACCATGTGGTCATCGAAAGGAATGACCATCAGGGCGGAGTCCGTCACCACGCCGCCCAAGTGGCTCGAATAAAGCGCTGAATAATCGACCTCCTGCGCCTCGCGCAGGTTCTTGAGACTATCGAGGACGTCCTCTCTCGTGAGCACGTTGATGGTTTCCGCCATGTTTTTCTCCTTATACGTCGGAGCGAATCCCCGACTTTTCAAGGAATCATCCTGCTTCATGAATCTGTATTTTTCGATTTCATCCGCATGATGCCGCGTGGGTGATTTTCGGGCAAGGGCCTGCTACATTGTCGCTCGGATGGCTTGGGTCTATGGGATGAATCGGAGGCATGGTTGATGCCGGATGATGATTTTTTGAACGACGAGCAGAAGATGGTGCGCCGGATGACGCGCGATTTCTGTGAGCGCGAAATCGCTCCCCAGGCGGCGGAGATAGACGAAGGCCGCTTCCCGGCGGAGGTCGTGAAGAGCATGGGCGAGCTTGGGCTGATGGGCCTCACGGTGCCGGATTCCTACGGCGGAGGGGGCGCGGACCCCGTATCGATGGCGCTCGCGACCGAAGAAGTCGCCGCCGCGTGTCCTTCTACGAGCGCTATTTTCGCCGCGCACAACTCCCTGGTCTGCGATCCGGTCTATCGCTTCGGGAGTAAGGGGCAAAAAGAAAAATACTTATACGGTCTGGCGAGCAGCGCGTGCATCGGCGCTTTCGCCCTGACGGAGCCCGGCGCGGGCTCTGACGCCGCCTCGCTCACCACCAGCGCCGTGCGCGAGGGGGACGCCTACCGCATCAATGGTGTGAAGCGCTTCATCACCAGCGGAAAACAGGCGGGCCTGTGCCTCCTCTTCGCGGTGACGGATCGCGCCATGCGCCACAAGGGGCTGAGCGCCTTTTTGGTGCCGACGGACGTGGAGGGCTTCGAGGTCGTGCGCAGCGAGGACAAGATGGGCATGCACGGCTGCTCGATATCGGAACTTCGCTTCGACGCCGTGGAACTGCCCGAGGAAAACCGCATGGGAGACGAGGGGCAGGGCTTCGAACTGGCGATGCGGATCCTGGATTCGGGGCGCATCATCGTCGCTGCGCAGGGGCTCGGTTTCGCGCGGGCGTGCCTCGACGCCTCGGTGGCCTATGCGCGCGAGCGCGAGACGTTCGGCGTCCCGATCAAGGATCACCAGCCCGTTGCGTGGAAACTCGCCGACATGGCCACGCGCGTCCATGGCGCGCGTCTGCTCACGCTCAAGGCGGCGCGGCTCAAGGCGGCGGGGAAGCCCTATTCGCCCGAAGCCGCCGTCGCCAAGGTGTTCGCCACCGACGCCGCCCAGCGAAACGCCGAAGAGGGCGTTCAACTCCACGGGGGCAACGGTTACATGCGCGAGTATCCCGTGGAGCGCTTCTACCGGGCTTCCAAGGTGACGCAGATCTACGAGGGGACGAACGAAATCCTGCGCCAGGTCATCGCCAAGCACCTGCTCAACTGAAGCGAAAGCCGCCCTTTCCTATATCTTGAGTATCACGAAAGAAACTGCTTTGATGTGCACGTATTAACAGCAAAGCCGTTTGTCGCTCACTTTTAGACGAAAATGATCAGCTAAACGTGTTTATAACGAGATAATGAGCAGCAAACGAACCCGCTCCGCCCCCAAATGGAGATGATGAGCCGATGCTGGTCTCACGTTTTCGCTCAAAAGGTTTTTGGGAGAAACGGGCGTCTCATGCGCGCCGGCGCCGCCATTTTTTGTTCGCTATCGCCCTCGCTTTCCTCGTGAGCGGCTGCGTCACGCCCACGCCCAGGCGGCAGGGGAAC
Organism: bacterium; assembly: GCA_965218885.1. Taxonomy (GTDB): domain Bacteria; phylum UBA8248; class UBA8248; order UBA8248; family UBA8248; genus Bin107. Next base: position 403,267 of record OZ244713.1, on the reverse strand, counting down.
ATCTGCTCGGTTTTCGATCAGCAGCCCGACTGGTACGACTACGCCCGCGCGTCCGAGAAGCGCTGGGGCACGCCGGTGCACGTCCTCATGGCGTTCGTGTGGAAAGAATCGAGCTTCCAGAGCCACGCCAGGCCGCCCATGAGGTGGTTCTTGTTCATTCCGCTCGGCCGCGCCTCCACGGCCCTGGGCTATGCGCAGCCCCTGAGCCAGACCTGGAAGGACTACAAGGCGGAGCGCGGCAACATATTGAGCAGCCGCTCACGCATGAAGGACGCGCTTGACTTCGTCGGCTGGTACAACGCCAAGACCAAACGCGAACTGGGCATCTCCTTACACGACGCGCACAGGCTCTACCTCGCCTATCACGAGGGAAGGGGCGGCTATCGGCGCGGCACCTGGAAGAAAAAGCCAAAAGTGCGGCGCGCCGCGCAGCGGGTGGCCGAGACCGCCCGTCGCTACAAGGAACAGTTCGCACGCTGCGAGTCGAGGTACCGCTGTGATTCGTGGTATCAGATTTGGCCCTTCTGCCGCTGAGGTTTTCTGAATGTTTCCGTACCGTTTTTGCAAATGCCCCGCGATTGTTCTTGGTCTGTTTACTGCGTTTCTCGCGCTCGCTCCCGGCGTCCCCCGTGCGCAGGAGATTGTGCTCGGCCGCTTCTCGGCGGGCGACCTCTCCGGCTGGCAGCCCAAGAGTTTCAAAGGAGAGACCCGCTATCGCCTGGCAAAGGACGCCGGGGGCGAAACCGTCCTCGAAGCGGTGAGCAACGCGGCTGCGTCCGGCCTCGTACTGGAGCGCAAGATCGACCTCACCAAAACACCGATCCTCACCTGGCGCTGGCGAATCGAGCGTCCCGTCAACCCGCCGGATGAGTTGTCGAAAGGGGGGGATGATTTCGCCGTTCGCGTCTATTTCATCGCCCCCGGCGCCGGGATGCTCTCCTTTCCCGATTCGGTGGTCTACGTCTGGGCCAGCCGCCGGCCCGAAGGTTCCTCCTGGCCGAACCCCTATACGAAAAAGGCCCGCATGTTCGCAGTCGATTCAGGCGCGCGCCACGCCGGGAAGTGGCGGACGCATCGCCGGAATATGCGCGAGGATTTCCGGCGCTTTTTCGGCCGCGACATCACCGAGATCACCCACATCGCCGTCATGACCGACACGGACAACAGCCGGCTTTCGGCCCGGGGCTGGTACGGCGACATCCGCGTCGCCCCCGCGGGACCTGAGGACAAGACTCGCTGACGGGGCGGATTTCCAGAGCCATTGGCTGGGCGCAACCAGCCCCGCCGAATGCGCACGGTGCGTCAAAAGGTCGGTTTCGTTAATTAATTGTTGAGAGCGCGGCGGCCTCACGAGCGCGCCGGTCGCGCAGGGGGTTTGCTCTACTCCTCAATCGCTTCGGCGACGAGTTCGGCGATGTCGGCGGCGCGGATGTTCTTCTCTGGGTCGAGCGCCTTTAAGGCGTCATCGAACATCTGCATGCAGAAGGGGCAGGAGACGGCGGCGGTTTTGGCCCCGCATGCCTTTACGTCCTCGATCCGCTCGTGGTTGATGCGCTTTTTCGGGTCATCGTCCATCCAGGCGTAGCCGCCCCCCGCGCCGCAGCAGAGCGAGCGCGAGCGGTTGCGCTTAAGTTCGGTGAAGCCGCCGTCCGATATCTGGTGGAGCACTTCGCGCGGAGCGTCGTATACGCCGTTGTGGCGGCCCAGATAGCAGGGGTCGTGATAGGTGAGGGAGCCGAGCGATTTCTTGAGCTTGAGTTTTCCTGTTTTGATGAGTTCCGCGATGAGTTGCGTGTGGTGGACCACCTCGTAGTTTCCCCCGAAATCTGGGTATTCGTTCTTGTACGTGTTGAAGCAATGGGGGCAGGTGGTGATGATTTTCTTCACCTCATAGCCGTTTAGCGTCTCGATGTTCTGCTTCGCGCACATCTGGAAGGTGAATTCACCCCCGGCGCGCCGGGCCGGATCACCCGTGCAGACTTCCTCCGCGCCCAGGATGGCGAAGTCGACGCCCGCGGCGGCGAGAATCTTCACCATCGCCTTCGACACCGCGATGTTGCGGTCGATCATCGAACCCGTGCAGCCCACCCAATAGAGATATTCCGCCTTCTCGCCGCTCGAGAGGACTTTTACGTCGAGACCCTCGTACCATTCCTCCCGGTTGTGCTGGGCGCCCACCCAGGGGTGGAGCCGCTCGTCCATCGACTTTAAGAACTGACGCGCGTCCTCGCTCGTCTTCGATTCCATCATCACCAGATAGCGGCGCATGTCCACCATTTTGGGGATGTGCTCGATGAATACGGGGCACTCCTGCTGGCAGGCCCCGCAGGTGCGGCAGCCCCAGAGTTCTTCCTCGAGAACTGCGGGCCTGTCCCCAGGCTCGCCGAACAGGGGCGGCCTCTCCCCCGCTTCTCCGTTTTCCGTGAGCGCCGCCGTGCCCGCCTCGCTCAGATGCGCCTTCATGTCCTGAATCAGTTTTTTCGGGCTGAGCGGTACGCCGCTCATATAGGCGGGGCAGACGTCCTGGCAACGGCCGCAGTTCGTGCAGGCGTCCAGGTCCAGCAGATTCTTCCAGGTGTACCCCTCGATTTTCTCCACCCCCAGGGTTTCGATGGCCTCGGGGTCCGCTTCCATCGTCGCCTCGATGTCGATGAAGCTCAGCTTGCCGCTGGGCTCCAGATTTCTGCAGAACATGTTCAACAAGCCGTACCAGATGTGGTTGAATTTCCCGAAACCCATGTAGCCGAGCAGCACGAATGCGGTGACGGCGTGGAACCACCAGTTGATGCGGTGGAGGAATTCAAGCATCTCGATGCTCAGCCCCTGGAGGGTCAGGGCGACCGCGTAGCCACCCGGCGACCATGGGGCCAGAGCCGGGTTCTGCCGGAGTTCGGTCGCCGCGATGCGCAGCCCCTCCACGACGAAGCCTTGCACGAAGACGAGCAGGAGCAGCCACAGCGCGAGGTAGTCGTCGAGCACGGAGTTCATGCGTTCGGGCTTCACCACCAGACGGCGCCAGAGGGCCATCGCGATGCCGACAATCCCCAACAGCCCGAAGCCGTCGCTGAGCAGGGAATAGCCCAGGTAGAGGTTTCCCTTGAGATAGTGGATTCCCGTCCATTCCTGAACGGCTATCATCGAGGTGGCGATGAGTTCGACGAAAAAGCCATAAAAGATGAACAGGTGTATGAGGCCGGGGTAGGTATCCCGCAGCATCCGGCGGTGGAGCACCAACTCATCCACTACGCCCCAGAGACGTTTTACCGGATTGTCTGTTCTCATCTCGCCGCCGCCCAGGCGCCACAAGCGCACGCGCTGGTAGATACCGTAGGACATCACACCGATCGCCGTCGCGGCGAAGAGGTAGACCAACGGGCCCAAGACGATGTTCCAGTAAATTTCCCGTGTGGGTGTCATGTGAGAATCCTGTTGGGCGATTTGGTGCGTTGTCATATATTTCTGATTTTCTGAGGTTACGAAAACTTATGGGAAAAGTCGACACACTCCTGAGTTCATTTGAAACGCGGCTTTCTTTACAGGATAATCGGGGAATCGGAACCTTCGGAACTCTATGAAGCACGGAGGCGGCGGATGAGTGAGAGAAAAATACGGGTGCTGGTGGGCAAACCCGGCCTCGACGGCCACGACAGGGGGGCCAAGGTGGTCGCGCGCGCGCTCAGGGACGCCGGCATGGAGGTGATCTATACGGGCATCCGCCAGACGCCCGAGCAAATCGCCTCGACCGCCATGCAGGAGGACGTCGACTGCGTGGGCCTCTCGATTCTCTCCGGCGCTCACAACCACCTGTTTCCCAGGATTCGTGAATTGCTCGATGCGCACGGCATGGAGGACGTTCTGCTCTTCGGGGGCGGCATCGTGCCGGATGCGGATATTCCCTTGCTCAAGCAAAAGGGGGTGGATGAGATTTTCACCCCGGGCGCGACGATGGAGGACATCGTCTCCTATGTGCGCGAAACGGTGGCCGAACGCAGGGAAAGCGCCTGAGGGCGCGGCTTCGTTGCGGCGCGAAGGCGCAGTTCGTATACTGCGCGCTCATGAGCGGAACGAAGCGCTTTTTTCTGGATGGAAATTTCTTGGAGCGGCAGGATGAAAAATTCATGGCTGATGGTACTGGCGGTCTGCTTGCTGCTCGTTTCCGCTTGTCAGCAAAAGCCCATAGAAAGGGCGGTGCGCGGTTCTCTTGCCCCTGCGGAAGAAAACGTAGTCGTCACGTCCTACTGCCAAAGCTGCCATCTGCACGCTAGCTTCCAGGAAGCCTCACACGTCGAGAAGCAACAGCTTCGCTATGATGAGAAAAGTCCGCTGCGCGCCGCCGGCCAGTGCCTTGCATGCCACCTCGTTCGCCCCGAGACGTTTTTCAAAAAAGAGCAGCGCAGCACCACCTTTCCGCACGGGGTTTTGGTCGACATCGCCAAAATCCCCAAGCCGAAGCCCGTCCCTCGCATGAAAAGAGAAAAGGGGGAGGGCCCTGCGCCCAAACAAGAGGCTCCCCCCGCCGCCGTAAAAAAAGAGAAGAAGAAAAAACGGCGCTGGTATTTCCTCTATCTCTTCTGAGTCGGGTCGAGCAGGTCTCTCAACCCATCGCCCAGTATGTTCAGGCCCATGACGGTGAGGGCGATGGCGATTCCCGGATAAATCGTCAGGTGCGGGGCGACGAGCAGAAAATCGCGCCCCTCGGCCAGCATCGCCCCCCAACTCGGCTCGGGCGGCTGAATTCCCAATCCCAGGAAGGAGAGTCCCGATTCGGCGAGAATCGCCCCTGCCATGCCGATGCTCGCCTCCACGATGACCGGGGAGATGATGTTCGTGAACAGGTGGAGGGTGAGGATTCGCCCGGGCGTGGCGCCCGCGGCGCGGGCGGCGGTTATGAATTCGCGCTCGCGTAGCGCCAGCACCTGAGCGCGGACGAGGCGCGCGTAGCCCACCCATCCGAACACGGAGAGCGATATGACGATGTTCCACAGGCTCGGCGCGAGCACAGACATGAGGGCGATGGCGAGCAGAATGCCCGGGAAGGCCAGGAACACGTCGGTGACGCGCATGATCGCCTCATCCCACACCCCGCCGAGATAGCCCGCGATTCCTCCGATGATGACGCCCAGAAGCACGGATATGGAGACGGCGGCGAAGCCCACGGTGAGCGAGATTCTCCCGCCGTGCAGCACCCGGCTCAAAATATCGCGGCCGAGCTTGTCCCGCCCGAAGGGGTGCGCCGTCTCGGGAGTCGCCAGCCCTTGGGATAGCTGCATCTCATAGGGGTCTTGAGGAGAGAGAAGGGGGGCGGCCAGGGTGGCGACCAGCAAAAGGGCGATGATGCCGCCGCCCAGGTAGATGGAAAGGCGGCGCCTCATGTGAGCCTCACGCGCGGGTCGAGCCAGGCGTAGGCGATGTCGGCCAGAAAGTTCGCGCTCACGTAGATGGCGGCGATGAACAGCACGCAACCCTGAACGAGCGGGTAGTCACGCGAGGCGATGGCCTGAATCACCAGTCGGCCCACGCCGGGCCAGGCGAAGACGGTCTCGGTGATGATGGCGCCCGAGAGCAGGGCGCCGAGCTGGAGGCTTAAGATCGTGATGAGCGGCAGGCACGCGTTCTTGAGCGCGTGGAGCCAGAGCACCCGCCTTTCAGAAATACCCTTCGCGCGCGCCGTGCTGATGTAGTCTTGCGGCAGCACCTCCAAAAGACTCGAGCGCGCCATGCGCATCAATATCGGAGAGAGGGCGGCGCCGAGCGTCACGGCGGGGAGGATGAGGCTCAAAACCCCCTCCCTGCCCGAGACGGGCAGCCAGCCGAGGCCGATGGAGAAGAAGATGATGAGCAGCGGCCCGAGCCAGAAGACGGGTATGCTCGCGCCCGCCACGGCGAAAAAGCCGGCCGCGAGGTCGATTCCCGTGCCCTGTCGGCGCGCCGCCGCGATTCCCAGTGGGAGCGAGATGAGCAGAGCGACGGCCATCGAGGCGAACGTGAGTTCCGCCGAAGCGTAGGTGCGCTCGAAGATGATGGCAGACACCGCTCTCCTCTGGTGGAGCGAGGTGCCCAGATCCCCCTTCAGCAGCCCACCCATGTATTCGGCGTATTGAACGCCGAGCGGCCTGTCCAGCCCCAGCGTCTTGCGCAGTTGTTCGCGCTGGGCTGGGCGGGCGGTCTCGCCCAGCATCAGGTCCACCGGGTCGCCCGGCAGCACCTGGGTGACGATGAAGACGAGCGTCGTCACCCCCCAAAGGACGGGGATGAGGAGCAGAACCCGTCTTAAGAGGAATTTTTTCATTTATCGCCCCGCCGCCGGGGAGAGAGTGGCTCTCGCCAGCGAGATGAAGTCCGCGTCCGGGTATACCCGATATCCCGATATGCGCTTGTCGAAAACGGCCACGTTCACGCTGTGCCACAGGTTGATGTAGGGAAGCTCATCGCCTAGGATGCGCTGCACCTCGCCGTAGATGCGGGCGCGGGCCTCTGGAGCGATGGGTTGGCGAGCGTCTTCTAGGAGCGCGTCCACGCGCGCGTTTTTGTAGAGGCCCCGGTTCAAGCCGGCCGGCGGGGTGAAGCGGCTGTGAAAGATATAGCGGTAGATGTCGGGGTCCGATATCCCGACCCACGTCAGGCTGTAGAGCTGGAAATTTCCGTTTCTGATGTCGCCGAAAAACGTGCCCCACTCATAGGAGCGGATTTTCATCTTTATCCCCACGCGGTCGAGTTGATGGCCCAGCACGGTGGCGATGCGGCGTCCCAGCTCGTTTTGCGAGGTTTTGTAGACGAGCGTGAAGCGCGGGGCGGGTCCCGGCCCGTCGGGGTCGGGGAAGCCCGCCGCATCGAGGAGTTTCATGGCCATATCCGGGCGGTGCGCATAAGTCGGAAGGCCTTTTTGGTGCGCCCAATGATCCGGCGGCAGCAGGCTGTCCGCCTCCTGGACGAGGCCCTTGTGGATGAAGCGCACGATGGGTCGCCTGTCGATCGCGTGGGCTAGCGCGCGCCGTACCTCGAGCTTCGAGAGAATCGGGTCGCTCATGTTGAAGCCGATGTAGCTGAAGTTCGTGCCCAGGCGCTTTCGAATCTTGAGCCGCTTGTTGTTGATGAAGCGGGGCAGCAAGTCGGGTGAAAAGGAGTTCTGGAGAAAGTCCACCCCCCCGCTTTCGAGTTCCAGGATGCGGATGGTCTCCTCGGGCAGAATGCGGAAGATGAGGCGCTCATAAGCGGGTTTGCCGCCGAAATGGCCGGCGAACGCCTTCAAGGTGATACGCTCGTCCGGCGTGAATTCCACGAACTCGAACGGGCCGGTGCCGACGGGTTTTTGGGCGAAGCGCCTCCCCGCCTCGCGCGCGCTTTTGGGGAGGATGCCGACCATCAAGGATTCCGCGAACGAGGCGGAGGGTTCCTTGAGATGAAATACGACCCTGTGCGGCGTGGGTGTTTCGATGCGCGCGAGTTCTTTGAGTCCCGCCGCCTTGGGGGAGGCCAGAGAGGGGTCTCGAATGGAGTCGAAGGTGTACTTCACGTCGGATGACGTGAGGGCTTCGCCATTGTGAAAACGCACCCCGCGTCTGAGTTCGAAGCGGTGAACGAGAGGCGTGGGCCGCTCCCAGCGCTCGGCGAGTTCCAGGACGATGCGGCCCTCGTGGTTTCTCGATATCAGACGGCTGAAAATGAAGCGCTGCACCTTAGAGGAGACGGCGTCTTGTGATAGCCTCGGGTCGAGTTGCGTGGGGTTGGTTCCGATGCCGACGACGATGGCGTCGCCTTTCGCTGAACGCTTCTCCCCGCAGGCGGATAAAGACGCGCACGCGAGCATGAGGACGAGAAGAGCGAGCGATTTGTTTTTCACCTGAATATACCGGCGGGCGGGAGACATGTGGAGATTCGCATACGCCGCGTCTTATCGTCAATGCGGCGCGTCCTCGTGGTTTACAGCCCGTTCCGGGCGGATTAAGATTCGCCTCGGCGGTGATTTTTGACTCAATGACCCGGAGGTTTTCCCCGATGAGATGGAGCAGGTGTCAGTTGAAGCGAACTTTGCGCCTGGCGGCGATGGCGCTCGCCTTCGTTCTCATGAGCGTGAGTATGGCGGCGGCCGCGCCTTTCGACGAGAATCGCCCCAAGGTGGGGGATAAGGCGCATGAGTTCGAAATCCAGGGCTTCAAGCTGTCCGACCTCAAGGGCAAGAAGAATCTCGTGATGATTTTCTATCGGGGTCACTTCTGAGTGATTTGCCAACGGCAACTCGTCGAGTTCCAGCGATTTTCCGAGAACATTCATCGGTTTCAGACCGAAATCATCGCCATCAGCGCGGATAATGCGCTTGAAATGAACAAGACGACACGGGAGTTGGGCATTCGGTATCTACTGATCTCGGATGCGAAGAAGCGAATCATCAAAGGCTTCGGGGTGCTTCATCCGAGAGAGGGGATCGCCCGGCCCTCCACTTTCATCATCGACAAGAACGGCGTGGTTCGCTACGCTCATGTGGGCAAATATCCCAGCGACCGCCCGTCGGTTCAGCAAATGATGCAGGCTCTGGCTTTTTTATGACATTGTAGAATGTCCGGCATTCCGCCCGCCATGTGATGGACAACGAATATGAGATTCACCGAACACGACCCAGCGGGCCGGTTTTTGAGATTTTCCATATGGGCGATTGTTTTGTGCCTTACCGCCTTGTGCGCGTCGGACGCCTTCGCCGCAAGAAAAAGGCGCGCTCCGAAAAAAAGGGTCGCTTCGAAAAAAGGCATCACGTCGAAGGCCGTCTTCCAGGCCAGGGTGAAGCGCGCCATCGTGAGGCAATGCGCCCGCCCCGGACGCCTCGGTCTTTACGTTCGTTCGGTTTCCACCGCGCAGACGCTTTATTCCCATAAAGCCGCCGCGAAGCGAATACCCGCGTCGAACGTCAAACTCTTCACGGCCGCCGCCGCGCTCGCGCGCCTGGGGCCTGACTATCGCTTCGCCACCGATTTTTATGCGAAGGGCAAGGTTCGAGACGGCGTCGTCCGGGGGGATCTTTATCTGAAGGGCTATGGCGATCCGCTTTTCGTGCACGAGAAAATGCGCGACCTCGTGCGCCGGCTCAAGTTGCGCGGCGTGAGGCGCGTCACGGGCGATCTGGTGGCGGACGATACGTTTTTCGATAAGAAAAAACATGGCCGCGGGTGGCGCGTGGGCCGCTCCATCCGGCCCTATCTGGCGCCGCACGGGGCGCTATCCCTGAATTTCGGTCTGGCGAACGTGCTCGTGGCCCCGGGCGAGAGGATCGGCGGCCCGGCCTTGGTGAATCTCGAGCCCCCATCGCGCGCGCTTCGCCTCCAGGCGAAAGTGAAGACCTCGCGCGGCAGGCGATTGAGAATCCGGCTCGGGCGCAGGCGCTCCAAGGGAAAGGACGTCGTTCTGGTAAGTGGTTGGTTTCCGGCTGGAAGCAGGATGAGGATGTATCGGGTGCCCGTCACGGACCCCACCGCCTTCACCGCAGGCGCGGTCGCCGCAGAACTGGGGAGGCAGGGAATCGTCTTGAAGGGAGGCATACGGCGGGCCGCCACGCCGCCCGAAGCGAAGCTTCTGGCGCGAAACCTCTCCCCGCCCTTGAGCGAGGTGGTTCGGGGGCTCAACAAGTTCAGCAACAATTTCGTGGCCGAACAGGTGCTCAAGACAATGGGCGCGGAAGCGCACGGCGCGCCGGGCACCGCGGAAAAAGGCCTGCGCGTCGTACGCGATTTCCTGATCTCCATCGGCGTCTCGGCGGAGGAGATCGCCCTCGCCGACGGTTCGGGCTTGAGCAGGATGAATCGCGCCTCGCCGCGCTCTCTGGCGACTCTGCTCGAAGCGGCTCACAACGATTTCAGGCTGCGGCCCGAGTTCATGACGTCTCTGGCCGTGTTCGGCGTCGACGGCACGGTGGAAAAAAGACGTCGCCGGGGGGTCGATTCGCGTCGGGTGCGGGTGAAGACGGGCGTGTTGAACGGCGTGCGCGCCTTTAGCGGATACGCAGCCGCCAGAAACGGGGAAATTCTCGCTTTCTCGATTCTCATGAATGGGAACGCCTGCCGGCCCAAAAACCTCACTGGCGCATTGGTTCGCGCAATGGTTTCGTTGAACCGGAATTTTTCGAATCCCGTGAACGCCCATTTCAAGGGGGCTCGCGAGATGATGGCGCGCTCCATGCCGAAGCCTTCCATCAGAGACGGATGGCGCAGGCGCGCCTCTCCGCGCCCGGGCCCGGCCGGGGAGGGTAAATTCGAGGAGCTCGGACCGGGAATCGTCCCGCTCGCCGAATCGCCTCAAGACGATTCCCCGAACGAATCGTCTATGGAGAATTCCGCCGAAGCGGCTCCGGCGGACGATGGTGCCGCGTGGTCCTCGAAAAGCGCCCTGGGCGGGCGTAGTCGTGAGTGACATATGAGCGATGCGTTTGTTCGGAGGCGACCTTGCCGGCGCAGCAGTTGCGGGCGGAGTAAGGGGGCATGAAGGGCCGATGAGCAATTCCACCGGCCCACGCGCTTTTCCCCGCAAATGGACGCTGCGTCCCGTCGATGAGGAATCGGCCGAAAAACTTTCCCGAGAATTGAACGTCCCCCCTCTGATGGGAAAGCTGCTCGCGCAAAGGGGAATTAAAAACCCCGGCGAGGCGCGCAAGTTCCTGGACGCCCCACTGGCGGGATTGCACGATCCGTTTCTGATGAAAGGAATGGAGGAGGCCGTCTCTCACATCGTGGAGCGGGTAAGAAACCGCCGCCCCATCGGCGTTTATGGGGATTATGACGTGGACGGCATCTCCGCCACGGCGCTTATGTGCCGGTTTTTCTCCCAGGTGGGCGTCAGGGTCCCCTACTACATTCCGAACCGCCTGAATGAGGGATACGGCCTGCATCGCAAGGGTCTGGAAAAGCTCAAAGAAGCGGGCTGCGACACGGTGGTGACGGTCGATTGCGGAATCAGCGCGCATGCCGCCGCAAGAGACGCCGAGCAGATGGGAGTGCGCCTCATCATCACCGATCATCACCGCCCGCCCGATGAGTTGCCGCCCGCCCGAGCCATCCTGAATCCCCGCCAGATGGGTTGTGAATATCCCTTTCGAGGACTCAGCGGAGTCGGGGTCGCGTTCAAGCTCATCACCGCCCTCAGAAGGCGCCTGCATGAGGGCGGGTTCGGGGCGCCGCTGCCGAACCTCAAACAGCACCTGGACCTGGTGGCGTTGGGCACGGTGGCCGACGTTGTTCCCCTGCGGGATGAGAACCACATTTTCGTGCGCCACGGGCTCGAGATTCTCTCGCCCCCCGAAGTGGCCGAAGGCGGGTTCGAGACCCTGGATCGGCGAAAGGCGGGGATTCGCGCCTTGCAAGCGGCGGCGAACCTAAAAGCCCAGATGCTTAATGTGGGGCACGTCTCCTTCACCCTCGCGCCGAGGCTCAACGCGGCGGGACGGGTGGGAGAAGCTTCTTTCGGCGTCGAGCTTCTCACCGCCGATGACGAAGGCCAGGCGCGCTCGCGCGCGGAGGTTCTCGAGGAGTGGAACCGGCAGCGCCAGAATTTGCAGCAACAAGCCTGGGAGGAGGCGGTGGCCATCATGAAATCATCGGGAGCCGAGGCGCGTGATGAGGCCATCGTGCTTGCGAGCGACAAATGGCATCCCGGTGTGGTGGGTATCGTGGCCGCGAAACTCGTGGAGGAGTATCACCAGCCCTCGGTTCTCATCCACCTCAAGGACGGGGTGGGCAAGGGCTCCGTTCGCTCGGCCATGGGTCTTCACGTGTACGAGGCGCTCGAGCGCTGCACAGACCTGTTGATCCAGTTCGGCGGACACAAGGGAGCCGCGGGGCTGAAGGTGGCGGAAGAGAAAATAGACGCTTTCAGGGAGCGCTTTCAGGAGGTGATTCGCGAGATGAAAAAATCCGGGGCGGATGAGCGTGATCTCGTACTTGACGCCCGCGTCGATTTTTCCGAAATGGACGTGCCGCTCCTGGAGCAACTAGAAGGTATGGCGCCTTTCGGGGAGGAGAACCCGCGGCCCGTGTTTTGCGCCTCCCGGGTCGAAGTGGCCGGAAGCCCCGGCGTGGTGGGCCGCGAGGGAGAGCACTTAAAGTTGAACTTGCGGCAGTTCCGTGATGAGAGAGAAGCCATCGGCTTCGGCATGGGGGCCTTGCTCAAGGAGCCGGAGCGCTTGAAGGGAAAGCTGGACGTCGCGTTTTCCCCCGGCCTGAACCGCTGGCGCGGCGCCACCAGGGTGCAACTCGAGCTACGCGCCATCCGCCCAGCGGGCGGCTAGTCGAAGAGGGTATCGAGAGACTCCCTGTCGTCGGGCTTCATCGAAAACTCACTCAAATCACTCAGCTCCAGGTTTTTGGCCAACAACATCACCTTGATGGCCCCGCCCAGACCCGTGGGGTCCATGATGCCCATGATGGATTGGCGCTCGCGCCTCGTTTTTTCATCATCCTCACTCGCCGCGTTTCCCAGCGCCTGGGGAAGGCCGGCCCCCAATAGAAAGCGCGTCTGATCCGTGAAGCCCGCGAGTTCCATGTCTTGAGAAGTAGCCGCTCGAAGGATGGACGTGAAGTCGACGTGGGTGGTGAGGTCGGTTTCTCCGGGACGGGAGAGCACGTCGCTAACGAGGGTGTGGTTTCTGTAGCCGCGCAGCGAGCCATCCGGGCGGGTGGAGCCGTAGAGGGCGCGCGCGGAGAACCCATAGTCGAAGATCAGTATGGCGCCCCGCGCCATCCGGCGCGCTACCTCGCTCACCCAGTCGAAGGCGCACAGGTTCACCTCGGCCATCTGCTCTGTGGAGAGCCCGACCCCCAAGTCAGAGAACCAACCGTTAAGACGCTCATCGCAGGGCGCGCCCTCGCAGAAGAGAAGCCTCGCGTCACGCCATGCCACGTATCTTTCCTTTAGATGCGTTTTTTTCTGGATGAGGGCGTGGACGGGCAGGGCGTCGAGAAACTCATGGGCGAGCACGACGCCCTCGAAGCCTGAGGGCGGGTAGTCCGCGGGGTCTGAAAACCGGATGTCATCGGACTCATTAAATTTTTCCCGTATACGCTTGCTCGCCTGCGCGCTTTGCTCGGCGAACGTATAGGCTATGGGTCCTTCGAAAGCCGCCTGCGGGGAGCGAATCGATTCGAGGATATCGAAAGCGAGCCATCCCTCTCCCGGGCCGTATTCCCATATGCGCAGCGAGGGTGCCTCGCCCATGCGCCGCCGGATTTTATCGAGAAGCGGCGCAATCATCCGCCCGAGCCAGGGACTCTGGTGAGGAGAGGTGTAGAAATCGCCCTCCGGGCCGATCCGCGAGTTTTCCCGGCAATAATAGCCGCCCTGTGGGTGATAGAGGGCGAGTTCCATGAAGCAGCGAAAGGGAATGGGGCCGTTTTCGAGCGCATCTGCAAGGGCTTTGGATAGTTCGGGATGAGAGGCGATTTTCATGGCGCGGAGTATACACCCACAAAAGATGGACAAGAAGAGCGGATTGGCGGGAGCATCCCCTTGATTCCGCCGGTTGGAATATCTATCATCCAGAGGAGAGTGTGGAATTGTTTTGAGAATCAGGGGCGGCGTCCGGCGTCGTCTATGTAGCAGTGAGAGTGAGGGAACAAATGAAAGTTCGCGTCAAATGCTTCGCTTGGGCGAAGGAGGTGACGGGCGAGGAGGAAATCGACCTCGAAGTGCCCGAGGGCGCCACGGTGGCCGATTTGAGGGAAAGCCTCGCCGAGCGGTTTCCGGTTTTCTCCGGGCGTATGGAATCCATCGCCGTCTCCGTCAACCAGGAGTTCGCGGGAGAGGGCACGCCCGTGGATGCGGGCGATGAACTGGCGTTGATTCCGCCCATCAGCGGAGGTTGCGCATGATTTGCCGTATCACCGATTCCCCCATCGACATGGACGAGTTGACGGACGGCATCGATTCTCCCGAACTGGGTGGGGTCTGCACGTTCGTGGGCAAGGTCAGAAACCACAGCGCGGGGCAGGGGGTCACGCATCTTGAGTATCACGCCTATCCTGAGATGGCGGAGAAGAAGATGCGCCAGGTCGCCGAGGAGATCGAAGAGCGCTTCGGCGTCACCCACCTGGCGATGGCCCACCGGGTGGGAACGCTCGCAATAGGCGACATTGCGGTGGGCATCGCGGCGGCCTCCGCCCACCGGGACGCGGCCTTCAAGGCGTGCCGCTATGCGATCGACCGCATCAAGCAGATCTTGCCGGTATGGAAGAAAGAGTTCGGCGAGAACGGCGTGGCCTGGGTGGAGGGATGCGCGGTGGACTCTGAAACGGCGGAACCTCAAAAAGCGCAAAATCAGCGCGTTTGACATTTTTCCCCATCAAGTTAGAATTTATCCAAACTCCAATAAATCGCGCCGAAGGCGCTGCGTCTTTGGATGATGACGCGCGCGGGCGTTGCGTTTCATCCTGCTTTGGAAACATTTGAAGAAAGGGCGGGTTTCCGCCGTGAGATTCAATGTTTTTCCCACCTAGAAGGAGGATAGAAAATGAAAGTGGCTCATATCTTCGTTGCGATTGTTTTTGCGTTGACGGTGGCGGTGTTCACCAACCCGGCCCCGGCGGCGGGCGAGAAAACCTTCGGCGGAGCCATCTCCCAGACGGGCCGTTACGCGGAGCCGGCCGGCAGGTTCGTCAACTCCTACAAGATGTTCGCCGATCAGCAAAACGCCAAAGGCGGTCTGCTGGGCCAAAAGATGAAACTGATTATCCTGGACGACAAATCGGACAAGCAGACCAGCATCAAGCTCTTCGAGAAGCTCATCACGCAGGACAAGGTCGACCTCACGCTCGGCCCCTATTCGAGCGGCATCACCGACGCCGTGGCCAACATTCTGGAAAGGTACAAGTACCCCACGCTGGCGCCCGGCGCTTCCTCGGGCATCATCTGGAAGAAGGGCAGAAAATACATCTTCAACCAGAACGCCATCGCCCAGAACTACCAAAGGGGCGCTGTTTATCTCGCCAGGGACATCGGGGTGAAGAGAATCGCCATCGTCGGCGAGGACAGCCTCTTCCCGCGTCAGTCGGCCGAGGGCGCCGTGGAGTGGGCGAAGAAGCTGGGCATCGAAGTGGTGTTGAACGAGAACTATCCGCGCAAACAGACCGACTTCACCGCGATGTTGCAAAAAATCAAGGCGCGCCGCGCGGAGGCGCTCATCTCGAACAGTTACTTCGCGGATTCCGTGGCGCAGATTCGCCAGCTTCGTGAGCTCAACATCAACCTCAAGATTTTCGCCGGAACCGTCGGCCCGGGTCTGCCTAGATTCGCCAAGCAACTGGGCAACACGGCGGAATACGTTCTGGGCTTCAGCCAGTGGGAGCCGCGCCCCGAGATTCTGAAATTCCCGGGCATGGAGCATTTCATCGACTCGTATGTGAAGCGCCACGGCGTCAAGCCGAACTACCATGCCGGGATCGCATGGGTGGCGATGCAGGTTACCACCCAGGCGATTCAAAAGGCGGGCTCCTTTGATCGCGAGAAGGTCTGGAATGCGCTGCGCACCTCACAGTTCCAGACCATCATGGGCAAATGGAAAGTGGACAAGAACAATCTGAACGATCATGAAGGCCTGACCTTCCAGATTCTCGACGGTCAGCGAAAGATCGTCTGGCCGAAGAAGATCGCGGAAGTTCCCTACAAGCTGCCGATGCCCAAATGGAAGGACAGGGCCAAGAACTAGCAAGGCGGAGGGGAAAAATAACGGTTTCCAATTGTAGCGGATTTACTCCCGCCCCGCCCCCGGCTTCGCGCGGGGCGGGATTTTCGCTTGAGGACAGAATCCTTTTCGGGCGACGCTCCCGAATTCTTCAAAATAACCCTTTGACATATCAATCAATATGCGTATCATAACGTACCTATTGACGGGGTAACTGCGTAATCAGAACTTCGCGAGGTTGATTTTCTCGCGTGGAGAGAGTCAGATTGAGAGCGTTTTACTGTCAATTTGGAAGGAGTAATTCTATTTTGTTATCTGTTGTAAGGCAGGATTTTTTGTTTCCATCAGAGGAGTGTATGAAATGAAGAAAAGCCTGGTATTGGTTCTCGGCTTTGTTATCGCCCTCACGGCTGCTCCCTTCGTAGAGAAAAGCTTCGCGGCGGACAAGGTCACCCTCGGGATCGCCATTTCGCAGACGGGCCGCTACGCCGAACCCGCCGGACGTATGGTGAACTCCTACAATCTGTACGTGGATCAGATGAACGCCAAGGGTGGGTGGAACGGCCAGAAAATCGATATGGTCATGATGGACGACAAATCGGACAAGCAGACCAGCATCAAGCTCTACGAGAAGCTCATCACGCAGGACAAGGTGAACCTGACCATGGGCCCCTACTCCAGCGGCATCACCGACGCCGTGGCCAACGTGCTGGAAAGGTACAAGTACCCCACGATGGCGCCGGGCGCCGCCTCGGGTATCATCTGGAAGAAAGGCCGCAAGTATCTCTTCGACATCATCGCCGTCGCCCAGGACTACCAGAAGGGCGCGCTCCATATCGCCAGGGACATCGGCGTGAAAAAAATCGCCATCGTCGGCGAGGACAGCCTCTTCCCGCGCCAGTCGGCGGAAGGCGCCGTGGAGTGGGCGAAGAAGCTCGGCCTCGAAGTAGTGTTGAACGAGAACTATCCGCGCAAGCAGACAGATTTCACCGCGCTGCTCCAGAAAATCAAGGCGCGCCGCGCGGAGGCGCTCATCTCGAACAGCTACTTCGCTGACTCTGCGGCTCAGATTCGCCAGCTTAGGGAACTCAACATCAACCTCAAGATTTTCGCCGGAACCGTCGGCCCCGGTCTCCCGAAATTCGCCAAACAGCTCGGCAACACGGCGGAATTCGTTCTGGGCTTCAGCCAGTGGGAGCCGAAGCCGGCCATCCTCAAGCGGCCCGGCATGAAGGAATTCATCGCGGCGTATGTGAAGCGCTACGGCGTGAAGCCGAACTACCACGCGGGTCAGTCTTATGCGTCCATGCAGGTTTTCGGCGAGGCGGTGAAACGAGCCGGCTCCGCGGATAGGGACAAGGTGTGGAGGACGTTACGCACCATGAGTACCACGACCGTCATCGGTCCCTGGAAGGTGGATGATACCAACATGAACAATCACGAGGGCTTGACCTTCCAGATATTGAACGGCGAGCGCAAGATCGTCTGGCCCAAGAAGATATCGGAAGTCCCCTACAAGCTGCCGATGCCCATGTGGAAGGACAGGAGCAAGAACTAAGGGTTGCATTAAACGCGAAAATGCAATAAACACTTGAACTTTCGCGCCGGGGCCGTTAAAAGCGGCCCCGGCGCGGAGGCGAAAGTATCCAAGTTTTGTGTGTTGTATTACGAGGACTTGATTTCTCATGCAGGAAAAAGCTGAAATCCGTAGTAAATACTGGCTGGCGTTGTTTTTGGTTGCGGCGTACACCATCCCATTCGGTATCGGAATCTATACGGACCACGTCTTCTTCGATCTTCAGTGGCTGGCGGATCTGACCACCGTCATCCTGAACGGCATCATGCAGGGCGGCGTATACGCCATGTTCGCCGTGGGGCTCACGCTCATCTTCGGCGTCATGCGCATCATCAACGTGGCGCATGGCGAACTGGTGATGCTGGGCGCCTACCTGACGTGGATGTTCTTCTTCTACGTGGGAATCGACCCGCTCCTCGCCTTGTTCCTCACGCTCCCCATCGCCTTCGTCATCGGCGTCCTGATTCAAAAGCTGCTCTTGAACGCCGTGGTGGGCGGGCCGGAACTGACGCCCTTGCTGATAACATTCGGCATGGGCCTCACGATCATTTACATCGTGGAAGCCATTTTCACCACGGATTATAGAACTATTCCCTACGCTCCCGACGCTTTGCAGATCACCGAGTCCATCGCAGTGGGCAGGAGCAAGATCATCAGCTTCGTGATGGCCGCTTTCATATCCTTCAGCGTGTTCTTTTTCCTGAAAATACACCGCATCGGCAAGGCCATACGCGCTACGGCGCAAAACGCGGACGTCGCGATGGTCTGCGGCATCAACATTTTTCATATCTACATGATCACGTCGGGTCTCGCCGCGGCGCTTGCGGTGGCGGGCGGCGCCCTGGTGTCGATTCAATTCGGCTTCAACCCGGAAACGGGTGTTTTGTATACGCTGCAAGCCTTCGCCATTATCGTGCTCGGAGGCAGGGGCCACTACATCGGTGCGCTCATCGGAGGAGTGATGCTGGCGGTAATCGAGAGCCTCATCTCCTTCATGATTCCCAACGGCACCGCCATGGTGGAAATTGCGTCCTACGGAATGATGGTATTCGTGCTGCTTATCAGGCCTCGCGGCCTGATGGGGCCGAAAGAAAACTAGGAGAGATCTGAATGGCCCAAAAAGAGCACCTGCGCAACTTTGGAATGCTGGCCATATTCATAATCATCCTGTGTGCGTTGCCCTCGCAGATCAATCTGTATCAGCGCTCCGTTATCATGTTCACGATGATGTACGTCGTTCTCTCCCTGAGTTGGAACATCATCAGCGGCTATACGGGCTACGTGTCGTTCGGCCATGTGATGTTCTACGGCATCGGCGCATACGCCACGGGTATTCTGGTGGTGGACTACGGCTGGCACTGGATACCGACCCTTTTCATGGGCATGTTCGTCTCCTTCGTGGTCTCCCTGTGTATCGGTTTTCCGGTTTTGCGCCTCAAAGGCCCATATTTCGCCATCGCCATGCTCGGCGCCGCGGAGGGTACGCGCGTGGTGGCCACGGTGTGGGAGAGCCTTACCCACGGCGGTCTGGGAATCGGGCTGCCCAACATAGAGAACTCGTTTGAAACGTATTTCGCCATGCTGGTGGTCATGCTGGTCACCATCATCGTGTCCTACTGGGTAGGGCACTCGAGGTTCGGGATCCGCCTGAACGCCATACGCGAGGACGAAATCGCTGCGGAGAGCCTGGGCATCAACACCACGTTCTACAAGCTCGCCGCCTTCGGGCTCTCCGCCATCTTCCCGGCGGCGGCCGGCGGCATTCAGGCGTACAAGATTCTCTATATCGACCCCGAAACCGAATTCTTCATCCTCATCACCATCTTCATGAAGCTCTTCGCCATGTTCGGCGGCAAGGGAACGGTGATTGGCCCCATCCTGGGCACATTCATCTTGTATATCGTTCAGGAAATTACCTGGGTGGAGTTCCCCACGGCCCACCTCATCGCCTTCGGCGTCTTCATCATCCTCGTGGCCCGGTTCATGCCGCGCGGGCTGATGGGATATGCCATCAATAAGGGCTGGGCGCGCAAGGGAATGGTTCACTAAGAGACGGAGCAGTGCGGAAAAATGGCTGAAGCGGAAATTGCTCTCGATATTCGAGACCTGAAAAAACACTTTGGCGGCATCAAGGCGGTGGATGGGTGCACTTTCGAGGTGCCCAGGGGGAAGATATCGGGACTGATCGGGCCGAACGGCTCAGGCAAAACCACTACGTTCAACCTGCTCACGGGCGTCCTCGCAGCGGACAGCGGCGAGGTGTTTTATAACGGAGAGAATATCGTCGGCTTGAGGCCCTATGAAGTCTTCAACAGGGGCATCAGCCGCACCTTCCAGATTACCCGCATCTACCGCGAAATGACGGTGTTCGAGAATATGCTCTCCGCCTCCAGCATGAAGATGCCCCTGCGCGAGGCGCGCGCGCGGGCGGCAGAACTCATGGAGTTCGTCACGCTCACGAAACTGCGCGGCGAGTATGGCGGAAACCTCTCCTATGGACAGCAGAAACTCCTCGAGTTTGCGCGCGCTCTGATGACGGACCCGGATCTCATCCTCCTCGATGAGCCCGCGGCCGGCGTCAACAGAACCCTGCTCAACAACCTCCTCGATCATATTCACCACCTCCAGGAAGACCAGGGAAAGACGATTCTCATTGTGGAGCACGACATGAACGTCATCATGAATCACTGCGAAAAAGTGTTCGTCCTGGACTACGGCGTGAAAATCGCCGAAGGCCTGCCCGAGTCTATTCAGGCGAACGAAGACGTTATCGAAGCATATTTTGGACACAGATAAATGGCGGCGCTATTAGACCTCAAGGACGTTAACGCGGCGTATGGCCGAATCCAGATACTCCATGACGTGTCGCTCCACGTGAATGAAAAAGAGGTGGTGGCCGTCATCGGGCCGAACGGCGCGGGCAAATCCACTACTTTCAAAATTATCATGGGCTTCATCAATTATCTGGGCGGCGAGATCCAGTTTGAGGATCAGAACATCGTGGGCTACCGCCCGGATCAGATTCTGGGCCGCGGGCTGGGCTATGTGCCCCAGGGGCGCATCGTCTTCAATCAGATGACGGTGAAGGAAAACCTGGAGATGGGCGCCTACATCGAGCGCGATCAGAAGAAAATCGACGAATCGATGGATTACGTCTTCACACTCTTCCCGCGCCTGGGCGAGCGGCAGAAACAGTTGGGTGGCACCATGAGCGGCGGTGAGCAGCAGATGCTGGCCATGGGCCGCGCCCTGATGACGAGACCCAAGATGATTATGCTCGATGAGCCGTCCCTGGGCTTAAGTCCCCGCTTCGTGACCGAAGTGTTCGAGAAAATCGTGGGTCTCGCCAAGGAGGGGCTGACCATCATGCTCGTCGAGCAGAATGCCGCTCGCGCCCTGGAGATTTCAGACCGGGGTTATGTGCTCGAACTCGGCAGGAATCGCTATCAGGGCGGCGGCCATGAACTCCTGAACAACCCGGAAGTCAAAATGATGTACCTCGGCGGCGGCTAACCGACCGACCCTTCCTTTCCCTTAGAAGTTGCATCCTCACAGCCTGATGAATAACTCCACTTCCTCCGTTCGATCAATCTTCTCGCCTTGTTGCCCGTATCGCTCATATCGCACCCTTTGCGCTAGGCTTGCGCTTCGACTCTGTGCTATAAATGCTTGCTCTGCTCGGGAGGGTTTCGCACCATGATCCGCGTGAAGATTTGTGGAGTGACGACGGTGGAGGATGCGGAATTCGCTTTGGATGCAGGCGCCGACGCCTTGGGGCTCAATTTCGTTCCGGGTACCCCCCGGTGTCTGGAAGTAGACCAGGCGAGGGAGATAGCCGAGGCGCTGCCTCCTTTCGGGACACGGGTGGGCGTTTTCGTGAACGAGACCCCCGAACGCGTGATGGAAATTGCCGGTCGCGTCGGTTTGGACGCAGCCCAGCTTCATGGCGATGAGACGCCAGAGGATTGTCGCTGGCTCATCGAGCGGGGCTTGCGCGTGATTCGGGCCTTGAGGGTCAAAGGGCCCGGAACGATAGCGCAAATAGACGGCTTCTCCGCTTGCGCCATTTTGCTGGACGCCTACGTGAGGGGTGAGCTCGGAGGAACGGGGGAGACCTTCGATTGGGGGTTGGCCCGTCAGGTGGCCGGCGCAAGGCCCATCATCCTCTCGGGGGGGCTTAAGCCGGACAACGTGGCGGACGCCGTGAGGAGCGTTCGGCCCTATGGCGTGGATTCGAGCAGCGGAGTGGAGGGCGCGGTTTTAGCCCGCAAAGACCCCGAGCGGGTCCTGGGTTTCATTCAATACGCGCGCGCGGCGATATCTGAGCTTGAGGAAATGAGAAGATGAACGAATTGGTCTCCAGGGGAAGGTTCGGTCGGTTCGGGGGGCGCTATGTCCCGGAAACCCTCATGCCCGCCCTCGAAGAACTCGAGGAAGCGTATCAGGAGGCCCGGGACGATCCGGCGTATCACGAAGAACTCGCCGGTTATCTCAGAGAATTCGTGGGCAGGCCCACGCCGCTGTATCTGGCCGAGCGCCTCTCCGATTATCTGGGCGTGCTCAGGGTCTATCTCAAGCGCGAAGACCTCTGCCACACGGGCGCCCATAAGATAAACAACACGCTCGCCCAGGTCCTTCTGGCCAGGAGGCTGCGAAAAACGCGCATCATCGCGGAGACGGGAGCGGGCCAGCACGGGGTGGCCACCGCCACGGCGGCGGCGCTCTTCGGTCTGGATTGCGACGTCTACATGGGCGAGGAGGACATCGGCAGGCAATCGCTCAACGTGTTCCGCATGCGCCTTCTGGGCGCGCGGGTGATTCCGGTCACCTCGGGCAGCAAGACCTTGAAGGACGCCACGAATGAGACGCTGCGCGACTGGACGGCTTCGGTGCGAACGACCCACTACATCATCGGTTCGGTCGTGGGACCACATCCGTTTCCCGAGATGATACGCGATTTCCAGTCCGTCATCGGGCGCGAGGCGCGCGCGCAGATTATGGAGGCGGAGGGTCGGCTTCCCGACGCTTGCGTGGCCTGCGTGGGAGGCGGGAGCAATTCCATCGGCTTGTTCCATCCCTTCGTGGATGATGCGGACGTCGAACTCATCGGCGTGGAAGCGGGGGGCCGGGGTCTGGACACCGAGGAGCACGGCGCGTCCCTGACCGCTGGTCGCGTGGGTGTTCTGCATGGCTGTGAGACTTTTCTGCTCTATGACGATGATGGGCAGATCATCCCGGCGCATTCGGTGTCCGCGGGTCTCGATTATCCGGGTGTGGGGCCTGAGCATTCATATTTCAAGGATTCCGGGCGCGCGCGCTACGTTACGGTCGAAGACCACGACGCGCTCAAGTCGTTTCAAAACCTCTCCGTGCTGGAGGGCATCATACCCGCTTTCGAGAGCGCCCACGCGATTTCCTATCTGGACCGCCTGGCCGAGGAGACGAGAGAAGCGGGCGAGATGAAGACCGTGGTGCTATGCCTCTCAGGCCGGGGGGATAAGGATGTGCATCAGGCGGAGGGGCTTTTGACGGAAATGCTCGATGACGAGGACGTGCGATAATGGGCGGCAGGCTGGAGGCGTGTTTCGACCGTTTGCGCACAGAAGGGCGGGCCGGTCTGTTCCCGTTCGTGACCGCGGGCGATCCGGACCTGGGCTTCACCCGTGAATTCCTGCCCCTCATGGTCGAGGCGGGAGCGGACGGCTTCGAGATAGGGGTTCCCTTCAGCGATCCGCTGGCGGACGGCCCCACAATTCAGCGCTCGAGCATGCGCTCGCTCGCGGGCGGAACGCGCCTGAGCGGCGTCCTGAAAATGGTGGGCGAAGTCCGCGCGGAAATACCCGATACGCCCCTGGTTCTGATGACGTATTACAACCCCATCATC
The DNA here is from genome assembly GCA_965218885.1 of bacterium. Taxonomy (GTDB): domain Bacteria; phylum UBA8248; class UBA8248; order UBA8248; family UBA8248; genus Bin107. The sequence continues at coordinate 380,155 of OZ244713.1, read as the reverse complement.
GCCATGGGCCTGGCGGAGTTCGTGCGCGGCGCATCTCAGGTGGGGGCCGACGCCGTCATCGTGCCCGACCTGCCGCCCGAAGAAGCGAGTCCTCTAGTCGAGATCATGAGCGATTATCCGCTCGAGACCGTCTTCATGCTCGCGCCCACGAGCACCGAACATCGGATTGAGTTGGTGAACGACGTGGGCGGCGGTTTCATCTACTACGTCGGGCAGATGGGAGTCACCGGTGCGCGAGACGCACTGGATTCGGATTTGGGCGCCACCCTTTCGCGGATCAACCGGGTGAAGAACCGGCCCGTTCTCGTGGGATTCGGCATCAAGACGCCCGAGCAGGCCGCGGAGGTGGCCGGACATGCCGATGGCGTCATCGTGGGCAGCGCCTTGATAGACGTTATGGAGGCGCAAGCGTCGCGGGAGGATAAGATGGGCGCGGCGCGCGATTACATCGCTGCTTTACGGGAAGGGCTCGATCGCTCGAAGACGGTTTCTTGACTTTCAATTTCAACATGACGCGTAAGAATCTGTAGATCATTTCGAGGGTAATGCCATGTCGAAAAACACGCTGTTCGATAAGGTTTGGGATTCCCACACAGTGGCCAAGCTAGATTCGGGCCAGGACCAGATATTCATCGGCCTGCATCTCATCCATGAGGTCACCACGCCCCAGGCGTTCGGAATGCTCAAGGAAATCAGCGCCGGCGTCGCTTTTCCCGACCGCACGATGGGGACCGTGGACCACATTATCCCCACGCTCAGCCAGATAAGGCCCTACGAAGACGAGCAGGCCGAGAAGATGATGGCCGCTCTCGAGCAGAACGTGAATGAATTCGGCGTCCGCTTTCTGCATCTCGATTCCGGCAAGCAGGGCATCGTTCATGTCATCGGGCCGGAGTTGGGGCTGAGCCAGCCCGGCATGACCATAGCCTGCGGCGACAGCCATACGAGCACGCACGGCGCAATGGGCTCTCTGGGTTTCGGAATCGGCACGACCGAAGTGGGCCATGTCCTGGCAACGCAGACCCTGGCGTTGAACCGCATGAAAGTGAAGCGGATAGAAGTCACAGGCGCTCTCGGCTCCGGCGTGACGCCCAAGGACGTGACTTTGCGGGTCATTCATGATCTGGGCATCAAGGGTGGTCTGGGTTTCGCCTATGAGTACGGTGGCGAAGTTTTCGACGACATGTCGATGGAAGGGCGCATGACGGTCTGCAACATGAGCATCGAGGGCGGCGCCCGCATCGGTTATGTGAATCCGGACGAGACGACGTTTGATTACCTCGAGGGCCGCGAGTTCAGCCCCGAGGGAGAAGCTTGGGAGAGAGGCTTGGAATATTGGCGCGAGATCGCCTCGGGCGATGACGCGGAATATGACGATATCTACGAGATTGCGGGCGAATCCATCGAACCCATGGTTACCTGGGGCATCAATCCGGGGCATTCAGTCGGAATTTCACAGCCGCTCCCCGAGGTGAACAGCTTCGCGGGTGAGGACAGGAAGACGGCGGAACACGGCTATGAATTCATGGACCTCAAGCCGGGCGAAGCGATTTTAGGCACGAGAGTCGACGTCGCGTTTCTGGGTTCCTGCACGAATTCGAGAATCTCCGATTTGCGCGAGGGAGCGCGGCTGCTGAAAGGCAACAAGGTGCACCCCAGCGTCAGGATGCTGGTAGTGCCCGGCTCGCAGCAGGTGAAGCAGCAGGCCGAGGAAGAGGGATTGCATGAAATTTTCACCGAAGCGGGTGCGGAGTGGCGCGAAGCGGGATGCTCGATGTGTCTGGGCATGAACCCGGACAAGCTTGTGGGTGCGGAGAGAAGCATCTCCACCTCGAATCGCAATTTCATCGGGCGTCAGGGCAGTCCGCGAGGAAGAACCCACCTGGGCAGCCCGGCTGTTGTCGTCTCATCGGCGATTGCCGGCTGCATCGCAGACCCCAGAGATATGGGAGAATAAACATGAGCACGAAGAAGATCGAAAAAATCGTGGGCAAGGCCATTCCCATGTCGCGCGATGACATCGACACCGACAGGATCACGCCGGCCAGGTTTCTCAAGTCCATTACCTTCGAGGGCATCGAGAAGGCCCTGTTCTGCGATGAGCGTGAGAACACGCCCGATCATCCCATCGACAACCCCGCCCACAAAGGGGCCAACATGATGTTCGTGGGCAAGAACTTCGGTTCGGGTTCGTCACGAGAACATGCTCCGCAGGCGCTCAAGCGCTTCGGCATCGAGGTGCTCGTCGGAATATCGTTCGCGGAGATTTTTGCGGGAAACTGTTTCGCCATCGGTGTGCCGCTCGGCGTGGCGTCGGCGGATGACGTCCATGCGCTGATCAAACAGGCGCAAGAAGAACCGGAGACGCGCTTCACCGTGGACATCAGGAATTCCACGGTCAGTTTCGGCGAGCGCGTCATATCCATCGAGATTCAGGAGACGCGCAAAAACGCATTTTTATCCGGCACGTGGGATTTGCTCGCCAATTTGCGGGGAAACCTGCCCCAGGTAGAGGAAGTGGCGCAGCGCCTGCCGTATGTCACGAATTTCGAAAGCGAAGCGAAATAAGAAAGAGGAGAGTTTTCGGTGAGTAGTTATCGGATAGCCGTTTTGCCGGGCGACGGCATCGGCCAGGAGGTGGTGGCGCAGGCGCGCTCAGTACTGGAGGCGGCGGGTGCTCGCTTCGGCGCGAGTTTCGACTTCGAGCAAGAGCTTTGCGGCGGCGTGGCTTATGACGCGACTGGAGAGCCTCTTCCCGAGGAAACCCTCGCCCTCTGCCGCAGGAGCGACGCAGGACTGTTCGGCGCCGTGGGAGGTCCGAAGTGGGATGCGCTGCCGCGCGACAAACGCCCCGAGCAAGCCATCCTGGGTTTGAGGAAAGAGTTGAACCTTTTTGCGAATTTAAGGCCCGCCGTCATGTTCGATCCTTTGGTGGAAGCCTCCTCGCTCAAGCCTGAAGTCGTTCGCGGATTGGACATGCTTGTCGTCCGCGAGGGCGTTAGCGGTATTTATTTCGGTCAGCCGAGGGGCATCGAGCGGCTCTCTGCGGATGAGGAAAAAGCGGTCGACACGATGACGTACACCACGGGCGAGATTCGCCAAATCGTTCGCCTCGCGTTCGAGTTGGCCTCCGTGCGGGGGAAAAAACTCTGCTCGGTGGATAAGGAGAACGTTCTCGACAACAGCCGCCTGTGGCGCAGGGTCGCCGCAGGCGTCGCCGGGGAATTCCCGGAAGTCGAAACCAGCCACATGTACGTCGATAACGCGGCGATGCAGTTGATTCGAGACCCGCTGCAATTCGACGTTATCGTCACGGGCAACATGTTCGGCGATATCCTGAGCGATTGCGCCTCCATGCTCACGGGCTCCATCGGCATGCTCGCCTCGGCGAACCTGAACGAGACCGGTTTCGGTTTGTACGAGCCGGTGCACGGTACGGCGCCCGACATCGCCGGCCAGAACATGGCGAACCCGATTGCGGCCATCATGTCGGCCGCCATGCTGTGCCGCTATTCGCTCAAGCGGGTGGACGTGGCCGAAGCTATCGAGGCGGCCGTGGCCGCAGCGCTCGATGAGGGGCTCAGAACGCCGGACATCCATACGCCGGACGCAAAAGCGGTAGGTTGCGCCGAGATGGGAGCGCGCATCGCCGCTCTGGCGGGAGGGGTATAGTGATGCGCGTCGCCGTCGCCGGAGCCACGGGCGCCGTGGGTCGGGAGATGCTCAGGATTCTAGAGGAGCGAAAATTTCCCGCCGAAGAATTCGTTTTGCTTGCCAGCGAGCGCAGCGTGGGCCGGAAAATCCCGTTTCGGGATTCAGAACTTCCCGTAAGCCAACTCACGAAGGATGCGTTCGAGGGCGTGGACCTGGCGCTTTTCTCCTGCGGTGCTTCCCGCTCGCTTGAGTTCGCGCCCTCTGCTGTCAAAGCGGGAGCGGTGGTGGTGGATAATTCCAGCGCCTTTCGCATGGATGAGGGCGTTCCCCTGGTGGTGCCGGAAGTGAACGCGGATGCGCTGAACTCACACGGGGGGGTCATCGCGAATCCGAATTGCTCCACCATCCAACTCGTAGTTGCGCTCAAGCCCCTTCACGACGCAGCCCGAATCAAGAGGATTGTGGTGAGCACCTACCAGGCCGTGAGCGGGGCGGGGCAGACCGCGATAGACGAGATGCAGGCGCAAATCGAGGGCGACGCCTCGGCTCCAAAGAAAATGCCCCATGAGATCGCATTCAACTGCCTGCCCCATATCGACGTTTTTCTGGATGGCGGCCATACGAAAGAAGAGAAGAAGATGGTCGATGAGACGCGAAAGATTATGAGTGCGCCGCAACTGGCCGTCAGCGCCACTTGCGTGCGGGTGCCCGTTTTCAACGCGCACTCAGAATCGGTGAACGTGGAGTTCGAAGAGTCCGTTTCTCCCGAGGAGGCGCGGGCGCTTCTGGCGCGCGCCCCCGGTGTGGAGGTAGTGGATGACGTGGAATCATTCGCATACCCCATGCCTAAGGATGCGGACGGGGAGGATCCGGTATATGTCGGCCGCATACGCCGGGATGATTCTCAGGAAAATACCCTCAACCTGTGGGTGGTGGCGGATAACCTGAGAAAAGGCGCTGCGCTCAATGCGGTGCAGATAGCCGAAGCGCTGATGGAGAAGGGAATTCTCCGGACCACCCCGGTGAAGTGATGACGAACGAGGTTATATAAGTGTCTGATGCGAATATCGGAGTTATCGGCGGCAGCGGCCTCTATGAGATGGCTGAGTTGAGCGAAGTGGAAGAACGCGCCTTGGATACGCCCTACGGCGCGCCCTCGGCCCCCTACGTTCTGGGGACACTCTCCGGCAAGCGAATCACGTTTTTACCAAGGCACGGGAAAGGGCACGTTTTCCTGCCGAACGAGATTCCTTTCCGGGCCAACATCCATGGATTCAAGCAGTTGGGTGTGGAGTGGCTGATTTCCGTCAGCGCGGTGGGCAGTCTGAAAGAAGACATTCATCCGGGCGACATCGTGATTCCCGACCAGTTCATCGACCTCACCAAGACGCGCGAAGCCACGTTTTTCGGCGATGGCATTGTGGCCCATGTTTCCATGGCGGACCCGGTGTGTGGTGTTTTGAGCAAGATACTCATGGGAGCGGCTGCTCGGGCGGGCGCAACGGCGCACTGGGGCGGTACGTACGTGTGCATGGAAGGCCCCCAGTTCAGCAGCCGGGCGGAGAGTTTCCGCTACCGCGATTGGGGCGCTTCCATCATCGGAATGACGAATATGCCCGAGGCCAAGCTCGCGCGCGAGGCGGAGATGAGCTACGCCACCATCGCGCTGGCGACGGATTATGACTGCTGGCATGAGGAGGAAGAGGCGGTGAGTGTGGAGGCCGTAATCGCCCTCGTGAGGCGCAACGCGACGCTCGCGCAGAAGATCATCAAAGAAGCGGCGCCCGAGATCGATGGCGACAGCCCCTTCGCCGGCACCTTGGCGACGGCGATGATGACCGATCCTGCCCGTATGCCGATTGAGACGAAAGAACGTCTCAGTCACCTGATAGGAAAATACATTTCGTGAACCGGCCTAAATCCGAGGAGTTATTCGCGCTTGCGCAAAACCGCATCCCGGGCGGCGTGGATTCGCCCGTCCGCGCGTTTCGGGGCGTAGGCGGAACGCCCTTTTTCATTGAGAAAGGAGAAGGGGACCGAATCTGGGACGCCGACGGCAACGCCTATATCGACTACGTGCTCTCCTGGGGGCCGTTGATTCTGGGCCATTCCCACCCGCGGGTAGTGGAAGCGATTCAAAAGGCGGCTGCCCGAGGCACGAGTTTCGGCGCGCCCACGGCCCTCGAAACCGAGTTGGCGGAGTTGGTGAACGCAGCATACCCTTCGATGGAGTTGTTGCGTTTCGTGAACTCGGGCACGGAGGCGACGATGTCGGCCATTCGCCTCGCGCGCGGGTTCACAGGCCGGGACGTGATCGTCAAGTTCGAGGGCTGCTACCACGGCCATGCCGACGGGTTGCTCGTGAAGGCGGGCAGCGGCGGCGCCACCCTGGGCGTGCCGGATAGCGGAGGCGTTCCTCAAGATTACGCGCGCAACACGGCCACACTTCCTTTCAATGACATTGCGGCGGCCAAGGAATTCTTCGCTAGGCGCGGCGCGGACGTGGCCGCCCTCATCATCGAACCCGTAGCCGGCAACATGGGACTCATCCTTCCAGAGCCCGGGTTTTTAGAGGTATTGAGGGAAGAAACCGAAAAGGCGGGCGCTTTGCTCATTTTTGATGAGGTGATGACGGGGTTTCGGGTCGCCAGAGGAGGTGCTCAGGCTCTTTTTGGAATCAAGCCCGATTTGACGACTCTCGGAAAAGTGATTGGCGGCGGAATGCCCGTGGGTGCTTATGGCGGAAGGCGCGACGTGATGGAATACGTCGCTCCCCTGGGCTCCGTCTATCAGGCGGGTACGCTTTCCGGAAATCCCCTGGCCATGACGGCGGGGCTGGAGACGCTCAAAATTATCGAGGAGGAAGGACTGCCCGAAGCCCTGGACAAGAGGGTGAAAGCGCTTTCTGAGGGGTTGGCCGACGCGGCGCGAGCAGCGGGTGTTCCGCTCACCGGCGCGCGTTGCGGCTCGATGTTCGGCGCATTTTTTCATGAAGGTCCGGTTCGCAATTTCTCCGACGCCATGCGCTCGGACACCGGACAGTATGCCAAATTCTTTCATTCTATGCTAAAACGGGGTGTGGCATTCGCCCCGAGCCAGTTCGAAGTGGGGTTCATGTCCTCCGCCCATACGGATGAGAGCGTGGAGGCCACGCTGGCCGCCGCGAGAAAGGCGTTCGCCGAGCTATAGTCGATGAAGCTCGCGCGCCGCGGAGCCTGAGCGCGATGCGAAAAGCAGGGCGATCATCCAGTACGGGCCAATCGCCAAAAGCCGCTAGACTCTTCTTCTGGATCTCTGCTGGCATCATCCTCTTGTTGCTGGGTACCGCATGGCTGGGCCAGGATGGGTATCTCGCCGTCATCGTGAACAAAGAGCGCGTGTCCGAACTCAAAAAAGAGATCGAGGAAATAAAGACGAAGAACAAGGAATTGCACTCGGAGATTCGCTCCCTGCGCTCCGATAAGCGCGCGATCGAGAAAATCGCGCGCGAAGACTTAGGACTGGTCAAGAAAGGGGAAGTCGTCTACGAGTTCATTCCCTCGAAAAAATGATTCAGGATTTTCGGTTCCTTGATTTCAAGGGAGCCTCCCAGGTGTTTCTGAAGAAACCTCCTCTCCTTGACAGAATGCCCATGCGGGAGTAGATAACACATATTGATGCGGGGTGGAGCAGTCTGGTAGCTCGTTGGGCTCATAACCCAAAGGTCGGAGGTTCGAATCCTCCCCCCGCTACCAAGAAAAACAAAAGGCTGCGGCGAGCCCGCGGCCTTTTACTTGCTGGCCGCGCATACGAGTTCATAGAGACGAAACTTTGAAAAGTGAAAGGAAGAGGGATGGCGGATAAAAAAGAACTCGGGCTGGCCATCGTCGGTTGTGGGGTCGTGGGGCGCATGCGGGGCGTGCTGGCCAGGGATTTCCCCGGAATCGGGTGGATCGGCCTCTCCGACATGAACGAGAAGGTCGGCGAGAGACTGAAAGAAGACATCGGGGCCGATTACTTCACCACCGATTTTCATGAACTCATCGCTAGGCCAGAGGTGGATGCGGCAATCATCGCCACGTCCACCTGGGCGCACGTCGAACCCACGCTCGCCGCGGCGGAGCGGGGCCTGCCCATGCTGATCGAAAAACCGCTCGCCACGGATGCACGCGAGTCGGCCTCGGTACTCGCGGCGATAGAATCAGCCGGCGTGGACGCCGTCGTCGGCTACACCCAGCGTTTTCGCCGGCGTTTCCTCGCCGTGAAGGATCGCGTCCAAAGCGGCCAGATCGGCGACATCACCGCGGCTGTCACGCGTGCCTTTATGAACCGCATGGCGCCGACTGGAGAGGTCCGCCTTTCACAGGATCGCCGGTTCTTGACGCCCATGGTCATTTCGGGCACCCACAGTCTCGATATGTGCCTGTGGCTGATGGGCGACGCCAAGCCGGTCTCCATCTTCGCGCGCTCGACCGAGGGGATATTGAGCGATCTCGGCACCAAGGACGCCACTTTCGGCGTGTTCACGATGGATAACGGCGCCATCTGGAGCATGAACATCTGCTGGGCGCTGCCCAAAGAGTGGCCCGGCGCGGTGTATGGACTCGAAATCGGCATCGTGGGCACTAAAGGCGTGGTGGACATCGAGGACACGCACCGCGACGTGGTGATGGCGTCGGAATTTTCGCAAGGGCCCGCCTATAATCCGGAGGACTTCGATCTGGACGCGCGGCGCAACGTCGATTTTCTCACCAGCTTCCCTCCGGGCGACATTTATGACGGAGAGCTATGGGGGCCGATGCGCGAGGAGACCAACTCCTGGTTCCAGCGGATTTATTCGGGCAAGCGCACCCCCCATGCGACCGCCGCCGAGGGGCATCGCAACCTGATGCTGACCATGGCGATGGACCTCTCGGCCAAGCGAGGCGCCGAACTGATACTGCCCATTGAGCCTGCGGAGTTGATGGCGGGTTTGGAGGCATAGGGGCGTTCTCGGTAAATTTTATGTGTAGGGCGGAGCGGATACATGGCGACGCGGGAATTGGGAATCATTCTGCACGGAGCGACGGGCGGCATCTGCTCTTTCCAGCATCTGAGAAACTCCCTCATGCCCATCATCGATGAGGGAGGCCTCGACGTAGAGGGTGAGAGAATCCTGCCGAAATTGTTGTTTGTCGGCAGAAACGAGGAGCGGCTCACGAAACTGGCGGCGGAACACGGCGGACTCGAATGGACGACGGACCTGAATGCGGCTCTTGAGAACGCGGCGTATCCTGTTTTCTTCGACGCGGCGGCCACTCATTTGAGGGTAGGCGTATTAGAGCGGGCCATCGCCGCAGGGAAGCACATTTATACGGAAAAGCCGGTGGCGCCCACCGTTCAGGAGGGGATGGGTCTGCTGCGCGCGGCGCAGGCCAAAGGCCTCAAGCATGGTGCAGTGGAGGATAAGCTCTTCCTTCCGGGGTTCCGGAAACTTCGCCGTGTCGTGGAGAGCGGTTTTCTGGGCCGGGTCATCGGTTTTCAGATCCAGTTCGGCTGGTGGGTGTTCGACGGAATCGAGGCGGAATCCCAGCGCCCGAGCTGGAACTACCGAAAGGCGGGCGGCGGCGGTCTCATCACGGACATGCATCCGCACTGGCGCTACGTTGTTGAGAGAACCTTGGGGCCGATTTCGCGCGTGGCGGCGCTCGCCTGGACGGGGCAGGCCGAGCGCGCCGACGAGGCGGGGGCGCGTTTCGAGGTCGACGTCGAGGACAACGCGCACACCCTCCTGGAACTCAAAAGCGGTGTTCGCGGCGCGATTCTAAGCTCCTGGTCCACCCGGGTGCGGCGCGAGGATCTGGTCACCTTCCAGGTGGATGGAACCGGCGGCACGGCGGTGGCGGGTTTAAGAAGATGTTGGAAGCAGGCGGCGGGCGATACGCCTTTGGTGCGCGGTTTTCTGATGGGGCGCGACCCGGACACCATGGACGTTTCTGTGGATTATCGGAAGAACTGGGAGGAAGAACCCGACCCCGCGCCGTATAAGAATCCCTATCGCTACGGCTGGGAGCGCTTTATCCGCCACGTGGTGCGGGATGAGCCTTTTTATGCCGATCTCTCAGACGGAATCCGCGACGTGCACTTGGCCGAAGCCTGCCAGAAAAGCGCGCAAGAAGGCGGCTGGGTGGATATGGCGTAGTCAAAGATGGCCCGGCATTTCGAGCTTCAACCAATAGGGTCTTGCGCTCCCCCGTGGTTAGTCACTTCCGCTTCATTTAGTTGAACGTAGGCTTGCGCGAGGACGATGGCGGCGGTGTTGGCGAGGTTGTAGGAGCGGATCGGCCCGGGCATGGGCACGTAAATCCGCCGCTCGGGCCAGCGCGCGTGCCATTCATCGGGCAGGCCGGTGTTTTCGTTCCCAAGGAGCAGCACGTCTTCGTCCCGATACGCGACCCGATCGAAACGAGAGGCTCCGAACTTAGTGACGAGCCAGGGCTTCCTCTCGCCCAGCCATTCGAGAAAAAGAGCTTCGTTCTCGTAGATGGTGAGCTTCACGTCGGGCCAGTAATCGAGGCCCGCTCTTTTGAGAGAATTGTCCGAAAAGTCGAATTTCGCGGGTTCGATGATGTGGAGATGCGCATCCATGCCGACGCACATGCGGCCGATGTTCCCGGTATTTTGGGGAATCGCGGGATGATAGAGAGCGACGTGGAGCATTTTATCTAATCTAATCGAAAGCAGAGGAGGCGAAACCGGCTATCATCCCGAGGCGGCGCCGCGAACGCTCGCCTTGTCCATCGCGTCGGTGAGGATGTCCATCGCCTGATCCATCTGCCCTTCCGTCGTCGTGGCCGGCGGCACGAAGCGAAGAACGCTGCCCCCGCGCCGCTGGCTGAAGATGAGTCCGTTTTCGAGGCATCTGCGGTTGATCTCGCTTCCCTGTTTGGTGGCGGGCGTTTTCGTGCGTCTGTCCTCCACCAGTTCGATCCCTTGCAGAAGGCCACGGCCTCTGATGTCTCCCACCATTTCATACTGCTCACCCAGCCAGGTGAGGCGCTCCCTGAGATGAGCGCCGATTTTTCTCGCCTTTGCGGGCACGTCTTCCTGTTCGATGACGTCGAGACTCGCCACGCCCGCGGCGCAGGCGAGCGGATCGTTCGTGTGCGAATGGGTGACGACGAATTCGGTTGACGCTATCTTCTCCTCCACCTTGACGCTCGTCGATACCGAACTGATGCTCACGCCGCCGCCGAAATGCTTCGCAAGCGTCACGACGTCGGGCACCACCTCGTCCTTCTCGAAGCCGAACATCGTGCCCAGCTTGCCGAGTCCCGTCTGTTCATCGTCCACGATGAGGAGCATGCCGCGCTCCTCGCAGTTTTCTTTGAGCTTCTTGAGCCATCCCGGCGGCGGCTCCACCACCCCGCCCGCGCTGAACAGGGGCTCTGTGATGACGGCGGCGGGCTTGCTCGTGGTTTGCGCGTCGATGAGTTCGAAGCTCGTGTCCAGACAGGCGATCTCGCAATCGGGGAATTTCTGGGCGAGCGGACAGCGGTAGCAATAGGGCGCGACCATGGCCATGCTTCCCGGCGAGAGTGGCCCGTGCCCGCTGTGCCAGCCCGCGAAGGTGAGCGAACGCGTCGTGTCGGAGAGGCCGTGGAAGCTGATGTGGGGACTCGCCACCTCGAAGCCGTCGGTGTATTTGCGGGCGATCGTCACCGCCGCCTCGTTGGCGTCCGCGCCTGAACCGAGAAAGAGGCTTTTCTCGAGCGGGGGCGGCAACAGTTCTCCCAGACGCTCGGCGAGAATGATTTCCTGATCGTTGAAGAAACTGCTGTGCGCGTGGATGAGGCTGTCACAGCTTTTTTTGATGGCGTCCGTAACGGTGGGGTGGTTGTGCCCGAGGGCGGAGCACATCTGGCCCGAATTGAAATCGAGGTATTGCTTGCCGTTCACGTCCTCGACGGTCGAACCCTCGCCGCGCACGAAGACGGGGCCCGAGAAAACCGACTTGTCCACCCGCCCGCGAAAGCTGTATTTTTTCGCCGAATCAAGCAGGTCTTTTTCGCTTCGCATGGGGGTTGCCTCCATGGGTGTCGGAAGAAGGAACGCTCGATGCGCGCGCCTCTCGCAAATGCGGTTTTCTCGGCGGAAGCCGCGCTCCATGAAACGCTGATGTATGGTTTAATAATACCGCATATTCATGGAATCGGATATGGCTTATCATCACGCCATGAGGAGAAGAGGTCTACCAACGATGAATCGTCCATAAATCCGCGTGGTTGCGTGAATCATGGGCCGTGCTTCCGGGAGGGTGGTTTCGAATGAACATGGCGGAGTTTTTGGCCCGAGCGGCGAGAGCCTGTGGCGAGCGGCCGGCCATTTCCTCGGGCGAAGCGGTTCATTGCACGTATGAGGCGCTAGCCCGCAGGGCGGCTTCCATGGCTGGTTATTTGCGAGGCGAACTCGGAATGACGCCCGGGGATCGCGTAGCCATCACCATGAAGAATTGCCCGGCGTTTCTGGAGGTCCTCTACGCCATATGGCATGCAGGGTGTTGCGCCTTGCCCATCAATGCGAAACTCCATCCCAGGGAGATGGCCTTCATCCTTGATAATGCGGGCGCGCGCTGTTGCTTCGCCACTTCCGACCTCATGGAGACGGTGGCGTCGCTCGTCGATGAAATCAAGACCTTAGAAAGCGTGATGGAGGTTGATACCCCCGATTATCGGGCGCTCCAATCCCGAGAGGCCGACCCCATCGAACCACAGGGACCGGATGACTTGGCCTGGCTCTTCTATACGAGCGGCACGACGGGCAGGCCGAAGGGCGCTATGCTCACGCACCAGAACCTGCACAGCATGTCTTTGAGCTATTTCGCCGATGTCGATCAGATCTCGGAGAACGATTGCATCCTGCACGCCGCGCCCATGTCCCACGGTTCGGGGCTGTACGCGATGCCACACGTCTATAAGGCCGCGAACAACATTGTTCCAGCAAGCGGGGGGTTCGAACCTGCGGAGATATTTCGGCTCATCGAGGCCTACCCGGGCGTCACCATTTTCGCAGCGCCCACCATGGTGACGCGCCTGATTCAGAGCGAGGCCCTCAGGGATGCGAATACAGAGAATTTGAAGACCATCGCCTATGGCGGCGGCCCGATGTACGTGGAAGACCTCAAAAAGGCCATGGAGGCTCTGGGCAACAAGCTCGTTCAGGTATACGGACAGGGGGAAAGCCCCATGACCATCACGGTTGTCTCCAGAGAGCGGCACGTCGATACGGATCACCCGCGCTATGAGGAGCGGCTCGCATCCGTCGGGGTGCCGCACACCGTGGTCGAAGTGTGCGTGGTGGATGCCGAGGACAACACCCTGCCGCCCGGAGAGACCGGCGAGGTGCTCGTGTGTGGCGACGTCGTCATGAAAGGCTATTGGAACAACCCCGAGGCCACGGCGAGCGCGCTCAAAGGCGGGTGGCTCCACACGGGCGACGTGGGGGTGATGGATGAGGATGGCTTTCTCACCCTCAAGGATCGCTCCAAGGATCTCATCATCAGCGGCGGCAGCAACATTTATCCCCGCGAGGTGGAGGAAGTGCTGCTCCGCCATGAAGATGTTTTGGAGGTCTCCGTCATCGGGCGTCCGAACCCGGATTGGGGAGAGGAGGTCATGGCCTTCGTGGTGCGCAAAGACGGGCGAGGTTTGAGCGAAGAAGAACTCGACAGCTTGTGTCTCGAGCACATTGCGCGCTTCAAGCGTCCCCGGGCGTATCGTTTCATCGAGGCCTTGCCCAAGAATAATTATGGAAAAGTTCTCAAAACGGCGCTTCGCGAGATGCTGGAGCACGAATCCCAGGAAAACGATGGATGATGGGGCCGGGCGCCGGGCTTAACATGGGAAAGATTCGTACGGGGAGAAAGTTGTGAAAGCTGGGAATTCCAGATGATGAAGGGCGTCGCGCCGCACGTGGAGGAGATGAGATTCTCCCGGCTCCGGCAAGCATATTCCTCAGGCGAGCGAACACCGGTGGACATCGTTCTTGAGGTTTATCGGCGAATCGCCGCGCGCGGTGAAGACGGCGTGTGGATTCACGTTGAGACTGAGGATAAATTACTCGCGAGCGCGCAAGAGTTGGAAGCTCGCAGCGCGGATGCGCCTGAACTGCCTCTATTCGGTGTTCCGTTTGCGGTGAAAGACAACATCGACGTCGCGGGCGTTCCGACGACGGCGGCGTGTCCCGAATACGCCTATACGCCCGATGAGAGCGCTCCCTGCGTGGACCTTCTGCTCGATGCCGGGGCTGTCTTCGTCGGGAAGACGAACCTGGATCAGTTCGCCTTGGGTCTCGTGGGTGTTCGCACGCCGTATGGTGTCGCCGAAAACCCGTTTCACCCTGACTACATTCCGGGAGGTTCGAGTTCGGGCTCGGCCGTGGCCGTCGCGGCGGGTCTGGTGAGTTTCGCGCTCGGCACGGACACGGCCGGTTCGGGCCGAGTGCCTGCCGGGTTCAACAACATCGTGGGTCTCAAGCCCTCACGAGGACTGGTGAGCGCGCGTGGCGTGGTTCCTGCTTGCCGCACGCTCGATTGCGTCTCGGTCTTCGCCGTAGAAGTTTCGGATGCGCTTTGCGCGCTCGATACGATGGCCGTCCCGGATGAGGACCCCTATAGCCGCGCTCTTCCGGCGGGAGCGTCCCTGGAGATGACGGCTGATCTGCCAAAGGGATTGAAAGCTGGTGCACCCCTTCCCGAACAAAGAAATTTCCTGGGAGACGAGGAAGCGCAAAGGGCCTATGAGCGGGGGGTCGAGCGTATCGCGGAGATGGGCGTGGCCGTGCGGGAGGTTGATTTTTCATCTTTTTTCGAGACGGCGGAACTCCTGTACGGAGGTCCTTGGGTGGCGGAGCGTCTGGCGGCGATTGAAGAATTTTATAGGAAGAAGCCGGAAGCCCTTCATCCCGTCACGAGAGAGTTGATCGCAGGGGCCGCCCGGTACTCGGCGGTCGACGCTTTCCGGGCGTTCTATCGCTTGGAGGAATTAAAACGCAAAACGCAGAGAATCTGGCGGGATATCGATTTTCTGGCCGTCCCCACGACGCCCACGGCCTACACTATAGATGAAGTGAATGCCGACCCCGTCACCTTGAACGCGAACCTGGGGATGTATACGAATTTTGTGAATTTGCTGGATTTATGCGCCATCGCCATCCCGAATGGCTTTTATGCAAACGGGCTGCCCATTGGGGTGACGCTGCTTGCGCCCGCCTTCAACGATGGTTTCTTGTGCGCGGTGGCCGAGGAATTTATATCGAGAACGGATTAAGATTAATGAGAATGAAAGTGAGAAAAATTTTCGTGGAGGATGCCGAATGAAGCGATTGGGTTTTGTAGGAATTGGAGCGATGGGCGGCCGCATGGTGCCGCATCTCATCAACGCGGGTCATGGAGTGGGCGTGGTGGACGTCGGTCGGGAAGCCGTGGAGCGCGCCGTTTCTCATGGCGCCTTCGAGGCGTCTGGCCCTGCGGAACTCGCCGCTACGTGCGAAATCGTACTCACGTCCCTGCCCACAGGAGTCGAGGTGGAGGATGTCTACATGGGCGAGGGCGGTCTCATGGAAGCCGTGGGCGAGGGCGGCTTGCTGGTCGATCTGTCCACCATAGAGCCCGAGCAGAGCCGCAAACTCGCAGCCGAAGCGGCAGAGCGCGGAGCGGTGGCGATTGATGCACCAGTCTCCGGCGGGGTGATGGGAGCAGATGCGGCGAGCCTCACCATTATGGTCGGGGGACCGAAAGAGGCCTTTGATGCGGCGCAGCCTATTCTGGCGTTACTGGGGAAAAACATCATCCACGTCGGGGGGTACGGCGCGGGGCAGGTCGCCAAGCTTTGCAACAATCTTATCGCCGGCGTCACCATGGTGGCGGCGGCGGAGGCGTTCGCCATGGGTAAGGCGTCGGGCGTGGACACAAAGATTCTCCACGAGGTGATACGCACGAGCAGTGGCGGAAGCTGGGTGATGGAAAAAGACCCGCCTTGCCCCGGCCTCATCGAGGGCGCGCCTTCGAGCAAGGATTTCGAGGCGGGCTTTACGGTGGATTTGATGCTCAAGGATATGTCCCTGGCCGTTTCCGCTCTCATGTCCCTGGGGTTGCCGTGTCCTTCCGGCGCGGCCGCGAACCAGGTCTACCGCATGGCTTCGCGCGATGGTCTGGGGGAGTTGGATTTCGCCGCGGTGGCCATGTTGCTGGGCGCGGTGGAGCGTCCCCGATGATCGAAGAATGGCAAGGAAAACGCCTGACTGCCCGAAGCGCCCTGATTGGAGGAATAGTCTGATGGAAAAGATGAATCCGGCCCAACTGAGCGCCCTTCGCGCCGCAGAGGCGATACGCGAAGGTGAATTGACCTCCGAAGAACTCGTCGAGGCGTGTCTGGCCCGCATCGAGGAGCAAGAAGAGCAAATCGGGGCCTGGGAGCACCTGGATAAGGAATTCGCCCTGACGCAGGCGAGAGAAGCCGACCTCGCCAGAGGGGAAGGGAAGGCCCTCGGTCCTTTTCACGGGGTTCCCGTCGGAATCAAGGACATCATCGACACCGCCGATCTCCCCACAGAGAATGGTTCGCCCCTTCACGCAGGCCGTCAGCCCACCGAGGACGCCGCGGTCGTATCCCTGCTCAAAAACGCCGGCGCCGTTATCATGGGGAAAACCGTGACGACGGAGTTCGCCGTATATTCTCCCGGCAAGACAAAAAACCCCCACGATTCGGGGCGCACGCCCGGTGGTTCGTCGAGCGGTTCCGCCGCCTCCGTCGCCTCATACATGGTTCCCGTGGCGGTGGGGAGCCAGACGAACGGCTCCGTCATACGGCCTGCCTCTTTTTGCGGCGTCTGCGGCTTCAAGCCCACGTTCGGGACGATTTCACGCTACGGCATGCTTCCGCAGTCGAGACCGATCGACCACGTGGGCCTTTTCGGACGCTCGGTCGAGGATGTCGCCTTTCTGGGCGATCAGTTGATGGTCTTTGACGAGCGCGATCCCGATATGCGGCGTCGCGCGGCCCCGAGATTGCTGGAAATCGCCGCCTCGGAGTCTCCGGTCACCCCGCGATTCGGGTTCGTGAAAACGCCCGTCTGGGATCAGGCCGATGAGGACGCGCAGGCGGCCTTTCAGGAATTGGCGGTGTATCTGGGCGAGGAGATAGTGGAGGAGGTAGAACTTCCCGAGCCCTTCAATAACGCAATCGAGTGGCATCAAATCATCCTGGAATCGAACCTCGCGCGAAATTTCGAGATGGAATACGATCGCGGCAAGGACAAGATAAGCGATCTTCTGTGCAAGATGATCGAACGCGGCAAAAAATATCTTGCGGTGGATTACACCCGGGCGGTGGAGCGGGTGCCTGTGCTGAACGATTTACTGGGGGAGATATTCGAGCGGTGCGACGCCATTCTCACGCCGGCTGCGCCGGGGCAGGCTCCCCTCGGGCTAGGTGCGACGGGGAATCCGGTTTTTTGCACCATCTGGACTTTGTGCGGAACGCCGGCCATTACGCTTCCTTTGATGAAAGGAGCCGACGGGATGCCGCTTGGGGTTCAACTCGTGGGGCCTAAGGGAGACGATGCCAGGCTGCTCCGGACGGCGAGGTGGCTGGAGTCCCGACTCGGCGAGTAATCAGCCAGGATGCGAATAGCGCTGAGGCCGGCATGGCTTCCGTGATAACCTCGGGAATCCTGTCCCGCGTCTTGTTTCGTCTATAAATTATAAAAAAGGGAGATTTTGACGATGAGCCGATCCGTCGCTTTTATCGGAACCGGCATCATGGGCAAGCCCATGGTGTTGAACTTGCTCAAGGCAGGGCATTCGGTGGCCGTCCACAACCGGAGCAAGCCTCCGCTGGAGGAATTGGGCGAAGCGGGCGCGGTTGTTTGCGGGTCCGCATCAGAAGCGGCCTCGAAAGCCGATGTTATCATCACCTGTCTTCCCGATTCCCCAGATGTCGAGCTGGTCGCCCTGGGCGAGGGAGGCGCCATCGAGGGAGTCAAAGAAGGTTCTCTTTTCATCGACATGAGCACCATTTCTCCCAGCGTCTCGAAGAAGGTGGCGAAGGCTTTGGGGGAGAAAGGCGTGCGCATGCTCGATGCCCCCGTAAGCGGGGGCGACGTCGGAGCGAAGGAGGGGACGCTCTCCATCATGGTGGGCGGCGCCGAGGCGAATTTCGAGGACGCCTTGTCCGTTTTTGAGGCCATGGGTAAGACGATAGTTCACGTAGGTGAGAACGTGGGCGATGGCGGATACGTGAAAATCGCGAATCAGATCATGGTGGGACTCCACATCGCCGCGATGAGCGAGGCTCTGGTGCTGGGGTCGAAAGCGGGCGTGAATCCCGAAAAAATGATCGCTGCGCTATCCGGCGGCCTCGCGCAATCCCGCGTACTGGATTTGCGGGGGCCGAATCTGGTGAAGGGCGAATATCCGCCGGGTTTCCGGATTCGCCTGCACCGGAAGGACTTGCGCCTCGCCATGGAGGCCGGAGCGGATTTGGGCGTGGCCATACCGGCGGCGGGTCAGCTCTATCAGATGTTCTCGGCGCTGCTGGCTGCGGATCGCGGGGAATTGGACCACAGCGGATTCGCCACGCTCATCGAAGATCTCGCTGGTCACAGGGTCTGCGATGCGGACTAGCCTCAGGCGACGATTTCCGGCTCGCCGTCCCCTATCCACCCGATGGCCGTCATCGAGACTTCCGTACCCGCAACGGGCGAGGGCTCGGGTATCTGAATTGCGGTGAAGGCCGGCCTTCGTTTCGGAAAATATTTTCTGAACAATGGCTCAAGCGCCGAGAGATAAGAGATGTTCTGGAGAAACAGGGTCAGGTGCGTCACCCGGCTCATGTCGGAGTCTGCGGCTTTCATCGCGCTTTCCATCCGATCCAGAATCTCCAGCCCTTGTAAGACCGCGTTTTTCGTCGATGTCGAAGATGCTTTCGGCAGTTTCCGGCGAAGCGCTCCCCTCAATTCACTTCTTTTGCCAATCGGTTCACCGTCTTCGTTCAGGCCGACAAGGTTCGAGAGGAACAAAAGACCGCCCGCCTCGATACCGAGGCTCATCTGAGCGCCTGAATCGTCGTTCCCGCGAATCACCTCGCGCTTGACGTTCCCTTTGTTCATCAACGCCGTGGGCTCGATTTCGATTTTCTCCCCCTTATGCCCGACTTCCGCCACCTGCATCACCGTAAGGGCCGGCGGGTCTTTTGGGAAAAATCTCTCGTGGATGCGGTGGAAGGTGGGGAAATCCCGCATGTCCTGAAGATAGACGGTGAGGTTCAGGATGTTTTCGATAGAAGAACCCGAACCCTCCAAGTGTTTACGGATCAGGTCGTACACGAACCACGATTGCGCGGCGATGGGGCCGTTTCTGCTGTCCTCATGGCTCTGGCCGACGGAGAGGAATCTCCCCTCTTTAGGAATGTCGGGATAGTTGCGAATGAGGGGAGAGCCGGGTTTCGAGGTATCCGTCGGAATCTGGCCGGCTACGAAAAGATATGTCCCCGCACCCACGACGTGGGAGAAATGAGCGGCGGCCGAATGCGCCTTCGAGCCTTCGTGGACCTTTCTTTTCCCCAAAGTTTTCGCCGCTTTGGGATTCAGGGCGATGCCGTCGATGTTGAAGCGCACGGATCTGTCCGGATCGAACGCGCCCATGCCCACGGCGGTGCTCGGCGTGGGGGCTTTAGGTTCATAGTGGCGCCTGATGCTGTCGAACACCGGGAAAAAGCGCTTGTCGAGCTGATAGAGATGGAACCTGAGCAGGTTCTCCAACCCACCGCCGTTCGCCCTGAGCGTTTCCCCCACGCCCTCATAAGTAGCGATGGCCTGAGCTCCGATGGGCGCTTCGATCCTGTCGACCCAGGGGTAGTTTTTGGTTCGCGCAGGCCCTTTCTCCCCGATTTCGGCGTATCTGGTGCAAATGTTCTTCGTTTTCGGGTGGATTCCCATCCGCCCGCTGAAGAACAGGAAAGGCCCTCCCGAAACGCACCGGGGCCACTTCGCGTGATCTGAGAAGAATTTTTTGGACATTTACGCCTCAATGAAGGATGGGGGTTGAAATGCCGTGATCTCGGGAAGCTCTTCCTCGTAGCGCTCCATTTCCACCAGCGCGCTGTGCGCGCTCGGCCCCTGGCCCAGGCTGGAAGTTCCCTTGTCGGGCGTCAGTACGTTGGGGTTTCCGTGCTTGTCGAGCGCCCCGATTCTCCCGGGTTCCTGCGGGTCATACCAGGCGCCCGTGGAGAGTTGAATCACCCCGGGGAGGAGCCCCTCGGTGATGACGGCTCCCGCGAGGATGGCCCCGCGCTCGTTGAAAATTCGGACGACGTCTCCGCCTTCTATTCCCCGCGCGGCAGCGTCATCGGGGTGAATCCACACCGGCTCCCTGCCTTGAATCTTGCTTTCTAAGCTGATGGCTCCGTTGTCCATCTGGCCGTGAAGTCTCGTGCGCGGCTGGTTCGAGATCAGGTGCAGCGGGAATTTCTCGGCCAGTTCGCTTCCCAGCCATTCTACGGGTTCGAGCCAGGCGGGATGTGGCGGGCAATCGGCGTACCGGAAGCTCTCGATGCGTTCGGAATATATCTCGATTTTCCCGGAAGGCGTCTTCAAGGCGTTTTTCTCCGGGTCTTCTCTGAAATCCGCCAGATAGATGTGCGGAGTCTCCGGCGGGGCGACTTCGGTATGCCCGGTCTCCCAGAAATGCTCGAACGTGTCGAGAACCACGCCCTTAGAAGCCGCTTTCTGGCGCGCCTCCTCGTAGATGTGCCGGAGCCATTCCATCTCGTCGCGGTCTTCGGTGAATTCGCGCTTGACCCCGAGTCGTTCGGCCAAGTCGGCGAAAATGTCGAAATCATGCCGTGCGTCGCCCACCGGATCGATCACCTTGTGCATGGCTAGGATGAAGCGGTCTCTCGAACTCGATCCGATGTCGTTGCGCTCGAGCGTGGTGGTGGCTGGCAGCACGATGTCCGCATGGCGCGCCGTGGACGTCCACCAAGGGTCGTGGACGACGATGGTTTCGGGCCTTTGCCATGCCCTCACCAGGCGGTTCAAATCCTGATGGTGATGGAAAGGATTGCCTCCGCACCAGTACACCATCCGAATGTCGGGATAGGTGCGGCGCTCGCCGTTGAAATCGTATTCCTCGCCCGGATGAAGCATCATATCCGCGATGCGGGCGACGGGAATGAAGCTGCCCGTCGGGTTTTTCCCGGCCTTCATGTTGGGCGTTGAGATGTTCTCGCGCGGAGTCCCGCGCCCGCCCATGCTCCCGTAGCCGAAGCCGAACCCGCCGCCGGGCAGGCCGATTTGCCCGAGCATGGCGGCGAGCGTGGTGGTCATCCAGAACGTCTGCTCGCCATGATCCCCGCGCTGGAGCGACCAGTTCGTGTTGAGCATGGTTCGCGTGCTTGCCATGCGCCGCGCGAGATTTCGGATGACGTCCGCCTCGATTCCCGAAATCGCAGCCGCCCAGTCCGCGTTCTTGGGCCGGCCGTCGATTTTTCCCGTCAGATAGGCTTCGAACTTCTCGAAACCCACGCAATAGCGCGCGAGAAAATCCCGATCATGCAAATCCTCCTCCCAAAGCGCATGGGCGAGGCCGAGCATCAGGGCCACGTCCGTGTTGGGGCGCACGGCGAGCCACTGGGCGTCCAGGAAATCGGGCGCATCGTCTTTCAGAGGGCTGACGTTCACGAATTTCGCGCCGTTCGCCTTCGCCCTTTCAAGCCAAAGCGATAGGGTGTGTTCTCCCGCGCCTCCTGAGGCCACCTGAGTGTTCTTGATCGGGACGCCGCCGAACATGACGAAAAGTCCCGAGTCTTGAGCAATGCTGTCCCACGTCGTGATGGGACCCGAGCAGGCGATGTTGTCCCCCAGAACGTGGGGGAGGATGACGTATCCGGCGGCGATGCTGTAGGTGGTCACCTGATCCGTAAAGCCGCCATAGCAGTTGAAGAATCTCTTCACCAGGGTGTTCGCATGGTGGAAGCGGCCCGCGCTCGCCCAGCCGTATGAACCCGCGAAAATGGATTCGTTCCCGTGTTCGGTAGTGATACGCTGGACTTCGTCGGCGACAGTCTTAAGGGCAAAATCCCAGGTGACGGGCACGAAAGGCTCGCTGCCGCGTCCTTCGGTGTTTTTCCCGGGGCCGCCTTCGAGCCAGCCCGCGCGGATCATCGGCTGAGAGACGCGGCTTTCGTCATAGACGGCGTCCTGGATCGACTTCAGGATGGGGGAGGGCGCCGGGTCTTTGGCGAACGGCTCGAAACCCACCATGCGGCCATCGCGCACGTACGCCTGGAATGCCCCCCAGTGGGAACTGTGGTGACGTTTTTCGACCCCGTCCCGTCCGTCGGGCATAAGAAGTTCCTCCACATAATCGGCTCTAACCCATGATTAGGTCTGGGTTCAGCACAGTATATCACGAGTGGGAAACTAGTCCCCCCGCCTTGGCGTTTCATGCGTCCTTAACCAGTGACAGGGTGATTTTAGGGCGAGAATGTGCCATTGTTCCACCTTCTAAGTTCAATTTTTCTCATCTGGAGAACCTTATGGATTTGCTCACGCGAATGGCCGGTGAAATCGGGCAATTGTTGAAGGAAAAGGGGCAAACGGTCGCCGTTTCGGAAACATCCGCCGGTGGTCTGGTTTCGTCCGCTCTGCTCGCCGTTCCGGGGGCTTCGGCCTATTACATGGGGGGCGGCGTTCTCTACACCTATGATTCGAGGAGCATTCTCCTTGGGCTTCCCGAGGACGCCTTCGAGGGTATGCGGCCGAGCACGGAGCCCTATGCGGCGAAGCTGGCCGCGGCGATAAAAGACAGGCTCGGATCGACCTGGGGTGTTTCCGAAACCGGGGCAGCCGGCCCTTCGGGCAACAGGTACGGGGATGCGCCCGGGCATTCGTGTATGGCCGTTTCCGGCCCGGTGGACAAGGTGATGACGCTGGAGACGGGCAGCGCGGACAGGGAGGCGAATATGTGGGCGTTCGCCGAGGCGACGCTCGGCCAGTTCAAAGAGGCAATCGAACAAAGCTAACCATATGGAGATGATGCGTTATGTTTCGTGCTCTGGTTTTAGAGGAAGCGGACGGGAAAGTTAGTTCATCAATTCAGGAACTCGACGAGGCGAGTCTGCCGGATGGCGACGTGACGGTCGCGATCGATTATTCGACGCTCAACTATAAAGACGGGATGATATTGGGCGGCATCGGGCGGATGGTGCGGAATTATCCCCACATAGGGGGCATCGATTTCGCTGGCACAGTGGAGGAGAGCGCGCACCCCGATTATCGCGCCGGAGACAAGGTGATTCTCACAGGCTGGCGGGTCGGCGAGGCGCACTGGGGGGGATATTCCCAAAAAGCGCGCGTCAAGGGGGATTGGCTGGTTCACCTTCCGGAGAATCTCTCGACGAGACAGGCGATGGCGCTCGGCACGGCCGGCTTCACGGCCATGCTCTCCGTTCAGGCGTTAGAAGACCATGGCCTGGGCGTCGAAGACGGGGAAGTCCTGGTCACAGGCGCTGCAGGCGGGGTGGGTTCAGTCGCCGTGGCCGTTCTTGCGAATCAGAGCTATTCCGTCACCGCGTCGACAGGCAGGGAGGAGACCCACGGATATCTCGAATCACTCGGCGCTTCGAACATCATTGCTCGGAGCGAACTCGCCGAACCCACGAAACGCCCGCTCGATAGCGAGCGCTGGGCGGGGTGCGTCGACTCGGTGGGCGGCACGACGCTCGCGCGCTTGCTCACGCAGATGAAATACCGAAGCTCGGTGGCGGCGGTGGGTCTGGCCGGCGGGAGCGCGCTCGAGACGACGGTGATCCCATTTCTCCTGCGGGGAGTGAATCTCCTGGGCATCGATTCCGTCATGTGTCCGTATGAACCTCGCCGGAAAGCTTGGGCTCGGCTCGCGGAGCAGATGCCCATGGACAAACTCGAATCCATGATCACCGAAGCTGCGCTTTCCGATCTGGCTGGCCTGAGTGGCGATATCCTGAAAGGACAGGTGAGGGGCCGCGTGGTCGTCGACGTGAACGCCTAGCTGTTCCGTTTTTTCGTCAATTCCCTGTCGAGCGCTGCTGCGAATTTATGGCGATCCGAGGTGGCCATGGGTGGCGGGCCGCCCTGGACGAGGCCGCCTGAGCGCATATCCATCATGAAGTTTCTCAAAGAAAGCCGCTCGCCCACGTTTTCTTCGCTATAGACCTCGCCGCGCGGGTCGATGGCCAGCGCGCCTTTTTCGACCGCTTTCGCCGCGAAGGGAACATCCGCGGTGATGACGAAATCGCCTGCGCTCAAGTGCTCTACGATGTACTCATCGGCCATGTCCGCGCCGCCGGGGACCTGAATCATGGAGACGGAGGGAATATCCGGCGTCCTCAGCTTCATGTTGGCCACCAGCACGGTGGGAATATCGAGCCGATCTGCGGTTTTATAGAGGATCTCTTTGACATCTTGTGGGCATGCGTCCGCATCCACCCAGATTTTCATGTATTTTTCCTTCCTATGCGCCTTAATCATAGCGGCTTCTTTATAGTATGATGCTTTCATGCGAAATATCTAACGCGATATGCCGGATCGGGTGACATCCATGCAATCGGGAGAGTGAATATGCCACAACCTCAAGAGGGTCATGAAGAAATCGCGGCGCGAATAAGCGAGATGGCGGCTACCGTCTTTGACGTGCCCCAGGATGAACTCGGCCTCAAGACGGCGGATGATTGCGCCCGGATGCTTCAAATCCTCTCCAATATACCCGTGGAATCCACCGATGAGCCGTTTATCCCCCCACTCGAAAATCTTAAGGCTGATGAGGGCGCGAAATGAGTGAACACTGGCGGCTCTCGTTGAGCGATGGTTTGCGCAAGATGGAGGAGGACTCTCTCACCGCGACGGAATGGGTGCGCTCTCTTTTATCTCGTATCGACGCATGTGAGGATAAGGTGAAAGCCTGGGTTCAGGTGGATAAAGAGGGCGCGCTCGAGGCGGCGAAGGCGGTGGATGACGCCAGGAACGCCGGGGAGAAGTTAGGCCCTCTGGCGGGGGCGCCTTTTGCGGCTAAGGATATTTTCAGCATCCGGGGCCTCAAGCTCGAAGCGGGAACGGAGATTTTCAAGGGACAGACGGCCGCTGATGACGCCGTGTGCGTGGCGCGCTTGCGGAGTGCGGGCGCAATCGCCCTCGGCAAGTCGGTGACGACGCCCTTCGCGCAGGGAGACCCTTCCATCGCCCGCAATCCCTGGAACCTCGAGCGAAGCCCGGGCGGGTCGAGCAGCGGCTCCGCCGCGGCCGTGGGTACGGGCATGGTTCCCGCCGCGTTCGGCAGCCAGACGACGGGCTCCACGCTTCGCCCCGCCGCATATTGCGGCGTGCCGGGTCTCAAGCCCACCTATGGACGCATTCCCAGGACGGGCGTCATCGAAGTTTCGTGGAATTTCGATCACCCAGGAATCATAGCGCGCACAGTAGAAGATATCGCCAAAATCCTCGAAGTGGCGGCCGGGCCAGATGGGATGGATCACAGCGCAGTGCAGTCCCCGCCGCCCGCCGCCAACCAGGCGCCCCGGAAACCGCTAAGGATAGCATATTTGAAGCACCTGCTCTCTCTGGCCAGCGAGGAAGTCGCAGAATGGACCGAGCGGGCCGTAGCCCGAATCGAATCGCTGGGGGTGGCCGTCCACGAGGTGGAACTGCCCTTGAGCATGGAAGAGATAAATGCGGCGCATTTCATCGTCCGGTGCGTGGATTTCGCATCCTGCCATGAGGATTTGTACGCGGCGCACAGGGATGACCTCTCGCCTTTCGTGCGCAGGAGTTTCACGATTGGCTATATGACGCCCGCGGTCCACTATGTGAAGGCGCTGCGCGTTCGCGCGAATTTCACCCAGAAAATGGACGATTTGATGAACCGCTACGATTTGTTCGTGCTGCCGAGCTTCGATGCGGGGCCACCGCCGTGGGAGGAATCCACCGGGGGGCCGGCCTTTTTGCAGCCGCTTACCTTTTCTGGCCAGCCTGCGATCACCCTGCCTTTGGGACGCGGGGACATGAACCTCCCCCTGGGGATCCAGTTTGGGGCCATGCGCTGCGGAGAGGAGAAGCTCCTGGCGATGGCGAAGTGGTTCGAGGACGAGATGGACTGGCGGGCGGAGTTTCCGGAATTCTAGAGCGGAATGGATCTTTAGGGTCATGACGCAGAGGGCTTGAGAATGAACAAGACCGGACTTGAAACGGCAGTATCGGAAACGGCGGATGAGGTGAAACTCAAGATAATAGATGCGGACATCCACCCGAGAATGAACGGCATGTACCAGCTTCACCCATATCTATCCGAGTCTTGGCGCAAGCGCATGGGTGTAGCGCCGCTCAGCTCCGCGAAAGACCCGACCACCGCGAGAAACGTTTTTTCGATTCCGAAGCGCTGGTATTACCACCCCCACGGAGCCGAGCGTCCCGACGCCCTGCCGCCCGACGGCGGGAGACCTGGTTCTAGCCTCGACATGCTGCGCTCACACCATCTGGACAAATACGGGGTCGACACAGGCATCCTGATCGCGGGCGATCTGTTCGGCATCGGGGGATTGCCGGACGCCGACATGGCGGCGGCGTTTATTGCAGCGAACAACGACTGGCTGCTTCATGAGTGGTGCGAACCGGAACCTCGGCTCAAGCTCGCGATTCACGTCGGCCCGCGCGACCCCGGGCTCGCTGTCAAGGAAATCGAGAGAATCGGCGCTCACCCCGCCGTGGTGCAGGTGCAGATTCCGCAGATGGACGTTTTATTGGGAAACCGCCACTACTATCCCATCTACGAGGCCGCAGAAGCCATGAGCCTGCCCATCGGGATGCACGGCGCGGGTGAGGGGGCGGGCGTGAATACGCCCATGAACCCGTCGGGCGTTCCCGCCTATTACATCGAGGTGCATACGGGCGCGGTGACCATCGCGCAATCCCAGGTCATCAGCCTGGTGTGTGAGGGCGTGTTCGTTCGTTTCCCGAAACTCAAGGTCGTTTTCCAGGAGATGGGCTACGCCTGGCTGCCGAGCATCATGTGGCGCTTCGATCAGGAATGGCGCTCGCTGCGCGCGGAGGTTCCCTGGCTCGAGCGTCCGCCGAGTGAATACATCGTCGATCACATCCGGCTCACCACACAGCCCATCGCGGAGCCGCCTACGAACGAGGATCATCGCCAGATTCTCAGGATGGCGAAAGCGGAGAAGACCCTGTTGTTCGCGTCCGATTATCCGCATTGGGATTTCGACAACCCCAGGCAGGTTTTTCAGGAAGTCTCGGATGACTTGAGACGCCGCATCTACCATGAAAGCGCCGAGGAACTCTACGGCCACAAGCTCTAGCAAGGCGGCGGCTCGGGAGAGGCGCAGCGCATAGGCTTGGGCTTCAAAAAGACTGAGTGACCGGGAAAACCTGCCGGTATCAAAGATCGAGGCGGAATTTGTTGACCGCCTCCTCGTTCACTTCCACCCCCAGACCCGGACCCTCGGGAACCTTGACGACCCCGCCTTGCGCCTCGAAGCCGGTGACGATGTCCTCATCATGCCAGGCGGGGGCCTTGCCCGATTCGTTGTAGACGATGGCGGGCGTGGAGGCGAAAAGGTGCGCGCAGGCGGCGTCGTTCAGCGCGCTGTGAATCACGCTGCCGCAAATACCCTCGATGCCGTGAATCTCGATAAGGGCGGCGGCCTTTTTCGCGTGAAGCAGCCCACCCTCGCGGTTCACCTTGAGGTTCACGATGTCGGCGGCGCGCCTGCGGGCGATTTCGGCCAGATAATCGGGCCGGAAGGACTCATCCGCGCAGATGGGGATGCGCGTGTTCTTGGTGACGAATTCCAGGCCGTCGAGGTCGTTGCCGGGCACGGGCTGTTCGACCATGGTGATGCCGTATTCCTCGATGCGCGAGCACATCTGCACGGCGAGCTTGGGCGTCCAGCTCATGTTGGCGTCGACGACGATATGCGCCTCATCCCCGGCCGCCTTCCTAGCCGCCGCCACGCGGGCGATGCTCGTCTTCGTGTCGCGGTTCATCTTCACCTTGAACGACGTTATCCCTAAAGCCATGGATTCTGCTGCGAGTTCGGCGGTTCTTTCGGGTGATTCGAGGGGCAGGATGTCGAAAGCGGGCATCTCGTCCCTGATTTTCCCGCCCAGCAGATCGTAGACCGGACAACCCAGCATGCGCCCCAGCAGGTCGTGCACGGCGCAATCGATTGCCGCTTTCGGGGAGTGGTGAAAGGGCATGGCCTTGTCCATCTTGTGGACGATGAGTTCGCGATCGAAGGGGTTACAATCGGCGATGGCGGGAACAAGGTATTCATCGAGTATCTGGTATGCGCTCTTCAAGGTCTCCCCGGTCGGAAACGAGCGGAGCGGCGCTCCTCCCCAGCCGGAAACGCCGTCGCAGGTGATTTTTACGACGATGTCTTCAGAATGCGTCGCCATGCGCGTGGCGCTCTTGTAGGGATGGTTGAGGGGGATGGCGACGGGAAAGAGCTCTATTTTCTCGATTTTTCTCATTTGCGCTGTTGGCTCCAATCGCGAGGAATCACACGTGCAGCATCACCAGGTCTTTTTCGAGTGTGACTTGGTAGGTCTCGATGGAGGGGTCTTCTTCCGCCTCGAGCGTGACCTCATAGGTTTTGACGCGCATTTTGTGGGGGTTGAATACGGAACGCCCGTTCGTGATGTCGAACTCCCAGCAATGCCACGGGCACACGAGAACCTGCTCGTCCATCACGTATTCATAGGTATGCGGCTTGGACGATTTCATCGTGCCCTTTACTTTGCCCAGACAAAGCGGCGCGCCCTGGTGCGGGCAGGAGTTTCTGACCGCGTACAAGGAATTCTTGATGTTGAACACGCCGATGGAGCGGCCCTCGACCTCGATTATCTTTCGCGCGCCGGGAGGCAGTTCCGATATTTTGCACACCAGGTGTTTCGCCATGTGTGATTCGCCCCGTCTTAGTTCTGCGCCGCCATGCCCGCCGCCTTTTCTCTCAGTATCTCCTCGAGCTTCGACATGGCCCGCACCGATGCGTAGCGCGCATGCCGGCCGCTCTGGGTGGAGAGGTTTCTCTTCGAACCCTTGGGAATGTGGATGATGGAACCGGGACCCGCCTGTTGCCGATCATCGTCCACCTGGGCGTCGATGACCCCCTTGAGGACGTAGACGAATTGTTCGTGCGCGTTTTCAGTGGTTTCACCTTCGAAGCCTGCGGGTATCTCTCCATACCCGAACGCGAGGCGCTCGCCTTCGATCCAAACGGTATGGCGTCCCGAAGAATCAGGTGCATCGAGGGAGGGGAGTATCGGATAATAGGAGTTATTCAGGCCCTCGACAATGATTTGCGCTTTTGCGGCGTCTCTTTCGACGTCGGCGGCGGTGCCTTCCTCGTATTGTTCGTTGATCTCCTCGACGGTGAGCGCCTTGTCCGGCACGACCTGGTCTCTGTCGAGGCCCACTACCGTCCAGGAGCGGTCCTTCACGTAGAGGTAGTCCATATCGCCGTCTTCGGTGGCGATCATCTGATGCTGCGCGTATGCGGGCACGTGAACGAAGGTGCCCGGAGAGACGACTCTTCTGTCCTTTCCGACAAGCGCGTTTATTTTTCCCCGGATGGGAAAAATCATGAGTTCGTTGGGATGATAATGTATCTTCGAACCCGTGCCGGCCACCTTGCTGACCTGGCAGAAATACATGTATTCCCCCTCGATGATGGCCCCCTGGCCCGAGGAGAGATGGGGCGTAACAGCTTTTTTCTCTATTTCTTCGAAACTATGAAACGGCATCCAGCGAACTCCTTTTTTGACGAAATTGTCCCTACAGCGGCTTTCCTGAAAATCAAAGCGGACCAAAAAAATTTTACTACCAGGTTTGTTGAACCCAAGGGGCGAATGTTACCCTTTCCCGTCGCGTCTGACAATTTATGTTCGACAAATAATGAGGCGTCCCTCCTCCATTTCATAGCGATGGGCGCGAACGTGGATTTGTAACGGCATATATCAAACTTAATGGGGGTTGTTATGGCGGATGAAAAGGTACGGTTGGCGTCCATCGGCTTGGCCAACTGGGGAACCATGCTGGCGAATGCCGGGAAAAGAGCGGGAAACGTGGAAATCGTTCGGTGTTTCACGAGAACCGAATCGGCGCGCGAGGAATTCGCAGAGAAATTCGGGTGCTACCCGGCGGCGTCTTTTGAAGATGTCCTGATGGATAGCGAGGTGGAGGGGATATTGATCGCCACGCCCCATTCCACGCATACGGACCTGATTACACAGGCCGCATCCGCAGGCAAGCACGTGTTCGTCGAAAAGCCGCTCACCCTGACGGTGGCCGATGCGGACAAGTGCATCGACGCCACTGAAAAAGCAGGCGTTACGCTCCTGATCGGACACCACAGAAGGCGGCAGGGCGCGAACCGGAAGATCCGCGAGATGATAGACGAGGGCGCTCTGGGGATGATTCACGTCCTGGAGGCGAACCTTTCCAATCCCAACGGGCAAAACCCGAGAAGCGGTTGGAGAAACGACCCGGCGGAATGCCCGGCGGGGGGGATGACGGGGCTGGGCGTTCACATGGTGGACAATCTCCAGTACCTGGCCGGCCCTGTGAAGCGGGTGAGCGCGTTCAGCAAACAACTGTTCGGCGCGGGCAATCTCGATGACGTGACGAACATCGTTCTCGAATATGAGAGCGGCCCACTCGGGTATATCACCACCTGTTACGTCACACCCAAACAATGCACGACGTCGGCACACGGTACCGAAGCCTCTGCATGGAGTGAAGACGAGGGGGAGAGGCTTTACATCCAGAAAAAGGACGAAAACCAAAGAAGCGAGTTGTCCGTAGACGGCGGTGATGCGCTCGCAGAAGAAATACAGGAGTTCGGAAAGTGTATCCGGGGCGAGGCCGCGCCCGAGACGGACGGCAAGTCCGCGAGGGAAGTCGTGGCCGTTTTGGAGTCGATCGTCGAGAGCGCGAAGAGCGGGCGCGTGGTCGAGGTTTCCGAGATCAGGGGACATTGAGGGTGAACGGAACAAATACGGATTCCTGGAAAATCGCGGGTTTGGAGATAGCCCCGGGAGCGCATGAATACGTCAAAATCCCCGTGGCGCAGATGCTCACCGGCTCCGAAACGGGTCTTCCCCTCCATTGCGTGAGAGGGGAGAAGCCCGGGCCCACCCTTTCCGTTTTGGCGTGCGTCCATGGGGATGAGCCGCAGCCGATTCGCGCGTTCCAGAACGTACTGGCGCAAATCGATCGCGAGCAATTGAGCGGCGCCTTGCTGCTGGTTCCGGTGGCGAACCCGTTCGCGTTCGCGCATTTCTCGCGTCAATCCCCGGATCAGCACGAGCAGACGAATCTTTGGGGCGCTTTTCCGGGTTCCGCCAAGGGGACGCTCACGCAGCGCTATGCGCACAAGATTCGTGAAATCCTGATCGAGGGCGCGGACTATCTCGTGGAATGTCATTCCGGCGGAACGGCGGGAAGAATCCAGAGGCGCGTTGATACGGACCCGAACACCGAAGGCCCGCTCGGCGAAAAATCGCGCGAGATGGCAATCGCTTTCGCAAGCGACGGCGCGGGGCTGGTGCATGGCGTGCCTTTCAGCAAATCGAGCGCTTCGGGCTATGCGCTCACGCAGAAGATACCCGCCATCAGCGTGGAAATTGGCGGCGCCTACCTCCCCGAGTGCGAGGAGAACCTCTACCGGGACAATCTGGAACAAGGTTTTTTGAACCTCCTCGTTCATCTCGGGATGCTCCCAGGGGAGGAGAAGAGGACGAAAATAACCTATTTCGATTTCGCCCATCGCGCCGAGGCGAATCCATCGAGCGGTGGATACCTCATCTCGCGAAAAACGCATTTCGCAGACCTCGGCGCACAGGTGAGCGAAGGGGAATTACTAGGGGAAATGCTGGATCCTTTCAGCTTGAAAGTGGTGGAGGAGTTGCGCAGTCCCGCCGATGGCGTGCTTTTCTTCAGCAGGTGCAGCGGGCCGTTCGAGGTGGGGAATAAGGGGTTCGCCGTCGCCACCGAATTCAGGGAAATATAACCAAACGAGCGGAAGCGCAAAATTTATCTATGAGCCTTTGAACAACCGATTGGAGGAAACGGAAGACAATGCCTTTTTATGATCCAAAAACGATGGAGCAAAAACTGGCGGGGGCCAGCTACAGCACCTCCGAGGGCGTGTGGGTCGACGGCGAGCGGAAAACGGCCAGTAAAGGGGGCATCATCCACATACCGGCGAATTCACTCCACAGCATGGTGGCCACGGATGATGAGGACGTCATTTTCATCGTGGCGAAGGATACGGCCTGGCAAATCGAGGGAGTCGCCGAGGATGATTCGACCTACGGCGCGTATATCGGCGAGGGCGCGGATGAGAGCGTGGCCGCCCGGTTTCGTGATATTGCCGAACAAGGTCCCGAATCCACCGGCAATTGACTTAGGCCAGCAGGAGACGATCAAGGTTAAATCCCCGGCGAGGGGGAAGGGCAGGAAAAAGCGGGATGAGGCGGTAATCTCTCGCGCAATTCCATAGCCTGAAAACGCGTGCATCTTCGCCTAAGATTTTGACTTGGAATGCTATTTTTGTAAGAATGGCCGCATATTGGACGTAGCCCGCAATGAACCACACAGAACAGACGGGATGATTCCATGGCTTCGGCTATGAGAGAAACGTATATGAAATGTCTTGAATTTCGCATGATTTGGGAGGCTGTTTGATGGCCACGGCGAGTGAAGTCAGAAGGGATGACGTAAAACTACCTACCGAATACACCAGGCAAGAAAGAATTTGGATGTGGATCAAGGACAACGTTCCGAGCTTCATCGCGGTGCTCGTAATATGGGAGTGCATCGCCTGGTACGTGAATGAGCCTGCGTTGTTTCCGCGCGTATTTCCCATTTTCCACCGTTTTTACGAGGTCACTTTCCTGAAATCCGGTGAGACCACGTGTGTGCTTTGCGTGCACTCCTACCATACCGCCTGGCGGATTATGATAGGAATGTTCATCGCCGGCTTCGTGGGGATAGCCATCGGCATCGCCATGGGCCGCATCGGCTGGTTCGAGAAGTTCATGATCCCCATCCTGAGCATGCTCCTGCCCATCCCGGCCCTGGCCTGGAGCCCGATTCTCGTCCTGTGGTTCGGCCTCGGCAACACGACCATGATTTTCATCACCGCGTTCGCCGCGGCGCTGCCGGCCATCTCCTCGACGTGGACGGGGGTGAAGACCATCAACCCCATCTGGATACGAGCGGCGCAATCGATGAACGCCGAGGGAATGACCCTGTTCTGGAAGGTCATTTTCCCCGGTTCGCTGCCCTTCATTCTCTCGGGCATCCGCATCGGCCTCGCGCGCGCATGGCGCGCCGGCATCGCCGGTGAGATGGTGGCCGCGAGCGACTGGGGCCTGGGCTACGCCATCTTCGACAGCCGCGAGGACCTCGACACCGCCTTCATGCTGGTCGGAATCGCGGCCATCGCCCTGGTCGGCTTCGTGATGGAGAAATTCATTTTTGAGAAATTCGAAAAAGTGACCGTCGTCAAGTGGGGCATGATGGAAGAGGTCGGCGGACAGCGCCAGTAGCGGATAAAACCGACAGGCCAACAGATAAGGCCGGCTCCCACGCGGGGCCGGCCTTTTTGTTTGTGATTCCGATGCGGTGATGCGGAAGCGACGTTAGTTGCCGCGCACCGCCTCTGTCGCCATGTGTTCGAGTTCGATCACCCTCGGGTCGAACGGGTCCCGGGGGCGCGCCACGTCCACGATTATCTCTTTATGGATTACGCCCGGCTGGCCCGCGAGAACGATGATTCTGTCCGCGAGATAGACCGCTTCGCTCAGGTTGTGCGTGACGTAGAAGATGGTCTTTTTCGTTTTTTCCCAAACCTCGACCGTCAGCGACTGGAGGTTCTCGCGCGTCTGCGCGTCGAGCGCGCCGAAGGGCTCGTCCATCAGCATGAACTGGGGCTCGTAGGCGTACGCCCGCGCCACGGCCACGCGCTGCTTCATGCCGCCCGAGAGGTTGTGGGGAAACAGGTGGGTGAACTTTTCGAGGTGAACGAGTTCGAGATATTCCTGCGCCTTTTTCGTGCGCTCCTCTTTACTCAGGCCTTTCATCTCCAGGCCGAACTCGACGTTCCTGAGAGCCGTGCGCCACGGGAAAAGCGCGTATTCCTGAAACACGACGCCCCGGTTCATGCGGCCCGCCGCCGAAATGGGATTGCCGTCGAGCAGAATGGAGCCCGCCGTGTGATTCAGGAATCCGGCGAGGATGTTCAGGAGGGTGGTCTTCCCGCATCCGGACAGACCCACGACGCAGATGAACTCCCCGTCCTGAATGTCGAGGTTGATGTCCTTCAAGGCGTGAACCCTTCTGTCCTTGAGATAGTATTCCATGTGCAGATCTTTGATGCTTACTTTCACCGGCATGTTGTTCGGTCCTTATGAGATATCCAATAGAACTTGATTTCGCTTTTTTGTTTTTCGCGATGAATCCGAAAATAACGCAGATGAATCGCCCCCGTCAATTCCGTCAGGCTGCGCGCTTCGTTTCGCGAATATCAGAAAAAGGCGGCGAGCCCCTCGAAGTTCATCACCACGAGGAGAGCGCCCATTATGAACAGAATGATAGTGACGATCCGGAAGAACAGCTGATCCGTGAAAATGTTGTAAATCTTCGTGCCCACGAAAAACCCGAGTAGCACGGGCGTCGTCAGAACGAGGATGAGCCACAGGGCCGTCTCGCCGATGTAGCCCGCGGCCGCGATGGAGGCGATGGCCGCGACCCGGAGCACGACCTGGCTCGCGCTCAACACGAAAAGGTAGCGCTCTTTCGAGATTTTCATTCCCGTTAAGTATGAGGCGATGACGTGGGAAGGGATGTTGATGGTGCCCAGCATCAGCCCGGCGACCGCTCCCATGCCCAGGGAGCGCTTCAGGGAGTCCTCGGGCGCGGGTTTTTCGGGTTGGAGCCATTGCCAGACGATCTGGCAGATCAAGAAGGTGCCCAGGATGAATTTCATCAGGCGCGGATCTGTGTTCAGGAGAATCGTGAGGCCGACGCCCAGGCCCACCAGGCTCATCGAGAAAAAGGGAATGAAGGGCCTAAGCCCCTCCTGAACGGCCGTGCGCGTTCGCCAGGCGTTCATGAGGCTCGTACACAGGGTGGGGATGGAGATGACGGCGATGGCCGTCGGCACGTCCCAAAAAATGGCCACGGTGGGTGTAGTCAGGGTGGCGAAGCCGAATCCGCCCACCGCTTTTAGGCCCGAGCCGACGAATGCGGCGCAAAAAACCAGGATGAAGACCAGAGAACTCAAAATAACCCCGTTAAAAAGAACTTTTACGCCTGGCGATATGAGGCAGAAAACGTCTCTCGAAGACGGGAATGGCTCATCGCGAGAAAACGGCAAACATGGCTCTGAACCTTGACGCCGCCACGATTATATCGGCATTATAACCGCCAACCTTGAGTACGGGAAATCTCATAGGCCGTTTCAGCAACATGGCGCCGGACGCCCTTTTGCATTTCCTGGGAGAGAGCCGTCAACGATGGGTTCGGCGCACTGGAATCGAGGGTTTTGAATGGATTTTTCCTTGTTTTATATCCTGTATCGTCCCGAAGATATGACCGAGGCGCAGGTCCATGAGGAGATGATCGAAGAGAGCGTGCTGGCCGATGAGTTGGGCTACCCGTGCGTCTGGTACGCCGAGCATCACTTCTCCCGGGTCGGGATGATCCCCGATCCCCTACTCGTCTGCGCGGCGGTGGCGCAAAAAACGAAAAAAATCCACGTAGGGACAGCCATCTCCATCATGTCGTTCCACGATCCCATCCGGCTGGCCGAGCAGGCCGCCATGGTGGATCTCATCAGCGGCGGCAGGCTGGAACTCGGGATAGGGCGCGGCTCCCAGCCCAAGGAGTTTCAGGGCTTCGGCGTAAGGCCGTCCGAAAGCCGCGAGCGCCTAAAAGAGGGGCTCCACATTCTCTCCCGCCTTTTGGAGGGTCAGAAGGTGACTTTCCAGGGCCGGCATCATCAGTGCGAGAATGTCGAAATTTTCCCGAAACCCCTGCAAAAGCCACGCCCGCCCATCTGGCTGGCCGGAACGAGCCCAGAAACCTACACCTACGCGGGCGAGAACGGCTTCAAGGTGATGGCCTCGGCCGGTTTTACGGGTCCGGAAGTCTATAAGGAAAAGTTCGGGCTTTATGAGGACGCTCTAAAGAAGGTGGGCGGAGATCCGGCCGAAATCGAGAGGCCTCTGGTTCACCACATCCACGTGTGCGATGCGGAGGATGCGGATGAATACTTCAACCTCACGGTAGAGGGCGAGGGCGAGTATCTGCGATACCGGGCGAAGATGAACGAGGTGGAAATGCCAGAGGAAGAGGCGAAGCACCTGAAGCGCAACTGGAGTTATGAACTGAACGTCGCCGAGATTGTCAGAGGTGGCGGCATTATCGCCGATCCGCAGGCCGTGGCGGAAGATATCTGCAGGTTGCGGGATGATTACGGGGTCAATCACGTCATCCTGGCGCCCTGGCGCGGGCCGGACCACGCCTCGGTGATGCGGTCGATCGAGAGCTTCGCCAACGACGTCATGCCGCTGGTGAACGCCGCCGCGCCCGTCGCTTCGAATGGAAACAACTCTTGATAGCATCTTTTTTCTCTGAATATTCGGGAGGCGCTTATTCGTGGGTATGAGCTTTAGTCTTCATTTGGTGCCGGATGATGTCCGGCTCGTGGCGGAGCGCTCGAAATACGCCGAGGACAACGGTTTCGAGCAGGTGTGGATAGCGGAGAGCCATCTCACCTGCCGGGATCACAACATCGCGCTCGCTCTGGCGATAGAGAAGACCTCGCATGTGAAAATCGGCCCGGGCGTGACGAATCCGGTCCTGCATGACGACAGCGTCGCGGCGAGCGCCATAGCCACGCTCGATGAACTCTCGGGCGGCCGCGTCCTGTTCGGCATCGGCTCGGGCGATACGCCCGTCTACACGCTGGGCAAGAAGATGGCCCGACTTGCGCGGATGCGCGAATCCATTGCGGCCATTCGCGCGTTCACGCGCGGAGAGACGGTGGAATACGCCGAGGGCGTGAACGTGAACATGTGGTGCGCGCGCGAAATCCCCATCTACACCTCCGCCGAAGGCCCCAGGACGCTCGCCATGTCCGGTGAAGTCGCAGACGGCGTCATCGTGGGTTCGGGCGTCTACAAGGAGACGGTGGACTGGGTTCTCAAATATCTGAACGAGGGGATTGCGAATCGCGACTCCTCTCTTGGTGATATGGACATCATTTTTGGCGCGGTCGTCTCCGTGGATATCGACAGCGTGCGCGCGCGAGAGAAGGTGCGGGCGCGGGTGGCGAACCGGGCGCACCATAATTTCCGCATGACGCTCGACTCGGTGCCCGATGCGTTCAAGCCCGAGATTCGACATCTCCTGGACAACTTCGACGTGAGCAACTGGCGCGACCCGAAGCACGTGCCCCTCATCACCGATTACATTTTGGATCGCTTCACCATCACGGGAACGCCCGAGGAATGCGTCGACCGCATCCAGAAAATCGAATCCTACGGGGTCAAGAGCATCATGATCGATCCCCCGAACCAGGATTTCGACGAATCTCTCAAAATGTTCACCGAAGAGGTTTTGCCCAAATGCGTTTGACCGCATCCCGGGCGTAATCGACCGCCTTTTTTTAAATGAGGAACTCAAAATGGCGCTGATACCCGATTCTCATGCCGGCATTCTCGACACCAAGGCCCTCTTGTATCTGGGCACCCAGAACAAGGACGGCTCACCGCAGGTCTCTCCCGTGTGGTTCGGCACCAACGGCGACATCATCGAGGTGAATTCGGCCAAAGGCCGCCTGAAAGACCTCAACATGCGCGCGCGTCCAGGTGTGTCGATCGCCATCGTCGACCCGGAAAATCCCTACAGGTGGGTGGGGATGCAGGGTACGGTGGTGGAGGTCACGGAAAACGGGGCGGAGGAGCACATCGACGCTTTGGCGAACAAGTATCTGGGCGTGGACAGCTATCCGAACCGCCAGGAGGGCCAAGTGCGCGTCATCTACCGCATCCGGGCGAACAAGGTATTCACGATGGGTGCGTAAGCCGCCCTGCGCACACGATTATCATGTACGGGATGGAGACCTGAAAGATGAAATTCTCGCTTTTCTATATTCCTGCATGTCAGGAGGGAGAAACCTATAAACACGAGTTCGAGCTGTTGATCGAACAATGCGAGGTGGCCGACGAACTCGGCTACGACACCGTGTTTCTGGCCGAGCACCACTTTTCTCGCGTGGGTATGTGTCCCGACGCCTTGATGGTTGCGCTCGCCATCGCGCAGCGAACCAAAAAGATCAGAATCGGCACCGCCATCTGCATCATGCCCTTCCATAATCCGGTGCGTCTGGCCGAGCAGGCCGCCCTGGTCGACGTTTTGAGCGGCGGGCGTCTGGAGTTGGGCGTCGGACGAGGTTCCCAGCCCAAGGAATTTCAGGGCTTCAACATCTCGCCCACCGAGAGCAGAGAGAAGATGCAGGAGGGCCTCGAGGTGATGACCCGCCTGCTGGAGGGGGAATGCCTCACTTTCCACGGTAAGCACTATAGCTGCATCGACGCGGAGATTTTCCCAAAGCCCATCCAGAAGCCGCGTCCTCCCATCTGGCTGGCCGGCACGAGCCATGAAACCTATGTCTTCGCCGGCCAGAGGGGTTTCAACATCATGGCGTCGGGCACCTTCAAGGGGCCTGACGTGTATCTCGAAAAAATGGCGTTGTTCAACGAAACCGTGAGGAATCGCGGAGGTGACCCGAATGAGTATCCCTCCCTCATGGCGCACCACGTCCATGTTTGCGACGACCCCGAGCACGCCTGGAAGCAAATCGAACCTTCCGAATCCTGGTATCTATCCTATCGCAGCGCGGTGAATTCCATCGAGATGCCCCTCGAGGATAAAGAAGCGCTCAAGCGCAACTGGAGCTACGACGTCGACATCCGCCAGGTCATCGAGGGAGGCGGCGTCATCGGCCCGCCGGATAAGGTGATAGCCGATCTCAAGCGGCTCCAGGCGGAGTTCAAGGTAAATCACATCATGATCTTCGTGCTGCGCGGCATCGCCCAGGACGAGGCGATTCAATCGTTAGAGAGGTTTGCGAAAGAGGTGATGCCCGCGTTCCAAGAAGAGCGCGCGGCGAGTTCAAGCGACTAGCATCGGTGTTGAGGAGAACGGAGAATGTGGATATCCCCTTTAAGGCTGAATGACGCGCAAGAACCCGCGAAAGGCATACTCGAGGGCATACGGGCGAAAAGAGGCGCTGTGCCCAAGCTGCTGCTTACCATGGCGCGAAGGCCCGAGGTACTTAACGGACGCCAGACGATGAACATGGCCGTGCACGGCGGCAATTCGACACTGGGCCAGAGGCGCGAAGAGTTGATCTCCTACTACGTGGCCACCATCGGCGGGTGCTATGGCTGAACGATGAACCATGGCCAGGCTTTCCGTGCTGAAAGCGGCGACGAAGTAACGCTGGCCGACGTGGCCACCGTGGTGATGGACAGGGACAATTCCCCGGTTCTCGATGATGCGGACAAGGCGATGCTCGCCTTTGCTGAAAAACTCACGTTCGACCACTACGCCATGAGCGAGGCGGGTTTCAGCGACGAGAACGTGCTGGACATCATCGGCTCCGCCTCGTACCGGAACATGAGCAACCGGCTGAATCCGGCACTCGGTCTCGATGCCGTCGAACCAGAAGGCCCCGATGAGTTGATGGAGGTGGTGCGCTTCTCCAGAACTGCGCAGGCTTAAAAACATACATCCGTTTGCCGGTCCTGCGACGCCCGGGCCGGTGAATATCAGGCAAATGATTGCCATCGTTCATTTGCGGCCCGTTGCAGCCGCGAAGCCAAGCAGAAAGGAACAGTTCCATGTCAGATCTCACCATCCGTCCGCTGAATTGCGGCACTATTCACACGGATTATTCCAATATGGTGTATTGGACGAATTTCGGGACGAAACTCGCCATTCCCTCGTTCATCTACATGATCGAAGGGGCGAAGGATCACGACGGCAAAGACGTGAAAGTCGTGGTCGACACCAGCTTTCTGGACCCCGAGCGCGGCGGCGCCCCCTGGCCCGCGAGCAGGGAGCCCGGCCAGGGCGTGCGCGAGCAGCTAGAAGGCGCGGGCTGGAAGCCCGAGGAAGTGGACATCCTGATTCTCTCACACCTGCACTGGGATCATTCCCAGAACTGCGATCTCTTCACCAACGCGGTCAAATACGTGTGGGCGGAGGAGCTTCAATATTCCGTCTGTCCGGTCGCGCTGCAATCGAAACCCTATGACGCGCCGATTCACCCCAACACCCGCTGGCCCGTGATCGCGCAGCAGGGCATCATCTTCGAGCCCATCTGGAAGGATAATTACGAGATCGTGCCGGGCGTCACCTATTTCCACACGCCGGGCCACACACCGGGGCATTGCTCGGTCGCAGTGGAGACGCGCGTGGGCACCTACGTCATCGCCGCCGACGTCATCCAGATTCAGGAAGGCCTCGATCGCCGCGTTCCCGCCGGCCAGATGTCGAGCATGCGCGATGCGATGGATTCCATCTGGAAGTGTATCGAGCGGGCCACGAAGGAGGAATACATCCTGCCAGGCCATGAGGCCTCGGTGATCGAGCAGGAAGTGTATCCGTAGGAGCGGAAAACGCTCGGCGCTGAGAGCGAATGTTTGTATAGGGAGGATTCAGGATGGCGATGAGTGAACGGGGCAGGGCCTTGTATGAGGAGATGAAGGCGGCTCGCGGGTTTATCTATCCGGCGTATGAACTCTTGTGCGAGGTGGACCCGGAGCTTCTCGAGAACTACGAGAACCTGAAGAACCACATCATGAAGAAACAGGGGCCGTTTCACGAGAAATACAAGGAGCTCTTCATCGCCGTGGCGAGCGCCTCGCGCGATCCCTCCGATACCGAGGGCATCAAGAACCACCTGAAGAAAGCCTTGCAACTCGGCGCGACCGTCGAGGAGGCGACAGAAGCCCTGGAGTGCATGTTGCCCCCCTGCGGGATGACGGCGCTGGTGGCCGGATGCACGCAGTTAAAAGAGGTGATCGACGAGGGATACTAGAGCAGAGCCTTGTGTCACTCGACCGGGGGAGCCTGAAAACTCCCCCGGTTTTTTTGTGGGGACGTCATGAATCTTGCGCCCAAATGCGGGGGAGCGAAAAAAGTTTTTATGTGAAATTTATTACTTTTCTACTTTAGATAAATTACATAATTGACTGAAATAAAATAGATTACCATTTTTATCCTTGCGATTAATTTTCAGGAATTTATCGAATTTTTCACTATTTTTCACTATTTCGGAGATATGAAGCCGTTTTCATCGGTCGTAAAATCCTGATATTCTATCGATATGATTGTAGGTATTCACAATTCTCCGTCCCGTTCGATATCCGCCTTCTGGAATACGTAATTAAAACGAAAACGGATTCGTTGCGACACCTGCGCATCCCGGCGAGTTCCCGTCGGTAAATGATGGGGTGGAAACCCATATTTTGGGTGCGGGCGACGATGGGTTGCAGATGCCCGACCAGGCGGGTGCTGGGCTTAAGGAAGAATATCGGGTGGCCGGGCGCGAAGATCTTGGCGCGCATCGGAGCTTGGGCGACCGCCGAGTGAAGGGCGCGAAACGAGCGCTCGGCCACACCCTGGGCGGCCCGGGTGCGGTCTCCAGCGTGTGCGTTTTGATTACGGATTACCCACGCCCTCCGGCGGAGGCTGCGCCGCGGGCCGACCGGTGGTTCCTGAGTAAACGTTGCGGGGCAGCGGAGCATGACGGCAATCAAACCGTTGTGGGCCGGACTTTGGAGGACATTTCGACAGGAGGGCTCCGGGATGCGCGGGAGTTTGAATAGGTCCGCTTTCTTTTTGATTACATGTTGCAGAAGGCGGATTCCGAACGAGATTTTCGATTATGATTGACTCCCAATGATATCAACAAGATAACAGGATTTCACGTCCGCTAAAGACGCCCTAATGCCTCTAAGCGGGCGGAAGATAACAAAAATTAGGTATCAAAGTTACACCACGATCATCGGTTCGTTCCCGCTACGGCCTGAAGAGGGATGGCGTTTTTTCGGAGCACAGCGGGGATGATGATAGGAATTGTAATTCGGCGTAAGCTGTAGCCAAATTTAATTATGGGCCTGAATTATTCATTTGTCATACGAAAGCTGAAAAATAATTATGGTTGATCGATATCAACCCATGAACCGATTGCGCCCAATTGCCTAGCCTTATTCTCTGTGGTACTTTAACCATTCTCTAATATAAATATATTCGTGACCACGCCATCAATTTTCCACCTGCGATATCTGAACCTCTAAAAGGGGTCCACGATGGACGCGAAACATGCGTGGTTTTCGTCGGCCGTTCGAGCCGGGGATGATTGTAAATCCAATTTCAAAAACCTGGGCGGAAAACTGACATCGAATATCTCTCCAAGGGAAGAGTTTTCGATGTCCCAATGCGCCCTCGATACTCCGGCACATTGGAGAAATGTTCTTTTTCCCCTTCGCGGCGCGAAGCCTAGTGCTCGCGGAAGGGATACGAAACGAAATCGTCAGAGAAATATGCGCGACCAGGAAGTTGAAAAAAGACGTGGAAGGCGCTGATGCGTTTTCCTTTTCTGCAACCGAGAGATAGGGGAGGTTGGGCTATGTGGCGTAATCGAAGTAACAGGAAGAGCTTCGTTGAAAACCGAACCGTGAAAATGGGTGGGTGGCTTCTGGTGTTGGCGATTTTTGGCGCTGGCGCGGTTCTCTCGTCCCCCGTTTTCGCTGCGGACAAGCAACTTACCTTCATGTCGGGCGGTGCGAAGGGTTCCTGGTACCGCTACCTGACCGCGATGAGCGAATGTATGCGGAAAAATAGTGACATCAATGTCACTGTCGTCCCGACTTCGGGTGGGATGGAAGCCTTCAGGAAGCTCCAGGGGGGCAAGGCCGACATGGGGTTCACCTTCCAGACCGTGGCCTTTCCGGCTTGGGCCGGGAAGGGAAGCTGGAAGGGAAAGAAGCACAGGGAGTTGCGCGCGGTCGGTTTCGCAAGTTCCTCTTCGATTTTTCACTTCGTTGTTTTGAAAAGCTCAGGCATAAAGAAACTGGCCGATTTGAGCGGGAAAAAGTTTTCGCCGTGCCCCATCGGCACCACCTGCTACGCATCCGTCGGCTCCTTTCTCAAACACATTGGTTTGTACAAGAAGCTCAGGATTAGCAACCTCTCACATGGCGAGCAGGTCAGCTACTTGAAGGACGGCAAGATCGACGGCTACGCCCTTCAGGGAGGTCTTCCGAACCCCTCGGTTACGGAGGCGGCCCTGACCCGGCCCGTCCGGCTGATCAGCGTCGATCAGGGGGTGAATTTTAGCGGTTTCCTGAAGGAGTTTCCCGGCTTCGAACCCACGACTATTCCAAAAGGGACTTACAAGGGAGTGGACTATGACGTGTCCACCATGGGCCTGAGCGGTATTTTAGTGGCGAACAAAAATACCTCCCCTGATTTGATTTACCAAATGACGAAGACGATCTGGGGCAAGTCCTGCGTCG
The DNA here is from genome assembly GCA_965218885.1 of bacterium. Classification (GTDB taxonomy): domain Bacteria; phylum UBA8248; class UBA8248; order UBA8248; family UBA8248; genus Bin107. The sequence goes on along the minus strand of OZ244713.1, from coordinate 336,835 downwards.
ATTACCTGACCAAGAACAACCGTGGTCTGGCCGCCCTGAAGAGAGCCAATCCGACCGACGGGCTGGTTATTCCGGTTCATCCGGGAGCCGCCCGGTACTGGAAGGAAAGAGGGATCAAGAACAAAGCGCCTGCCGAGGGTTCTATGTAAACCGGGCCGGTGATATTCCTTTTTATATTCCCGGAGCCGTGGAGTCGGGGTAGCCTTCTCTGCTCATATGCGCGGGAGCCGGATTCCACCTCCTGCGTGGGGAAATCAGCGAAGGCCATGCGTAAGATGTGTTTGCTGCGCAAAGGTCGGGAAGGCCTTGGGTAGAAGAGGAAAACGGCGGGAATTCGCCGGTGGGAAACCGAATACCACCAAGAGTGAAAACTTCTCGTTGAACTGATGGCGAGAACGGGTGATTCCTGTCGTTTTTTTACAGGGTTGAAGAATCGGGGAGATATCCTTGATTGGGGGTTTCCCGATCTCCTGCGAGATCGAAGAGGGTGGAGCCGTGTGCGATGAGTTATGAGCGAAAGACACTGGGAGTCGCCGTCATCGGCGCGGGGCGTATGGGGACCCATCGCGCCCGAATGGCGGCCAACCACCCCGCGGTTCGGTTCCTGGCTATTTCGGATCTGGACCCCGCCCGGGCAAAGGCGCTGGGCGAACAAGTGGGGGCCCATTTCACCACGGGGAGCAATGAGGAGGCGATATCCCACCCCGACGTCACCGCCGTCATTGTATCCACCCCCGAACCCAAGCATGTCGATCCGATTTTGCAGACCATCGAGCGCGGAAAATCCGTAGTGGTCGAGACACCCTTGGCCTTGAGCCTCGATGATGCGGACCGTCTTATCGATGCTTCCGCGCGCAGTGGCGTGGAATTACACGTGAACTACAGCAAGCGTTATCAGCGGCACTATTTCCTCGGTAAGGAGCAGGTCCAGGAGGGCCGGTTGGGGCGGATCCTGGGCGGAACGGCCCGGGTGTACAATTCGCGCGCGCAGGCCTTCGAGATTCTGAAACGAACGGACGAGGTTACCCCGGTGGTCGACGTGCTGGTCTACTCCGTGGACATGATTTGTTGGCTCATGGAGGGGATCCGCCCCGTGGAGGTTTTCGCCCGCGGTCACGGGGTTGTTTTCGAAGAGGCCGGTTACCCCGAGGTGAACGATACGACCTGGGCGATTCTCACATTCGAGGACGGAGCCGTTTTCAGCCTGGGTATATGTTACGCCTTGCCTTCGAAGTATCCCACGCTGGGGCAAGGCACTCGCCTGGAAGTCATCGGAAAGGAGGGGGTCCTTCTTTTTGACGAAGACAAAAAGGAAAACCTTCTCTATACGGAAAAGGGATATCCTCACGTGTATGTCCCCGACCATCACATCAATACCGCATTCCTGGGAACCAACTCCGCCGGCGATTGGGCGCTCGATCATATGTTCGGGCCCGTCGCCCACGAGACGCGCGCCTGGCTCGATTACCTTTCGACGGGGAATCCTTGCCTGCACCCGACCGCCAAACAAGCGCGGCGGACTTTGGAAATTACCCTCGCAATCGACGAATCCGCCCGAACCGGAAGGGCGATTGAACTGCCCTCGAGAGTCATCTGAGAATCCCCCACTCGGCATATGACGCCCTTAACGCCATACGAGGTATGCCTACGGAATGTAGGGGATGGAGACGGTTGCCGTGCGCGATGACGCCCGAAGTAATTGGCTCGACCGCTTCGTCACCCGGACCACCGCCATTCCACTGCCCCGTGACTTGCGCTCGAAGGGACTTCGCACCGTTGTAACGCTGGTTTCCGTCACGTTTTCTCTTCTCTATATCTACTATGCCGGGTTCGGTTATTTCTCACCCGAGAGCTTCATCTCCGGATATCTGGGGTTCACCTTCGTGCTGGTTTTCATCCTTTTCCCCGGGTCGGAAAAATCTCCACGCGACCGGATTACCGTGTTCGATGGAATTTTGGTGTTGAGCACCATCGCGGTCACATACCATTACAATGTCTACTTCCCCATTCGCTACATCGAGCGATTCGGCGAGGCGCTCCCGCACGATGTGGTTTTCGGCGTCATGGCCATCGTATTGGCCCTGGAGGCCTGCCGCCGCACACTGGGTCCCGCCCTCCCGTTGATCTCGGTCCTCTTGATCGGATACGCCCTTTTCGGTCCTTACTTTCCTGGTCATTTGACGCATCAGGGAATCAGTGTTTGGGATACCGCGGCATGGCTGTACAGCAACCAATCAATCTATGGCGTCATCACGCGGATCTTTGCGAGTTTCGTATTTCTCTTCATCCTGTTCGGCGCAATTTTGGAGATGTCGGGAGGCAAGGAGCTCTTCCTCAATCTCCCGCTCGCATTCATCGGGCGTACGCGGGGTGGCTCGGCGAAGCTCAGCGCCGTGGCGAGCGCCCTCTTCGGCATGATATCCGGGAGTCCCACGGCGAACATCGTGGGTACCGGAACGCTCACCATCCCACTGATGAAGCGTTCCGGATTCCCGCCGCACGTGGCGGCCGCTTTCGAGGCGACGGCCTCGACCATCGGGGTGACCATGCCCCCATTGATGGGCGCGGCCATATTCCTCATGGCGGATTTCACGGGAATTCCCTATCTGGAGATAGTCAAGGTATCCATACTGCCGTCCCTGTTGTTTATGCTGTCCCTGCTGGTGGTGGCCCACTTGTATGCCAGGAAGGCGGGTATCGAGGGATTGCCGCCCGAGGAGTTGGGCAATCCCTGGGAGATAATCCGGAATTATTGGACCTTTGCGGTTCCTTTGGCTCTCATTTTCTACATGCTCGGATCGGGCTACAGTCCGGATTATGCCGTATTCGTCGCTATTCTGGGAGTGGGGGGGGCAAGTCTCCTCTCCAGGCGCACACGTCTGACAATTCCCCAATGGGGCAAAATCCTCGAGGTCGGCGCCCGAAGATCGCTCACCGTCGGCGGATTGGCCGGATGCCTGGGCATCATTATCGGGATTGTGTTCAGAACGGGAATCGGAACCAAACTCTCGATTCTCGTGGTCGATCTATCCGGAGGATATCTCCTTTTCGCCGTTTTGCTGACCGCTTTGGTGACGTTCGTGTTGGGGATGGGAGTCTCTTCCGTCACGGCCGACTACCTCCTGCTTTCAGTGCTGATCGCTCCGGCGTTGATTGAACTCGGCGCGACGCCGATGGCGGCCCACCTTTTGATCATCTGGTATTCGCAGACCTCCAACCTGACGCCTCCGGTCTGCGGCGGCGCCTTCACCGCGGCCGCCATTGCAGGAGCCCACCCCTGGAGGACAGGCTTCTTCGCCTTTCGAATCGGGCTGTACATCTACCTCATTCCCGTTGCTTTCGTTTTCGGCGACCTCCTGAATCCGGGGTTGAACGTCCCTTTCTTCAGGACGCTTTTGACGGCGGCCCTCTCGGCGGTTTGCTTTGGTGGAGCCATCATCGGCTACTTGGCGGGTCCCTTGAAAATATGGCGGAGATTCTTGCTCGCAGCGGCGACGATCGCCTTATTTGAACCGCGACTATTCTTCGATTTCATCGGCGCGGTTCTCCTCGCGTTGGTGGTTCTGTGGCAAATTCTTGGGAGAAGGCAGGCGAATCAGGAGGCCGCTTGAAGTTACTGGATATGGCTGAGCCAATGCGCCGTGGAGGAGGTATCGGTTGTTTACGTTAGGTGTCGACATCGGTGGAACGTTTACCGACCTTGTGGCCATCGATCCCCAGCGCGGCGAGGTGCGGACGGGAAAGATCCCCTCGGTTTCGGATGAACCCGCAAGCGCCATCCTGGCGTGCCTCCAGGATCTCGGGCTCGAAGGTGAGGAATTGGACCGGATGATTCATGGAACCACCGTCGCCACCAATGCGCTCCTGGAGCGGCGCGGAGCCGTTACGGCGATGGTGACCACACGCGGGTTCCGGGATGTCATCGAAATCGGAAGATGCCGGCGGCTGGTCGAGGGCGGTATGTTTAATATCGGGTTCCGCCGCCCGCCGCCACTGGTTCCTCGAAACCTTAGAGAGGAGGTGGATGAGCGTCTCCGGGCGAATGGGAACGTCGAAGCCTCGCCCCGGCCGGAAGAGTTCACGAGCGTAGTGGAAAATTTGAAACGAGAAGGAGTCGAGGCGGTGGCGGTATGCTTCCTTCATTCCTACGAGAATCCGGATCACGAGGAAGCCGTCGGGCAGTGGTTGCGGGACCAACTCGGGCCGGAGGTCTACATCTCGCTCTCAAGCTCCGTGAACCCCCAATACCGCGAGTTCGAGCGGTTCTCCACAACGGTGGTGAACGCCTATGTCGGTCCGGCGGTGGGACGATATCTCTCGAAACTCCGGGACGGCGAAATCGGGAAGCTGGACAAGCGGAGCATTTACATCATGGGCTCGACCGGCGGTGTGATGGATATCGATACGGCGGAGGCCTTTCCGGTACGGACCATCTTTTCGGGGCCGGCTGGCGGTGTCACCGCGGGGCGTTTTATCTCCGACGAACTCGAGATTGCGAATCTCATCACCTGCGACATGGGCGGAACGAGCGCGGATGTCGCCCTCCTCCTCGGAGACAGGATTCTTTACGCCGGAGATACCGTTATCTCGGGCATACCCATCCGCGCCGCCCAGCTCGAGATGAAAACCGTTGGTGCGGGAGCCGGGAGCATCGTGTGGGTCGATGTCGACGGGGCGCTTTGCGTAGGACCCAGGAGCGCGGGTTCCTCGCCGGGTCCCGCCTGTTATGGATTCGGGGGAGTGGAGCCCACCATCACCGACGCGAACGTAATCTTGAACCGAATCGGAGACGGCGCCCTTCTCGGCGGGAAAATACGGGTGGACGCCTCGTTGGCGCGAGGGGCAATGGCCCCGGTGCGGAAAAGACTCGAATTTCGCTCGCCCGAGGAGTTGGCCGAAGGGACGCTGAAAATTCTCGTGGCTCGAACGGTTCGAGTCATCCGCGAAATCTCGCTCGAGAGAGGATTTGACCCGCGCGAATTCGCTTTCGTGGCCTTTGGCGGGGCAGGGCCCATGCACGCCACGGCCATCGCGGATGAACTCGATATCGAAACGGTCGTGGTTCCGATTCACCCGGGGAATTTTTCCGCCATGGGGCTCGTGATGGCGAAGATGCGCCGGGATGCGACCGCCACCTATCTCGAACGCTCCTCCTCCCTCGATTTGGCGGACTTGCGCGAGCGGCTCGGAGGAATGGCCAAGGGGGTTGAGGATCGTCTTCGGGCCGACGGCGTCCGGGAGGAAAGCATCTCTTTGTCGTGTTTTCTGGAGATGCGCTGTCTCGGGCAGGCTCATGAGATTCCCGTTCCCCTGGGGCCGTCTCCGGACCAGGTGGATCTGTCGGCCATCGATGGCGCCTTCCGAAAGATTTATGCCGAACGCTACGGCCGCAACCCGGATCCCGCAACCGAATGGGAGGTGATCTCGATCCAGATTATCGGTGAGGGAGAGGTCCAGACGTATTCAGCGAAAACCTGGCGAGCGAAGCGCGGGGGTGGCGAGGGTCCCACGGAGGTCCGGAAAGTCTGGTTTGAGGGGAAGTGGCGCGATACCTCCGTGTTTGACCGAACCGGGGTCGGGCCTGGAGCGACCGTGGAAGGTCCCGCCATATTTGAGGAGAGCGGAGCCACGACGGTCATTCCTCCGGGGTGGCGCGCCACGGTCCACGCGAGCGGGCATCTCCTGCTGCGGCGCCGGTAGGACGAGCAAAGGCGAGATTCACTCCCCCCTTGAGGGGGTTGTCGGAAAAGTCATGATTTCGTGATTCGGCGCATGGAGTCGACTGGGGAGGGGGCCGTAGGGACAGACCCCCGTGCTTGTCCGAGGTCGCTACGAGGCGGTGCGGTTTTGTTCGTCATTCCGGCGAAAGCCGGAATCCATTTGCGGGTGCGGGTGAATGAACGGCGGCATTTCATTCCCCGCCGATGTGCGGGAACCCTGGCGAAAGGCAAAAGGCGTAAAATGGATTCCGGCTTTCGCCGGAATGACGGTGAACACTCTCGATGGAGGGTCAACAACCCCTTAAAGGGGCTTTTCATCGGGCATTCCCCTCGGGATGCCCGACCCCTCATGGAAGGATTTCGAATAATTTCTGGGCAGCCGGGAACTTTCGCTGGAATTGCGGTCTGCTATGAATCAAGAGGTGGAGAGATGACTTCAAAAAAAGGGACGGATTTCCTGGAAAGGGCCCGTGATTGCCTCCCGGGCGGTTGGCTCGGGGACTTGACGCTTCCCGCCGACATGATGCTGATCGCTTCTCGCGGAGAGGGAAGCCGCCTTTATGATGTGGAAGGGCGTGGTTTCCTCGATTTCACGATGGGCGGGGGATCGCTGATCTTGGGCCACGCCCATTCGTCCATCCTCGAGGCGGTTCGAAGGCAAATGGAACTCGGCTCCACCTTCTATACGCTGAGTGATCGCTCCATCGAGTTGGCCGAGGAACTGGTGAAGGCGATTCCTTGCGCGGAACTGGTCCGTTTTGCTTCAACGGGCGGGGAGGCCACGTTCTTCGCGTTGCGACTGGCGCGCGCCTTTACCGGCAAGGAGAAAATTCTGAAATTCGAAGGGAGCTACATAGGCCACAACGATTACGGAATGATGAGTGTTTCCCCTCCGCGCTCGAACCCGTATCCCTCTCCCCGCCCGGATTCGGCCGGGGTTCCCTCTGCGGTTCAGGAACTGGTAATGACGGCTCCCTTCAATAATACCGATATCGCTTGCGGGTTGGTGGAAGAGTACGCCGCGGAGCTTGCCGCCGTAATCGTCGAGCCTGTTCAGCGGTCCATTCCCCCGGCCCCGGGATTTCTCGAGCAGCTCCGCCAGGTGACGACCGAGTGCGGGGTGCTGCTCGTTTTCGACGAGGTGGTGACCGGATTCCGGCTGGCCTACGGAGGGGCGCAGGAGTATTTCGGCGTCGTTCCCGATTTGGCGGCTTACGGCAAAGCGGTCGCGTGCGGTTTTCCCCTGTCGGCGGTCGCGGGAAGGGCGGACGTGATGGAGCTGGCGGACCCCGTCCGCAAGGGGGGGCCGGAGTACGTCTACATCAGCGGAACACTCTCGGGTAATCCGATGTGCGCCGCCGCGGCGCTCGCCACCTTGCAGGAATTGTCCCGACCCGGCGTCTACGACGGCTTACGCGACATGGGGGAGAGATACCGCAGGGAGCTGGCGGCGTTATTTGACGAACACGCGATTCCGGCTCGGGTGCAAGGGGTCGGCCCCTTATTCCAGGTATTTTTCACGCCGTATCCGGTCACGGACTACCGGGGTCAGACGCAAGCCGACCGGAAGCGGTTCGAATCATTCGTCCGAAAAATGTTCGCGCAAGGCGTTTTCATGAGCCGCAGGGCCAAGAACTATCTTTCCACGGCCCACGGCGAATCAGACCTGGAAGAATTCCTGGAAGCGGCGAGAACCGTATGCGCCGGAGGCCTCGACTGACCATGGACGATAACCGGGCGATTCAAGAGAGCGCCTCGGCCGACGCCGTCACGATCTCGGTCATTCAAGAACTCCTCATCTCCGTGGTCCGCGAGATGCGGGTTACTTTTTCGCGAAGCGCATTCTCGTCTATCATCAACGAAGGACACGATTTTTCCTGTGCTCTTCTTTCGCCGGACGGAGGTTTGGTCGCCCAGTCGGAAGATCATCCCGGGCACATCTTTCCGATCTCCTACGCCGCCGGAGCGGTTTTCACGCGCTACGCCGGCGATATTCATCCGGGCGACGTTTTCATCCTGAACGACCCCTATATTTGCGGAACCCACATGAACGACATGGCGATGTTCTGCCCCCGGTTTTACGACGGGCGCGCGCTCGTGTTCCCGGCGCTCCGCGCTCATTGGGGGGATGTCGGCGGCTCCGTGGCCGGCAGTCTCTCCGGCGATGCCTCCCACATCTTCATGGAGGGAATGATCGTCCCGCCCATTCGACTCTTCTCCCGGGGTGAGTTGAACCAGGAATGCCTGGACATCGTTCTCCGGAACATGCGAGGCCGGGAGGATAGGCATGGCGACCTGATGGCCATGCTCGGCACCTGCCGACTGGCTCAGCGGCGCCTGGACGAAATCGAGGATCGATACGGTCGGGAAACGCTCCAGGCGGTGAACGATAATCTCCTCGACAGGGCGGAGCAACGGATGCGGGTGGCCATCAGCGCGCTTCCAGGCGGCGTATTTCACTACGAGAACTACATCGACAACAGCGGAACGGGAACCGAGCCGCTGCGAATTTCGCTTCGCCTCCAGATTAAGGAAGATCAAATCCACTGTGATTTCAGCGGGACTTCCAGGCAGGTGAAAGGACCTACGAATGCGGGACCGGCCACGGTGGCCACATCATGCTTCATGGTGCTCAAATCGCTCCTGGATCCGGCATTAAGCGTGAATGCGGGCTGTTTCCGCCCCCTTACGATGGAAGTCCCGAAGGGGTCTCTACTCAATGCGGAATTTCCCGCCCCTTTCGGCGGCGCTTCCGACGTGCGGCGCACGATTGAATCGTGCGTTCTGGGTGCGGCGGTCCAGGCGATGCCCGACCTTTCGGTGGGTGACACCAAGGGGGCGGCCAACCATTGCTACATCGCCGGCAGCCAACCGGACTCGGGCGAGGCCTTCCTCTACTATGAATATCCGGCGGGGGGCACGGGCGCTCTCGCGGGAAGCGACGGAGACCACGCCATTCGAACCTACACCGAAGGGGACTTTAACGCCGTCCAGCCGGTAGAGAGCCTGGAAGCCACGCTTCCGATCCTCGTGGAGGAGAGCGGCCTTCGGATCGGCTCCTGCGGTCACGGGGAGTGGCGCGGCGGTTTGGGAATGGAGCGGAAGGTCCGCCTGGAGGCAGGCGGCGCGGGCCTCACCGTTTTGACGGACCGCGTGATCATTCCTCCCTACGGGGTGGACGGCGGGACCTCGGGCGGAGGAAACCGGTTCACGGTGTTCCGGGAAGATTCGGAGGTGGAGCCTTCCGACGTGCCGGGAAAGGCCACGGCCTTTCCGCTCAGAGAAGGTGATGCCGTCATCCTCCGCTCCGCGGGTGGAGGCGGTTGGGGAGATCCTCTGCTCCGCGCTCCCGAGGCGGTGCTGGCTGATGTCCGGCAGGGATACATGAGAGTAGAGGATGCGCGGGAAGTCTATGGTGTGGTCTTGAAGGACGGAGCGCTCGACATGGCTGCGACTTCCTCTGCGCGGGAGCGGCTCAGGAGGAGAAGGGTTTATCTCACCGTCCGCGTTGACGAGGAGGACGCCTACATCGGCGCTCGACGACTCTGCCCGATGTCTTCGGAGACGGCGAGCGAACAAGGATTTTCAGAGGGGATGCTCATAGAGTATGTTCCGCTGCGGGGAGCGCCGTTGCGAGCTTGGGTGAAGATCACGCCGGGGCTGGCCATGGCGGAAACTTTCCTCGGGCCCATCGCGGCGAGCATTCTGAAACTGCAGGACAGAGAGCAAATATGGGTCCGGCCGATTGTAACGCCCTATTCGCATCCCCCGTTGGCATCGTGAGCGGGGAGATCCAAATATCTCATCATCGCGATTTCCCGATGCGGGGAAGCACGCCTTTCGGCGCATTGCGATGCGCCTCCTCACAGAAGGTCTAAAATTCCTTCTTCCGCCATTGTGAATATCGCATCTTTTCCTTGTCGAGGATCAGGCTTCAATGACACCCCGAACATAATGAATTATAGTTTGTCCATACATCGAACCCAGCCGATAGAGACTTGATTTTTCGGGAGGAAATGAAAATGCCTCAGGAAGCCGATTATCTGATAAGCGGGGGAACCGTGATCACGGTGGACGAAGAGCGCCGCATTATTCGCGACGGCGCCGTTGCCGTTCGAGGAGATCGAATCGCCGCTGTCGGAAAGGCGGAGGAGTTGAACCGGGAATTCACCGCCGGGCGCGTGATTGACGCAAAGGGTAAGCTCATCATGCCCGGTTTCGTGAACTCCCACATGCATTTTTACCACACCATGCACCGGGGGCTGGCTCCGGAAAATCTCGGAGGCATGCCTTGGTCCGACTACGTGCACAGATATATCGCCACGGTCCTCACCCCCGAGGATGAGATATACGGCGGGCTGACGATTCTCCTGGAAACCCTCAAGGCGGGCACCACCACCTTTCTGGAGGCGGGCTCCTACAACCCGGCGGCGGTAATCGAGGGAATCTCGCGCATCGGTATGCGCGGCCTGATGGGCAGGCGGTCCTTCGACGATGAGTTTCTGGGTCACGGCATGCTTTTGGAAGATACCGACACCTGCCTGAAGGAAAATCTCGCCTTCCTGGAAAAGTATAAGGACGGCTACAACGGCGGGTTGATCAAGGCGTGTGTGGACGTCGTCGGGCTCGGCCGCTGTTCAGACAAGCTTTATATCGATTCGAAAAAGATGGCCGACGATTACGGGACCACCCTGAACTTTCACCTTGCGGCCATGTTCGAGGAATTGACGGCTACGCGCATGCGCTATGGTCACCGTCCCGTCGAGCATATGTATCATCTGGACGTGCTCGGGCCGAACACGGTTCTCGTTCACATGGTTCATGTGAGCGAGCGGGAAATCGACATGCTGGCCGAAAAAGAAGCGCGGGTGATTCACTGTCCCTCGACGGCCCTGAAGATTTCCTACGGCAACGCGGCGTTCGCAAGATTTCCGGAGATGCTGGCCAAAGGGGTCACCGTCGGAATCGGAAGCGATGCTTCGGATTGCTCGAACTATGCCGACATGATTCGCGTCATGTACCTGGCCGGTGTCCTCCCGAAGGATTATCGCTACGACCCCGACGCCGGCTCCGCGGAGACGGCCATTGAAATGGCTACCATTAACGGAGCGCGCGCCATCGGAATGGACCATGAAATAGGTTCGCTCGAGGTCGATAAAAAGGCGGATGTGATTATCATCACCATGAAGCGGCCCGAGTGGTATCCGCTCTATAGTGAAGTGCAAAACCTCGTGTATTCCGCTTCGGGCGATTCGGTGGAGACTGTGTTTATCGACGGGAAAATCATCATGGAAGATCGCCGGGTGAAGACGGTGAATGAGGAGGAGATCCTGGAAAGGTGCCAGGAATGCGCGGTGGGAATCCTAAAGAGGAGCGGCGTAAAAGTGCCGGGGAAATGGCCTATCCTGTGAAAACCCCGTTCGGTCCGGGGAGAAAAATCAGGAGCGGAATCACGGATAAACCGCACCGGGTTTCCATCTTGTGCAAGGCGAATTCAAACTGAAGCAGATAAAAAGGCGCTGATTGCGAACCCGCTTCCCTGATAATTCCCAGATCGATTTTCGGGAAGGTTAAATCCGGGAGATTCTTAAGGATAGCCATAATAGCCCGACAGGGCTCCTTCGGGATGCGCGGGAGTTTGAATTGGGCCGCTTTCGTTTTGATTACATCTTTTAGAAAGCAAATCCCGAAAGAGATTCGATAAAACAAATATCTGCAATAGTTTCAATAAACTACAAAGATTTCACAGCAGATGGAAATGACCTAACGCCTCTAAGCGGGCGGAAATCAACAGAAATATATCCGAAGTTGTTCCGGGATTGACGCCCCCCAACCCGCCTGCGGGGGTCAATCCCGACCGATGAAGGGAGGGTTTGACCCCCGCAGAGGGGCGCGAGAGGGTTTTTAAGTTACTTGAATACCTTGATCCACTCCCCGCGCACCTTCTTGAAGCTGCGCTGGGCCGCCACCCAGTCCTTGAGGCCGAGCAGCTTGACCTTGCTCAGGTCCATCAGGAAAGGACGCACGTTCGCAGGCGGCGTGTAGTTCGCCCGGAAGGAGTATATGGCCTCGTTGCCCACGTAGATGTCGGTGCCTTCCTTGCTCATGAGGAACTCGATGAGGAGCTTGCCCGCGTTGGGATGCGGAGAGCCCTTGAGCACGCCCGCCTGGTTGCCGAGCATCACCTGACCTTCCTTGTAGTGGCCCATCTTGATGACCTTGGCGAGGTCGGGTTTTTTCAGGATGTTCTGGTAGACGCGTCCCGTGAGGTTGAACATGTCCATGGGGCGCTCGCAGTTGATCACCGTCTGGATGCGCGGCTCTGTGCGGAACATGACGATGGGCTTGGTGGCCTTCATCTTCTGCCAGAAGTCGCTCATGTTCACGCCCGCCTCGGTGAGGCCGATGACGGTGTTGGTGGTCGTGAAGCTCTTGGTGATGTCGGTCACGATGGTCTTGCCGGTGAGCTTGGGGTCGACCACGTCGAAGATCGAGTTGACCTTGTGGTTCTTCATGCCCGGGCAGGAAATGTTCCAGACGGGCTGGAAGCTGTAGGCCAGCGGCGTAACGATGTAGGGGTAGTTGTGGTACTGTCCGGCGCCCTCCACGACTTTGACGAGGTCCTTCCAATTCCCGCTGTCGAGCTTCAAGTACGCGCCCCTCTTCACGGCCGCGTGGAAAAATCCGGGCGCGCTCACGAGGTGGACGTCCACGGTGAATTTCCCCGCCTTGATCTCCTGGCGCACCTGCGCGACGGTCGAACCGGTTCCTTTGCGCAAGTTGCGGAACTTGAAGCCGCTCCCCAGGCCGTAGCGCTTGGCGAAGGCGGGTCCCATCACCTTGGAAGTCCGGTCGCTGAACAGCGGGTTGATAATGACGACGCCGCCCTCTTTTTTCGCCGCCCGGATGAGCTTTTTCTCCTGCGCGGTGATCATGGCCGCTTCTGCGAGCGAAGCGCCCGCGACGCACACCGCGGCCAGGATTGCGATGCCGTAGATGCGAAGTTTCTTTCTCATGTCTTTTCTCCTTTCGGGTGGTTGTTCACCCATCAATCGGTCGGGGCGGGAGAGCCGAAGTAGCCGCCTCCACTGAGGACGGCCTCTCTCCCGCCGTATCGCTCTCTAAGCTCCTCGATCTCTTCTTGAAGTTCGAGAAGCAATGCGCCGCCCCCCACGGGTTAGAGCAGCTCGTAGATTTGGGTGGCCATGCCGCCCTTGAGTTTTCCGTTGCTGAGGTGCCCTACGAGAACGTCCTCGTTCTTGCCGGGACCGCCGCTCAGGGCCATGTGGATGTGAACGTAGGGCTGGGGCTCGTCCCAGACGACGCCCTCGCCGAGCGCCGCAGGAGGCTTCTCGGGCCAGGAAATATTTCCGTAGGCGACGAGTTCGCGCCAGTCCCCGAAGTGGTGGCGGGCGACGTCATAGCCCTCCATGCTCCGGAAGCCGGAGATCATCTCGGTCTCCGAGAGCGCGCCGAGGAGGAAAACCGAACCCGCCCGGATGTTTTCTTTTTTGACGAACTTGTTGAGCTCCTCGAAGTAATCATCACCCGGATCGAAATTGACTTCGAAGATGCGCCCCAGCTTCAACTCCCTTGCTCTGTACATCTCATACCTCCCCCTCGACTTCATCGTAGACACGTGAAATGCCGTCGCGAAACGTCTCCCGGCGCTGCTGGAGCCAGTATTCCCCTCGAGAGGCGTCGGCTGTGAAAAAACGCCGGCCGAGGGATTCGTCCGCCGCGACCTCGGCCTTGGTGAGTCCTTTCTTCACGAGTTCGGACACCGCCTCGCGGATCGTGACCATGCGCTCTCTCTGGCGGCGAACGACGTCCATCCCGCAAATTTCACCATGTCCGGGGACGATGGTTTCGACCGGCAGGCTCTCGATCCATACCAGAGCGCGGATCCATTCCCCCAGGTGGGCGTCCCTCATGCCGCCGCCGGTGTGGCTCACCACGTCGCTGGAGAAGAGCACCCCTTCCTCGGGAACGTAGATTGCCGAGGTAGCGGGGGAGTGCCCTCCCATACGCTTGACGTGGAGGGTGAGAGGCGAAAGGTGGAGAACCATGGTTTCCTCCCAGCAGAAAGCAGGCAGAGGAACCGGGGCGTTGTCGATGGCGTCCGCCTCGTCCGCGTGGCCCAGATCCCGGAGGGTGTTCACGAAAATCTCTTTGGAGAAGGCGTTATCGCCCTTGGAAATCTCCTCGTAGGCGACCTGGGGGGCGAGAAACAAGACGGTCTCGCCGATTCCCTCGATGAAGGACGCGCCGGTGGTATGGTCGCCGTGATAGTCGGTCGTGATGAGGTATCGCGCGCCCTCGGGGTGCAGCCCGCGGACGACTTCCTGCCATTTTCGGGAATCGGACGGGCGAACGGGGCTGTCCACGAGCACTACCCCGCCGTCCGTAACGGCGGCGCTCACGTTGGCCCAGTCGTAGCCCGTCTCGACGTATAGATGCTTGCCCACACGCTGCATGTTCGCTCCTCAAAAGCCGCGCGTTTCAGCCCTCGGATCAGCCGGTGAACTCCAGAATATGAAGACCCAGCCCCCACCGGTCGCTGATGTAGATGAGGCCGGTGGCCCGATCCACGAAGACTTCGTTCGTCTGGGGACAGAAGCGCTCATTGTTCCCGGCCGGAATGTAGTAGCCCACCTCCTTCGGCTCGAAGGGATTCGACCAGTCCAGAATCCGAAGGCCCGCATTAAACCATGTAAGGTGGAGCAAATCGTCGGCCTCCATCCATTGCCAGGTGTTATGCGCTCCGTAGCGGGCCCCTTGTTGGCACCAGGAGGAATCCACGGGCCGCATCGTGACGGGATCCATCGGATAGGGATTGAAAGTGCTGATCGATATCGGGTGCAGGTGGTTCCGCATGTCGAAAAACGTAGCGAACGCGGGCGGATGGGCGCAATTGGTCGTATGGGTCTCCGTCAGAAGAAATCCGAAATCCGACCCCTTCGGGACCATGAAAGTGTGGGACGCGGGCGACCAGTTGTGGGTTTCATACGGGTTTTGCCGCCACATGAATTCCGGCTTCGCGGGATCCGTCAGGTCCATCATGCCGAATCCCCCCCTCCGCCAGGCGCAGGTAACGTAATTCCCATACGGTATCGCCTCGTGCAGATCGACCCCGCCCTTCGGCACCAGTTCCAGATCCCACGTAGGCTCCTCGCCCGCCGCTTCGTTCTGGCCCGGCACCCATCCTTCGCCGATGAGAGTCGGATTCAGCGGATCCTGCATGTCGTGGATCAGAAGGGCCCGCCCGTTGCATCCGTCCTTATAGCCGCCGCTGTACATCAGCTTGCGGTCAAAGTCATAGACCGGCCGGTGAATGCCCCGCCCATCCGTCTCGACGTTTTTTACGAATTTGGGATTCCGGGGATCGGAGTTGTCGAAAACCCGAAGCCCCCCAATCACCTCGGGGTCCTCCATTCCCACGCGCTTTTCGACGTTGGTGATCAGCACGTCGTCGACAAGAAGAACCTTGTGGGTTCTTCCAGCGGGATTATCTTCCATTTGTTGTATGACTTTCGGGTGGGAGGGATCGGAAACGTCCAGGACCATGAGCCCGTTCGACCCGTATAAGCCCGAGCCCATGACGTAGCAAAGGCCGTCCCGCACCCGAACCTGAAACGCATCTCCCCAACCGTTCAGATCGGAATGGGCCACCAAACGAACATTTTTCGCTTCCTCGGGGCGCGGCCCCGTGAGGATACTGGGATATTCGGTTTCGGGCTTGTTTTCATCGAAATAGGGCTTGGTCATCTTTCACCTCTCGAATAAGGAACATTATAAATCGTAAATTACCCGGAAATGCAAAAAAGACGCTAAAACGATTCTTCCGGCAGAACCAGGCACGCCTCGGGGGCAAACCGCAAAAAGACCTCCTCGCCCTCCGTGATTTCCTCCGTGATGGGAACCTTCATCGTTACGAGCCGGGAACCGGCCAAAACCTGGCATTCAATCGTTTCGCCCAGAAAAACCAGTTTCTTCACCCTTCCTTGGAGAATGTTCGCTTCCTGCTCCTCCCCGGAAGCGGCAAGCGACATGCCCTCGGGCCTGACCGCCAGCGTGGCCTTCGCTCCCTTGGCCATTCCATCCGGAATGGAGCAACGCCAAATCCCCTGGGCGGTCTCTACGAGTCCGAGCCCATGAGCGGATTCCTCCTGGAGCACTCCATCGAAGAAATTCACTTGTCCGACGAACTGGGCCACAAAACTGGTCTTGGGTCTCAAATAAAGATCCTTGGGACTGCCCTCTTGAACGATCCGGCTGTTCAGCATCACCGCAATTCGATCGGACATGGCGAGCGCTTCGAGTTGATCGTGGGTCACATAAATCGCGGTAATTCCCAGCCTCCGGGTCAAATCCTTGATTTCCAGCCTCAAATCTTCCCGGAGCTTGGCGTCGAGATTGCTCAAGGGTTCATCGAGTAGAAGAATTTCGGAACCGGACACGAGCGCGCGCGCCAGCGCTACTCGCTGCTGCTGCCCGCCGCTCAGATAGGGGGCGGGTCGATGGGCCAGGTCCTCCATCTGCATCAATGAGAGAATTTCCATGACGCGCTTGTTTCTCTCGGCCCGAGACACGCGCGCCTTGCCCTGTTTCAGGGGAAAGGCGACGTTGTTGAAGACGGTCATATGGGGCCAGATCGCGTACGACTGGAACACCATCCCGATGGGACGTTCGTTCACGGGGATGGAAATTCCGGGAGCTGCGACAACCTGATCCCCGAGCCGGATTTCACCGCCGGTCGGATTCTCGAGCCCCGCGATGCACCGCAGCGTCGTACTCTTTCCGCAGCCGCTCGGCCCCAAAAGCGTATAAAATTCACCCGGATTGACCTCGAAACTCACCTCCTGGAGAGCGGCGACTTCTCCATCCATCGATTCGAACGTCTTGCTCAGATTCTTGACGGTAATCCGCATCGCGCCTCCACCCTAACCCTGCTGGCCGCTCAATTGCGTGACGAAACGCCGCAAGAGAAGAGTCAGCGGAATCAAGCCGAAAATCAGCAAAACCCCCATCGCCGCCGCCAGGGCAGTCGTATCCTCCCAATACTCCCACAACAGAACGGCAAAAACCTGGTTGTTCCTTCCCGCCAACATGAGAGGAATGGAAAAAGACCGGAGAGCATGCACGGCCACCCATATCCAGCCAGCGGCGAAAGCGGGAAAAAGAAGGGGGAAAGTGATGTGAACCAATGTGCGGAACGTCGTCGCACCGCTCACGTAAGCGGCTTCCTCGAGTTCCTTATGTATCTGAACGATGGCGCCGTTCATGAGGCGGGTGGAGAAAGGTAGGTAGGCCACGGACAACCCCAGCACCAGGATCCAAATGGTCCCGTACAAGCCGAGGTAGTTGAAGGGGGGGACCAGATAGGCCATCAACAAAGCCATCGCGATGACGATGCCCGGAATGGCGAGAGGTATGAACACGAGAGCGTCCAGCACCCCCCGCCCCTTTCCCTTCCCTTTGGCCCGGACGATGACCCACGAGACGAAAAGGGCGAACACCATGGTGGCCGTGGCCGTAACGACCATGAGCAAGAAGGTGTTCCACAGAACCTTGTAGACGCGCTCGTCCTGTAAAACCTCGATAAAATTTCGCAGGGTGAGAAGGTGCAGAACATCGAAGGATGGAACGCGGTAGCTCGGCATCAAGCTGGTCCAGAGGAGGATGGCGAAGGGCAAGGCGATGGCCACCAGGAAAAAAAGGATAAAAAGACAAAGCGCCGGATAGCGCCATTTGCCGATGGAGATGATGCGGGGCCGGAAGCCCTTTCCCGTGATCGTCGAAAACCGGTCCGCGTGCCGCACGGCGCGGCGGTAGGCGATCAGCAGAAACATCATGATGCACATGAAAACCACGCCGAAAACGGCGCCCAGCCCGTAGTCGAGCGGAGCCTGCACCCGGGTCGTAAAGTAAATCAACGTGCTGAGCACGAAAACGCCCCCCGGGAGTCCCACCGCCAAGGCGGCCTCGAAGGATTCCATGCTCAAAATGAAGGAATACATGCCGGCCGCGAGTATGGCCGGGGAAAGCGCCGGCAGGGTCACCTTGAAGAATGTCCCCACCCCGCTCGCCTTCGAGACCCTGGCGGCCTCCTCGAGAGCGGGGTCCATCATTCGGAAGCAGCCCACCACCATCAGGAAGATCGTCGTCACCCCCCGGATGCCGTCGAGGAAAATGAGACCACCCACGGAGTAGATGTTGATCGGCCCCTTCGTCAGGTGGATGCCGGCCAAATCCAGCCCGCTTCGCAAAAAAACGTTCATGGCTCCGGCATTGGGAGAAAGAAGCAACGTCCACCCCATTGCAAACAGAATGTTGGGGACGGCCATCGGGATCAGGATCATCGCCCACGCGAGATTGCGAAGCGGCATGTCGGTCCGCTCGACCAGCCAGGCCAGGAGAACGGCGAACGTCAGGGAAATGAAGGTCCCCAACCCCGCGATCCAAAAAGTTCTCCCCAGGGTTTCATAGAAATTGGGCGTGGTGAAGGCCGAGACATAGTTGTCCGTCGACCACCCTTCGGGGAATGCGGGATGGCCAATTTGCAGGCTGGTGATAATCAAGCGGGTGACGGGAACCAGTACGAGGAACAAAACAATCGCCGTGATGACGAGCATCATCGCATTGTTCCTGAGCCAGACCCACAGCAGGAGAGCCCGGTCCCATATTACCGGATGCGACAAAGAAATGGACTTCATACCTTTTGTCCTTCGCCGAACGGCACGGAAGAGCGCGGCTCATTTCCTTTTGTTCGCTGATGAGCCAGACGATAAGGACACGGAAGAGCCAAACCGAGCCTCCCCGAAAGGAATCGCCGGATGGACCGCCGGGCGCTCCCGGACGGAGCGCCCGGCGGTCCGAATCGATTACGGAGACATTGCGCCCCCGACGAAAAACCTCCCTGGAGCATCCCGGTGCTCGTCGCCCGGGATTCTACTTTTTCCTCTTTCTGCCCTTTGGGAATCCCCAGGTGGATACGATTTCCCTGGATGCGTTGGCCTGAACCGATCCGGCGGCCTCCCAGCCGAACCAGACGGGTTTGGCGCCGGCTTTTCTGATGTAGTTATAGGCATCCGTTCCCTTGATATTCGGATTGCTCCTCCCGTAAAGGCCATAGCCGGGCGCTCCGTCCGTAGCGAGGTAGGACGCCAGCAGAATAGCGGAGTTCGGAGCTTTGCCCCCCTTCATCACCGCGAGGGCTTCACCGACCTGATAAGGAAATATCTTGGGAACGGTAAACTTGATCGGAGCTTTCGGATCTCTGCGCAAGACGTTCTTGACCGCATGATACTGAACGCCGCAAAGGAGCGGGAACTCGCCGGCGGCCACCTGCGCGGTCGTCGAATTCGTGCTCGACATCCAAACGGGCTTATTGTTCTTCAGCGCCTTGTGGTAGGCGACGCTTTTCTCTTTCTTCCAGTAGAAATGCAGTTGAATCCACGTCAAGGGGCGCGTGAGTACGGCGAGCTTGCCCTTCCACTTCGGATTCAAACAATCCTGCCAGCCCTTGGGCGCATCACCCGGCGAAACTATTTTGGGATTGTAGGCTATCCCGAACTGATTCATCCCCGTACCCAGAAAATGGCCCTTGGGGCTGATGATATCCTTCCGCACCTCCGGGAAAAGGGAAGCATAATTGATGGGAACGATGATCCCGACCTTGATGAATTTATCACGCAGCGAACCGGAAACGTTCACGAGGTCGTTTTCGTAGATTCCGCTAAGCGCCTCGTTCATTATCCGCTCCCGGCTGGCCAGCCCGGACACGTTGGTGAAGTCGAAAGACAAGCCGTATTTTTTCTTGAAGCCGCGTTTCTGAAATTTGATGATTTCCCCCGCCCAGGTCGTGGCGATTCGAACAGGAGGCTCTTTTTTCGACAGCTTGATGATCTCTTCCCGGGTCTTTCCGATTTTGGACGCCGCCATTGCGGAAGCAGCAAAAGCAAAAACCACCATCACTACAAAAAACGTCTTCGCGAGTCGAAACAGCCAGGCATTCCTCATCTCTCTTTTCCCCTTTAGAGTGTATAGACGATGATTAAATCACGGCTATGAAAAATACCGATTCGCGCCCGGCCGTATTCACCCCTCCTATCCTTTCGGCCAAAACCGATCGGTGAATCACATTATTCAGTTATCCAATTGTTAGCCACTGGAGTGTACACAACGCTTGGGGTTACCGTCAAATTCGGCGCATGGCGCCCCGCCGTCCACGGCGGCTTTTTTTCGCACTCTGGCCACGCCTGAAAACCTGAGCCGGAATCTTTCCATTTCCTCCGCCTCTGCGAGCATGTTGAGCAGTTCAGAACGGCGATCGAAGATTTCGAGGCGCATCACGTGGCGAAAGGTGAGACACTGAATCCGGATTAGGCCGCGACACGCCGGAGCGTAACCGTGCTCAAGCTGTTGCCGGCCGGACTATGATCGAGTCGACACCGATTCAAACGGTATTAGACGCCCTGAGAGGAAAAATGAGCAAAACGGCCATCGGACCCGCCCTTCGTCTTGGCGAATTCGTTCCCCTCGTCGCCCTTCTGATGGCGCTCGTCGCGCTCTCTATTGACGCGATACTGCCGGCGCTGCCCGTGATCGGCCACGACCTCGGGGCGCCGCGCAGAAACGACGTTCAGTTCGTCGTCACGGCTCTGTTCCTGGGGCTCGCCCTTGGTCAGATCGTTTTTGGCCCTCTCTCTGACGGAATCGGACGCAAGCCCTCTATCCATGCCGGCCTCGTTCTGTTCATGTTGGGATGTGTCATGAGCATCTTCGCACTCACTTTCGAGGTGATGATTGCGGGCCGCGTACTGCAGGGCATCGGAATCGCGGGACCGCGCATCGTGACCGTTGCCTTGGTGCGCGATCAATACGAAGGACGCCAAATGGCTCGCCTCATGTCGTTTGCGATGGCCGTGTTCATTCTCGTTCCCACTGTCGCTCCTTCCCTCGGACAGGGGATCATGTGGCTGGGCGGCTGGCGCGCGATATTCGCCTCCTTCTTCATCATCGCCGCGATCACATTCGCATGGTTTTCACTTCGCCAGCCGGAAACCCTGCCCAGCGCCCGTCGGCGGCCCCTCTCCCCGCGCGCCATCGGTGGAGCCGTCCTGGAGACGCTGCGGATTCGGGCCGCGCTTGGATATACCGTCGCCACCGGATGCGTGTTCGCGCCGTTCGTGGCCTACCTTAGCTCCGCCCAGCAAATCTTCCAGGAGGCCTACAGGACCGGCGCGCTGTTCCCAGCCTATTTCGGCGTGCTGGCGCTTGCTTTCGGAGGCGCCTCGCTCATGAACGGGTGGCTCGTTATGAAGTATGGGATGCGCCGGCTCTCGAGGACGGCGACGGTGTCCATGACACTGGTCTCGGTCGTTGCGTGGACGCCGGCCTTCGCCTTCGAGGGGCTTCCTCCGTTGTGGCTGTTCATGACCTACCTGCTCGCCGTCTTTTTCTGCATCGGACTCCTCTTCGGAAATCTCAATGCGCTCGCCATGGAACCCCTCGGCCACATCGCCGGAGTGGGAGCGGGAGTGGTTGCTTCGCTCTCCACCTTTATCTCGGTGCCACTCGGAGCGCTCGTGGGCCAAAGTTTCGATGGAACCATGTACGCCCTGATTGCCGCTTTCGGGGTCTTCGGAGCAGGGGCCTACGCCGCCATGAGATGGGCCGAGGGAGATGGAGGCGCACAACGCAGCCGAGATTCCGTCGCTCGATCGTGATCGTCCATCGTCCGCCGGATGTCTCCAGATGCCTCAAGAGCCACATTACGCGCCGCAGCCTGCTTCGATGTGCTCGCGTCTCATGGATGCACGTAACCTTGCGCCACGCAGGGTCACGTGAGCCCGCTCAACATACGGATGCGACGCAAGCACGAATCGGGCGCCGTCGTGGGAAGCTAGCTCGGTGGTTCCTGAATGAACGTTGCAAGGCACCGGAACGTAGTCATGATTAAGCCGTTGCGGGCGGGAATTAGGAGGCTGCAACACATCAGTCCGACAGGCACGCCCCAGGATACGCAGACATTTGATTTTCCTTGCTTTCGGTTTGATTACATATCGCAGAAAGCAATTCCCGAGCAAATTCCGAAAAAACAAATATCCACAACAGTTTCAGCAAACTACAAGGATTTCATAGCTATTGAATATCCCCCACCGTCTGTAAGCGGGCGCAAGACGACTTGTCAATTTGGTCCGGCAAAGTCCCGGAGCGGTTCCCTAGCTTCCCGCCTCGATTCCGCGCGCCGCCCGGGCCTTCATCGTTACGGCGCCGGGGACTCCACCATCCGGTTCCCGCTCATCGGCACGCGCCATTCACCGCGCTGCGGGCGGGAGAAGCAAACCGTAAGCGGTATGAGGACCTCGTCCGCTACCAGCGCAGCATCGCCTGCAACATGAGCTCGTGCTCCTCGCCGTCATCGCGCTCGCGCCGCGTGCCGGCATGGTTGAGAGAGGCATTCGCGTCGAGCCGCCACTGCGCGCCGGCATTCAGCAATGTCAGTTGGTATACCATCTGAACGCAGATGAGAGAGGGCTGCTGTACTCCGACAATAAGTGCAACTGCAATATCACCGGAGTTTAACGCTGCGCCGTTCGCCGCAGCCTAAGGGAGCGCCGCGTGAAGGATCTGCGAGTAGGTCGCCGTCTTCCCGTCGAATGTTGCGACAATCTGGCCCAGACGCATCACATGGAGGACATCCGAAAAGCCGATTAGATCTTCAAACTCGGAGCTTGCAACCAACGCGCCCATTCCTTCGTTACGAACGAGTTGGCTGATGTGATGACGGATCTCGGTCTTGGCGACAATATCGATGCCTTGCGTGGGTTCTTCGAGTAGAAGAAACTTGGGGTCCCCCTGAAGGGATCGAGCGATCGCTAGTTTCTGTTGGTTGCCGCCGCTCAGATTTCCGGCCTTGGTGTTAAGCCCGGCACCCCTGATATCGAATAACTCAGCGCACTTTCGGCTCGTCTCTCGCTCGGCCCGTCGAAGCCGGAAACCGTATCGTCCAAGCGAGCCTGAAACGGGCAAGGCGATGTTCTCCCGAACCGTGAGCGTTGAGACGATACCCGCTTGCCGCCGATCGGCAGGAACCAGCGCGATCCCAAGCTTGTACGCTTTCGTGGTCGAGCCGGGCGGAATGGTGACCTCGTCCAACTCGATAGTGCCGACGTCGTATTTGATACGGCCCGCAATTGCGGCGAGCAGCGGACCAAATCCCGCACCTTGCGCGCCGGCGATTCCCACAATTTGTCCCGCCGCTACTTCGAACGAGACGTCTGAAAAGCTTCGACCGAGCCCAAGTGCCTTAACCGCCAGCTTGCCTCCCTTCACTGCGCTCTGGGCAGCGTCTTGAACCGGCGCCCCTTGCTTGCCGACGCGCGCGGATTTGGTCATCAGTTCAATCATTTGTTGTCGGTTGATCTCGTCGCGTCGAAACGTACCGACGCTGCGGCCGTCGCGCAGGATCGTGATGCGGTCAGCTATCTGGAGGACCTCACCGATCCGGTGGCTGACATATACAATGGCCGTACCTGCCTCGCTCCGAATCCTGGTCAAGGTGGCCAGAAGCGCCTCGGTATCCACTGCGGAGAGTACTGCCGTCGGCTCGTCGCAAAGGACCACGCTCACCGGAGGCAAGAGCGCGTGAGCGATCTGGATAAATCGAGCCTCCGGTGTACTCAAATCCTCCGCTCTGATCTGGGGATCCACGTGAGCACCGATCAGGCGGAGCACTTCCGTCGTTATTGCTCGCTCGCGGCGCGACAGTCTATTTCGGTCGACAAGCGCTCCCTCAAGGCCCAGCATGATGTTGCGACCGGTAATCAGTTGTCCGCACAACTCGACATCCTGCGGCATCATCTTGATACCGTATTGCTTCCTGGCTTCACGCGGTGAGCGCAGCCGAACCTCATCCCCATTGATGTGGATCAGCCCGGAGTTCATCGGGAAAGCGCCCACCATCAACTTCAAAAGTGTGGACTTTCCCGACCCATTCTCTCCGACCAGCGCGTGTATCTCACCGTGGTCGACATCAAAACTGACGCGATCCAGGGCCTTTACGCCGGGGAACGTTTTGGTGACGTTCTGCATCCTGATGGCAGGGACACGGCGTTCTGCGACCGGTAAATTCAGCAATTCCATCCTCTGTGACCACCAAGCTTGCAAGAGTAGCGCTGCTGGTTGGTCATTTTTGAGCCGAGACCTCAAACCCTTTCTGGACAAGCTCCAACGTCACCGCAGTTTTGTCGGGCGGCATGTCTTTTGCGGTGTACCGCGTCAGCGGGATGCACACCAAGGCGGGCACGTTTTGATCGCCATTCAGGATCGACACGGCGTGACCGACCCCCTGATACCCCATCGGAGTCGGTGTGATGCCTATGATCGTCGAGTATTGACCCTCTTTCAAATCCTGAATGGAGGCAGGGTCCAGACCGTTCGTGATGAAAGCCACGTTCTTGTACCGCGCCGGCAGCGAGTCGGGATCAAGCAGCAGGTTAAAGACCGAATACACCCATTTGATATTAGGATGGGCCTGAACCGCGTTCTCGAATGATTTCAGCCCTTGGGCAGGATCGACATTCTGCGTCGCCGAGACGGCGATCTTGACGCCCGGGTACCGTTCTTTAACCCGATCCGCGAAACCGGCTGCCCGTTTGGCCGACCAGGTGGCGTTGGCCGGCCCGGCGATCACGATGCCCTTCCCGGCATTTGGGCCGGTCTCTTTTACCAGGAGGTCAGCCGAATCACGACCCATCTGGTAGTCGTCCTGCATAACCATGTATGCCTCCGGCGAGCTGGACTCAGTGGCCACGATCACAACTGGAATTTTCTCGCGGAGGAAAAGATTGGTGATTGCGACGCCACCATGAATATCGGTCGGGATGACTGCGACTGCGTCTACACCTTTCAGCAGGAGACGCTCGGCCTGTTTGAACTGCTGCTCGGGCGACGCGTATCCGGTACCCGCCGAAACGAACTCAAGCTTCACGCCCGCTTCGGCAGCAGCCTTAACCGCGCCGCTGGAGCCTGCCTGGTAATAGTGTCCCGCCAACGTGGGCTCCATAAAGCCGATTGTGTATCTGCGCTTCGCCTTTGGCGCGCGGTACGCCGCGGCTTCCTCTGGGGTAGGAGAAACCGTGCAGGGAAGATTCGAATGCAACTTCTTCGCCGTCGAAAGCGCCTGATACTTCGCATAGGCTCCATCTTTGGGACTGATTTTGATGGTCTGGGCGCTAACCTCGTTCCCTCCCCAGAACATAAGCATAAACGTGACGAGACTCAGCATGGCAATCAAAGATTTCATACGCATGGTGTTCTCCTTTGGCAGTGGAAACGATATGTTGCGTCAAGGACCGCTGGACCTTGCGCCGCGGCCGCGAAGCAGTAATATAGCTCGCTTGAAGATCGCCCATTCACCCAGCCGTCCTCGTTGGTTGAAGGCGACCGCTACGACTAGCACGACGCCAGTAACCATCTGACGCGCGAACTCCGAAACACCGACGATCTCGAGACCGCTGGTGAGTACCGTCAGGATCCCCACCCCCATCGCAGCGCCAAGCAGCCGACCGACTCCGCCGCCGATCGCGGCGCCCCCAATCACCGCCGCGGCGATAGATTCAAGCTCCAGACCAGCCCCGAGGCTTGCCTGTCCAAGCGTGACCCTGGATGCGAGCATGACCCCGGCGACGGCCGCAAAAAAGCCACACATCGCATAGGCAAGAACCTCGTAACGGGCGACCGAAATCCCCGACAGACGCGCCGTCTCACGAGACCCCCCGATCGCATAGATGTAGAGACCCGCCCTGACGCGGTTGAGAAGCAGGTACGCAATGAATACGACAACCAGTCCGACGCCCATTGTCCCCGGCAGCGGCCCCCACTCGTCCGCCCCGAACGCACTCATTCCCCGGTCGGTAATCGGAACCGAAGCACCACTGCTCAGTTCGTTTGACAACCCGGTCAGGAATGTCAGCATCGCCAAAGTTGCCACGAAGGGATTGACCCCCAGATACGCGATAACAAGACCGTTGACGGATCCAACAACGGCTCCAAGCGCCAACGCCGCCGTGACGGCCCCGTATAACCCGAAATCGTCAACGAGCAGCGCGAGCGCTGTGGAGGCGAATCCCGCAGTCGCGCCGACCGAGATGTCGAAGCCACCCACGACAAGCACCAGCATCTGCCCAACGCTGGCGACCAGCAGCACCCCCGCCTGTCTGGCGAGATTCTCAATGGTCCTAACGGAAATAAAGATGTCGGGTTCTACGATCGAAAACCCGAGGTAGAGGAGGACGAGGGCGAGTAGCAGCTGCACCTCGTGACGCAGCAGACTACGCGTTCGTTCCAAAGCGCCGACGGCCCAAGTCGTTTCCGGTTGGGGACCGTTCCCGAAATGGTCGCCTGCGGCAAGACCGCCTGGTGTTTCGCTCTGGTCAGTCACCAGGGTCACAGCCCCCCGAACCTCGATTAGTTGGTCGTATAGCCGGAGTCGACGAGTAGATGGTGTCCATGAATCATCCGTGCGTCGTCCGAGGCCAAGAAGACGGCTGCTCTGCCGATATCCAAGGGATCAGGCAGGGCGCCAGCAGGCACCCTCGGCATGTAAGCCGCCTTGAAATCGGGGTCGTCGAACAGCGGCCTTACCATGTCTGTCATCGTGGCGCAGGGGCCGATCAGGTTGACGTTAATTCCGTGTTTCCCCCACTCGATCGCGAGAGCTTTGGAAAGCAGCAGCACGCCGCCTTTTGTTGAACAATAGACCGAGAAATTGGGCATCCCGACGACGGCGAAAATAGAACCGAGGTTGATGATGCGCCCTCCACTCTTGCGATCGATCCACCGCTTGCCGACCTCCTGGCAGCAGAAGAACAGCGCCTTCATGTTGGTATCGGCTACCTCGTCATACTGGTCCTCAGTGACATCGAGCGCAGGACGATCCCCCTGTAAGCCCGCACTATTGACAAGGATCGTCGACTCGCCGAGTTCCTTCTCGGCTTTGTCGAAGACCCCTGGAATCGAGGCGACTTCACGGAGTTCCGCCGCGATAGCGACGGCCTTTCCGCCACGCTGCTCGATCCCCTCAACCGTTTCAGCAAGGGCGCCTTCGTCTCGGCCGACCACTGCCACGTCAGCACCCTCATTCGCGAATTCCCACGCAATCGCCTGTCCAAGCCCCCGCGATCCACCGGTCACGATTGCGACTCGGCCCGCCAGCTTTCCATTACTCATGATCTCGCCCTCGTATTTCCGGTTTGCGTCATGCTACGACCAACGACACCATCTCCGGTGGGTCGACCCGCAACAACCCTTCGTCAGAAAGTCGCAGGTCGCCGATTTCGCCGCAGGCGAAGCTGAACTCAAGCTGTGAGAACGGGCTCGCGAGATCGCACCCGAGTTCGCGGATGGCGTCGAACGCCTTATCGAACTTCGCCGTAACCGTTCCCGTCGGTTCTTCGGACAAAAGCCCGAGAAGGGGCAACTCCACCAGCGCGAGGATCTCACCATCGGCAACGACGATCTTCCCGCCACCGATCTCGGCGAGCTTGTTCATGGCGAATGCCATATCGGATGTGCTCGCACCGACCGCAACCAGATTCTCGCAGACGGCGTTGACCGTCGACGCAATCGCCCCGCGCTTTAGACCGAAGCCGCGGACGAAGCCGTTGCCGATGCGCCCCCCTCCCTTGCCGAACCGATCGGCCATCGTCAGCGGCAGGACGTCGTTGACGAGATCCGGTTGTATCACGCCGTCTTCGACGTTGAGGACCGCTCTTCCGTCATCGGTTACGAGGCTGCCGTCCGTCACGCCGATCACTCGAACGGTCACCGGGCCCTCGGCATCGGTCCGTGGTTCGAGATAGCCTGCGGTGATCTCACGATCGATCTTGACCGTCCCACGGAAGTTGCCTGGATACTCGATGGGGGTCAGGTCCGCCAGGAACTCGCCGTCCCGGACTACGGTCTCCCCACCGACGAATACGCGGGCGATATCAAACGTGGTCAGGTCGTCGACGAACAGGATGTCGGCGTAGCGGCCAGGTGCAACCGCCCCCATTTCCCTCTGCAAATAGAAGGCCTCGGCAACATTGATGGTCGCCATCTGAACCGCGAGATCGGGCGACACGCCATTTCGAATGGCCAAGCGGATATTTGCGTCGACCCCGCCCTCGCGCAGCAGTTTCTCAGGCGATGCAAGATCAGCGCACATGGCAAGCGTTCTCGGATCGACCTTGTGCTCAACATACGCCTTGACGAGCTCCGGCACGTCAATCGCGCCTGACCCGAGGCGCATGAGCAGGCGAAAGCCGGCCCGGGCCTTGTCGACCGCCTCGTTGGCCGCAATGGCCTCGTGTTCGGTACTGGTTCCGACCGCGGCGTATGCTTGCATCTGGCGCCAACTAGCGCCGGCGCCATGCCCCGTAATCGTTTTGCGCTGCTCCAGGCACCGGTCGAAGAGGTCCAGATAATCGTCCCACTTCTCGCAGATCGGCAAGAACGGCGGCTCCTCCAGGCCCACACAGCCTTCCCAGTCGAGCATCTCGTTCATCTCCTCGACGCTGATGCCTGGTGTGGGCTCGAGGCCGAGTTCGCGGTTCTGCAGGTGCGCGAGAGTGGGGACCAAGAATATAAGCCTGAGAGGGGTGGCCTCGAGCGCATCCTTGAAAAATCGGATCGCGTCCCGACCGCCGACGATCCCCTGGCCATAGAAGCCGTCTGCATAGGCGGTGACTCCATGGCGCAGCATCCCCTCGACGAACTCGTTTACGCCCAGGTAGGAGTGATACATGTGGAGGTGGCCGTCGATCAGGCCGGGTGTCACATAGCGATTCTCCGCGTCGATCACTTCCGTGTTCTCATCGATCGCATAATCGATGTCGCCGACCGCCGCGATCCGGTCGGCCTTGATCGCGACCCCGGCGCTGTAGATTTCACGGGTCAGTACATTGACGAGACGGCCGTTCGTTATCGCGAGATCCGCCGGTTCATTGCCAAGGGCAACATCGATCAGGGCTCGGCGCGATGACATTGCTCCAATCTCCTCTGTAGATTGGGCATTCCCGCTAGCTTGGATTGTCGGCCCCCGGCATTAACTGCAAGACCCACAAAATCGTATGAACAGCCCACGCTAAGGATACTAGGTGAGGGTAATCTACACGACTTCGAGATCGGACACAAACATCTCGACGGCCGTTCCCTTGAGCACATCCGCCGTGGCAGCTCGGATGCGAGCGACGCCGAAGTCCAGCAGGCGACCAACGACGCCGTGGCTCACGATTCTTCAACGAAGAATTGCCTAAGGGTCCGGCCCGTAATGAATTGAATGACTTCAGTGCATTGTGTTTCATTGGTTGCGTCCTCACCCGACCTGTAGGCGGACGCACTTCATCGATCGATGGACGTGGAGACCCCGACGATGTCGGCTTGGAACATCAGGGCGAAGCCGCTTCTTCCGCCTTGAGGGACCTGGAAGAGCGAAGATCTTCTTAGATGAATTGGGAGATTTTCATCGGTCTTAAAATCCGTTTATCATATTGATTTTATTTCTAATATATAATTTTTCAATCCTGCCTGGAATCTGCCTCCCGCAATCTGTAATCAAAACGAAAGCGGATTCATTATAAATTCCGCGTATCCCAGCGAGTTTTTGTCGTAACCGCTCATCCGGACCGAGATGACAGCACCTAGATAGCAGCAGTTTGAGGTACTGTCCCAACGTAATTGGTCCGTCTAAATGCTTTCGCCACAATCGAAGTCTGCAGGCTCTCCGGGCATTTGCGGTACATGGACAGTATTCCAATATCGGCCTTCATCTTATAGAGGTCGGCGTTAAGCTGGATTCGGTCGGCGGTAAAGCCCACTTCGTCACGGCTCGAACGAACACACTTACACGACAGGCGCTCGCATGGATGCGCAGAATTTATAATGAATCCGCTTTCGGTTTGATTACATATTGCAGAAGACGGATTCCGAACGAGATTGGGAACAATGCATGTTCCCCAAAAGTATCAACGGGATAACGGGATTTCATAGCTGATGGAAAAACCCTAGTGTCTGAAAACGGGCGGAACTACGTTCCTGCCTTGCTACTTCCCTGACGAGAGAATTCGCTGTGTCCTCAGAAAATGCGGTTTCTTCCTACAATGATACCAAATGGCCAACTCAAGCAGAGAGTCACCCGAAGGGTCGTAATTTGGCGGTGGAGACGCTTAGCGCCTTAATTTGTTGCGATTAAAGACCATCCAAGCCCACTAAACCACTAGACCCGATCAGAAGTTTCCTAGTACTTTAGCGGAAAACCTTTACTGCAAAGGGGGGTTTTATGGCTCGATTGAAAATCGCTGCAACCATCCTGGACGCTGCCGAAAAGTGGAAGAAGCGATGCCTGCTCGAGGGCGGCTCGCAGTTCGCAGGGCCACAAGTAGTCGGATACGGCAGGCCGCCAATACAAGTCACCGCCCGCCCGCGCCGTGAAGGAAACTTGAAAACACGTTTCCTGCACTGCGAACGTCGCTCGCACTTCATGATAGGTGTATCGCAGTTGGCGGGACCGCAGACGGTCGGATAAAGCAGGTCCACAACCGCTCACGCTTGCGCTTGGGATCGCATGTCATCGATTTCGACTGCTTCACGCACTGTCCGATAGGCTTATCGCAGTTTGCGGGGCTGCAGGCGCTGTAATAAAGGCCGGCCTTCGACACTGTTCAAGCCCCGGACGCAGATCATTTCGGGGTCACAGTGTCGAGAGCATCGGCGAGATCACCCCGCCCCGCGGGGTACCCGCCACCGGCCTCTGCAAGGCGTCCTCTTCGAGCACCCCCGCTTTCAGCCATTTGTCGATCATGCGCCTTACGACGCCGTCCTTGATCCTCAGGTCGAGGAATGACCGGAGGTGGGCGTGCGTGATCGAGTCGAAGCACTTCGAGATATCGGCATCGATCACCTTTCGCTTTCGCATGGGGCCCCCTGCGCGTGTTCGCCTGCCACGGCAGCCCGCGCCAGGTCAACGAGTTCCTGCGGGAGACCACAACGCCTTCGCACTTTCTCGCGAAGCTCGCCGCGGACGCCGACTGCGGCGTGATTCCGGGCAGGCGCACGGGGATTCACTGGAGCCGCCGGTTCGCGCGCCGGGGCCGGGTGCGTGAACACCGGGGCCATGGGGCGTCCGGCCATCTACGGGCGAACCTGCGTCTGGTATGCTACGCTATCCACGGACGTGGACCGGCTGGAAGTGGAGCATGTTCCGGTCCGCTACGATCACGAGGCGCCGGCTCGCGAAATGGCGAGAGAGGGCATCCGTGAGGAGTTCGTCACGACGATTCGCACCGGGTGGTGGACCACCAGCCTGGAGCTCCCGCCGGGCAGGGAACGGGCTCGCGGGCGCTACTGAGGGTCCGTGGTCCCGGCTTTCCTCCGGTGCGCCAACCGGGAGGCGCCTTTGAGTGCTCACATCGCCTATCTGGATGGACCGCGCCTGCGCCGGTCTCTGGTCGCTGCCTGCGAGTATACCCGCCGGCAGCGGCAGGAATTGAACCGCATCAACGTCTTTCCGGTGCCCGACGGCGACACCGGCACCAACCTGGGCCTTACCGTGGAGGCCATCGCGGACCGCCTGCGGCGCAACCGCGACCGGGCGGTTTCCGCCGTCGCGGACGATGCAGCCGAAGCGGCGCTGCTGGGTGCGCGCGGCAACAGCGGGATGATGCTGTCGCACTTCCTGCTGGGATTCGCGGCCCACCTGAAGGGACGCAAGCGCG
Organism: bacterium; assembly: GCA_965218885.1. Taxonomy (GTDB): domain Bacteria; phylum UBA8248; class UBA8248; order UBA8248; family UBA8248; genus Bin107. The sequence goes on along the minus strand of OZ244713.1, from coordinate 305,352 downwards.
TGGGCCCGCGCGGGTTCGCCGAGGCGCTGGGCGGGGGCATCGACAACCTCTACAACGCGCTCGACAACCCGGTCGAGGGCACCATTCTGACCGTCATCCGGGACACCGCGAACGCTGCGAAGGAGAGCTCCGCCACGGACTTCGTCCTCTTTGTCGACCGGCTGGTGGACGCCGCGCGCGAGTCGCTCGAGCGCACGCCCTCGCTGCTCCCGGTGCTCAAGGCGGCGGGGGTGGTGGACGCCGGCGGCCGCGGTTTCGTGCACATGCTGGAGGGCGTGCTCCTGCTCATCAACGGGGACCCGATCGTCGCCTCCGGAGACGAGACGGATTACGCGCAGGTCCCGGCGACCGTCGCCGAGGTCGAGTATCCCGAGAATGAGGAGCAGTACCGCTACTGCACCGAGGCGTTGGTGCGCGGCGAGGGGCTGCCGGCGTCCGCGATCGTGCGCGAGGAACTGCGCCGCCATGGCGATTCCATAATCGTGGTCAGCACCGACACCCTGCTCAAGGTGCACGTGCACACGGACGGTCCTGATGGAGTCTTCTCCTACCTGCGCACGCTGGGCAGGCTCGCCACGAAGAAAGCCGAGGACATGCGCGCCCAGCACGCGGCGGCGCGCCACGGCGGGGGCGGCCATCAGACCCTGGTGCGGCGTCCCTTCGCGATCGTGACCGACAGCGGCAACGATCTCCCCGAAGACATCATCCGCGCCCACGGCATCCACGTGGTCCCGGTCGTGCTGGTGGACGGAGGCCGCCCCCTGCGCGACGGCATCGACATCACCGCGGAGGAATTCCACGAGAAGATGCGCGACGCCGGCGGAGAACTGCCCACAACCTCGCAGCCTCCGCCGCAGGCCTTCGTGGACGGCTTCGCGCGGGCCGCCGAGGACGGCGACCAGATACTGGGCGTCGTGCTTGGAAGCGGCGTGTCCGGCACCTTCGGTTCTGCGGAAGCGGCGGCGCGGACCTTCGACGAGGCGCCGGTGCACCTTTTCGACTCCTGCGGAGTGTCGATTCTCGAGGGGCTGCTCGTGCTGAAGGCGGCGGAACTGGCGGAGAGCGGGACGAGCGCCGGCGAGATCCTGGCCGAACTCTCCCGCGTGCGCGACCAGTCCGGCATTTTCGCCACCGTGGATACCTTCGACCGCCTGCTGCACTCGGGGAGGGTGGGGAAGGGCCAGGCCTGGTTCGGGGGCATGCTGGGGGTGAAGCCCATCCTGTCGCTGACCGAGGAGGGGAAGGTCGGTCCGGTCGGCAAGGTGATCGGCCGCAAAAAGGTGCTTCCGGCGGTTCTCGGTCTTCTGGAGGACCGCATCCCGGCCGGTGCAAAGAAACTCCGCTTCGGCGTGGTGCACGTCGGGTGCCCGGAGATCGTCGAGCAGGTCTCGGCCGCCCTGCACGCGCGCTACGGCGACGTGGACATCCTCGGCGGCCCCACGGCCCCGATCTTCGCCACCCACCTGGGGCTGGGCGCCTGGTGCTTGGCCTACATGGTCGAGGACTAGGGACTGGCTCAGCTCGGCGAGGGGGTAGCGCACATGGGCCGCCAAGCGGGCGAGGTGCGTCTCCTGGGACGTGGGGCTGGTCACCACGAAGAGCAGATCAACTGCCATGCCGCCATTCCCCAAACGTCACCGCGCGGAACCACGCCCACCACGGGACGAACGAACGGATACGAAGACGCGTAAAAGTTCAGTCATCGGGTGATATCGTTGCCAGTTCCGGAGAAAGTTATTGGTATTCCGCAGCGTAGTCGATTTGGGCAGGTGCTTTCGAGACCGTCATCACCCCACGACTGAACCATTACGAAGACGCTCCGACAGGAATGCTCCAGGTTGCGCACGAGTTTGAATTCACCCGCTACCGCTTTGATTACATATTGCGAAAACCGGGTCTCAATCGAAACTCAAAAAAAACCAATACCCGCAATACTTTCAACAAACTATAAGGATTCCCCGCCCGTCGGATATCCCCCACTGTCTCTAAACGGGCGGAAGACTCGCTAATCCCCTCAATGATTGGCGGGGGTTGATATCAAATGCACAAAACAGAAAATATCGTTTGGAGTCGTAAAGAGCATTCATATTTATCAGGGTTGAATCAATCGCGCTTTCCGTCGACACTTCTCGAAGTTTCAGGTTACAGATGATTGTCATGGATTGAAGATTGAAATAGCATGAATTTCGATTTGCTGGTTTTCGAACAAAGAATTCTGAAGTATCCCGTGACCGAGTTACGGCCGATGGGATGGACGCGCCTTCCCGGCAACATCACACTTGGGCGAGACGACATCGTCTACCGCCCGGCAGGGAGGAACGACCATGGAACAGGTCCACATTATCGGCATCGACTTGGCGAAACAGGGTTTTCAACTCCACGGAGCTCGTGCGGACGGGTCGGTCGCGTTCCGCAAGAAGTTGACCAGGACAAAGGTGCTGGATTTTTGGCCTCGCAGTCGCGTTGTCTGGTGGCGATGGAAGCATGCGCGAGCGCGCACTACTGGAGCCGCGAGATCGGTGAACTCGGTCACGAGGTGAAGATCATCCCTCCGGTCTACGTGAAGCCTTTTGTCAAGCGCCACAAGAACGACGCGGCGGATGCGGAGGCGATCTGCGAGGCGGCCTCCCGCCCAAGCATGAGGTTCGTGGCGGTGAAGAGCGAAGCGCAGCAGGCCCGGGGGATGCTGTACCGCACGTGCGATTTGCTGGAAAGCCGGCGTACCCAGACGATTAACGCGCTGCGGGGTCATCTGGCGGAGTTCGGGGTCGTCGCGCCGCAAGGGCCGGCGCACCTCACGCGATTGGCGTCGGCGGTTCGGGGTTCGGATTCGGGGCTGCCCGAAGCGGTCCGCGAACTGGGCGTGGTTCTGCTCGCGCATATAGCCGGCCTGAAGGAGAAGATACAGGAGTTGGAGAGGCGACTCCGCACGAGCGCGTACGAGGATGAGGAAGCGAGACGACTGATGAGCATTCCGGGGGTCGGTCCGGTCTGCGCGTCGGCGATCCAGGCCTTCGCCCCGCCGATGGAGAGCTTCCGCCGGGGGCGGGACTTCTCCGCCTGGCTCGGTCTCGTGCCGCGACAGCACTCGACCGGAGGCAAGCCGCGACTGGGCAGGATATCGAAGATGGGCCAGCGCGACGTGAGGCGGTTGTTGATCACGGGCGCGATGAGCGTGGTGCGCTGGGCGGTCCGGCGAGGCGCGCCTCCCGGATCGTGGCTGGCCCGGATGCTGGCGCGTAAGCCCAAGATGCTGGTTGCGGTGGCGCTGGCCAACAGGATGGCGCGCATCGCCTGGGCGCTGATTACGAACAGAGAATTCTACCGGGAGCCGGCGCCGGCCGCCTGAGCGGCAGGCGAGCGGAGCACGGCGGGAATGTGAGCAGGCCGAATGAGGAGGTAGGGGCGAACGGTCATTGAGACGGGGTCGGGAAAACCAGGACCAGATTTTGGAGTTTTTCAAGCTCGCACGGTCGATTCGGACCCGATCCTCGCATTTCCATACGGGCCCGCGGTAATAGTGAAACGCCGCAATTGAGAGGCCGTATACACGAATGAGTCTGACCATAACGCACCAAAACCTCCGGGCCAACGCTTGCATTCTTGGGCGCGTCCATACACAAATCTGTTGTATGGCCGTCTCGAATCCAGCAGCCCTCCTGCCCATACCTCTTTCGTCCACTCCGTCGATGAACCTCACGTCGGCCAGTTTTCGGAAGCCGCGTAAACTGCGTTATCGCTTCTATGCCCTATTGGTGAGTTGATGCACAAGGCTTAGCGTCGTCTTCTCGCTCAGGCAGTTCCTGGTATTCGCCGTCCGTAGGCGGATGGTGGCGAAGGTCGATTCGATGGGGTTCGTCGTCCGCAGACTCTGCCAGTGCGCCGCCGGGAAGTCGTAGAAGGCGAGCAACTCCTCGCGGTCCCCCCGCCAGGCAATCGGCGGCTTTCGGGTACTTCGCCTCCCAGGTGGCACAGAAGCGCTCAAAAGCCTCCTTCGCATGCGCACGGGTGTCCGACCCCCATATCTCGTGCAGCATCGACTTCGCTTCGCCCTGAACCCGTTTGGGTAGCCTGTCGAGCACGTTCGCCGTCTTGTGCATCCAGCAGCGCTGCGCACGGGTTTCGGGATATACCTCGGCCAGGGCCGACCACAACCCCAGCCCACCGTCGCCCACCGCCAGCTTCGCCGCCCTCACGCCCCGGTCCCGCAGGCTCAACAGCACCGCCTCCAGCTCTCCTTCGACTCCCTGAACCCGGATTCCAGGGCCAGGAAGCGCTTGCGGCCACGCGCGTCGCAACCCACAACCACTAGCAGACAACGCCGCTCCTCGCCGCGCACGTTCACGTAGATCCCGTCCGCCCACAGATACACGAACTCCTCCTCTGCCCAGTCGCGCTCGCGCCACTGCGCGTACTCACGCTCCCAGCCGTCCTTGAGCCGCGCGACGCTCGCCGGGGACAATCCCTTCACCGACTCACCGAACAGCGCCGTGAGCGCTTCACCGAAGTCGTTCGTCGATACCCCCTTCAGGTACAGCCACGGAATCACCGCCTCCATACGCCTCGTCTTCTTCAAATACGGCGGCAGCAACTCCGAGCGGAAGCACCGGCCCGCGCCCGACCTGTCCCGCGTCCGCGGAACCCGGACACGCACCGGACCCACACCCGTCAACACCTCCCGCGACGGCAGGTAGCCGTTGCGAACCACCGCGCGTCGACCTTGCGCGTCACGGTCGGCCGCATACCCTTCCAGAAAGGCCTCCAACTCCGCTTCCACCGCTTGGCGGATGATTCGTTGCGCGCCCTCGCGCACCAGTTCGCTCAACTTGTCCCGTAGGGCTGGATTCCGGAAAGAAATCGTCGTATCTTCTCTCATGGTGGAGCATCTCCTGTGTGCTGAATGACCGGGCTTTGGACAACCCTATTTCAGCAGGATGCGCCGCCTTCTTCAATTCAGTTCATACACAACTTCTGACGGTAACTCGTCGGGGAGTGCCCATGGATCCAGACTGCGACCGAATCACCACCGAGGTCATCGCGCACCGCTTCGCCGCCGCGGCCGACGAGATGATGGCCACCCTCGTCAAGACCGCGTATTCCCCGAACATCAAGGAGCGGCGTGACTGCTCGGTCGCGATCTTCGACACTGCGGGCAACCTCCTCGCCCTGACCGCCATCGCCCCCCTTCACCTGAGCTCGCTCCTCGGCCTCGTGGAGAACATCACCCGGCGTTACCCCCTCGACCGCTTTCGCCCCGGCGACGGCTTCCTCACGAACGATCCGTACGTGGGAGGCGGCTCGCACCTGCCGGACCTGACGCTCGCAAGCCCCGTCTTCTTCGATGGCCGGCCGGTCGCGTTCGTCGCCAACATCGCCCACCACTCCGACATCGGCGGCAAGGTGGCGGGGAGCGAGAGCGCCGACTGCACGAGCATCTTCCAGGAAGGGCTGCGAATCCCTCCCGTCAAGCTGCTGGACGAGGGGGAGCTGTGCACCGACATGCTCGCGTTCGTGCTCCTCAACTCGCGCACCCCGCGCGAGCGCGAGGGCGATCTGCGGGCCCAGATCGCGACCAACGCCATCGGGGTCCGCCGGGTGCAGGAGTGCTTTGCTCGCTTCGGAGCCGATAGCGTGCACCGGGGCGCGAGAGCGCTCCTCGACTACGCCGAGTCGCGCACGCGCGCCGAGATCGCGAGGCTGCCGGACGGAACCTACGAGAACGAAGAAGTGGTCGACAACGACGGCGTGGCCGACGGCATCGTTCGCCTCCGCGTCAAGATCACCATTCGCGTCGATCGCATTCACTTCGACTTCACGGGCACCGACGGGCAGATCGCAGGGGCCCGGAACATGCCGCTCGCGGCCACCCTGTCCGGCGTCTACTACGCGGTCAAGGCGGTGACGGACCCGGCGCTGCCGCCCAACTCCGGGTACTTCCGCGCCATCGGCGTCACCGCGCCGGAAGGCACGGTCGTCAACTGCCGCCCCCCCGCCGCCGTCGGGGATCGGGGCGCGACCGGCAACGTGCTCGGCGACCTGCTGCTGGGCGCGCTCGCCGACGCGGCGCCGGACCGGGTGATGGCCGGCTGCGGTCCGCTCCACGGGCTTATCTTCAGCGGCGTCGACCCGCGCCGGAACGAGTACTTCGTCGACTACGAGACCTACGCGGGAGCGTCCGGCGCGCTTTCCGCGCTCGACGGAAAAGACGCGGTCCGGGTCCACGTTTCGGGCGCGGCCAACCTGCCCATCGAATCCGTGGAGCAGGAGTTCCCGCTGACCGTCGGCCGCTACGAGCTGATCGCCGACTCGGGAGGCCCCGGACGACATCGCGGCGGCCTCGCGACGCGCCGCGACATCACCATCTGGGCGGAGCGGGCGAGGCTCGCAGGCCGCGGACTGCGCCAATCCCGAGGCGCGTCCGGGCTGTTTGGCGGAAGTTCGGGGTGTCCCGGCGTCTTCGTTCTGGACCCGGGCGGAAACCGCGAGACGAAGCTTCCTGGCTCGTTCTCGGAGCTCAAGGTGGACGCGGGAACGACGGTTCGGGTCGACACCCCGTCCGGTGCCGGCTTCGGCGACCCGTGGGAACGCGATCCGGAGAGGGTGCGCGACGACGTGGCCGCCGGCAAGGTGACCGCACCCGCGGCGGAGCAGAGCTACGGCGTCGCGCTCGTCCGCGGAAGCGTCGACGCCTCCCGGACCGCGGCCTTGCGGGAGGCCCGCCAAGATTCGAACCGTGGCGCCTGAGCGTTACGTCCTCGGCGTCGACGTCGGCGGGACGTTCACCGACTTCGCACTCGTCCGCCTCTCGGACGGCAAGACGTGGTTTCTGAAGACACCCTCGACACCGGACGACCCGTCCCGGGCGATTGCGGCCGGCATTCCGGAGCTATTGGACTGTGCAGCCGCCGGTGCCGGGAACGTCCGCTACTTCGGCCACGGAACGACGGTCGCCACCAACGCGCTCATCACGGGGGACACGGCGGTCACGGGCCTCATCACCACTGAAGGGTTTCGCGACATCCTGGAGATCCGCCGCCAGCGCCAACCCCACAACTACGACATTCGGATGCCGAAGCCCCCGCCCCTCGTCGCGCGCCACCTCCGGCGCGAGATCGAGGAGCGCACCTATCTCCTCGGGCCTTCCGACGTGCCGCCGGACCTCGAAGCGCTCGATGGAATCCTCGACGACTTCCGCCGCGAAGGCGTGGAGGCGGTGGCCGTCTGCTTCCTGCACAGCTACCACAATCCGGCCCACGAGGCCGCCGTCGCGGCCGCGGTGCGCGAGCACCTTCCCGGTGCGTTCACCTGCGCATCCCACGAAGTCGTGGCCGAGTTCCGCGAGTACGAGAGGACCACGACCACCGTGCTGAACGCATCGCTGGGCCCGGTCGTGAGCCGCTATCTCGAGCGCCTCGGGGAACGGTCCCGCGCCCTGGGCATCGTGGGCCCGAAGATCCTCCAGTCCCACGGCGGCGTCGCCTCGCTTCGGGATGCGGGTGCGATGGCGGGCCGCTGCCTCATGTCGGGGCCGGCGGCGGGAGTCACCGGCGCGGGCTTTCTCGCCGGAAGAGCCGAGTGTCCGGACGTCATCACCTTCGACGTCGGGGGAACGAGCACCGACGTCTGCCTCATCGAAGGCAACCGGCCGCTCGTCGCAAAGGAGCGGGAGGTGCGGGGGCATCCCATCCGCTTTCCGATGGTCGACGTGCATTCGGTGGGAGCCGGAGGGGGTAGCATCGCGCGCGTGGACACGGGCGGCTTCGTGCACGTGGGCCCCCGGAGCGCCGGCGCCGCGCCCGGCCCCGCCTGCTACGGCCTCGGGGGAACCGAGCCCACCGTGACCGACGCCAACGTCGTGCTCGGCCGCCTTTCCGGCGAATCCCTGCTGGGCGGCCGCATGAGCCTCCGTCCCGACCTCGCGCACCGCGCAATCGCCGACAAGGTGGCGGCCCCGATGGGGCTCGGGGTCGAGGAGGCGGCCGAAGCGGTGCTCACCATCCTCAACGAGAACCTGGTTCAGGCGATACGCGTGATCTCGGTGGAGAAGGGTTTCGATCCGCGGCACTTCACCCTGGTGGCGTTCGGGGGGGCGGGGCCTCTCCTCGCCTCCGCGCTCGCCCGCGAGCTGGGCATGACCCGGGTCATGGTGCCGCCCGGACCGGGTCTCCTGTGCGCGCTCGGGCTCCTCGTCGCCGACGTGCGCTCGGATTTCAGCCTGACGCGGATCGCCGATCTCGAGGGAACCGGCGCCGCCGGCATCAACGTCACCTTCACGGAGGTCAGACAGCGAGCGCTCGAATGGTTCGACCGGGAGGGGGTGGAGCCCGGCGAGCGCACGGTGCAACGTGCCATCGACATGCGCTACGTCGGACAGAGCCACGAGATCACGGTGGCGGTTCAGGAGCGGGAATTCGCCGACCACGACCTCTCGGCGCTGGTCGACGCTTTCCGGCGCGAGCACGAAAGAGTGTACGGCTACGCGCCGGACGCGCCGGTTCAACTGGTCACCTTTCGCGTCACCGCCCTCGCCCGGGTGACGGCGCCCCCGGTCGCGGGCGCCGCCGGGACGGGCGGCGACCTGCGCGCGGCGGAGCGAGGGAGGCGCCGGGTGCATTTTGCAGAGCTCGGCGGATTCGTCGATTGTCCGATCTACGCCCGGGAGGGCCTCCCCCGGGGCGCCGATCTCGAAGGCCCCGCGATCCTCGAGCAGATGGACTCGACGACCGTCGTGCTGCCCGGACAGGTCGCCCGCAGCGACGAGCAGGGCAACCTGAACCTCACGGTCGTGTCGGCCCCGCACGACACAGGGAGCGGCGGTAGCGGGGGGGCTCGCATGACAGGGCCGAGAGAGACGGAGGGAGCATGAGCAAGGATTCGGAGCGATTCCAGGTCTGGCTCGACGGCGGCATGGTCGCGCCCGAGGACGCCAAGGTGAGCGTCCTCACCGCCACCGCCATGCGCGGAGCGAACGTCTACGAGGGTTTGCGGGCCTATTGGGACGAGGTGCGGGACAACCTCTTCGTCTGGAAGCTGGATCAGCACCTCGAGCGCCTGTTAGTCAACATGAAGATCATGCGGATGACGTCCCCCTACGGTTTCGACGAGTACCGGCAGGCGGTCCTCGACTGGGCGCGCGCGAAACGGTTCCGGGAGGACGTCCACATGCGTCTGGTGACGTACTTCGGATTCGGCGGTGCCGGGGACGTCAAGAAGTACCGGCCGGAGGAGATCGAGATCGGTGCGTGGGTGGCGGGGGGGGCCGCCCCCACGACGACGCCCTCCGGCACGGCATTCACGTCTGCGTCAGCAGTTGGCGGCGCATCCACGACGATTCGATTCCGGCCCGGGTGAAGGTCGGGTCCAACTACCAGAACAGCCGCCTCGCCGGGGTGGAGGCGCGCGTCAACGGCTACGACGACGCCCTCATCCTCAACCGGGACGGCAAGCTCGCCGAGGCGTCGGGCGCGAACGTGATGCTGGTACGCGACGGGCAGTTGATCACGCCTTCCGTGACGGCGGGAATTCTGGAAGGGATCACCCGCGCCACCTTGATGGGGCTCTTCGCGAAGGTCCGAAACCGCCCGGCGGTGGAGCGGGAGGTGGACCGCACCGAGCTCTATCTCGCGGACGAGATCCTGATCTGCGGCTCGGCGAAGGAAGTGACGCCCGTCGTCTCGGTGGACCGGATCCCGGTCGGCGATGGGAAGCCCGGCCCTCTCACCCGGGAGCTTCAGGAAGCGTTCTTCCGCGCCACCCGCGGCAAGGACCCGGATTTCGCCGACGTTCTCACCCCGATCTACTGACGCCCCTGCGGAAGCGTCTCGTCTCGCGCAGGGACAGGCCTCCAGCCTGTCCTGACGAAGGACAACCACGGAGGGCAGGACAATCCCGAGGAGGGGCTACAAAACCATCGCGCCCGTACGTGCGGGAAGCGAAACCCGAACGGGTCCGTGAGGGCCGGCGCACGTCCCGGCCCTCAGCGAGACCTGAGCTATCTAATTCTGTGGGTCTGTGGGCCCAGCCCCAGTCTATCAGGACGCGAACGGCCCGCCAACGGGGTGGCCTCGCCCAGGCGGCGCGGAAGATGACGGTGCCGGCGGGATAAGCCACGCTTGGAGAAGGAAACATCCACGTCGTTTACCCCCGATTATCCTTGGTCATTTCTATCAAATATACTTATCACTACTGACAGGATCGGTCAACCGCCGGGTTGCCTGTAAAGGAAAGAGTGGGCGCCCGTTCAATCATGCTCGATGGCGCAAAACCCGCATTCGCATGGAACCTGCGTGCTTCGCGCTGCGATGCGGCAGGAAAAACACGGGGTTTCCCCCGCGAAGGCCGAACGCGCCAGGGAGAGGAGCGAAGCGCTACGGAAAAAAGGGGGGGGAACCGGGGGCGGAAGAGGAGGGAGCGCAATCGCAAGCGCGTTGCCGGGGAGCCGGATTCCGGACCATGCGCCGACGACGTAAACGACGTCGCCTCGCCCGGATGTGAAGTCGCCGGGCGGGCGCGTCCACCCCATCGACGATCGACAGGAGTTACCGTTCAGTCACGGGGTGATGGGGTTCGTCCTTTTCATCATTGACATCTGAAGAGATTTTCATCGGGGGCTGGTAACGCGATTCGACATGTGGTATTCCTGTCGGCATGAAGATTCGTACAGAAGCTGTCGAGACAGAGCCGGCGTTGATCGAGAGGCCGGATTCGCAATGGCCTCTTTCACCGGGGACACTCTCATACGGGGAGCCGGACTGGCGTTCGCTGTTCGAGCGCGAGCGTGCGCGCGCGGAAGCAACGGAGGCGCGCTGCGAGGAGTTGCGGTGGAAGGAGGTGGATTCCCGCGCCCGTGCGGGTAGGCTGAAGCGGCAGTTCGACGTCTGCCAGAAGAAGCTCGAGGCGGCCGCCGGGGAGGCGAAGGAAGCCCGCCGCGCGGCGAAGGACGCGCTGTCGCTCAAGGCGGAAGTGGCGCGGCTGGAGAAGCTGCTTGCGGAAGCGGGAGTCGAGCCGCGCAAGCGCAGCCCGCTCATGTCGCTGCGCATGGAGGTCGTCCGGCTTCGCAAGGAACTCTCGGGCGTGCCGTCGCCGGGGGAGGCGGGGCGGGTGCGCAAGGCCCTGGAGGAGCGCAAGGAGACGATTCATGCCCTGCGCAAGGAGGTCGGCCAGCGGGAGAAGGAGGTTGCCCGGCTCGAAGATCGTCTGGCCCGGGAGAAGCAGAAGTCGGCGGTTCACAAAGAGACCATCCGAAGCCTGGACGAGGAGGCCATCGGGCTCTACAGGAAGTTGAGGCGATTGCGCGACCAGGCGGAGGTGGTCGAATCGTTGTCCGCGGAGGTCTACCGTCTTAAAGTCTCCCTCGGGGCCGCAGACATCGCGACCGAACGGCTCAAGGCGCGGCTGTTGCGCGCGATGGAGGCGGCGCGCTCGAGGTCGCCGTCCCGTGCGGACGAGGAACTGCGCAAGGCCCTGTGGAGGTCGCGGCGCCAGAAGACGGCGATCGGGTTTCTGTCCAGAGAGAATGCGCGGCTTCGCAAGGCGCTTCGCAAGTCGGAGACCCGCCAGGCGCGTCTGGAGGTCGATCTCGGGAAGCTTCGCGCCACCGGGGCGGTGCTCTCGAGGAGGCTGTTCGGGCGCACGAGTTCCGCGCCTTCCTCGACGAGGTGGAGCGCAACGCGCCGACCGACCTCGACATCCATGTCGTCATGGACAATGTTTCCAGCCACAAAACTAGGCTGATCCATGACTGGTTCGCCAAGCGGCCGCGATGACACAGCCACTTCACGCCTACATCCTCCTCATGGCTCAACCAGGTCGAACGCTTCTTCGCACTGCTCACCGAGCGGTAGATCAAGCGTGGCGCATACCGCTCCACCGCCGATCTCGAGGCCGCCATCGAACGCTACATCGAAACTCATAACCGCGATCCCCGGCCGTTTCACTTGACCAAGTCGGCCGACGACGTCTTGGCTTCCATCGAACGCTTCTGCCAAAGGACCCTCAGCGTCCAGGAGAAAGTTGAATAAAAACTTCTGAATCAGGACACTAGATCGAGAGCCAGCCGCCGTCGATCGCCAGCGTGTGGCCGGTCACCATCGAGGAGGCGGGGCTCGCGAGGTAGAGGATGCCGCCGGCGATTTCCTCGGGCTCGCCGAGCCGGCCGAGAGGCGTGCGAGCCTTGATCTCGGCCACGATCTCGGGCCGGCGCTGACGCAGATCGGCGCCGAGATTGGTGTAGAAGAAGGTCGGCGCGATGGCGTTCACCCGGATGCCCCGGCCCGCCCATTCGACGGCGAGCGAGCGGGTCATGTTGACGATCGCCCCCTTGGTCGCCTGATAGGGGATGTGGGGAACCATCGCGTTCGCCCTAAACCCCATGATCGAGGCGATCGAGACGATCCGCCCCTCCCCCTGGACCAGCATGTACTTCGCCGCCCGGCGCGCGCAGACGAACGGGGCGGTCATGTTGACCTCGACCACCTCGTCCCAGTCCTCGTCGGGAAACCACTCGGCCGGTCCGGGCCGCGCGATGCCGGCATTGTTGATCAGGATGTGAAGCCCGCCGAACTGCTCAGCCGCCTCGTCGATCACGGTGTCGATGCGCTTGCGGTCGGCAACGTCGAGCCGCCAGGACTCGGCGATCCCGCCGGCCTCCCGGATCTCCGCCGTGACCCGATCGGCCGCCGCCGCATCGATATCGGTGACCGCGACATGCGCCCCCGCGCTGGCAAGCGCGATCGCGGCGATTCGTCCCAGCCCGCCGCCCGCCCCGGTGACCAGCGCGCTGTCGCCGTCGATGCGAAACAGCGTGTCGATCGAAACCTCCTCGAAGCCCGCCATGGCTGCCTCCCTGAAGACCTGTCCGGTTGCACATCCCCCCGCCGCTCACCCGCGCTGTCAGGTATAGCGGGATTTACGCCCATGTACGCATTCGCAGAAACCGGTGTTGTTCGGACATTCCTTACTGATCTCGCCTTGTACTAAACTTTGGGGCCATATCGCCTCGCACCCTGCCATTTCGCAATCGATTGAGCAAGGAGCAACCTGATGAGAAACGAACGTGATGCTCGATTCGACAGGGAGATCGGAGCTTGGTTCGGAAAGTCGAAGCAGGTTACTCAGGCGGAGATGAAAAGCCGAGTCTGGCGATTCGCCGAACTGGTTCCCTCTTGCCACGCTTTCCTCGATTGCTACCTGCCCGGGCACGCCGGAACCCTCTATAGCGCGCTCGTAGGTGGGACGGATGAAGAGCAGCTTGAAAGCACTGCCGTCGAGCAAGCGGTGAATTACCACATCGACTTCGTGAAGGCCCTACCCGGGAACGGTGCTGCCCTGCACAGCCACGGATCGGAGGGGCCCGGTGTTCACCAGGGAAGCTCTTCGCGCCATCGAGGAGTTGACCGAAGCCGCATGGAAGGCACCTCATTCCAGCCGGGTCGATTCCCTCACGAACTACACTCACAGCCGGGCGGAAGGGGATGATCTGATCGTCGAGCCACTCGTCGACGACGCGAGCGCGCTGAGCGACGCCGACCTCGCGCGAATCCGGAAAATCGCGCTGAACGCGTCGGACATCGCCGGGCGCCTCGTTTCCCAAGACGGGCGCGTAGGCGGGCTGGCGATCAATTTCGTCATGCCCGAAAAAAGAGACAACGTAGCAGTCGAAATAACCGATTATCTGAACGCCATTCTTGGCAAGGCCCGCGAGAGCCATCCCGACATCTCATACTATCTGACGGGCGACGTCGTCTTGAACCGTACCGTCGCCGACGCTACTGCGAACAGCATGAAAAACCTCGGCTCGATCGCCTTTTTCGTCGTCCTGATCGGCACGGCGCTACTGCTGCGCTCGCTGCTCGGCACCCTGGCCATCGTTTTCGTGATCATTTTCGCCATCAACACCACCATGGGCTTCACGGGGTGGGTCGGTCTGGTGTTCAGTCCCATCACCGCAGGTCTGCCGATTATCGTCATGGTGATAGCCGTTGCCCATTCGGTCCATATCGTCACGGCTGTTCTCTTTGCCATGCGAAATGGCATGGCAAAGAGCGCAGCGATTGTGGAATCGCTCCGCAGCAACATCTGGCCGGTGTTTCTGACCTCGCTCACGACAGCGATCGGGTTCCTGAGCCTGAACACTTCCGATTCACCGCCTTTCCGGGAACTGGGAAATCTCGTGGCGTTCGGGGTGCTGTCCGTCTTTTTCTACTCCATGACGCTTCTGCCTGCGCTGCTATCGCTTCTGCCGCTGCGTGCGCGTACTGTCCGCACCGACAGGTCCCCTTTTTTCGAGCGCTTCGGCGACTTCATCGTCGAACGCCGCAAGTTTCTGCTCTGCTTCGTCGCCCTTTTGACGATTGCCCTGCTCACCGGCATTCCCCGCAACGAGTTGAGCGAGGATTGGACGAAGCAGTTCGACGAGCGCTACCGGTTCCGGCGCGATACGGACTTCGTCATTAAAAACCTGACCGGCCTGAATTCGCTGGAATACTCCCTGAAATCCGGGCGCGAAGGCGGCATCACCAATCCCGCGTATCTCAAAAAGGTCGAGGCCTTCGCCGATTGGTACCGAAAGCAGCCACAAGTGAGCCACGTCCGTGCCTTCTCGGACGTCATGAAGCGCCTGAACAAGAACATGCACGGCGACGACCCGGCCTTCTTCAAAGTGCCGGAGGACCCCGAACTCGCCGCGCAATATCTGCTGCTCTATGAGTTTTCACTTCCTTTCGGCAGCAACTTGAACGACCGCATCGACGTCGCCAAATCCGCAACGCGCATGACCGTCACGGTCCAGGGCGTTTCGGCTCGGGGCCTGCGTGAACTCGATTCGCGAGCGCAGGCCTGGCTCCGCGCCAGCATGCCCGGCCTTGCGGGCGAAGCATCGGGTTTGAGCATGATCTTCGCTCATCTCACCCAGAGAAACATGGAAAGCATGCTGCGCGGCACTTTCATCGGCATGACCCTTATTTCGTTTATTCTGATTTTGGTTTTCAGGAGTTTGCGCCTCGGCCTCATCAGCCTCGTGCCCAACTTCATTCCCGCGGCCATGAGTTTCGGCCTCTGGGACTATATGGTCGGCCGGGTGAGCCTCGCCGGTTCGGTGATGACCATAATCGCTTTCGGAATCATCGTGGACGATACAATCCACTTCCTGAGCAAATACATGAAAGCCCGGAGAAAGGAGGGCCTCTCCGCGCCCGAAGCCGTTCGCACCACCTTTCGAACCGTGGGCCATGCGCTATGGACCACGACCGTGGTCCTCTCGGCGGGCTTCCTGGTGTTCACCTTGTCGGGCTACGAAGGAAGTTGGACACTCGGTCTGATGGTCTCGATTACGATTATCTTCGGGCTCCTCACCGACTTCCTGCTACTTCCGCCCCTGCTGATGGCTCTCGACCGAAGGGAACCATGATATACGCCCGCTTAGAGGCGTTAGGGTATTTCCATCAGCCCTGAAATCCTTCTATCCTGTTGATATCATTGGGATACAGGCATGATTCGAAATCTTGTTCCAAATCCACTTTCTTCAATATGTAATCAAAACGGAAGCGGAGGAATTCAAACTCCCGCGCATCCTGGAGCGTCCCTGTCAGAACATCTTCCAAAGTCCGGTTTGTGACGGCTTGATTGCGCTCACGCTTCGGCACCCCACATCGTTCATCCGGGAACCACCAACTCGCGCCGAATGACGGCTCAGATCCCGCCCGCAGCGTAGTCGATTATAGCAACCATAATCTCCTGAGTGGGGGCAAGTTCTGCTACTTAGCCTCCGGATAAGCCCGCTTTAGCTCATCTCAGTATTAGTACGCAATGAACACTGGTCGATGTGTTCACACTCCAGCCCGACGAAGAATATGGCGACGAACAATTACATGGCAAGCTCTTTAGAGGCCACATACCCTACGAAGTTTTTCCGTTATTTTTAATCGTGCTGGATGGTTTGGACTTGTTCTTAGGATCTACGTCTATATCAAAGCACGAAAAGATTACTTAGCCTATAGAATCCAGTTCTAGACTGAAGATGGTGACGCTACAGGACGATTCGTGCAACGCGGTGTCGTGTGCGGGCATGAGATCCGGAGAATGCGATGCGCCCCATACTTTGGAGCGCTCATCAAAATAGCGAGAAGAAACTTGGGCGTCCACCAAGTTCACCCGCACCAAAAGCAAGGACATAGCGGAATCCAGAAAAGGCCTAAATACGGTAGCCAAACCGACTGCAGGAGCGGCATTAGCGAATATCCGCACAGACCGCGCGCACTCCGAGCTTTGTTTGCGCAATCGCCTGATCGTATTGCCTTACCTCGTGCGCGGGGCAGCCGTTACTGCTCAGGATCCGTCTTACACTTTCGTACATACGTAAAGCAGTTCGATAGGTTGTGCACATTGATCTGCTCGGAGTGATGCGGGGTATTGTCTGCGCAGCTCTACGTTTAGCTCGCTCACAAGCATCGTTCCTCTTCTTATTCATTGCACCTCCAGGGTTTATTGGACCACCCGGAGAACCTAGGGTCCCATACTCCTTTTTCTCCTCTTCGAGCATTTCTCGCTCCTCTAGCCGAATCAGGTCTTTCAAGTCTACTCCAGATTTGCCCGTGGGGTTCGGATCTCGGAATTTTGCTCCAGAATAGCCCGAGGAGGGCATATCTCCCCCTTTTCTATCTATCCCCATATCTCCCATTTTATTCCCTGGCAGGTTCCCCTCTACCCATTTTTTCCAATTGTCCGCTGGGCCTCCTTTCTGGTCTTTCCGGGTTTTATAGAGGTGGTCGTCACTTGGTGGCAGTTCTTCATAGTTGCCACTAGGACTATCGTCTGGTATCAACTCTTCCCACAAGGATGCCCCCTTCGACAAAGGAACCCCACGTCCTAAAGCGTGACATTTCGATGTCTTCTGTTCGTAGTAGTCCAAACACTTACGGACCTCACTCTTGAACTGGTCCTCACATTTTGCTCCCGCAAAGGGTTCCAAAGAATTTAGTTCTTCCAGGGCCGACCATGGCAACTCAACCGCATCATTACAACTCAATCGCTTCTCCTCAACGTCTCCCATACAAGATAGAATTGCAGTGTCAATCTGTTTAGTGTTTTTAGGGTCTTTTGGATATGAAAACTCCATCTCAAGACCTATGTGCGAATTTCTTGCCAGACGGTTTATATTAGTAGGAGGAAGAATGCATCCTCGGTGCCTGTAGGCCTTAATGGAGAGTTTCTCATCAGCGTGTATGTATTCCGGCATGAGCATGAATAGCAAAGAAGCCGATAGCATTGCAGTTAAGGATTTCGTTTTCATGGTGTCCTCCTAGTCGTTTCGCTAACAGTCTTTGGTCTGCCGAGCGAGTCAGATCTCAATATTCCGGTAAAAGAAAATTAAAATCACTTGGACCAAGCCACCAGCAGCAGAAGTTCAAATATCTAGCAGCATTAACGTTCTGAAGAACGTGAAACTTCTCCCATTTTAGGGGTTACACACACCTTTGAATGCATTCTGCGTTCTCGAATCATCGACAAGAACTTTGGCCAGTCGCGCACCCAGCAACATTGATGCTCGAACTCGGAAACAGTGAAAAAATGGACGTTTGCTCGTGACGCTTGTCGGCGATACTGCTCAACAACCACGGGAGGCACCACCAGGTCCCGTCCGCCATGGAAGTGAAATTCACGCGCCTTACCGTAGGCGGGCACGCGCTCGGACGGATTGAGGGAATCTTTGAGAGGTGAGACCCGGTGGTGGTTTGTCCAGGCGGCGATGTCTAAAGGCGCAGCGACCGTGACCAATTCATCCACATCCAGACGGCGCGACGCCAAGAGCGTCGCGATGACACCTCCACCGGAATATCCGACGAGTGTGAGACGATCTTCGGCAGACAGCTTTGAAGACGTGATTGCGCGATCTATCGCTTCGATAACCTCCAGTGAATATCGCGCAGCTGTCCAGAGTGAAGGATTACAACTGGCGATGAACTTCCTGCCGACATATTGGCAGGGCCGCGCCAAATAAAGAACGCCAGGGTCCGGATCACGCAACCCCAAACGGAGAGCGACCGGATCATCCGGGGTGGGGTCACTCGAAACCCGCGAGCGACTACTCCACGCATTTCCGTCCCCCTCGATATAGACGACCATGCGGCCTAGGCGACGACCCGGTTTCTGGAAACCGATTACCGGAATTCCGTTGTGTATAAAGCGTCGATATTTCCAATCCGAACATGCCGGAAGCGGACAGATTCCAGATGCGCCCTTATACCCCAACGCTGTGCAACCAATCATCATGCATGCAAGAACAACGAAGAACACTTGAGAGTAACGTCTCTTGTCCACATAACTAGTATCCGGTGCAGGGCGCAGCGCCACCTCTTGATTTACAATCCGGCGAGCGCGAAGTCCGCCCCGCGTGAATAGCCGACGGGCTTCTGGCTGATAGTCTCTTTGACAAGCCGCTGGGAGAGAAGGGGCATCTCCCTCGTCGCATATCTAATGATCTCACCAACAGAAATCTTCCCGTTTAGATTTTCATCCGCCGCCCCCCGGATACCCTCGAGGATCAGATAGGTCAGAGCGCCGTGTGGCACGGAGAGCAGTTCGATTGCATCCTCATCCGCTCGCGAAGCCGCCAGGATGTGAATGCCGCCCACACGCGCGATTCTGCGCAAAGTTTTTTGTCCGACGGCATCGTCGAGCGCCCTTCCCGTGGAGGAGGAAACGGCGTCAACAACCGCGCCGGAGCGGCACGAATCGAGGATGAGGAATACGCGCTGCGCCTGGGTTTTCGTCAGCAAACGCATCAAGCGACGACTGGGAATCCCATACCGTCGTATCATCTCGATTTTTCCCTCTGTCCTCGTGTTCCAAGCATGCGTGTACGGGAGAAGATACCATTCCCAGCTACCCTTATTCCCCTTCTCCTGCAACGCATAGCCGTGACCCGCAAAAAAGACCACCAGAACATCCTGGGGCGATTGCGATTTTCCGGAAATGTGATTTTCAATCATGGTCGCCTTGGCGTGAGAATCTAACAATGAAACCACGTCCACGTCACTGTACAAGTTGCCACTCCGGTTACGCAGCGCCGAGACGACGGCATTTGCGTCGTTACGAGTGGATTCGAGCTTCCAGTCAGGCCTAACGTAATCGCCGATACCGATGGCGACTACCTGCATCCTGGGCCGACGCAGTTCAGGTTCGGTAACCGCCACCGTCACTAACGCCGGTTGGCCTTCGACCCCTCCCGGACCGATCCCGATCGCTTTGAAGGTGTTTTCTCCCGGTAGGAGTCGAATCGCATATTCGATGATCTTGCCAGTAGGATCGGAGACCATCTTCTCGGCAGGAACGAGTTTTCCATTGTGATATAGCCTGATTTCGAGCACGTCCCGCCTTGGATAGTTCGGGGCCAACCGGATATTGACCCTTGAACGCCCTTCGGCATCGACCTGAAGACTGTCAATCGGATCGATCGAGACACTCGGCGGCGCAATGTAGCCGTCTTCAGAGAGATCGCGAACGTCTTCGTTCAGGAAAGGTTGCGGTTTGCCACCAAGTTTCCCCATCAGTCCAGGCTCGAAATAGCTTTCGGAGAACGCATCGACCGGGAGAGTTTGCGCCGCTGTCTCACCTGCCCATACCAGCGCATCGACACCATTTTGAGGTCCATCGAATCGGCCTTTTCGGTCAAGAACTGCCCATCCGACATCCGTGGAAATCAAGCGCGCGATGCGCGCCAGTTCATTGAACGAATAGATTCCAACCGTTCCTCTCGATTCTCCGACGAAAACCCACCTTCTGCTAACGTCCATCAAAAGCGAAGTTGCGGACTCTATGGCCAGCTTCAGCGAAGCCACTGGGCGAATTTCAGACGTCACGACCCAGATGTTTACCGCCGCATCTTCTCCACTTGTAGAGACATGGATTCCATCCTGGTCAAGCACGAGGAGTCGAATCGAGCCGGAATGAGCTGCCTCTTGCACGAAAATCCGCCTCGGAACTTCATGTTCGGGGATGCGCCAAACGCAAATGTTGCCTTCTTCATCCCCTAATATCACTCGCTCGCCATCAGGTGTATAGGCTCCCGCTGTTACCGGAATTTCGCTCTCGCAACCTTCGATTTCTGCCGTCCCACCGCGAAGCGCGCCTTTCACGGCAATCGTCCCCCGGACTGTTCGGTAAGCGACCTTCACTCCATCCGAGGAGAGGATAGGTCGGCTATCAGGATCGGCACCAGGTAGCCGTTCGGCCTGATCGGAACCATCCCGCTTCACATACCAGCCGCCGTCAACCTCACTACGATACGCTACGACATTCCCATTCCCCGACAGAACGGGTATGACTACTGGGTCGATTCCTTCAATCTTCTCGCCAATCTGCTGGACCGAGCCGTCTGGACGTATGGAGATCGACGAGCCGTCTCTGCTGACGGCTATGGCTTCCAAGGCGTTCCCCTCTCCACGGATGGCGCCTGAAGCGAGTTCACTTCCAAAAGCCCCACCCAATTGCACTCCACGCCGAAGGTCCCACAACCTGGCGCTTCCATCTCCAAGCACGGTGAACAGAAAACTCCGGGCATTATCCGTATGTAGCTCCGTGACCGGGCCGGCTTCGTCGCGGGTGATATTGAGGAGGGGACGAATGACGGTGCGAACCGATCTGATGACCGGGCGTGTGAGGTTTCGAATGGAATGCCTCAATCTACCAAATCCCTGGGCGTCCGCAGCAGGTGGAATGCATGCCGTCACAACCCAGAGACAAAATAGCCCAATGACCGCCATGGAACAGGAGCAATGCCTATCAGCTGTTATTTGGCGCTTCATATCATTGGGCGTCAGAAGATTGATTTCTATCCGAAGTGGACGAAACACCTTTTTTTCGAGAATCATCCTCAGGCGTGTCTTTGACAAGACCAGCGTCGTCATGGGTAGTCTTATGGGTAGGTCGAGTAGCGGAGCGAACGGATCTGATAACCGGTTCTGTGAGTTTCCGGATGGAATCTCTCATTTCACCCGACCCCTCGGCATACGCAACCAAGGGAATGTATTGAACTATGACCAAAAAACAGAAAATTCCAACGAGCACGGTGAAGGAGGAGCGACATTCAACGGCTGCTTTTTGAAATTTCATGTCATCTCGCATCATTTGATGACTTATTTCGGCCCGAATCGGGTAAAGCGATTTTGTATTGTAGCGTCGCAACACTCCAACCAGAACCACGGGCATTATTGGGTACTGAAGAACCAGCACGGAGGGCTTCTCCAATCTCAACGAGATAGGCCGCCGGAGACGGCACCACACTCAGATCTTTATGCCGCGAAGCCAACTCCCAAACCCGATCATTCTTTTGGGTCACAACGGCGACAAGGAGGCCAGAACCAGCTGGCGGGGTTGCTCGAAAGCGAAACCCGGCTTTCTCTCCTGGTAGCCGTACAGGCTCGCTTGGACGTATCAAGGAGGAAACACCGCTACGTAAGCTCCCTTCATTGGGAAATATCTGAACCAATTCTCCAGCTGCATTTATATCCAGTAATACAAGATATCCCTTGCGGTCACTTTCGACGATGATATCCAGATTGGCCCCGAGCACGAGATTCGAGCCCGGGTCGATTCGCAACCGGACGCCGCTTTTCCCTCTTGATGCCGGTCGACTCGACGGACGTACTAAAATATCTTTTGCAAGAGTGGCGTTTCGCGGCAAACTCGCGTACGCATTTCCAAACGCGGGAATCTCGAGCCGGCCCGACGCCACCTGAACTTGCGGCGTCAAGCCGAGGCGGCAATCATCGGAATATCGCTTGCAATACTCCTCGGATTCTTTGAGCACATAACGGTAGAGTTCCTCCATCGTCACGATGCCGTCGCGGTTCTCATCAGCCTTTCCATCGCGCGCTCCCCAGAGCAGACGTCTCGTGTACACACTTCCACCGCCTGAACGACCCATGACTTCTCTGTCAACCAGGGCTTTCTGGTCTGACCTGACGGCCGTCCAGATGGCGAAATCGGGATCGTTCGACACCAAAAGGGATTCCTGCCGAGACTCTTCCTTGCCCCCCAGGCCACGCGTACGGGCGATTCGAATCGGTGAACCATCCGGCAGGCGAGGCGTCTTGACGTATTTCCAACTTTCCGAGCCTCCCGCGCTTCTGGCACTCGTGCCTGAATGGCAGGCATCTACCACTACACGCACGCGGCGATCGGACAGACGACCCAAAAGCACTCCGAGTTCGTCGTCCGTAATCATTCCTTTTATCTTGCCGTCCTCATCCACAAATGCATCGACCGGGACCAGTGTTTCATCCAGGCCGTCTTTTTCGTCTCCGTCCAAGTCGGGTTGTTGAAAACCGTGGCCACTGTAGAACAGGAACACCTCATCTCCGGCATTTGTTCCGTCGACCAGCCATTTCTTGACTGTAGCGAGAATATTTTTCTTTGTCGCCTCTGCATCCAGCAGAAGCCGGACATCACTGCTCTTGAATCCTCCGCGTCCTGTAATGAAGTTCGCCATGTCCTTGGCGTCGTTCACCGGGCCCTTCAAGGGAGACACGTGCCCGTATTTGTCGATTCCGATGAGAAGCGCCCGCCTCCGGTTACGCCTTACATCTTCGGCGGGCGCCCCGTCTCCAAGTTTTGTTATTTCGACACGCCGGTTTCTCGCGTCCGTCGTCGGAATCCCGTCGATCGGGAAGCTCTCTCCCAGCCCGACTTCGATCAGCCGGCCTCCAACCACGCCCATTTCGCCCTTAAGGTAGCGCGTCACCGCGCGGGCGCGCCGCAAGGACAAACCCCGATTGTATGGGCTACTCCCAGTGCTGTCCGTGTGGCCTTGCACCGCAAACATAAACGTTCTGAGAACGTCGGATTTGAGGGCTTTCCCCAGTTCCCGCACCTGCGCCAAGGCGGTACGCGTGAACCGGGCTGAATCGATCTCAAATTGGATGGCTGGAAGAATAACTCTGCCCGGACTTGTCTTTGTAGACTCCGAAGCGATCCCTCTCGTACGAGGCTTGGGCTTCATTTGAAGGATGATGTCGTCGGACATGACGATCTCCCCCCCGTTTGCCAGCGGTGTCGGCACAACCATGCAATACAGGCAAACGACGGTCATCACCCCAAGGGAAGCTGCGGATACGGGAAACAACGATCGGAAACGCGATAAGAGCCTCATGATGCGTCCCTCCAGGTACCGATTCGATGTCTAGTCGATAAGAATAACCTGCTGAGCCCTGGCCCAGACACGATGCTTTTTGCGCAAGGTGATCGACAAATCCTTCGCCACCGATTGCGCCGTACCGTTCAATGCCAGGAACGGACTGCTTCCGTTACCTTTGGCGATCATCGTCGGGGTCAAAGGGGCATTTGTTTTCGACGCGATGACCGTGATCAACTCCGCGCCCTTGGGACGGGAAGCCGTAAGCATATACTTAGATCCCTTTCCGGGAATACGAAGCGCCGCTTTGGCTTTCACGAAATTATTCTTCTCGTAACGGTTGGGGAATATCTGATGCACCTTGCCGCTGGTTCCCGTGTCAAACACCCAGATATAGGCGTCTTCCGTGGCCTTGACAGTCAGCACGACGTTCTCGCCATGTTTATACTTACGGTTTGCCCGGTTTACGCTGGCGTTGACGGCCAGACCCGCAGCGGCGCTCGCTCCGCTCGGCTTTGCCGGCTGGATTTTCGCCATAGGTATCTGACGGATGTCGAGATCCTTCATATAAGACTCCGCCGACGCATCGTATGAGCCCACCCCCGCAGCCTGGAGCGCTACGACAGCCACGATGGCCACGACAACGGCCCCAATGGAACTGAAACGTGATGTGATCTTCATTGTCCTTTTCCTCCATCCTGATTTGAGTGGAAAGATATCGCCCTCCGAACAATTTCCATGGAACCAGTTCGTCCATTTCCAACTTCACTCGTACGCCGGGTGTTCACTCAATTGCCGATAATCGATATGCGGAGTGACCTGATGCTCAGATCGTCCGGGTTTATGCGGTCGCGGAACTGTTTCACTCTCTGGTAGAATTGCTCCGGGGTGAGGTAGAGGCGCGCGATTCCACCCCCTCCGCTATTCAGGATATCCGCGTTGGCCAGAAACTCCAATTTTTCCCGGGTAGCGATGAGATAGAAAGCCTCCCTGCCCGCCGGCGGCTTCACGATTACCTTCATACCGCTGTCCCGCGACGGAAAATCGACAATCTCGGCCGCCTTCACGGGCTTGTTGTCCAACAAGCGCGTCACTTGGCAGGACGTGCTCACATGGAAGACGCTCATATAGGTAGGAGAACTCACCCGCATCTGAATGGTGAGTGGTTCACCGAAATTGAACTTGTTATCCGGTACCGCCCAAGCCTCGGCAATAAATTTTCTGCTCGCTCTGAGCGGCCGCAGGTTACATCCGGCACGCTTGGTCTTCTTCGGCGCGCTTGTCATCTTGGATATAAGGAGCGTCCTCATGCTCAGATCGTCCGGGTTTATGCGGTCGCGGAATTGTTTCACTCTCTGGTAGAATTGCTTCGGGCTGAGGTCGAGACGCGCAATTCCACTCCCTCCGGTACTCAGGATATCCGCACTGGCCAGAAACTCCAATTTTTTCCGGGTAGCGATGAGATAGAAAGCTTCCATCCCCGCCGGCGGCCTCACGACTATCTTCATACCACTGTCCCGCAACGGAAAATCGACGATCTCGGCCGCCTTCACGGGCATGTTGTCCAGCAAGCGCATCACCTTACAAGACGTGCTTACATGGAAGACGCTCATATAGGTGGGAGAACTCACCCGCATCTGAAAGGCGAGCGGTTCGCCGAAATTGAACTTGCTGTCCGGTAACGCCCAAGCCTCGGCAACAAATTTTCTGCCCGCTCTGAGCGGTCGCAGATCGCATCCAGCTCGCTCGGTTTTCTTCGGCATCTGTCCTTTAGGTTGACCGATGATTCGTGTCGTATCCTTCCCCTGCACCGTCACCTCCCCCTTCTGGGGGTCCACCTTCGTCTTACCCCCCTTACCCTTTAACTTATCCTCCATCAACTCCTGAAGCGTTTGCTTCCGGGCCATATCTGCCGCATGGGCCTCCTTACGCCTCTGCTCCTCCTCACTACGCCTCCGTTCCTCCTCCAGAATCCTCGTGGTCTCAACCTCACGCGACGCAGCATCCTGCACCGCAGTCATAACTTCTCGAGCTCCCTGTAAGACCTCTGGATCGCACCCCGTTACCGTGGCCAGCAACAAAGCGAAGGTGATTCCGAGAAACATCCGACTTCCAAGAGATGAGCGGTCGGTTTTGCTGCGCTTCATCGTCACGTTTTTCATGATTAAACTCCTTAGCTTTTCCCCGATTGCCGTGCTCTCCCGATTAAGTTCGGCCCTGATTCTTTTAGAAGAAAATCTTCACGAAAACGTTGCCGCTCGTCGTTTCCTCTTCGTCTTTCCTGCTGGTGGATATCGACAGGCTAAGCTCGGCTCTAGAGCCTAACGGGGAACGAAGACCGACCTTCCCGTCATAACTGAACCGATCGCTAGTAGATTCGCTTCGCACCAAGTCGTAGCCCATCGACGCGCCTACAAACAGACGAGCATCGGTTTTCACCGCAAACGCGAATTCCCCGCCTGCAATCGCCTGTCCAAGGTAGATGGAGTCGCCACCACCTTCATGTGTATAAGCGAGTTGGCCAAAACCGCTTAATTCCACCTTGCCCCATTGTTTCTGCCCGAGCATGGTCAGTGAAAAAAGCGTGCGTATCCCTCTTTCAGCATCTTCCGGCGTCGGAGTGAACTTCTTGTTTTTGTTCAGATAGGTGAGCGCCGCCTGCGGCACGAGAGTAAAGTTTTTATTGAGGATTTCCGCCAGATAGGCCGTCGCCGTGAGGCCGCGCGTCCGTCTTTGCGTCCCTCCCAGCAACGACTCGCGGGTGTATTCCGTGCCCACGCCGAAGCCGATCAGACGCTGCGGGGTGAGCAACGTGTCCGTCATCACGAGAACGTAACTCGAACGGGTCTCGAAGAGGCCTTCCCCGCCGCTCGATTTGCTGTAGCCGACATCCACCGCCAAATTCGCCGGATAATCAGGAACCATATTGTCGCCTGCGTTGAGTCCGGTCAAATTGCTCGAAGTCCGCGCCGGCCTGCTGAAACTGCTTCCGCCAGAGGGGCGCAGCTTCTGGACCCGGTTCACCACAGTGCGCGAGAGATAGGCGGAGGCCGCACGGGCCGATGCAAGCGTCGCCTCCCTCTCGGAAACATGCTCGGCGCAGCGTCTCGCCGCCGCCGCGTGTGTACGCGCTGCTGTTGCCCTTTCATTTGCCTTATCCGCCGCCTCTCCCGCATCCGTCGCGCGCGCTCCGGCTACATCTCCCGCCATCGCCGCATCCATGGCATACTTTCCAGCATTTTCCGCCGCCTTTTTCGCTGTATCCGCTTCTCCCTTTGCGGCATCCGCCGCCTTGCGCGCTGCATCTACATACCCTGCCACAGATGCATATCGCTGTTTATCCAGGTAGCCTGCAGCCTCTTCAGCCGACCTTGCCGCTTCCCTCGCCGCTGTCGCTGCCCTTTTCGCCGCCGCCGCCGCATCTTCTGCATCATCCGCGGCATCTTCAACAGCCTTTCTCGCCGCCTCTCCTGCTATCGCTGCATTCTCAGCAGCCATTCTCGCCGCTTTCGCCGCCGCCGCCGCATCCCCCGCCGCATCCTCTGCTCTTGTTGCAGCCGCATTCGCCTCCAACACGGCTTTTTTCGCATCTTCTAATGCTCTTTCCGCTTCTTCTATATCTTTATCCGTTGGCTTCCTTGGCTCAGTCGTTGTGTAACCACCAGAAGTCGGCTTACAGCTGATACCTTGGATGCAGACTGTTTCGGCCATTGCTTCTGAGATGAAAGTTTCGACGACGTCGTCTGCCGCATCCTCCGCCGCATCCTTCGCCGCTTGCGCTGCTGCTGCCGCATCCTTCGCCGCTTTCTCTGCCTGATTCGCCGCCGTTTCCGCATTCATCTTTTCTGTTGCGACCATCTCTGCTTTGCCTACCGCCGTCATACTGTACATTGATGCTTTCGTCCCGTTGTTTTTCGCTTTGTCTTTCTCATCGCCTGCCGAGCCCGCATTTCTTTCCGCTTCGTCCGCTATCCCCACGCACTCCTTCGCCTTGGCGACGATGCTCCGCGCCTCGTCGATGATCTTTTGTATCTCGTCGAGGTCCGGGAGACCCTGCGCGTGAGCGGGCTGGAAACCGGTGCCGACCACGAATATGAGATAAAGGGATAGGGCGCACACCAAAGAACAGGATGATACACTACGATTGAGTAGAGTCATTCAGAGCACCTCGTGGAAGAGTCCCATGTGTCGCATTTCTATATTTATAGTAGTATAAATGTGGCTACTGTCAAGTACTCTGTCCCCTCCTCTTGCTGGCGATACGCCGCACTTCGTCAAGGATGTGCTGGCTGAAGCTTTGTTTTGAAACCCCTGCGCGTGGGTTGGTTGAGAAACCGGCGACGAACGTCAATACGAAGCAAAGGTACAGTGTGGAAATGAAGAAAGCTGATAGTTCCTTTTTTACAGTTTCAGAGGTAGCTCGATTCTTCCTTATGCCTGCAGTTGTCTGTGTCTAAACATTCTTCATTTTGGAATCATGAGAAATATTCACAAAAAGTTGTCTCATCCATTTATGTACAATTGACGAACCTCTTTTCCGCTCGCCTTTCGTTTTTTCAACAACGGAGTGACCATTCGGAGCAAATGCAATTTGAATTTTCAATCCAAATCCTCACATGTTGAGCAACTTTTCAGTCGACTTCGGAGTATGGAACGAGGAAGATTGCCAACTTTACGTGATCATCCTTGTAAGGAAAGATCAAACTCTTGGATTTTTGCTCCGTGGATTTCAAATATTCTTGGATTTTGTGATGGCGTAGAATCAGAAACTGTGACTTTCAGGAGGTGGTCAAGGTTACAACGAATTGCCTTGGCCTGAACTTGGGGCCCTCCAAGGATGACCACATATCAGGAATGACGCAATCTGACCAGCCAGCGCACCAGGCGAGATTCTCCCGTGCATCCGGTAGCAGCTATTCCCGGCGCTTTAAGTCTCCATCACTAGCTTGACCACCAGTCGATTCGGGCTTATCCTACGCTCGAGCGCCTCTTTTTCGACGCATTACCACTGTTCCGGCGTGAAGCGAATGTTCTTTTGTGTCGTCTGCACCATTCGTTTTGCCGATCCTTTCGTAAAGATTCGAGACAATTTTGATCCCGAAACGACCGCAAACAGCCTGCTTTTTATAACGAATGCACTTCTTACAAACTCAGAAGGCCTCCGAATAACTCCGCTTCATGAGATACAAAATTGGTAGCCATCATAGAGCAGCGCATGTCTGTTTACTACCAATTTGGTATCCCGTAGGAGAGAGGAGATTCGCAAATGCCGTTCACCTGCTGTTTTGCTCGTATGAGAGGCAGGCAAGGCGCAGGCTTGAGCGCCGGGTTCGCGAGCTACCAGAATGGTATTACTTTTTCCGGCGCGACTGGAACACACGGGGGTGCGAATTATCACGGCTCATCGCGCGCAGTCATATCACCGCAACACCCGCAGAGTAGCTGCGTGGGGTGTACTGAACGAAACGCCGAAGGGCGGCTAGCGCAGGGATTTTAGGGAACGCGAGTCGGGGGAATTTTTGCCGGTGAACGAGGCGAGCGGGAGCCGCCGCGGCGATTGAGCGGGAGGAGCAATGCGGAGAGTCGTTCCTGCGGCAAGACCAGTGGAGTCTTCATCGTTGCCGGCGCAAGTGGCGCGAGCGTTGGTCGACGAGACGCAACGGGCCGCGCCGCCGGGCGGCGACGACGCGACCCGTTGAGCGTTCACGTCACGCTACTTTTTGGACGGGAATTCCGAGCGAGCGGGCCTTGTCGACGAGGTTGTCGGTGATGCCCGAACCGGGGAACGCGATCACGCCCTTGGGGAGGAGGGCGAGGAGTTCGTCGTTGCGGCGGAAGGGAGCGGCCCGACCGTGGGCATCCCAGTCGGGCTTGCAGACGACTTGGTGGACGCCGTTCCGCTCGGCCCATCCCGCAGCTATCTTCTCAGCACCCGGGCCGCCGCCGTGGACGAGAACGACGTCGGCGTACTTGGCCTTGACCTTGTCGAGATGCGCGATGATTTTTCCCGCGTCGTTCGCCTCCTTGCCGCCCGCGACGGCGACGAGGGTTCCCTGGGGCAAGTGCGCGGTGTTCTCGCGGTCCTTTTTCGCCCTTTGGAAGTCGCGCGCCTCGACAACTGAGGAAGTCAGCTTGCCGGTCTGTGAGACGTGCGAGCCTCGCCTCGGCCGCCATACCTCGCCGGTCAGGTCACGGTAGGCCTCTGCGGCCGTGTCGCGCAACCCTTCGAAGGCGTCGCGTCGGTCTGAGAGATTTTGCGCGCGGTCGGTCTTGAGTTCGAGTTCGCGGGACCTGATCTCCGAGCCGTCCTGCTCGCGCTGCAGTTCGCGGATGCCGGGGATGAGCCTGTCGGCGGCGCGGTCGAGCCTCTGGATCTGGGCGTCGAGGGTGTTGACGAATCCCCAGAGGAGGCTCGCCCGCTCGTCCGCAAGCTGCGTGCCGTCGGGCGCTGCCTCGGCGAGCAGGTGGAAGGCTTTAAGGACGGCGGCGGTTGCCTCGGCCTCGCCCCACATGGGTCGGTTGTCGAACTCGTCCGGCCCAGGCGTGGCGCCGAAGAGGGCGGCCTGCTCACAGACCATGGCGGTGAAGGATTCGTTCTGGGCTTCGTGTTCGCTGTGCTCGTTCATGTTCATCTCCTTGTGGTCGTGTGTAGCGATCATCGTTCACTCCTTTCGTTGTCCTCAAGCGAGGGGATGGTTGTATTCAGGAAGAGCGTAGCCACGCTCGTTGCGCCCCACTTCTTTCGGCATCTCGTCGAGATATTTGGCTGCCCATTCAGCGGCGCGTGCGAGGACGTCGCCGTGACACGGGAGGGGATGGCAGTGGCAGCCGAGCTCGCAGCCGTGAAGGTCGGCGAGTTCGTAGAGGTCCAGCTCCTCCTGCTGGATTTTTCTCCACAGCCTTCGCCGGTATTTCTCGATCACGTCGTCGCGGTCGCCGTCCTGGCCGATGCGGAAGGGATTTCCCCACTTCGTCATGCGGTCGATCCTCACCAGCACGCCACTGTCGTGTTCATCAACATAGGTGTTCAGGTTCACCACGGTGGTTTCCATGCCTTTCTCCTTTCTTGAGGATTAACGGATGCGCTTCTTAGCGCCCCATTTTCAGCACGTAAGGGCGCCGGTCGGTGTATCCGGCGCCCGTAGGCGGGCGAATCAAGGGCTCGTCATTTTCCGGGGGGTTCCCGAAAAACACGGGTCATCGTTTTTTGGGGGGTACCGGCAAATGATGGCCGCCTGCGGCCACCCTTTATTCGCTCGGCGTTCGTGCTAAAATGAGGACGCTAAGAGAGAGACAGTTGTTTCGCCACCGGGACATAAGAGCTTCTGCTTGTTTCACGATGAAGGCGAAGCTCGTCGTGAAACAATCTCTCATGCTGCGGAGAGGGTCATTTCGGGCCGTTTTTCCGGCCCGAAATTCCCGCAGCGGGGGGTGGACCGAGCCACTATCCTGAATATGGGATGATTGCAGCGTTCCTGCCGATCTTCCGTGAACATGGTTTACCGTTCACGGAACCGGAGATTTCCCGGGTGTTCCCGGTAGATGAGAGGGCCGGCAGGGCGATTTCTGCCGCGGGAGAGGGTGTTCGGGGCATGGCGGACCTCCTCTGGACAACGAGCAAAAAAAGGGGCCGGCGCCGTAACGCCGACCCCCCCGGGGTGATCAGAATGGAATATCTTCGCCCACTACGCCCGCTGTGGCCGCCACATCGGCCGTCTCTGGGTGCGCGCCGTTGCCGTTCCCGTTCACCTTGTCGAGGAACTGCACGCGTCCGCCCGGCGCGATGAGGATCTCGGTCGAGAACCGATCCGAGTCCTCATCGTCCTTCTTCCAGCGGCGGGTCTGGAGCTTGCCCGCCACGTAGATCAGGCGGCCCTTCTTCGCGTGCTTCTCGAACATGTCGACCAGCCCGGGCTGGAACGTCACGACCCGGTGCCACTCGGTCTTCTCCACCCGATCGCCGGACTGCTTATCGACGTAGCCCTCGTCGGTGGCGATGGAGAGGTTAGCGACGCGTCCCCCGCTCGCGAGATGGTTGATGGTGACGTCGGCGCCGAGACGCCCGATCAGTTCCGCGCGGTTGAGTCCGAATGCCATTGTGATTCTCCTTCGTGGTGTGAGTGTGAAAAAGTGATGGGAGGGGGAGAGCCTTTCTCTCCACCCCCCGGTTCGCCCTATTCCCTCCTGAATTCCTCCGCCTCGCCTTTCGTCTCGTCGCGGATGACGCGGATCGTGTACGCGTCGAGTCCGATCTCGGCGAGCAGTTCGTCTGCGGTGGGAACGTCGACTTCGTAGTCGTTCTCGAACATGGCCAGGCCTCCTCTCGGGTTGTCGCGCCCGGCGTCGGGAGGGAGACGGTCTCCCTCTCCCTACCGGGCATTTGCCCGGTCCCCTGCTTCTCTCTGCCTCTCCCGGGCAGGTTCACAGCCGATAAGGACCGCCCGCATACCGCGCCGGTCTTGCGTCAGGTCCGGGATTCGGATGGATGGGGCACGTGGAAACGGAGACGAATCGAGCGGTGGGATTTCGGGGCGGCGACGTTCTTGTCACCGCCGGTGAGGCTGGTCGTCGGCGCTGCCGGCGCTGGGATGCCGGAAACGATGGATGCCGGGTTGACTCCGTGCCGACTGGCGGGCCGGGATTGCGCTCGGCGTCTTCGTCGCCGGTGGCGAACTCGTCGAGCCGATTGCACGGGCGTGCGCCCCCCCGGTCCGGAGTCCCGGGTACTTCACGCTGGGGAGGCGAGTCCGGCCAGCGACCCCCCCCGGCGGCGGGACGGCTGCGCAGCAGGGCGGCGGTCGTCAGACCCTCCCCCCGGTCGCCCCCCCCCGGCGGCAGGACGGCAGTACGTACTCCCGACGGCCGGCGGCACGTGCAGGCGCGTCACCCCCAAGATGTGAGATTCGCCATCACGGGAGCGTCTTCGATGACTTCCACTTCCTCCCGCGAGAGTTTCGCGAAGGCGAGGCACATGGCGACCTCTTCCCAGGAGTCCCAGGGTCCGTGCTCCTCGCCCGTGGCGAGTTCGACCACGGTATAGCGGGGCGGATAGACGGGCATTCCCCTGTGCTCGCCCGAGGAGTGATACGATCGGCGCGCGCAGCTCGCGCATCTCACCCCTGCGTCCGCATGGACGCCGCAGTCGACGCAAAGCCCCCGTGCGCGCCTGTCGTGATAGCGCTTCCTGCGGATGGCGTTCTTTCCGGATGAGCGCGCCTTCTCGAGCGCGGCGCACGGGCCGCACCTGGAAGCTCCCGCGAAGACCTGTCCTCCGCACCTGCCGCAAAGCCCTTTCGCTCTCCTGGCGGCGTAGAGATTTCGCTCTTCAGCGCGCCTCGCCTCCCGGCAGGTCTCGCAGACGACGCTGCCCTCCGCCGGAGCAAGCTCGCCGCAACGGACGCATAACCCGGCTTCCTTGCGCTCGATCCTTTGCTTCCTCCTCCTCTCCCTGGCCATTCTGCGGCGGCTCTCGGAATTGCGTCCACCGTAGTGCGCGCCCCCGGCCTTGGCTCTGGCGTAGCGGAGGCGTTCGGAATCGCGCGCCCTCTCGCCGCAGGGCTCACAGTCCCTGCGCCCGGGTGCGGGCCGGTGTTTCCCGCACCGGGGGCAAAGGCCCCTTGCGAGTCGGTCGGCGGTGCGCTTGCGGCAACGCTCGCGTTCATACGCGCGGGCTTCTTCAGGGTCTTTATGGGGCATTGTGCGGTCTCCTCCCCCGAGTGGCTGGAATACAGGCGCGGGACGGACGGCGGGACGTCCCCTCAGCGCCGCCTGCCCTGGGCGAAAAGTCCCGTTGCCTGCCCGCCCCAATACTGGATTCCCGAGGTTTTGAGCCTGAGCCCCGTGCAGACGATGATTTCATCGCGCGCGGGACGCATCTTCCGGACGGCTCTCCTGGAAGCGGTCGCGTGTCTCGTCCCGCGCCCCCCGGCGGGCAGGGGACGGATCTCGCCGTCATCCGCCGAGCGGAACCTCTCGACGGCGTAGCGCTCATCCTCGAGGCCGCGTCCAAACAGGTGAGTGAGGAAGGTGCTCGCTTCGGGTTTCGGTTTTCGCATCTCGTGAGTCTCCCTGAATTGGATGATTTGCGCGTAGCGGGGAAACGCCCTCTCCCGGCCGCCCGGCCGCGCCTCCTCCCGGCCCGGCTCGGCCTCTTTGCGGCGCGGAGCGCGCCGGAGGCCTTTTACGGGAAGGGTGCGTCCGGGTCGTGGCCGTGAAGTTCCTGCTCCTCCAGCTCGCGGCGCCAGGCATAGCGGCCGGTACGGGTCGACCAGTCGAAGCGCTCGTCGCGCCCGTCGGGGAGTCGGTAGCGGGTGAAGGCCGTCCAGTCCCCATGGCGGAACCCCCGCCACAGGACGCACGAGAGGGCCGTGAGAAGGCACCAGAGGGCCGAACCGGTCCAGACGGCCACAGGGGGAGGCGGAGACCGCTCCCGGCCGCGAGAGAGAGGATTGTGGCGAGAAGTGCGAGAGCAGGTCCCGCCAGAACGAGGGCCCGGGTGTATCGGGATGGATTCTGGTTACTCATGGGCCGCGCCTCCGGGGTTGCGGGTGAGGGGAATGCGGGCGCCGCCCGGCCTCTCCGGCCAGGCTCCCGCGCCCCCTCCCGGCCAGGCTCTGCCTCTCGCCGGCGCGGGGCGAGGCGTGCTGCGAAAAAAAAAGATCATATCCCGGCGCAGCCGGTCGTATGCGAGGGCGCGTATGACGCGAAAGCGTAGGAAACTAGATATAGAAAATCCTTGCAAACGGGTTTTTTTGCCTTATTTTTCTCCTGAATGCGGGCGATGCGAGCCCCCGCCCGCATGACGCCGGAGGATCGATCGGGGCGAGAGGTTCGAACGCGAAGGAGAGACGCATATGAACGGGAAAGTCGGGAACGATCCGGACGCACGGGAGCGCCGCCGCGTGAGCGGCGAGGCGGGAGAAGGCGCGGGTCCGCAAGGGCGGTCGCATCGGAACCGCCTGAGGAGCTACTGATATGGTGGCATCCATCGGCGCCGTCGTCGCGCCGGCGCAGTGTGTCTCCTACTTCGAGCGCGACGACTACTACGCGAAGGACGACCCGAACCACCGGGATGCGAGCGCCTGGCGCGGCAGGGGCGCGGAGGACCTGGGACTCACGGGTCCGGTCGACCCCGATACCCTCCGCGCGGTGCTAGAGGGCGTAGTGCCGGACGGTTCGGGGCGCAGGCTCGGGCGCCCGGGCAAGGACGGGTCGTTCCACCACCGTCCCGGCCGAGACCTCACCCTCTCGGCGCCCAAGTCCGTCTCACTGCTGGCCTACCTCGGTGGCGACGGGCGCGCGATCTGGGCACACGAAGTGGCCGTGGCGCGCACCCTGGCCTGGGTCGAGCGAAACGTCGCCGAGACCAGGATGAGCGAGCCCGGGACCGGACGGATGGTCCGGGCGGGAGACCAGAAGAGCGTCATCGCGACCTTCCGGCACGATACGTCGCGCAACCTCGACCCCCTGCTCCACACGCACGCGGTTATCGCCAACATGGTCCGGGGGACGGACGGCAAGTGGCGCACGATGTCCAACGAGAAGCTCTACGCCCAGAAGATGCTGATCGGCGCCCTCTACCGGACCGAACTCGCCCGGGGCCTCGAAGGGTTCGGCTACCGGGTGGAGAAGACCCACGCGGACGGGCGCTTCGAGGTCGCGGGCGTCCCCAGAGAAGTGATCGAGGCGTTCTCGACCCGGCGGGCGGAGATCGAGGCCGCGATGGCCGAGCGGGGTCTGGGTGCGACGGCGGAGAACCAGCGCGCAGCCCAGCGGGTCGCGCTTATGACGAGGGATCGCAAGCGGGAGGCCGACAAGGCGATGCTCATGGCCTCCTGGGAGAAGCAGGCGAAGGAGTTGGGCTTCGACGCCGGGACCCTCAAGGCACAGGCGATAGAGAGGAGCGCCCTATCCCGCGACGCCGGCCGGAGCGCGGCGGACGTCGAACCCGCGAGGGAAGCCGTGGAATGGGCCGTGGCGCATCTCGCGGAGCGCAAGGCCGTCTTCGACCGCGCCGCTCTGCTCGCGGGCGCGCTCGCCTGGCGGCCCGGCGCGGTGTCGATGGCGAATGCTGTGCGCGAGGTGGCGAGACTCGAAAAAACGGGCGTCCTGCACGCGGCGGACCTGCCCGGAGTGAAGGACATGCTCACGACGGAGAAGGCGGCGGCGGCAGAGCGCGAGACCATCGCCCTCGTGGAGGCAGGCAGGGGGCGAGGCGCGCCCGCCATGCGGGGCTGGATGGTGAGCGCGCATCTGCGCAAGGGACCGCTGACGCAGGGCCAAAGGGACGCGGTCAAGCTGATCCTCTCGGAAAAGGACCGCGTGGTGGGCGTGCAGGGCTACGCCGGGACCGGGAAGACCAGGATGCTCAGCCGCGCCCGCGCCCTCTTCGAAAAACGCGGCTACGAGGTCCGGGGCCTGGCCCCCTCGGCCTCGGCCGCGCGGACACTCGAAGCCGAGGCCGGCATCGAGAGCGAGACGCTCCAGCGCTTCCTCACGCGAAACGCGGACGTCGCCGATGGCCGCCTGAAGAGGAAAGCCCAAAAACACTTGCGCGCGGGCTACGCGAAGACCGCTCTCGTCGTGGACGAGGGCTCCCTCGTTCCACGCGCGAGGTGCGCGAACTGCTCCGTATCTCGGAGGTCCTGCGCCTTCCCCGGGTCGTGCTCGTCGGCGATGCGAAACAACTCGACGCCGTCGACGCCGGCAAACCCTTCGCGCAGCTTCAGGCCGCGGGCATGAAGACGGCGACCATGGACGAGATCATGCGCCAGCGCGACCCGGACCTGAAAGCGGCCGTCGAGGCCACTCTCTCAGGCGACGTCAGGCGCGCCTTCGATAAGCTCGGTTCGAACGTGGCCGAAGTGAAGCCCGACAACCTCGCGGGCGCAGCCGCCGCGCGCTGGCTGGCGCTCCCGCCCGAGGCGCGCGAGCGGGCGGGGCTCATGGCGCCGAGCCATAAGATTCGCGAGAAGATCAACGCCATCGTCCGCGAGCGCCTGGTCCGGGAGGGCGTCGTCTGCGGCCCGGCATTCCTCACGCAGCGCCTCGTCTCGCGCGGCTATACGAATCCCGAGAAATCGCTCGCCGCGAACTATTCACCCGGCGACGTCGTCGCCTTCCACCGCCCCTACAAGCGCCTGGGCGTCGAGAAGGGGGACGAGCTGCGCGTGGCGGGCGTCGATCACAAGGGCGGCGCGGTCATCCTCGAAGGCAGACATGGAGGGGAAGTCCGCTGGGAGCCGGGCCGAATCGCGGCGAGAAGCGGCGGTGTCGAGGTATACAAGGTCGAGCGGATGGAACTGCGCATAGGCGACAAGGTCCGCTGGACCCGGAACGACAAGGACCGCGGTCTGGTCAACAGCCAGGCCGCCGAGGTGACGCGCGTCATGAACGGCCGCGTCACCTTCGGCATCGAGGACGGGCGCACGCTCGGCATGACCGCCGGCGACCCGCAGCTTCGCCACGTCGACCGCGCATGGGCCTCGACCGTCCACGCCTTCCAGGGCCGGACGGTCGACACCGTCATCGCGGCGATGGAGGCGAACCACCCCGACCTCACCAACCAGAAGACGCTCTACGTCGAGATCAGCCGCGCCCGGGACCGGGCGGAACTCGTGACGGACGACGCGAAGGCCCTGTGCGAGCGGCTGGAAGCCGCGACGGGGGAGCGCATCGCGGCGCTCGAGGCGATAGGTGCGGGCAAGGCGGAGAGCATCGGGGCGGAGAGGTCGAAGGAAGCGCTGCATCCGGGCGAGGGGCGGTCGCCGGTGATGGAGAAGACCCGATCGGATCGAGGGATGGAGTTATAGGAAAACCGCATTCATCATCGACCGGATTTCCCGGGAGTTGCGCCCGGCGACCTACAGCATGTCGGCGGCGATGCTCGCGGCGACCCGCTCGGCCGCCTCCGGCAGCCGGTCATGGACGATTCCGGCTGACGCGCCCCTTGCATCCCGACAGGCCGGCCGGAAACCGGCGGTTCAATGGAATTTCACCCCGGCGCCGTTCACCGCATCCTTGAAGTGTCGTCCCGCCTTGAACCTCACGACCTTGCGAGCGCTGATGGGCGCTTCCCGGCCCGTCTTCGGGTTGCGCCCCACACGAGCGTTCTTCTTCCTCACCTCGAAGGAGCCGAAGCGCCTCAACGTGACGGACTCGCCCCTCCCGAGGGATTCCTTGACGGTTTCGATGATTGTATCGACGGCTTCTTCGGCCTTGACCTTGCTGAGGCCCGTATCGTCCGATACGAGGTTGATGATGTCGATCTTCCTCAAAGGACTCCTCCGCACCTCGTCCGGCTGAAGTGTCTCAGATGAACAATTCGTATAACATATTGAATTGAATGAAGTTTACCACCTGCCCCGGGCATGGGCAACCACTTGAAAACCACCCACGACCCGAGGGGCCGAAAAAGGTGGGGGAACGCTCCTTCCTACGGCATGTCCTCCGCGATGCTCGCCGCGACCCGCTCGGCCGCCTCCTGCGCCGAATCGCGCGCGAGGTGCGCGTAGCGCGCCGTCGTTTCCATCTTGCTGTGGCCCAGGAGCTTCCCGATCACGGGGAGCGACTCGCCGAGCGCAAGGGCCCGCGAGGCCCAGGAGTGGCGCAGATCGTGCAGCCGCACGCCCTCGAGGCCCGCGCGCTCCCTTATCGCCCGCCAGGCCTCGTCGATGTTCCCGAGGTGCGTCCCCGGCTTCCTCCCCGGGATGACCCAGGGACCACCGTGGGCGCGCAGGAGACTCGCGAGAAGCTCGACCGCCTGCGGCGGCAACGGGACGGCCCGCGCGCCCGTCTTGGAATCGGGCAGCCTCAACTCGCCCGCTTCGAGCGCCACGTCCTCCTTGCGCAGCCTGAGGACCTCGCTCCTACGGCACCCGGTAAGCGCCAGGAGCCGGATCGCCGCCACCGCGGACGCGGACGCACCGCCCCGGGTCTCCATTTCGTCGAGGGCCTCTCCCAGGCGGATGAACTCGGAATCCGTCAGGAACCGCTCGCGCCTGCGCTCGGGGTATTTCATAATGGAGCGGCAGGGATTTGATAATCCGTCTGCTACCAGTTCCCACTCCCGTGCGAGTTCGTACATCGAGGAGAGGGTGCGGAGCGCCATGTTCGCGACAGCGGGCGTCTCGTAGAGGCCCTGGTGGAATTCCGCCACCTGCGCGCGAGAGAGCCGCGCCAGCGGAATTTTCCCGAAGGCGGGCAGGACGTGGCGGTTGATTACCGAGCGGTAGAGCGCGGCGGTGCCCGGCTTGCACCGCACGGAGACGTATTCGGAGAGGTAGCGCGCGCATAATTCGGCCACAGTGGGGCCTCCCGCCGGCTTCATCGGTTCGGGAACCGCCTCCTCGCCCGCCTTGATACGCGCGATGATGTGGGCGGCGCGCTTTCTCGCCTCATCGGCGTTGATCACCCCGTGACGGCCCACCGCCACGCGCCTGGGACCCTCCGGTCCCCGCGCTTGCGCGATATACACCTTGCTCCTGGTGGGATAGACCCTCACGCCGAAGCCGGTGAGGTCGCGATCCCAGAAGACCGTGTCTTTCTCCACTTTCAGTTTCGCGACCGCGCGGTTCGACAGTGTTTTCATTGTGGGCTTCTTCATCTGCACTCTACCTCCCCCGGCTCTTGATGTGGGCGCCGATGCTCCCGCCCACCCGTACCGCCGCCTCCCTCTCGGCCTCGCGCATCAGGTGCGCATAGCGCGCGCTCGTCGCCACGCTCGCGTGGCCCAGCAGCTTGCCTATCGTGTAGAGGCTCTCGCCCAGCGCCAGCGCCCTCGACGCGTAGGAGTGTCTGAGGTCATGAATGCGCACGTCATGAAGCCCCGCCCGCTCCCGGACGGGCCGCCAGTAGTGGTGCAGGCCCGTCAGGCGCTTTCCCGGTCTTTGTCCCACTATCACCCAGGGGTTTCCCGAGGAGCGTGTGATGCCTTCCAGCACGCGAAGCACCGGCTTTGTCAGGGGGACCATGCGGGGACCCGCCTTGGCGTCCCTGAGCCTCAAGTCCCCCGCAGTGCGGTCCACGTCGTCCCACCCGAGACTCAGTATCTCGCCCCTGCGGCATCCGGTCAGGACGAGCAGCCGGATAGCCGCGAGGGCGGGCGGCCATATCGCGCCCTCCGTCTCCGCTTGCTTAAGCGCACGGCCCAGGCGCCGGTATTCTTCCGGCGTCAGGAACCGCTCGCGCGCCCGCGTCCTGTAGCGGCGCACCGAGAGGCAGGGATTGCGCCCGGGCGGGACCAACTCCCACACCTCGGCCAAGGTGTACATCCGCGACAGCAGATGGACCGCCGCGTTGGCCCGGGTGGGCGTGTCCCTTAGCCGGTGATGAAGTTCCGTGACTTCCGCCCCGCCGACTTCTTCCAGTCCCATCCCGCCCAGGGCCGGCAGGATGTATTTGTCGAGCACGGTGCGGTACGCCGCGACGGTGCCAGGCTTCAAGTGTTTCTGCACGTGGGTGCGCATGAAGCGCTCGGCGAATCCCGCCACGGTGGGTTCCGCCCCGGACGGTTGAGCTAGCGGCTCCTCGCCGCGCTTTATGCGGTCGATAATGAGGGCGGCCTGTTTCCTCGCTTCATCGACGGACAATTCCCCGTGACGGCCGAGCGTCACGCGTTTGGGACCCCCGGGTCCCCGGGACTGCACCACGTAGGCCTTCCTGCCCGTGGCGTGAACGCGCACACCGAAGCCCGCCAGCTCCCGGTCCCAGAAGAGGGCGTCCTTCTCCTCGACCTCGAGCGCGTCTACGGTGCGCTTGGTGAGCTTGAGTTCGCTTCTCCTCGGCATCTTCCCTCCTCAAATATGTAATCAAAACGCATACGTGCGGCATCAAACAGGAGGGTATCCAAGCATATGTATGACGAAAATGCAAGGGGCATCTTGGAGGGAGATAACGGAAATATATTATTATAAACAATCAGTTATCATGGACATACGCGGTCAGTCGCACTATTGGACGATCACCGGGTTTATAAAAATAATTTATCGTATTTTTCAGAAATTCCCTCGGCCCGGACGAACCGGGCCGCTCCGCCATCATACACGCGCACTCCTCCACTCCCGCCGCCGAAAATGCGGGGTCAATCCCGACCGAGGAGGGAGGGATTGTGCGCCTTCGTCTCGATGGGGGTGGTCTCAAAAAATCGCTCGGGCCGGGGGTCGATTCGGATGTCTCTGGAGAAGATTCAAGGAAGGCCGGGCGCCGATGCGTTCGGAACCCCTTTGGCTGAAGCTCGCGGGGCGCATTACTCGTCCCCCGGTTTACTGCCGTCCGGTCCGGCGGGCTAGGCGTCGCCGACGACGACCAGCAGATCCTTGGCGTCGACCGTGGTGCCGGCCGGCGCAACGACCTCCTGGACGACGCCGCTCCGCTCGGCGCGGATCACGGTTTCCATCTTCATCGCCTCGATCGCCACCAACACGTCGCCTTCCTCGACCGCCTCGCCCTCATTGAAGAACACCTTGACCACCATCCCCGGCATCGGCGCGCCGAGGTGGCCGGGGTTGCCTTCCTCGGCCTTGGGCAGCGCCATGTCCGCGGCGGCGGCGCTGCGGTCGGCGACGCGCACCGTCCGGGGCTGCCCGTTCAACTCGAAGAAGACCGTGCATTCGCCCTTCCGGTCGGTCTCGCTGCGCGCGACATAGCGGATGAACAGGGTGCGCCCGCGCGCGATGTCGACGGCGACCTCCTCGCCCGGTTCCATGCCGTAGAAATAAACCGGCGTCGGCAGCACGCTGACATCGCCGTATTTGCGCCGCGCGGCGGCGTAGTCGGTGAAAACCTGCGGGTACATCAGCCAGGACGCGAACTCGACATCGCTGATCGGGCGCTGGGCGCACCTTTCGGCTTCCTCGCGGCAGGCTTCGAGATCGGCGTCGGACAACACCGATCCGGGCCGCACGGTAATAGGCTCCCGCCCCTTGAGGATCTTCTCCTGCAGGGCGCGCGGGAAGCCGCCGTGCGGCTGCCCCAGCTCGCCCGCGAACAGCGAGACCACCGATTCCGGAAAGGCGATCTCGCGCTCGGGGCTGGCCACGTCTTCCGGCGTCAGTCCGCCCGTCACCATCATCAGCGCCATGTCGCCGACCACCTTGGAGGACGGGGTGACCTTCACGATGTCGCCGAACATGCGGTTGACCTCGGCATAGGTCCGCGAGACCTCCGGCCAGCGCTGGTTGTCGATACCCAGCGACCGCGCCTGCTCGCGCAGATTGGTGTACTGGCCGCCCGGAATTTCGTGGTTGTAGACATCCGACGTGCCGGCGCGGAAATCGCTCTCGAAGGCGCGATAGAGGTTGCGCACCTGCTCCCAATAGGTGGACAGCGTCATCACCGTATCGGGGTCGATTCCGGGGTCGCGCGCGGAGTGGCGCAAAGCCGCGGTGATCGAGCCGAAGCTCGGCTGCGATGTGAGCCCGCTCATCGAATCCATCGCCGCATCGACGGCGTCGACCCCGGCCTCCACCGCGGCGAGCACGCTTGCCGCGGAAATCCCGCTGGTGTCGTGGGTGTGG
Source organism: bacterium (assembly GCA_965218885.1). GTDB lineage: Bacteria > UBA8248 > UBA8248 > UBA8248 > UBA8248 > Bin107. Next base: position 263,709 of record OZ244713.1, on the reverse strand, counting down.
AAGTGGATGGGGATGCCGATCTCACCCTTGAGAGTCTCGACGAGGATCCGGGCCGCCGCCGGCTTGCATAGACCCGCCATGTCCTTGAGGCCCAGGATATGGGCGCCCGCGGCCTCGAGCTCCCGGCCGAGCGCGACATAGTACCCGAGGTCGTACTTGGTGCGGTTGGGGTCGGTGATGTCGCCGGTGTAGCAGATCGCCGCCTCGCAGAGCTTGCCGGTCTCCAGCACCGCGTCCATCGCCGGGCGCATGTTCTCGACCCAGTTGAGCGAATCGAAGATGCGGAACAGGTCGACCCCGTGCTCGGCCGATTGGCGCACGAAATAGCGCACCACATTGTCGGGATAGGTGGTGTAGCCGACGCCGTTCGACGCGCGCAGCAGCATCTGGGTCAGGAGGTTGGGCATCGCGGCGCGCAGCCGTTCGAGCCACGCCCAGGGACATTCGCCGAGAAAGCGCATCGCCACGTCGAAGGTCGCGCCGCCCCAGCATTCGACCGAGAGAAGCTGGGGCAGGAGCCGCGCATAGGCCGGCGCGATGGCGAGAAGGTCGTAACTCCGGACCCGCGTCGCCAGCAGCGACTGATGCGCGTCCCGGAACGTCGTGTCGGTCATCAGCACCCGCTCCTGCTCGCGCATCCACCGGGCGAAACCCTCAGGACCGAGGTCATCGAGCATCTGGCGCGAACCGTCCGGTATGTCGACGCCGAGGACCTCCGGCACGCTCGGAGTCTGGCGCGTCGGCGGTTCGGGCCGGCCTTCGACGGCGCCGTTGCCGTTGACGATCACGTCCGCCACATAGCGCAGCAGCCGGGTCGCGCGGTCCCGCCTGTAGGCGAAGCTGAACAGCTCCGGCGTCTCGTCGACGAAGCGCGTCGTGCAGGCGCCTTCCAAGAACTGCGGATGGCCGATAACGTTCTCGAGAAAGGCGAGGTTGGTGGCGACGCCGCGGATGCGGAATTCGCGGAGCGCCCGGTCCATCCGCCGGATCGCCTCATCCAGCGTCGGCGCCCAGGCCGTCACCTTCTCCAGCAGCGAGTCGTAGAACGGCGTGATCCGGGCGCCCGAATAGGCGGTGCCGCCGTCGAGGCGTACGCCGAACCCGGTGGCGCCGCGATAGGCGGTGAGCACGCCGTAATCCGGAATAAAGTTGTTCTCCGGGTCCTCGGTGGTCACCCGGCATTGCATGGCGTGGCCATTCACCCGAATGTCGCCCTGGCTCGGGATTCCGCTCTCAGGCTTACCGATCACGGCCCCGTCGGCGATGCGGATCTGCGCCTTCACCAGGTCGACGCCGGTCACCATCTCGGTGACCGTGTGCTCGACCTGGATGCGCGGATTGACCTCGATGAAGTGGAACGCGCCGGTGTCGTCGTCGAGTAGGAACTCGACGGTGCCGGCATTGTTGTAGCCCACCGCGCGGCCGATCTTCAGCGCGCTCTCGTGGATCGCCGCGCGGGTCGCCGGGTCGAGATAATGCGCCGGCGCGCGCTCGACAATCTTCTGGTTGCGCCGCTGCACCGAGCAGTCCCTCTCGTGGAGATGCACCAGGTTGCCGTGATTATCACCGAGTATCTGGACCTCGACATGGCGCGCGCGGCGAATCAGTTTTTCGAGATAGACCTCGTCGTTGCCGAACGCCGCCAGGCACTCGCGCCGTGCGGCCTCGACCCCATCGGCGAGATCGGCCTCGCTCTTGATCGTGCGCATGCCGCGCCCGCCGCCGCCCCAGCTCGCCTTGAGCATGACGGGAAAACCGACCTCCCGGGCGAGACGCGCGGCCTCCTCCGGGTCGCGGGGGAGCGGGCCGGTCGCCGGAACCACCGGAACGCCGGCCGATTGCGCAATCTCCCGCGCCGCCACCTTGTTGCCGAGTGCGCGCATGATCTCGGGCCGCGGGCCGACGAAGGCGATCCCCGCATTCGCGCAAGCCTCGGCGAAGTCCGGGTTCTCGGACAGGAAGCCATAGCCCGGGTGGATCGCGTCGGCGGCGTTCTCGCGCGCAACGCGAATCACCTCGTCGATGCTGAGATAGGCCTCGATCGGGCCCATTCCCCGGCCCAACGGATAGGCCTCGTCGGCCTTGTAGCGGTGCAGCGCGAAGCGGTCCTCCTGTGAGTAGATCGCGATCGTCGTGATGCCGAGCTCGACCGCGGCGCGCAGCACACGGATGGCGATTTCGCTCCGGTTGGCGACCAGTATTCGGCGGAAATTGGTTTGCGGCTGGCTAATCATAACGCTCCCTGTGCGCCCATGCGGAACTTCCGCCCGCCGGTTCGCGGCACGGGCTCCGGCAACCGTCCGGACCGGTTGGCGCCTCGTGAATCATCGGGGTCGAAAACCTCTACCGAACCGGTGTCCGCCAAGGTTAGGGGCCAAGTCGTCGACCTGTCTCATCCTTCATGACATGGGCGCTCTCGCCCCTGGTTCCGAAGCCAATCTGCGTCGGCGCCTCCCGGCGACTTCGAGGAACCCGCAGAGGACGGATTTTCTCATGTTGTTGCGTAAGCGGCCAGCGTCACGCGGACAAGTCCGCTCCGGTGAGGGTTCGGAGTTCCTCGACGGGGCCGCGAGCCAAGCGATCTCAGGATACGTCCCGGTGCCTCTGCTGGCAGGTTCCTCCCCTTCGACAGGCTCGGAATCCGCATTTTGTAGGATATAACCAAAACGAAAGCGGATACATTAACCCCCCCCCGCATCTTGGAGCATTCCTGTCGGAGCATTGTGCAGCGGCTCCTCCAAAGTCCGGCCCAGAGCAGCTTGCTTACGGTTATGCTTCGGCGGCTCCTTTTTTCACGCCCCACGCGCATCGAATCCGGTGAAAACCCGCTCCGAGAGTCGCCTTCAGAGGGTTTTGGTGTAATAATTTCGCGATTATAGTTGGCGCGTAGCTCATCGCTACGCCGGCCTCACCTGTTAGGCCGCCGAGCTACAACAATGGAGACGAATCATGAAATGGACCATGCTGACGGTTGTCGCGGTGCTTTCACTCTGCGCTCACACCGCAAGCGCGCAGCAACTCGAAAAGGCGATCTTCGCCGGCGGCTGCTTCTGGTGCGTCGAGTCGGATTTCGACAAGGTGCCGGGCGTAGTCGCGACGATCTCCGGCTATACCGGCGGCAAGACCAAAAACCCGACCTACGAGAAAGTCACCTACGGCGACACGGGGCACTACGAGGCAGTCGAGATCACCTACGATCCGGCAAAGGTCGGCTACGGGGCGCTGCTCACCGCTTACTGGCGCTCGGTCGACCCGACCGATGACGGCGGCCAGTTCTGCGACCGCGGCCATTCCTACAAAACAGCCGTGTTCGTCATGAACGAGAAGCAGCGCAGCGCTGCCGAGGCCTCCAAGAAGTCGGCGCAAAAATTGCTCGCCAAACCGGTCGTCACCCCGATCATCGCCGCGGCGCCCTTCTATGCCGCGGAGGGTTATCACCAGGACTATTATAAAAAGAACCCGTCCCGCTACCGGTTCTACCGCTGGGGTTGCGGCCGCGACAAAACGGTCAAGCGAGTCTGGGGCGAGCATGCCTACAAGGGCATCCCCGGCCACAACTGAAGCCGCGCGGACGTCGTCCACGCCGCGAGCCGTTGTCGAGCTTTTCGGTGATATCGTGAGCGGGTATGCGGGTTCACTTGATGTACGCGGCGCCGGAGAGTACGGCCTCATCGGCCGCAATCATCTTCCGCGCCCTCGCCGGCCTGGAAAGCCCTCTGCGTACTTGCCCCTTATGAGCCGCACGTCGACGGAAACGTGGCTTTCACGGGCCGTTCCGGCCTTCGGATGATCAAGGAGATAGCGCACGAGCCGCCGGCGTCCATCAAGTTTCGAGGGTTTCCGCCTGACGGCGGGCCTCGCGACCTTGGCCAGCATGCTGGAGGAGGATGCGACCCGGGCCCCCGCTAGGGCCGTGCCGACGGACGGGACGGCCCTAGCGGGGGCAACCTGAACACACATGAACAAGCCGCCAGGCTGCTCAACAAATCGGACCTGCTTCACCACCATGCCTCTGGACCGCATTCGAACCCGTCTGGGATGTAAAAGGCTGCTCCCGATAGCCGACGGGGGGCGGTTTCTGCCAGAGGCCGATTTTGTCGACCTACTTCAGTTTAAAGGTCTTGTTGAGCAAGTTGGCGCACGCTTCCGCCACATTGTCGTCCGGCTTTGCTCCGCCCGGTGAAGTTGCCCAGCCGGCTTTCAGCAAATGACTGCCCCGTTCCCATGAACTGACCGCTGCGAGTTTAGGAACCAAACCGGCATCGGTATTGACCGCCCGCTCAAACTTGTCAGCGCAGATGGGCGCCAAAGCCGCGACCATGGCTGTTTCGCTTGCTGTTTCCACCATTTTCCCGGCAGCGCTGCCGAGCACCCAGCCGCCCCAGCCAAAGCCGATGATCACCGTGCAAATTACACCTGCCGCAAAACCCTGGAACAGTCTTTTCAGAGAGTTTCCTTCAACCAGGGGAGCCAAAAAAGAAGGCGTTTTCATGGGGGATCCTTTTCCCTCTGAGGGAGGAGGATTCCTCCCTACTATATCCATTGTAGCACAGGTGTCCCGCCTCCGGTATGCGGGGGAGAGGGCGCTCGTGAAAAAGAGACGGAAAGAGGGATCGTCGCAACGCAAAACTGATTACTGAATATAACCGATCAAACGTTGGAAATAAATAGAGGAGACAGCAATCCATAGGGCCAAGTCTTCTGCCATAGCGCTGATCCTGTCGCTTGTTTCGCAGGGTTCGCACGCCGGGATCCTCGGCATCGGGGCGGCGAAGGGCGGACTGAGCGACGTGGCTCGGCGGGATTCCAACGAGCCTGATTGATTGTGATTCTCAGCCTGGATCAGGGAATTCAGTTCATCGGCTCGATGGTATGCGTAGTGGCGTAGCCCCTGAAATTCGGACCAGATCCCTCTTTATCCATATGGTCTGAGCGATGTTCATCCCGGATATTTCATGAAGCCGGGCGTTTGCCGGGGAAACGAGAACCAGGCGGCTTCCATCTCGGCGGGCTCGCCCATTCGCCACGCGGGAGATGCTCTACGAGACCTGGTTGCGCTCCATCATGTCCAGCACATCATCCGTTTTCGTCACCCAGCCGAATTTTGATTCGAAGTTGTACAGGGTGGCCTGGCGAGTGAAGTCCGGGCCGGTGTGATCCATCGCATCATCGATGAGAATGGGCCAGAATTCGCGGAAAAAGGCCTCGCGCGCCGTGCTCTCCACGCAGACGTTCGTGGCCACGCCGGTGAAGAGAATGTGCCGGATGTCGAGGCCGTTGAGTTGGTTTTCCAGCGTCGTTCCCGCGAAGCCGCTGTAGCGGGCTTTCTTTACCACCAGGTCGCCCGGCTCGGGCTTGAGCTCCTCGATAATCTCCCACCCCCACGTTCCCTCGATGATGAGCTTGTCGCGCACCATTGGGCGTTCCTTGATCATCCTGATGGCCATCTGCTTGCGAATGTTGGGCGACAGCGGCCCCCCCGCGTCGCTGAGGTCGGGCTTGTACCCGAACTGGAGATAGAATACCTGCACGCCGGCCGCGCGCGCCGCAGAGAGCAGGCGCTGGTTGGCCGCGATGACGGGGTTCGTGCGGGATTCGTCAATGCCTGCTCCCAGGTCGAGCATTCCGCCCTTCTTTGCGTATGCGTTCTGCATGTCGACCACGATGAAAGCGGTTCGAGCCAAGTCGATTTCCACGTCCTGGGGCCGCGCCTTGAGGATTGCCATTCGTCTTCTCCATGAATATCAGGACAAAAATTCGTCTCCACGCACACTTTCGCCGAACAATTCCTCCACCTCCAGCCGGCGCGGGGTAAGCCCCTGCTGTTCGGTATGGCGTACGAGTTTCTTTGAGCCGGAAACAGCCTTTAACCCGGCGGCACGGTAGTCATACCAGGGCAATCCGGAACCATGCCCGAAAGCTGGTGTCGGGTATTTCAGGCGGCGCGTTCGGCTGGCTTTATCTTATATAAGCAAGGACGTTCTTTCCAGCCGTGAAACCCTAATGTCACGAATATTCATTGTTCCGGACGAAATTGGAAATAATGAATGTACCAAAGTAATATCAATATGACGGCAAGATTTGATGGCCGATGAAAACGGCTCGATGTCTCTAAAGGGAGCGATTGCGGACCGGGGAGAGAGGAATGGCGATCGTTTCGCAGGGGCGGACATATATGTTGCCTGTGTGTTCTTCCGTATTCGTTTCAGGGGGAGTCATCGAATGCCTGGCGAGCCCCTGGGGGCCGCGGACATGCCCACGGGGACGATGAGGTTTTGACCGGGCGGGGCATGCATCCTTTGTGTTGGGAGTGGGTGTTGCAAATATCCTTAAAAGATGTATATTATATATATGATATACGGAGGACACCCGATGCGGCTGACGCTTCAAACGGACTATGCCCTGCGGATGCTGATGCATCTGGCCATCCACACGGATGCTCTTGTCACGATCCACGAAGTCGCGGAGCGATACGGGATCTCGAAAAACCATTTGATGAAGGTCGCGCATGGGTTGGGCCGCGCAGGGTTTATCGAAACGCTCCGGGGCCGAAGCGGAGGTCTTAGGCTCGCCAAGCCGGCGGAGGATATCCCCGTCGGGGCCGTGGCGAGACAAACTGAGCGCGCCAGCGCCCTCGTCGAGTGTTTTCCCGGAGGAAACGGGGGGTGCCTGATCACGCCATACTGCAAACTCAAGAGCGTTCTGGCCGAAGCGCAGGAAGCCTTTTTCACCGTTCTCGATCGCTATACCGTCCATGATCTCGTGAAACGCAACCCCGAACTTCTCGACCTGCTTGCAGGAGACGCCGCATGAACAAGACGCATCTCCATATCGTGGGTGAGCGCCGACAAGAAGTGCAGGAGAAAGCCGCCGCGATGGGGGTTGACGAGGCCTACGTCTCTGCGCTCGTGAATGCCTTTTACAGCCGCATCCGGGAAGATCGGCTCCTCGGGCCGATTTTCGATGAGGCGATTGGCGATAGATGGGGGTATCACCTTGAGAAGATGAAGGATTTCTGGGCGACGGTGGCCTTGAACGCCGGGCGCTACTCGGGGGAGCCGATTCCGGCCCATAAGAAACTCGTGGAAGTCCAGCCCTGGCATTTCGACGTCTGGCTGGAGTTGTTCGAAGAAACCCTGAGGGACACGGCGCCGACGACGGACGCGGTCGCTTATTTCATGGATCACGCCGGGCAAATCGCCAAAGGCCTCCAAATCGCCATGTTCGGCGCATCTGGTCTCGGGAGGTCGGGCGCATGAGTGAGGGTATTCCCGATGGGCTCGTCAAGTACTTCGAAAGCGAAGTCTTCACCGAGAAGACCGTTCCCGAAAAACTCCTGACCCTGCACGACACGAAGCCGGGGGTTTGGGCTCGAATCGTGGTTCTCGAAGGCAGCCTCGACTATGTCGTTCCGGATGCGCCCGAGCGAAATCGCCGCCTGGATATCGGGGATGTCGGCATTATCCGGCCCACCGAGCCGCACCGCGTGGAACTCCTCGGAATGGTTCGGTTCAAGGTGGAATTTCTCAGGCGCGAGGACGCGGACTAGCAGGGGCGGCGCGCGACCGCCCCTACAGACTGACCCTTTTACTCACCCGTTGCAGTGCGCCCTGGCGGCCGTGGCGAACATGCCGGCGGCGTCGACGAGGTTTTGCGCGGGCACGCGCTCGTTCGGCAGATGGGCCTCCGAGATGAACTCGCCCGGACCGAAGAAGACGCCCGGAATCCCGTTCTCGATGAAGAGCCTGAGCGCGCCGGGCGATTCGATGCCGGGGAGATACTCGTTCGGTGTGCCGCGCATGGCGGGGACGACCTCCCGCATGAGCTGGACGACGGGTTCATCCTCGGCGATTTCGGTCACCTCGCGCGCCCCGCTCGGCATGATCTCCACAGCCGCGTCGAATTCGGGGTCATCCGCCGCGAGTTCGGCCAGAATACCCTCTAACTTCTCCTTGACGCCCGCAGAGGTCTGGCCCGGCAGCATGCGCACGTCGAAGGTGGCGCTGCACCTACCGCCCACCACGTTCACGGCGGAACCCCCCTTGATGGTGGAAAAGGCCAAAGTGCCCGGCCCGAGGAAGGGGTGCGGCGGCGGCGCGATGCGCTCGGCCCTGAAAGCGTCGATAATTTTGGCCATTTTCTCGATGGCGTTGATTCCCTTCTCGGGCACGCTCACGTGCACCGAGCGGCCACGCACCTTCACTTCGAAGAACACCCGCCCCTTGAAGGAGCGGATGATGTTGTTGCCCGTCGATTCGGTGTAGAGCACCATGTCGCCGCCCAGTTCTTTCAGGACGCCGTTGTTCACGAGCGATTGCGCGCCGTAGTAATCCCCCTTCTCCCCGTCCGAGAGTAGCACCCACGTGAGGGTGCCTTTCAGAGGGATTTTCTCATCCTTGAGAGCTTTCAACGCGCCGATGGTCGAGGCGAGCGCGCCCTTCATGTCGGCGGCGCCGCGTCCCCAGATTTCGCCGCCTATGAGCTCTCCGCTGAAGGGGGGAACCTCCCAGGCGTCCACCTCGTCGGGATGAACGGGCACGGTGTCCATGTGGCCGCCGATGACGAGATGCCCGCCCGGGCCGCCATCGCCTGTGCGGATGATGAAATTGGGCATCCCCGCCTCGTATTCATGGGTGGTGACGTCATCGACGCCGATGGTTTTTAGTTCCGCGAGAATTCGCTCGGCCATGGCGGAGCAGTCCCCCGGCGGGTTTTCCGCCGGTATCCGGATCAACTCCTGCGCGAGGCTGACGACGTAGTCCCCATCCACGGGAACGGGGGTGATGGCGCTGTTCATCAAGAAACTCCTTTCCAATCGAAAAATTCATCATTATAAGACCCCGGACGACGAGAATGCCCGGGCGTTTCGCCGGTTATAAATTAAGCGCGAGGCGGCTCACGGTGATTTCGGTTTCCTCCAGAATTTCCGCCCGCGTTCTCTTTCCGCTCAAAACGGCTATCAACTCCTCGTGGAGGAGGTCCACGGCCTCATCCTTTGAGAGTTCGCCGCGCATGACGCCGCTGATGTCCAAATCCGTGTTCTCCGCCATGCGCGCCGCCGTCCTGGGGTTGGCCGTCACCTTGATGGTGGGGGAGACGGGGTGCCCAAGAGGGTTTCCGTTCCCCGTGTTGAATACGATGGCCTGCGACCCGCACGCCGCCAGCGCCGTGACGTTCTCGACCCCCGCGCTCGGAGCGTCCAGGAATACGCAGCCGCGCTCTTTCGCCCGCTCGCCCGGAACGATGACGTCCACGATATCGCGCGTGCCCGCTTTTTTCACCGCGCCCAGGCTTTTCTCCTCAATCGAGGAAAGACCGCCCTGAATGTTGTCCTCCGTCGGGTTGCAGCCGATGATGTCCATACCCATCCCGTGGGCGTAGTCCATCGTGCGCGCGACCGCTCCCAGCAGTTTTTTTCGCACTTTGGCGTTCGCCGCCCGTCTGGCGAGAAGATGCTCGGCGCCGACGATTTCCATGGTTTCCGAAAAAAGCACGACGCCCCCTGCGTCCACGATTCTGTCCGCCAAGACGCCGGTGACCGGGTTGGCCACCAGCCCGCTCGTGGTGTCGGAACCGCCGCATTCCGTGCCCAGGGTGATCTCGGACAGATCACACCGCCTGCGTCTTGCGGCGCTTAAGTGTCGATACAATTTCTGGGCGATTTCCACTCCGCGCGCCGCCGTCTGAAGCGTGCCGCCCGTCTCGTGGATGGTGAGGGTCTCGATGGGCATCCAGGGCGATGCCTCCGCCGCCACGTCGGCCACGTCCTGCGCGCTCTTGGGTTCCAGGCTGACGACGATGGCCGCCCCCACGTTCGGGTGGCCCGCCGTGCGGCCCATCACCCGGTAGTGCTGCCTCTCATCATCCCCAAAGAGGTTTCTGCCAAAAGTGGTGTTCACGATGACCGCCTCGCGCAGGAGTTTCCCGATCCGCCGCGCGAGGGGGTTGGCGTTGTCCATCGCGCTCACGACGGCGAGGTGGTTTCTGGCCCCCGGCGGCCCGCTCGGCCGCCTGTAGCCCATGAAGGAATTTCCTGCTCTTTTTCTAGGCAACCTCATTCTCCCGTATTGGTGTAAAAATCCTGGGCTTCGCGCCCCTTAATCATCGAAAGGCGCGGGCCGGTGGTGGACGTTCACCTCCCGCGTTTTCAGATACTCGATGACGCCGATGAGCCTTTCCACCACGGCCTCGTGGAAGGCGCGCCCTTTCTCTGCGGTCGCCACGGTCGGATCGCCGGATTGCCCCTGATCGCCGATCTCGGCCCGGTATTCGGTCGCCGTCTTGGGGTAGAAAAAGCGCGGGGCGTCCACCGCCGGGTCCGAAATATGGTGCGCCGTCATCCACTCGGGGTTGGGGTTCGAGTTCTGCGGCGTACCCTTCTCCATGTCCACCAGGTGGGGATACATGTGGAGGGCGTGCGAGGTTTCCAGTTCGCACGCGTGGCCCTGTCCGCCGGGGGGCGTGGTCCTGATTTCCGCAATCCTGTCGAAGGCGATGATCCCTACGTCCACGATGGCGAGCGCCGCCCCCGTTTTCTGCCGCATCTGGTTGACGGCGATTTCGAGCGGCGCGAGGTTGGCCCTCCTGTGTCCGTTCACCAGGATCACCCGGTTGAAGCCGTGGTAGAGGAGGCTGCTCATGATGTCGGTCACGACAGCGGTGAGGGTTTCGGGTCTCAGCGTTATCGTGCCCGTCAGCGCCATGTGGTTGTTGCTCCAGCCGTACCAGAGGGTGGGGTAGACCAGAACGCCCGCCCGCTGGCCCGCGTCCCGAGCGACGTAGTGGGCCGCAAACGCGTCGTGGCCCATGGGCATGTGCGGGCCGTGCTGCTCTATGCTTCCCACGGGCAGGAGAACAATATCCTGGCCCGAATCAAGATATTCGCGCACCTCGCGCCAGCTTTTCTCATGCGCCCAGGGGGTTTCGGGGGTGTCCATGGATTTTCTCCTCTCGTGTGGGTTCGACTAAAACAACAGGTTCCGCAAGCCCGGAAACAGCATGAATACGCAAACGCCCGCGCCGAGTCCTGCGAGCAGGTTTTTCCCCAAAGAATAGAATATACCCATGCAGACGACCAGACCCGCGAGGCGATCGACGAGGTGCGTCTCGGTGAGCGCGCCGCCGGGCAGCAGGATGATCTTCATCATCAAGCCGGTGGCGATGGCGTAGGCCACGCAGGTCACCCACTCGAAGATGGGGCTGTCGTCATCCATCCGGCCCGCGATGAGGACGCCCATCCACCGCCACGAATACGTGCAGACGATGGCGATTCCCAACAGACTCGCGGCGTCAGGCATGGCGTTTCCTCGCTCGGTCGATTGCGAACGCGAGCGTTCCGGCCAGAACGCCGCCCGTGAGAAGCCCCCAGTTGGTGGAGACCAAGTATCCCATAGGCACGAGGGCGCAGCCCAGGACCACCGACATCTGAACCGAGCGCTGGCTGCTCTGGGCCGCCAGCAGCAGCATATACAAAGGGGTGATGAAAACGAGCGACTGGCCCACCACGCCGGGCAATTGATAGGCCATCGTGTAGCCGAACGTGGTGCCGAGAAGCCCCAGGGACATCGTGGCCGTCGTGAAGCCGAAGAAATAGGCGGTGCGCAGGCTCCTGTCCGAGACGTGGTGGCTCATCTCGACGACTTGGACGAAGGAGGTCACCGAGTTGATGTGTGCTATCCAGAATTGCACGGGCTGGAGACCCGGCCGCGATCTCAGGAGCGGCATGGTGGCGATGGTCAAGGGGAACATCCGCACGTTGGCGATGGTGACCGAGGCGATGAGCGCGACCCCCCCGATGCCTGTGGCGAACAATTCCACGAAGGCCACCTGGCCCGGCGTGCTCCAGAGACCGCCCGTCATGCCCACCGCGATCAGGAGCGAGACGCCGCTCTCCTTGGCGAGCGCGCCGAAGCCCGACATGGCGGCGAAAAGCCCGATGCCGGGCGCCTTGACGCAGTGTTTCATGCCCTGGCGAAAATAGGCCCCCCTGGTCTTTTCGGTGCGGCGAAAATCCATCAGGCGCTCAGTATCTTTTCGAGTTTATCGGCGGCCTTTAAGCCGTGGCCCGTCACCGGAACGACCACGATTTCAGACGGCTTGACCTTTCCTTGCTCCTTCAAAAGAGCGAGTGCCGCGAAGGCGACGGCGCTCGTCGGCTCCATCAGGATTCCTTTCCCGCCGAACTCCCGAAGGAGGGGAGGAAGCTTTGCGTCCTCGACAGCGACGAAACACCCTCCGCTCTCTCGGGCGGCCTCGCGCATCTGCTTCCAGCGCACGGGCGCTGCGATGGAAATGCCCTCCGCGAGCGTGTCCTCGGGCGTGATTTCGGGGACGGCCTCCAGATTCTCCTCCCACATCCGCACCATCGGCGCGCACCTCACCGCCTGGGCCGCGAAGATTTTGGGGAGTTTATCAATATAATCTGCTCTGAGAAGCTCGGAAAAGCCCAAGTACGCCCCGATTAAGGCCGAGCCGTGCCCCGCAGGCGCGACCACGGCGTCGGGTGCGCGGAAGCCGAGTTGTTCCCATACCTCGAACGCCCAGGTCTTGGTTCCGTGGTTGAACCAGGGGTTCCAGAAATGGGAGGCGTAGAAACACTCTTTCGCCGCTTTCATGGCGGCGTCTGTGGAGGCGGCCCGGGGGCCGGGTATTTTTTTGAGATTCGCACCGTAGGCGGTGATTTGCGCGCATTTGGCCGCAGAGGTGGAGGCGGGCGCGTAGACATCGCATTCGATGCCTGCGCGCGCGGCGTAGGCGGAGACGGCGGCGGCGGCGTTGCCCGAAGAATCCATGAGCACCTGCTTGAGTCCCCACTCCTTCATCTTGCTCATCAGCACGGTGGCGCCCCGGTCCTTGAACGAGCCGGTGGGGAAGAGGAAATCGAGCTTGCAGAGAATTTCCATATCCGAAAAATCAAGGGGGGCGAGAGGCGTCATGCCCTCGTTCATGCTGACGATGTTCTCATCCGCCGCAATGGGAATCGCCTCTCTGTAGCGCCAGAGGGTGGCGGGGCGCGCAGCGAGGGATTCGCGCGAGAAGATGGCGTTCGGCGCAACCTCCAAAGGTCCGCCGCAGGCGCACCGCCAGCGGGGGAGGGTCGGGGGGTATTTCTTCCCGCAGTCGATACAGGCGAATTCCACTTCACTCATTTTCTAGCGCCGATTCATTCGTTATAGTGAGGGTAAATGACTCTTGAGGCTAAATGATTCCGCGCGCCTGCGTCCAGTCGCACGGAGGAGATTCGCCCCGAAAATTTCAGGAGAAGATGATGGTGACGGACCCCAGGTTTTTCCCCAGAGACGGCCGCGCGGGCGACGCCGCGCCTGCGTTTTCTGCTGATGAGCGCGACAGGCGGTGGAACGCGGTTCGCGCCGCCATGGGAAGCGAATTTTGACAGGGAATACGACAACCAAGGAGCTAACAGTGGCCTATTGGAATGACATAGAAGCGTTAGGCAAGATTGCTCGAATACTGCCATATTTGTTGATCTTCATAGGGTTTATCGTTGCAGCGTCTGGACAACATTTCAAAAGTATAATTGACACACGGATTGAAAACTTAGAAGCAACCGCACAGACCACACACAAGAACACTAAGCCACTGATTAAACCGTTCCTCGCGCATTCAGCAACGTCCGGGAAAAAACTATTCGTGATGGATACAGAGAACACAATTCCGTTCAAAGCGAGTTGGTACATTGTCACAGAGAAGAACCTATTAGTTTCACCATTCATGACAAGTCAAATAGAAATATTCCCATCGGAGGATAACAAACGCTTTTCTAAGGAAATTACTATCAACAGTGAAAAGGTCTTAAACCAATATATCGAACTCCGCTTCCGGTACGAATCCATCTACTCGGGAGAGTTGAACGACCCGCCACATCTGCGCGGTGAAATTAGAAAGAAATATAGATTTGTAAATGGCCGGATATTACCCTGGAACGACACTATGTCTACCGCAGGGAAAGACTGACAGAGTGAACACAAAGATATGGGTGCATCTCTCATTTTAACTTGGGGCAGAAGGAACGTATTGATTTGAACATAGCCGATACAACGACAAAAGCGCAACGAAACTTATCCGATGACAAGGTCTCACAGGATATTGACGCTAACGACTAGCGAGGTCCAGTTGCAGCAAAGTCATGAACCCTAAAACCGGTCGTCCCCTTAGCCCAAAATATCAGCCGCGATGCTCTCGGCGACCCGTTCCGCCGCCTCGCGCACCGAATCGAGCGCGAGATGCGCATAGCGCGCCATGGTTTCAATCCTCGCGTGGCCGAACAGTTTCCCGATCATGGAAAGGCCCTCGCCGAGAACCCCGAGTGGCGCGAACTCGCGGGCGATCGCTACGGCTTTCTGGAGGATTTCGAGGTCGAGGCGGGCATGTCCCTCGCCGTGGAGGTGAAGGCCGCGCACGAGGACAGGATGTTCATCGTCTTCGGCCCCCAGGTGATAGTCGAGGAGAGCGGCCCGCGGGTTCTCACTCCCGACGCGATGGACGTGATCGAGTTGTAAAGACTTCAAAAGAGCGAGGCCTTCAAAATCACTCCCTCCCTGGATGGGTTAAATCCGCATTTGCGGTGGGTGGATGCCGGGCGCGGGCGTGTATGGCGGCGGAGCGTTCGGCTCATTCAGCCGTGCGGGAATTTCTGAACGGGCGTGAGATCAGTTAGCTGCCCATATTGAATGCCGATTCTGTCGAACCCCTTGGCGCAGGGGAAAATCAAGGGTTTGTTGACACAATCAGTGATATATGACAGGATAAATAATCTTAAAACAGTATATCAATATCGGATCTTGCTTTAAGTGCAAACCACGTTGAGCGCGAATCCACGTATTTGTTGGGGAGGAGTCTTTTTTGGGGAAGACTATGGTGATCCTCGATCCCGCGGGAATACCCCCTTCGATTGAAAAGGTGCGCCCGGCCGCCCGGCCCGCCTCCCACGAGGGCATTCGCCTCGGGCTTCTCGACAACACGAAACCCAACTCCGACAAGCTGCTCCGCCGTTTGGAGGAGCGGTTGCGCGGGAAATTTCCTATCGGCTCGTTCACTCACTACCGCAAGGGAGGCAGCGCGCTCCCCCTGGAGGAGGATCTGGTCGAACGGATGGCCAGTGAGTGCGACTTTGTGGTGAACGCGGTGCCCGACTGAGGCTCTTGCACGCCGTGGAGTATCCACGACGCGATTAAGCTGGAGCAGCGCGGGATACCCACGCTCACCATCATCACGGATATGTTCGAGGCCTTTGGTCGCAAGAAGGCGGGGGCCTTGGGTTATGCGGACCTCCCCATCGTCTCGATTCCCCACCCCATCACTGGAATCCCGCTAGATACGGTGCACACCCACGCGGACCAGATACTGGAAAGCGTCGCGAAGTCTCTGACAGTGACGCCATCGCCGGAAGACAAAGAATGAAACTGACCTCCGAGCGCCGCGAGGTGGCGGACTCCTCCCTGGAACTGCTTGAATACGTGATGGAACAGGGCTGGGGGGACGGGCTGCCCGTCATCCCGCCCACCGAAGAGCGGGTGGCGACCTTGGTGGAGGCTTCGGGGCGACCGCCCCCGGAGTCCCATGGCCGCATCCCCCACCTCTTCGGCGACGCCACGATCGAGAAGATCGCCATCAACGCCGCCATGGCGGGCTGTAAGCCCGAGTACATGCCTATCCTCATTACCGCCGTCGATGCCATCTTTGACCCCATTTACAACCTCCCGGGAGTTCAGGGGACCACGAACTGTATCGCGCAGCTCATCGTTGTCCACGGGCCCGCTCGCCACGCGCTGGGAATCAATTGCAAGGAAAACCTCTTCGGCCAGGGTTGGCGGGCCAACGCCACCATCGGCAGGGCATTCCGGTTCATCCTGCAAAACATCGGGGGCGCCATACCGGGCGACACCGATCGCAGCACCTTCGGCCACCAGGGCAAGTTTTCAAGCTGTATCGGCGAAAACGAAGAAGCGAGCCCGTGGCCGCCGCTCCACGTCGAGCGCGGCCTCGAGCGTTCGGACAGCGCCGTGACGGTTATCGCCGTCGACCCGCATATCATGGTCAACGACGCGAGCAGCACGGAGGGCGAGGGAGTGCTTCAATCCATCGCCTCGTCGATGATGCAGGCGGGGAGCAACAACGCGCTTTTCGGCGGGGAGATGGTGGTCATTCTCGGCCCCGAACACGTCGACATGCTGGTGCGCGACGGCTGGGATCCACCGCGAATCCGGGCTTTCCTTTATGAGAGGGGCAGGGTGCCCACGTCTTTCTTTGCGCCGGCGAACCTCGAACGGGCGCGGGGGCGCCGGGGCGAGCTCTTCGCCCGGGAAGACCTCGAGAGCGTTCCCGTCGTCGACGATGAGGAGAGCATCTGCCTGTTCGTCGCGGGAGGTCTTGGGAAGCATAGCCTCGTTATCCCGACATTCGGAACCACGCATAGCGTTACGCGCAAGATTGAATTTTCTTTCACCGACTGAACGTGAGTCGGATTTGAGAAAGGAACGGATTCAACACCCTATCGGACCCGATAATTGAGACCTTGCCGAATGGCGGGGGTTCAATGCCGGGGGTGATAGGACATTGCGGCACGAAATCCCGATCCATACGGGAGTGTTCGTGGCAATCCATCATTTTGGAGGGAAGAGCAATGGAACGGAATAAGATCCGATTTGGAAGCGCCGCTATTTTCTTTGTTCTCGCCGCGGTGCTTGCCCTCGGCCAGGTTCAAGGGGTCGCATGGGCACAGAAGCGGGGAGGCACGCTGGTTATCGGCCTGGAAGCCGATCCGGGGCACTTCAACCTGATCGTCAAACCGGGCACGACGGTCCAGGTGCCGGCCGTGAACATCTACAACAAGCTGATCACGCTCGACTTCAATCTCAGTCCGAAGCCGGAACTGGCGAAGTCCTGGGAGGTCAAGGACGGAGGGAAAACGCTCATCTTCCACCTCCGTAAGGGCGTGAAGTTCCATGACGGCAAGGAGATGACGAGCGAGGACGTCAAGTTCTCGCTGGAGAAGTGCCTGCCGTACAATCCGCGCTCGCGCGTGTTCTGGAAGCCGGTGGCGGAGAAGGTGGAAGCGCCGGACAAGTACACCATCGTCGTCCGCCTCAAGAAGCCTTTCGCCCCCTTGCTTACCGTGATGGGCGTGATCTTCGGCGGACCCGCCATCTATCCCAAGCACCTGTGGAAGGATCATGTGGGCAGCCGCAAGGCGTTCCTGAACGCTCCGTGGAGCAAGAAACCCGTTGGAACGGGGCCCTTCATGCTTAAGGAATACAAAAAGGGAAGCCACGTCAGACTCGTGCGGAACCCGAATTACTGGAACGCGCCCAAGCCCTACGCGGATGAACTGGTCATCCGGTTCATCTCGGACGCCAACACCCGGCTCATTGCCCTGGAAAAAGGCGAACTCGACTATCTGCGCGCGGCGCTCGTCCCCTGGGATCAGGCCGCCCGTCTCAAAAAGAACCCGAAACTCGTCGTCCTCGACAAGGGGGGAGAGGCGACGGGGCAGGTCGAGTTCATGCTCTTGAACATGCGGCGGCCTATCACCGGGAACGTGAAGGTTCGCCAGGCGATCGCGTATGCGCTGGACAAGAACCAGATCAGCCAGCTGGCTACCGGGGGCACCGCGAAAGTGGCGGACGGCATCATGCATTCGGCCATGAAGTGGGCGCACAAGGGCAGCTTTGCTCAGTACAAGCAAGACGTGGCCATGGCGAACAGGCTGCTCGATGAGGCGGGCTACCCGATGAAAGGAGGCAAGCGCTTCGGCCTCACGCTAACCTGGGCCCGGGGCCGCGGCTTTGAGGGATTGGCGGCCGAGGTGATCAAGCAACAGCTCAAGAAAGTCGGCATCGACATCAAGATCGAGTCCTTCGACCGGGCGGCGACGCTGCAGAAGGTGTACATCAAGCACAATTTCGACATCATGATGCAGTTCTTCACCACCGGTCCCGACCCCAAGATCAGCGTGACCCGGGTCTACGACAGGAACAACATCGGCTCGGCGAACTTCAACAACGCGCCGTCCTACATCAACGTAGGCGTTCAGCGTCTTCTCGACGCCGAATGGCAGATCCCCGACGTAAAGAAGCGGGGCGCCACGTGGCGTCAGATCGTCGATATGGTCGCGGCCGACGCGCCCGTGATCCCGCTGTTCGAGACGCCCTTCGTCCACACGCATTCGGCAAAATGGGCGGATGTGGTCACGCGTCCCTACTGCGCTTATTGCACTCGGGAGGACGCTTACCAGAAGTAGTCCTGTAATTCGATTCGTGTTTCAGGGGCCCCGTCTCCGGGCGGGGCCCCGCAGGTTTCTTGACGTCTCACCGAGGGGCGATCCATGGCAGGTGGTCATCCGCTTCTGCGTTACAGTGTAAGGCGTATTCTTCAGGCCGTCCCTCTCGTTTTCTGGGTCGTCATCATCAACTTCACCATCATCCATCTCGCTCCGGGAGATCCGGCCATCTATTTGGCCAGCGTCACCGAGGCCACGCCGGAGGCCTACGAGGAACTGCGCATCGAGTTCGGCCTGGACAAGCCGCTTTACGTCCAGATGGGGATTTACCTGTGGAAGCTTCTTCATCTGGACTTGGGCTATTCCACCTGGCACAACTCCCCCGTACTCGGTGTAATTCTCGATCGCCTGCCGGCCACCATGCTCCTCATGGCGACGGCCTTCTCCATAGCCAGCCTCATGGGAGTCATACTGGGCGTTATTGCATCGCGTTACTCCTATTCGGTGGGCGACCACCTGGCGACCCTGGCTTCGCTCGCCGGCTATTCGATGCCCATTTTCTGGCTGGGTCAACTTCTCATACTTTTCTTCGCTCTTTACCTGGACTGGTTGCCGAGCCAGGGCATGTATTCGATGCGCGGGGTGGAGCCCGGCTGGCCCGCGGTTCTTGACGTCTTGAAGCACTTGCTCCTTCCCGCCATTACCTACGCCACTTATCATATGACCCTCGTATTCCGAATCACACGGGGGAAGATGCAGGAAACACTCGCGCAGGACTTCATCCTGACCGCGAAATCCAAGGGGTTGAACGAACGCCGCGTGCTCTACCGGCATGCCCTGCGCAATGCGCTGCTCCCGGTGGTTACCGTGATCGGCATCAATTTCGCATACGTCATGGCGGGCTCGGTGTTCACCGAGACCGTGTTCGGGTGGCCGGGCATGGGCAGGCTGATTTTCGAATCGATTACCGCGCGGGACTATCCGATGATTCTGGGAATCTTCCTCGTCGTCTCGATGATGATAGTGCTTGCAAACCTCATCACGGACATTCTCTATGCCATGATTGACCCGCGTGTGGCTTATGGATAGGAACCTGGAACCGTGACGACGACGGCAGATCCAATCGTTCACCGAAGCTCGAAAAGAGGGCCGCAGTGGAGGGCCATCTGGGGAGCGTTCAGCCAGAATCGCGCGGTGCCCATCGCAGCGTCCGTGCTGTTGTTGCTGGTTTTACTGGTTTTACTCGCGCCCGTCCTGGCGCCCTATGACCCTTACGCTCTGGGTTCGGGTTCGCGGCTGGGCGGGCATAGTTACCGCAACCTCATGGGCGCCGACAATCTCGGCCGCGACGTCTTCAGCCGCATCCTGTGGGGCGGGCGGGTCTCGATTTTCGTTGGCTTCTCGGCGGCCTTCGCCACGACGGTCTTAGGCCTGCTCGTGGGCACAATCTCCGGTTACCTGGGCGGGTGGGTCGACGACATTCTGATGCGGCTCACCGAGACTTTCATGGTGATTCCGCGCTTCTTCCTTGCCCTGATCATCGTCGCCTTCTTCGGGGCGAGCATCTGGAACATCATCTTCGCCATCTCCATTTTGACGTGGCCGGTGACGGCCCGCATCGTCCGCTCGGAATTCCTGACCCTGCGCACACGGCAATTCGTGGATGCCGCGCATGTGATCGGGACGAAGCGCTCGACAATCATCTTTCGTGAGATTCTGCCGAACGCCATAGGGGTCGTGGTCGTAAACGCCTCTCTTTTAACGGCGCAGGCGATGCTGCTGGAAGCGGGTTTGAGCTATCTGGGCCTGGGAGACCCCAGCCTGGTGACCTGGGGGCGGATGCTTTACGAAGCGCAGCCTTTTCTGCGGCAAGCATGGTGGATGGCCGTGTATCCCGGCTTGGGCATCTTTCTTTCGGTCCTGACGCTCAATCTGCTGGGAGACGGCTTGAACGACGTGCTCAATCCCCGCTCTTCCGAGATTCACCGGACCGGACTATGAACGAGAAGGCGGAAAATCGAAACGGCCTCCTGCGGGTCTCCGATCTGAGGACCTACCTCGATGTCCCTTCCGGCGTGATCAAAGCCGTGGACGGCGTCTCGCTGGAAGTGAACCGCAAGGAGGCGGTTGCGCTGGTCGGAGAGTCGGGGTCGGGGAAATCCATGACGGCTCTCACCATCATCCGGCTCCAGCCGGTCGTAGCCCGCATCCTCTCAGGCGAAGTGCTGTTGGGCGACGTGGATCTCCTGACGCTGGATGCGGCGAGTATGCGCAACCTCCGCGGAAAGGAGATCGCCATGGTCTTTCAGGATCCCATGACTTATCTGAACCCCGTCATGCGGGCCGGGGCCCAGGTGGCGGAGGTGGTGCTGGAGCACCAGGAGGTCACGAAACGCGAAGCTCGCTCACAGGTGCTCGATGCATTCGATCATGTCGGCATCCCTTCCCCCCAAAGGGTCTACGATAGCTACCCCCATCAGTTGAGCGGCGGCATGCGCCAACGGGTGCTCATCGCCATGGCCATTTCGTGCCGCCCGTCCCTGCTCATCGCCGATGAGCCCACCACGGCGCTGGATGTAACCATTCAGGCGCAAATCATGGACCTGCTCGCCCAACTTCGCGAGGAACTCCAGAACGCCATGTTCCTGATCACCCACGATATCGGCCTGGTGGCGGAGCATTGCGACCGGATCTACATCATGTATGCGGGCCAGATTGTGGAGCACGCCGACACCTTTACCCTGTTCGCCGAACCGAAACATCCCTATACGGAGGGCCTCTTGCGTTCGACGCTCAGCCCCGACAAGCGCGTTGAGGTATTTGAAACCATCGAGGGGCAGGTGCCGAACCCGACAGACATGCCGTCGGGTTGCCGCTTCCATCCGCGTTGTCCCCACGTCAAAGACATCTGCCGCGAAGAATCGCCGCCTTCCTTGAGTTTGGGGAAGGGGCGGATGGTGGCTTGCTGGCTTTATGATTGATCTCGCCTTCATGAATCATTCACTCTTGCAGGTGCGCAGGCTGACGAAACATTTTCCCGTCGACGGGGGATGGTTCCGGCCTCCTCGCCATGTGCACGCCGTGGACGACATCAGTTTCTCGCTCCAAGCCGGTGAATCGTTCGCCCTGGTGGGTGAAAGCGGCTGCGGGAAAACGACGACGGCCCGCTTGCTGGCGAAATTGGAAAAGCCCGACGATGGAAGCATCCTCTTCGACGAACAAGAGGTCGCGGAATTGAGAGGACCCGCTCTCAAGCAGTACAATCGCGACGTGCAGATGATTTTTCAGGATCCCTTCGAATCCTTGAATCCCAGGCGCACCGTGCGGGCCATCCTGCGCCAGCCTTTCCTCAATCATGACGTGGCGAATAAAGGGGAGATTGATGAGACCGTCGTTCGCCTCCTGAACCAGGTGGGCATGGAGCCGGGTGAAATCTTCATGGACCGCTATCCTCACCAGCTCAGCGGCGGCCAGCGTCAGCGTATCGGCATCGCGCGGGCTCTCACGCTGAAGCCGCGGCTGGTAATCGCCGATGAGCCCGTCTCATCACTCGACATCTCCATCCGCGCCCAGATACTGAACCTCCTGAAGGCTCTTCAGGCGCAACATGATCTTTCCTACCTCTTCATCACGCACGACCTGGGAGTCGTGCGGTCGGTCTGTGACAGGGTGGGGGTCATGTACCTCGGTGAGATCGTGGAGCTTGCGGCGGTGGAATCGCTCTTCACCACCCCATTACACCCTTATACGCAGGCGCTGCTCTCGGCCACTCCGGTGGCGGACCCGGTGAAGGCCAGGCAGCGGCGGCGCATCATCCTCAAGGGAGAGGTTCCTTCCGCCCTTGACCCGCCGACCGGATGCCGTTTCCATACCCGTTGTCCATACAGCGAGCAGCGTTGCGTGGAAGAGAAGCCGGTGCTGCGAGAGTTCCATCCCGGCCATACGGTGGCCTGTCATTTTGCGGGGACCGTCGGCGTCGACGTCACGGCCGGTTCATTCATTTAGTCAATGGGTCTTTCTTTTCCACTAATTTCGGCCCGGTGATCTTGGGTTCGCACGCTCGATGGAGAGGCGGAAGCATAATACGTTTCATCCAAAAAGGCAGAAGATTTTCCCGGAGGATTTTTCATGAAGGATGCCCTTGAAAAGGTGATTTCCCAAGCCCGGCGAATCGATGTGGTTGCCCTTCTTCAGGAACTTGTTCGAATTCCCAGCCCCACGGGAGAGGAGGGGGCGGTTCAGGCCCTGGTGCAAAAACGATTTGCCGATACCGGTCTCGAGATGGAGGCGTTCGAGGCGAACCTGGAAGAGTTGAGAGAGCATCCGGCGTTTTCGGCCCCTCGCTTTTCGCTGGAGAAGGGGTATGCCGGCCGGCCGAACGTGATCGGCCGCATGCGGGGAGCGGGAGGCGGCAGGTCGCTCCTCCTGTTTTGTCACGCCGACACGGTTCCACCCGGTCCGCGAACTGCCTGGACGCGGGATCCCTTTGGAGGCGAGGTGGAAGACAATCGCCTCTATGGACGGGGATCGGGAGACGCCAAGTCGGGGTTGGCCGTCATGATTGCGTGCGCCCAGGCCTTACAAGGCGCCGGAGTGCGCCTCAAGGGGGATCTGACTCTCCTCTCCACCGTCGAAGAAGAAGAAGGAGGCGGAGGGGGGATGCTGGCGTGCGTTCTTCGCGGCCTTAAGGCGGATGGAGCCGTTTACACCCATATGAAACCGGGAGGATTGGGCGGCGTGGATATCGGTTCGGGCGGCGATGTGAGTTTCCGGATCACCGTGCCGGGCCAGGCCGGTCACAAGGGTTCGGCGCATCTTTTCGTGAACGCCATCGAGAAAGCCGAAAAGATCCACGCTGCGCTCAGAGAGCTGGACGCGCATAGAGGAGCCACGATTCGCGAACCCCTGGTGGAAAAACGTTTTGAGATAAGCGGACTCGAACCTCGCACGGTGAACCTTGTGGTGACCATGATCCGCGCCGGTGTGTCCATTGGGCAACTCCCGGCCGAATGCGTACTGGAGGGCGTGGCGGGGGTGGCCCCGAGAGAAAGCCTTGATGAGGTAAGAGAACTGGTGGAAAGCCATGTGGCCCGAGCCGCCGAGGCCGACTCGTGGCTTCGCGAGAATCCGCCCCGCTTGGAATGGACGGAGAGACGCGCGCAATCTTGCCTCACCGATTCTGAACACCCGTTTGTCCGAACGGCTTTATCCGTAGCCGAACGGGTCACGGGCCGTCCTTCCCAGCTTCAGGCCCTGAACGGGACAACGGATATGCGATTCCCGATTCTCTACGGCGAAACGCCCACCATCATGTTTGGAGGAAATTGCCCGCGGGGTCACATCCCCGACGAATTTACCTATATCGACGAGTTGCAGATCTCTGTCGACGGGTTGCTCCACTTGATTCTCGAGTGGTGCGGCGTGGCGTAAGCGAGTGCTCGGAGCCTGATGATGTGTTTGCATGTTGTTTAGATTCTTGAGAACGTAATTACCCATCGTAGCGCGATCCACATGGGCAGGCGAAAAAGGGTTTCCGGACTTCTGTGTCGGGGGAAAAACTGATGATCGAAAAACAGGCGATTGCTCCGGATTTTACGGCTCTGCGAGATGAATTTCCGGTCACGCAGCATTGGACCTATCTGGACCTCGCCAACAAGGCGCCCCTTCCCCAGTGCGCTCAGGACGCCATTCCGGAATTCCTGCGAGAGATGAATGAACTCGGCGTCCGGGAGGCATTCTCCAAGCTTCGCGTGGAGGAGATTCGCTCTTCGCTGGCTTCGCTCCTGGGCGTTTCGCCCCAGACGATCGCGTTCATCAAGAATACTTCAGAGGGTTTGAACATCGCCGTACAGGCGCTGGACATCAAGGCGGGAGACAACGTCGTCCAGACTGAAATGGACCATCCGAACCAGGTGTACGCCTGGAAGCGCCTCGAGGAAAAAGGCGTCGAACTGCGGTGGGTGCGAAATCGGGACGGCCGCTTCCCGCCTGAAGCGTTCATCGAACTGATGGATGAGAGAACGCGCGTCGTAGCGGTTTCCTACGTGATTTTCGGGACCGGTTGCCGAATAGACTTGCCCGCCCTGAGCGCGGCCTGCCGCGAGCGCGGGATCGTTTTGATGACGGATGCGATTCAGGGAATCGGAATTCTCTCGGCATCGTTGCCGACCCTCGGTGCGGATATCGTGGTATGCGGCGGGCACAAGGGATTGCTCGGTCTGCCTGGCACGGGTTTTCTCTATTGTCGCGAAGACCTGATTCCTGAGATGAAGCCTCCTTTCTATGCCCGCGCCAGCATGGTTCGCGAAGTGCTCGACCGGATGGAGGTCGGACTGGCCCCGGATGCCCACCGGTTCGAGATCGGAAATCCCAATTATCTGGGTCTGTGGGTCCTTGGCCGGTCGGTCGAGTTCCTTGCAGGGGTGGGACTTGAGCACATCGAGGAGCGTGTACGGCAGTTGACCACTTATTTGATGGAGCTGCTGGAGAGTCGGGGAGAGAAGATTCTGACGCCTCGTTCCTGGGAGGAGCGCGCCGCCATCGTGAGCATCGAGTCGCCCGATCCCAGGAAGGTGGTGGAGCTTCTGCGTGAGAAGAGAATCATCGCCAGCGCTCGCGACAGCGCTCTTCGTTTTGCGCCGCATTTTTATAATACCGAAGAAGAACTGGAGCGGGTGGTCAGTTTGCTTTAAGGAAAGTTTATCTATAGTGACGTGCTGCGCGCTGCAAAACCGGCTCCTTGACCTGGCCTTGATATCGTTTCGTGCCGAATGAAAATTTTCGGCTGGAGAAAGCGGGCTGGGACCATCGGACGCATCCCCGGGATAATTGACATTTGTCGGATTCTTGCTATAGACTGCCTTATCTCAAAAGAATCGAGAAGGAAGAAAAGGCCGTAGGCTGAGGCCCAGTGTGTGGAGTGCGTGTTCCCCGCAGATTAGGAGGGAGTTTGGGTATGGGCGAGAACGGTCGAATCGAAATCATCAATCCCGTCGCCGCCGTGGCCCAGGATGACGGCCCCCGCGCAGGCGCCGCAGTGTCGGGCCTGGGCGGGCTCCGCATCGCCCTCCTCGACAACAGCATGCCCCACGCGGGCGATTTTCTGAACTTCGTCGGCGAAGCCTTCGCGCAGCGCCACGACGCGAAGCTCTTGGTGCGCAAGAAGGGCTGGGCCGCCCAGGGCGCCGGGCAGGAGACGCTGGACGAGATCGCCTCGAACTGCGACGTGGCGGTAACCGGCTTCGGGGTCTGAGGGGGCTGCACGTCGTGGAGTGTCCACGACTCGTCTGAACTGGAAAAACGCGGAGTCCCCACCGTCGTCGTGGTGGGCAACGGGTTCGAGACGGCGGCGCGCAGCTTCGCCCGCGCCTACAAATCCCCCCACCTCCGTCTTCTCCTCGTGGATGACACCGTGGCCCACCAGGGCGGAGACGCCCTGATGCGCATCGCGCAAAACGGCGTGGATTCGGTGGCCGCCGAGTGGATGAACACCGCGAACGGGGGAACCGCCGAGGTCGAGGAGGACCCCATCGAGCGGGTCCTCTCGATCGCGGGAGACCCCGCAGGAGCTAACAGCGCGCTCTTCGATCTGGGGGCGACGGACGGACTGCCCATCATCCCCCCCACCCTGGAATTGGTGGAGAAGTTCGTGGCGGCCTCGGGCAGGAAGGGCGATGAGGTCATCACCCGCCTCATGCCGAGGCTGGCGGACATCACCGTCGAGCGCATCGCTGCCAACGCCGTCATGGCGGGCTGTAAGCCCGGGGTTATGCCCATCCTCGTGACGGCGGTGCAGGCCATGGCGGCCGAGGAGTACCACGTCAACCACGTCATCACCACGGCGCATACCCTGTTTCCCATCGTCGTGGTGAGCGGCCCCATCGCCCGGGAGATCGGGATGAGCGACGGGCGCGATTTGAGCGCGAAGGGCTGGGGGGTGAACGCCTCCATCGGCCGCGCGGTCCGGCTCATCATGTTCAACTGCATCGGCGACCTCGAAAACCGGGGCGCCACCTGCCAGGGTCATTTCGCAAAATATTTCGACGCCGTCACCGAAAACGTCGAGCAGAGCCCCTGGGAGCCGCTCCACGTGGAGAAGGGTTTCGCCGAGACGGACAGCGTGGTGACGGTGTTCACCGCCGAGCCGCTCCACATGGTGGACGACCACAGCGCGCTCACCGCGCAGGGCATCCTGGGCACCTTCGGGACCGTGGCCGCCTGCTCCGGCACCCGGCCGCAGTTCGGCCGCTGCGAGATCATGCTCATCTTCGGCCCCACCCATGCGAACAAGGTCGCCGAGGCCGGGTTCGACAAGAAGCTCGTGCGCGATTTCCTCTATGAGGTCTACCGGATTCCGGTCCAGGCCTATCCCCCCGAATCACGGGAGCGCTGGAGCGACTGGAAGCAGATGCTCTACGGAGTGAACACGGTGGAGGGCGCGACGATGCCCTTCGTCGAGGACAAGGACGACATCACCATCTTGGTGCACGGCGGCGCGGGGCCGAACTCCCTCCTTGCGCCGGGCGCGCTGAACCACCGATCCGTAACGCGGAAGATCGACTAGACCATGCCCGAGGCGCTGCTGAGTGAACTGCCGCCAGGTGCGGAAGCCGCCCTCGAAGCCGCGATGGAGGCAGGGCCGGGCGACGGGCTTCCCCTTATCCCCCCCACGCGCAGAGCGGTCGACGCCATGCTCGCCGCCGTCCAGGAGGGTTCCGGCCACGTTCTGGGAATAATAGCTCCCGCCATGGAAGAGGTGACGGTTGGAGATGCGGCCCTCTGCGCGGTCATCGCAGGGTGCAAGCCGGCGTTCTTCCCGGTGGTTCTGGCGGCGCTCGAAGCCGTTATGGAACCTGAATTCAATTTCCTGGCCATTCAGGCGACTACCGAACTCGCCTCCCCTTTGGTGATCGTCCACGGGCCGATTGCCGAGCGGCTCGGGATGCATTCGGGGAGCGGATGTCTGGGGCCGGGCTTTAGGGCGAACGCCACCATCGGCCGCGCCGTCCGCCTGGCCGCCGTGCGGCTGGGGATGGCTGTGCCCGGCGAGACCGACATGGCCACTTTCGGCCACGGGGGTAAGTTCTCCGCCTGCTTCGCGGAGGCGGTCTGCGGCTGGGAGCCGCTCCACGCGACGCGGGGGTTTCGCGCGGAACAAAGCGCGGTGACGGTGGTGGGCGCGGATGCCCCGGTGAACGTGAACGATTACGCGAGCGGCAGCGCAGAAAGCGTGCTGCGCATGATCGCCGGTACGATGGCCTACCCCGGATCGAACAACGCCCAGGGCGGCGGCGAGGTGCTCCTCGTCATCAGC
This sequence comes from bacterium, assembly GCA_965218885.1. Taxonomy (GTDB): domain Bacteria; phylum UBA8248; class UBA8248; order UBA8248; family UBA8248; genus Bin107. The sequence continues at coordinate 236,158 of OZ244713.1, read as the reverse complement.
CCCCAGCACCTGGGTCTCATCGCCTCGGGCGGCATGAATCGTGAGGACGTGCAGCGCGCGCTGTTCGAGCAGGCGCGGGCGCCGCTCTCGAGTTTTTCACCCGAGATCGCCGATCGCGTGCGGGGCAGGCGTCCGCAGCTTTTTGCGGACGCCGAGCCGGAGGCCGTTCCGGTAGTGAATGGGCCGGAAAACATTCTCCTCGCCGTGGCGGGGGGGCCTGGGAGCCACACGCTTTTCTTCCCCACCTACGGCGAGACCCGGGCGGTCACGAAGCCGATACGGGACTAGGCGGGAAGCGGCAGGGGGAGACCCCGCGTGAAAGACTGACAACGCCTCCCGGCGGAGGTTTACTCGGAGAGAAAAGGAGACACCGATGGCCGATAGGAGCAACGTCGACGTCCTCGTCGTGGGAGCAGGCATGGCAGGTGTGTGCGCCGCGACCGCCGCGGCGCGGGGTGGAGCGCGCACCGTCCTCACGGATCGCTACGCCTTCCTGGGAGGCAACGCGACCGCGGGCCTTCTCGGCAACTTCCTCACCTTCCACAACATGAAGGGGGAGCAGATCTGCAACGGCATCCCCCAGGAGATCGTGGACGAGCTCATCCGGCTGGGCGGCGCCTTTCCGGAGGGCCACCTCCACAACGCTTATGGCAACTCCTACTCCGTAACGCCCCAGGACGGCGAAGTGCTCAAGCTCGTGAACCAGAAGCTCTGCCTGGACGCGGGCGTGGACCTGGTGCTGAACACCTACACCATCGGACCCGTCATGGAGGGCGACAGGGTGGCCGGCGCGCGCATAGTGAACAAGAGCGGGGAGAGCGAGATCCGCGCGCAAATCGTCATCGACGCGAGCGGGGACGCGGACATCGCCGCGCAGGCGGGCGCGCCCTTCCACCTCGGGAACGAAGAGGGCCAGATGATGTCCATCAGCCTCTTTTCCCGCATGGGGAACGTGGACCTGGACCGGCATATCCAGCACGTCAAAGCCAACCCGCGTAATTTCATGCTCGGCGAGGACCCCTATATCGGGAAAAGCCGCGAGGAGATCGCCGCCGGTCTCCGCACCCACAAGGACTACCCCCTCGTCACCGGCTATTACGAGTCGGTCAAGCTCGCCCAGTCGCGCGGGGAGTTTCACCCGAACAGACAGCGGGTGGTGTTCTCCATCACCACCATTCCCGGCGTGGTCACCATCAACTCGACGAGCATGCTGGGCTACAGCGGAATCGACAACGACGATTTGAACCAGGTCGCCATCGAGGGCCGCGAGCAGATATTCAAGGTGCGCGATTTCTACCGCAAATACGCGCCCGGCTTCGAGGAGTGCTACGTCATGGATTCGGCGTCGGCCATCGGGGTGCGCGAGACGCGCCGCATCGTGGGTGAGGAGACCCTCACCACCGAAGACTGCGTCGAGGCGCGGAAGGGGCCGCGCGACATCGGCCAGGGGGCCTACTGCCTGGACGTGCACCAGCCCACCGGCGTGATCGAGCACAAACACGTCAGGGACGGCGAGTCCTACGGCATTCCCTACGGCGTCATGCTCCCCCAGAAGATAGAGAACTGCCTCGTGGCGGGCCGGCCCGTCTCGAGCGACCGCTTCGCGAACGGCTCCGTGCGCAACCAGGCCCACATCATGACCATCGGCCAGGCGGCGGGTACGGCGGCGGCCATGTGCGTGGAGCGCAGGACGACCCCGCGCGAACTGCCGGTCGACCAACTGCGGGATAAGCTTCGCCAGGATGGAGCGGTCGTGTGACCGCTCCTTGGAATTCGCATCATCCGATTACCCAGAAAAGGGAGGAGAAACGATGAAACGTTCCAGACGCTGGCTGTGCCTTGTTGCCGTGGCCGCCCTGGTGGGGGGGCTCGCGCTGCCCGCCTCGGCGGCCAAGAATGTCACCCTCCTCATCCACCCGACCCTGTTCAAGGCGGCGGGCGGGCCGAAGGGCGTCGTGGCCGACCTCGAGAAGGAAATGGGCATCAAGGTCACCGTGGTGACCACCCCGTACGGGAAGATCAAGGACAAAGCGGTGCTTTCCTTCGCGGCCGGGGGCGGGCAGTTCGACGTGGTGTCCTGGGTGGACGCGTGGGTCAACCCCGAAACCATCGGCTTTCTCGAGCCGCTGGACACATACATCAAGAGCGCTCCGGCGGACTACGCCTATGGGGACATCATCCCCGCCCTCTCGGGGACCACCCGCTTTCCCAAACCTAATGGGCCCGCCTACGGAGTTCCCTACCGGACGGGGACCGGAATCGTCTACTACCGCAAGGACCTCTTCGCGGCGGCCAAAGTCTCGATTCCCAAGACTTGGGACGAGTTCCTCGCCGCGGCCGAGAAGCTGAACCAGCCCGGCAAGGTCTACGGCGTCGTCCAGCGCGGAAAGCCCGGCGTCCACGTGGAGCAGGATTTCCTGCGCTATCTCCACAGCACGGGCCACGGCGTGCTCTCCGCCGACAACAAGACCTGCCTGCTCGGCCGCGCCGATTCGATCAAGATGCTCGAAATCTTCGGTAAACCCTTCCAGAGCGGCTGGTCCCCGCCCGACATGCTGGCCTGGGGGCGGGACGAGTATCGCACCGCCATGATGCAGGGCCGCGCGGCCATGGGGGTGTACTTCTCCCCCTACTGGGGCCTGATGACCAACCCCAAGAAGGCCAAGACGGCCGACAAGCTGGGCTGGTTCCTCGTTCCCTCATTGGACGGGAAGAACCGCGGCGCCACCCTGAACGGCGGCTGGTACCTCATCATGGACAAGAAGAGCAAGAACAAGGCGGCGGCCTGGGAGCTCATCATGGCGCTCAGCAACAAGAAGAACCAGCTCCGGGGCGCCCTTCAATGGGCGAACGGCCCCATCCGCAGTTCGGTCTACACCAATGCGGAATATCTGAAGAAGTTTCCGGTGGCGAAGGCGTGGCTGACCGCCATCAGCCGGGGAAGCGGCGCCGCCCAGCATCCGCGCGCGTCGGAGATCAGCGACGCCACCTCGAAGGAAGTCATCAATTTCCTGCAGAAGAAGAAGAGCGCCAAGCAGGCCATGCAGGACGCCTGCCGCCAGATCAGTGCGGTTCTGAAGTAATACGCCCGTGGCCGGAAGACGGACGCGGAGACGCACCCCCCGGGAGGAGGGCGATTCATCCTCCCGGGGGAAGGTCGGGTTCTTCATCCGCAGGGAGCGGCCGCAGGCGGAGGGACGGAGAGGGTCGTGAATACAGGAGCCGTTCAGGAAACGGCGCGGAGGGGAGGCCGGGCGTGGCTCACCCCCGCGCGAAAGCAGGCGATGGCGCCCTATCTGCTCATGGCGCCCGCCTTCGTCATCCTCGGCGGAATACTGGTCTATCCCTCCATCTACAACATCTATCTCTCCATGTGGAAATGGCGCCTCACCACGCCCCATCTCTCGAGCTTCGTCGGCCTGGCGAACTACGTCCGCCTGCTCACGATCGACCCCGACTTCTGGCAGGTGACCCGCTTCAGCCTGGGCTTCACCGTGGCCACCATCGCTCTGGAGTTTATCCTGGGGGTGGCGAGCGCCCTTCTGCTCTACGGCCTGGTGCGCGGCCGGCGGCTCATGACTTCTTTTCTCCTCACCCCCTACATGGTCGCTCCCATCGCGGTGGGTCTCGGCTGGCGGCTCATGTGGGACCGCGATATCGGCATCGTGAACTTCCTCATCACCCTCGTGGGAATCGCCAAGGTGAACTGGCTCGCCGAGACCGGGCCCGCCTTCTGGGCCATCGTGGTATGCGAGGTCTGGCGCTCGACGCCCTTCGTCACGATGATCCTCCTGGCCGGCATCACCGCCCTGCCCAACGAGGTATTCGAGGCCGCCCACGTGGACGGCGCGAACCGCATGCAGGTATTCCGGCGGATCACCTTTCCGCTCATACTTCCCCCGCTGGTGGTGGCGCTGCTGTTTCAGACCATCTTCAAGCTGCGGGTGTTCGACATTCCCTACATCCTCACCGAGGGAGGCCCCGGGACGTCCACCATGCCCTACGGCCTCCTCATCCAGCGCACTTATTTTCGCTATTTCGACGTGGGCAACGCGGCGGCCACCTCGGTCGTCCTCCTCGTGCTCGGCGCGGGGATTGCGTTCGCCTACCTGCGGCTCATTCAGGACAGGGACGGCTAGGCGATGGCGAAAGGCGAAGAGCAAATCGGACCGGGGATTCCCTCCTTCCCCGCGGCGCGCGGGGCGATGATGGTCCTCCTCGCGTTCAGCCTGTTCCCGATCGTCTGGATCATGCTCACCTCGGTGAAGAACGAGACCGCCATCTTCAGCATTCCGCCGCAGGTCTTCGTGAGCCCGGATTTCTCCTCATACTGGAAGTTCCTCGGGGTCGGAAACGAATCCGCCCTCCTGTTCATCTGGAACAGCACCTTGATCGCGGTGGTGACGACCTTCATCACCCTGCTGGTCTCCTCCCTGGCGGCCTATGCTTTCTCCCGCTACCGCTTCCGGGCGTCGAACTACCTCCTTTTCTTCATGCTGGCCACGCGCCTGCTGCCGCCCGTCACCGCGGTGGTGCCGCTCTACCTGCTGTTCCGCTACCTCGAGATACTCGATACCCGGTTTATCCTGATCCTCATCTACACCGCCCTCAACATCCCCTTCGCCACCTGGCTGATGAAGGCGTTTTTCGACGGCATTCCAAAAGAACTCGAAGAAGCCGCCGCCCTGGACGGCTGCGGCGCGCTGCGCACCCTGGCGCGGGTGACCTTTCCCCTCGCGTCCTCGGGCATCGCCGCGACCTCCATCTTCGTCTTCCTGCTGGCCTGGAACGAGTTCATGTTCGCGTTCATGCTGACGAACGTGCACGCGCGGACCATCCCCGTCCGGCTGGCGGAGACCATGGGCGAGATGCAGGTCTTCTGGCAGGACATGTCCACCCTCGCGACGCTGATCATGCTGCCTGCCCTGCTCGTGGGCTTTTTCATGCAGCGCTATCTCATCCGCGCCCTCACGGCCGGAGCGGTGAAGTAGGAGGAGTCGACTTGGGCACCGTCAGCCTGGAGAACCTGAGCAAGCACTTCGGCAACGTGCGCGCCGTGGACGGGATCGACCTCGAAGTGGCCGAGGGGGAGTTCCTCGTTCTGGTGGGGCCTTCGGGCTGCGGGAAGACGACGACGCTGCGCATGGTGGCCGGGCTGGAGTTTCCCACCGACGGCGAGATCCGCGTGTCGGGCGAGCGCGTGAACGAGATTCCCGCCAAGGATCGCAACATGGCCATGGTGTTCCAGAACTACGCCCTTTACCCCCACATGACGGTCTACGAAAACATGGCCTTTGGCCTCCGCGTCCGGCGGATTTCCCAGGGCGACATCGACCGCCGCGTCAAGGAGGCCGCCGCCCTCATGGGGCTCGAAGACCTCCTCCACCGCAAGCCCCGCCAGCTCTCCGGCGGCCAGCGGCAGCGCGTGGCGGTCTGCCGGGCCATCGTGCGCGACCCGGTCGCCTTCCTCTTCGACGAACCCCTGAGCAACCTCGACGCCAAGCTCCGCGTCACCGCCCGGGCCGAGATCCGCAAACTCCAGCGCCGCCTGGGCACCACTTCCATCTACGTCACCCACGACCAGACCGAGGCGATGACGATGGGCGACCGCATCGTCGTCATGGACGAGGGGAAGATACTCCAGGTGGGCCCCCCCATCGAACTCTACGACCGCCCCGTCAACCGCTTCGTGGCGGGGTTCCTCGGGAGCCCGGCCATGAACTTCATCGAGGGCCGCGTCCGCCGGGCGGAGGGACGGCTCGAACTGGAGGCGGGCGCCCTGCGCTTCCCCCTGCCCGAGGTGTGCCAGGTGGAAAGCGCCTACACCCTCGGCTTCCGCCCCGAGCATCTGGGCTTTGTGGACAGCGGGGCGCGCCTCGTCTCCGGCGAGGGCCGGGTGGAGCTCGTCGAGCCCCTGGGCTCGGACACCTTCGTCGCCTTGGACCTGGACGGAGAGGTCCTCACCGTAAAAGAAGAAGGCCATTTTCGCGCTCAGGTGGGAGAGGGCATCCGGGTGTTCTTCGACATGGACAACGCCCATCTCTTCGACGGCGTCACCGGGGCGCGGGTGGGAGGCTGATCCCGGCGGGAAAGAGACCGCTGACCGCACTCTCAAACGAGCTTTCGCTCGCGCCGGAGATGCCCGTCGAGGTCCATATCCGGATCGCAGTTCAGCTATCTCGTGAAACCGCTCTCGGATTCCTTATCGAGAAATAGCTTTTCATACGCGCTGGTTCTCGTTCCAGAGAAAAATTTCCTCATCCGGCGGATTCGAAGCTCCGCTCCGTCGGGCCGGCCGAGCTGAGGCCGCAGCGCAAGGCCTCGAGATTGAACGTCATCCAGGGAGGCACGTTCCCGATGTTCACGTTGGGCCCGAATTCTGTGATCAGGAATTTCTGTAGCTCGTAGATGACGTTGTTCGTCGTGCCTTCGATCCACCAGCCGGGCAATTCGAAAATGACCTTCCGGAAGTCCATCTGGTTGCGAATAGCATCGATCAGATCCCTATCGATCTCTCCACCCGGCATGAGTTCGGCCGCTTCGAAGAGCACCACCGAGGCTCCCGCCTCTATACATATATTCGCCTGTGAGATCAACTCCGCTATGTCCTGCTTGCCGGTCTTGGAACCCACCTCGCCATGCACCTCGAGGCCCGCGTCCACCGCCGAGCGAACCATTCGCTCCCTTTCGTTGTCGGATAAGGAAACACAGTTATCCGAAACCTCTATCGCCTCGACTCCATATTCCGCCGCCGCCTCGAAATAGGGCTGAACCCCGCCCCAGCCCTGCGTGGCGAAAATGAATTCCAGAAACTGCCCGCCGATGAAGGGTTTGATGTCGTGGCTTTTGAACAGATCGAGCTTCTCTCGATAATAATCCTCGATATAAAGGCGTGAAGTGCCCACCGCTATTTTGCCCAGGTCAATGAACGGGCCACTCATGCGAAGCAGTCCCTGGAGATATTCGATGGTCTCCCCCTTGTCGATCATCATGGTGATCCCGCTGGTTCTGGGTTTTTCCATGCTCCGCTCTTCGGGTAGCGGAACGAAATCAAAGGCGAATCTGGCCATCGCGAACTCCTTTTGCGCTCGTTTGTTTTGCTCCGGGTCAGGGTTTTCAGTAAATCGCATCAACCCTGCGGTTGCAAGGATGGGAACCGATTGGACGCATGACCTGATTCTCCTTCACCACCGCTTGATTATGAACCTCACACGCGTGAGTATATGAGACACACTCTGTTCATATCGGGGCAAGGGGACATCGTGAGCACCCGCCCGAAAAGGGATACACCCAGAATCCACGAAGGAGGAAACATGCCGGATTTCTCAAGACCCGTATTCATCGTCAGCGCCCCACGGTCGGGCTCGACCCTGTTTCGGCTCATCCTGGACGCCCACCCGCGCCTGGCGGTGCCATCCCCCGCCTGGCTGTATGAAATGGTGTATCCCTATCTTTACAGCTATGGCGACCTAGCGAGACCCGAGAACCTCACGGCGCTCGCCGAGGACATCTTCGAAAGCCCCTTTATCCAAAACATGAAACTCGACATCACGCCTCAGGACCTCGTTTCCGCCTCTCGGGAGCCGACCTTTCGCGGGCTTTACGACGCTTTGCACCGCCACTACGCAGAGAGCACGGGCAAGGAGCGGTGGGGTGAGAAATCTCCCCGGAATTCATTCTGGATGGAGGAGATCAAAGACGATTTCCAAGATGCGCAATTCGTGCACATCGTGCGCGATGGACGCGACATGGCGATCGACATCGCCGACTCGCCTGAGATGCTGCCCGAGAACGTATATTCGGGCGCCCATGTCTGGAAGGATTTCGCGGGCGCGGCGCACGCATCGGGGAAACGTCTGAGCAAGTCGGATTACTACGTCATCCGCTATGAGGATTTGTGCGCAGAGCCTGAGAATGCGCTGAAAAAACTATGCGGATTTCTGAAGGAGGACTTCGACGGACAAATGCTCAGCCATCATGAGACGGATTCCTCCAAAAACTGGAGTTCACTTCCCAACCATGTGAAGAGCGGGCGGCCTATTTCCACGGAATACTGTGAGATGTACAAAAAGCGCCTCCCCGCAGGTGATGTTTCCGCGCTCGAGGAAGTCATGGGGGAGTTGCTCGTCGAGTTCGGGTATCCGGTAGGCGAAAGCGCGAAACCCATCCCTGCCAAGCTAGCGGTCCAGTTGATGGAGAGCGAGATGATTTCCGCCACCCGCGTGATCGCCTACCGCAAATGGCATGCCGAAAGACGTCGGGAGCGACTCGGAGAAGGCGTCTGGAAGCTCGAAGACAGAAAATCCCTGTTGCGCTCGCTTTACTGACGATGAGGCGACACACGGCGCATCGGGATTTCCCGGCCGGGTGATGCGCGCTTGTGCCGCCTTCGTGGATTCTCTATGATGAGGGCCATCCATATATTATTTGAGCTATGCGCCGTTTGAGGGAAATCGGCTTGCTCATATTTCCTTTCGCTCGCGGCGCGCAAAACCACCAAGAAAAAGGATCCAAGTTCACGGGATCGAAACGAAATCTGGTAAAAATCTGCTCATGGAGGAAGCCTGATGTCAAAGATCATGAAATGCTTCATCGCCTTTGGTGTTCTGGTATCAGTAGGGTTTGTTGACCTGGTCCCTGCGGTGGCGGCCTATCCCGAACGCGCCATCAACTACATCGTCGCCTACAGGGTCGGGGGCGGCTCCGACAGGACGTCGCGCGCTTTCGTTCCCTTCCTGGAGAAACACTTGGGTCCAGGGGCCAAGATCGCCATCATCAACAAGCCCGGCGCGGGCGGCAACATCGGGTTCAACGCGATAGCGAACGCCAAGCCCGACGGCTACACCATCGGCATGACAAACTTCCCCCAAGCCATCGTCGGACCCATCATGGGTAAGGTGAAATACACCATCAAGGACTTCGACTTTCTGGGTAACGTCAACAGGGGGCCGACGACGTTCGCCGTGCTCAATACGAGCAAGTACAAAACCCTGGCGGATCTGATGGCCGACGTCAAGAAGAACCCCGGTAAAATCTCGATGGGCATGGCGGCGCTCAGCAGCGTCCACAGCATCGGGACCAGCAAGTTCATGGTCAAGACGGGACTCAAACTGAACAAGGTGCCCTTCGGCGGCGGCGGCCCCGCGCGCAACGCCTTGCTCGGCGGCCACGTTCCGGTGCTGGCGATTTCGATGTCGGCCATCGCGAAATTCAAGGACAAGGTGCGCATCATCGCCCAGGCGGCGCCCGAGCGCGTGTCGATCGGCTCCTGGGTCCCGACGTTCAAGGAGCAAGGCGTGGACATCACAAATTTCGTCTATCGTCCCGTGGCCGCTCCCAAGGGCGTGCCGGCGCCCATTCTGGCGAAGCTGCGCGCCGCCTTCAAAAAGGCGATCGCAGACCCGGGATTCCTGAAAGTGACGAAGAAGCAGAAAGTTGCGGTGGAATACACGAGTGGGGAAGATATGGCGATGGTTGCCAACGATTCTCACATGGCCCACGAGATGCTCTGGAAGACGAATCCCTGGATGAAGAAGAAAAAGAAATAGAACATCACCAGGGGATTCGACGGGCAACCACATAGAATCGCAGGCAACCCGAGGGCGCGACGTCTTATTGCGCCTTAAGATCAGGTGGAGCGTATGCCGCACATCAACGTATCGGGAGTCGACCTCCACTACGTCGAGGAGGGCGAGGGAAAACCCGTATTTTTTCTTCACGGGAATGCGGGTTCGGGCCGCGTCTGGCGCAAAATCCCGCCCGAATTCAAAAAACGCTACCGCGTGATCGCCCATGATCGCCAGGGGTTCGGTGACTCGGAGAAAAAAGAAACGGGCGATTTCTCGCCGCGCGGATTCGCCGGGGAACTGGCGCGCTTGATGGACGCCTTGGGCGTCGAGAAGGCCCACGTCTGCGGCCTGTCCCTGGGCGGGATGATCGCCCAGTGCTTCGCTCTGGAATATCCCGAGCGGGTGGACGGGCTGGTGCTCGTGGGGACCATGCCCGACCGGACGGGGAGAAACGTCCCCGAAACGCTGGCTGAGTTGGAGCGAGACGGGTGGCCCGCCGTCGCGGAGCGTCTCATCCACCACTGGTTTCGCCCGGGCAGCGATGAGGCGGACATCGCAGAAGCGTATGAAATCGCGCTCCAGTCACCGCAAAAAATGCGCGAGTTGACGGTCACCGCGCTCGGGACGTTCGACATCAAGGCGGAACTCCCCGGCATCAAGGCCCCGACGCTGATTCTCAATGGCGAGACGGACGTCACCAACGTGATGGGCCATGCGGAAATCATGAACGAGGAAATTCCCGGCTCGCGCCTGATCAAGGTTCCCGATTGTGGGCACCTGATCCCGATTGAAAGACCCGAGGCGTTCTGCCGGCACACGCTCGGGTTCCTGGCGGAGGTCGACGCCGCGTCTTAGCAAAACGGCGCTATGAAATATCGGCCTCAGGCATGTTGTCCCTGGCTACGCTCGCGGGGGAAGCGCACGTGTTCGAAAACCATGACAGAGTCGCCTCGGTCATCTTCTTCGTCGTGACGACTTTCCTCTATTTCCACGCCGGGAGTTTCCCCGAGGAAGCGGCCTTCTACCCGCGGATAGTCATCGGGTTGATGATCATCCTATCCGTGCTCATGTTCGTGAAGTCCTGGCTCAAATCCGAGCGGATCAAAGCCTTCGAGCCGTTCTTCATTCACCACAAACGGTTCGTTCTGGTCGCCTTCATGGCTCTGGGCTATATCGTCGGCGTGCAGTATCTCGGCTACTACAGCGCCTCGTTGATTTTCATTCCCGCCGCAGCGTGGGCGCTGGGCTACCGGAGCAGGTTCGTCATGGCGGCGACCACGGTTTGCTATCTCCTGTTCATCTTCGTGGTGTTCGACCAGCTTTTCGACCGCCCGCTCACGCAGGAATTTTTCCTGCGCCACTAAAGAGGAATGACCAACATCGTGCCCGGACACCGATTTGAGGCCACACGCCGAGCTACAGGAATGAAACCTTGATAGAGCCTTTCTACAATTCCTTATGGGTCATCCTCGAGTGGCAGAACATTCTCGCCATGGTCGTGGGGGTGATCGGCGGCATCATCTTCGGCGCCATTCCGGGCCTGACGGCTACGATGGGCATCGCCCTTCTCATCCCCCTCACCTTCGGCATGTCCCCGCTCATGGCGCTGGGGATGATGGCCGGCATCCACAACGGCGGCTCATACGGCGGCGCCATTCCCGCCGTCTTATTGCGTATTCCGGGCACGCCGGGCGCCATCGCCACCACGTTCGACGGCTACCCGATGGCCCAGCAGGGCCTCGCGGAGCGTGCTCTCAAGATCGCCTGCGTCTCCTCGGCGGTGGGAGGCATGGTCAGCGCCGTATCCCTAATGATGCTCTCCCCGCCGCTTGCCGAATTCGCCCTTGCCTTCGGCCCCCCCGAAATTTTCTGGATCAGCCTGTTCGGTCTTTCCAGCATCGCCGTGCTGCTGGGCTCGGACCCCATCAAGGGCCTGATGGCCTCGTGCTTCGGGCTGCTCCTGGGAATGGTGGGCCTCGACCACGTGACCGGGTATGAGCGCTTCACGTTCGACACGCTTGAGCTTTCGGGAGGGCTGCAACTCATCGTCATCATGGTCGGGGTATACGCGCTGCCCCCGGCGTTTCAGATGGCCGAACGCGCCGTCATGACCGGCGTCAAATCCAAAGACCTCGAATTCGAGGGTAAATCCGATATGGCGAACTGGCCGTGGGCGCAAATTTTCCCCGCCTGGGTCCGCGCGAACATAATCGGGATCATCATCGGGATTCTTCCGGGAGTCGGAGGCGTCGTCGGCGCTTTTGTCGCATATAACGAAACCAAACGCTCATCGAAAGATCCCGATAGCTTCGGCAAGGGAAACCCGGTGGGCGTCGCCGTGGCCGAATGCGCCAACAACGCGGACAACGCCGCCGCCATGATCCCGGCGCTCACGCTGGGGGTTCCCGGCAGCGGGCTGGCCGCCCTGATACTGGCGGGCCTTTTGATCCACGGACTCGAACCCGGCCCGCGCTTGTTCAAGGAAGCGCCGGACGTGGTGTACGGCTACATGTGGGCGATGCTGTTCACCTCCGCTTCCTTGTTCGTGTTCGGGGGCATCATCGCGACGAAGCTGTTCGCCAACATCTTGCGGCTGGCGCAGGTTCAATTGATGCCGCTCATCATCGCGCTGACGGTGGTGGGGATATATTCGTTCGAGAACAGCATATTCAACGTCTATCTGATGCTGGGGTTCGGCCTCTTCGGCTACGCGCTCGAAAGACTGAAGTTTCCGATTGCTCCGCTCATTCTCGGCCTCATCCTGGGTCCAAAGGTCGAGTTCAACCTCAGGGTTTCGCTCCGCCTGTCGCAGGATGACTGGTCGATTCTATGGACCCGGCCGATCAGCATCGCCCTCATCATTTTGACTGCGCTCGTGCTCGCGTATCCGGTAATTTCAGCCCTGTTGCGCCGGAACAAGGAGCAGCCTGAGGAGGAGTTCGCACTAGGGGAGGAATAATTCGGTCTACCCGCCTTGCAAATTCAGGGAAATGGCGCGGGATTGACCCGAAATTTGTTTGTTTGTATACCACTTACATAACATCTTATTCAGAGCGAGGCGTCCTTCTCGGGTTTCAGGAAGGCCGGATTCCCGATGACGAGGGTTTCGCGGCGCCTCTGCGTTTCGCGTACGAAAACCCGGGGCCGAAACGATGTCTCCCGAATCGCGCCGAAGACGAACGCTCATAAAATTTTTTTTGAGGGATTGCCAAAAACGACGCTATTGAAAATTTAGAAATTTTTGGAAATGGAATTTTGAGGATTCCTTTTCGCATGAAACACAGACCGCACAAAGGCGAAGCCGATGCAGGATAGAGCCGAGGGAATAGGGTCCCAGCACAGGAATCTCTCCGATATTCTGGCGAAGATCATATTCGCCTTCGGGGCGCTGAGCACCGCTTATCACCTCTACGTCCTCATGGTCCAGCCGATTCAGCCCTGGATATTGCGATCTTTTCACCTGACGTCATCCGGAATTCTCGTTTTCGCGCTCATCCCCTGGAAAGCCGACAAGAAAGGCGAAGGCCCCAACCTCCTCGATTACTCCCTCGCTTTTCTCCTCGTCACGACGACCATCTACCTCATCGTCGACTTCGACAACATGCTCTACCGGGTCGGCGTTGACCCCAACGGCTACGACGTCATTTTCGCGACCATCACGTTCCTCGTCATCCTGGAAATGGGACGCCGCTTGCAGGGATACGTGCTTCCGATCCTCGCCCTCGTCTGTCTGGCTTATGCCCTGTGGGGCGACTATCTCCCCGGTCTGTGGGGACACAGGGGCTATTCATTCCAGCGTGTCGTCACGTATCTCTTCAGCCTGGAGGGAATCTTCGGGCCCCCGCTGGCGGCCTCTTCCACCTTCATCATCCTCTTCATCCTCTTCGGCGCTGCTCTTCAGAGTTCGGGCGCGGGCCGGCTGTTCATCGATACCTCTTTGGCCATCGCCGGCGGCGCGAGAGGCGGGCCGGCCAAGGTGGCGGTTTTCGCCAGCAGCCTTTTCGGCACCATGTCCGGCAGTTCGGTGACGAACGTGGTGACGACCGGCACGTTCACCATCCCCCTGATGAAGAGCATCGGCTATCGACCCGCCTTCGCGGGCGCCGTCGAAACCGTCGCCTCCACCGGCGGGCAGCTCATGCCTCCCGTCATGGGAGTCACCGCGTTCGTGATGGCCGAGGTGACCGGCATCCCCTATCTCAAAATCGCCGCGGCCGGCCTCATACCGGCCATTCTCTTCTACGTGGCGGTTTATTTCATGATCGGCGTCGAAGCGAAAAACTTAGGGCTCAGCGGTCTGCCCAAGAGTGAACTCCCCCGCTTGTGGGACGTCCTGCGCTTAAACGGCCACCTGCTTCTGCCCATATTCGTTCTTCTCTACTTTCTGGTCTACGTTCGGGTCTCGCCGATGAAGTCGGCCTTTTACGCCATCGGGGCGGCGGTAGTCGCCAGTTGGTTCCGGCAAGAGACGCGCATGGGAGCGAAAAGGGTGGCGGAGGCGCTCTACCGGACGATGGAAGGCGCCATACACGTCGCGACTCCCAGCGCCTTGGCGGGCGTGGTCGTGGGCGTCTTATCTCTCACGGGGCTGGGGCTCAAAGTCACGGATCTGCTGCTCTCCTACGTGGGCGAGAGCAAGATTCTGGGACTCCTCGCCGTCATGCTGGTCTCCATCGTCCTGGGGATGGGCGTGCCTACGGTCGCCGCCTACCTCGTGGCCGCGGCGGCGGCAGGACCCGCTCTGGTGAAACTGGGGTTTCCGCTCTTGAGCGCGCACATGTTCATTTTCTATTACGCCGTCCTGGCCACCATGACCCCGCCCGTCGCGGCTTCCGCCTTCGCCGCGGGCGCGCTCGCCGGAGCCCATCCCATGCAGGTCGGGTTCATGGCGGTGCGGCTCGGAATCGCCGCCTACATCGTCCCGTTCCTGTTCGTCTACGGGGATTCTCTCCTGATGCAAGGCTCATGGGGAGGAATCGGGATGGCGGTGGCCACGGCGCTTTTCGGCGTCTACGCCCTCGCGAGATGCGTCATCGATCGCGGGATTTCCCTGTGGCGCAGGGGCTTACTGGGAGTGGCGGCCCTGCTGCTGATCCTCACCGGCGGCCTGACGGATTTAATCGGTCTCATCGTGCTGGGCCTGGGGCTGGGGGGCGACCTTCTCGCATGGTTCCAGAGAATTCGTGAGGACCGGCAAAAAGAGGACGCGCTTGAGGAGAGTCCATAAACGTGGATATTCGCGTGAACGTTGCAGTCTACACATCTCATCCAAAGGAGAAAGAACATGAATTGCCCAGGCAAGCAGATTAAACCCATGGTTTTTGCAATCATCGCCGCCTTCGCTCTCGGAATCCTGTATTCCGCTCCCGCCGAGGGGGCCAGAAAAGACTGGCCCAAACGCATCACCATCGGCGGCGGGCCCCTTCAGGGAACCATCCAGTTCCAGGCCTTGGGCTGGTCCAGCGTGCTGAACAAGGTACTGAAGCTCAACTCCTCGGTGGAGTCGACCGCCGGCGCGACGGTGAACGCCAGGCTCATCAGCCAGGGCAGGCAGGACTTCGGCTTCGGCACGAGTTCGAGCATCTCGGACGCCGCCTATTTCGGCAGAGGGTTCGCCAAGGGAGTCCGCTACAAGAACCTTCGCATCATGTCGCCGGTGGACAGCTCCGGCGTGCAGTTCTGGACCCCGGTAAAAAGTCCCGTCATGAAAGCGGAGGACATCGCCGGAAGACGCCTCAACATCAGCCGTCCGGGAAGCGGCGTGGATCGCTTCGGCCGCAACCTCATGAAGGTGACCGGCCTCAAGCCCAGCCAGGTGACCAACGTGGGCCACGGCCAGGCGAACCGGATGATGCAGGACGGCATCCTGGATGTCGCCGCCACGATAGGCGCGCCGCCTCATCCCGCCGTCGCCTCCATCACCTCCCAACTGCCTTTCCGCGTGTTCGGGCTCGGGTACGGGAAATGGGCGGACATGATGCTGAAGAAATACCCGTTTTACGTGAAAACCGCGATCGTAGGCGGCATGTACAAGGGAAATCCGAAGCCCATCAAGACCATCGGACAAACGAACTGGTTAGGGGCGGGCATGCACGTGCCGAACGACCTCGTCTACGAGGTGGTGAAGGCGACTTTCGCGAACAAGAAGGATCTCGTGCTCGCCCACAGATCCTGGGAAGCCCTGGACATCAACAAGATGACGAAGGCGAACATTCCCGTACATCCGGGCGCGATTCGGTATTACAAGGAAAAGGGAATCAAACTTCCCAAGGCGGCCATGATGGCGAAGTAGGGAATCACTCGCGGGCGAGAGAATTTTTCGGGCAATCGAGAAGCGGCCCCTTCACTTTTCATGAAAGTGCGGGCCGCATGAATGAATACCGTTTCAGCGCCGAGCGCCGAATCGGGCATCCCCGGACATGGACGCGGATAGTGCGTCGGAAAGGCAGGAAGCGTGCGTCTCCCGGATTGGACGATACAAAGCTGGACGGATGAATTGGGCTTCGCCGAAGTCGAACCCGCCGCCGACGCGGTGGCCGGGGAACTCGGGACATGGCGAATCCACTACAAGGTGGGCCGCTGGGGGATTGACGAGCGCGGCTCCATCAAGGTCGCCTTCCGGCAGGTCAGCAACTGGGGCGCGCCGCAATTCGGCGACCCCGAAGGGGAGAACTACACCACGGTCAGGCTCCATTCCGAGTCCGAAGCGGTGCTCGCGCCCAGATTCGAAAGGCGCGGTTATATCCGGCACTGGCGGCAGGCCCTGACCATCGACGTTCTGGACGGATGTCTCTGGGAGGGCGACCTCATCGAGGTCACCCTCGGCGATACGAGTGGGGGCGGGCCGGGACTCAAGGCGCAGACCTTCAGCGAAAGCAATTTCGAATTCAAGATGTTCGTCGATCCTTTCGGTGCGGGAAACTTTCAGCCCCTGCCCGGTTCGCCGACGCTTAAGATCAAGGGAGGAGAAGCGCGCCGCCTCGTCGCGATCATTACTTCTGAGGCCGCCGTCGGCGAAAAAGGATGGCTGCTGGTCAAGGCGGAAGACAGACACGGCAACTTGGCGGAAAATTGTTTTGAAGAAATTTCGCTTGAAGCCGTGGGAGCGAATCTGGGTCTTCCCGAGAGTTTGCGCTTCGATGGAGACGGGATTGCGCTGCTGAGAACGGAAGAAATTTCTTTTGAAAACGAGGGCGTGGCCCGCGTGCGCGTCAGGGACGGGGCGGGACGCGAGGCGCTCAGCAACCCGGTCGTCGTGCGAAACAGCATCGAAGGCCCCCGTCTGCATTGGGGGGACTTTCACGGGGGCCAGACCGCAGGCACTGTGGGCGTCAACAGTTTTGAGGAATTCTACCGGTTCGCCCGGGATGCGGGCGCACTCGAGTTCACCACCCATCAGGGAAACTGTTTCGAAGTAACGAACCAGGACATGGAAGAGCTGAAAGAGCAGACCCGCGCCTTCCACGAGCCGGGCCGCTTCGTTCCGTTTCTCGGCTATGAATGGTCGGGCACCACCCCGATGGGCGGGGATCACGCCATATTCTTCTTCGATGAGGACGCCGCGATTCACCGCTGTTCCCATTGGCTGCAAACCGACCTCTCCGACATTGGCTCCGATCGGGATCACATCACGAAGCTCCATGCGCAGCTTCGGGGCGCGCAAGCGCTCAGCCTGCCCCACGTGGGCGGCCGGCCGGCCAACCTGGAATTTCACGACCCGGAACTCGAGCCCGTCATCGAGATTCACTCGAAACACGGGATGTTCGAGTGGATGCTGGAGGAATCCATAGAGCGAAACATGAAGGTGGGCTTCGTCGGGGGGAGCGATGATCACTACGGGCAGCCCGGCGCGTGTTACCCGAGCGAGGACGTGAGCCATTTCGCCGCGCGCAACGGCTTGACGGCTCTTTACGCTCATGAACTGACGCGGGAATCCATCTGGGCGGACATCAAGGCGCGCCGCTGCTACGCCACGAGCGGCGAGCGGATTTACCTGCGCTTCACCGTGAACGACCGGTGGATGGGGGAGGAGATCGATGCGACCGGAGCCCCCCGAATCTCGGTCGAGGTGGTGGGCACGGCCCCGCTCGAGCGTATTGAGTTGTTTCGCGGAATGACACGCATCCATACCGAGAAAATTGCGCAGGATCGGGAGGGCGACCGGCTTCGCGTACTGTTCTCGGGAGCGCGTGTGCGCGGACGGGGGCGCTCTACCCTGTGGGACGGGCGCTTGGCCTTAAGCGAAGCGCGAATCCTCGAAGTCGAACCCGTCGCGTTCGTTGATAACCGCGATGGCATTCTCGAAAGCACGGAATCCGGCATCTCGTGGAGTCTCTACACGGCGGGAGATTCGAGGGGATTCAATCTCGAACTGGACGGCGAAGCGGGCGAGATGAAAATCCAGACGGAACACGCGGAGCTTCAGGGGAGAATCCGGGATTTGCTCGAAAAACCCGCCATGGTGGACGCCGGAAGACTCGGCCAGCGGATAGAAGTCGGAAGAACCCCGGCGACGGACGGCCCCTGGGAGGCTCGATTCGAGTATGTCGACAACGATGCGCCTTCCGGGCTGAACACGTATTGGGTACGGGTGGTTCAGGTGAACCAGGAAAAAGCCTGGAGCAGTCCCGTTTGGGTGAATCTTTCTTAAAAGGATGAAACTTGCCTGAGGATATCGCCGGACCGAGAAGGCTGGAAAATCGGGCGGTTCAAAACTCAGGAATCCGGTGAGGAGAATAAAATGTGCACGATAGGCGCCGTTGCGACGTCCGACTCTGAAGGGAACCCCGTCGCCTTTGCGCTCAAGAATTCGGACTACATGCAAGTCGGCCATTGGCACGGCTGCATTTCGGGAGGAGCGGGCAATGACTTCATGGGCTTCAACACGGCCTCGCGTCCCGGCGTGAACTCCGGTATGAACGAAAAAGGACTGGCCGTCATACGCTCTTTTCTGGATTACCGGGGGCCTTTTGATGAAAAAGACGAACCCGTAAAAGAACATAAGGACTTCCCGCTTGACGTCGACCGCCGGAGCGCCATCGCCGCGGGCCTCCTGGAAATCTACGAAACCGTCGAAGAAACGCTCCCCTACCTGCACGACGTTCTTCCCAGACACACGGGTAAAGGCACCGGGCAGCGGGGCGGAAACTTTCTTCTCGCCGACGCGACGGGCAAGGTCGCCGTGCTCGAACACTGCGAGGACAGAATCGAATCCCGCGTCTATCCGGCCGGCTACGCGGCGCGCGGGAACAACGGTCGCCTCATCCTGCTGGATGAGCAGGCCCGCTTGCCCGGGCGCGTGCGCGAGGATCGGGAGACGCGCTGCGAATACATGCAGAACACCATGCAGCGGCTTCGCGAGTCCGTTCCACAAGGTATGAGCAAGGACGAGGCGCTCGATGCCCTCAAGGAGACGCTCGCCTGGAAAGGACCCGAAGGGGACGGGGGCGTGGGTTCGATTTGCGCGCTTAATCTGCGCGCGCCGGGAGCGCGAACGAACAGCGCGCAGCCATGTTCGACCCGCACCGGGGTCATCTTCGACCTGATCGAAAAAACCATGCACTTCACGCGGGGAAATCCGAACCAATTCCCCTGGGAGACGATGTGTTTTCCCGCATGAAGAATCACGGAATCCATCCGGCCGAACCACACCCCGGAAACAGCCGCCAAGGCGCCGGGGTTGCTCCAAGAGGAAACTTCTCATGACCCAGAACGCAGAACGTCCCGTATTCGTCGCCAGTTCACCCCGTTCAGGCTCGACCCTTCTCAGATTGATCCTGGACGCCCATCCGCGTCTGGCGGTGCCCCCGCCCGCATGGCTGACGCATTTCATCTATCCCTATCTTTACAGCTACGGTGATTTATCGAACGAAACCAATCTCACCGAGATGATCGAAGACTCCCTGGCCACTCCCACCATCCGCGCATGGCCCATTTCACCGGACGCGGCGGAAGTAAGCGATGAAATGAAAGAGCCCACCTTTGCGGAGATGTACGCCGCCCTCCATAGGCTGTATGCGAAATCTCACGGAAAAGAGCGCTGGGGAGAGAAAACGCCGCGCGTTTGCTTTTATATGGAAGACCTCAAATCCATGTATCCCGGCGCACAGTTCGTCCACATCATCCGGGACGGGCGGGACGTCGCCATCGACATCGCGGATTCCGCCCTCTGGCCGAATAACCTCTACGCAGCCGCCGGGGTGTGGCGTGATTTCGTCCGCAGCGTGAGCGATTCGGCGAAAAAGCTGGGGCCGGAGTCCTACTTCGTCGTCAGGTACGAGGAACTCTGCGCCGAGTCGGAACCCGTTCTGGAGAAACTGTGTGAGTTTCTGGGTGAGGATTTCTCGCCCGCCATGCTCGCCCACCATGAAACCCCATCGACGAAGCAATGGGCCGAAACCCCGATACACGCCAAAACGGCCCGCCCCATCACGACCGATTTTGTCGAGATGTACAAGCATCGCCTGCCAAAGGCGGACGTCGGGGCCATCGAAAGTTTCATCGGCGAAACCTTGCGCGAATTCGACTATACGCTCGAGGAGGCGCCGGACCACCTTTCCTTACGCGAGAAGCGTCAACTGCTCGAGAACGACACCATCACCAACATCCAGTCCATCGAGTACAAACGCTGGCATGACGGAAGAAGAAAAGACAGACTCGTACGGGGCGTATGGGCGCAAAGCGACAGGAATTCTCTTCTTTGGGGTTTCCATTAGAGAAGGCCCCGCATTCGGGCGACCGCTAAACTGTGTCCTCGAATTCGCTTATCCTGACAGGAGCATCCGGTTTGTCCCCAAAGAACGACCACCGGAATCATCCCTCTCTCCTCGTCCCTGAGGAAGAAAGAACGGCTCTCGAAAACGAGGCCGCCGATTTGCCTCACCTCTCTCTTAACTCTCGCCAGCTATGCGATCTCGAACTGTTGCTGAACGGCGCATTCGCGCCGCTGCAAGGATATGCAAATCGAAAGGACTATGACTGCGTTCTGGAAACCATGCGGCTTGAAAACGGGGCGTTGTGGCCCATCCCCATCGTGCTCGATGTATCCGAAAACATGGGAAACAGGCTTGAGAAACGTCCTCGCCTCGCCCTCCGAGACGCCACTGGAACGCCCCTCGCAGTGATGGACGTGGAAGACGTCTGGCGGGCCGACCTTGAACGGGAAGCGAAAAACGTCTTCGGGACTCACGATCAGGCGCATCCGGGGGTTCGATATCTTTTTCGGGAAACGGGCCCCTTGTATCTCGGCGGCCGTTTGCGCGGAATCCGGCTTCCTCGATATCCGGACTTTCCCGAATATCGCCATACCCCGGGAGAATTACGAGAGAAATTCCAAGAAATGGGCTGGCGGCGGATTGTCGCCTTTCAGACGCGCAACCCGATGCACAGGGCCCATGTGGAATTGACGTTGCGCGCCGCCTCCGAGAATAGAGCAAAAATACTCCTGCACCCTGTGGTGGGGGTGACGAAGCCGGGAGACATCGACCACACGTGCCGGGTGCGCTGCTATGAGCATGTTCTGCGATACTATCCTCCGGGTTCCGTCATGCCGGCGCTTTTACCCTTGGCGATGCGGATGGCCGGTCCAAAAGAGGCTCTTTGGCACGCGCTCATCCGAAAAAACTACGGCTGCACGCATTTCATCGTAGGCAGGGATCACGCCGGCCCCGGCGTCGACGGCCGGGGCGAGGCTTTCTACGACCCATACGCCGCTCAGGATCTGTTGAAAATCCACCAGGCGGAATGCGGAATCGAAATGGTCCCGTTCCAGGAGATGGTCTACGCCCCGGATGAAGGGGGCTACCTGCCGGTGGACCGGATTCCCGAAAGCACCCGAACCCTCAGCATATCCGGCACGCGGCTCCGTGAAATGATGGAAAACGGGGAGGAAATCCCCGAGTGGTTCACCTACCCCGAAGTTGCCGAAGAACTCAGGCGCTATTCTTCTTCGAAAAAATCTTAAACCGTGCCGTTGCTGACGAGCAGACCGTCCATCATGCAGAGGGTGGCGATGAAGCCTCGCCGTTCGAGTCCTGTTTCTGATGACGCCATCGCCCACCCCCACGATAGGAAAATCACGCACAAAGCGAAACGTCATGTGAGAAATTACAAGAAAAAAATTTTTGTTTGGGAGACAAAATTTCATGGGTGAGGACCATTCGACAAGAAATATTTTGGTGGGGACGCGAGGCGGCTCTTCTGGTCGTCGTATTATGGAAGTGTTTCCAGTCGTTTTTTCAGGGCGGGCAGAAAACCGCCGGTTTCGATGATTTCCCTCAGCGCTTCGGGCAAAGGCTCCGACGCGCATTGGGCGCCGCGACTCAGATTTTCGACTTCTCCGGTTCTGAAATCAACGCGCACCTCATCCCCATCTTCCACGTGCGCTCCGATGTCGGCGAAGAAAGGAAGCGCGGGCAGCCCCGCCGCCACGATCATCCGGTAGGTGAAATGGGGAACGCTCTCCGCGATGAGGCCGACCCCCAGGCCCGCCATTCCGAGGAGGCCGTATATGTGCGGATTGCCCTGGCCGAATCGTTTCCCAGCGACCACGATGTCGCCCGGCTTCGCGCGTTCGGGGAAATCGGGAATCAGGTTCGTGAAGACGTGCTGCTTCAAGTATTCGGGGTCCGATACGCGCACACCCTGCACGAAGACCTTTGCGAATTCGAGGATGTCGTCATCCAGGGAGAGATTATCCCCGAATTTCCAGCAACGCCCCTGCATCGTCCAGTTCAAGACACTCTCCTCAGGTCAGGAAATCTCTGGGGTCTGCGATCTCGCCCATCACGGCCGAAGCGGCCACCGTGGCCGCGCTGGCGAGGTAGATTCGGGCCTCCCGGCTCCCCATCCTCCCCACGTCGTTTCGCGTCACCGTGGCGATGCAGGTCTCCCCGTCCGCCAGGGGGCCTCCCTTGCCGATGGCGCAGGGGCCGCACCCGGGCGGACCCACCATGGCGCCCGCCTCACAGAAAATGTCCATCAGGCCATCCTCGACGCAGCGGGCGAGCACCTCCTGGCTGCCGGGCGTCACGATCATCCGCACGCCCGGGGCGAGTTTCTTCCCGCGCAGAATCCCGGCGGCCTCCGCCATGTCCTCATATTGATCCGCAGCGCATGAGCCCAGATACGCCGCGTGGATCGGCACGCCCAAGGCCTCCGTGAGCGGGGCCACGTTCTCGGGCCTGGGCGGGAGCGCGACGATGGGCTCCATCTCGGAGAGGTTGAACTCATAAGTTTCGGCGAATGCGGCGTCGGGGTCGCTTCGCGTCGCTTGAAAGCCGCCGATGTTCCTCTCGCGCATCCATTTCGCCACGACCTCATCGGCAGGGATGATGGCGCTTTTCGCCCCGATCTCTATCGGCAGGTTGCAGAGCTTGACCCGCGCGTCGACCCCGAGATGGGCGAGAGCCTCTCCGGTGTACTCGAAGACGCGGTAATCGGCGGCGTCGGGGCCGATGTGGTGAATGATGCGCGCGGCGGCGTCCCGGATGCCGACGCCCGCCGGGAGTTTTCCGCTCAGATCGATTCGAATCGTCTCGGGCGCCTTGAGCCAATGGCTGCCCGTGGCGAGCACGGCGGGGAACTCGAAGACGAGCGCCAGGCCGAGACAACCCATAGCGCCGTAGTTCGTGACGTGAATGTCATAGGCCAGGACGCAGTCGCCGGGCTTGATGATGCCGATTTCCATCGGAAAAACATGGCCCTGGCCGCGCCCCGCATCGAAGAAATGCTTTACGCCCCAGCGTTTTACGATTTCTCTTATCTGTCCGGCGCGATTCGCGATGGCGATGGTCTGGGGAATCGTGTCGTGGTCGAAGCAAACGAACACACGCTCCGGGTCCCAGGGACGCTCCACGCCGAGTTCTAAAAGTTGGCGGTCTGCTTCCACGACGTAGAGATCGTGAATCGTCGCCAGATCGGCTTCTGGATATACGATGTCGCCTGCGCGCAGGTCGTCTCGTCCCGAGGCTCTGGCCATGATTTTCTCTGTCAGGGTCATGCCCATGGCGCATCCTTTGATGGAGAGAGCCGAGCCTAGCATCGGCCCAGAGTGCGGACAAGCGCGAATCATTCGCATAGGGCGGGTGGGGAGGGTGTTCGTCGGGATGGCGACCGCCATTCGCGTTAAGCGCGAATCATCCCGGTGAGCCGCGCAAAGGGAAGTGGAATTTGATATGATGCGTTTTTTCATTACAACTGAAAAATACAAGTTTTCTGCTTGGAGGAAAAAGGATGGGCTATGCGGAAGTTTACGGTCGCTCCCTCTCGGATGGGGAAGCCTTCTGGGCGGAAGCGGCGGAGGATATCCACTGGTACAAGAAATGGGACAAGGTGCTCGATGACTCGAACCCGCCCTTTTACCGCTGGTTTACGGGAGGCGAGGTCAACACCTGCTACAACGCGGTCGATCGGCACGTCGAGGAAGGACGGGCGGATCAACTCGCTCTGATATACGACACCCCCATCACGGGCGAACCCACCCAGAAGATAACTTATGGGGAATTGCAGCAAAGAGTCGCGCATTTCGCGGGCGCTCTCAAAACCCAAGGGGTGGAGAAGGGCGACCGCGTCATCATTTACATGCCGATGGTGCCCGAGGCGTCAATCGCCATGTTGGCCTGCGCGCGCATCGGCGCGGTGCACTCGGTCGTTTTCGGCGGCTTCGCGCCGAATGAGTTGGCCACGCGAATCGAGGACGCAAAACCAAAGCTCATGATATCCGCCTCGTGCGGGGTCGAACCCTCGGGCGTCATCGCCTATAAGCCCCTGCTCGATGAGGCGATCGACATCTCCAGCGTAAAACCCGATAAGTGCATCATCTTTCAGCGCCCCCAGGTCGAGGCGGAACTCATCGAGGGCCGCGACATCGAGTGGAACGCTTCGCTGAAAGACGCAACCCCCGCGGACTGCGTGCCCGTCGCCGCCACGGACCCCCTCTATATCCTCTATACCTCGGGCACGACGGGCGAACCCAAGGGCGTGGTGCGGGACAACGGCGGCCACCTGGTGGCGCTCAAGTGGTCGATGCGAAACGTGTACGACGTGTCGCCGGGCGAGGTGTTCTGGGCGGCGTCCGACGTCGGCTGGGTGGTGGGGCATTCCTACATCACGTATGCGCCGCTCATTCATGGCTGCACCACTATCCTCTTCGAGGGCAAGCCCGTGGGCACGCCGGATGCGGGCGTTTTCTGGCGCATCATCTCAGAGCACGGGGTGGAGGTTTTCTTCACCGCGCCCACGGCGTTCCGCGCCATCAAGCGCGACGATCCGGACGCCGATCTCATGAAGAACTACGACCTCAGTTGTTTCCGCACCCTGTTCCTGGCGGGAGAACGCTCGGACTCGGACACGATTCAATGGGCGGAAGAACATCTGAAGGTTCCCGTCATCGACCACTACTGGCAGACCGAGAGCGGCTGGCCGATGCTGGCGAATTCCATCGGCATCGAGCATATGCCCGTCAAGTACGGCTCCCCCTCGAAGGCGGTGCCCGGCTATGATTTCAAGGTTCTCGACAGCGAGTGCCGCGAACTGGGCGCGGGCGAGATGGGCGCGCTGTGCGTCAGGCTCCCCTTGCCGCCCGGGTGTCTCCCCACGCTGTGGAACGCGGACCAGCGCTTCATCGACTCCTATCTGAGCGAATACCCGGGCTTCTACAAGACGGGCGACGCCGGATACATGGACGAGGAGGGCTACGTCTACGTGATGTCGAGGACGGACGACATCATCAACGTGGCGGGCCACAGGCTCTCCACGGGCGCTATGGAAGAGGTGCTCTCGGCCCACCCCGACGTGGCCGAGTGCGCCGTCATCGGCGTGAAGGACCAGCTCAAGGGCCAGCTCCCGCTCGGTTTCCTGGTGCTCAAGGCGGGCGTCGATAAACAAGACGAGGATATCGTCACCGAGGTGGTGCAGCTCGTTCGCAGTCAAATCGGCGCAGTGGCCTCGTTCCGCCAGGCGACGGTGGTGAAGCGCCTGCCCAAGACGCGCTCGGGCAAGATTCTGCGGGGAACGATGTCGAACATCGCAGATGGCGAGGAATACAAGATGCCCGCCACCATCGACGATCCGGCCATTCTGCCCGAGATCACCGAAGCGCTCGCCGGGCTGGGCTATCCCTTCGACTAGGCGGCGTCGAAAATTTTGAGCGCAGGGTCGTTAGTGTGAGCCGTTCCGATCACCAGGCTCTTTTTGCCGGATGAGTCCCCATGCACCGGTTCCGGAGTCAATCAGGAGCAAATCCTGGATTGATTCTCTGATTTTGGAGGGTCAGTGCGGCGAGAGTCCGGGTGCGATGCCCTTTCCCGAGACCCCGGATGAAGTAGCGCCGGTCGCATCGTTCCTTTAGTGGGGTAGTTTTGCTCAAAGCCTTGGATCCGAACCTCCTGTCGTTCATCGCGGCGTTTTTCGTCGCCGTCTCCCAGGTATTCTATCGAAAGGCGCTGATCCATATCGGGCCGGGGATTGCGGCCATCGCGATGAACGTTCTCTCCGCGATGATGGCGTTCGTGATGCACCTCGTCCTGGATGACGAAATTTCATGGTCCCTGGAGGGCGTCATATGGTTCATGCTCATCGGCATCTTCGGTAGTTCGATCGGGCGGTACATGATTTTCGGGTCGATGCGCCTGATCGGCCTGGCGCGGACGCAGATTTTGGTGCAGTCGGTACTGGTGTGGTCGGCGCTCATGGGGGTGTTCATACTGGGCGAGCGGTTCTCGGCGGGCGTGGCCGGCGGCACTTTCGCCATCATGATCGGGGCCGTTCTCCTGGTCTATAAAAGAGAGTCCGCCAAAGAAGAGTCTGGCGAGAAGGATGTTTCACTCCTTTACTTTCTCGTTCCGGTTATCGCCTCTTTCCTGTTTTCCCTTACGTTTGTTTTCAGAAAATACGCCCTCGTCGTCTTGCCCTCAGAATCTTTGGGAATCGCGATTTCCACCATCACTGCGTCGGCCCTGCTCCTTCTGGCCATGCCGTTCACGAAGGAAGAAGGAGGCGTGAAAGACTTGAATTCCAGAGGGCTGGTGACGATTGCCTGCGGGGTCGTCGCGAATATAATAGCCGCCCTCTGCTTCTGGACGGCGTTCAGGGAAGGGGAGGTGGTGCAAGTGGTGCCCATCAACCGCCTCTCCGTCTTGTGGGTCATCCTCTTCTCCTGGTTGTTTCTCAAAAAACAGGAGAGCGTCACGTTTCGCATCGTGATAGGCGGCGTCTTGTCCGTCATAGGCGCGTTCGCGATTGCGTGGGGGAAATGAAGGGAATTTCAGGAAGCGGGGGTGGTTGCGCCTATTTCTCCACCCATTTCGCGGAGAAGGGCACGTCTCCGCCCAGGACGATGCCGGCATCGGAATCCGCCCAGTCGGCGTAGAAAAGCAGCGCGGCCTCGTAGCTGTTCGAGCGCGTATTGCTCGTGCGCGTATGGGTGATGACCAGATGCGCCAGTTCCAAGGCCTTGGGCAGGCCCTTGGCCCAGATTTTGTGCGCCCCGTAGACGGCGTGCTGGATTTTCTCGCCGAATTCGGTGATTTTCCCTGACGGCACGCTGCTGCCCGTCGGGGGGCCGCCGGGGTTGGGCGCGGACTCCAAAGGTTTTGAGATGTCGTGCAGGACGCACGAGGCGATGAGCAAGTCGCGGTCTATAGCGACACCGTGGAGTCTTTCGGCGATATCGGCCATGGCGAGCGCCATTTGGGTTACGCCCTGAACGTGGCCGATGAGCGTCATGTGTTTTTCTTCCTTCAGGTTTTTGGGGATGTCCTCGAAACGCTCCCAGGCGGTCTCCCGGGCCAGATCCAGCCAGATGTCGATTACGCCCTCGCGTAAGTCGGGGTCTTGGATTTGCTCCACCTCCGGGAAGAGCGCTCGAATCTCATCCGCGTTCGTCTGAATCGCCATATTCTTCGCTCCGCTCGGTCTTTCTTACTGATCCGGGACTTCGAGGCCGACCAGGGGTCCGAACTGCTGGCCGCCGTAGCAGTCGGCGTCTTCCAGATCGCAGGAGAACACGGGGCGGGGAATGGATATTTTAATCGCGCGCGCGGCGTCGTGGTGGACGAGCAGCACCTTCTCCTCGGTCAGATTGTAGAGGCGGCAAAACACCTCCTTGGTGAGGACGTTCGAATCCACCACATGCCGATAGGTGTCTTCCTCGTCGAACATGACGTCGAACGTGAGGTTGAAGGGCCCTGCGTTTTTCGAGCGAATGAGTTTGGCGAGTTCACCGAGCGTGGCCATCAGTTCGCCACCTCCATCATCTCGGCCGGGAACATCTCGTAGGGGTCGTCCGGGTAGACTATGTGGTTCAGGTTGAAGCGATAGACGGGGCCTTTTTCGAGTTCCGCCGGCGTGAAGGGAAATGCCAGGGTCGATATGAGGCCGCCCCACTCGGGAATGGGGTAGTGAAGCGCGAAATGGGCCAGGGTGGCCGCCATCGTGTTGGCGGATACCTGATCCCCCGCCGTCACCTCGAAGAGAACGCCCACCTCGTGCGGAAGGCGGCCCGCCTCGGGTTCGAGCTTCCCCATTACGGCGTCGCGCCCGAATACGCGGATGGTGAGTTGATAAGCGGGCGGCGTTTCCCGGTCGGGGAAGATTTCCTGAACGCGCGTCTCGAAACCCTCTCTGATGCCGTCGAGCCAGGAGTCCAGTTGTTTCAGGATCATGGGGTCTCGCACCCCGCCGATGATCACCGACTGGTAGCCGACGAGTTCGGCCCCTTCGAGCTTGATGGAATAGCGCTCCGCCGTATGGAACTCCGAACCCCCGACGCGAACGGAGCGCTCGTTTTCCGCCGAGTAGGCCGAGCGGCTCGTGTCGAGGACGCCCGCGGGTTCGGTGATGCGATAAGGGTCCGTGTTTTCATACAGCGTATGGGAGGCCACGCTCTGCGGGGTGCAGTACATCTGCGGGTTCAAGGGCTCGACCACGAAATGATCGTCCCGAATCCAGGCGAAACAGCCATCCGGCCGCGCGCGATGCACGGCGCAGGCAGCGCCGCATTCGAGTATCTTGGCCGCGTGCCAGGAAAGGCCCCGGTCCGCGCCCATCCGCACGGGGTGGCAGGCGAAGACCGACGTGTCCGAAGCCCTGCCCGTCAACACAACGTCCGCCCCTTGGTCGAGCGCCCGGGCGATGGGTTCATCGCCCATCATGCCCACGATGTGCGCGCTCTTTTCGATTATCTCTTCATCGAGCGGGGGAGCCGGGTCGAGCGCCTGGATGCGGCCCTCCTTGTATCTTTTCTTGAGATACGCCTTTTCCTGTTCGCCACGGACCAGGGCGAGGTTGAAGCTCAGGCCCTCCTCTCGGGCGATTTCGAGACAAATATCGCGCATCCACTCCAGCCCGGCATCACCGCCCGCCGTTCCGCATGAACCGATTATCACGGGAACTCCCAGCGTCTCGCGTCCCTGGAGCATGAGCTTCAGGTCGCGCTTGGTCGCCGAGCGGGAGAAGTTCGGTGTTCCCGCACCGAGAAAAGCCGGCCCGTTGTCCGTCGAACCCCCGTCGCAGGCGATGATGTGCGGCTTCATGGACAAGCCGCGCTCGAAGGAGCTTTGGGGAAAACCGGAGCCGATGACGCCGCAAGGGGAGAGTACGCGCGCTTCCAAGATTGAATTCACTCCATTCTGGTGAGGTTCATACGCATCCTGCTCAAGGCGCGCCTTGTAAGCGGCCTCGATGCCGGATGCCGCCATGTCAATATAGCGGATGCCAATCCTACACCGATTTTCACGTCAGAGGAAGAGAGCGGAGTAATGAGGGCTAACGCTCTCTTGCCCCGTGTTTTGTTAGTATTTCAATCACCTTGAGGTATGGCTTGATGCTTCCTTCGGTTTGATGCACTCCTTCTGTCGCCAAACGAAGCGGGGTAACTTCTCTTGACGTTTTTGCATTGGGATTTGCACCCGCATCCAGCAATACTTTAACTGCTTGCGGATGTCCTGCTCCCGCTGCAAAATGGAGCGGGGTTGCTCTGTGACGAACTCCATCAATTGTTTTTGGATACTCGATTAGGTCAGATTCGTCGGCAGGGTCAAAGCGCGGATCCGGGCACCACCCACTTTTTTTCTTGTCGCAAGGCAATGGTTTTTCCAGAATAGATTGATCTGCCATTCTAGCATTCACCTTTGCACCCGCATTCAATAGAGCCTCAATTCGCTTCACATCGCCTGCCTTAGCCGCATCGTGAATCGGAGCTGCTAACGCGGTGGAAGTCCACAAACATGAAATCACGATCAATATTATCGGATGCTTCATCATTACTCTTCTTCTTGGCCGATGACCTTAGAGTTATCTTCAGAAGTGTACATAGATTCCCATGCAATCCTCAATATATTGACAAGACGAGAAGCATCACCACTCCACTCTATGCAGTTAATGTCTTGTGGCTCAAGACCGATAGCCTTTCTGCCCTCATAGAAATAATTCGATAGATCATTTTCAAAAAAATTCTTTCCTTTGTTGGAGGTGTCGACGCCCAAAGTGATATTTCCAATATACGTGTTGCGATCATGGTGAGCTAGTATTTTGTTTCTTACAGGAAGCAAGATTTTTCTGTAGCACATGATTTCTTTACTTGTCTTTTCAATTTCTGCATTAAAACATTCGTTTTTGCGCAGTAATTTGTTTATATGAGGAATTGTAAGGTTGGTCTTGTCATATTTTCCTGGCGGGTCGGTGAGACTGCAAACTGACAAAATGATATGATCCCGCATTATCCTGCTGAGGTTGAAAAAGAACGACTCTGCCGACATTCCTAAGAGATTTTGATGTTCGCTTGAATTGAACAAAACATTAAAATCCTTGTACGTCTGTATAAGGAAAATTGCTTCTTCTTCGACCATTTCGAAATTCCGTAACAACTCTTTCACATTTTTTTCTCCTCAAACACTCACCAACTCTCGTCTTTGCTTTACGTCATAAATTGTTCTGGCGACTTTTTGTCCTATATGGAGTTTGTAGGGCAGATGCAGGTTATTGGATGTTTGTCTCGATTCGAGCGCGGGGGTTCAGGACGCATCCCGGAAAGCGTCCCCGCGTCATTCTCCTTCGAATTTTCTACGCACCGCCTGGAGAGCGGCCAAGTTGCTCGTCATCAGGGGGAGGTCGGGATAGTGGGCGTGAATCTCGGGCAGAGCGTCGACGGCGGGCAGGTTCGTGCAGGAGATGAAAAGACAATCCGCTTTTTTCAAGTTCTGAGGGGAGAGCCTCTCGTCCGCGAACTTTAGGATTTTATCCGCTCCCGTATTTCCGATCTCGATATTGTCCGTTATCCCCATGCCGTCTATCGAGAGGACCTCCATGCCGTCTTCTTCGAGAGAGGCGCGTATAGGCGCGTTCAACTCATCGACGTAGGGCGTGAGCACCACCAGTTTCCTGGCCCCCATCTCGGTGAATTCGCGCGCAAGCGCAGAGAGAATGGTGACCGTCTCAGCACCTGTTTGTTCTTCGATTTGCGCTTTTATCTTCTGGTCATGCGCCTGTCCGAAGAGTGCGCCGCCCGACGTGCAGCCGAAGACGCAAAAATGCGGCTCCACCGTTTTGAGCATCCGGCTCGCCTCGGGCAGAGATTCTTCGATCATGCGGATTTCGGCCTGTTTCGTCGTCTCATCCAGGAACATGCGGGAGGTGGCGGTGAAGACTCCCTCCGGCAGGTTCTTGTGAAAATCGCGCTCCATCGTTGCGTTCGACGAGGGAACGAGAAGGCCGACGCGAAACGGGGTTTCATGGGCGGTGTTCATCGCAGCCTCCGGGGCGGATAGTGGAATCTGTGATTGTAGAATAATTCGGTGGGAGGCCAAAGCGCCTCCGTGCTCGCCGCATGGCTTAGGTTCATCGGTGCGCGACGTCTCGCCTCGAAACCGAAGGTGTTGTAAAACTTGAGATGTCGCGCGTGTCCGCCTGGAGTGATCAGCAGGGCAGGCGGCGCGCTCTTGGGTATTTGCGGTGTCATCGCTCCAATGGTTCTGAAGGAGGTTTCGTGGATTTTCAGTTGGAAGAATCGGACCGCCTGCTCCAGCAGACGGCGCGGGAACTGGCTTTAAGGGAATTCGCGCCGGACGCCTTCTCCTATGCGCGAACGGGAGAATACCCCAGACGCTCCATGAAGGTGCTGGCCGAGCACGGCATGATGGGTATGACGGTGGCCGAACCCCACGGAGGGGGCCACTCGATTTTCGAGGCCTGTCTGGTGATGGAGGCGGTCTCCCAGGTGTGCCCCCACAGCGGCGACGTGGTGCAGATGGGGAACATGGGCCCCATCCGCGTGATAGACGAATTGGGCTCCGCCGAGCAAAAGAAGCGGTTCCTGCCTCCGATATGCCGGGGGGAGAAGATAATCTCCATCAGCATGACGGAGCCCGACGCCGGCTCAGCTGCCACGGATCTACAGACCACGGCGGAATATGACGGGGATAGCGTCGTCGTGAACGGCCAGAAGTGCTTCAGTTCCAACGCCCCGCACGCGGATTTGTTCGTCGTCTACGTCCGCTTCGGCCCCCGGACGCGGGATTGCGGCGCCGTCGTGATCGAGACGGGAACGCCCGGCTTCACGAAGGGAAAGACCGAGCATTACATGAGCGGGGAGGCGCACTGCGCTCTTCACTTCGAGAACGCGCGCGCGCCCAGGGAGAACGTGCTGGTGGATGCGGAGGGTTTTCAGGTGCTCATGCCCGTGTTCAACGTGGAGCGGTTAGGGAACGCCACGCGCTGCCTCGCTCTGGCGCAGGCGGCTTACGACATGACGGTCGCTCACACCAGCGAGAGGCGCCAATTCGGGCGCCCCCTGTGTGAGTTTCAGGGAGTGCAGTGGATGGTCGCGGACATGCGGGTGAAGCTCGAAGCGGCGCGCCTGCTCCTCTACCGGGCGCTCTCGAACGCGCGCGCGGGCTTGCCCTCGGCGCTGGAGACGACGAGCGCGAAACTCTACTGCAACGAGATGGCGCGCCAGGTGGCGGACGACGCGATTCAGCTTCACGGCGGTTATGGGTTTTCGACCGAGATGCCGCTCGAGTTCCTCTACCGCAAGATTCGCGGGTGGTCCATTGCGGGTGGCTCCACCGAGATGTTGAGAAACCGCCTGGCTTCCCTGATCTATGAACGCCCCTTCAGCCAGCGCCCGCCAAGAGCGTAATTCTGACTCGCCATGAATTTTTGGGAATTCTCCTGATTATGCGACGCAACGTCACTGAAGGCCTTGAAAATCTTCTCTCGCCCGCCTCGGTAGCCGTCGTCGGGGCGTCGGCGAACCTTGAGCAATTCAACGGCCGTGTGGTGAAGAACCTGCTTCGCCACGGTTTTACGGGACGGGTCTATCCCATAAATCCCAAATACGAGGAAGTAGCCGGCCTGCCTTGCCGGCCCAATCTCGACGCGCTTCCCGAAGCGCCGGATGTCGCCTTCATCACCGTGGGAAAAGAAAGAGTGGCGGATGTGCTGCGCCAGTGCGCCCAAGCGGGGGTAGGCGCGGCCATCATCTATACCGGCGGTTTTTCCGAGGCGGATGAGGCGGGCGCGAGCCTGGAAGCTGACATTCAGCGCATCGCCCGAAATACCGGCATCCGCGTTTGCGGGCCGAATACGGCGGGCGTTCACAATTTCCATCACAATTTTCACCTCGCGGGCTTAATCGCGCTCGACGTGGAGGAGATGCTGCCGGGGCGCATCGGGGTCGTCTGCCAGAGCGGGAGCATCGGCGGCGCTCTGCTCTCTCGCGCCGCACAGCGCGGCATCGGGTTCAGTTACCTGATCTCCTGCGGCAACGAGATGGATCTGGAAGTCTCGGATTATCTCGATTGTCTCATCGACGATTCCCACACCCGCGCGGTCGCGGTCTATCTCGAAGGGGTGCGCGACGGAGAGAAGTTCAAAAAGGTTCTCGAAAAAGCGCTGCGCCGGGAGAAGCCCGTGGTCGTGCTGAAGGTGGGCGAGGCGCGCGAGGGGGAGCGCGCGGCCTTGAGCCATACGGGGGCCATGGTGGGTGAGGACAGGGCCTATGAGGCGCTGTTCCGAGGGTGGGGCGTTGCGCGGGTGGATGACCTCGAAGCGCTTTTCGAGGTCGCCCACATGTTCTGCGTCTCGGCAAGACCAAAGGGAAAGAGTGTGGGCATCGTGACGACGACGGGCGGGGCGGGCGCCTTGATGGCCGATAAGTGCGGCGCCCTCGGCCTGGAAGTCGCCGAGGTGGATGACGCCCTCAGCGCCAGGATAAAGGAAAAACACCCCGCGTTTGGGCGAATAGAGAATCCGCTCGATACCACCATCGCGGACATTCACCTGTATTCGGATTTTCTCCAAACTTTTCTCGAGAGCGGTTCTTTCGACGCGGTAATTCCCATCGTGGGTTCGAGCGCGCAATTCAAGCCCGAGATGGGGGTGGAACCCATCGTGCGGTTGAAGCGGACGAACCCCGGTGTTCCCATGCTGGCATATTTCAATCCCCATGCGGAGGATGCGCACAGGCTGCTGGCCAAAGAGGGAATCGCCTCATTTCAGTCCATATCGGGCTGCGCGCGCGCGGCGGCGGCCCTGGTGCGGTATGGGGAGGTGTTGGAGAGAAGAAAAAAGAACGCGCCGCCGCCTGCTGATGAAACGCCGTCTCCCTCGGTAGCGGAAACCCTGTCGAGCGCCGGACCACTGAATGAGGCGCAATGTCTGGCGCTCATGCGGGATTTCGGCTTGCCCGTGGTGGCCCACCGGTTTTGCCGATCCGAAGAAGAGGTGCGCGGCGCAGCAGGGGATTTGCGCTTTCCGCTCGTTTTGCAGGGGGTGTCCTCGAAAATTCATCACAAGACGGAATGGGGGCTGGTGAAAACGGGCTTGGGCGATGAGGCATCGCTCGAAGTCGCGCTCGTGGAAATCATGGCGCTGCGGGAGACGTGCGATCTGGAGGGTTATCTCCTTCAGGAGCAAGTCGAGGATGGCGTCGAGTTTTTGCTCGGCGTGAAGAGGGACCCTCAGTTCGGCCCGGTGGTGACGATTGGCTTGGGCGGAACCGACGTGGAACTGCTCGACGATATGAGCGCTCGCGCAGCGCCACTGGGCCTTGATGACGCCTACGAGATGATGGATGAACTCAAGTGCAAAAAGATATTCGGGAGCCACCGGGGGCGCGGACCGCTCGACACAAAAGCGTTCGCCGAGGCGATCCGCCGCCTGGGAGACCTCGCTTTCGCCCACCGCGCGCAGATTGAAGAAGTGGATTTGAACCCCGTTTTTCTGCGCGAAGCAGGCAGGGGGTGCCTCGTGGCGGATGCGCTCATCATCACCCGAAATCATGCTTGACGCCGCGCTTCGCCCACCATTTGACGCCTGAAAAAGGCCCTCGCCCATGCCGCGAAAATCGCCTATTGACTTTACCTTCAACAAGATTTAGTGTTCTCCGTACCTTGGATTGACAAAGCACCAATGACATTTTTTGTCTTTGCTTCTTCCTGGTTTCAAAAGATCGAGTGTGGATGAGCGCGCTTCTTGAAATCGAAGACTTGAGAACGCATTTTTTCACCTCCTCCGGCGTCGTCAAGGCCGTCAACGGCATCTCTTATGACGTTCAGGAAGGCGAGACGGTGGCGATTGTCGGCGAATCGGGCTGCGGGAAGTCCGTGAGCGCTCTCTCCGTTCTCGGCCTCATCCCGAACCCGCCCGGCCGCATCGTCGGGGGAGCGATACGCTTTCTGGGCGATGATCTGATCAAGCTCGACGATTTGCAGATCAGAAACATCCGGGGCCGCCAGATCGGCATGATCTTTCAGGAGCCGATGACTTCCCTCAACCCCGTATTGACCATCGGGCTGCAACTCACCGAGACGATGGAGCACCACCTCGGCATGGACAGGGCCGATGCGGAGAAAAAAGCGGTCGAATATCTCCGCCTCGTGGGCATATCCGAGCCCGAGCGGCGCATTCGGCAATACCCCCACCACTTGAGCGGCGGGATGCGGCAAAGGGTGATGATTGCGATGGCGCTTTGCTGCGAGCCGAAGCTCATCATCGCGGATGAGCCGACAACGGCGCTCGACGTCACCATCCAGGCCCAGATTCTGGAGTTGATGAAAAACCTCACCAAGCGCCTCGGCGTCGCGCTCATCGTCATTACGCACAACCTCGGCGTGGTGGCCCGGTATGCGGATCGCGTGAACGTCATGTACGCCGGAAAAATTATCGAGCGCGGCCTGGCGGCGGATATTTACCGCGAACCCAGACATCCATACACTCTGGGGCTGCTGAGTTCCGTGCCGAGGCTCGATCAGCCCAGGCAAAAACGCCTGGACCCCATCGACGGGCAGCCACCCGACCTGACGCGCCTGGGGGAGGGTTGCTCTTTTCTGCCGCGCTGCAAGTTCACCGTGGATAGATGCGCGAGCGAGATACCGCCGCTCGAGACGATAGGGAACGGCCACCTGGCCGCCTGTTGGGAAAAGCACAATCTCCACGCAGGGAGAGAATGAACAAATGAACCATGCGGGGTCCACTATGGAAAGTGATGCCCAACTCACCCGAAATGGTGGGCTTGGCGACGTACTCGTGTACGTCAAGGGCCTCAAAATGCACTTTCCCATCACCGAGGGCGTCGTTTTCAATAAGCTCGTCGGTTTGGTGAAAGCGGTGGACGGGGTGGATTTCCACATCAGGCGCGGTGAGACGCTGGGTCTCGTGGGCGAGAGCGGCTGCGGCAAGACGACGACGGGCAGGTGCATCCTCCAGCTCGAACGCCCCACGGAGGGCGAGATACTTTTTGACGGCGTGGATTTGACGACGCTCGGTCAGGTGGCGCTGCGCGAGTACCGCCAGAAAATTCAGGTCATCTTCCAGGACCCCTACAGTTCGCTCAATCCGCGCATGAAGATCGGCGAGATGTTGGATGAACCCATGTACGTCCACGGCATCGAGCCGGACGCACGGAAGAGAAAGCACAGAGTCAGCGAATTGCTCACCATCTGCGGACTGAACCCCAAAATGGCGGATAGATACCCCCACGAGATGAGCGGCGGGCAGCGCCAGCGCGTGGGAATCGCCCGGGCCCTGAGCCTGAAACCTGAGTTCATCATCTGCGATGAACCCGTCTCGGCGCTCGACGTGTCGATTCAGGCGCAAATCATCAATTTGCTCGAAGATTTAAGAGACGAATATAATCTCACTTATTTGTTCATCGCGCACGATTTGAGCGTGGTGCGCCACCTTTGTCACCGTGTGGCGGTTATGTATCTGGGCCGGATTGTGGAACTGGCGGATTGCGACGAGTTGTACGACAATCCCATGCACCCCTATACGCGGGCGTTGCTTTCTGCCGTTCCCGTGCCGGACCCGGAGGTCGAGCAGAAACGCGACATCAGGATCGTCGCGGGAGAAGTGCCCAGCCCGATAAACCCGCCGTCGGGCTGCGTGTTTCATCCCCGGTGCTCCATCGCCGTGGAGAACTGCTCGAAGGAAATTCCCACGTTGCGGGAGTTGAAACCGGGCCATTGGGTGGCCTGTACGGAAGTCTGAAATTTCTGAATTTGCTGTTTTGTTCGTTTTGCAATTTGATTCGTGATGGATACATTTCTACCGAGTACGAAAAGGAGAAACCCATATGAGAAACACTCGAATGAAAACCTTACTGATCTTGGCGGCGCTGTTCACCCTGGCGGTATGGAGTTTTGCTCCACCCGCCGAGGCGGCTCCCAAGAAGGGCGGCGTTCTCAAATTCGTCGTCGGCAGCAAGATTCCCTCATACGACGGCCACATCGAGTCCACTTTCGGGATGATTCACCCGCTCAGGCCCTTCTACAGCCTGTTGATTCGCGTGAATCCGGACAACCCCTCCTCGCCCACGGATTTCATCTGCGACGTGTGTGAGGGCGGTGTGCCGACGCCGACCGAAGGCCACACGAAGTACACCTTCAAGATCCGCAAGGACATCACGTTCCACAACGGCCAGAAACTCACCTCTGCGGACGTGAAGGCGACGTATGACAAGATCATCAGCCCGCCCAAGGGCATCGAGAGCAACCGCAAGGCGTTTTTCAGCATGGTGAAATCCGTCACCGCGCCGGACGCCGAGACGCTGGTCTTCAAGCTGAAATACCCCACGGGCGCGTTCGTTCCGGCGCTCGCGCTGCCCTACAACTTCATCTACTCGAAGGCCGACCTCGACAAGCACGGCTACAGATGGCACCAGAAGAACGTGAACGGCACGGGCGCCTTCACGTTCGTGCAGCACCAGCCGGGCGCGTTCGTCGAGGGCAAGCGCTACGCCAAATACCACCACGAGGGCAAACCCTATCTCGACGGCTACCGGGCGATTTCCGCGCCCAAGATGGCCATTCGCCTCCAGGCCATTCGCGGCGACCGCGCGGCCATCGAATTCCGCGGATTCCCGCCCAAGGCGCGTGATGACCTCAAAAATGCGCTGGGCGATAAGCTCACCGTCCAGGAGAGCGACTGGAACTGCAACCTCATGGTGACGCCCAACCACAAGCGCAAGCCTTTCGACGACGCGCGCGTGCGCCGGGCGCTGACGCTGGCGATCGACCGTTGGGGCGGCTCCAAATACCTCTCTCGCATCGCCATCGTGAAGACCGTGGGCGGCGTGGTTTTCCCCAAACACCCCCTGGCGGCCACGAAAGAGGAGTTGACGAAACTCGCGGGCTACTGGACGGACATCAATAAATCCCGCGCCGAAGCCAAGAGACTCCTCAAGGAAGCCGGCTATCCGAGCGGCTTCGAGTTCACCCTGCACAACCGGGGCGTGGACCAGCCCTACAAGGTCGTGGGCACCTGGGTCATCGACCAGTGGCGGAAAATCGGACTCAAGGTCAAGCAGTGGGTGCAGCCTTCGGGGCCTTTCTACGCCACGCTCAGAAAGAAGAAGAACTTCGACGTGTCGATCGACTTCAACTGCCAGTCGGTCATCAACCCGCTGGTGGACGTGTCCAAATTCATCTCCGACGACAGGGCGGGCAACCAGTACGCGCAATACCAGGATCGCCAGCTCGACAAGTGGTTCGAAGAGATGAACCGCGAGCCCGACATGAAGAAGCAGCGCGCCATCATGCGCAAGTATGAAAAGCGCGCCCTCGATGAGATGGCGCACCAGTTCGTGACGCTCTGGTGGTACAAGATCAACCCCCACCGAAGCTACGTGAAGGGTTGGAAGATAGCGCCGAGCCACTATCTGAACCAGCATCTGGACAACGTCTGGCTCGACAAATAGGCCGCATCGCCTCCCTCGCCGCCCGGGTGGCGGGGGAGGGCGGCCCGGGGCCGCGCGCGGCATGAAACGCAAGGACGCAGAAAGTGTATAAATACACGCTCAAGAGAATTTTGCTGATGTTCCCGACGCTCCTGGGAGCGGCGGTGCTGGTGTTCTTCATGCTCCGCCTGATACCGGGTGACGTGTGCGAACTCCGCATGGCCGGCTCGGGCATGTACGTGGACAAGGAAGCGATAGCGACGTGCCAGCAGAACCTGGGCATTGACGCGCCCATCTATGTGCAGTTTATCGACTTCATCACGGGATTCTTCACGTTCGACCTGGGCAACTCCATGTGGACGGGCAAGCCGATTCTCTACGAGGTCGGCCTTAGGTTCGAACTCTCCTTGCAGGTCGCCATCATGGCGACGCTCACGGCCATCCTCATCGCCATTCCGCTCGGCACGATATCCGCCATCAAGCAGGACACCTGGATCGACTACGTCGTGCGCTCGATCAGCATCGCAGGCATCGCCATGCCCTCGTTCTGGCTGGGCATTCTGATTATTCTCGGTCTTTTGATCATGACGCAGAAATTCTTCGGCGACCCCTGGATGCCGCCGATTCATTACACCCCGATATGGGAAGACCCGGTGGCCAACATATCGCAGTTGATATGGCCGGCCGTCGCGACGGGTTATCGATACTCCGCCGTCGCCACGCGCATGACGCGCTCGGCCCTTCTGGAGGTCTTGCGTGAGGATTACGTGCGCACCGCACGCGCCAAGGGTCTGCTGGAAAAGCTCATCATCAACCGCCATGCGCTCAAGAATTCGCTTCTGCCCGTGGCGACCGTCATCGGCCTGGAGTTCGCCTTCCTGATGGGCGGGCTGGTGGTGACCGAACAGGTGTTCAACTTAAACGGCCTTGGGAAACTTTTCGTCGAATCGGTGAGTAACCACGACTACACCATGACGCAGGCCCTGGTCATGCTCGTGGCCGTCGTCTTCATCTTTACGAATCTGTTCATCGACATCCTCTATGCGTGGCTCGACCCGCGCATACGCTACAGCTAGGAGGTTACGTGATGGCGTCCCCCACCGACCTCGCCGTCTCCGAGATGGATTTCGACGCCGTCCCCGAGCGCTCGCTGTTGAGCAAGCTCAAGGATACCGCGAGGAAGAAGCCGCTGGGCGCGGTGAGCGCGTGCGCCGTCTTCGTGATGATCCTGCTGGCCGGTTTCGCGAACGTCATCACCTTCTACGACCCGCTGCAGAATTCCTTCGACAGCATGCACGTCGCCCCGAGCGTCGCGCATTGGTTCGGGACGGATCAGTTCGGGCGCGATATTTTCACGCGCATCGTCTTCGGCGCCAGAACGGCGCTGTTCATCGGCTTTTCGGCCTCCATAATGGGCTCCACCGCCGGCCTCGTCCTGGGCGTGGGCAGCGCGTATTTCGGCGGGCGCTTCGACCTCATCTTCCAGCGCTTCATGGATATCTTCATCTCCTTTCCGCTCATCATCATGGCGCTCTCGGTGGTTTCCATCTTCGGCACCGGAACGCAGAACGTGATTTTCGCCATCACGATTCCCTTAATCCCCAGATGCGCCCGCGTGGTTCGCTCGAGCGCGCTCTCCATCCGCGAGATTCCCTACGTGGACGCCGCACGGGCCTTGGGCTTCGCGCACGTGCGCATCATCTTCCGGCACATGATCCCCAACGTCATGGCGCCCTATCTCATCATGCTCACTGCTTTCCTGGGCCAGGCGATACTGCTCGAAGCCTCGCTCTCCTACCTGGGACTCGGCGTGCAGGAACCCACCGCCGCCTGGGGGCTGATGCTCCAGGGCGGGGCTGAGGAATACGCCGAAAGCGCGCCGTGGATTCCCGTTTTCCCCGGTCTCGCCATCACCGCCGCCGTCTTCGCCTTCAACCTCTTCGGCGACGCCGTGCGCGACACGCTCGACCCCAGACTGCGCTCCGAATAGTTTCATACGGGCGGCATCTTGCTCCCAAACGGCAGGGCAGGTGCGCCTGACGCGAGTACGCCTCAAAGATTCTTGAGTTGCCGGTTTCTTATGCGCTCTTTTTTGGGGGCGCGCCTGGGGTTTCCTTTTTTCCGGGTGTCTCGCCTGGGCGTTCTGGAAGGATCATCTTCCGGCGCGTCATCTTCCATGAAGGCCGCCTGATGGAGTCGATCCCGAAACTCGCCCGTCCGCACGACCGCAGACGCGAAGGGCGCAGCCGCCTCGCCGAGCGCCCTGTCCGAGGTGACGAGAACCGCTCCCCTGTATTTCTCTTTCAAAAGACGCAGGATAAGCGCGTCGGCGATTTCGTGTCTGGAGAAGAGCACCTCCACACCGCCCGGGCTTCTCCCTCCTCGGTCGTGGTGGGATTTGCCGTCGAATACGACGGTAATCTGGGGATTTCCCTGAGAATTCCTGCGGTAGCTCTGGAGCATCTCGACGAGGCCCTCGCGACCGGCTTCCAAATCCTGATGGAGAACGCGCCTGAGTTCGGCGATGGCGGGGATGAGATTGTATCCATCGATGACGAGCCGCATGACTTTTCCCCTGCTCCCGCGCCGCGCTCAAAAGGGCTGAAAGAGGACGTCCATGAGTTTTGTCGCTTTTTGCGCGTCTCCCTGAATGCGTAGAGAGCCATTCTCGATTTTCTGCGCGCGATCCGCCCGGCCCGCGCACAGGAGCACCATGTCGCTCGCAGATGCGGAAAGGATGGCGTCGGGGGAGGTGGACAGGTCCTCCAGGGGCGATGCCTTACTACCTGCTATCGCCATTTCCCATACCGCCTCGGGCGCCGTCGTCTCGAAGCGGAAGACACCCGTAATTCCAGTAGGCGCGGCGCGGTTGACGTATAATGAAAGCCTCGTTTCGAGGATTTTCACAAGCATGCCCAGAGAATCGGTCTCTAGCGGTGAGGCGGGGTCGTTCTCCAAATCCCAGGAGTGTAGCGCCACCTCGTAGAGCCTTTGATCGGGAAAAGTCCGCACCCGCGTGTCGCCCTTCCGGTGCCAGAGTTTTCGGTCGAGATCGCCGGGTTCCAAGCGTTCGATTTCGGCCTGGAGCGCGTCCTGGCTTTGCTCTATCCAGTCGATGCGCTCTGCGGAAGACATGGCGATGGATTTTTGGGTGATTTCTTCGCGCGCCGCCTGGAATTCCGCAGGCGTCTCGGCTCCGAGCGAGAGGATGACCTCTCCTCTGCGCGCCGCCCGGATGCGCTCGGTATAGGAGATGGCCCCTCCCGTCATGTGGCCGATGATCTGGGCCGCGTTCCATCCCGGGCAGAATGTGGGTTTCATCCAATCGGCGTCTGAGAGCGCGCGAAGCTG
The DNA here is from genome assembly GCA_965218885.1 of bacterium. Classification (GTDB taxonomy): domain Bacteria; phylum UBA8248; class UBA8248; order UBA8248; family UBA8248; genus Bin107. Next base: position 194,065 of record OZ244713.1, on the reverse strand, counting down.
TGCGATGAAACGCGCGTTCTCGTGCGCGAGCCAGGGGATGGAAGGAAGCAGCGGGGCGTCGTTCACCTTGAAACCGCTACGGACGTGAAAATCGCCCGCAAGGTATGCGGGCGATGATGGGAAAACGCGTTTTGCCGTGGAAGCTGCACGCCCGAAGTGTAAGCGTTAGTCGCCGGAGGCGCGGATCCAGGCCTTGCCGACGGCGCGCGCGGCGTAGACGCCGGCCAGATGGCGTCTGAAATCCGCCCCGGCGTAAAAGTCATCGAGCGCATCGACGCCTTCTCCCGCTCCCGCCGCCGCCTTGCGAATCGACTCCGCGCTCGGCGCGCTGCCGATGAGGGCATCCTCGACGTTTGTGGCCCGGTAGGCGGGCGCGGCCACGCCCGTCACGCCCACGCGGACGGAGGCGACCGCCCCGTTTCCGTCCAACGAAAGCTGTGCCGCCACGCCGCAAACCGCAAAGCCGCTGGCCTGCTGCGCCACCTTGAGATAGGCGCTTCCGCCACGCGCGGCCGGAGCCGGTATGCGAACGGAGGTGAGAATCTCGCCGGGGGCGAGGGCCGTTTCGTACGTGCCCGTGAAGAAATCGTCGATTCCGATGACGCGCTCGCCATCCGAGCCCGCTGCGGTAATTTCCGCTCCCGCCGCCAGCACGGCCGCCGGGTAGTCCGCAGCGGGGTCGGCATGGGCGAGAGAGCCGCCCAGCGTGCCCCGGTTTCTCACCTGCACGTCGCCGATGGAGCCCGCCGCCTCGGCGAGTGCCCGGCATATTTCCTGCACCAGGGATGACGACTCGATTTCGGCGTGCGTCGTCATCGCGCCAATGCGAACCCCGCCCCTTGATTCGGAGATGCCCGAGAGGTCCTCGAGGCCCGCGACGTCGATGAGGACGCCCGGATCGGCGAGCCTCGCCTTCATCACGGGCAGGAGGCTATGGCCTCCCGCGAGGACGCGTGCGTCTTCTCCATGCTCCCTGAGTTGCGCGAGAGCGTCTTCTAGCGATAGTGGTCGAACGTAGTCGAAAGAAGCTGGAATCATTCTTAAGCCCTCTTCTCGGCGATGGCGCGCCACAGTCTCTCGGGGCGCAGCGGCATGTCGATGTGCGTGATACCGAATGGCGAAAGCGCGTCGAGCACGGCGTTCACCACGGCGGGTGTGGAGCCGATGGTGCCGGCCTCGCCCACGCCCTTCGCGCCCAGCGGGTTCACGTCCGTCGGCGTGGTGGTGTGCAGTAGCTCGAAGCGTGGCAGCCTGTTCGCCTTGGGAAGGGCGTAGTGCATGAACGATGCGTTGAGCGGCTGCCCGCCCTCGCCGTAAATCATCTCTTCTTCCAGAGCCTGTCCCAGCCCCTGGGCGATGCCGCCGTGGATCTGCCCGTGCACGAGCAGCGGGTTGATCATGTTGCCCACGTCGTCCACCGCCACGTAGCGGAGAATCTCCACCTCGCCCGTCTCCGGATCGACCTCGGCCAGGACGATGTGCGTCCCGAAGGGGAAGGTGAAGTTGCTCGGCTCGAAGAAGTGCGTCTCCTCGAGGCCCGGGTCGGTGTCTTCCGGGAGTTTGATGGCGCTGTAGGCCATCATCGCGACCTCGGCGAAGCCGGCCGATTTCTCGGGCGCGCTCCTGACGAATACCTTGCCGTCCTCGAATTCGATGTCGTCCTCGTCGGCCTCGAATTCCATCGCCGCGAACCTGGCCATCTTGGCCCGCACCTTGTCGCGCGCGTAGACGACCGCCGAGCCGCCCACCACGGTGCCCCGGCTGCCGAAGGTGCCCACGCCGTAGGGCACGACGTCGGTATCTCCGTGGATGACGGTCACGTCGTCCACGGAGATGCCCAGCCCATCCGCCACGATTTGGGCGAAAGAGGTCTGCTGGCCCTGGCCGTGGGGCGATGCGCCCGAGAATACGGTGGCCTTGCCCGTGGGCTCCACGCGAACGCGCGCGCTCTCCCAACCCTGTCCGCCCAGCGCGGCGGAGGGTCCCATGCCGCAAATCTCGACGTAGGTGGAAAAGCCGATACCCAGATATCTGCCGTCTTTTCTGGCCTCTTCCTGTTGCGCGCGCATGGCGGGGTAGTCCGCCGCTTCGAGCGCGAGGTCGAGCGCCTGATGGTAATCCCCGCTGTCGTAGCTGAGGCCTGCGGACGTGCTGAATGGGAACTCGGATTTATCCGGGAAATTCTTGCGCCTGATTTCCACGGGGTCCATTCCCAGTTTTATCGCCGCGATGTCCATCATGCGTTCCAAGATGTAGGTCGCCTCGGGACGGCCCGCGCCGCGGTAGGCGTCTGTCGCCACCTTGTTGGTGAACACCCCGGTGGCGTTCATCTCGATGTTCTCGATTTTGTAGGGGCCGGGCAGCATCAAACCCGTCAGCGTGAAGATGGCCACGGTGAGTAGCTGATAGTAGGCCCCGCAATCGGCCAGCACGTTGTAGCGGAACGCGGTGACGGCGCCGTCGTTCTTGAGGCCCATTTCCACGTCGCCCACCTGGCCGCGCCCGTGGATGGTGGTCATGAAGTTCTCGGATCGGCTTTCCACCCACTTGATCGGCAGGCCGAGTTCGCGCGAGACGTATGCGGCGAGCGCCTCTTCGCGGTAGATGTTGAGCTTGCTGCCGAAGCCGCCGCCCACCTCGGGGGCGATGACGCGCATGCGGTTCTCCGGCATCCCGATCTGGATCGCCACCAGCGTGCGCACCTTGTGCGGCACCTGGGTGGAGGTCCAGATCGTCATCTTGTCCTCGCCGGGGAGGTAGTGCGCCAGAACGCCTCTGGGCTCCAGGGCCAGAGGGGCGACGCGGGCGTTGGTGATTTTCTCCTTGACGATGACGTCGGCTTCCCGGAAGCCCGCCTCCACGTCGCCGCCGGCGATTCCCCACTTGAACGCCTCGTTGCTCTCATAGGCGTCGTGCACCTTGGGTGAGCCGGGCTCCAGAGCGGCCTCTAAGTCCACCACGGCGTCGAGCGGCTCGTAGTCGATCTCAACGAGTTCCGCCGCGTCGCGCGCGCCGTAGCGCGTCTCGGCGACCACCGCGACGACGGGCTCGCCCGCGAAGAGCGCCTTTTTGTCCGCCAGTATGGGTTGATCCGGAACCTTGGCGTCGGGCACGAGGCCGCCCACGGGAACGGGGCCGATGCCCTTGGTCTCCTCGTGCGTGTAGATAGCGACGACGCCGTCCGCCTCCTGCGCCTTTGAAATGTCGACCGAGCGTATGGCGGCGTGGCCGAATGGGCTTCTCACCAACGCCATGTGCAGGGTGCCGGATGGGTTGAAATCGTCCACGTAGTGGGCGAGGCCCTGAATGAGACGCGGATCGTCTCGTCTTTTGATGGGTGCGCCGATGAATTTGGGTGCTTGGGCCATCTCTTATTCCCTCATCTGAGCCGCCGCCGCGGAAATGGCGTCGACGATGTTTTGATAACCCGTGCAGCGGCAAATGTTGCCTTCTATGCCGTGCCTGATTTCCTCGTCCGTCGGATCGGGGTTGGACGCAATGAGCTGGTTCGCCGTCAGGATCATGCCCGGCGTGCAGAAGCCGCATTGCAGGCCGTGTTTTTCCCAGAACTGCTCCTGCAATGGATGGAGCTGCTCGCCATTGGCGAATCCCTCGATGGTCGTGACCGCGCAACCATCCGCCTGCGCGGCCAGGACGGTGCAGCTTTTCACCGCCTTGCCGTCGATCAGGACGGTGCAGGCTCCGCATATCGAGGTTTCACACGCGACGTGCGTGCCCGTGAGGCCGGCGTCATCGCGCAGCAGGTGAACCAGAAGGGTTCTGGGTTCCACGTCGAACGTCCGGCTCTCGCCGTTGATGCTGATATTGATTTCCAAGGTCTTCGGGCCCCCCACTCATGAAAAATGTTCGAAGCGCTTCCCCTCAACGGGGAGTCTCTTCCATCACCGAAGAATGGTGTTCCTCCATCGAATTATCCAGTGAGAACATTATTGATGATACGGCGAGGCCATGTCAAGACGGCAATTTTTTGCGGCCCGCTCGGGGGTATTACGAGCCGCTCATCGTCTTTCGGCGCAAATGCGTGTAGGATGCCTCCAACTTGCCACCTGAACAGGATATGAATATGGGCCACGCAGGTTTCGCCACGACAGAGGGCACGCAAAGCTACGCGCAAGCCCATTCGTCCGTCTTGCACCCCGAGCATTTCAGGCAGTTGAACGGCCTTTGGCTCTCCTCCATCGGTATCGGCACCTATCTTGGAGAAGCGGACGAGGCGACCGACGGCGCCTATCGCGAATCCGTGGCCGCCGCCGTCCGCGGCGGATGCAACGTCATCGACACGGCGGTGAACTACCGCTTCCAGCGCAGCGAGAGGAGCATCCGCGCGGCTCTCGATGATTTGTTCGCCGCAGGCGACGTGGGCAGGGAGGCGCTGGCCATATGCACCAAGGGGGGATTCATCCCCTTCGACAACCATCCGCCCCAGGGCCAGGCGGATTTCACCGACTACATGAGGAAAACCTATTTCGAGCCGGGGGTTTGCGCGCCTGAGGACGTCGTTGCGAACTGCCACTGCATGACGCCCGCGTATATCAGGCATGAACTCGACGCGAGCCTCGCCAACCTGGGGTTGGATACCATCGACGTCTACTACGTCCACAACCCCGAGACGCAGCTTCAGGAAGTCTCGCGCGAGATTTTCCTGAGCCGGCTCAAGGACGCCTTCGAGACGCTCGAGGGCGCCGTGGCCGAGGGGAAGATCAGGAGTTACGGCACGGCCACATGGAACGGATATCGCATGGCGCCGGGCGAGGGAGAGTATCTATCGCTGGAGGAAGTGCTGGGCGTTGCGCGGGCCGCCGGCGGGGAGGATCACCACTTCAGGGTGGTTCAACTGCCGCTGAACCTGGGCATGCCCGAGGCCTTCTCCAAGCCGAATCAGGCCCTGGACGGCGAGACGACGTGCTTTCTGGCCGCCGCGGCCAAGAACGGCGTCACCGTCATGACGAGCGGCTCGATACTCCAGGGACAGGCGGCCGATGGGCTTCCCCCCGTGATAGGGGAGGTGTTTCCGGGGTTTTCCACCGACGGGCAGCGCGCGATCCAGTTCACCCGCAGCGCGCCCGGCGTGGCCGTCGCCCTGGTGGGGATGCGCCAGACCGCCCACGTCGTCGAGAACATGGAAGTGGGCAAGTCGCCGCCCGCTCCTTTCGATGATTTCATCCGCCTGTTCAGAGAAGAATAATTTCAGAAAAAAACTCTCTTCGGCGCTTTTCCAATCCAGCATTGTTCCCATAGAATGCCTGGCGAATTCCGACAGTTCGCTTCTCGACATCATTCATTCCTGGATGGAGGAAACATGCCCAGACCCTCGTATCACCCAAACCCCATTCGCGGCGGCGGCAACGACGCCTACACGGGCGTGGACCACGTGCTCACCGAACCCTGGAAGGAAGAGGCGCACAACGTCCGCCTCGTCGCCCATTCGGATTTGAACGGCTGGGGCGACGCGTTCCAGATTCAGGTGGGCGGCGGCATCTGCTACGTCGCGGCCTCGGGCGTGAACGGCCACGACGGCATGACGATTCTCGACGTCAAGGACCCGGCGAATCCCAAGATCATCAACCAGATCGTCGACAGCCCCGCGGCGCGCACGCACAAGGTGCTCCGCATCAACGACGAGGTGTTGATCACGAACTCCGAGCTCAGGCCCGCCCTGCGCGCCCAGTACCCGGACGCCATCGGCGGCTTGCGCATTTTCGACAACCGCGACCCGTTCCACCCCAAATTCGTGAACTACGTGGAAGTGGACGGCTTCGGCATCCACCGTCCGATCTATGACCGCAAGCGCCGGCTCATGTACAGCTCGGGCTTCAAGGACGGCTATGCGGGCAAGGTGCTCCTCGTCCACGACATGAAGGACCCCTGGGCGCCCGAATTCATCGGCATGGGCTCGATTCCCGGCCAGAAAGACGGGGAGGCGCCCTCCTGGGACCCCGAGATCGTGGGCGACGGCGCGTGGATTCACGAGGGAAATCCCTGGGGGAACTACGTCACGGCCGGCTATTGGGACGCGGGCATCGCGCTGTTCGATCTGACCGACCCGACGAAGCCCGAACTCATGTGGCGCCACAATCCGCACGAGACGCACGGCTGGGCGGGGTGTTACCACAGCTTCCTGGTGCCGGAGGGTTCCGATTTCGGCATCGTGACGCAGGAGACCACCACGGTGAACTGCGACGATCCGCCTGCGTTCGTGACCTTCTACGACCTCAGGAACATTCACGAGCCGCTGCCCGTGAGCACGTTCATGCCCTACGAGATCGACCCGATCGAGATGAGGCCCCTCGATGATAAATGGAACAAGACGGGCTCGCGCCACGGCGCGCACAACATCTGGCTCGACATGACGAAGGACGACCTCATGTACATCTGCTGGTTCAACGCAGGCCTTCGCGTGGTGGACTGGTCGAACCCCTTCAGCCCCAAGGAGGTGGGCTACTACATCCCGGCCGGCACGAAGGAGCGCTGCTGCCCGCAGAGCAACGACGTACAGGTGGACAAGGACACGGGCCTCATCTACATGGCCGATCGCTGGGGGCTGGGCCTGCACATCATGGAGTACACGGGCTAGCTTTCATAATTGTCTGCCCGGTGGCGTTTTTGCTGGTGATAGCTCCGGGACTTCATGAGGTGAGATACACGGATTAGGAATCAATCTCTCTCAGTATAAGGGCCGTGGCGCGCGGGGTTTCACTCTCACGCCTGCGGCCTTTTTTCCTCTTGCGGAAGATACGCGCGCGTCCTCCCGCTTCCTTTGGGAGTTTTCTCCTTCCCAAGAAGTATCAAAGTGGCGGAAACGCCGCCTGGTGGGGTATCCTCCCCACACCTGCCCGGGTGGTGGAATGGTAGACACTAGGGACTTAAAATCCCTTGGCCGAGAGGCCGTGCCGGTTCGAGTCCGGCCCCGGGCACCATGCGCGCCCGGCGCGCATCAGAGATACTGGTCTTCATATTCATCTATCTTTGAAAAAGCCTGTGCGATGAGGTCTTCCGCCTTACGTCGCGCCGGTTCCATCCGTTGAGGGAGAAATGTCCGAACCAGAAGCAGCAGCACCCTTGAGCGGGTTTCGGGTGCTGGATTTCACACAGGTCGTCGCGGGTCCATACTGCGCCACGATGCTGGCCGACATGGGGGCCGAGGTGGTGAAGATAGAGCGCCCCGGTTTCGGGGACGACACGCGCCGCATTACCCGCTACAAGGATCGCGAGGAGCACGAAGATTATTTTTATGCGAACAACCGCTCGAAAAAAAGCGTCGCCATCAACATGAAGACGAGCGCGGGCAGGGACGCCGTGCGCGCACTGGCGGGGGAGGCGGATGCGCTGGTAGAGAACATGGCCCCCGGCAAGCTGGCCGAACTGGGCCTCGGCTGGGAGGATGCGCGCGCGATGAACCCCAAAATCGTCTATTGCTCGCTCTCGGGCTTCGGGCAGAGCGGCCCCTACCGCGACCGCGTGGGTATCGACCCGATTCTGCAAGCCGTCTCGGGCGTCATGAGCGTGACGGGCATGGAGGACCCCACCCAGATAGGGGCGCCGCTCGCCGACGTGCTGGCGGGCATGTTCGCAGCCTACGCCATCGTGAGCGCGCTCCATGCGGTGCGGCGCGAGGGCGAGGGCCGCCACATCGACGTGAGCATACAGGACGCCATGGTGGCGGCTCTTGGGCCGCGCATGGGCGAGACGCTCCAGGCGGGCGTCGCCCCCGGCCGCCACGGGAACCAGAACCCCATACGGGTGCCCGCGAACACCTATAAAACGAGCGATGGGGAGTACGTGACCGTCATCGTGCAGCACGACGGCTTCTGGCCGGGCTTTTGCCGCGCTTTGGAGCTCGAGGACTGGCTGAAAGACCCACGCTTTTCCACCGCGCGGGCGCGCGTGGCGAACAGGGACGCCATCAACGAGCGGGTGTCCAGGATTTTCGCCTCGCGCACGATGGCCGAATGGGAGCAGCGCCTGGAAGCCGAGCGCGTGGGTTTTTCTCCGGTGAACGACTACGCGCGCGCGCTCTCGGACCCCCAAATAGCGCATCGGGGCCTCATCAGGCGAGTCGAACACCCCGTATCGGGTGAGATTCGCGTGGTGGGCGCGCCGTGGATCATGAGCGGCGCGCAGGCCGAGATAAAACCGCCGCCCCTGCTCGGCCAGCACACCGCGGAAGTGCTCAAGCAGTGGCTCGGCTGGCCGGAGGAGGAAATCTCGCGCTTCATGGCGGGGGAGGGGGTGAGGTAGGTCAATTCCGAGCGAGGGGGAGGAATGAGGGTGGTTTTGTAGGGACAACCCTTTCGGGTTGTCCTGCCCCCTGTGGTTGTCCGTCCCCCCGTGGTTATCTCCCGCCGGACAGGCACGGGGGCCTGTCCCTACGAGCATCCTCACCTGCGCGACTGCGGGCTTGCGCCTCTCCCTTTGGTTGATATGTTATCAAGCCCTGGAAAAGGAGACGCGTCATGAGCGATGAGATTATTATTCACGATATGGATGAAGAGGATGAGGTCGAACCCCGCGAAAAACCATCCGAGGTGTTCAAGCGGCATTTCGGGCCGGAGCACGGGGTAGCATTGCCGCCGCGTATCCGCTATGGCTATCTTCCGCTCGACCTTAGCGATGATGTGGAGGCGTCGACGAACCCCTAATTTTCCAGTAAACCCTCGCCGCCGCCCGCCAAACGGCCTGTAGCGAGATCAACCCAAAGGAGAGACCCATGATCTTTCAGCGATGGAACGATATTCCCCGGATGCGCATCATCCACGAGAACATTCCGCCCGAGAGCGTCATCGAACTCCAGATGATCGTGGGCGAGAACCAGACGCTGGCGCTTTGGACGTTCTCGGAAGGCTCGGAGGTCGCCACGCACAAACACCCCCACGAGCAGATGTCCTTCATCCAGCGTGGACGCTTTTTGTTCCGCGTCGAGGGCGAAGAGGAGCGCGAGGTCGGCGCGGGCGAGGTGGTGGTGTGCAAATCGAACGTGGAGCACTGGCTCAAGGCCCTGGAAGACGGCTCCCAGGACCTCCAGATTTTCAGCCCCCGGCGCGATGATCTGCTGGAATTCAGAGGGGCGTATATTCCGGTGTAACGGCCCTGTTCCTTAGCTCCGGAGGGTATTTCATGATCCGCCGATTGCTCTTTACCGCTCTCACGATTTTCCTGTGCGCCTCCCCGGCTCTGGCGGCTCCGCTTCACGGGGCGGCGCATAAGGGAGACGCGGCTCAGATTAAAACCCTGCTCAAAGGCGGCGCGGACGCGAACGCGCGCAACCACGTGGGGATGACCCCGCTTCACCTTGCGGCCATCAAGGGGCGCGCGACGGGCATCGAGGCGCTCGTCGTCGGCGGTGCGGACGCGAATATGAGAGACAAGATAGGAAAGGCCCCGCTCGATTGGGCGGCGTTTCAGGGACACAAGGCGGCGGTCGAGGCTTTGTTGCGCGGCGGGGCTGAGCCCAACGGGAGGGACAACCAGGAATCGACCGCTCTTCACGGGGCCGCCATCAAAGGGCGCGCGGCGAGCATGGAGGCTCTGCTCTCGGGCGGGGCGAACGTGAACGCGAAAGACAGGCTTGGGATGACGCCGCTCCACATCGCGGCTGGCAACGGACAAGCGGCGGCGATAAAGGTGTTGCTCAAAGGCGGCGCGAAGATAGAGGAAAAGGACGATGAGCTCGGAAGGACCCCGCTTCACTGGGCGGCGTTCGGTGGACAGGCGGCCGCCGCGCAGGCCCTGCTCGATGCGGGCGCCGAGGTGAACGCAAATAATAATCGCGGACAGACGCCCCTCACGGAAGCTCTGTTCGGCATGAAAGCGGTTCAGGAGAACAAGGAGCCGTTCCAGAAGGTGATCGAGATACTGAAAACGCGTGGCGCGAAGGAGTGAGGGTCAAACCCGACGGATGAGGGGTTATTGAAATAGTCCCGTATAGGGGTTGTTGAAAAAGACCCCTTTTCAGGGGGTAGAGGAGACACCCCTCTCGACTGGAAAAGCAACCCCCCTGTCCCCCCTTGTCAGGGGGGGTAAAGGCCATGCCCCCGACGAGGGGGGATGGAAGAAAAGCCCCCCTGACAAGGGGGGTTGGGGGGTTACTCCCTTGATAAAGTCCTCCTCGCTCGGAAGAATTCCTCCTTCCTCAGTCGGATTTCACCACCGCCGTCATTCCGGCGAAAGCCGGAATCCATTCTTGAGCAGAATGACAATATTTCGGCTTTTCATCTCCCCGTCATTGGCGGGAACCAATCAATAAAAAAACAAAGGCAAAACAAATGGATTCCGGCATGCGCCGGAATGACGACCAAAAACCGCAGTACCACTCTCCTCACCCAGGTTTGAAATTCAGCGATACCCAGAAGAGCGATGCGCGTTTTTCATCAACTCCGACTCTCTTTGCGATATACTGATGCGGATTTGATCGAACCTGCCAGCGGGCATGGGGTCCTTCTCGTATTTTCAAGGCTCTTTGGATCAGGGCCGGAAAGGAGTTCGAAATGAGCAGACGGGTGTTCTTCGGGTTGTTCGCATTGGGATTCGCGGCGTTACTGGTGTTTGCAGGATATGCGCAAGGGGCCGAGAAGAAAGAAATGAAAGATGGGGTCTTCTTCGTCGAGCCCAAAGACGGCGCGCAGGTGACGAGTCCCGTCAAGGTCGTGATGGGCCTTAAGGGCATGACCATCAAACCCTCGGGCGGAGTGGTCAAGGGGACGGGGCATCATCACATTATCATCAACGGAGGTTCCATGCGCAAAGGCAAGGTGATACCCACCGACGCCATGCACCCGCACTACGGGAAGGGACAGACGGAAGCGTCTCTCAAGCTTGCTCCCGGGGATTATAAGCTCACGATGCAGTTCGCCGACGGCCTGCACCGCTCCTACGGGAAGAGGTGGGCGGCGACCATCTCGATTAAGGTGATGCCCTAAGGTATTGCCCGGCAAGTAGGCGCAGGCTCGGGCGAGGCGTGACAAGAGGCTCGCGCGGGCGAGCGCGAAGTCGGCGCGGGCGAGGTGGTGGTGCGCAAGTCGAACGTCGAGCACTGGCTCAAGGCGCTCGAGGACGGCTCGCAGGACCTCCAGATTTTCAGTCCTAGGCGGGAGGATCTGATGGAGTTCAGAGGGGCGTACATTCCGGTGTGATGGAGGAGTCAAATGCGCTTCATGTGAGGGAAGGTTCTCATTACTCCCCCCTTGAAGGTCGGGCTCCCCGAGGGGAAAGCCCGACGGCAAGACAAGGGCGTAAGCCCTTAGTCGCGCCGGTGGGGGGTTAATTCTGACTCAGAAAGGTTGGATAGCAGAAGTTATTCCCCCCACCGCATCAGTCTTCGCCCCTTGGACTCGCCTTCTGCGACAATCCCTCATTCTTCAATCGGAATTGACCCTCAAGGGGGGAGTGTTTTACAGATGTGCGATGCTTGCATGTCATGAGGAAGGGTGAATGCAACAAACTGACAACGGCTATCAATACACAATTGATGAGTGTGATGTCTCAGATAAAAAATCACTCGAAAAATTCCGCGATAAGCACTCGGAATGGATGAGATGGTTTGGTGTTGATGATGAAAATACCATTGCGAATCAGATTTATTCGATGATGTGGGGTGATGCGGCCTATCGCTCCTTGGTTGAAGCTTACCGCTTCTCTTTAAAGGATGATCCTACGGCGCATGAAAACGAAATGCTGTCGGGACTTTTGTATGATGGATATCTAGCGAACCAGATGCTCTCTATCACGAAGCTCATCGACAAGGATAATAGAGTTATTTCTCTCGGGTGTTTGTTCGATGAAATCAAAGCGAATCGCCACCTTTTCACTCGTGAAAATTTCGTCTCGCATGACGGATTGCCATACGACTACGCCAAAGAAGAGCAAAAATCTTGGGAACGATTGGTCGCCGAAAACAAACCTGGCGAAGTAGTATCTGGTCCCATGCCACCATACGAGATATCGAAGTCGATGCACATAGCATTCGATCAAATTTCAGGCATAGCCCCAGAAAATAGATGCAGAAAAGACCTCATTGTCGATGATATTTTCGAAAACATTGAACGCTTATTCGGTGATTCGGCATTCGGAAAAATAAAAACCTATCGAAACAAATTTATCGGCCATGCGGCCAGCCAGAAATCTCGCCGCAAAATTCAATATCCTCACCACGACGATCTGAGCAGGGCGCACAAAGCAATCCTTAACATTACGAGAAAGGTTGCGGAAATTCTCCCTGGCGCAGGAATTGGAAACCCCGTTCCAATAGCGCAATATGATGTATTCGAGAACCTGGATAAGCCTCTTATTCCTTGCGCCAAAATGAAAGAAATGAGGGAATGGTGGAGCAAACATTGTCAAGAGCGTAAAAATTGGCATTAGAAGCTCCGTTATGATTATGTGAATGACAATCCATCCCCTTGGATCCGGAGGACACAAAATGTTCCGCCGAATGACCTTGATGGCTCTTGCGTTTTGCCTGTATGCCTCCTCCGCCGTGGCCGCTCCGCTTCACGATGCGGCGTTAAAGGAAGACGTGGCGCAGATGAAGGCCCTGCTCGCAGGCGGCGCGGACGCCAATGAGAAGAACCGCCTGGGCATGACCCCGATATTTTATACGGCGATCAAGGGAAGCGCTGCGGGAATCGAAGTTCTGGCCTCGGGCGGGGCGGACGTGAACCTGAGGGACAAGATAGGAAAAGCCCCGCTCGATAGGGCGGCGTTCGGGTCATGACCCTGATCGGCGTGACGTTCTGGCTTTTGCCGGCCTCGGTGGCGGGGGAACTGTTTGCCATATTCGCTTTGTTGCCGATTATCGTATGGTCTTTATCTATAATGCCCGACTGGATGAAGCTTGGCCTTCAGCCGTTTTCCCGGAGAGATCGTCATCTGGTCGGTCGTCGGCGGGCTGGGAACGCTCGTCGGGCCTTTCGTCGGCGCGAGTTTCGTTCATTTCCTGAACGATTTTCTGGGCGAACATACCGAACGGGCGATTCTGGTCATCGGCTTGTTTTTCATTATTACGATATTGCCGGCCCCGAGGGGAATCGTCGGGTCGCTCATTCAGGTGTGGCGGGTTCAGGCGTCGACCGGGAACGAAGAGTGATGCGTCCGTGTGGCGGCGCGCATTTGCCCGCATTTACGGAGCAGGGGAATTTCGGGCGCGCGCGTATAGTTCGGCTCCCTTCTTGTATGTGCGGGAGGGCGCGCGAGGCGGGAAAGACGCCTCGGGCGGGCGTGAGCGGCGCCGGCGAATCCATCCATATTCAAAAATGAACAATTCGATAAAATACGATAAAATTAGATAAATTCACGGGGTTTTTCGATAAATTGACGATGTTTTTCCGACAAGAAAAATGCGCCTGCAGACCCTCGAAGAAATATCATGTTCATACGATAAGATATTGTTATATAAAGCTAAATTTAATTCACTCACGAGCGGACCGGATGAGGCTGGCCCGAGAGGCGACTCTCGCGTATGATGTCGTCCATATCGCTTTGATGAGTCATAACATATTGAATAATCAATCTTTAGGATATTTTACAACATGCTCGAGGGCAAGAGGGTCATCGTGACGGGAGGGGGCAGCGGCATCGGCCGCGCCACGTGTGTTCTCGCCGCCGCCGAGGGGGCGGACGTCGCCGTGGCCGACATCAATCCCGAAACCGCCGCCGAGACGGTCGCCATGGTCGAGGAGAGAGGCGGCAAGGCAGTCCTGATCGAGATGGATACCTCGAAAATAGCCGATGCCGAGCGCATGGTGGCAGAGGCCATCAACGCCTTCGGTACGATAGACGGCCTCGTTTGCTGCGCGATCAAGCTCGTGCCCGGAAAGTTGGAGGAATTGCCCGAAGCCGATTGGGACATGGTGATGGATATCGGCCTCAAGGGCTACTTTCTCTGCACCCAGGCGGCGGGCAGGGTGATGCTGGACAAGGGGCAAGGGTCTATTGTTTTCGTGTCCTCCATCGGCGGCATGCAGACCTACCCTCTCGCGGGCGCTTACAGCGTGTGCAAGGCGGGAGCCATCATGCTCAGCAAGCTCTTCGGCGTGGAGTGGGGTGGGCGCGGCGTTCGCGCGAACACCGTCTCCCCGGGTCAGGTGCGCACCCCGATGACGGAAGCCATGTTCCAGGACCCGGATCTCGCGGCGGGCCGCGCCGCCGTGGTGCCGATGGGCCGCGTGGCCACGCCCGAGGATATCGCGGAGGGCTGCGTGTTCCTGCTCTCGGACCGGGCGAGATACATCACGGCGGCGAACCTGCCCATCGACGGGGGACAGGTGGAGAGCAAGATGATTCACACGCCCGGGCGAAACTGGGGCGGCAGGAAAATAGACTATAAATCGACTTGAGAGAGGAGGTGGAGCATGGGCCGTTTTGATGGAGGTGTCTGCATCGTAGCGGGGGGCGCCCGGGGCATCGGCGCCAAGACGTGTGAAATGTACGTGGAGCAGGGCGGGCGCGTTCTCATCGGCGACGTGAACGAGGAGTTGGGCGTCGAACTGGAAGCCAAGCTGGGGAAGGATAAAGCGGTATTCCAAAGGCTCGACGTAACGGATGAGGCTTCTTGCCGGGCGGCGGTGGAGCGCGCGGTGAGCGAGTTCGACGGCCTGAACCATCTGGTGAACTGCGCCATCAAGATGGATCCCGCCCCATTGGTCGATCTGCCTTTGGCGAGTTGGAAGCTGGTGCTGGATATTGGCCTTACGGGCATGTTCTTGATGTGCCAGGCGGCGGGGCGCTGGCTGATAGAGAACGAAAGACCGGGCGTCATGGTGAATTTGTCCTCGAATGCCGGGGTGCAGCCTTATGGCATGTCGGGCGCGTACAGCACGGTGAAAGCGGGCATCATCATGCTCTCCAAGCAATTGGGCATCGAATGGGCGCGCAAGGGAATTCGCGTGAACGCCGTGTGCCCCGGCCATACGGAAACGCCGCTCACCGCCTATCTGCAAGACCCTGAAATCAAAAAGGGGAGAAGCGACGTGACGCCCCTTGGCCGTGTGGGCCAGCCCGTGGATATCGCGCACGGCATCTTGTTCTTGCTCTCCGAGGAATCCGACTGGATTACGGCTTCGCGCCTCGATATCGATGGCGGCATCCTGAACAGCGTCTACAACCACATGCCGGGCAGGAAATGGGACTAAAAACGAGTGATTGAGAAATTGCGCACGCCCTGCTAGGCTCTTTCTATTATTTCGACCGCCCCCCCGATGCGAGGCCGCATTGAAAACAGCCCTACACTCGTTTCGCTCTGTTTGCTATCTCTCAGCCATTGTTGCGGGCGCATTCATTGCACTTACCTCCGCTTCGCTGCCGCCAATCGTGCGCGGCGCTGCAGGGATCTCCGCCATCACCACTGCCCTCGTGCTTCAACCGTCCATTGCGGAGGCCAGACGCTTTGGCGGCGGCATGTCGTTCGGCGGATTCGGGCGAGTGCGTTCTTTCGGCGCGCGTTCTTTTTCAAGACGAAACTATGGCCGGGGCTACGGCCAAAGGTCTGCCGGGCGGCGCGGATTAGGCGGTTTTGGCATGGGCATGGGTTTGGGAATGCTGGGGGGATGGGGATTTGGTGGGCTTGGTCTTCTCGGCCTGGGGCGTATGCTTCTCTTCCCCCTCATCTTGATATTTATTTTGAGAATGATGTCTCGACGTTGAGCTTTTTCTTCACTAAACAAGGAGTTTCACAGATGAAAAAATTAGCGATTGTAGCCGCTTTGAGCTTGATGACGCCCGCCGTGGCCCTCGCCCAGGGCGCGCCTCGTATAGGAGTCGGCACGGGCCTGTTTCTTTCGATTGTATATGGCCTGATCGGCATTGCGTTGTTGATGATTGGGTACAAGATTTTCGAGTGGATTACGCCATTCTCGGTGAACGATGCGCTTTCTAAAGATCAAAACAGGGCGGTCGGCATAGTCGTGGGTGCGATATTCATTGGCGTGGCGCTCATCGTTGCGGCGGCATTGGGCTAGCTGGCCCAGATGTTGATCCCTTTTTTACTGCCTGGGTTGAGAATCTGTAGACGAAGGATGAAGAAGCAGGCTTAACGCGATGATCACAATACAAGAAAAAGCGGATTTCAAGGTATCACTTGCGGATCCGCTTTTTTTCTCTTTGCAGGGAGAAGGGGCCACCATCGGCCGTCCGTCAGTATTTATTCGCCTGATGGGATGCTCAGTGGGCTGTGTGTGGTGCGACACGAAGTATTCATGGGCGGGGCCTCCCGTTGAAGAAAAAACGCTTTCCGAAATTTTGGATTTTTGCGAAAAACACGAAGGCGCCCAGGTCGTGGTGACGGGGGGAGAGCCTCTAGAATCCCCGCAATTTTCAGTGCTTATCGAGTCGCTTCATTGTGCAGGCTTGAGAGTGGAAGTGGAAACGGCCGGGCACGTTCCGCCATCCGTAGATGTCCTCGAATGGGTGGATCAGTGGAACGTCTCACCCAAACTGCATTCAGCGCGAATTTCAGAGGATAAACAGCCGAAAACCCTCGATTGGCTTTACAAAGCCAAAGAACCCTACCTCAAATTCGTGGTTCACCAGGCGGATGAAATTGATGAAGTCGACTCCGTTCTCGAAAAATATGCTCTTGGTGATTTCCCGCTAAGTCGCATTATCATATCCCCGGGTGGTAAGACGCGCGAGCAAATGGAGCACAGAATATTATCCCTGGCGGAGGCTTCGATGAATCGAGGCTTTCGCTTCACCCCAAGGTTGCATGTCATGCTGTGGGGGGACAAGCGGGGGGTCTAGCTTCATTTAGGCAAAAGATAGCAATTTATGGTTTCATGAAATAAAAACGCCCCGCCAGGAAGCACCTGATGGGACGTCTTCTTGTTTGGATATTGATCTTAGGCGGGAAGGGCGATGCCTTCCTCCTCCGTGAGCCTGTCCCAATTCGCCTCGGTTCGTTTTTTCAGTTCATCCATGAACTCGCGCGTCATGAAGCTGGGCATTTTGACGTTTTCATTCGCCCCTTCATACACGCGGGAGGGCACATCGTATTCCTCATCGGTATAGCCCACTTTTTTCTCTAGCAAACGCCCTCTCAAGTAAGAGCGCCTAATGGCCTGGTTCACGTTTTCTTCCGTCAACGAGACGCCGAACATGTCGTTTAAGCTATCGACGATGTTCTCATCGGGCGCGCCTGCGAATTTACAGGTGCCTATGAGGTCATCCCTCGTATAGTAGATGCCGTTCAGGATGGCGTTTTCCCAATAATCGATATCTGTTTGCTGACCATCCAGGATGAGGAGCAGGAACGTGCGCATGCTCATGTGGCCACCGGCCAGCGCCCAGGGGTAGCCTGGGTTGGTTTCGGGCAGATAGGCCGGGTATTCGAGGCCTTTGCCCTGCATGGCGAAGGAAAGGTCGCCGCATTGCTGGGCCAGGCGCATGGTGCCTTGCGCCAGTTCTTCACACTCACCCGCTGCTGCTTTTCGGATCAATTCGTCCATCTTTTTGGCATCGCCGAAGCGGATGTCGTCAAGCACGGGTTTGTCGGGATTTCTCTCATTCCACTCCATCGCGTAGCCGATGGTGGCGCCCAGGCTGATGGCGTCGTAGCCCATGCGGTCACCCAGTTCGACGAGATCGAGAGATTCTTCCGCATCGTAGACACCGCAGTTCGCCGTGATGAGATCGAGTGGCTCATAGTCGAACTTGACCCTGAATTTACCTTTTTTGGCTCTTCTTCCTTCGGCAGTTTCTCCTTCGGGCCTGTCGTAAATGTTTTTGTGGCACGCGATGCCGCATTTGAAGCAGGATTCATCTTTAATCACGTAGGGTTCTTCAAAACTGCCGCGATAGAGTTGCACTGCATCATCATTCCCCGGAGCCCAGAAGTTTCTCTCGGGAAGACAGCCCATGGGGTGTAGGCCTGCGATATTTCGCCATGTGCCGCCGCCGCCATCTGCTTTATGGGCATCGCGATAGTTTTTAGAGCCGGCGCCTCGGGAGATGACCTTGTTCGCTTCTTTGACGACATTCGTGACGGCTGATTTGTCGTCGGGCGATTGCGCGACGATGGCGATGAGGTTTTTGGAGCCCATTACGCCTCCAAAACCCCCACGCCCACAGAATCTCGGTTTACACTCGTTCGTTTTCAATTGGTTTTCCGTGCTCAAGACGATGGACGCCATGCGGTTCGTTTCGTAATTCTCCCCCGGCGGGCCGATAACGGCGAAATGCGCGTCGTCATATTCACCGGCGAGCGCCATGATTTTCTCATGCGAATCCTTGCCCAGGAGGGATGCGGCATCCACGAGTTCCAAGTGCGCAGGACCGCCGAGGGCATCGCTCTTAATCACCAGCGTGACGGGCTTGTCACTCCTGCCGGTAAAGATGATTTCATCTATGCCCGCGCAGGCAACCTTGGTTCCGAATTTGCCGGAACCCGCCGAATACATGGCCGAAGGAGCGCCGGCGAGCGTGCTCTTGAGCGGGCTATAGCCGCCAAAGAAAATCCTTAGCCCCGTCATGAGGTTCGTACCAGAAAAACAGCCGAGCTCCATGACGAGCGGAGCGGATGGGTCATAGGGGTCGGATACATCGTGGTGAGAGAGAATTTTGAAAATCCTGCCAATCCCACCCAGAAAATCCTCTAAATCCTTGCAGGATTTATCTTCTATCGCGATGTTTCCACTGCTCAGATCAACGGTAGCGCTTCTGTACTTGTAATCAGTTGCCGAGTTGTTCCCGTTTTTGGCGTCTGTCCACATTTTTTCTGCATACCTCCGATGAATATGCCAATTAGGATTCTGAATTCATATTTTTGGTTATTTTTCTTGATGGTGATTATTCCGTGTTTTGCCCGGTCGGGCAAGCGGACGGGCGTGGTGAGATGGTTAGAAAGCCACGGGTTCTTGAAATTCACCGAAAACCTCGCGCAGCACATCCGTTATCTCCCCGATAGTGGCATATGCTTCCACCGCTTCGGAAATTGTTTCCATGAGATTTACATCTCCATTGGCGGCATCATCGAGTCGCTTGAGGCTTTTCTCCACCTGCGAGGAATCTCGCTCTAATTTCAATTTTTTCAGCTGTTTCTTCTGACGTTCTTCAAGTTTCGGGTCAATTGTGAATATCTCCTGAGCAGGGGGCTCTTCGCGCACATATTTATTGGCGCCAACGATAGTCCGTTCTTGTGCGTCCACCGCTTTTTGCCAGCGGAAAGCGCTCTCTGCTATCCACTTTTGCACCACGCCCCGCTGGATGCACTCGACCATCCCGCCGCGTTCTTCCACATCTTCGATAATTTGCGCCATCCCGTCTTCCATACGAACAGTCAAATTTTCCAGATAATGTGAGCCACCGAAAGGATCCGCCACGTCGGGCACGCCGCTTTCATGAGCGATGATCTGCTGGGTGCGCAGGGCGAGGAGAGCGCTTTCCTCAGTTGGTAACGCGAGCGCTTCATCATATGCACAAGTAAAGATGGTTTGGGTGCCGCCGAGCACGGCGGACAGCGTCTCATAGGTGACTCTGACGATGTTGTTCTCGGGTTCTTGCGCGGTGAGCGTGCTGCCGCCGCAAACGACGCCGAAGCGAAAAAGCCAGCTTCTCTCGTTTTTGGCGCCAAAACGCTCCCGCATGATTTTGGCCCAAAGCGTCCGCATGGCGCGGTATTTGGCGATTTCTTCGAAAAAATCCATGTGGGTGTAAAAATAAAAACTGAGCCTGGGGGCGAACTCGTCGATATCAAGTCCGCGCTCCAGACATCTTTCCACGTAGACGATTGCGTCTGCGAGGGTAAAGCCGCCTTCCTGGACGGCAGTTGCGCCTGCATCTCTGAAATGAGCGCCCGCAGCACTAATGGTGTTGAACCTCGGGGTGTTTTTCACACCGTATTCAATGGTATCGACAATCAGCCTGAGAGATGGCTCGGGCGGAAATATCCATGTGCCGCGAGAAACGTATTCTTTCAAAATGTCGTTTTGAATAGTGCCGGTTAGCTGAGAGGGTGAAACACCTTGTTTCTTCCCAACCGCAATGTACATGGCATACAGAATAGCGGCCGTTGAATTAATGGTGAATGACGTGCTGATCTTATCGAGCGGGATGCCTTGAAAAATGGTTTCCATATCAGCAAGTGAGTCGATGGCAACGCCGACTTTACCGACTTCGCCGGCTGACCTTGCATCGTCACTGTCGAGTCCCAGTTGGGTTGGGAGATCGAGCGCGACGGATAGTCCGGTGTTTCCTTCGTCGAGCAAAAAGCGGTATCGCTGGTTCGTTTCTTCGGCGGTTCCAAATCCAGAATACTGGCGCATCGTCCAGAGACGTTTCCTGTACATCTCGGGGTGAATGCCGCGCGTGAGAGGGTAGGCGCCTGGTTTGCCCGGGTTATAGTTCTGGGGCATATCCCCAGGACAGTAGGTATTTTCAACGGCGAGGCCTGAGCGTGTTTTTGCCGGCTGAGGATCATTTGTCATTTCGCGGTTATCTCCCCTTGAAAACGGGGCTTCGCTTTTCAAAAAATGCTTTTACCGCCTCATCATGATCTTCTGATACCCAAAGATCCGCAAATCGTGATGATTCCAGGCTCGTCGTTTCCTCTAGTGTATTTTCTAACGCGAATAAGAGCAATTCCTTTATCGATCGGATGGCTCCCGGAGCGCTTTTGGAAATTTCTCTCGCCATCGCCTTGGCGACACGAAGCCCGTCTCCTTTTGGCACTACGGCATTGGCGAGTCCCATCTTCAGCGCATCTTCCGGGGGAAGTTCTTTGCATGTGGTCAATAATTCCATCGCTCGTCCATAGCCGATGGTGCGGAGTAGACGTCCCCCGCCTCCCCAGCCCGTCATGAGACCTACGCGAGCTTGCTTGAAACTCATGTAAGCATGTTCTTCCATGATCCGCATGTCGCAGGCCATGGCGATTTCGGTCCCGCCGCCCAAAGCGTATCCATTCAAAACGGCGATGACGGGTACCGGCAGCGCAGACAGGCGCCCCAGTATTCCCTGCATGCGCCTACTCATGCCCATTCCCTCATCATGAGATTCAAAAGACTGGAGCCACTTCAAGTCGCCACCCGAGCAGAATGCTTCCTCGCCCGCGCCTGTGAGGATGACGGCTCTTAGATCGCGCGATGCTTCGAGGATGTCGAGAGTATCGGAGAGGCCCTGCATGATTTCTTCGTTGATGGCGTTGCGAACATCTTTTCTGTTGAACTTCAAGGTGGAAAGTGCGCCCTCGGCTTCATAAATGAAATCGGGCATGGGTTCTCCTGCTTATTGCGTCTACTTGCGCCGAGGTGATGTGTGAAACGCAGGTCTTACCAGTATTTCTCGTAATGAATGTTTCCCTTCGTCCGGCCATAGTCCATCGTGAAGCCGCGATCTTCCATGATCTGAATAACGCCCAGCGCGCCTTCCGGCCATATCTTCTCGCCTTCACGAACTTTGGGAATGCCGATCATGGCGGGGTTTCCGCACAAGAACAGATGCGTGTTCGAAGGGTCCATCTTGCGGCCGATGTTTTCCTCAAATGCGCCCGAGGCCAGATAATCCTGCACATACACTTTGTTGTGTATGGTATCTGTCTCGCGCGTGGTGAGCGCGTGATATGAGAGGGCGGGGCAATTCTTCTCGAGTTCTCTATAGAGGGGTTCGTATGCGAGGTCGTTTTTGTATCGCACGACGTTGATGCTGGCGATTTGGCCTTTGTAGCCCGTGCGAAGAAGCTCCCATATCATATGGTTGTGCGGACCCTCTCCCGTTCCCGTGCCTGCGAAGACGACGAGAGAGTTTTCGTCATCCCGAATATCGTTCATGCAATCGAGCGTGTATTCACCGGTGAATTTTTGTCCCATGTGAACTCGATCGCCGGCTTTTCGGAGAAAAAGTCTCGGGGTGAGAAGAGGTGCAGGCTTGCCTTCCACCCCGGTTACCATGACGATGTAAAATTCCAGGAAATCCAAATTTTCCGGTGGATATAATTCTCCCGCTTCATTGACCACCGGATGGGACACGGAATAGGCGCGCCTGCCCACTCGCCTGATTCTTTTCTCGTCGAGTTCTTTTTCCTTGACGGCGTTTTCGTGTCGAGGCTCCCAGTTACCCAGGCCCAGAGTCGTATATTGACCTGATTTGTATTGGGGAAAGTCGAAATCGGGCTTTACGCGAAAACAAGCGAGCGTCTCATGCTGCCAGACGATATCCATGACTGTTGCGTTGTAGTGTTTTTCTCTCAGTTCTTGTTTTGTTGCATCGTCAAGCATTCATTTCCTCGTTAGATGTATAAATCAATAGGATAAAGGGCATAATGGCGCAATCGCAGGCGAATACTACCCAATTCAGTTGAGAAGAGATAGCCTTGGCAAGCAATTTTTTTAGAAATTTATATGGAGATCACCTCGAATGATACCGCATAGTGAAATCCGGTACGTTTACCTGTTTCGAGAGCCGCCTGGGTGAGGAAACCGACGGCATCAAACCCTTGTGCGAGATTGTCGATGTAGAGTTTATGTGCTTGTAGGGATGTGATTCCTTTCTCGAGGTACTCGCTGATGTCTACGGCATACGTAGGCCTTGGGGAACCGCTGAGTAAAACCTGGCGAACTCCTGTCCAAGGCTCCAAACCCTCATCCAACAGTTCTGGAAAAATCCAGCGGTTGCCCGCATCGCGTCCTGCGTCCATCACGCCATAAGCGAGCCAGCGGTGATCCGCCATGTTCAAAGGACCTCCCGGCCAGGTGAGGTGATGGGAAAGAGTAATTAGAATTTCAGGCCGATATTTTCTGATTTTTCGGGCGAGATCGCGCCTTAAGTCCAGATTGTACTCTATGACCCCATCCGTATAGCCCAGGAATTCTACTTTTTCGACACCGACAATTGCGGCGCTTTTTATTTCTTCCTCTTTTCTCGCGGGGCCTGCTTCTTCCGGTGGCATGCCGTCGATACCCGCCTCGCCACTCGTCATGAGGATATAGGCGATATCCTTGCCTTGCGCCGTCCACTTGGCGACCGCGCTTGATGCGCCGAATTCCATGTCATCAGGGTGCGCCACTATGGCCAGCGCCCGCTGCCAGTTTTCATCCAGGGCTGGTAGTTTGTCTTCCGTCATTTTTCACTCTTTTTTAATGAAAATGGGACTGCTCCAGGCCAATGCACCGTCTTCTTGCATCAACCTGATAAAATAGGGGTTCCAGCCATCGTGAAAATCATTTTCACTGACGTCGAACGTGATGTTCGCGCCAGGGTCACCAGACGCTGGGCTGATGCGCTGCACTTCCACCTTTTGACGAACACCGCCTGCGTCCACAACATATGGAACGGCGCCAATCGTATCAAGCTTTACATCGAAAGAAACGATGTTGGTTTCAAATAAGAGCCTTGCGCCATCTGCGTCTGAAAGGCGAAATTCGAGGCCGTCCGCATCGCCGGTCGTGCGGCTCAGCCACCGGATATTCCGCTCATCGACCGATTGTATTCCTTCTTCCAGGTTATCCACCTGCCAGTTTCTCGGTTCTTCAATTCTCCCTTTATCGACTCTCAAACCGCCGTGCCAGTGTGTTTGGCGGTTGCGCTGGTGTATGCGGGCGCCACTCCAGGAGACACGGAACCAATCAGAATTTCGGGCGGCTGCATCTTTCGGACGATAAGAGAAAATCGTTTTCGAAGCGCGTTTCAATTCTATCGACTCGATACCGCATTCGCCCATGGCTCGGACTTTGAATACAGGAGAGGTGGGGGATTCATATTCCTCTCCCATAAAGTGGTCTCCAGCCGAGAAGGAGAGATGAATTTTCTTTCCCGTCGTGGCGTAGACGCGCCTCGCCTGAATCGCTTCCCACAGGCTCTCGCGCGTGAGTTCTTCTGCATAGATGCAAACATAACCGCCATAGACTCCGAAAATGGCGGCGCCCGGGTAGCTGGCTCCTGGACGTCCCTTGTGTCCATCGCTCCCCGCCGTGATGCCCACGCGCCAGCCCTTTTCCAGGGCTTCTTCCACAAACCACTCGAATCGTCCCCAAGAAGAGTATATCTCCATGACGCGCTCTAGCTCTGTGTGGTGATAGTCCAGACTTGCTCGCCTACCCCCGATGTGAGGAATGAGCGTGACATCCCGGCGCCCTCCCATAGCGTCGTAGAGGGCATCAAGAGGGTATCGGTCTGTTTGTTGGTCATCCCAATCATCTATTTGCCAATGGCTGGTTCGGTGCAAGGGCCCATCATCGCCTAGGTACATGACGTTCCTGTCCCCGCCCATGCCCGTCACGGCGGACCATTCGACCCCCAGGAATGTGACGAAGCGCCCCGGCTCATTGTATTTCTTCGTGGCCGCGCGAATGGCGTTCCAGGTTTTCTCTGTGACTTGAAAATCGTTTCCTTGGTGGCAAGAAAATTGCGCTCCGGCCATATCGCGGGCGAATGCAAAGTAATCATCCACGGTATTCGTGCCTACTGTCTCTTCGCTTTGGCCGTGGAGATCGCCCCAAAATGGTTTCCATTGGTGGATTTTCTCCATTCCTCGCACGTAGTTGCTGTAGGCAGGGGGGATGTCGATATTTGCGTCGCCTCGTATTCGTCCCCAATTTCCGGATTCCCAGCATAAATTCTCCAAACGGACTACGGCGGGTTTTTCGCACTCGAATCGAACGGCCTTGGGCAAGCCCTCGCAGGTTCCTCCTTCCGCGGTGAGCGAGACTTCCGTGTCTATGCCATAACAGGGGTTTCCCCAGATGTCCTCGAGTTTCACTTGTATCCAGGAAGTTTCGTTTGGCGCTTGTTCGATCGCGCCATGGATGACGAGGCGGGCGGGTTTTCCCGGGACGATGGAAAAGGCGGGCGTATCGGCCGCTTCGATGAAGCGGTTCGAGCCGAAGCAATCGACGAAAAGCCGGAAGCGGAAATTTTCCTCGCAAAAGGTTTGAGCCCGTGTTCCCGCGCCGCCTCCGCTTTGGTCTCCCAGAACGATGGTTACCGTATCAAATTCCGTCAGATAGCTATCAAATACATCGATGGCCAAGCCTTGCTGCCAGGGCCTGATGTTCGATTTTGGGTCCCACCTTATTCTCAGGGAGGCGCTCCCGCTCGTGGTCGCGCTCGCATAATGGAGCTCACCGGGCGCATCGGTTTGGGGTTTGGCCCAATCGCTTGCGAAGCGACGCGAAAGGACGATTGTCCCGCCATCGTCCACCCCATATCTGCCAACGTGGTAGGTGATTGCCCATGTACCCGATGCGCCCGCTTCCACGTTGCCGTCGGGAGTGAGTTCAGTCCAGCCTATCCATTCACGAACCCAGGATTCGCTCTTGCCATGTCTTCCGTCTGGTGTCGTATCCATAATGAATCAACCACCTTGTTTTCTGTTTTGGGGACGAAAGTTTGTTCGTTTTTCGCCCACATTTTGTGCTTTGGGCGGTTCCTTGGTTTGGGGCAAGTGGATTTTGAGGAAAATTAACGCGAGCCGAATCGAGTCTTCTCTTACCCGAGGAGTTCTCCTTCGCAGAACAAAATTGTGGCCAGTGCCCTCGTAAAGTTTCAATTCAGCATAACCCGATTCTCTCTCGCGCAGCATTTTCATCATTGCGAATGATTGTTGGACGGGAATTATCCCGTCCGCCACACCATGAAACATCAAGGTCGAAGCTTTTGTGTTCTGTATCTTGTTGGCGGGGCTGTGAAATTCCAGATATTTCTTCCAGCGCAACAAATCCTCGGTCGCCAGGGCGAGAACCACGGCGTTGATGCGCTTTTTGATGAAAGACGCATAATCATAAGGACCATAGTAGGCTACCACGGCCTTCACGACCGGAAGTGACGCGGCCGCGCGAAACGCCTTGTCCGCGCCAAGGGAGAATCCGATGATACCGACCTTGTTTTGCATGCAATGCGCGCTTTTTGCAAAGGCGGAAACGGCTCGGTTGATATCTTCGTTTTGCCGCTCAAAATTAAATTTTCTTTGAGAGAATGGCGTCGTAAGGCCCTCGAGGTCCACTTGGTGCACGGAGTAATAATTGATGATTACGGATGAGAATCCATGGCTTGCGAGCTTTCGAGCGTAGCGGATGTATGCTCGCCACCAACCGCCTTTCCCGTGCAGCAATATCACGCAAGGGTATCTTCCATCTTTCGAAGGACGCACGAGGTATCCTGTAATCGAAGCGTTTTTGATGCTTGACGGCAGTTCGATATAGCTCTCCTTGTGGCCATGGCTTCCGGCAGGAGCGGGAGCAAGGCCCGGGGTGCGGGGCCGGGCACAGCTTGTCACCATCAGCATGGCGAGGATGAAAAGCAGGAGACGTCTTATGCGGATGATCTTGAAGAAGCGATGAATTATGCTAAGAATAGATCGAATCATGCGAAATCCAATTTTTGCGCGGCAGCTAAAAAATTTGGCGGGTTCATGCCATCTCTGAGAATAATCCGGGTGAACGATTTCGGCAACATCTTGGCGTATAGAGCTTGTTGCAAAGGAGAATGGAATGTCGGCGGTGATTGATTTTCTGCGAGCGAGGAGGGAGCAGAGTCTGGCGGAACTCATCGAATACCTCCGAATGCCCTCCATCAGCACATTGGGTATCGGTGTCGAGGAGGCGGCGGCGCATTTGGCGGGATTGATGAACAGTGCCGGCATCGAGGCGCAGATCCTGTCGACCGAGGGCATTCCGCTTGTATACGGGGAAGTGAAAGGGCCTCCGGATGCTCCGACCATGCTGATCTATGGCCACTATGATGTTCAACCGGCTGACGTGGCCGAGGGCTGGAGTTCCGAACCATTCGAACCTCAAGTGCGCGATGGTCGTCTTTACGCCCGTGGAGCGGGAGACAACAAAGGTCAGCACTTTGCTCAGATCAAGGCGGTGCAGGCTTATCACCAGACGAATACGGAGATGCCCCTCAACCTCAAGTTTTTAATAGAGGGTGAGGAGGAAATGGGTTCTCCTAGCTTGAGAAAATTCATACAGGCGAACAACGAATTGTTGAAAGCCGATATCGCCTGCTCTTCGGATGGTTCCTTGCACCCATCGGGCAGGCCGACGCTCTCTTTGGGCTGCAGGGGGTTGCTCTATATTGAACTCCTGGCACACGGTGTCGGGAAAGACCTCCATTCCGGGACTTACGGCGGGCCGGTCCCGAATCCATTCTGGCGACTCATGGACGCCGTGCAATGTCTGCGCGACGGCGAGGGGAGGGTGCGTGTGCCTGGATTTTACGATGCCGTGCTCCCGATTGGCGATGCGGATCAAGATGCATTGCGGGGAATTCCTGACCCGGAAACGGAGCTTCGGGCCGTCATCGGAGAGGGAGCCGATCAGATTCCGGATCTTTCCGCCTTTTATGCGAGATCTCTCACGCAGCCGAACCTGAACATCTGTGGATTTCAGGGCGGGTATTCTCGGAATGGCATGAAAACAGTCCTCCCGGGTTCCGTGCGCGCCAAGCTGGATTTTCGCCTTGTGGTGGAGCAGGACCCTGAGGGGCTCTTTGATGATGTATGTTCGTTTTTGAAAACAGAGGGTTTTGATGACATCGTGGTGCGCAAGATGGCCACATTCGATGCCAGCAAAACACCGGCGGATGACCCCTATGTACAAAAGGTGATCAAGGCTGTCGGCGGTTATGGCATTGAACCCATCATCTATCCGAACTTCGGTGGCAGCGTTCCCGATAGCATGTTCACAAGAGACTTGAAGATTCCATCCGTCTGGTTCCCTCTCGCCAATGCGGACTCGAATGCCCATGCTCCTGATGAGAATATAGATGTAGAGGTTTTTCATCGTGGGTGCGAAATTGCGGCTACCCTCATGGGGGGACTCGTTTGAAATATCCGCTTTGGACCATAGGCCACAGCAACCATGGTGCAGAGAAATTCCTGGATTTGCTGAGCCGCCACGGCATTGCATGCGTGGTGGATGTGCGAAGCATTCCCTACAGCAGGAGAAATCCGCAGTACAACAGAGAGAAAATGGACCAGAGCCTCTCGAAAAGGGACATCGCATATACCTGGGAAGGAGAGGCGCTGGGCGGGAAACGCGACTTCAGAAAAAATCCGGAATTTTTTGACCCTCAGGGACGTATCGACTGGGTGAAAGTAAGGCGTAGTGAAAATTTCATCCGCGCCATGGAACGCCTGAGGGCGCAGGTGGAAAAAACGCCCACGACGGTTCTTTGCGCGGAGGAGAATCCGCGAAATTGTCATCGACTGCATTTAATCTCCGCCGCTTGGGCGGAAAGTTTTGATGGGAATATATCGCATATTCGGGGAGACGGGCGTGTGGAGACACACGCACAAACAGCTCCCCAGCGGAATTGTTTCGTTGAGCATTCTCCCATACCCTAGGGTAGGCATCCTTTTGTGGCTAGCGGTTTGTCATCCACTCATATGAGGAATTCATGAATCAGCCCCAGCGAAAGAACCTCCTTGCGCAGGAGACGAGTCCATATCTCTTGCAGCACCAATATAATCCGGTGCAGTGGTATCCCTGGGGCGAGGATGCCCTCCGCAAATCGAGAGAAGAAAACAAGCCCATTTTCTTGTCCGTCGGCTACTCTGCGTGCCACTGGTGCCATGTGATGGAGCATGAAAGTTTCGAGGATGAGGAAATCGCCAATATTCTGAACGAGCATTTCGTCTCCATCAAAGTGGATCGAGAAGAACGTCCCGATATCGATGGGATCTATATGGAAGCGGTGCAGATGATGACGGGCCAGGGTGGTTGGCCCATGAGTGTTTTCCTGCTCCCGGACTTACGGCCCTTCTTTGGAGGCACATATTTCCCCCCACAGGACAAATGGGGTAGGCCCGGCTTCAAAAACGTGCTCTTGAGGCTGGCCGAAGTTTATCGGACGAGACAAGAGGATTTGCAGGATAATGCAGAAAGCATAACGGCGAATTTGCAGCAAATGGGAGTCGTTGCATCCACAAAAAGTGATTTGAAAGCGGAATGGATCGACAAAGCCGCGCAAGAACTGAAGGATCGGTTCGACTCTACCTGGGGTGGTTTTGGGCAAGCTCCAAAATTTCCACCTTCCATGGCGTTGATGTTGCTTTTGAGAAAGTGGAGACGATCCGGGGATCAGGAACTACTGAAGATGGTCGAGATAACGCTCCAAAGGATGGCGTTGGGCGGGATGTATGATCAACTCGGCGGCGGGTTTCACCGATACAGCGTGGATGCTTACTGGCTCATCCCGCACTTCGAAAAAATGCTTTATGACAATGGTCTTTTATCCAGGGTGTATCTCGAGGCCTACCAGGCGACGGGAAGCGCGTTTTATCGCTCCGTGGTGGCGGATACGCTTGATTATGTTTTGCGTGAAATGACTAGCCCGGGCGGCGGATTCTACTCTGCGCAGGATGCCGACAGCGAGGGCGAGGAGGGCAAGTTCTTCGTATGGCGTCCCGTGCAGATAGAAGAGATCCTCGGCAAGGATGAAGCGGACATATTCTGCCGGTTCTATAGCGTGACGGATGAGGGGAACTTCGAGGGGAAAACCTCTGCATTGTTCATCCAGAAACCGCCCCGCATTTTCGCCGAGGAAGTGGGAATCACAGAAGAGGACCTCTTTGATATTTTGCAAAGGGGACGCGCAAAGCTCTTTGCCGAGCGGGAACGGCGGGTGAAGCCTGGCCTGGACGATAAGATTCTCACGAGTTGGAACGGGCTCATGATTGGCTCGATGGCTTTGGCGGGCAGAATTCTGGAGCACCCACCCTACGTGGAAGAGGCGAGCAAGGCGGCGGATTTCATTTTGGAAAACATGCGCGATGAGCGGGGCCTGCTGAGGAGTCACCGGGCAGGCGTGAGCAAGTTCAATGCGTATCTCGATGATTATGCTTTTTTGATTGTGGGTCTGGTGGATTTATACGAGGCGAGTTTTGAGCCCCGGTGGATTCGCGCGGCCTCGGATTTGGCGAGGGAGATGATATCGCGATATTGGGATGACGAGGGAGGCGCATTTTTCTTCACGGCCCACGATCATGAGCGGCTCATCGTCAGAAAAAAGATGACGCAAGATGGCGCCACTCCGAGCGGGAACTCCATGGCGGCGCTGGGTTTGCTGAAATTGGCGAAGCTATCGGGCGAGGCTGAATTCGCGGAATGCGGCTTGGGTGTTTTGCGTTCGTTTGGCGAATATCTGGACCGCGCACCAGCCGCCTTTCATATGATGCTGGTGGCGTTGGACTTTTGCCTTGATTCCCCGGTGGAGGTGGCGATTGTCGGTGAGAGAGACTCAGAAGATACGCGCGCAACTCTCATGGCCGTTGATTCGCGCTTTATTCCCAACAAAGTTTTGGCTTTCAAGTCGGAATCATCAGGGGGAGAAGTAGATGCCGCAGTGCCTCTGCTCGATGGAAAATCCATGGTGGATGGACAAGCCACCGTGTATCTGTGTGAAAATTTTACATGTAAGGAACCGCTTACGGATCTGAGCGCTATCGAAAAAGCGCTCCAGAGGAATTGAGTTTTTTATTTAGCCCGCACGATGAATGCCCCATATCCGTTGCGCTGCAACTTTTGGACCAATCGCTTTGATTTTCTCTCCCGTCCGAATCCTCTGATTTGCACGTGATAGTGGTCGTAGTTCCCGTGCCAGCCGGGCCGGATTTCGGAGGTCGTACCATTGCGGTGAAAGTAATCAGCGAATTTTTGCGCCTCTGGTTTTTCCGTAAACCCGCCCACCAGGATCATCCATTTCGGGTTCAATTCCCGGGGGACATAGAGGGGTTCGACGTGAACTTCTGTGGTGCCACTGCGCAACATGCCGATTCTACGAGCGGCCTCTTGTGAGAGGTCGATAACTCGGTTAATGAAAAAGGGGCCGCGATCATTGATTCGGACATCCACTTCACGTCCATCATCGCTTCTTCGCACCCGTACTCTTGAACCAAAAGGCAGGGTGCGATGCGCTGCCGTGAGCGCGTGCATGTCGTAGGTTTCGCCATTCGCAGTCTTGCGTCCGTGGTAGGGGTTCCCATACCAGGAGGCGATGCCGTGTAAATCCTCATCCTGGGTATAGTGGCCCATGGATACAGGGTAGAAGGCGCAGCCACTCAAAGAAATGCAAAAAAACAAGCAAATGATAAGACCCCGCAAGGGGATGATGTGCGACAAGAAGTTTTTTGAGTTCATTTGAGAGTATCTAGGGCGAATTTTTTAGATTACTTCAGCATTATATCAGATTCATCTGTTGCTTCCAGATGGATAAGCCTTTTAAGTGTATTTTGTGAAATTCTGTTTTTAGGTGGTTATCGTGGTTTCGGCTAGCTTCGATACTTGGTGAACGTCTCACCGATGCTCGCGCCTTTTTCGAGCTCCGCAGTGATTTTTTCTTCGATTTTCGCCAATTCATCCATCTTGTCGATGACTTCTTCGAGCCTTTCCCTGGGGATGACGACCACACCGTTTACGTCTCCCAGAATGATATCTCCCTGCCTTACCGTGACGCCCCCGCAATTGATCGGTTCTCCCACACTGATGGGAACCGTATACCCGCCGCTGCCGTGAACCGAGACCCCTCTGGCGAACACGGGGAAGCCCATCTGGCGATGTTCTTCGATATCTCTGGCTCTGCCGTCCAGTACGACTCCGCCAAGTTTCATTACTTTCGCTCGCGTGCTCATCATTCCGCCCCAGTTGGCCGTCGTCACCCCAGAGGGGATGCTGATGACGACGATACTCCCCTCTGGCGCCGCGTCGATATGGTGCACCTCGCGTTTGGGCAGAGGGCCGCCGCCGGCGGGAACCATCCGAACGGTATGGGCTTCTCCCACCATCCGGTAATCAGGATCGGGAGACAACAGGATGATGTCGGGCATGTGGCCTCTGATTTTTAATTTGTCAAAGGCGTCCGCCGCCTGACAGGCTGAATAGTTTTTCAGGCGATTCATCAATTCGCGATTCATCAAATTCTCCGGAATTCATCGTGTCTAAAAACCTCGACATCAAGTGGCGAGTGGGGGATTACCATTTCAATCAAGTAGTGTGGTTTATACACGAAATTCTGAAAAGCGCACGCCATCCGGGTCGAGTTCCTCCAAGGCGTTTAGTTCATCGACGCTCGGCGCGGGAGTTTGCGCTACAACGCTTGGGCAATGCAGATCAAACCCGGTTTCCTCGACGACTTCATCCATCGAGTGGCCGGCGTGGACGCTGGCGAGTTCCAGCCCTGTTGATTTTTTTTCAAACAAGGCGATGGGTGTCACCACGTGACTCAGGTTTCCAGATTGCGTCGAGAAATCGACCCGAGGCACGAGAAATCGCCTATCGTGTACCGTTCGCCAAATGACGGTCCGTTTCACCTGAGGCATGATGACGGCGCCTCCCCCTCCGCCGGGTAGCCTTACTTTCGGGTTGAACGGGTCGCCGATATAACTCATGTTGGCTCGTCCCTGTTTGTCGAGTTGGGCGGCGCCTAGAAAAGCCAGATCCACTTCGCCACGCGCAAAAAGATCGTACGTGTCCGGGTTATAGAATAAAGAAGCCGCGCCGTAGCAGAGTTCGGGATCGGCCGTGCTGTTCGGCATGAAGCGTGGTTTCGGGTCCACCGAGCCCGCGACTTCTATGAGCGTGCAGTTGGAGGCGTGTCGTTTTTTTGCCAGAAAAATCGCAACCATGGGAAGCGGGGAGTTGACGCCGTGGAACACCTTGTCACCATCTTCGATGAGTCGCGACAGGGTGACGACCATCTGGTTTCCAGCGCGAATCACGTGTTCAGGCAACGAGGCCAGACGATTGCCCATCGCTATCTTTCCATTGCTTCTTGCGTGTGTGTCCGGTCGGTACTGGCAAGATATTCTTGAAGGCCATCCTTGCTCTGGGTCAGGGTTAGGTAACGACCCATTTCAGCTTTGTCGACCCCATAGTATGGGTGGCAACTGCAAGGAGACGCCCCTCCCGGAGTCTCCACGACAGCTTTGACGAGAAAACCCGGTATAGAGGTTCTCTCCGGTTCTGATGCGATTTCTTCGGGTGGTACGATTTTCTCGGTTGTGAGAATGACTCCTTTTTGCGCCGCGCGCGTCATTTCAACGTCGAACTGCTGGTTACCCAGGATTTGGGCGTTTCCCTGTACATCTGATTTTTGAACGTGAATCAATGCCCAGTCCGGCTTGAGGGCGGGAATCGCATAGAGTTCTTCTTTCGTGTATGGGTCTTCAATCGTAAAAATACCGCTGTGTTCCGGAATATCGCTTCCCGCGAATCCGCGAACGGGTTGAAAAGGAACGCCGTAGGCTGCGGCCCGCAGCCCAGCAAGAACGCTGGCTCAGGCGTGTTCGGTGAGTCCGGTCAATCCTTTTTCAATTGCTTTTCGATAATGAGGAGCCAATCCGAATTCCGCTTCGAATGTGACGATGCCGCTGATGATTCTCTTCACGGCGCCTGCGGCGCAAAGGAGATCGGCGTCGTAGCCGGGAGACGGCTTGATGAGTGTGAGACGCCGGATGCCTGAGCGCGCAATTTCGCGCACGAGGGCGGCAGGAGTCCTATGCAGAAGTGTGCCGCCAGGACTAATCGCATCTCCTTCCTCGATGAGTGAAGCGGCTTCTCGTAAAGAAATCTGCTTGTTCATAGGGTTCATCCATTCGTTTAAGGCGAATGCTGCGGAAAATATGAAATTCACTGGAATATAGTTTAGCAAAAGAAGATGTTTTGCGCTTGCGCTCATTCGGGTTCATGGCGCTAACGGAGTGATTTTAGACTATTCATTGACCAGTACCCTCCAGGTGACGTAAATATCGGTGGAATGAGCGTATCTCTCGTGCGCAAGCATACACCCGGACGAATCAATCTAAGGAGCATGGAATGCCACGGATTTCCCAGTTAGAGCCCGAGCAGGCGGAAGCATCCGCGAAACGCATCATGGAGAATTTGAAAAAGCAGTTCGGCGTCGTGATTCCGCCGGTAAAGGCTTTGGCCCATAAACCCGATTTCTTGCGCTCTTTATTGAGCTTGACCACGGTGGCGGATGGTCCGGGAGAGATCGAGGTCGGTTTCAAGGAGGTCCTGAACATTCGCGCATCGGTGCTCAATGGATGCCATTTTTGCACCAACATGCATTCCAACATGGCAAGGATGCACAAGGTAGGGGATGAAAAGACGAAAGCAGCGCAAGAGGGCTCCTTGAGCGACGTCTTCGATGAGCCGGAAAAAGCGGCGCTGCGCCTTTGTGAGGAAAGCACACAGGGGGTAAGTGTTTCCGATGAGACTTTTGAAGCGCTGAAGGCGCACTATTCAGAAGCGCAGATAGTGGAACTTCTCGGCGCCATCGCGCTCATCAATGCCTGGAATCGACTCATCGTGGGAATGGGCTTTTAGGCTGCGGGCTTCTTTTTATTCGCTGAGGTGAGTGCAAATACAGGTTTTAGAGGCTTAGTGCGGCCCGGCTGACCGTGAGTTCGGTCTCTCCCAACAGTTCTGATGTCGTGAGTTTTCCACTCATCACCGCGATTAGTTCTTTTTCGAGCAAATCCCTCGCTTCATCGATGCGCATCGTCCCTTCCATGACGCCGCTGATGTCCACATCGATGTTCTCGGCCATCGTCCGAGCGGTTCGGGGATTTCCGGTCACCTTGATGGTGGGAGAAATGGGATGTCCGATCGGATTGCCGATGCCGGTCGAGAAAATAATCGCTTGCGCTCCGCTGGCTGCGAGCGAAGATATGTTTTCTACGCCGGCGCAAGGGGCATCGGCGAAGATGGTGCCTTTTTTTGAGGGGCGCTCCCCCACGCCAACGACCTCGACGATGAGGTGGCTGCCCGCTTTTTTGATGGCTCCCAGGCTTTTTTCCTCGATGGATGAGAGTCCACCCCGGATATTATCGGGCGCCGGATTCGAGCCGATGAAATCGACGCCGATGCTTTCGGCGTAATCGACGGCGCGTTTGGCGGAAGCGATGATTGTCTGCGCCGTTTTTCTGTCTGCGGCCCGGCGGGCGAGAAGATGCTCGGCACCCACAATTTCCAATGTTTCGGAAAAGATGACCGAGCCCCCCGCCTCTACGACTTTATCGGCGACCATTCCCGTCACGGGGTTTGAAATGACGCCGCTGGTCGTATCGGAGCCCCCACATTCCGCGCCGATGGTGAGTTCGCCCAATTCACAGCGGACGCGTTTGGCGGATGCAAGATGAGCGGAAAGTTTGGTGGCGAGTTCCACGACATGAGAAGTGGTACTGAGAGTGCCCCCGATTTCCTGGATATTCACGGATTCTATCGGCATCCAGGGGGATGTTTTCGCGGCTACTTCCGCGATGGCATTGGCGCTCTTGGGTTCGAGGCTCACGATTATGGCTGCCCCTACGTTGGGGTGCGCAGCGGTGCGCCCCATTACCCGCCAATGCTGTTCCTCGTCCTCACCCATCAGAGCGCGTCCGAACGATGTGTTCACAGGGGTGGCGTCTCGCACCAGTGAGCCGATTCTACGGACAATAGGGTTTGAATTGTCCATCCCGCTGATAATGGCGAGATGGTTACGGCCGCCCGGAGGACCCTCGGGCCTTCGATATCCCCAAAAGGTAGGGGTACCTCTTTTCCTGGGCATATCTAGCCTCTGGTGCTCTTGATGTTGTGGACGTGAACGTGGCTACCGGCGGATATGTTTTGTGTAGCGGTGCCGATGACCTCGCCATATTTGAGGACTTTTCCGCTTGAGGCTATCTTGCGCAGCGCGATTTTGTGGCCAAAAGGAATCGCTTCCGTCGCGCAAATCATCAACGTTTTCTCACCACCTTCGATTTCCACGCTTTGTCCCGAGGCGATGTCCTCCAGCACGGTGGCCACATTGTCTTTCGAGTGCATTACCAGCCCACGGCTCATCGAGCAGTCTCCATTTTCATTCTAGTCGTCGTTTTCGACGTTTCCGGGCAGCCTCAGACGCAGTCTCTCGACTGGGCGGCCGTTTTTTAGGTGTTCCTCGATGAGTTCCGGAACGTCCTCCACCTTTACGCCCGTGTACCAGACGCCCTCCGGATAGACGACCAGGGTGGGACCCATGGTGCACGGGCCCAGGCAGGTAGCGCCTGCCATGGCCGTATACGCAGCGAGTTCGTCATTCGAGCCAATCGCCTCTGTGATCGCTTGCGCGACTTCGATGCTGCCCTTGCTCTGACAACAACCCATCGGATGAGTCGGTGGGCGTTGGTTGATGCAGACGAAAACATGCCTTTTGATATGTTCCACGGGTCATCCTCTTTTCAAATTGGCGATAGTCTCTTATGGAATTATTTCGCGCGAGGCTTCCAAATCTCTCGGCATCATTTCTGAATGACTTTACCAGAGGGAGATGATACGCTCCGTTCGCTAGAAGTCAAGAGATTCGCCAATTCTGGATTCAGGTGAAGTCGAATCAGTTACATGGGCGAAAATAGGCCTATTTCATGCTGGTTCAAGAAATTTCAAGGCGATATGGACGAAGAGTTCACAAAAGATATCAAACTTCTCGTCTCCCGGGTGAGGGGAGGCCCAGCTTGTCTTTTCCTGCCGGATTCCACAGCTCCCGCCGTGAGCGTGCAGGCATGGTTTCGCGTTGGCAGCCTCACGGAAACAGACCCGCTCGAGGGCATCTCCCATTTTTTAGAGCACATGATATTCAAGGGTTCCCAAAATTTGGAAGTAGGGGAACTCGCTTCGCTGGCCGAGTCTTCTGGTGGAGACATTAACGCCTACACGACGAGCGAATCGACCCATTACGACCTGATATCGATGCCGGATAAATTCGAGGGGTGTCTGGAAGCGTTCCTCGATGCGCTTTGGTGGCCACGGTTTGAGGAGAACGAAGTTCGCCAGGAAAGACAGGTCATCCTCTCCGAGTTGAATCGCACGTATGAACAACCGGACCAGTTGCTTCAGTATCACCTCTATCGCGAGGCATACGGCCGCCGGCATCCATACGGACGCGCCATTTTAGGCACGCGGCAGACGCTGAAGCGCATAGGCGCGGGAGAATTAAAAAGATATCATGATAAATTCTATTCGCCTTCATCCGCCGTCCTGGTGTTCGCCGGAGCCTTTGATGTTCCCCGGATAAAATCGATTTTAAGAAAAAAACAGAAGAATTTGCTCATCAAGTGGCCGAAGCCCGGGCGCAAGAAAATGTCGAAAGTTCCTCTGCCGGCTCCCCTGAAAACAGGGCCGCGCATCGTCGTACAGCGTGGTCGCTCGGGAACGGCGCACCTGGAGCTTGCCTTCGAAATTCCTCCGTTGACCCACCGGGACGCTCCCGCGCTCGAGGTGCTCGGCATCGTTCTTGGAGCGGGTGAAAGCTCCCGCCTGTATGAGCATCTTTGCTTGAGCACGTTGCTGATGTTCGATGTTTCCACTGATGTCTATTTCTCCAGCGGGCCGGGACTATTTTTCCTAGGCGGGTATACGACGCCGGAAAACGTCGAGAAGGCCGCCGGACATATCCTCCAGGTGGCGAAACAAATCATCGAGGAAAAGCCGGCAAGCCCAAGTGAGTTGGATAAAGTGCGCATGAATTATCTGACGGGTTTGGAATTCAGGCGCGAAAGCATGACGGGTCGCGCCCGTGTGGCGGGTTATTCGGAGTTGCTTACTGGAGACCCGAATTATTATTTGAAGTACATGAAAATGGTGATGGATGTGAATGCGAATGATGTCTCGGGTGTGGCGAGGCGATATTTAACACCTTCACGATTGACCGCTGGCGTATTCTTGCCCAAGGGAGAAGCGCCGCGAATCGGCGTACGAAGGATTCGAAAAGCGATATGGAACGGATTCGAAAATAATCTTGAGCAAAAACGAAACGACGCGAATCGAAACCGGGGCGTAGCGGAAAAATCAGTTGCATCCGGTTGTTCTCGCGTCGATTCACAAAAAAGGAGCTATGTCAAAAATACAAGGCGCTCCAAAGCCAAGAACAAACCCATAGAGGCAAAACTTCCGGGTGGCGGACGGTTGGTTTTGCTGCCCGACGGCGGGCCGCGTGTTTTCTCTTTGCGCGCCGTATTCCTGGGAGGACAAAGAAATGAATCCGCCCGCCAGGCCGGACTGCATGTCCTGATGACATCTGTGGTTCCCATGGCGACCAGGAATTGTCCATCGTTCAGGCATACGAAAGAGGTGGAGAGTCTGGGCGCCAGTATCGATGGATTTTCCGGGAGAAATACATTCGGGCTGACTGCTTCCGGTCTTAGCGCTGTGTTGCCCGAAGTCATGGAAAAGTTCGTGGATGTATTGTCTACGCCCGCTTTTGATGAGGATGACATTGAGTTCTCTCGGGAGGAGCTCAATGCCGAGCGTGACAGCGAACTCGATAATCTCGGGCAATGGTGCCGATTCAAGGGGTATCAACTCTTATATGGAAAACATCCATTGGGCCGCCATCCACTTGGAACGTCCAAGACGATGGCCGCCTTCAACCAGAGTATTTTGAAGCGAGCATGGCGCAGAAAGACATCGCCCGCGAATTTGGTCATCGCGGCAGCCGGCAATTTCGACGCCTCGTATTTGGAAAAGTATCTCCCCGAAATTCTGACGCCTTGGGCCGAAGGCGCTCCGCGGGAAACACCTGTTCCTCAGCCCGCTCCGCCGAGAAGTCTTTCGAGGAGGCGTTTTCGCTCGTATGTGCTTGATGAAGCGTCGCAAAGCCATATCCATATGTCTTATTTGGGGACGACTTTTCACGATCCCGCAAGGCATGCGCTTGCCGTCATCACGGCAGCCCTGGGAAGTCAGGGCGGAGGACTATTCCTGGAACTAAGAGAAAAGCGCGGCCTTGCCTACGATGTGAGCGTTTCCTCTCACGAATCTCAAGACCCGGGCCCCATCTCTATTTATGCAGCCACGCCTGCGGGTAAGGAAAAACTCGTTATTGACCTCATGCGGCAAGAAATTGCTCGTGTAAGCCTCAAAGGGCTCGGTGATGAGGAATTCCACCGGGCTAGGTCTTATCTTATTGGAGGGTTGTCTCGCAGTCACCAGCGGGCCTATGCGAGAGCGGCCGACCTGGCGGGCAGATTTGTCCATGGCTTGGGTTGGGAAACGCTTGAAGAAACAAAACGGCAAATTGAACGGGTGGATATGAATT
The DNA here is from genome assembly GCA_965218885.1 of bacterium. Lineage (GTDB taxonomy): Bacteria > UBA8248 > UBA8248 > UBA8248 > UBA8248 > Bin107. The sequence continues at coordinate 155,065 of OZ244713.1, read as the reverse complement.
CCGTCAGAGAAGCCGCGCGTCATTTCATGAAGCCGAGTAAAGAATGCCTGGTGACGATATCGGGTAGTTCTAAAAACAGGCTAACTCCCTAACGGTTGGTTTTTTGGGTTTTGAGCAAATCTTTTTGTGATTCTCTCAACCGGCAACGTAGGTGATTCATTTCCTGGATAATGGCTTCTTCTTGCTTTGCTTAACATTCGCTCCCATTTCTTCCGCTCATGAGCCAGCCTGCGTTTCTTCTCAGGGTTTTTTGGGCGAATTCGTTCTCGTTCGATCTCTCGGATACGTTGTCGAAATTCTTCCGGCGCCATAGGCGAGCGTGGTGCTAAAAACATTTCTCTTGAGTTTTCGCCCTGTGTGATTCCCTTGGTGGTCTACCGAGATTTTTCGTGATTCAGGTTTTCTTCCCTCACAGACGGAGTTCTGGATGGAAACCGATCCTGAAAACGGGGTGTTTCAGAGGGCCGGGGAGTGGTTTTTGTTTTGTTTTTTGCTTTTTTGTCATTCGTGGTTTTTGTTTCGCTGCTAGCTTGTTGTTTGTTTGCGTTTTCTCGCTGATATTTCCCTATGGAGATCAGGGTGTTCGTAACGGCTCGCTGGGTCTTGATGTATGCGGAGTGAGCGGTAGATTTCGTCTTTTCCCAGATATCTTTCGACGAAAGACCGGTTCCAGTACAACCTCCAGCCAGAAAGCACATCAGCAAAATAGACAAAAAGAGAAATTTTCTTTCAGTTTTGAGATTAGTTTGCGATTTGTTCGTATTTTTCCGGCTCATCATGCTTGTCCATGCTCGATAGGCGGTGGGCGGCTTCCTCCACCAGGGGAAGAAGGCTCTCGGGATCTATGCCGCTCACGGCGATGCCGTTGAATCGACGACACAGATTGGCCAGGCGGATATCATCCGTCTGGTCCATTTTATTAAAAACCCGAATGAGAGGCGTATCTTTCAGCCCAATTTCCGCCAGGATTTTCTCGACGGAAAGGAGGTTGTCCTCACAATGTGGGGATGAGGCGTCAATCACATGAAGGAGGAGGTCCGCTTCACTCAGTTCCTCCAATGTGGAGCGGAAAGCTCCTATCAATTCCTGGGGGAGGTCGTGAATAAAACCGACGGTGTCCGTGATAATCACTTCTTGCTCGCGCGGGAGCCTGAGTCTTCGGCTTGACGTGTCCAAAGAGGCGAAGAGTCGATTCTCGGCAATTACCTCGCTATTCGTTAAGGCGTTCAGCAGTGTCGATTTCCCCGCGTTGGTATAGCCCACCAGAGAGAGAACCGGTACTTCACGACGCTGGCGGAGTTGCCTGCCCTGAGAGCGTTTTTTTTGTAGATTTTCGAGTTCTTTCTCCACCCTGCGTATGCGCTCGAATGCGCGGCGGCGGTGAATTTCCAGTTTTGTCTCACCCGGTCCCCTGCCGCCGATGCCGCCGGTGAGTCTGCTCAGGGCCGTGTGTTGGGAGGAGATGCGGGGCAGGGTATATCGCAATAAAGCCAGTTCCACCTGAAGTTTTCCCACACGGCTCTTGGCCCTTTGGGCAAAGATATCGAGGATGATTTGTGTCCGATCGAGAATTTTCAGATCGGTGAATTCAGCTAAATTCTTGATTTGCGAGGGTGTCAGCTCGTTTGAGAAGAACAATGCCTCGGCTCCCACCTGCATCGAGTTCATCAGGACGTCCGCCAGCCGGCCTTTGCCGATGACGAAACGAGGGTCCGGTTTTTTTCGGCGCTGTAGAATGTTCCCACAAGGTATGAAACCGGCTTCGCGTGTGAGAAGAGCCAGTTCTTCAAACTCGATTTCGGCTGAGCGGTTCGTATTCTGCCCCGTGTCGAGATGCACCAGCAAGGCGCGCTCTCCCTCTTCGAGTTGGATGGATGATTTTTGGAGGCGGGAGAATTCACTTTCTAAGGAGTTGATGAGAGCTTCGATGTTAATCCGGTTCGATTCGAGATTGGGGAATGACTGAATTTCCCAGGGAGCGCGATTCTCCACGAATGCGCCGTTGCCGTGATCGTGGTGGTTTTCATCGGGAGGCCGAGGAGTGATGTGGGCCATGTGAAAGCGACCTGTATTCCCGTCTTCCAGCACCTCGATAACCCCCATGGCGTCGAGACGGAGGAGGGCCATATCCGTGAGGTCTTCCTGGGATAAAGCGGAGGCGTTTAAGTGTGTATGAACACACCGAAGGCCTCTGAGTCTCGCCATTCCGGCGCGTGCGCGGCCGAACTCCGGGATTTCGATTCCCCGCGCATCGCCGATAATCACGTAGCGCACAGCGCCGAGTCGATCGATGAGCAGTCCGATCTGACGCGAGATTTCATGGGACAAGAGCGCCAGTTCACGGCCGAGCTCTAAATGAATGAATTGGCTGGGGGGTATTTTCCGGCGGTAAAGTTTTTCCAGGACTTTCATTTGCTTAGGCTTCAGCCCGGTGAGCCGGCCATGGAGTCTAGCGATAATAAGGCACTCCCCAGAGCAGATGGGCGATATCATGATAGCCGCGCGAGTGAATATACCCGGCGACGCAACCAACATCCCACCCCAAGATATGCTATGTTCGCCCGTAACACAAGATGATTGACACTCCCTATAGTGTCCAATAGACTCTACGCCTTTTGGACGCTGAGTTTGCTTGATTTTTGGGGCGCCAACCATGGTGAACGAGCGTGATCCGAGACTTCTTCGCGTAGAAGACATGGTGCGTCGGCTTTTGAGACATAAGGCCGATGCCAATCTTTCGAATGCGCTGGAAAAAATGCACGCGGCCGAAGTAGCGCAGATTTTTCAGCATTTCCTGCCTGAAGAACGCCAGGAGGCGTTTTCCCTCGTTCGAATCCAGGAACACCGAGCCTCCATTCTAACGGAATCGGATTCTCATATCGTTCGAGAACTCCTGGAGCCGGTGTCGAATGAAGATGTGGTTCCACTCATCAAGGAATTAGACAGCGACGACGCGAGATATATTCTGGAAACCCTGCCCGAGGAGCGTTCTCAGGAAATAGTCGCGCTCCTCGATGCGCCGGAAACGGAAGCCATACAGGATATGATGGCGTATCTGCCGGAAACAGCGGGCGCCATCATGACGGATTCTTACGTGGCCCTTCACGAGGACATCACGGTGGATGAGGCCATCTCGCGGGTGCGGAAAGCCAGCGAGGTGGACTACATTTTCTATGTGTACGTCATCGATTCGAATGGTTGTCTGAGAGGCGTGATTACTCTGCGACAACTCTTGCTGGCGGACCCATCCAAGACCTTGTCTGAAATCATGATCACCAATGTCTGGAGCGAAAGCGTGCATGCCGACCAGGAGCACATCGCACGTGTTGTCTCGCGATACAACATTCTGGCCATCCCAGTCGTGGATGACGACAATGTTCTGGTCGGAATCATCACGGTGGATGACGTGCTCGACGTAATCAGAGAAGAAGCGACCGAGGACATCTTGAAGATGGCGGGAACGCATTCCTATCAGGATGAGGTGACATCGCTTTCCGCTAGGCGTCTCGCATGGATTCGTTTGCCCTGGCTGTTTTTCAGTTGGCTGGGCGGTATTCTCGCCGCTCAACTGATTCATCAATATTCAGACCAATTGAGCAAAATTGTGGCTCTCGCCGCCTTCATGCCGGTGATCATCGGCATGGCGGGCAATGTGGGCACACAAAGCGCGACCATCGTCGTGCGTGGCTTGGCGACCGGGCGCATCGATCCGAAATCATGGGTTCGCGTCATCTCGAAAGAGGTGGCCGTCGGGACGCTTCTGGGCATTTGCTATGGCCTGTTGTTGGGATTGTTGGCGACGTATCAATTCTCCTCCGTAGCCTGGCTGGGTTTCGTCGTGGGGCTCGCGATTTGTGTAGTGATGATGTTCTCTGCTCTTCTGGCATCGTTTTTGCCGCTCGTACTTCACCGTTTCCGGGTGGACCCAGCCGTGGCGACGGGGCCTTTCGTCACGACCGGAGTCGATGTCCTGGGGCTTTTGGTTTACTTTAACATCGCCCGGTTGTTTCTTTTTTCATAACCAACCATAGGTTTGTCCGGTTTGGCTCTGTCCATCGATTTTCGTGTAAGGTATGTCGAAACCGACCAGATGGGTGTGGTGCACCACTCGGTCTATTATATATGGTTCGAGCAGCTTAGAACCGAGTATTTTCGCAAAATCGGATTTCCATACGGGGAACTGGAGGAGCAGGGGATTTTTTTTCCCGTCGTTGAGAGCCATTGCCGGTATAAGGAAGGTGCTAAGTATGATGGTGAGGTGAAAGTCACCGGCTGGTTCAGAGAGCCTGAGGGCGTCCGCGTCCGGATTGATTATTTGGTGGAGCAGGAAAGGCGTATTTTAGTGAGAGGCTATACGCTTCATGCAAGAACCGATGCGCACGGAAGACCTAGACGCATTCCGCCTGAAATTATCGAGAAGATAAAAGAGGAGGCCGCGCCCATCGGGGAGGGGCCACACCTGTGAGAAAAGGAAATATTTGAGGCAGGCGGATCGCCTGCCTGGAGATTTTAGAGACAAATATCGAAAAATTGAGGAAATTCATGCTCGGCGAATATAGTCCATCGAATTATGAGGAAAAATGGCAGAATCTTTGGGCGGAGGAGAAGATATTCGAGACCTCCGATCATCCCGGCGGTAAGCCAACCTACTATTCCTTGATGATGTTCCCCTACCCATCTGGCGATCTGCACATGGGCCACGCCTGCAACTACACGATGGGCGACTCCATCAGTCGCTACCGAAAGATGCGTGGCTTCGAGGTCTTACACCCGATGGGTTGGGATGCCCTGGGCCTGCCTGCGGAGAATGCCGCCATCAATGCGGGTGTTCATCCCGCCGTGTGGACGAAAAAAAATATCGACAACATGAGGCGTCAGCTCCGCATGGCGGGTCTCGCGTATGACTGGCCGCGCGAGATTTCCACAGCGCATCCAGGTTATTACAAATGGACGCAGTGGATTTTCCTCAAAATGCTCGAAGCCGGTTTGGCCTACAAGCGCGAGGCCCTCGTCAATTGGGACCCGGTGGACAACACCGTTCTTGCGAACGAGCAGATTCACGATGGTATTGCCTGGCGCAGCGGCGCCAAGGTGGAAAAACGCTGGCTCAGCCAGTGGTTCTTGAAAATTACCGATTATGCACAGCGCCTGCTCGATGATCTCGATGGACTCGTTGGTTGGCCCGAACACGTCAAGCAACAGCAAAGAAACTGGCTGGGACGGAGCGAGGGGGCACGAATCGATTTCAAACTCGAAACGACCGGCGAGATGCTCTCAGTCTTCACCACCAGGCCGGATACCGTCTATGGCGTCACCTTCATGGTCTGCGCGCCTGAGCATCCCCTTATCGATCAATTGCTCGAGGGGAACCCCCGAGCGGATTCCATCCGCGAGGCCGTAGACGCCATGCAGGCCCAAAGCGCCGCGGAGCGTATGAGCGAGGAGAGTGAGAAGACGGGCGTCGACACGGGGCATTTCATCATCAACCCCGTCAATGGAGAGCGCGTACCCCTGCTGGTGGCCGATTACGCGCTGATGGAATACGGCACAGGCATCGTCATGGGCGTGCCCGCGCACGATCAGCGTGATTTTCTTTTCGCGAGAAAATACGACATCCCTGTCAAGGTAGTCATCCAGCACCCAGAAGGTGGGCTTGATGGCGCCACGATGGAGGAGGCATACATCGAAGATGGCGTCATGGAGAACTCTGGTCCCTTTGACGGACAGCCGAACCGCGAAGCGTACCCCAGGATGATCGATTATTTCGCGGAAAAGGGTTTAGGCGATAAGACCATCAACTGGCGGCTGAGAGACTGGCTCATCTCGCGTCAGCGCTATTGGGGGGTGCCGATACCCGTTATTTATGAAGAAGATGGGAGCATCACCCCGGTGCCGGACGAACATCTACCAGTAATGCACCCGCGAGATGTCGAATTCACGGGCCGGGGGGGGAATCCACTGAGTCAGAGTGAAGATTTCGTGAACGTTATCAGCCCGAAAACTGGCAAGCCTGCTCGCCGCGAGACCGACACGATGGACACTTTTGTGGATTCATCCTGGTATTACTTGAGATATGTCAGCCCTCGTGATGACGGCGCCGTATTTCAGTCACAAAACGTGAACCGCTGGCTGCCGGTGACGCAGTACATCGGGGGCGCGGAACATGCGGTGATGCACCTGCTGTACTCCCGGTTTTTTACAAAAGTGCTCTACGATCTCGGCCTCGTCTCTTTCGAGGAGCCGTTTGAAAACCTCTTCACCCAGGGGATGGTGTGCCGGATGGCCTATCACGTAGCCGAGGCGCGTGGCCGCGTCTGGGTGCCTTATCAGGACGTGAATGAAGAATCTCTGGTCGTTACGGCGGATGGACCCAGCGGCAGCGGCTATGAGGCCGGTCAAAAGGTGTTCGCCGAGATGGCCTCGATGAGCAAATCGAAGATGAACGGGGTTTCGATTGAAGAATGCACGGGAAAATACGGGGCGGATGCGGGACGGCTGTATACGTTGTTCATCGGTCCTCCCGAGCGCTCCAAGGAATGGCGCGATGACGGCCTGATCGGCGTGCACCGATTTTTGCAAAGGCTTTGGGTCACGTTTGCGGAGCGGCTCGATGATTGGCGCGAATCGGAATCCTATTCTGGAGACGGGAGTGGGTTGTCCGCATCAGGAAGAAAATTAAGACGCGATGCCCATGCCACCTTGAAGGCGGTGACGGAAGTTTATGAAAATTCCTTCTCCTTCAACACGGCGGTGGCTCGCGTCATGGAACTGGCCACGTCACTTCGCGCGGAGGCTGGGGCCGAGAATGCGGCGCAGCGCGAGGCGGCCGAGATTCTGCTTTGCTGTATGGCGCCCATGGCGCCCCATGTGGCGGAGGAACTCTGGCAGGCTCTCGGCGGGGGCGCGGGAGAGGTGAGTCTCTTTCGGGAGGCGTGGCCGGAGGTGGACGAGGCGGCTATCGCCGCCGAGGAGAAAGAATTCGCCGTACAGGTGAATGGAAAGACGAGGCGTACGTTCATGGCGCTGCCGGATGCGCCGGAGGATGAACTCAAAGAAAAAGCGGAAGCCGTCACGGCCGGCTACATAGGCGACAAACAGATTGTGAAACACATCGTCGTGCCCGGCCGTCTAGTGAACCTTATTGTGATTGTGAAAGGGTAGATGACTCCGTTATCATTTAGGGCTATTTTCCAGACAGACGGAGCGTTGGCTCTGTGATGGAAAAGATGAGGATATTTCAGAAATAACGGTGAGATGCACATTATTCATAGCATTATGACTTTTGAGAGGAGATGGAAAATGGCCGAGCGCCCGACAGAGATGGATGAATTTTTACAAGAACCCCACATGGCGAGAATCGCCACCACGAATGCGGATGGTTCGCCGCACGTCATTCCGCTTTTGTATTTGTTCAATCCCGAGGATGCGAGTTTTTTCATCAGCACGGGAGAGGATTCCGTTTCGGTGAGGAATTTGAAACGAAACCCGGCGTTTTCCATTTGCATCGATGATGAGAATGCTCCATTTCGCGCCGTTGTCGTGGAGGGGGTGGCGCAGATCTCCGAGGTGATGGGAACCGACCACGAGGGGTTGAAAAGCGTGGTGGATCATTTCTTCGGGCCCGATATGTGGGCGAATTACGTGAAAACGCCCATCGCGCAAAAAATACGCGTGCGCATCACGATGGTGCCCAAAAAGTGGAAATGGTGGGATTACCGCAGAATATTGATGGGCTCGGTGACGGTAGACTGAATTTTAGAGTGGTTTAAAAGCCCCGGAGAGTTATCTCCGGGGCTTTTTTTCGTTTTAGTTCTTTCTCGCCGCTTGAATCATGTGGGCAAGCTGGGCCGACGTGAGCGCACCCGGGAAGATTTGTTTCCCGACGATGAAGGCGGGTGTGCCGCGTATACTCAGGGAGCGCGCCAGGGTGCGGTTCTTGGCTATCTGGGTCTGGATGCGAGGTGCCCGCATGTCTTTTTTCAGGCGGGCCGTGTCGATGCCCACGGCGGTCGCGATTTTCATGATGCTCTCCTCATCATAAGAAATTCTGGCCTTGATGAGGGCCTTGTGAAAAGCTATGTATTTGCCCTGCGCGCGCGAGGCGAGCGCCGCCTGGGCCGCCAATACGGAATTCGGGCCCAGTACGGGGAACTCCTTGTAGACGATCCGGATTTTCTTGTCTTTCGCGAGCGCTTCCTCCACAACGGGGGCCACTCGTTTGCAATACCCGCACCGGTAATCGAAAAACTCCACAATCGTCACATCCCCGTTGGGGTTCCCGCCTACGGGGTCTCCGGGGTCCTCATAGATTTGTTTCCTGTGTTTCTGAATAAAGGTCTGGGCCGCTGCCTGGCGATTTGCTTCTCGCTTTGCCTGTAAGGCCCGGATGGCCTCCTCGAGCACTTCGGGGTTGTTGATGAGGTATTCTCTAATGATTTTCTCGATTCGGGTTTTGTCGAGGTTTTGCGCCACAAGCGTATGGGCGGGAGAGGGGTTTGGCTTTGACGTCTCGGAGGCGAGCGCGATTGCGGGGTTATGGTTTTGAGGGATACCGAGAGATGGGAGCAGGAATACCCCGGTGAGTATCATTGCTCCCGAAAGTAAAATTGCTGTAAAACCCGTTTTTTTAAGCATTCAAATGACCTTTCATGGAAAGGTAAAGCGGCATGGGTGGAAACTTAGACCAGCGTGCGCCAACCAAACACAGGCATGTTATGATGGCGAACTCTTAAAGGCAAACGATATTTTCCGCATTACTTTCGTCTCGGGAGGTAAAGGCATGGGTTGTAATATTGCGCGGCTTGGCCACATCGGAATCCACGTGAGTGACGTGGAGCGCTCCATCAAGTTTTACCGGGATGTGGTAGGGCTCAAGCTGACGGGAAAATGGGGTCCGCCCGATTTTTTCCGGCCTATTTGTTTTATGCGCTGCGCAGAAAAACACCACACGGTGGTCCTTTTCGAGTTGGCGGAAGACGCCGTGAAAGCGGGGCTGACGACGTCGGACTCCGAGAATCGAACGGACGTGGGGCTGCACCATATCGCATTTGAGGTGGATGACCGGGAAGATTGGCTGCATGCCCAGGAGCATGTGAAATCCTGCGGCGTGGAGTTCGTCTCCGGCCCCTATGTGCATGCGCATGAAGGACTGGACGAGAACGGATTCATCGGCGGTAGCGGGAGCCATGCGTTCTATTTTCTCGACCCGGATGGAAACCGGATAGAAATCTACTGCTGGATGATGCGCGTAACGAAGCCGAGCGTTTCTGCTCCCCACCCCGATCTGTAAGGAAAGGTTTTTTTGCACATGAGTCAAAATGAAGAGCGCATCGTCAACGCGGACGCCTTGCGCGATTTGATGGAGCGTATTCTGGCGGCCGTGGGTTGTTCGCACGAACAATCGATGACGACGGCCGATGTATTGGTAGAAGCCGATCTCAGAGGATATTCCACCCACGGTCTGATTCGCTTGCCGAATATGATCAGAAGAATCCAGAGCGGAATGATTAACGCCCGGTCCAAGCCCCATATCGTGAACGAGCGGGAGGGGACCGCGTTGGTGGAGGGCGATCGCGCCATGGGGCCCGTGGGCGCGACTTATGGCGCGAGCCTGGCGGCCAGAAAGGCGGAAAAAGCGGGTTCCTGCACCGTGGGCGTCGTGAACAGCGATCATATCTGCATGACGGGCTATTACGCCGAGCGCATCGCCCGGGCCGGCTGCGTGGGAATCGTCGCCGGCCTCACGCAGCCGCTTGTTCATCCCTTTGGAGGAGTGGAGCGCCTTTTGGGCACGAATCCTTTTTCGATTGCCGTTCCCACGGGCGCGGATGAACCTGTTCTTCTCGATTTTGCGACGAGTGTGATTCCCTTCGGGATGATCCTCAAGGCGAGCGTGACGGGAGATCCGATTCCCGAAGGCGTGGCGGTGGGGCCGGATGGGGAGCCGACGACGGATGCCAAAACGGCCGCCGCGGGCGCGGTTGCGCCTTTCGGGGGCCACAAGGGTTATGGTCTTTGCCTGTTGATAGGCCTTTTGGCGGGGCCTTTGCTCGGAGCGAAAGTCGGCAAGCCGCTCACCCAATCGGTGCGCGATGGACATTACGACAAGGGGGATTTGTTCATCGCTATCGACCCTTCCTCTTTTGGGGATCCAAAGATATTTAGAGAGATGGTGGATGCCCATGTCGCCGAGGTCAAGAATACGCGCAAAGCCCCTGGCGTGGAGGAGATTCGCGTGCCCGGAGAGCGAAGCTTTAGGGAAAAGGAAAGAAGGCTGCGAAAGGGAATTCCAGTGGGGGATGGCGTATGGGAACAAGTGACGGAAATCGCAAGCGAACTCAAAGTGGCAATGCTATCCTGATGCCGATGAAATTTCGCATTTCTGAACGGTTGGCTGAAAAATGCCTCGTTTCATTCTCAAAGCCGTTATCTTCCAAAGTTCTTTCTTCTTGTTGCGTTGATATGCGTGAGCACGGGTACTTGGTTTTTCCTGTAACCGGGCGCAAGAGCTGAATTTCATGACTACGGATTCTCTAGTTCGCGTCTTATCCTGGGTGTCGAAGGAAAACCACAGGTTCATTGAAACCCTGCGGAATTTGAGTGAGCAGGAGTGGCGCGCGCCCACGTTCTGTCCGGGCTGGTCTGTGGCCGACGTGGTGGCGCATATGACGCTAGGCGCTCGTTTTTATGCGCACGTCATCCCCGCGGGGGCCGCCGGGCGTCTGGAAATGCCTTTTGGCGCCACGGATTTAGAATCGTTTTGGGCGTACCGGAAAAAAATAGGGGATGAACTCGCTGCGCTTTCCGCCGATGAGCGTATAGATGTCTTTGCCGATGCGGTGTGGCGATTACAGGGAGTCTTCGAGGCGATTCGGCCCGATGATTTGGATAAAGAAGCCTGGCATTGGCTCGCGCCGTGTCCGATTCGCACGTTTCCCGGACAAAGGCTGTATGAGTTGATCCTCCACGATTGGGATATCCGGAATCAGCCTGATGGTGATCTGCACCCCCCATCACTGCCCATGGCCGTCGATTGCCTGCCGGAGCGCTTCCCCATCTTTTTCAGGGCGCGGGGGGATAGGGATTTCAGCGGAACCATCTGCTTTGAGACGAGCGAGCCTGAGCGAAGATGGGCGCTGCGGGTCTTGAAAGGCGAGCCCGAAATCGTGTTTTCAGAGCCTGCGGATTGTGACGCGCGCATCGTATGCGGCGGGAGCGATCTGGTCTTGCTCACCACGGGCCGGGCGAGTCTGGAGGCTAAAGAAAAAACGGGCGCTCTGCGCATCGAAGGAGACAGGGCGAAAGCGGCCGAAGCCATGGAGGTATTGAGCCGACCTTTTTGATGTCCGCTGCGCTTACGAGGCTCCTCGCGGCGTTTCATAGACGAACAGGCACATGAAGATACAGAACAGCAGGCCGACCGATATCCCGACGAAGGGGATCATGTAGCTTCCCGTATAATCGAAAATAAAACCCGCCAGCGGCGGGCCGATGAATCCCCCGAGACCGAAGAAAATTTCGAGCAGCCCGATCGTGGCCCCGAACGTGGGGCCCCTGAACGCATCTGCGGACATGGATGAGTAGCACACGCTCATCCCCCCGAGGCCGATTCCGTAGACGAGGATGAAAATCCAGCCCATTAAAATCTTATACGGTATATGGGGAATGGAAAGCAGAACCCCGATCCCGCAGACCGTGATGAAGGCCGAGAGGGCCTGAGCGCGCTGTCTGCCGACGGAATCGCTCAGCCAGCCCACCGAAAAGGTGCCCAGCATCCGGATCGCGCCCAGCATCCCGAAAAATAAGGCCGCCAGAGCCGTGCTGTATTCGGCGTCGACCAGAAATAGCTGGAGTTGGCTTAATATCGAATTGTTGTTCAACCCCATAAAGAACACGACGATAAGGAGCGTCCAGAAATTTTTTTCCTTATAAACTTGGCGCAATACCTTGAGCAAAGGTGGGCTGGGCGATTTTGTGCTTGGTTTTGGGGGTGAATCGGACGGAGGTTGAGATCTTCCGTCGATGTATTGGCCCACTTCCTCGGGCCCTTTTCTGAGCAGTAACGCCGTGATGGGGACGACGATGAACAGTACGGCCAGGCCGAAAATCAGATAGGTCAATCGCCAGCCTTTCGTGGCGATGAACCATTCGATGAGCGGCATGAAAAGCAAGATTCCCGTCCCGCTGCCGGAGAGGGCCAACCCTGTGGCGAAGCCGCGTTTTTTCTGAAACCACTGCGGCATGATAGCGCTGTGCAGCGCGAAGCCGCTGAGCGCCATCCCGATTCCCACGAACAGGCAGGGGACGATGTAGACATGCCAGAGTTCGCTGATGAAATAGCCCAGGGCGAAGCCTGTGCCCACCAACACCGAACCCCAGGGCATGATCGCGCGCGCTCCTTTTTTGTCGAACAGGTTCCCCATGAAAGGGCTGAACACCGCGTAGCTGCCCAGCATCAGGGCGTAGGCGCCGCCCAGGGCGCCACGCCCCCAGCCGAATTCTTCGATTAAGGGAACCTGAAAGATGGAAAAGGAAAAACGCGCCGCTTGATGAAACGCCATCGCGGTGAAAGACGTGCCGACGATTATCCACCCGTAGTAAATCCAGGGGCGGGTGTTTTTTCTTTGTCTCATGAGATGGGTCTTACTTCTCGGTGCTGTAGACGAATTGACAGACGAGGAGCGCAACCGTCTGGAAAATGACCACGATGCAGAAAGGCAGCACGTAGCTTCCCGTGTAGTCGAACATGAAGCCCGCCATCGGAGGGCCGATGAATCCTCCCAGGCCGAAAGAGATTTCCAGCAATCCGATGATGACGGCGAATGAGCGTCCGCCGTAGGCGTCCGCGGTCATGGCCGCATAGCATGCCGTCATGCCGCCGACGCCGAAGCCGTAAATGGCGGCGAACAAAAAGGCGAGGACGACACCGTTGCCCATATAAGGCACGAGAAGCAAGATGAGGACGCCGAGTCCCGACAGGAAAAGGGCGATGGCCTGGGCCCTTTTGCGCGGTATGCGATCGCTTGCCCAACCCAGTACCACGCTGCCGAGAATCCGGATGGCGCCCGTGAGCCCGAAGATGAAAGCGCCGAACGCGGTGCTGAAATTCGCGTCGACGAAGAATATCTGAAGCTGGCTCCAGATGGAGTTGTTGTTCAGGCCGATGACGAAAACGAGGATCGTCAAAGCCCAGAAATTTTTCTCCCCTTTTATTCGCTGGAATACTTCTCCCACATTCTGGGTGCGGAAGGCCGGTGGTTTTGGAAACCCGGCGGCCTCTTCGTCTGACGCGCCGTCGATGTTCTGACCCACGTCGGAGGGATGATTTCTGAGCAGAAGTAATTTGAGCGGCAGGATGATGAGAAGTATCGAGGCGCCGAAAATCAGGTAGGCGTAGCGCCAGCCGAAGTTGGCGATAAGTCTTTCGATGGTGGGTATCAGGATGAATGAGCCGATGCCGATGCCAGAGATGGCGATGCCCGCCGCTAGACCTCGGTTTCTGAAGAACCATCGCGGCAGAAGCGCGCTGTGCGTCACGAAGCCGCTCATCGAAAGCCCCAGGCCGATTAGAACACCAATAAAAAGATACACATGCCAAAGGGATGAAATGAAAAAGCCCAGCATGAGCCCCAGACCAATCGAGACCGAACCCCATGGAATCAGGACCCTGGGGCCTTTTCTTTCCAGGATGGAGCCCGCCTTGGGATTGCAGATGGCATAGAGGCTCATGCTCACGGCGAATGCGCCGCCCAGAGCGCCTCTGCTCCAGCCGAATTCTTCAATCAGAGGGACCTGAAACAGGGAAAAAGAAAAACTGGCCGAGATGTGGAAGGCCATGGTTGTGAAGGATAAGCCGACGATCACCCATCCATAATATAAACCGCTCGTTCTCCCGGGTCTGGAAGAATAGCCGGAAACCGGAGTGGAACCGCCGGACTTGTCCAAGAAGTCGCCTTTCCCTTCGTTTTTTTTTGAAGCATGGGTATAATGGCGACACTCTAAAGGGTTTTTCGTCATTCAGGAAGCGTTGCGAGGGTTTGAGGTGAATAGCGCCGAGTTCATTCAAAAATTGACGCAAGCGGTGGGGGAGGAATTCATCCACACCGATCCGGTGGCGCTCAGGACGTATGATTGCGATGGACTCACGATCTACAAAGGCGTGCCATCGGCCGTCGTATTGCCCGAGAGCACCGAGGAAGTCCGGCGAGTCGTCGAAATCTGCCGCGAATACCGGGTACCCCTGATCGCCAGAGGAGCGGGCACGGGTCTCTCGGGAGGCGCAACGCCCCTGCCGGGCGGCGTACTCATCGTCTTTACGCGAATGAACAAAATTCTCGAACTCGACTACGAAAACCGTCTCGCCCGCGTGCAGCCGGGGGTGGTCAATCTCCATCTCTCCTGGGAAACCCTGCCGCATGGTTTTCACTATGCGCCCGATCCTTCCAGCCAGGCGGCCTGCACCATCGGCGGCAACGCGGCGGAAAACTCGGGCGGCGCGCATTGTCTCAAGTACGGGATGACGACGAACCACATCATGGAGATGACAGTCGTCTTGCCTACAGGGGAGGTGGCGCATCTCGGTGCGGACGGGGAGGAGACGCCGGGTCTGGACCTGCGCGGATTCTTCATCGGTTCTGAGGGCACGTTCGCCGTCATCACAGAACTCACCGTGAGGCTCACGCCCAACCCCGAAAGCGTGCGCACCATGCTCGTGTGTTTTGCGAAAGTCGGGGATGCGTGCCGGACGGTGAGCGACGTCATTGCGGCGGGGGCAGTGCCCGCTGCGATGGAGTTGATGGATCGCTACACCATCGAGGCGGTCGAGATGGTGGTGCAGGCGGGTTATCCCAAGGATGCCGAGGCCGTCTTGCTGATCGAACTCGACGGCCTGCCGTCTTCCATCAGACCGCTCGAAGCCCTCATTCGCGAGGTGAGCGAGAAGAACAATTGCTCTTCGTTCCGGATCGCGCAGACCGAAGAGGAGCGCGAGAGCCTTTGGATGGGCCGGAAAAAGGCGTTCGGCGCCTTCGGGGTGATCGCTCCTGCCTATTATTGTCTGGACGGAACGGTTCCCCGCTCGAAGCTGGCGCAGGTGCTGGAGGAATTCGATGAAATCGCCTCCCGCTTTGATTTGCGCATCACCAACGTATTTCATGCCGGAGACGGAAGCCTGCATCCCAACGTTTTGTTCGACGATCAGGTGCCCGGGGAGACCGAGCGGGCGATAGAATGCGGCGCGGAGGTGCTTAGAGCATGTATCCGGGCCGGGGGCGTGCTCTCGGGCGAGCACGGCATCGGAATCGAGAAAATCAGAGAGATGAAGGACCAGTTCGATGAACCCACGCTCGAGATTATGGAACGCGTGCGTGACGCCATCGATGTGGACGGCATGATGAACCCCGGTAAACTGATACCCGATGAGGAAAACGTGTTCCCGGTTGCTCTCGGCGGCGGCGTCGCCAGGATGGGCGGCGGGATGACGAAGTAGGAAAACCATGGCCCTAAAACTCGATTCGTTCGCTCAATCCATAGAAGCAGACGTAGGCGATTCCGCTCTGTTTTCCGATGAGAGGGCGGAGTCGTTCAAACTGGGGGGCAAAACGCCCTCGATGGTGGTGAGTCCCGCCGATCATGAAGCCTTATGCCGTGTTCTCGCGCGTTCGAACGAAGCGGGTCTGGCCGTATTCCCCTGGGGAGGGGGCACGGGAAGGGGAGCGGGGTATGCGCCCGAGAGGTACGACGTGGCGCTCTCCCTGGAGCGCATGTCGAAGGCGGTGGAGTTTCTGAAAAACGACCTTACAGCCGTGGTGGAGGCGGGGATGAGCGTCGAGAGCCTCGATATGCTGACGGGTGTCGAGGGACAGACGGCGGGTCTCGACCCTCCGCATCCGGGAACCTCCACGGTGGGGGGAACTATTATCGCGGATCGTTCGGGTCCCATGCGGGTGCGCTGGGGCAAGGCGCGTGACCGCGTGATGCGCATGAAGGTGGCCTTGGCCGACGGTGCGACCCACACCTATGGCGCGCTGGTTGTGAAAAACGTCACCGGCTACGACATGAATCGCCTCCTTTCAGGAAGCTGGGGCACGCTGGCCGTCGTCACCGAGTTGGCGATTCGCCTGTATAAGGCCCCTGAGCATATCGGGGCGAGGGCTGCTTGCTTCGGGTCCGCCGATGCTGCGTTCAAGGCCGCTCGCACCCTGATGGCCTCGCCCCTTATGCCCGTGTGGGTGGAGGTCTTGAACGATATGCGCATCGCCTCGTTGGCATCGGAGGGCGGAATCGCCTTGCCCGGACCGGTGAGTCTGGCCGCTACTTTCGGAGATTTTGAGGAGGGGCTGAAAGATCAGCTGATGCGGTTCGAGGAAATTCTCGTGAAAGAAGGCGGGGGCGAAATTGTGCGGTTTGGTGATGAGGACACCGCGCGCCTGGGCCGCGCCCTGGCCGATCCTCCGGGAGGGGATTTCTCAAGCCCCGAGGCGCTCGCTCTCAGGGCTTCGGGTCGTCTCGATCAACTGCCCCGCTTTGCGGAGGCGGCGAGGCAAGCCGCCGGGGCGGGGAAATATCGCTGCGCGATTTCGGCGCACGCGGGCAGCGGTGTGCTGCGCTGCTGGCTCGCGCCCGAAGATGAGGAACCCTCTCCGCTTGAGGCGTGGCGCGTCTTCTCCTCTCTGTGTAGGGAGGGGAAGGATGAAGCGCAAGCCCGCTCGGTTCACTTGCGTATGGATTCCGGGCCGAACTCGCTTAAAGAGCAGATATCCGTATGGGGTGAGGATGCGCTCGAACCCGCCGCGCTGCAGGTGATGCGAAACATCAAGAAAACATATGACCCGAAAGGAATTTTGAGTCCCGGCCGCTTCGTGGGCCGGATGTAAGGTGGGAGAAGTAAGTGGCGACAGGTGAAAAAGTAGGTTTCGCTCAAGTTTTTCCTGAATACGAGAATCCCTTCGTCGGACCGGACGCTCCCGACAGGCGGATGATTCAGCGCTGCATCCATTGCGGTTTCTGCGGCACGAGTTGCCCCACTTTCACGCTGCTCGGCAACGAGATGGACTCCCCACGCGGCAGAATCTACCTCATGCGCATGGTGGCGGACGGCGAGATGGCGCCGAACGAGACGGTGATGAAACACCTCGATCGCTGCCTGGATTGCCGCGCCTGCGAGACGGCGTGCCCATCGGGCGTACCCTATGGTTCTTTGATAGAGGCGGCGCGCGAAGGACTCGAAAAGGTAAGGAAACGCCCCTTGTCGGTGCGGATTTTGAGGAGAATCCTCTTCCGCTGGCTTCTACCGAACAGAACGTTGCTCAATTTGGCGGGCGTGGCCACTCGGCTGTATCAGACCACGTTTTTGAAGAGCGTGGTGAGGGGCTTGGGTCTTTTGCCCAAAAAACTGGCCGCGCTCGAACCCATGATGCCCGAAGTTCCCCCCATATCTTCGATGCGGGCTCTTCCCCCCGAAGTAGCGCCCATTGGAGAGGAAAAACACCGCGTCGCCTTCTTCGGCGGGTGCATTCAATCCACCCTGTTCGGGGATGTGAACAGGGCCGCCATACGCACGTTGGCGGCGAACGGGGTGCGCGTCGTGTTCCCCGCCTCGCAGACCTGCTGCGGCGCGCTGCAGGCCCATTCGGGAGACAGGGAGGCGGCGAGAATCCTGGCGCGCGAGAACCTCGACGCCATTGACGCGGGAGAGTTCGACGCCGTCATCCTGGCCGTCTCCGGCTGCGGGGCCATGCTCCATGAATACCAGGATTTGCTTGCGGGTGATCCCGCATATTCAAGCCGCGCGAAGGCATTCAGCAACAAGGCGATGGACGTGACCGTGTTTCTCTCGAGAATCGGAGTCAGGCAAGCCCAACACCCGGAGCCCCGGAAAATCGCATATCATCATCCGTGCCATCTTTTCCACGCGCTCAAGGTCCGCAAGGAGCCGCTCGATGTCCTTTCCGCGATCCGCAACGTCGAGACGGTGCCTCTCAAGGAGAGCGATTGGTGCTGCGGCTCCGCCGGCAGCTACAATCTCACGCAGACGGAGATTTCCATGCAGCTTCTCGACAGGAAAATGGGGCACGTGAAAGACTCTGAGGCGCCCGTGGTCTGCACGGGCAACCCTGGTTGTCAGATTCAAATCGCGTTCGGCGCCCGCGAGCGGGACATGGACCTTCGGGTGGTTCACCCCGTCGTCCTGCTCGATGAGGCGTATGAGGCGGAAGGCGTGTATCTAAACGCGACGCTTCCGTGACCTTATAACCATAACCGGCGAGGTGCTGAAGATGACCAAACATACTTCCAAAGCCGTACCCACCACGATTGTCCGTTTTTCGGAGATCATGCCCGATTGGGACTCGTCTCCCGATGCGCGTGAAGAGGGACATCACCGGGCGGTTTATCGCTATGTCGGGGGACCTCGCGACAAGGAGCCCAAAGCGGCGCTCCCCGGCTGGGAGTTCGCCAATGGAATCGTGATGGCGCCTCCCGGAAACGGCGCTCCGCTGCACAGCCACGGGTTCGAGGAGGTTTTCATGGTTTGGGAAGGCGCGTTTGAGGTCTTCTGGACCGATGCGCGCGACGGGGAAATCAAAACCGTCGAACTCGGGCGTTACGACGCCATCCGGATGCCGGCGGGCGTCATGCGCGGGTACAGGAACTCAGGTGATGAGGATGGCTTTCTCTACTACATCCATGGGCGCGGCGCGTATGAGCCGCCCGTGTTCCAGGGAGAAGGAGGGGGCGCGCGGGGCGATAGCGCCTCTTTCGTCGATCCTCTCACCCAGTTGGTTCGCTACGATGAATGTCCCATGAATTTCCAGGTTTATTATGAAGCCTCCCTGCCAGAGGGCGTGCGCGGGATTCGCCGCTACGTGGGACACGTGGGCGGTGAGCTTGAAGGCGTGGGTCCACCCCCCTCCCTGCCGGAGGGAGAGTTCTCCCTCGTCATCAACGAAAACCGGGTGGGCTCGGGCGCTCCGCTGCATGATCATCTGGATTTGGAAGAGGCCTTCATCCCTCTTGAGAGCGACTGGACGGTGCATTGGATCGATGAGGCGGGGGATTCGCATCAAGAAGTTCTCGGGCCATGGGATATGTGCTGGGCACCTGCGGGCGTTACGCGCGGGTTTTGGAATTCGGGCCGGGGATGGGGCAAACTCCACGTCGTTCTGGGGCGGGGAGGCGCGCTGCCGCCCGCGTATGACCGGGATTATTCTCACCTCAAAAATTAAGGGAATCTGGATTTGAGCGCTTCACCACGAAAGAATGTGACTCTGAAGGGAGTGGAGCGGATCGATCACTACATTGATTCGCTCGATCCCGGCATCAGGCTTCATTTGAGGGAAAAACGCCCCAAAGGCAAGAAAAAATTTGAAGATCAGGCCACGCTCCTCATCGTGCACGGGCGGATGGCGCCCGGCCCCGTGGCCTATGACCTCCCGGTTCCGGGCTATTCATGGATGGATTACATCGCCTCGCGCGGGTTCGACGTTTTCGCTCTCTCGATTCGGGGCTTTGGCGAATCGACATGGCCGCAAGAGATACATGTCAGCCCCAGAGGCAAGCCTCCCGCGATTCCGGGCAAGGTGGCCGTGAGGGACATCAAGGCGGCGGTCGACTTCATTTGCGAGCAGCGGAGCGTGAGCAAACTCAGCATATTGGGCCGTTCATGGGGGACAACGACGGGGCCGGCCTACGCGGCCGATAATATGGCCCATGTGCAAAAGCTCGTGCTGTATGCGCCCTATTACGCCTATGACAATCCCGCCCGCGCGAAACAGATGGAAGACCCCCAAAAGTCCGGGGAATTCGACGCCAGGCGAGGCGCGTGGTCTTGGTGTACTGAAAAAGACGTACACCATCGCTGGTGGGGCCACATACCGGGGGATGCCCACCACAAATGGCGCGAACCCAGGGTGCTCAAGGCGTATTTTCGCGAATTGCTTCGTTATGACCCGGAGGGGGCCAAACGCAAGACGCCCGCGTTTAGGCTGGCGAACGGCTCTTTGGCGGATTTATATGATCGGGCGAGGAACATACCCCTCTATGATGCGAGCAAGATAACGTGTCCCGTTCTTCTCATCCGGGGAGACCAGGACGGCGCCTCGGCCGATCCGGAGGCCTGGGGGCTGTATAAAGCGCTCTGCAACAGCCGGGGCAAGCGCTACGTCATCATCAACGACGGCACGCATTTCATGGAGCTGGAAAAACGCAGGATGGATCTTTTGAGCGAGGTTCAGCTATTCCTGGAAGGGTGAGCCTCAGCCGTTTCGGCTCCGCCCTTGCGCTCTGAGAGCCGAGCGACTAGATTAGGCGGCCTTCGAGAGAACGGGAATTTTCATATCGTTTCCAATCAAAAGGAGTTCACATGTCTGTTTTATCCGCACCTACCAAACAGCGCTGGTGTCTCATTGATTCAACGGCCATCGGCGTAGACAAGAAATATGAACCGCCCCTCATCATCGCATGGGGCGTGGACAGCAATGCCACCGGCACCCAGACCATCACGATGGGGCGCACCATCATTCCGCCTCAGGGCCGCAACCAGAGGCACTACCACGTATGCGACGCGACGTTCTACATCGTCAAAGGTCCGATTATCGTCTGGATGGGAGAGGACAGGGAAGAACACACGGTGCCCACAGGCACGTTCGTCTATTGCGCGGCGGGAGAGATTCACGGCCTCTACAACCCGAGTGAAACAGAAGATGCCGAACTCGTCTTCACCTATGGCAATTGTCCCAACCGGGACGCCGCAAAGACGATCTATGTGGAAAACGAATGGATGGAAGAGGATACGAGGGACAAGATTCCCGGCTAGTTTTTGAGCGGCAAAAAGAAAAAAAGAAAAAGCCGGCCGCGGAGGCCGGCTTTTTTTGTGATCATGTTTAGTTGAGGAGCGAGACAAGCTCCAGGAAGTTTTTTTTCAGACTATCCAGTTCGGGTGCGCGCTTGATGGCCTCGTAAATCTCCCCTTGCGCCTTGCCGTATTCTTTTTGTTGCACGTAGATGCGCCCCAGGTTCATGTAGGGGAAATGGCGCGGCTCGTACCTCGGTGCGGATTTCGCTTTCTCGAGCCACCCGGCCGCCTCGTCGAGTTCGCCCAACTGCATGAGATAGCAACCGATGTCGTTGTATGGGTTTCCGAACTCATCGTCGACTTCGATGGCCATGTGACACTCTTCGATCGCTTCCTCCAGGCGGCCCTGCTTACTGTACATCCAGCCCAGATAGGTGTGCGCGTCCGCGGTGGGGTAGTAGGCGATGGAGTTTCGATACAATTCGATGGCTTTGTCGAGGTCTCCCTTCGAGTGGGCGGCGCCTCCTTCGCTCAGAAGATCCAGGGCGCGCTTGAGATCGGTGTTGACCTTTGCTTCGTCTTCATATTTTTCATCGAAATTCAAGTCTTCGGATTCACTCGTCATTCGGCGTCCCCCCCCGCAACCAAACACAATGGCCGCTCAAATTATGTCACTTTTCTCCGGCTGTTTGTCAAGGCTCGGTTGGCTTCAGGCTCTGGCGAGATCACAAGATGGTATGAAAAAATAAAAGGCGCTTGCCTCGAAACCGGGGTGGCGGATAAGTTCATCCGTATCAATAGCGAAGATGGGGTTCGGCAAGAAGCGGACTTTTCGCCGAAATTCATCGAGCGGATGGCATATTCATCGACGTTGTCCGGGAAGGAAGGACCTATGGCCGGTTCCGTGCGAAAAAAATTCAGAGAAATCCTCGAACGCCCGGGGGCGACGATCATCCCAGGCGCGCACGACGCCCTCACGGCCAGACTCATCGCCTCCAAAGGATTCGAGGCCGTCTACGTGTCGGGGGCGGGCGTGGTGAACGCTCTCGCGGGTCTGCCCGACAACGGGTTGGCGTCCTCGAGCGAAGTGCTGATGAACGCGAGATATATAGCGGATGCCGTCGATATCCCGCTGGTGGTGGACGTGGATACCGGCTACGGAAATGCGGTGAACGTCGTGCGCACGGTGCGTGATTTCGAAAGGGCGGGCGTGGCGTGCATTCAAATAGAAGACCAGGTGCTGCCCAAGCGGTGCGGCCACCTGGACGGGAAGCAGGTGGTGAGCCGCGAGGAATTTATAGGGAAAATCCGCGCCGCCGCGGCCCATCGCACGGACCCGGATTTCGCCATCATGGCGCGCGTCGACGCCAAATACGTCCACGGGATGGATGAGGCCGTGGAGCGCGGCAAAGCCGCGCTGGACGCCGGGGCCGACGTCGTCTTCATCGAAGCGCTGGAGACGCGCGATGAGTTCATCGAGTATGCCGAGCGTTGTCCGGGCCCTTTGCTCGCCAACATGACGGAGTTCGGCAAGACGCCGCATATCTCCAAAGTGGATTTCGAGGAGATGGGCTATAAGCTCATCCTGTTCCCGGTGAGCATCATGCGCGCGATGCTCAGGGCGGGCGAATCGCTGCTCGATGAACTCAAAGAAAAAGGCACGATGGCGGGCTATCTGGAGAATATGATGACGCGCAAAGAGCTCTATCGACTCCTCGATTATGACGCTTATCATGCGATAGAAGCAGAGTATCTGCCCAAGGAATGAGGTGGAAATGAACGGCCATACGCGAGAACTCGCGCGATTCATCAGCGAAACTTCCTATGATGATTTATCCGACAACCTGCGCGCCTGCATCGGTAAGCATTTTCTGGACGCCATCGGTTGTGGCTTGTACGGCACGACCACCGAATCGGGGCGAATACTGTTCGGCTTCATTCAGGAACAAGGCGGAAACGCGGAAGCCACCCTCTGGAAGAACACATGGCGCGGGCCGGTGGGGCCTGTCGCGCTTTGCCTGGGCACCTCGATGCACGCGTTCGAGTTGGATGATTACCACAGCGGCGCCAAGCTCCACCCGGGCGCGGTGGTTTTCGCCGCAGCTTTTCCGCTTGCAGAGAAGATGGGGACGAGTGGCGAGGCTTTCATGACCGCCTGCGCCGTGGGTTATGAAACCATGATCCGCGCGAGCATCGCGGCCGACGCCCTGGAGGTGCGCAGGCGGGGATTTCATCTCACGGGTCTGTGCGGCCCCTTTGGCGCGGCTGCTGCTGCGGCGCATCTGATGAAACTAAAGCCCGAGCAAACGGCCAACGCCTTGGGGTTGGCGGGGACGCAGGGTGCGGGAACATGGGCTTTCCAGTGCGACGGTTCTGAGACGAAGCGCTTTCACGCGGGCCGCGCGGCCCAAAGCGGCCTCATGGCCGCCTCCCTCGCCGGGAGGGGTTATACGGGCCCCAAGGAGATTTTCGAGTACGAGGACGGGGGTTTTATACGGGTATTCAGCGGCTGTGGGGATCCTGAACCGCTGACGAAGGATTTGGGCGCGTTTTGGGAGACGGAAGGCGTTTCCTTCAAACCCTATTGCTGCTGCGGGAGCACCCACTCGACGATTGACGCCGTTCTCGCCCTGCGCAGGGAGCATGGCGTTGCGCCCGATGACGTGCGGGAAATGGAGATCATGAATCACAGCGTGGTGAAGCAACAATGCTCCTGGCGCTATGAGCCCGTGAGTTCGCTCCGCGCGCAGATGAACATCGAGTATTGCGCCGCGGTGGCGCTCACCGACGGGCAGGCGGGACCCGGGCAGTTCGCGCCCGAGCGCATCGCCGACCCGGAGTTGGTGAGCCTCGCCCGGAGGGCGCGCTTCACGGTGGACCCCGAGATCGAGCAACTCTATCCCAAAACCTTTCCCGCCAAAGTGGCGATTCGCACCCATGACGGCCGTGAGCTCAAGAGCCGTGTCGCCGGTCCCAAGGGTTCGCCCCAGAACCCGATGGATTTCGGCATGGTGGCGGGAAAATTCAGGCAAATTACGGGCGGCGTGATTCCGTCTGGTTCACAAGACGCGTTGATAGAGGCCATTTCAGGTCTGGATGAGGTGGAGACGATGAGCGCCTTGGTGGCGCATCTCGCCTAGAGTAAAGCCGGATTCAGGATCAGGAGACGAACATGGAGACGATGAGCGACAAGCTGGCGCACTTCGCCGCGAACTTATCTTATGAAGACATCCCCGAGCAGGTGGTCGAGAAGGCGAAACGCCATCTTCTCGACGCCCTGGGGATAGGCTTGGCCGCGACACGGGAGCCCTACGCCGATGCGGTGACGAAAACGGCGCGCGATTGGGGCGGCAATCCACAGGCCACGGTTTGGCGCTACGGGGACAAGCTGCCGGTCGCGCACGCCGCCATGGTGAACGGCAGTTACGTGCACGGCCTCGATTTCGACGACACCCATACGGATTCCATCACCCACATGAGCGCCTGCGTGGTGCCCACGGCCCTGGCTGCGGGCGAGGCCGTCGGCGCAAGCGGAGAGGACATTCTGGCGGCCATGGTGGCGGGCTATGAGGTCATCGCCAGAATCGGCGGCGCGGTGCCGGGGGCGTTTCACGCCGAGGGCTACCACGCCACGCCCATATGCGGCGCTTTCGGGGCGGCCGCCATCATGGGGCGTCTGATGCAGCACACACCGGAGGCCATCGCCAATGCGTTCGGCGTGTGCGGGAGCCAGGCGGCGGGGATTCAGGAGTTTCTGGATGACGGAAGTTGGGTGAAGCGCTTTCATCCGGGCTGGGCCTCTCATGCGGGCGTCACCGCCGCACAGATGGCGGGCCACGGGTTCATGGGCCCCCGAAAAGTCTTCGAGGGCAGGTTCGGCCTCTACGCTACGCATTTGAGCGATCCGGCCTATGACCCGGAAATCCTGGCGGGCGGACTCGGTGAGCGCTGGGAGACGCTGCGCATTTCGTTCAAACCCTACCCTTGCTGCCATTTCAATCACGCGACGATGGATGCGGCGAAAAATCTGGTGCGCGAGGCGGGCATATCCCTCGATGAAATCGATGAGATAGAGACCATCACGCCCGAGCCGATTCTCCATATCGTGTGTGAGCCCATCGAACACAAGCGAAAGCCCAATACGCAGTATGCGGCGCTTTTCAGCCTGCCCTATTGCCTGGCGGTCAACGTGGTGAAGGGCCGGGCCACGCTCGATGATTTCGAGGAAAAACATCTGGGTGACGCCCAGGTGCTCGAACTGGCCGGAAAGGTGCGGTGCTCCGGCGTGGATTCCGACAGGTTCCCCAGGTACCTGCACGGCGGCGTGAAGATGACGCTCAAAGACGGCCGCGTCCTGGAGCGCGATGAACCCGTCAACTGGGGAAACCCGGAAAACCCGATGGAATGGGAAGACGTCGAAGCCAAGTTTCGCGGAAACGCGCGCCGCGTTCTGCCTGAGAGCAATGTCGATTCCGCCGTGGAGGCCGTCGTGGCGTTCGAAACGGCGCCGGACGCAAACGCCTTGATGAGCGCGTGCAGAGCCGCTTGATGGCGAAAGATGCCTGGGCAGAGACGCGCTTTGCCAGAAACTGGGATGCGGTGAACGCCGCGCGGGACAATCCCGACCGGGCGAATCAACTCGATCTGCTTATCACACTGCTGGAGGGAGTGGGAACGGAGGATGGATGGATTCTGGACTTGGGCGCAGGCTCGGGCCAGGTGGAAGCCCTCATTTTCGAGCGCATCCCCCATGTGAGGGTGGCGTGTCTCGATAGTTCGGAGGAGATGTTGATGCTCGCCTCGGAGCGCTTGCGCGCATATGAGGGGAGATATCAACCGATTCTAGGTGATATGAACGATTTGGAAGCGGTCGAATTTCTCCATGCGCCCTACGCGGCCGTCTTCAGCAGCCAGGCCTTGCATGAAATTACCCACGACAGGAAGCGGGCGGTCTATGAAAAAGTGTTTGAACTCCTCCGCCCGGGGGGTGCTTTTTACATACTCGATCGGGTCGATCCGCGCTTTGACGACTTGCCCGCTGAATATGAGCGTGTGTGGAATCGTTTGAACCGGGGTGTGGATGCGCCGATGACGTTCGGTGAGTATCGAGAGCGCTATGACGGGAAAGGGGATTATCCCCCGCGCCTGGATGAGCATGTCGCGTGGCTTGCGGTTGCGGGCTTTTTGGCTGCGCCACTTTATCTCCATTACAACCGCGCGCTCATCGCGGCGCGGAGGCACTAAACCCCTTTTCTCCGCAGGAATTCTCCCAGGATACTTCTGAGCGTATGTCCGGAAATAGTCTCCAGGGCGTCCTCGGCGGAGAGCCAGACGCGCCTTCTCTCGTGGCTCTCGGGCCAGTCGTCCTCGACGACTTCGACCTCTATTTCGAAGATGTCGACTTTACACCTGCCCGCGCCGATGTCGTATTCATATCGCGCAATGGCCTCCTCCGATGCCATTCCGCGAACGCCCGCCTCCTCCCAGGTTTCGACGATGGCGGCTTCTTGAGCGGTTTGCCCCGGTTCCACGCCCCCTTGGGGCACTATCCACCAGGGATTGTCGTCGTCTAAGGGTCTGTCGCGCGTGGTGATGAGGAGGATTTCCAGCCCGTCTTCTATCTTTCGCCAGGGCACGGCCCCGGCCAGGTGAAATCTGTTTCGCTTCATGGCATTAACTTTCCGGCAACGTGCAGAAAACTTCCACGAGGTTGTCCGATGGATCTCTGAAGAACAGTTGCCGCAGTCCCAGTCCGGCGTTGACGCCGTCTTTTACGTCCACGCCCGCAATCTCGAGCCTTTGTTTCACGGGTTCCAGATCAGACGCCGCGAAGGCGAAATGCGTTTCGCCGGCTCCTGTGCCCGGAATGCTCGTTTCGCTCGCGCGATCCCGGCGTCCCGTGAGATGAAGCTGGCAGGCGCCCGCCTGAAACCAATAGCCGGGATTCGGCAGATTCGGGCGGTCGATTTCCGCGAGTTCCAGCAGGCCGGCGTAAAAATCGCGCGCTTCCTCCAGGTCATCGACGCTGATGGATATGTGGTGCATTCCCTCCAGCATAAATCCGCCTCCGCTTTTCAGCCAGTGGGTGAGGATACGAACTCCGGCTCTATCCTTTCGGGGATAATGCCCGCCTCCGCGGCGCGGCTCAAAAGGGTGGAGACGGCCTTGCGCCCGGCGTCGCCGTATGAGCGCGTCCACTCGTTCACGTACATGCCGACGAAAACGTCCGCCTTCTCGCGCGGCAGGTCTCTGGCGTAGGCCATGGCGTGGTCGAGCGCCTCGTCTCGGTTCTCGAGAGCGTAGACGATGCTTTGGTGAAGCAGACGGCTCACCTCACCTACGACCTCGGGCCCTAAGTCTTTACGGATGACGTTGCATCCCAGGGGCAGGGGGCCGCCGGTTTCGCGCATCCACCACTTGCCCAGATCCTCTACGAGATGAAAGCCCTCCTCCTCATAGGTGAGCTGGCCCTCGTGGATCAGAAGACCTGCCGGGGATGCTCCTTTTTTGACCTCGTCCATGATCTGATCGAAATGCACCACGCGGTGTTTCGGCTCCTCGCCTCCCATATACAGGCGGAGCGTGAGATAGGCCGTCGTCAGCAGGCCGGGGATGGCGATTTCCACGTCCCGGAGCGCTTCGGGCGTCATCGGCTCGCGGGAGATGATGACGGGGCCGTAATTATCTCCAAAACTCGCCCCGTGCGGTAAAATGGCGTAGCGATCGGCCAAGTGGCAATAAGCGTGAAAGCTGATGGCGCTCACCTCGTATTTGCCCTCAAAAGCGGCCTGGTTCAGCGTTTCGATGTCGTGGAGTTCATGGATGAATTCATACGCACCCTGGGCGATCTTCTCGTTCGCCAGGGCGTGGAACATGAAGGCATCGTCCGAATCGGGGCTATGGGCGACGCGGATCACTTTCGACACAGGTTTCTTTTCTCCAAAATGTGGGCTTCTTAGGTTTTCACGCATCAGAGGGCGTTAAATAGTCCCGCCTCAGATTCGGCGCTCCTCCCTCGGCGGCGGAGCGGAGCAGGGCGCCGATGAGCGCCGCTGTGGCTTCTAAGTCCGATTCCATGAACGTCTCCACCGGACTGTGGGAATAGCGCCTGGGCAGATTTATCGGCACGGTGGGCAGTCCGCCCGGGCGGGATTTGCTCAAGGTGGCGGAATCGAGAAAAGTGCCCAGAAACACGTCTTCCTGCAGAGGCACGTGGGCGTCGCTCGCCGTGTCTTTCACCCACTGAATCAGCTCGGGCGGGGTGATGTAGCCATAGAGGCTCATGGGCTGGTGATCGTATCTCCGCAATACGGGCCCCGCTCCGATTTTCGACCCGCGCGCGTCGGAGCGGCCCGGACCGTCTGAGGGTACGTTGTCGAGCACGATGGCGAGAGAGGGCGGGTCGGCTCCCGTCTCATCCACGGAAAGCACCGAAGCGCCGCGTCCGCCGATTTCTTCCTGCGCGCAAAAGGCGGCGCTCAGGCGGAGCTTGTCCGACAAGGAGTTGGCCGTGTTGATGAACGCCTCCACGCACAGGGCGCAGCCCGAGCGGTTGTCCACCGCCTTCGACTTCCACGCTCCTCCGGGTAGCTGCGTGAAAGGGCCGTGGAATACGCCCGGCGTGCCCGCTTCGATTCCGAGCGCGCGAATTTTTTCATCATCCGAGGCGCCCAAGTCTATCCACATCTCATCGACGCCGGGGTGTTCCTGGCCCTGTAAGGATTGGAGGTGTCCGCTCCGCACGTTGACGACCCCGTGGTGAAGGTTCCCGTCCAGCGTCAGGAGCGCGACTTCGCGTCCCGGAAAAATCGCATCCGCCACGAAGCCCACTTTTTCAAACCTGAGCGCGCCGCCCGCCTCCACGCGCGTGACGATGAGGCCTACCTCGTCCATATGGCATTCTAGGAGGAGGTGAGGCGCCGCCTCGTTCGCTTCGTGCCGGGCGATGAGGTTTCCGATGGCGTCGCGCCGCAACTCGCTCGCGCTGTCTTTCACCATCTCCGCGATGGCGTCTCTCACGGCGCCCTCATGACCCGGCGGGCCGGGCAGGGAGCACAGCGTCTTCATTCGTTCAAGTAGATGTGATGGCATTTCGTAATCCTGGTGTCGGGATAATTTTCGATAAGCACTTGGGGGCGAATATTCTCACGCAGGGGAGAACTTGCCAAGCCGGAGTACCGTTGACGCTGAAAAAAATAAATTGACCGTGCGGGGGGGAGCATGTAGTCTTTCGCGCGATGCCAGCGTAGATTACATGGAGTGCTCGACCCTCAGATGGGGAGAACTGTCGTGAACGATGAAGACCAGATGCCCGATTTACTGAGCGTGGTGATGCCGTGCTACAACGAGCGCGACACGATTCGTGAAATCGTCGCCAGAGTCCAGGCGGTGCCGATGAACATCGAGCTTCTCATCGTGGATGACGGCAGCACGGACGGCACCCGGGACATCTTGGCGGAAATCGAAAAAGACGGTGCGCTCGTCATCTACCGGGAGAAAAACGAGGGTAAGGGAGCCGCTCTGTGCGACGGCTTCGCAGCGGCGAACGGGGACGTGATCGTCGTTCAGGATGCGGACCTGGAATACGACCCCGCCGAATACGTTGATTTATACGACCCCATCCGCCGAGGGGTGGCCGACGTGGTCTACGGCACGCGCTTTGGCGGAAAGCCCCAGCGCGTGCACATGTTCTGGCACAAGGTGGGGAACCACATGCTGACCACTTTGGCCAACATGTTGTTCAACTGCACGCTCACCGACATGGAAACCTGTTACAAGATGTTCCGGCGCGAGGTGGTGAAGGACATCCAAATCCATGCAAAAGGGTTCGACTTCGAGCCGGAGTTCACCGCAAAAATCCTGAAACCTGCAAAGTGGCGCATCTACGAGGTTCCGATTTCCTATTACGGCCGCACCTACGCGGAGGGAAAGAAGATCACGTGGCGAGACGGGTTTATTGCCGTGTGGACCCTTCTGCGCGAGCGATTTTCCTAGACTTATCCCCTCACGCGGGCG
The DNA here is from genome assembly GCA_965218885.1 of bacterium. Classification (GTDB taxonomy): domain Bacteria; phylum UBA8248; class UBA8248; order UBA8248; family UBA8248; genus Bin107. Next base: position 125,259 of record OZ244713.1, on the reverse strand, counting down.
CACACCGCGTCGGTGATGGCCTGTGAGCCGTCGACGGCGCGCCCCTTGTCGTCGATTCGTATTTCCCCGGCTTCGAGCGCTTCCCACACGCTGGTTTCTATCTGGTTCGCGCCTCCGCTCTCCCCGATGTGGGCGAGCATGAGGGCGGCGGAGAGAACGAGGCTCAAGGGATTGGCGATGCCTTTTCCGGCGATGTCGGGCGCCGAGCCGTGAACCGCCTCGAAGAAGGCGAATTTCTCCCCGATGTTCCCCGAGGGACACATGCCGAGGCCGCCTGCCGTGGCGCCACCTAGGTCGCTGAGTAAATCTCCCAGCATGTTCTCCATCACCAGCACGTCGTAGTGCGCCGGGCGAATGATGAGATGGTTGGCGCAGGCGTCCGAATAGACCGCTTCCGCCTCGATGTCGGGATACTCGGCCGCGACTTCAAAAAATACCTCACGAAACAGGGCCATGGAGCGAAGCACGTTGCTCTTGTCCACGCAGGTGACGCGCCGGACGCCGTCTTCGGGCGCGCCTCCTCTTTTGCGCGAGAGCTCGAAGGCGAACCGCACGACACGCTCCACTCCCGGGCGGGTGATGATCATGGTGTCGGCCACGGCGTTGAGGCCGCCGACTCCCTTGTCGCGCGAGGCGTAGAGTCCCTCGGTGTTTTCGCGGATCACGACGTAATCGATGCCGCCGGGCGCATAGCCCGCCAGGGGACTCCGGATGCCCGGGTAGAGCTTCACGGGCCGCATGTTGGCGAACAGGTCGAGCCCCGTTCTCAGAACTCCGCCGAGAAGCCCCGCCTCGGTGCCCTCCGGCGTGCGGATGGACGGATTTCCGACCGGCGCTTTGAGGACGCCGTCCGCCTCGCGGCAAGCCTGTATGGTTTCATCGCTGATGCGTTTGCCGTACTTGGCGTACCGGGCGGCGCCCGCTTCGTGTTCTTCGAGGTTCAGGGTTAACGTCTCATCCGCGTGCTGCACGGCTTCGAGCACGGCGATGGTGGATTCCATGAGTTCGGGGCCGATTCCGTCCCCAGGGATGGTGATGATGCGATATTCCGTCATTTTCTCTCCTGATACGCTTTGTTTTTAATTTCCCCGTCTCTGCATTCACGAAGATGAGCGGGTATAATCACTTCTCCGAAAGGACGGCGTTTTTCATCCGCATGGGAGTGTAGCGAAAATTGTTTCGATTGGAGAACCCCGGCAGCGAATCTTTTGAAAAATTCCTGCGCGCGCAGGGTCCGCTGCGGGTGCGCTTTACAGAAGCCATCGCCGAGGGGGGAGAGGCCGTCTCCCTCTGGGTGGACGATCTCGCCGCGCCGCAGATGGCGGTGAACGCCGCTCGCGGCTGGCTCACGCCGCTGGGGCCTCCTGAGGCCGTCCTCTCGAAACTCGAGGAGATGGAGCGCCTATCGGCCCAGATGGAGCGGAGCGAGGGCTATCTCAAGCTCTCCTCCGTCCCGATCGAGATTCAAAAGGCGGTTGAGAGGCGAAGAAAACTCATCCGGGGCTCGCCCGTGGGCATGTTCATTCTCGAGAAAAAAGATTTCAGGCCCGTATCCAGCACCTACCGGATAGAAAGCCTGAAAAGTGAAGATTCAAAAATACTGGCCGAGAATTCACCCTACGAGGAAGGAGAGGCGTATAGCCTGTCGAGAATCCGGAACGGGTCCACTGCGGCGATACGGGTCGGGGGCGAACTAGCTTCATATATGGTGGTTCACGCGAATGGTTCGCTCGGCATGCTGCACACGATGGATCGCTTCCGCGGCCAGGGGCTTGCGCGCGTGGTGGTGTCCGCCCTGGTCGAGGAGCGATTCGCCAGGGGGCGCGAGGCGTATTGCTACATCGTGGGGGGAAACGAGGCGTCCGAGCGCGTGTTCGAAGGCGTGGGATTCAGAAGAGTGATGGACGTCTACTGGAGCGTGTTCGAAAGGGGTCCAAGCTCATCCTAGCACCGGATATTGTCTCGGAGAGGCCGTCTCGCCCAAGGAATCGACAAAAACCCGGAAATAGACTAATTTCCTTTTTTCGCCATTCATCGTTCTATGGGAGATTGATAAATGCAGAAAGAAGATTATATCGACAGGCCGCCCGGCCCCCTGGGGGGCTTGTGGAGCCTCTGGTATCTTGACCCGTTCTTGATGATCAAGCGCGAGATGAGCGGATTCAGAAAGGTTCGCCACAAGGCGTTTGAGGATCAGTTGAAACCCGGCCGGCCTGCGCCTCCAGTGAAGCTCCAAAGCACGTCGGGTGAACTCGTGGACTTGGCGGATTTTCGAGGAAAGAAGAACATCGTCCTCGAATTCGGCGCCATCACGTGACCTCCCTTCCGCCGGCAGGCGCCGGGCATGGACGAGTTGCATGAGCGCTATAAGGACAAGGACGTCGAGTTCTTCGTCGTCTATTCGAAAGAGCCCCACGCGCAGGAGCGCAAGTATTTCAAAAAATACACCCAGCACTCCTCTTTCGAGCACAAGATGGGCTATGCGAAGGAACTCGTGGCGGAATTCGGCATGAAAATCTCCGTTCTGGTGGATGATGTCGACGAGGCGGTGGTGAACGCCTATGGCCGCATGCCGAACATGGTCTTCGTCATCGACAAGGACGGGAACATCGCCTACAAGGCGAGCTGGACGGAGCAGCCGAGAATCGACCGGGTGCTCGATGAACTGCTCGCCGAGCAGGCCGTCACGGCCTAAGCGAAGTAAGATAAAAAAGGCGGCTCTTCGGGGCCGTCTTTTTTTATGCGCTTATGCGCTCCTGAGATTTACCGGACTTTCGGCAGAAAGCACGCGAATGCGCAGGCGGCGACGAAAAAGCCTGGCAGCGCCCAGAAGGCGTTGGCCAGGCCGAACCACTCGCCGAGAACGGACATCGGATAGACCGAAAGGCTCGCGATGAACCACGAGAGGCCGAGCGTGATGGAACTGGCCAGACCCCGGTTGTGGGGCATCAGTTGCTGGGCGAAGGCCATCGTCACACCCATCGGGAGGTAGGTGGCGACCCCCAGGAAAGCCAGCAGTACGAAGCCCCACTCGGGCGGCGCAATCAAAAAAGCACAGACGCAGACAGCTCCGAGTCCGATACCGCCGACGATAAGCTCTTTTTTCCCGAAACGATCTCCCAGAAAACCGCCCGCCAGGACGCCCACTGCGCCCGAGGTCAGCATGATGGCGCTGGCCGCTCCTCCGCTCCAGATGCTCATACCGTGTTCGGCGTAAAGCGAGGGTATGAGGCTGATGAAATTGATGTTCACGACGGCGCGGCAAATGGTGACGCCCGAGAGAATAAGCAGTGGCGTGCCCGCTGAGCGCAGCGCCTTTACGAAATCCCAGATGGAGGCTTTCCCGCCGCTCGTGGGGGGCGATTTGGGTTCCGGCAGCCCGTATTTGACCGCCAGGGCCATCGCGACGGCGACGAGAGTGAACGCCCAGAGCCATTTCATGCCCCCGAGCGAGACGATGCCGATGGCGATGATGGGCCCAAGCCCGTGGCCCACGCGCCCTCCCGCGATGAAAACGCTTACTGCCAGCCCCTTGCGTCGTTCCGTCAGCGCGCCGGCGCGCGAAGCCATATCCGGATGGCACAGGCCGACCATCGAACCGCCGATGGCGACCATGACGGTGAGCACCGTGAAATTGGGCGCCCAGCCGATGGAGGTGATGAAGAGCGCGCTGCCCACCATCCCCGCGGCGAGCCATGGGAGGCCCGGCCAGCGGTCCACCAGAATCGCCGTCACGGGTTGTGAGAGCGCAGCACTCATCGAGACGAACGTGAGGAGCAGGCCGCCCGTGGAGAGGGATACCTGATATTTCTCGCGGATCAGCGGCAGGAGCGGCGCGATGAAGTTCGCCGTGCCGTCCACCACGAAGTGGGCGGTGAACAAGATGATAAGCGCACCCCAGGGGATATCCTGGGCTGAGCTTCCCGCACCGGTCTGTGCGTCGATCTCTCCCGCCCGGCTCATGTCCTGCCCCCGTGCGCCTGTGGTTGAAAGACGCTTTGCCTATGCAGGAAGATGGCGATGCACCCGCCGACCGCGAACATCGAGGCGTAAAAGCTGAACGCCATTTGCAGTCCCATCGCTTCGGCCACGAGGCCGCCTACGAGCGGTGAGAGTGCGCTTGCGCCCTCGTTGAAGCCATAGATCATTCCCACGGAGCTTGAGCGGACCCTCTCGTCCACCAGTTCCGTGCCGATTGCCAGCACCAGGCTGGGCACCGGCGTGAGGATGCAGGCGACGGCGAAAAGCGCAAGAAGCAGCGTCGTGAGGCTTGAGACCCATGTGAGGGAGGCCATGGCGGTGGCGCACATGAAGGTGAGCACGACGATGAGCCTGGTCCTGCCCGTGTTGTCCGACCACCTGCCGATGAGGATGGATGTTGTCGAACCTATGAGAAAATAGGCGCTGAGCAGCCAGCCCACTCCCTTGGTGTCGAAGCCGAACTGCTCCGCCAGGAGAAGCGGCAAAAAGGCCATGAAGCCGCGAAAGCCCATGATCCGGAACGAGGAGAGGGCGATGAGCAGCATCAAGGACTTGTTGCCGAACAAGGCGCTGAAGGTGGACCTCGCCGCCTGACGAAAGGGCAGGCGCTCTCCCATCTGATCCTGAAAGCGAAACCAGATGAGCGCCGCCCATATGACGCCGGGTATCACGTAGAACTGCGCCGCCATGCGCCAACTCGACAGATAGACGGCGAGCCAGCCGACGATGGCGGGCGATATGATGTTTCCCATCTCGCCCCCGCCGTTGAACAGGCCCGTGCAGAACCCGCGCCTCCCGGGTAGTTCGCGCGTGATCAGCGCGACGGCCGGCGGATGATAGGCCGCGCTCCCAATGCCGCCGATGAAGACGAACAAGAGCAGGAGGGAATAGCTCGCCGCGTAGCCGTAGAGCAGAACGGGCAGCGCCTGCGTGAGGAGGGAGAGGGCAAGAACGGTCCGCCAGCGGCGGGTGTAGTCCGATATGAACGAAAGCGGGAACTGAAAGACGCTGTTCGCCGCCGAGTAGGTCGTCACGATGAGGCCCGCCTGCACGTAGTTGAGCTCGAATTCCGCGACGATGAGCGGGAGTACGGGTATCAGAAGCTGGGTGTAGAAGGCGTTGACGGCGTGGCTGCCCGCAATCGCAAAAACGTTGAATATCTTCGATGGGGCCATGAGACTTCCACTGATGACGGAGAACGCGAAAAACACTTGTCACTAGGCTTATAGGTTCAGGGGAAAATGCGCGTCAATGCCGGGCGGCCCATCCGGGCGAAAAGGGGAGGGCGCTCCGCCCGGTTTCCTGTCCTCATTTTGGAGAATTTCTTGCGTGGAACGCCGCGCGATTAGGCGATTTTCCGTATTATGAAGACGCCCGAGGCGCTTGACTTGCTCCGGTGCGGACGAGGACACTTGGCCTTTCATTCGCATTATCACAAAGCTGAGAGAAAACGATTCATGAGTCAGCCGCCCGGATTTGATGAGAAAGCGGCCCGGCGCGTCGAGGCCGTCTACACGACGGCGGACGTAATCGCGCAGCGTGAGACCCTGCTGGATATGATCTCTCCCCGGCCGGGTGAGCGCGTGCTCGATTTGGGCGCAGGCCCTGGCTTCATGACGCTGGAAGCCGCCCGGATGGTGGGGGAGACGGGCGCCGTTTTCGGCGTGGATAAAAGCGCGCCCATGCTCGCCATCGCCGAGGCGCGGTGCGCGTCGCAGCCGCACGTTACGTTCCGGGAGGCCGACGCGCTGAGTTTGCCTTTTGAGGATGGCGGTTTCGATGCGGCCATCATCTCCCAGGTGTATGAGTACGTCACCGACATGGCGGCCGCCCTGGCGGAGCTTTTCCGCGTGCTCAAGCCCGGCGGACGCGCCCTCATCATGGATACGGATTGGGGTTCGCTCGTGTGGAACGCGCAGGACGCCGCACGGGCGAAGCGGATATTCACCGAGTGGGACGCGCATCTGGCGGACCCTCATCTGCCGAGAAGACTATCGCCCCTGTTGCAAGGCGCTGGCTTTGAGATCGCAGGCGTAAGGGTTTTGCCTCTTCTCAATACGGAGTATCCTGCGGAGAACTACAGCCACGGCATGGTGAGCGTCATCGTGCCGTTCGTCATCCGCAAGGGCGGCGTGCCGAAAGAAGAGGCCAAAGCCTGGGCGGTGGATTTGATGGCGCTGGGCGAGCGCGGAGAGTATTTTTTCAGCCTGAGCCGCTACGTGTTTCTGGCGAGAAAACCCGAGGTCTAGAATGGACAGGTTCATCGACAGCCATAATCACCTGCATGGATTCAGTTTCGACGACTGGGAACTCCAGGGCATGTGCGGGATGGCGGGTTCCGTTCTCTCCTGCGGAAACCCCCACGTGCACCGCGAGATATGGAAGCGCGCGCCCGGACCAGAAGACGTGCGGAGGCTTTGGGAGAGCCCTCTCAGGATGGCCGAAGCCGCCGAAGCCAAACACCACATTCGGGCCATGTGCGCCGTAGGCGTCAGCTCGATGACGCGTGTGGACGGCTGGGAGAGGCTCATCGATGCGCTGCCCGGCTATCTGGAGAACGAGCGTGTGGCCGCCCTGGGCGAGGTGGGCCTCGATCCGGGGCAATACTTTGGCTTTTCCTGGGATCTGGAAGATCAGGCCAGATGCCTGGAAGCGCAGGCGCGCATGGCGGCGGAGCTAAAAAAACCCCTGATTTTGCACACGCCCACGTACAAGAACCCCAAAGAATTCCTGGGCGGCGTGGACACGCAAGGGGACGTCTCACCCGAAGAATTCAGGCTCCATTACCTGAAGATGGACCTGGAAGTCATCGATGCCGCAGGACTCGATCATGCGTTGCTCGTTATCGATCATGTGGATGCGACGATAGTGGATTTCGTGCATGAACAAACGGGCGCGTGGTGCGCGACGAGCCTCGGCAGCCGGCTTCGGCCCATTCCCCCTGCCGCCGTCGTGGAGTGGGTGCGGCGTCACGGGGCGGGACGCATGATGCTCAACTCGGACCTCATCCCCTACACTTCGAACGACCTCTACTGCATCCCCCGGGCGATTCGCGCCATGCGCCGGGGAGGCATCGCCGAGGCGGAAATCGAAAAAGCCGCCTTCGGCAACGCGAACGCGCTCTTCGGCTTCGGCCTCTAGATCAGTCCAGCACCGCCACGGCGCGCACCGGCGAGCCGGTGGCGTCCTTGAGCTTGATGGGCAGGCACAGGAATGTGAAACGCTTGCCCACCAGGCGCTTGGGAATCACCAGATTCTCCGTGTTGAGCATCCCCCGTTCCTTGCACACCTGATGGGAGGGGTAGGGCTCTTCCGATTCGGGGAACATCTGCGTGGGGTTTTCTATCGTAAACGCCTCACAGCCGATGTTGCGCACCCCGTGATCGGCGAGATACTCGGTGGCGGGCCGGCTCAGACCCGCGAATTCTTTCCACCATACATCGGGGTCGGGGTTCTTGAAGCACTTCTCAAAATGGCCCGTGTGGTACAAAAAGGCGTCTCCCTCCTCGATGGAAAGCCCGTGTCTGTCCAATTCACGCTCGATATGTTCGGTTTCGATGTAGGTCTTGGGCGCAACGTCCGAAAAATCCACGCAGATCGCGCTCGAATAGAAGCGATCGAGCGGCAACTGGTCGATGGAAGGCGCATCTCCGGGCACGTAGTGGCTCAGGGCGTCCACGTGGCTTCCGGTGTGATCTGAAAGCGTGAGCTTCATGGCCGCGAAGGAGAATTTCCCGAGAAATTTTTTGGAAGACTCCTCGTGCGTCATCATCGGCTCGATGGCCACCTTGGGGTGGAACGGACGCTCGAATCCGCCCGCCGCCACAGTTTGTGAGAGGTCGATCAATTCCATGAAATTTTTTCCTTTCCTCGTGAAACGAAAATCAAATCATCATCTTCAGGCCATCATGGCTTCCACGGGCGCCCAGAAGCGGTCGATGCCCAGATCCTCGGCGATTGCGTTCGCGCAGTTATAGCCGGGCGCTCCCGTCACCGCGCCGCCCACGTGCGAACTCGAACCGCACAGGTAGAGCTTGCCGATAGGCGTGCGGAAGTCGCTCACATCCGGATGCGGGCGGTTGTAGCCCAATTGCTCGGGAATGTAGGCGCCCACGTGGTGGCTGGCGCGGACGAAGTTCGGGTTCATGCGCACGATGTCGAGCGGCGTGTAGAGGTAGCTGCCCATGATGTTGTCGCGGTTGATGTTGGGCGCATAGGGCGTCCAGGAGTTGATGAAGTGCTCGGTGTATTCCTCGCGCTTCGTGTCCCACGCCTCGGCCCCGCCGTCTTTGAGTTCATAGGGCGCGAAGGGCCACCAGTAGCCCACGTGCGTGCCATCGGGCGAGTACGTCGGGTCGAAGTGGCTGTTGCTTCCGCCGTTGCCCATGAGCGGGGGCAGTTCGCCGTCGTGAATCCTCTCGAAGCAGTCGGTGATTTCCTCGGTCGAGTCCGCGCCCCAGAAGATGTTGAACGTTTTGTTGATGTCGGGCTCGAATTTCGCGGCCTTGAAGTCGGGCGCTTCCTTGAGCGCCAGGTGGATGGTGCAGAGCCCGTGGCTCGCCCACTGGAACTCGAGCGCCGCCTTGGCGAGCCTGCCGCCGAAGTAATCCTCCCCGGCGAGGCGCACCGTGAGCGGCCAGTTCACTCCGCTCGCCACGAAATCGGTGGCCTCGATGCGCCTTCCGTCCTCGAGGATGACGCCGGTGGCGTCCCCGCTTTCCACGGTGATTTCGCGCACATCGGCGTTCGTGAGCACTTTGCCGCCCCCGCGCTCGACGACGCGCTCGAGAGCGCGGGTGAAGTTCACCGACCCGCCCACAGGCAGCGCGAAGTTCGCGATGCGCGAGAAGATTCGCGGGAAGAATAAGCCGGTCGAAGGCGTGTTCACCAGGGTGAAGGAGCCGAGAAAGAGTTTGAACAGCACGCGGAGCTTGTCGTCCTCGAAGTGCTGGTCCACCGCCTCATACATGCTGAGATTCGCATAGCTCAGGAATTCACGGCCCAGCGGCCCCGCGAAGCGGTCTTTCAACTCTTCGGGCGGCAGGGGGGCGCAGTACATGAAGGAGGTGATGATGTCGAGCATCCCCTCGGTGAATTTGACGTGGAGGTCCCGGTAGGTCTTCGCGTCGTTCCGGTTGATCTTCTCGATCGACTTGACGGTCTTCTCCACATCACGGTGGATGACGAACGCCGTGCCGTCGCTGAAGATGCAGCCTTGCTGAAATTCCGGGAAGATGAGGCTGAAGCCGTATTCGTGGAGTTCCAGATCGCGAAGGATGGGGCTTCTGTCCAGACCCACGTAGTAGTTCGAGTGCAGGTTGTGCTTGAAGCCGGGCAGAGTGACTTCGTGCGTGCAGCAACCCCCGCCGGCGATGCTGGAGCGTTCCAGCACGGCTACTTTTTTCCCGGCTTTCGCCAGATAGGCGGCGCATACCAGGCTGTTGTGTCCGCCGCCGACGAACAATCCATCGTAAGATTCGGTCATGATCCGTCTCCTCTAAAAGGACTCAGCCTCACGGGCTGCTTACGAACTTGTCTGTATGTGTCCCTATTCTGCCTTTTTGCGGCGCATTTCTCAATACGCCTTTTCTTCTCAGGCCTCGGGAATATAGGCCGTGGCGTCGATTTCCACGAGAAAATCCTCGGAAGCCAGCCCGTCCACGATCACCCCCGTGCTCGCGGGCGCATGGGGGCCGAAGTATTCCGCGATCACCGCATACACCGCTTTGCGGTACGCCCTGTCGGTAATGTAGTTCGTGAGCTTCACGACGTGGGAGAGGTCGCCGCCCGCCTCTTCGAGAAGCCGGCGGATGTTCTCGCACGCCTGGCGGGCCTGGGCCGCGGCGTCGCCGCGCGCGGGCGGGGCGCCGTCGAGCCCCGCCCCTGTCTGGCCCGCGAGATAGAGCGTCCTGCCCGCCAGAAGGGCCTGGGAGTAGCTGCCGGCACCGGCCGTGACCTGTGTGGTGTGGAATTTTTGAAATGACATGGCTTGATCTCCAGAAATCGTCGGAAAACCGGGACGGGGAAACGGTGGCGTTCTGCCGCCGCGTATGAACTTCACGGCCTGGGCGGACGGGGAATCACGGCAACCGGGGCCGGCTCGCCCCGGCGCGCTTATTATTCCATGTCGAACATCGCCGTGGACGCGACCTCGATCAGGTTATTCTCCGGGTCCCGGAAGAAGATTTGGGGATATCCGTAAGGCTCGTCGTGAAACGCGACGCCGTGCGCCTTGAGCCTCTCTTTCATCCCTTCGAGATCCTCCGTCACCATCCCGATGTGGTGGTCCATGTAGCTGTCTTCATTGTCGCTGATGGAATGCTTGACGTGCGTGTCGCTCACCTTGGCGAGGTGGATCTGGTGGTCTTCTCCCGCCTCGAACCAGTAGCCAGGGAAGGGGAAGTGCGGGCGCGGCATTTCGGGAAGTCCCAGTATTTCGTTGTAGAACTTGTGCATGGCCGGCAAATCCCGGCAATAGAGGCTGAAGTGCTGCAGGAACTTGATTTTGGACATCGGCGTCTCTCCTCGGGTTGTCGATTTTCTCTCACAGTAATAATGCTCTTTTCCCTCTCTGGCAAGGCGCGCCTTGCGCCGGAGATATTCAAATCCGCCTGATTATCGTATTCTGGGGAACACACCAACGGAGGGTTTCTCCATGTCGGGTCGTTTCGTGATCGAAAACGCCTGCGTCCTTACCCAGAACGAGGAGCGCGAGGTGCTCCCCCGCGCGTCCGTGCTGGTCGAGGACGGCCGCATCGCCCGGATCTCGGCGTCCAAGATAAACGCAGGCGCGGCGCGGGTTGTCGACGGCGAGGGCATGGCCCTCATGCCGGGGTTGGTGAACGCCCACAGCCACATCATGTGCATTCTGCTGCGCGGCGGCCTTGGGGCGGACAGGCGGCTGATGGACTGGCGTCTGAACGTCATGGCGCCCGGTCAGGTGGCCTATACGGCGGAGGATGCGGCGCTCTCCGTAAAACTCTTTGCGTGCGAGGCGATTCGCTCGGGCACCACGACGGTTGTGACGAACGAGCGCATTCCGATCCCGCAGGCCGAGGCGATGATAGAGGCCATGGACGATTCGGGCATGCGGAGCGTCTTCGCCTTGAACTTCAACGAAATGTCTCCTTCGGGAAAACTCGCGGAGCGGGCGCACTCCCACATCGCCGCCTGGGGCAAGACCTTTCCGCCCAGCCTCAAGACGAGGGATGAGGTCTTCGAGGAGACTTCCCATCTGGTGGATACATACCATGGCCGCTCCGGGGGACGGGTTCTCGTCTGGCCGGGGCCGAACATCCCCGTCTACGTGAAGCCCGAGACGTTCCGCGAGGTGGACGAATGGGCCGGGAAGCGGGGTCTTCGCGTCTCCACGCACGTATCTGAAGACCCGATGGAATCGGAAGTGGGCGGTCTTCCCGTCGTGCAGCATCTGGCGGCCTGGGGTCTGCTCTCAGAGCGTCTGGTGGCGGGCCACTGCATCCATTTGAGCGAGGAAGACATTCGTCTATTGAAAGAATCCGGCACGCAGGTGGTGCATCTCCCATCGAGCAACATGTATCTGGGCTCGGGCGTCTCGCCGGTGCCCCGGATGCTGGGTTACGGAATCCCCGTGGCCCTCGGCACGGACAACGCGAATTGCAACGATCTGGCCAACATGTTCTGGGAAATCAGGCTGGCGTGCCTGCTCCATAAAGGGGTGCAGCAGGATCCTGCCGCCATCACTGCGCTGCAGGTGCTCGACATGGCGACACGCAACGGCGCGCGCGCGCTCGGCCTGGAGGAGGAGATAGGCTCCATCGAGGTGGGCAAGCGCGCGGACATGATTCTGCTCGATATGAGCGGTCCCCACATGTTTCCGAATCATCATCTGCCCTCGGTGCTCGCGTATCAGGCCCACGGGACGGAGGTGCGCTGGGTCTGGGTGGACGGCGAGCCGCTCATGGAGGCGGGGCGCTTGAGCAAGATGAGCGAGGATGAGGAGCGCGCGATTCGCGAAGAGGCGCAGGCGGCGTCCGCGGCCATCGTCGACCGGGCGGGTCTGGAGGTTCCGGGGACATGAAACGGGCGTTCGCGAATCGGGCGCCCCTTGACGAATGAGGAGGTTCAATCGTGTTTGATACCCAGGTGGTGAAGTTTCAGATGTCGGGGCCCGAGGATGTTTCCGGCCTCACGGAGGCGGTGACGGGAGGCCGCATTCAGGCGGCGGACATTCAGGCCATCATCGCCAAGACGGAGGGCAACGGTCGGGTGAACGATTATTCGAGGCCCTACGCTCTCCATTCCTTCGAGGACTACATGATGGAGACGCTCGGCCTCTCCCGTTCCGAGGTCCAGGGCATGTGCGCCATGGTGATGTCGGGCGGATGCGAGGGGATCATGAGTCCCCACGCGGTGGCGTTTTCCAAAACAGACGTGGGCGACGCCGAAAGCCCCGGGGAGAAGCGTCTCTCCATGGGGGTCGCCTTCACCAGAGAACTGCTGCCCGAGGAGTTGGGCACGATGGCCCAGGTCGATCTCGTGGCCGAGGCGGCGGAGGAGGCGCTCGCAAAGTCGGGCGTGGATTCGCTGGATGATGTGGGCTACGTGCAGGTCAAGTGCCCGCTGCTCACGTCTGACCGCATCAACGACGCGGCCTCGCGCGGCAAGAAGGTGGTGAGTACGGACACTACGCGCTCGATGAGTCTCTCGAACGGCTGCTCGGCCCTGGGCGCGGCGGTGGGACTCGGGGAGATCGACAGGGCATCGTTTGAGATTGCGGACGTGTGCAGCCGGGGCGACCTGTATTCGGAGATGATCTCCTGCTCGGCGGGCGTGGAGCTTATGCGTTCAGAAGTCGTCGTGCTGGGGAATTCCGCGCAATCTGTGAGCCGCTACAAGATCGGCCGGGCGGTGATGCAGCATCTGATCGACGCCGACGCCGTCAGGCAGGCGCTCAAAAACGCAGGTCTTGTCTTCAACGGTCTCCCAAGCGGGGAGGATTTGAACAGAGTGGTGCACGTACTCGCGAAGGCGGGCGCGCCCTGGGACGGCAGGCTTCTGGACAAGCGCGTCACGCTGCTCACCGATTCGGTTCTGGGCACGCGGCCCGTGCGCGCCGTGGCGAACGCCGTCATCGCCTCCGTCGTGCAGGACCCGGCGGTCTACGTCTCGGCCGGCCTCGTGTTCCACCAGGGTCCCGTGGGGGGAGGAGTGGTCGCCGCCATCATCGAGGCTTAAAGGCGCAAGCGCCGAGCCGGGAGACCTCATCCTCATGAAATTTTATGGCCAAGATAAGGGGTTGAAATATATGGGCTTGATATTTTCCTGGCAATTTTCAGGATAAAAAATGCTTGACACGGCTCCCGCCTTTCGCTAGTCTTTGAGGGTACATATCGAAAGAGGAGGGCTGTCATGGTAAGACGACTGATGGTTACCGCCTATGAAACATCTCTCCGGAGGGTCCTGAAAACGGCTCATTCGAGAAAGAGGGTCCTGAAAAAGCCCTAAACCGACCCTTGGTGTTACCTGAAACGGAACATTGAGGGAAATATAAAAAACAGCAGGCGGCGTCGACGGGCGCCGCCTGTTTTTTTGTGGGTGCTTTTTTGTGTTGAGGAAAAATCTCTGAAAAACCACCCCCGGGGAGAACGCCGCCCCGGCGAGGGTGGCTCCTTCATTACTCCCCGTGTCCTGGCGGGCGGCCCCGGTTCATATCGTCGGGTTCTTCGGCGAACTCCATGCGGTTCTTGATGGCGTCTATCGTGAAATTCTTCATGTCTCCGGCGAGTTCGGGGTCCCACATCGGGTAGAACACCTCGAGCGCCATCCCCGGCTCCTCGCTCAGGAGCCTCAAGGTGTGCATCGCGCCCGCCTTGACGTGCACCACGTCGCCCGGCCCGATGCGCCGCACCTCGTCTTCGAGCGTGAACTCCCATTCGCCCGCCTGGATATAGAAGAACTCCTCATGATCGGGATGGTTATGGAGTTTGGAAGGCGTACCGCCCGGCTCGGTGATTAAGTGCTGCATCTGGATGTTGTCGCCAAAAATCCGCCTGTGCGCGACGCCCGGGCGATCGTGACTCAAGGGGAGCATGTCCCAGTTGTAAAAACTCATGGTGCCTCCTTCATGCGAGATGGAGAGAATTTATCGTTTTTGAACACAAAGCCCTGACGCCTTCGGCCTCGTGAAGCATGTGTGATCATTCTAGGGGGAGGGGCCGGGATAAGACAATCGGCGCGCGCCATCCTCATCAGTGAAAGAACGGGAGATCCCGAACCGTATAGCCGTGCGCGCCGCTCTGGGATACACTCCGTGAAATTCGCTTTTCATCTGATGTGGTGCTTTTCAGGAGGAGATGGTCATGCGGTTCTCCGTTGTGGGAGGTGAGGGTTTCGATCAGGGGACGGACGCCCTGGTCTGCCTCATGGAGAAAGATGAGAAAAACGAGCAACTGGAAAACATCCTGGGCGACGCCCTGGCCTCCCTGCGAGAGCGCAAGGTGTTCGATGGGAAGGAGGGGCAAATCTCTGTTCTGCCCATGCCCGAGGGGGGCGGAGCGCCCGGATTCATCATTCTCGCAGGGCTGGGCGATGAGGTATCTCCCGAATCGGTTCGCTGCTCGTGCGCCGTGGCGGTCAAGCGTGCGCGAGCCGAAGGACTTAAGAGCGTCGCAATCTCGGCCTCCTCCACTATCAGAGAGGGCCTCGACCCACGCGAGGCGGCCCAGGCGATCGTCGAAGGCGTGGGGCTTGCCCTCTACCGGATGGATAAGTACAAGAGCGCGGATGATGATGAGAAAACCGACGTTTCGAGCGTGGTTCTCTGCGGGGGCGCGCGTAAGAATCTGAGCGCTATGCGGCGCGGTGTGCGGCATGGGCGGATTCTCTCTGAGGGGACGAACTATGCCCGCGACCTCATCAACACGCCCAGCAACGAGAAAAGACCTCCCGCACTCGCTGATATCGCGCGCGCGATGGCGCGCCGCGAGGGTTTAAGATGCCGCGTGCTGGATGAGAAGCAGATGGCGAGGCAGAAGATGGGCGCTCTTCTCTCGGTGGGGCAGGGCAGCAGCGAGCCGCCCCGCATGGTCGTCCTCGAATACAGGCCCCAAGGCGCGAGGAGCCAGAAACCCATCGCCTTCGTCGGCAAGGGGGTGACGTTCGACACCGGCGGCATCTCCATCAAGCCGAGCGGTGGTCTCGAACTCATGACGACCGACATGAGCGGGGCCGCCGCCGTGCTTGGCGCGATGCTGGCCGTCGCGCGGCTCAAGCCCCGCGTGCCCGTGATCGGCGTGGCGGGCCTTGCGGAGAACATGGTGGACGGCGACGCCACGCGGCCCGGCGACATCGTGCGCTCCATGAAGGGAACGACGGTGGAAATCCACAACACGGACGCCGAGGGCAGGCTCGTCCTCGCCGACGCCCTACACTACACGCGCGAGAAATACGATCCCCAGTGCATGATCGACCTGGCCACGCTCACCGGCGCCTGCATGGTGGCGCTCGGCCAGAAGGTGACCGGCATGTACGGCACGCACGACGAACTCCTGAGCCGCGTGCGGGATCTGGGCGAGCGCACGGGCGATCGCGTCTGGCACATGCCGCTGTTCCCGGAATACGGCGAGGCGATGAAGGGCAAAATCGCCGATATGTGCAACATCTCGGGCGCGCGCTGGGGGGGAGCGAACACCGCCGCCGCGTTCTTACAGCATTTCGCCGACGAGACGCCCTGGGTGCATCTGGACATCGCGGGGCCGTCGCACACATCAAAAGACGAAGCCTACCGCCCCGAGGGCGGGACCGGCGTGGGCGTGCGGATTTTGGTGGAACTGGCGATGGCCTGGAAGCGCCTCTCTCCCCAGGAGAACAAGGCCTACGGGTGTTAGGTGTCCATGTGTGAGGTGTGAGAACCACGCGCCGAAGGGCATCCTCAACTCGCTTCCTGACCGCTCAAATGCTCGAGCGCTACAAGCCGTTGTGTCAACGGCACTTAGCCCGAGCGGTGCGGGCTCGCGCGTTCCCGCTGCTTAGCAGCGGCCGCCGCACATGTTCCCGCAGCCCAGTACCGGGCCTTGCACACGTTACCGCTCCACAGGGTTGCCGCCAGACGTGACGGCACCGCGGACGCTTGCGGCGTGTAACGTGGCGGGCTAGAGTCAATTCTGAGGATCTGGAACAAGGAACTGCGGGCACGGCAAACGGAGCTGGCGCCGCATCATTGTAACCCTCACGCGCCCCTCCCATGTCACAGGAGACACCACCATTACATCGACTCATACCGAACCTTCCGCCGCCGCTGCCGCGCTGGGCGCCGTGGTGCTTGCGCTCCTTCTGCTCGTTCTCGCGACAGACGCGGCGGCACAGACGCGCGAGCGCGTGTGGACAGTGACCTGCGGCCTGCCACAGCAGAACAATCCGATTCTTGCCCTGCTGCCCACAGGCGGATACAATGGCCCTTGGAAGGGCGATCCACGCAGCGGGCACCTCATGGTGAAGACGTTTAACCGCCTCCATCCCGAAGGTGGCGTTAGCGGTGAGATGTGGGTGCTCTCGCGCAACGTCGGCTGGTGGAGGCTGAAGGCGATCCGAGTACATCCGGACGATCAGTCGAAGCTCCCCGAGAACGCGGTCAAAGGCCAGAGCCTGCCTGGGATACGTCAGATCATCGACTCCCCGTTTCTGTCGCGGCCCGCCGTCATTCGCGCGGGGAACCCTGACGACGAGGAATTGGTGAACGGACATATCCTGGCCCTGCTACCGGACGCCTCCCGACTGCGGTGCGCCGCGCAGTCCGACGGATAGGACGCTCCCCGCGTCGCCGCTGCCCAGCGCGCACCTGGTCGGCTCTGCGCGCCTTCCAGACCGAGCGGGGATTTGTCTCCCATGGGTAGCTCGACGACACCACCTTCGAGCGGCTCACCGCCCCATGAGATGAGCGCGCGTGACTAGCACCTAGAATCCTTGGCTAGCGGCTACTCCACCACAAACGCCTTCGAGACGGGTTGGTTCGTGTTGTTCCATCCCGGGATGACGAAGGTAGACGGCCCGGGCAGACCGCCCGCCACGAGGAGCGTGACGTCCGCAGGCTTGCGAATCATGGGCGCCATGCAATCGTCATCGTCATGATCCACCCATTCGGGCCATTCGCTTTTCTCTTTTCCCCGGTAGCGTCCGCCGCGCTTGAGCAGTCCCACGGGCAGTTGAGCGCGCTCTTGCAGGCCGCGCTTCGCGTCGTCTCGGCTGAATCCCTTGTCCGCCAGAAGCTGCGCGTGTTCGGGCCCCATGATCACCGTGACGCCCACGGGCGAGTAGGCGTGGCGCGTGCCCATGGTGGAGATGGTGCTCGCTATCGTGGTGAGCACCCCGTCCGGGTGATCGCTCGAATCATCCAAAGCCACGCGCGGGCCTTCTCCCGCGCAGGCGGTGACGACGTTCTCATCCTTGCCGAACCCGCGTTCTTCGGCCAGCGAGGGCCAGGGACTGATTTCCTCGTTCTCGCGCAGGCAGTAGGCGAACTTGCTGGGGCTGCCGAACGTGCTCATGTCCACCACGCCGGGAACCCCGCCGCCCAGGTTCAGGAGCATGAGCCTGAGCGCGCGGCCGATGGTGGCGTTGGCCCGAAAGCCCGGTCCCAGGCAGCCCGTGCCGCCGTGTACGCCTATCTCTCTCGCGTAGGGGCCGTTCATGACGATGAGGGGGCCCGCGGGGTTCATCGTGGCCTGAATGCCGTTCATGTTGAAGCGCGTGTCCAGAATGCAGCGGAGCGCGCAAAGGAGAGCGGGCAGGTATTCCGGCTTGCAACCCGCCATGACGGCGTGAAGGGCGACTGTCTCCACGGTGGCCGGGTGGTTCGCGGGCGGTACGTGGCCGATGAGCGCATCGGGCGCGTGTTTTCCCAGCATGTCCGCCAGGCGCTCTTCGGTCGGGACCACGACGGGCAGGCCGTCGGACCAGGGTTGCGCGAAGAAATGCTCGATGGGGTCTCTCACGTCCGTCATGCGCGCAGCCTACGCTCTTTCTGCGATGGCGCGGGCTCGCGCGAGCACGTTCTCCGCGTGCTTGACCATGGCGATGTCGATCATCTTGCCCTTGAACGATACGGCTCCAAGGCCTTTTGCCTCGCCCTCCCGGTAGGCTTCGGCCATCTCGGTGTAGTAGGAGACCTCCTCCTCGCTCGGCGAGTAGACGTCGTTGAAAATCGGCACCTGTCTCGGGTGGATGGCCGCCTTTCCGGTGTAGCCGAGCTTTTTGGCGAACTCCGCATCCGCCCGGCAGCCCGCGTCGTCTTGCAGCCGCATGTAGACGCCGTCGGTGGGGTGAGGCAGACGCGCGGCGCGCGCCTCGACGAGCACCTTGCTTCGCGTGTAGAGGATCGTCGTGCCGTCTTCGGTCCACGTGGCGCCCAGGCTGCGGCACAGATCCGCATCCTCCGCACTGCCGAGATTGACGCCCACGACGCGATCGGCCGCCTGGCAGATGTCGTAGCAATGCACCACGCCCGAGGCGCTCTCGATCTGCGCGATGATGCCGACCCCGCCTTCGGTCAATCCGCGCTCACGCTCGTATTTCGCCAATAAAGCATCCGCGGTTCTCACGTCCGCGGCGCTTTCGGGTTTTGGCAGAAAGATGCCGTCGAGTCCTTCCGCCACGATGGCGTCGATGTCCTCTTCCAGCATGCCCGATTCCACGTCGTTCACGCGCACGAGGATGGTGGAGGGGCCGTTCGGCGCGTTCATCGTCTCCGCGATGCCGGCGCGCACGAGTTTTCGCGCCTCTTCCTTCATCTGGGGGGCGACGGAATCCTCCAAATCGAACAGGGCGGCGTCCGCCTCGATGGTGGGTCCTTTACCCACCATCTTCTCGCTCGATCCGGGGATGAAGAGCATGGAGCGCAAGGGGGTGTCGATGTCGGGTCTGGCCATGGGATTTTCATACTCCTTGTAGTCGTGTGGCCGCTCGCCGGACGCAAGGGAACGCAGGCTCCGGCTGCGGGATTCCTAATACTCCAAAAGGGATAAATTCATGTTCTCGAGCGCCGCGCGGATATCCGAAATAAACCTGCCCGCCGCCATGCCGTCGTTCACGCGGTGATCGAAGGTGATTGCCAGAGTCATGACGGGCCGCACCGAGGTCGCGCCGTTTGCGAGCGCCACGGGGCGCGGCGCGATGGCCCCCGTTCCGATGATGGCCACCTCGGGCGGGTTGATGAGGGGATTGCCGCCCAGCGCGCCCGAAGCCCCGAAATTGGTGAGCGTGAGCGTTCCGCCCCGCGCGTCGTCGGGACTGAGCGCGCCCTCCCGCGCACGGGCCGCCAGATCCTCGAGCCGGGCGGAGAGTTCCACCAGGTTCGTGGAATCCGCCGATTTGAGGACGGGAACCACGAGGCCGCCCGGTGAGTCAACGGCGACCCCCAGATTCAGGAAGCGTTTGATGGTGAGGGCGTCGTCATCGAAGGTGGCGCTGAAGCGCTCGTTATCGGCGTTTCTGAGCGCATGTACGACAGCCATGATGAAAAAGGGAGTGTAGGTGAGGCGGCAGCCGTGTTTATCGTAAAACGCCTCTTTGTTCGCGTCCCGAAAGGCCGACACACCTCCCATGTCCACATCGAGCCAACTGGTGACCTGGGGAATTTCGCGCACGGAGCGGGTGAGGTTCTCGGCGATTCGCTTCCTGATTCTGCTGAGAGGCTCTGTGCGCTCATCGCGATTCTCGCTGAGCGGCTCAGACGACATCTCTATTCTGGGCGGTATGCCGCCGCCCGCGATGAACGCCTCCACGTCGCGCGCGCTCACCCTTCCGCCCGCTCCCGTTCCCTCTATCCCTGAGATTACGCCGAGATTGAGCCCGTGTGCGGTGGCGAGGCTTTGAACGCGCGGGGAGAGCCACGTTTTCTTGTCCGAGGGGAGGGGGGCTTTTGGCGCACGCGCCGCAGGGATGACGGGTTTCTCCCTCGGCTGCAACGGTGCGACCGGAGCGGCCCAATCGTCGCTTGCGCCCCTGTCTTGCACGGGTGTTTCGTCGGCGACCTCGGTTTCGGTCTCCATGGTCGCGAGCACTTCGCCCACGGGCACTGTTTTTTCCGCGTCCGCGAGGATTTCCGTTATCACGCCGTCGGCAGGGGCCTCGACTTCGAACTCCACCTTGTCGCTCTCAGCCGAAAGCAGCACATCGCCCTTCGATACCGCATCGCCCACCGCCTTCTTCCAGGCCACCACCGTGCTCTCGTGCACGCTGGTTCCCATGCGGGGCATTCTGATGCGCGCGGTGTACATGCAGGCTCCCTCAAGCGTGTTGGATGCAATCGAAAATTTGTTTTACTTGAAAATCCGGAAATGCGCCAGATGAACCGACGGGCTAGAACGCGGCGAGATCGCGGAGTTCGTTCACCACCTTCTCCGTGCTGGGCAGGTAGGCGCGCTCGAGCGGGGGGCTGAGCGGTACGTGGGTATCCGGCGCGCCGAGGCGGCGGATGGGAGCGTCGAGATACTCAAAGACCTCCTCCGCCACGATGGCGGCGAGTTCACCTCCCACGCCGCCGCGTTTTCTCGCCTCGTGCAGGAAGAGGATTTTCCCCGTTTTCTTGGCGCTTTCGATTACCGCCGCCTTATCGAGTGGAACCAGGGTTCTGAGATCGATGACTTCGACCGACACCCCATCCGCCTCGAGCACGTCCGCCGCTTCGAGGGCTTCGAGCACCGTGGTGCCGAAGGTGACGAGCGAGATGTCATCCCCCTCGCGCAGGGTTTTCGCTTCGCCGAAGGGCACGGTGTAGTCGTCTTCGGGGATTTCGGTTCTCAAGACTTCGGGCAACTCGTTCACCGGGTAGTTATAGAATTTTTTGTACTCGATGAAGATGACGGGGTTGGGGTCTCGAATCGCTTCTTTGAGCATCCCCTTGGCGTCGTGGGCGGTCGTGGGTGCTACGATCTTGAGGCCCGGCGTTCCGAAAAACCAGATCTCGGGGTTCTGGCTGTGGAACGGCCCCGCGCTCACGAGGGCAGCCGCCGGGAGGCGCAGGACGATGGGTACCGGCCCCATCTGGCGGTAATGGTTTCCGGCCGCGTAATCCACGATCATCTTGTAGGATTCGGTGACGAAATCGGCGAACTGAAACTCCACCACGGGCCGCATGCCGCACAGGGCGGCGCCGATGGCGGCGCCCGTGAAGCCTGCCTCGCTCAGGGGGACGTCCACCACGCGGTCGCGCCCGAATTTCTCCATGAACCCTTTTGTGATGTAGAAGGCCCCGCCGCCCAGGCCGATGTCCTCGCCCATGAGAAACACCTCCTCATCGCGCTCCATCTCCTCCCACAGGGCGGCGCTCAGTGCTTCGCGGTAGGTAATCATTCGGCGAACACTCCTTCGGTCAGGTGCGCGGGGTCCGGCATCGGGCTTTTAAGGGCCTCATCGCGAGCGTCTTCGGCGTCCTGCCTCGCCTTATCGTGGGAGGCGGCGACTTCTTCGGCCGTCATGACGCCGAATTCGATGAGCGCCTCATCGAGCCGCTTGATGGGGTCGCGCTCGTTGTTCCATTTCTCAAAGTGCTCCATGTCCACGTAGTCGGAAAATTTATCGTACACCGAATGCCCGGCGGCGCGCAGGGTGATGCTCTCGATCAAGGTGGGGCCGCCGCCCGCCCTTGCGCGCGCGAGCGCTTGTGAGCACACGTGGCGCACCAGGGGCGCGTTGGTGCCGTCGATGAGAAAGCCCGGGATGCCGTAGCCGGGCGCCTTGAGCACCAGGGCGTCGCATGCGTACTGATCGCTCAAAAGCGTCTTGAATGCGTACTGGTTGTTGTCGATGACGATGACGAGGGGGAGTTTTCTCACGGCGGCGAAGTTCACCGCCTCGTGGAAATCGCCCGAACTCGTGCCGCCGTCCCCGATGTAGTTGATGGTGGCCTCGCCCTTGCCGCGCGCCTTGGCCGCCCATGCCACGCCGGTGGCGATGGGCACCATGGTGCCGATGTGGCTGATGAGCTGGGTGATCCGCTCGGGCCGGTAGCCCATGTGGAAATTCCCGTCGCGCCCGCCCGAGGGGCCGTCGGCGCGTCCGAAGAAATGGGACATGATGCTCTTGAGCGGATGGCCCTTGGCGAGGTGCGCGCCGCAGTTTCGGTGCATGGGCACGAGCCATTCGTGATCTTCGAGACACATCGCGCTCGCGACGCTTGCGCCCTCGTTTCCCCTCCCGAAAAAGGCGGTGCCGGGGATGTGGCCTGAGCGGAAGGCGGAATCGAGCGTCTCCTCGACCGCACGGGCCAAGGAGACCAGATAGTGCATCCGCTCGGCGATTTTCTTGTCGGGGAGAATCTCTTTTTTGGAAAAACCCACCCAGCGCGCCTCCAGGCCGTCGACGGCGAGGTAGCGGTCGGCCAGATCGGTGAAGAAATCGAGATTCGCCAGTTCCTCGCGCGTGGCGAGGGGGTGTTTTGCATCCATGAGGCTTTGCCTTTGCTTGTGAACGGGAGAAAACGACGAACGCTCCTCCCGGAAGCGTTTTCCGTATCTTCTCGCGACTTTGGCGCTATTAAAACATATTTCGCCCCGAAATGGGTATCCCCTTTGAAACGCGCGCGCTTTGAAGTTAGAGTTGGCCTCCTGGAGAACGAGATGGAAACGGACGCGCCTCTCCGGCGTGGTCTACCCGGGCGGGAGAGGCGGCGCCGAGCCGAAATGGCGGCATGTGTCCGCCAGTATAAAAATTTTAAGATGAGGGAAAGATGAGTCTTCTGGTGGTCGGTTCCATGGCGATTGATTCGGTGAAGACGCCCTTCGGCGAGCGGGAGGAGGCGGTGGGGGGTTCGGCCACCTATTTCTCGGTGGCGGCGAGCTACTTCACGGACGTGCGGCTCGTGGCCGTCGTGGGGGCGGATTTCCCGGAAGATACGCTCTCCTTCCTGAAAGAGCGCAAAATCGACATCTCGGGCATCGAGCGAAGCGGGGGAAAGACCTTCCGCTGGAAGGGGGAATACGGGTTCGATTTGAACACCGCCCACACGCTCGACACGCAGCTAAACGTCTTCGAGCGCTTCTCGCCCAATCTGCCGGATAATTTCAAAGACACCGAATTCGTGTTTCTGGCGAACATCGACCCCGAGCTTCAGGCCGCCGTCGTCTCACAGGCGAACTCGCCCCGGCTCGTGGCGTGCGACACAATGAACTTCTGGATTGAGGGCAGGCGCGAGGCGTTGCTCAAAACCCTCTCGATGGTCGATCTGGTCGTCATCAACGACGCGGAGGCGCGCGCCCTCTCGGGCGAGGCGAACATCGCGCGGGCTGCGCGCAGGATTCGCGAGATAGGCCCCAGGACCCTCGTGGTGAAACAGGGCGAGTACGGTGCGCTGCTCTTTCATGAGGATGGCGTGTTCTCCGCCCCCGGGCTTCCGATTGAGGACGTATGCGACCCCACGGGTGCGGGCGACAGCTTCGCGGGCGGCTTCATGGGCCATCTCGCGGCCACGGGCGACCTGAGCGAGGCGGGAATGCGCAAGGCGGTCGTCTTCGGCAGCGTCATGGCGTCGTTCAACGTGGAATCGTTCAGCTACGACCGCATGCGCGCACTCTCGAGCGAGGAAATTGACGCGCGCTACCGGGCCTTTGGCGAACTGGCCCACTTCGAGCGCCTTTGAGGACTTGCGTTGTCGCTCAGAATTATAGGTGGCGCGGCAAGGAGCCGGAGGATTCCGTCACCCGAAGAAGCCGATGTGCGGCCCACGGGGGAGCGCGTGCGCGAGGCGCTGTTCAACATCTGGGGGGGCGCGGTGGCCGGCGCGTACGTGCTCGATTTGTGCGCGGGCTCGGGCGCGATATCGCTTGAGGCGCTCAGCCGGGGCGCGGCCGGCATCGTAGCAGTAGAGAAAAACCCGCGCCTTTGCGAGGCGATGCGCAAAAACGCCCAAACTCTCGGCTTGGTCGAAGGCTTCGAGGTGCGCTGCGCGGACGTGACCCACGAGATCGGGCGGATCCGGGCGGATCCTCCGCGCAAGTTCGATCTGGCCTTCGCCGATCCGCCCTGGCGCGACGAGGCGCTGCGTTTGCGTGTGCTCGAGGCCGTCTTCACGCCTGAGCCGCTATGCGCGAGCCTCGTGATGGAGGCCCCCCGGGGCGTACCGGTAAGGAGCGAGGCGGGCGAGGCGCGGCTCGTGCGCGAGAGGCGCTACGGCGATACGTGTCTGCTCTTTTACGAGGCGGGATCGGCGGAGATATCGGGCGATGCCGGCGAGTGAAAATAAAAATTCTAAAGGCGCGTTGGGAGGCGAAATCGGGATTTCGTCCATGAAACTTGTGCAAAAACAATGCTTAAAACGAAAACACAAGGCCTGATGGGGCGAAAATTTAGTGTATGTTATTGATATCATTTGACTTGCAAGATTTGCTCAAAAAAGTGTCAATATGTAATAAGTGACGGAAAACAGGGGGTTTAGAGGCCCTCCACACATACTTATCCACAGCTTATTCACGAATTTAGTGGGCAAAAATTATGGAAACTTTACATTCAGGGGAAAGTGAATTGCCACAACTATTTGATTTAAGCGGAAAGAGGGCGTTGGTAACGGGAGGCGGCACGGGTCTCGGACGCGCGATGGCCCATGCCCTGGCCGAGGCGGGAGCCGACGTCGCCCTGGCGGCGAGGCGAAAAGAAAAACTCGACGAGGCGGCGGATGAGATTCGCGCCCTGGGCCGCACGGCCCACGCCGTCGCCTGTGATTTGACGGACCCCGACTCCATCCGCGAGGCGGCGCGCGATGCCGAAGATGCGCTCGGCCCCATCGACGTTCTGGTGAACAACAGCGGCGTGAGCGGCGAGGGCTGGGCCACCGATCTGCCGCTCGAGCGCTGGAACCAGGTGCTGGAGACGAACCTGCGGGGCACGTTCCTGATGTGCCAGGCCGTGGCGCCGGGTATGATCGAGCGCGGCGGCGGGGCAATTGTGAACGTGGCCTCCGTCGCGGGCTTCATCGGCGTGAAGATGCTCTCCGCCTACTCGGCGAGCAAGGGCGGCCTGATTCAACTCACCAAGACGCTCGCGCTCGAATGGGCGAAAACGGGCGTGCGCGTGAACGCTCTGGCCCCGGGATATTTCCTGACCGACATCAACAGCAAATTCTTCGCCTCGGAAGCGGGCGAGAGGATGATCAGGGCCCACATCCCGATGGGGCGCGTCGGCCGGCCCGATGAACTCAAGGGAGCGATTCTCTTTCTGGCGAGCGACGCCTCGAGCTTCATGACGGGCTCGGCCCTCGTGGTGGACGGCGGGCAGTACGCGCAATAGGGCCGGCGTTTCATACGCGCTTGCGTCGGAACATGAGGACATGGATTCGCAAAACCGGGGAAAAACGGAAAAAGGGACTTGACCTCGGCGCGCGCTTGGCCGATAAGATCGGTATTGCTTTTGCGGGGACATGCGTGGGCAACGCCCGTTGAACCATGCGGCCTCGCGCTTGATTGAGCGATATGGAGTTTTGATTCGATGAGGCATCAGGATCGCAGGATTTCCTGGGGCGTGTTCAAGACGCCCCGCCATCCACTGGCTTCTTAGGAAACCAGCGCGGTCACCCGTCTTGCGCGCAAGCGCCCATCCGCCAAATAAATTCAGGCGCTCCGCCCAAGGCGCACATTCAAGAAAAATTCCTAAGGAGCCTTAAACTCATGGCGAGAGAAGCCACGACGGTACGAAAGAAACCATCCAGAGGCAGGGCCTCGAACAGAATACGCATTTTCGACACCACGCTCAGAGACGGGGAGCAATCGCCCGGCTGCAGCATGGACCATTTCCAAAAGGTGCAGATGGCGGTTCAGCTCGAAAAGCTGGGCGTGGACGTCATCGAAGCCGGTTTTCCCATCGCGTCGAACGACGAGTTCGAATCGGTGCGCGACGTGGCCAAGGCGGTGACCAAAACCATCGTCGCGGGCCTTTCGCGTTCCGCGCGCGAGGATATCGACCGCTGCTGGGAGGCGGTGCGCCACGCGAAAAAGCCCAGAATCCACACCTTCATCGCCACCTCGGATATTCACCTGAAGCACAAGCTCAAGATGACGCGCGCGGCGCTCTTGAAAGAAATCGCCGCCTCGGTGCGCCATGCGCGGAAACTCTGCAAGGATGTGGAGTGGAGCGCTGAGGACGCCACGCGCTCGGATTGGGATTTTTTGGCCGAGACGGTGAAGATAGCCATTGAGGAGGGGGCGACCACCATCAACCTCCCCGACACGGTGGGCTACATTATCCCGAGCGAGTTCAAGCGTTTCTGGGAGCATATTTTCGAAAAGGTGCCCAGTTACGACGACGTGGTCTTCAGCGCGCACTGCCACGACGACCTGGGCCTTGCGGTGGCGAACAGCATCGTGGCCATCGAATCCGGCGTGCGGCAGGTGGAATGCACCATCAACGGCATCGGCGAGCGGGCGGGCAACGCCTCGCTCGAGGAGCTCGTGATGGCCATCTCCACGAGGCGCGATGAACTCAACTACAAATCGGGGGTCAAGACGCGCGAGATCTACCCCACGAGCAGGCTCCTGACCTCCATGACGGGCGTGCCCGTGCAGCCGAACAAGGCGGTGGTGGGCAAGAACGCCTTCGCGCACGAGGCGGGCATCCACCAGCACGGGGTGATATCGAAGGCGATAACGTATGAGATCATGACGCCCCAGTCCGTGGGCAGGCCCTCGAACACCCTCGTGCTCGGCAAGCACTCGGGCCGCGCGGGCTTGAGGAGCCGCTACGGGCAGTTGGGCTTCAAGATGTCGCGCGAGGAGATCACGGCCATCTATCCGCGCTTCATCGACCTGGCGGACAAGAAAAAAGAGGTCTACGACGAGGATTTGATTGCGCTGTTGCAGCAAAACCGCGCCGAGGGCGGGGAGAACTACTACAGTCTCGAATTCCTGCAGGTCACATCCTCCACGGGCACGCAGCCGGCCTCCACGGCCACGGTGCGTATCCGGCAGGGCGAGGAGAGTTTCTCCGACGTAAGCCAGGGCAACGGCCCCTTGGATGCGGCCATCAACGCCATCTGCCTGGTCGTGGGGGTCGAATGCCGCCTGGCGGATTTTTCGGCCAACGCCGTCACCCGGGGACGCGACGCGCTCGCCGAGGTGAACATGATGGTGGAGTTCGACGGCGGCTTGCAGATAGCCGGCCACGCTACGAGTCCCGACACCGTCGAGGCGGGCGCCAAGGCCTTCGTGAACGCGGTGAACAAGTTCAAGCTCACCGAGAACATGAGACAACCCGCAGGCAAGGGGCGCAAGGCGAAAGCAGCCCCCGAACGCCCGCGCGGCATTTGACTTGAAATCAGGGGCGGCCCTTCTGGGGGTCGTCCCTGTAGATTCATTCACTCCCCGGGATTCACCCGCAACCCAAGGAGATTTTCTCGATGACCTATCCGGCCACCAGAGAACTGGCGAAAAGAATCGCGGCGGTTCATCCCTCCGACGTCGGCGCTCAGGCGCGCGCGCAGGCGAGAAACGCCGTACTCGACACTTTGGGCGTGATTCTGGCGGGTCGGGGAGATGACTGCGCGCGGTTGGCGCATGGGCTGGCGGTCTCGGAAGGCGGCGCTCCCGCAGCGCGCATTATCGGCGCTACGGAGCGGACGAGCGCCTCCTGGGCCGCCTTCGTGAACGGAACGGCGGGCCATGCGCTCGATTACGACGACGTGGATTTCGTGATGCTGGGCCACCCGAGCGTCACCCTCGTTCCCGCGCTCATCGCACTGGCGGAGGAGAGGGGAATCGGGGGCGCCAAGGTTCTCGAGGCCTATGCGATCGGTTTCGAGTTGTTGCACGTCCTGGGCCGCGCGGTGAACCCACAGCACTACCGCCGGGGCTTTCACGCCACGGCCACGCTCGGTTCGGTCGGCGTGGCGGGCGCCTGCGCGTATCTGTTGGGTCTGGATGAGGATCAGACTGTAAACGCCATGAGCCTGGGGGCGAGCGGCTCGGCCGGGCTGGTGTCGAATTTCGGTACGATGACGAAACCCTTTCACGCGGGCCAGTCCGCGCGGGCGGGTCTCGTCGCGGCGAAACTGGCCGAGGGCGGCTTCACCGCGGCGGAAGATACGCTGGAAACGGGCTTCACGGCGGCCCTGGCGGCGGAGGAAATCGGACCCGCCGCGCATGAATTCGCGGACTGGGAGAACGCGGTCGGCGCCTGGGGACAGCCCTGGGACATCGTAGAGGGCGTCTGCGTCAAGATTCACCCTTGCTGCGCCATGACGCATCCGGGCATCGACGCCATGCTCGATCTGGTGAACACGGAAGACATCGCGGTCGCCGACGTGGCGGCTCTCGGCGCGCGCGCATCGACCATGACGCTGAAAGTTTTGCGCTACAAGGAGGCGACCACGAGCCTGGAAGGCAAATTCTCCATGCCGTTCTGTCTGGCCTCTGCCTTGGTGGACCGCAAGGTGGGCATCCGCCAGTTCGAAGAGGCGAGCGTGAGACGCCCTGAAATCGCCGCCCTCCAGAAGCGCGTGGCGTTCGAACTCGATGAAAAAATGGCGCGCGAGGACCCCGAAACCGAAGCGGCCGGGGTATGGGTAAAACTCAAAGACGGGCGCGAACTCACCCGCTTTTTCCCGCGCGCGCGCGGACACATCGAAAACCCCTTGACCGAGCTTGAACTCAAGGAAAAATTCCTCGAATGCGTCGCCGACCTTTCCGATGAAAAAGCCCGCGCCGCGTGGGACGCCTGGTGGCGCCTCGATGAGGCGGAGGATATTACTTCCCTCACTTTAATGATGGCAGAGTCGGTGCGGGAAGCTAGTCCCGCGTAGCCAAGTCGGAGGAGGTAAATCAAGGGGGGGCGGATTTATGTGTCCGGCCTTAGTGCATTCGTGATAGTCAATGTAAAGCCTTCTAGTTTAAGTCTTATCAAGAACTCCGCTCTAAGACATATTGCAAAATGACGAACTGTATGTAACATTACTGGTCGCTAATTGATGTGGTGCCCAGCCCGCGGAGTTCCGTGAAATTCTGTGAATCTCATTACTGAAATCGAGATCAAGGGTTTTCGATCGATTCGATCGGCTGTGATATCAGGCGTGCGTGATTTCACGGCCCTTGCCGGTATCAACAACTCTGGCAAATCGAATGTGCTTCGTGCCCTGAATGCCTTTTTCAATGGGTACACGGACCTTGAGCAAAGGCTCAATGTTGACGACGATTATTATCGACCTGACTTAAAACAGAAAAAAGCCAAGGAAATCAGTATCCGGACAGTTTTTGAGCTACCTGGTCATTTTAATTTCCGCAAAGACCTTCAGCCTGTTGAAACCCTTCTCGGTAGTCGGTCATTTAGCATTGAGAAAAAATGGCGGCGCAACACACCCTTTCCTTCCTATTTTCTGGATGGGAAGGAGTTAAGTCCCGAAGATCGACTGAAGATTGATCAATTTCTACAACTCATTAACTTCCGCTATATTCCGAACCGGGTTCTGCCCGTTGATATAATCCGAAATGAACGACCAGCACTAAGAGACCTCTTGGTCGGACGCCTCAGGCACAGAGCCAGACAACACGATGCTGCGTTTTCCGCTATTCAAGAAACCTCGGAGACTATAATACAAGAACTGGCAGAACGCTTAACGGAAGCCTCTCCTGACACAGGTGCGGTTCGGCTCGCAACACCAACCTCATGGTCGGATATGGTTTTTACATTCGGTTATCGGTTCGGCAACGGCGATTTTGAAATGACAGATGCTGTACAGGGCTCCGGCGTCCAAAGCCTGCTGATGTTGGAAACCCTCTACCTGATCGACAGCGACTATTTTCAGAAATTCGGATGGAAACAAGCGGCTATCTGGGCAGTCGAAGAACCGGAATCATCTTTGCATACCTCCCTTGAAGCACGAGTGGCTTCCTTTCTTTCGTTTATTGCAAAAAAACCGGAGAGTCGTCTTCAGGTGCTATGCACGACCCATTCCGATTTGATGGTTCAATACTCTGGAGCTGCTATTTTGGTTCAAAAAGAGGGTAGCCAGACAGTTTGCGAAACAACTTCAAGTTCGCAAGATGCACTTGATAAAATTTCACGTGCAGGGATTTCGCGTTGGGTTCATCCCATCTTATATTATCCTGCAGTTCCACTTGTTCTTGTTGAAGGAAAGACAGATGTGGATTTTTTTCAAAGGGCACTCAAGCTAGTTTGCCCAAATCGACGACTTGAGGTTGCATGTCTTGAGACAATTAGCGAGAGCGGGGCCAAGGGTGGCGTAGACCGTCTATTGCAATACGTGAAAGAAAATAAGGGGCCGATCAAGGCTCGCTCTAGCTATGCACCAGTCTTAGTCGTATTAGATTGGGACGCGCAGACAAAAGTCGAGTCGTTTCGTAAATTATTTACTGATAATGACCCATTTTCCGCAGTTGCTTGGCCATCTTCTGCATTTAATCCGAGGCTCAATGATACTTTTCACGGAATTGAGCGTCATTTCTCTGATCGCATGATTCAAGAAGCTAAGAACAAAGGTGCTCACTTTTTGTATGATGATCAAGATGTTTATTCGGCAAAAGATAATAAAGAATATGGCAAGATTAAGAAAATACTGAATAAAGTCGTACACGATGGATTGGCAGTGAATGATCTTGAACACGCTGAAGTTTTTATTCAAGAAATCATTCAGAAACTAGATGAAATTGCGTGATTCCAAATGTGAGGCTTGCTAGGCTCGTTCTTAGCAACCTAGGCACGGTGGTTTTATATATCCCGTTTTCCATTTTTGTGTCGGAATTTTCGAACGACAGAGCCGCAGAAATTCCTTAGGGGCGGACCCCGTGTCCTCCCTGTTGTTTTTGGGGCCACTCCCCCCTTGAGGGGGAGTCGCCTCAGCCTTCGCTTGAGGCTCGGCTTCTGCGACAATCCCCCTTTCCTCAATCGGCAGCCCATCCTTCCTCAGTCGGCAGCCCCTCCCTCCTCGGTCGGGGCTGATCCTCAAGGGGGAGTGGTTCTCATTTTTGCACGCATGTATGTGCAGGGAGAACTCACAGGTCAGACATATATGTCTGACCCTACGAAACCGTTTGACCCTCTCGCATTATTCGGGTTTTCCGTTGTCAGGACAGGCGCGGGGCCGGACAGGTCGCGACCTGTCCCTACGCAACGCCTATCAATTAGGTTTGATCCTTGGAATTCATATCCCCCCCCCGTATTCTTGACACTTCACCCGCTTGATACCTAGCATGGGGCATACGAAATCTTCTCTCATGCCTGCGGGATGCCGGTCGTGATCCCCTATCCGGACGGCACGACATGAAACCCTCGGAACTTTTTGATGTCGGCGGACGCTCTGCGCTGATTACCGGCGCATCCGGCGCTTTCGGGGCGGTCGCCGCGCGGACCCTGGCCGAGGCCGGATGCCGCCTTACGCTGGCCGCAGGCAATGCGGACGCGCTCGACGCCGTCGCGGGCGAGTGCCGGACGCTGGGGGCTTCGGTCGCCGCGGTGAACGCGCGCCCCGATTCCGAGGCGGCGGTGGACGCCATTGTGGAAAAAGCGGTGGAGGCCCATGGCCGCCTCGACATTCTGGTCGTGGCGTCGGGCATCAACAGGCCGGCGATGATCGAGGAGATGACGCCTGCGGCGTTCGCCGAAGTCATGGACGCCAACGTGACGCAGACCTGGCTGCTGGCGCGCGCCGCAACGCGGCGGATGAAGGCGCAGGGCGAAGGCGGCAAGATAGTCCTCGTTTCCTCGACGCGCGGGCTGATCGGCCATCCCGCCGGCTATACCGCCTATTGCGCCTCCAAGGCGGCGGTCGACGGAATCACCAAAGCGCTGGTCTGCGAGCTGGGCCCGACGGGAATCACCGTCAACGCGATTGGGCCGACCGTTTTTCGCTCGACGCTTACGGACTGGATGTTCACCGAGGCGCCCGAGGCGGTCAGGATGCGCGAGGGAATCGTGAGCCGCATACCGAAGGGACGATTGGGCGAGCCTGAGGATCTGGCAGGGCCGCTCCTGTTCCTCGCGTCGCGGGCGTCTGATTTCTACACAGGCCACATTCTCTATGCCGACGGCGGCTATACCGCGGGATAGGGCGATTCGATATCGCAGGGTCGAACATATTGTTCGCCGCCTGTGCGTCCGCCCGGTAGTTCGCCGAACCGTCATGCTTTCATAGGGGCGGGTCGGTCGCAGAAACACTCCCCCTTGAGGGTCAATTCCGACCAGGTGGGAGGGATTGTCGCAGAAGTCGAGTCTTTGAACGAAGGCTGATGCGGTGGGGGGTATAATTATAAAATAAAATCTCCCCCCACCGGTTCGCTTGCGGGCTTCGTCCTTACCTCACTGACAATCCCTCATTCTTCAATCGGCAGCCCCTCCTTCCTCAGTCGGGGCTGATCCTCAAGGGGGGAGTGATAAAAACCTCAAAGGAAGAGTGATTCTCGATTTTGTTCGCATGTATGTGGAGGGAGAACACGCACGATCTTCCCCTCCTCGGGGAAGTTCGACACCCCTGCACCCGAACAGGACAATCCCGCGTGGTTGTCCGCTCCCGTGGTTGTCTATCGTCAGGACGGGCGCGGGGGCCGGACAGGTCGCGACCTGTCTCTACAATCGAATTTCTCACTGGCAGGCATTGAAAAGCCATCCGTAGTGCGGGTCCCAAAACGAGGGCGGACACGCACGATCTTCCCCTGCGAGAGACGCAAACCCTCCTCATCGGTCGGGTCTGACCCCGCGTGGTTGTACGCTCCCGTGGTTGTCTATCGTCAGGACGGGCGCGGGGGCCGGACAGGTCGCGACCTGTCTCTGCAATTAAATTCGCTCGCCGTGTCGTCGTTCCGGCGAAATCAATCGGCAGGAGTGACGCATTTGCCCGCATTTGCCGCTACCCCGCCTGCCTGGGGATGCGCGAGAATTTCATACGGGCGCACCCGGTGGAGGAATCTCATACGGGCAGGCCCTGTGAGGAATCGGATTTCACGTAGCCCATTCATACGGGCGCACTTTGTGAGGAATCGAACCTCCCGCAGCCTTTTCATACGGGCGCACTCTGTGAGGAATCGAACCTTCTACAGCCTATTCATACGGGCGAGGGGGGTGGCGTATTAAAATTCCTCGCAGCCGTTTCATACTGGCGAACAGGGTCGAGAATTCAAATTCCTCGTAGCCGTTTCATCAAGGTGAACAGGGTGGGTCAGCAAATCTTTTGGAGCCGCGTGGATGGAGACGGAGATACCGGGATGATGAAATACCCCCTGAGCGCGATGATTCTCCCGGTTTTTGAATTAGTGAAAATATCGATAAATATCGATAAATTACTGAAAGGTTTATGGATCAAACAATCATGACATTTCACATCGATTCAGAATATTACCGGTATATATTAAAGTAATATATTAGATAATTATCGTAATTTATCGAATTAAAAACTTTTTCCAAACCCCCGCATTTCCCCGCAATTGCCCGCAGTGGTTTCGCCCGGGTGTCTCGCGGTCTGGCTGCGCTCGCCCGGTGGCCTGGAAGCGAGCGGGTGGTGTATAACGTGCCCGGACTTTGGGTGGACTCCTCTGGAGGCGGTGATGGCGCAGCGCGTGGTGGTGGCGATGAGCGGCGGGGTGGATAGCTCGGTGGCCGCGGCCCTGATGGTGGAGCAGGGCCATGAGACCATCGGCGTGGGGCTTCGCCTCGCCGACAGGCCCGAGCAGGAATCTTTCCACCGGGGCTGTTGCGCGCCGCGCGATCTGGCCGATGCGCGCGCCGTGGCGGCCCAGCTCGACATCCCCTTCTACGTGATGGACGTGCGCGAATCCTTCAGGCAGAGCGTGATCGAGGACTTCATCTCAGAATACGAAAACGGCAGGACGCCCGTGCCCTGCGTCAAGTGCAACCAGGTGGTGAAGTTCGACTATCTGGCCGAGCGTGCGGTGGCGTTCGGCGCGGAGTTGCTCGTCACCGGCCATTACGCCAGGCGGGTGGAGGTCGATGGACGCCTGAGCGTCGCGAGAAGCCTCGATAGGGAAAAGGACCAGACCTATTTCCTCTTCGGCATGACGCAGGAACAACTCGCGCGCACCGCCTTCCCCCTGGGGGAGTTCACAAAAGAAAATACGAGGGAATACGCCAGAAAACTGGGTCTCGCCACTGCGGAAAAACCTGAAAGCCAGGAAATTTGTTTCGTGCCCAAGGATGATTACCGCGCTTTTCTAAGGGCTGAAAAACCCGGCATCGACAGACCGGGGGACATCGTGGATTTGGAGGGCAACGTGCTCGGCAGGCACGGGGGTGTGACCAACTTCACCGTGGGTCAAAGACGGGGCCTTGATTTGGGGGGTGGCCCGCCGCGCTATGTGGTGGAACTAGAATCTGATTCGGCCACCATCGTTGTGGGTGAGCGCAGGGCTCTGGCTCGTGAGGTTTTCTGCGCCCGGGACGTGCGCTGGTCGATTCCCCCGCAGTCCGTTCGACTGGAAGTGCAGGTGAGGCATCGCGGTCGCGCTGCCGTCTGCGCCGTGACCTCCAAAGGGGATGGAACCGTCGAGATCAGGCCCGATGACCCCACCAGTCTAGGCGCTGTGGCGCCAGGGCAGGCGGCCGTTTTCTACTCCGGCGACGTGCTCTATGGCGGCGGCTGGGTGGCCTAGAATGAAGCGAATCCTGCTCGTTGCGATGGTGTTGTTTGTCACCGTAACCGCATCCGCCCAGGAGGGGGACAAGAACACGGAGGGGGCGTACCTTCCTCTACTTGGCCATCATCAGGGCAAGCTGTTGGTTGCGCGTCCGGGCATGCCGGATGGGCGGTTCCGCGAGAGCGTTATTTTGCTGGTGAAGCACAGCGAAAAAGGGGCTTTCGGGCTGATACTGAACCGCGTCGTGCAGAAGATACCGCTCGCCAAGCTTTTCAGGAGTTTCGACATAAAACCGCCTCGAGATATGAGCCAGGTGGATATTCACTACGGCGGACCCGTGTCGCCCGATTCAGGTTTCGTGCTGCATACGAGAGAGCATGAGCTCGATGTCGCTCATGAAGTGGGTGAGAATGTAGCGATCAGTTCGGTAGATGTGGTGCTTCAGTCTATGGTTCAAGGTAGACGGCCCAAGAAAATTATAATCATGGTGGGCTATGCCGGTTGGGGGGCTGGGCAATTAGAAAGCGAGATGAGGCGCGGAGATTGGTATACGGCGCCTGCGGATCCAGATATTTTGTTCGATGCTGATCACGCGAGTAAATGGAGCCGCGCCATGGAGCGGCGATTCCGGGTGATGTAGATTCCATGGGACTAGCAATTTTCTGGCGAGTTTGAGAAAGGCGCTTTCCTGTTTGGCCAGTTCGGCGAGTTTTTCGGCTGTGCAGTTCATGTAAACAATTTCACTCACGATGCGTTAGCCCGGCGGCCATTGCATCTGGCGTCCGCCCAAGAGGTGATAGTGGATGTGAAAAACGGTTTGCCCCCCGTTTTCTCCGCAATTCGCGACGATTCGGAAGCCCTCTTGCGCAATTCCCTGTTTGCGGGCGATTTCATTCGCCGCAACGAATATGGAACCAATCAATTCTTTGTGTGCATCCTGTATTTCGTGGAGCGTCTCCATATGTTTTTTCGGGATGATCAGAATATGTGTGGGAGCCGCAGGGTTGACATCTTCAAATGCAAATAATGCGTCATCTTCATAAACTTTTTTGCAGGGGATATCGCCTGCTACGATTTTACAAAAAACGCAAGATTGCATTTTATGTCTCCAAAATCAAAATGATGAGGACGCAAAAAAGTTGGAGAATTCTATCCGCAAGCGGTACCTTATGACAAACTCATCCGTGTCCCAATAGCTTTGGGCGGTTTGTCCACTCTTGCGCTGAAGGAAGATATATGCGAGTTCTAATATGATTTTCTAGGTTGTGAAAATACTTGGCAGTCGCGGGCGTAAATCGAAAAATCACATACTGGCTTCTAGTGGAAGGAGAAGTTCCAATGAATATCAGCCGGATGCTTGTGGAGCACGTTCACGCCATTACCTACGATTCTTTGCCTGATGAGGCCAGAGACCGCGCAAAGTATTTCTTACTTGATCATCTTGGCGTTACATTGAGAGCGGTGGAAGCGGCCAGTTCCCGGGTGTTTCATAATTTCGCCCAAAAGCGCGCTCCTCGTGATGGTCAATGCACCATCATTGGCTCGGATATCAAGACGGATGCTCCTCATGCTGCGCTGGTGAATGGCGGCGTGAGCCACGCTACGGAAATGGATGATGTGACTACGCGCTCGAGTCTGCATCCCGCAGTCAGCGTCATGCCCAGCACGTTAGCCGTTGCCGAGGCGCATCAACCCGATCCGAAGCGAGTAATCGCAGCTATCGTAGCAGGTTATGAAGTGACCAATCGTATTGGAAACGCCGTGAACCCAACAAGCCACTATGAGCGCGGATTCCATCCTACGGGCACATGTGGCACTTTCGCCTCCGCAATCACGGCATCGAAACTTTTGGGGTTATCTGTCGAGGCCACCGCCAATGCGATGGGTATCTCGGGCAGCCAGGCGGCGGGTTCGATGCAGTACCTCGATAACGGTGCTTGGACGAAGAGGTTTCACCCGGGATGGGCGGCGCATAGCGGTATCATCGCCGCCTATTTGGCTCAAGAAAGTTATACGGGACCGGAAGATATTTTGGGTGGGAAAACGGGATTTTTGCACGGCCATAGTGATAACTATACGCCTGAGTATGTTGTGGAGCATTTTGGCGAGTATTGGGAAATCTGCGAGAGCGCAATTAAGCCCTACGCTTGTTGTCGTTACAACCACGCTTCAATTGACGCCACAATTGAAATTTGCAAAATACACGACATTAAGCCTGAGGAAATTACACGAGTGGAAGTCCGGGTTCCAGAGACGAGTGTGATGGTGGTCATCGAACCCTATGATATGAAAACGAATCCGCAAAACATTGTTGATGCGCAGTTCAGCCTTCAATATGCCGTGGCTGTAGCGATTCTCAGACACGCCGCAGGGCTTGATGAATATGCCGATGACTTTCTCCGTTCTCAAGTGCATTCCTCCATCATCAAAAAGATCGAATGTTACGGTGATGCTGAAATGGAGAAGGAATTTCCGGATAAATGGCAAGCGCATGTTAAAATCGAGACTGATCGCGGTGTTTTTGAAGCGCATCAGGATTATCCCAAAGGAGATTCGCGCAATCCGCTGACGTGGGATGAGTTGATCGAACGATTCTATGTCATGACGGCCCCGGTGCTCGAAAAGGAAACAGGGAATTTGCTCATTGAGCGGGTGAGGAGCTTAGAAAATTTGAGCAGTATCTCTGAAGTAATGGAACTTGTTTCCAAAGCGGAGCGAGTGCCAGCTTGATGATTTATTAGGGGAAAAGAAGGTTCATCGCAAAATGAGCCCTTTGCTACTTCAAGAACTCGTGTTTGCTGTTTCCCGATTGTTGAATCGTTGAAAAATGGAAATCCCCAAGGCCAAACGCATTGCGAGACGCCTGAGGAGGTGGGTCGCCATCCCTTCTTGATATCGCTCGGGGTCTTTTGAGCCCAAGATGAGAAAACCGATTTTTGTCTCATGAATTTCTAAAGGAACTATAGCGGTCGATGCGATACTTTCGCCTAGGGTATCCGGGAACAGCGGACCTCCACCCCCTTCTAATTTACTTTTGAGCGCAACTCCCCCTTCCATTGGAACGAGCTCTATTTGTATTTTGCCAAGTGGGCGAATGCGGGATGAGTCATCAGATTTAGCCGCGATCACTGGGATGCCGTCGATGGGTTCCAGAAGCAAAAAGCCTGCGTATTCAATTCTAAAGCGCGATTCAATATTTTTTGCGATTTCTGTAAGGCTCTCCAATGAGGGCGCTTGTTCAAACAAAAGTTGTTCAATGGCGATAAAGTCTTTTTCGATCTGCTCATTTTGGCGAACGAGTTCTATCGTTTCGTCGAGAAGTCGTATCAAATCCTCTCTTTCGCCTTTTAAGCGATTGAAAAGCTTATCTCGCAAATTGAGGACTTTTGCTGAAGTGCTGTCTTGTGTTAACAGACCGCTTTGGCGAAGTGAGTCTGGATGTTCTAAGAAAAAACCAGGATTTTCTTCTAGGTAACATATAACATCATTCGCCGAAATCGGCGCCATTTCGAATCTCCTTGAACGGCATATGGGTAAACACAGGGCGGGTGATGGGAGAAGCTTTAATTTATCAACAAGCTTACCATTCCAGTTGGGGATTGACAAAAACCTTTGAGCGAATAAAAACATCTAAACGATTGATGGCGTCTTCTATAACAAGTTTTATCCAGATAGTGAGGAAATCATGAAAACTTTACAGCCAGGAAGCGTTACTATCGGTTTTGTCGGAATCGGAAAGATGGGAAAACCCATGTCGAAAAATTTGAGGCATGGCGATTACGCGGTGGTGGCTTATGACACAAGGTCAGAAAATGTGAAGGCAATGGCGGCTGATGGTGTGCAAGAGGCTGAGAGCTTGGCTGATTTGGCAAAGCGCGCCGATGTTGTCATCACAATGTTACGCGATAGCAATGTTGTTGATGCAGTAGTAGATGGGCCGGATGGGATATCAACACATCTAGCTCAGGGGAAATTGATTATCGATATGAGTTCTTCTTACCCGACAAGAACTAGCATTCTCGCTTCGCGGTTAGAAGAAAAGGGATTACACCTCATTGGGGCGCCGGTCTCAGGCGGCGTCGTAGGAGCGGAAGCCGCCACTTTGGCCATCATGCCGGGTGGCCCCAAAGAGATTGTGGATGCGGCCATGCCTGTTTTCGAAACGTTAGGCAAGACTATTGTTCATATCGATGAAGCACCAGAATCTGGGCACGCCATGAAGTGTGTAAACAATTTTCTCTCGGCCACGAGCCTGCTCTCATCAATGGAAGCAATGGTTTTGGCGTCGAAGTTAGGTCTCGACCCAGAAAAGGCTCTTCAAGTCTTCAACGGCGGCTCAGGTATGAACAGCGCTACGAAAGATAAATGGCCTCGCTTTCTCCTGCCGAGGGATTTTACTTGTGGGTTCTCCACGGGGTTGATGCATAAAGATCTCTCTATGGGAAGCGATTTAGCGCGCGAAAATGGTGTGGCGGCGTTTTATTTGAATCACGCCAGGCAGATATATGGTCTGGGTGTGCAAAAATATGGACCAGATTCGGACCAGACGGAATTACTGCAAATGTTTGAGGAATGGTCGGGAAAACAGGTGGGTGAACCACCTGCGTAGAAGGGGGCCGCTAACAAAACGGATGCATCCCATAATGAAGTGTTTTTCCTCATGATGTTTTCAGTGTAAACTGATGTTATGTATAGTTTTTGGTGTTTACGAGAGGGTCGATTTTCCAAGGATTTTGATTATGTCTCGAAAATCAAATCAAGGAAATATGCATAAACCTTCGTTACAGCTTATTCTGGGTATCGGTATTTTCCTCTTGCTTCTTCCGGGTGTGTCAGGATGTGGCAAAACCGGGAAGCAAATGGGGAAATGGTGGGAGAGGAATGTTGAGAATCCGATTAAAGGCTTCAAGGATCGTCAACTGATCGTCACGTCGAATCCACCACAGGCAGATGTTTTCATCGATGATGTATACCAAGGAAAAACACCATTGCGCCTAAAATTTAAAGCAGGCATGAAAGATTTTTTCAAGGGCTTTACCGTATCGGTACAAAAAAAGGGATATTTGCCTGTCAGACGTACCGTGTCGTTTCGGGCCGAACGGGTGACGTTTAGCTTGATCAAGAAGAAAAGAAAATAAGAGTAATGAAAAAGATAATCAGTTTGTTAAGACTTTGAATTGACTTTTAGGGGCTGGATTGATAGATATCCTCCTCGTTATTGCCGAAAGTTAGCGAAATGGTTGATTTTTAAGACCAAAGCATAATTTGGGCATCAAGGAGATTTTTTGAATGTATGCTGTAGTGGAAACCGGTGGTAAGCAGGTACGTATTGAAACGGGAGATCAAATCTTGGTCGAGCGCTTGCCCGGTAATGTTGGAGAAAGCGTCGAGTTTGAGGATGTTCGACTCATCGTAGATGGGGAAGAAGTTGTTGCAGATAAAGAGGCGTTGAGTAAAGCCAAAGTAAAAGCGGTGATTCGTGACCACGGGCGTGGACAAAAAGTTATAGCTTTTCGATTCAAACGCCGCAAAAAAGTTCGGACCAAACGAGGGCACAGGCAGCCTTATACTCAAATAGAAGTGACAGACATCCTCGCATCAGGATGAAAGGATTAGGAAATGGCGCATAAGAAAGCTGGTGGAAGTTCATCCAACGGACGAGATAGCGCCGGGCGTCGTTTAGGCGTGAAGCGTTTTGCAGGAGAAAGCGTAAATGTGGGAACCATCCTCGTCAGGCAACGTGGCACTGTCTTTCATCCAGGTGAAAATGTCGGTTTAGGCAATGACCATACCCTCTTTGCCAAGGCGAGCGGAAAATTGAAATTCGAGCGCAAAGCTAAGGGCCGCCGAATTATCAGTGTCATTCCGGCGGAGTAGTCTCTAATGGGCAGGCTCCGCCCCTACCATGTTTGTTGATACCGCTAAAATACGTGTGCAGGCTGGCCGTGGAGGAGACGGTTGCCTTAGCTTCCGAAGGGAGAAGTTTGTGCCGAGAGGCGGTCCTGACGGGGGAAATGGTGGACGTGGGGGACATGTGGTTTTTAAGGCGACATCGTCATTAAACACGCTGACGCACTTTAGATTCCGACCGTTTCTGAGAGCAGAAAAAGGCCAAGCAGGCATGGGAAACAACAAGTTTGGAGCTGATGGGGAGGACTTGTTGCTTGAAGTGCCTCTTGGAACCATCGTGCGTGACTCTGAAACGGGAGAAGTTGTAGTCGATCTTTCGGGAGAGGGCCTGGAAGTAATCATTGTGCAAGGAGGTCGAGGCGGACTCGGCAACGAGCACTTTAAAAGTTCAACAAACCGAGCGCCAAGGAGAACCACCAAAGGAAAATCAGGAGATGAGCGTCTTTTGGAATTGGAGTTGAAACTACTCGCGGATGTTGGGCTCATAGGGATGCCTAATGCCGGAAAATCCACCCTCATATCGAGAATTTCCGAGAGCAAGCCCAAAATTGCCGATTACCCGTTCACCACGCTTCAACCAAATCT
Organism: bacterium; assembly: GCA_965218885.1. Lineage (GTDB taxonomy): Bacteria > UBA8248 > UBA8248 > UBA8248 > UBA8248 > Bin107. The sequence continues at coordinate 84,229 of OZ244713.1, read as the reverse complement.
GGGGGTTGTGAGTTTAGGCGATTATAGTTCATGCGTGGTGGCCGATATCCCGGGATTGATACCAGGAGCAAGTGAGGGTAAAGGCTTGGGGCTGCAATTTTTGCGGCATGTAGAACGCTGTAAGTTGTTGCTTCACTTGGTTGATGCTTCCTTACCCCCTGAGCGTGGACTCTCAGACTTTGATGCAGTGGCCCATGAATTATCCACGTTCTCGCCTCTACTGGCAGAGAAACATAGAGTGGCGATTTTAACAAAAATGGATGTAACGGAATCGAGAGATCATATTGTGAAATTACGAGAGGGGATCATGGCGCGAGGTGTGGAAGTCCATGCCATCTCGTCGGTTTCTGGCCTCGGGTTGAGCGAATTGTTGGGTAAAATATCTCAACTGCTCAGGCAAACGAGAGAGCTAGAAAACGATGTCATTCCAACCATGCAAACAAAGAGCTAATGAGTGAGGCGATGATCAAAAGAGATGATCCTGTACTCAAGAGCCGACGCATTGTGGTCAAAGTGGGAAGCTCGGTTTTGACGGCATCTGATGAACTGGGTGTCAACCGAAGGGTTTTGGGACGCATCGCCTCCCAAGTTGCGAAGCTCAGAAAAGAGGGCAGGCAAGTCGTTATGGTTTCATCTGGAGCCATTGCGGCTGGCGTGAAAAGACTGGGTCTTAAAGGAATACCAAAGGCAGTTCCTGAACGCCAAGCTGCCGCTGCCGTTGGCCAGCCGATCTTGATGGAAGCATATGGCCGTGCATTCAGACAGAAGGGTATCGAGACGGCACAAGTTTTGCTCATCCATTCAGATTTAGATGAGAGAAGCCGATTCTTGAACGCTTGTAATACCTTTGAAGCATTGATTAGCAAAGGCGTACTCCCAATTGTGAACGAAAACGATACGGTTTCCATTGAAGAAATCCGTTTTGGAGACAACGACACACTAGCTGCCCAGACAGCCCAAATAGTTCAAGCAGGTCTCGTAATAATCTTGTCAGACGTAGCGGGCTTGTATGATGAGGACCCCAGGCGATCGGAAACGGCGCGTTTGATTCCCCGTGTTGAGGGTCTGCCTAAGGAAATTGCCTCGGTCGCAGGTACCAGTCCCAACCCACTTGCCCACGGAGGAATGCGCACAAAGGTTGAGGCCGTTAATATCCTCAATAAAGTGGGTATTAGCACCCTCATTGTGAAAGGGCGGGACCCCAACATCATCGAACGTGTAGTGATGGGTGAACCGTTGGGGACGCTTTTTGTGCCGAATGGCGCGCGCTTAAAGGGGAAAAAGGGCTGGATGGGAACCACGGCTAAACCCCGCGGGTGGCTCAAACTCGATAGCGGTGCTGTAAACGCCATGCTGAAGAGAGGAAAAAGCCTTTTGCCCAGTGGTGTTGTATCTGTTGGGGGAAATTTTCGTTTTGGTGATGTGGTGGAGATACTTAATACTCAAGGAGTGGCTTTTGGCCGCGGGCTGGCGAATTATTCGTGTGATGATGCTGCCCGAATCGCCGGGAAACAAACCAGGGAAATCGCCTCTATTCTCGGAAGCAAGGACTACGATGAGATCATTCACCGAAACAATTTTGTTTTGATTGAGGAAGAATAGAAAATCAAGGAGAGTGATTGCGCATCGGGATTCTTGGCGGGACATTTAACCCGATTCACTATGGGCACCTCCGGTCCGCCGAAGAGGTGCATATAGCGCTGCTGCTTGATGAAATCAGGTTTGTTCCGTCTGCATTGCCGCCTCATAAGCCGAAAGATGAAGTTGCCTCAGCGACTGATAGGCTGGAAATGGTTCGTATTGCTTTGGAGGATTATCCCGCGTATGTATGTGATCCCGTTGAAGTAGAGCGGGGAGGAGCATCTTATACTCTTGATACTTTGGAGGAACTAACGAGAAGGACACCGGATGAAGATGAAATGTTTTTCATTATCGGTGCGGATGCGTTTCTTGAGTTGAGCACATGGCACCAGCCAAAAGAAGTGTTAAGCGCCACCAATTTTGCTGTTACTTTGCGAGGAAATCAAAATACTCCGGAATTTTTTGAAGTTCTTCTCCGAGTGATTCAAGAAATTGAACCAGGTTATTGCATGGATAAATCCTTAAAGGAAATTAAATTTGCAGACAAAAAGCGAGTTATAAAATTTATTCCGATCACGGAAGTTGACATTTCGGCAACCCGGATCAGGCAGTGCATAAAAGAGCCTTCCTCCATAAAGCATTTATTACCACGCGATGTCGAACTCTTTATAATTCGCCGCCGATTATATGGGCATTCGGGAGTTTTTGCTAAAGATTGAGGAGGATGGAGACCCATTAAGAAACTAGAGAATCGGCTTCATGTTCTTCAGGAATCATTAGAAGCGAAGAAAGCGATGGACGTAGTCCTTTTGGACCTTCGCCCTCTGTCGGCAGAGGTAGATGCTTTTTTGATTTGCCACGGAACGAGCCTCCGGCATGTAAAAGCGCTTTGTGAGGCGGCTAGAGAAAAACTTAAGAAAATTGGAGATACTGTATTTTTGACAGAAGGATTAGCAGAAGGAAATTGGGTGTTGATGGATTGTGGTGATTTTCTTGTTCACATATTCAATGAAAAGAGCCGAGAATTTTACCGGCTAGAAGATTTATGGTCACACGCATCCATCATCAAGCCAATGGTACCTAGTGCTTAGCTCATCAGAATGAAAGTTGAGGTTCAAAGTGAAGCATTTGACTAAAAAACAGTTAAGAGATTTAGAAGAAAGATTGAATGAAGTGCGCCGTGAAATACTTGGGGATGTGGAGAAAAGTAAGATACATACCAAAGAAATAGGTGATGATGGGACTCAAGATATTGCAGATATGGCTGCCGACACATATTCTCGTCAGGTTTTAATGGACTTAGGCGAAAGGGAGCGAGAACGTTTGCGGGAAGTGGAGGCGGCATTTCAGAGGATCGAAGAAGGACTTTATGGTATTTGTGAGGAGTCGGATGAGCCGATTCCCTATTCCCGCCTGGAAGCGATTCCCTATGCGCGTTATACAGTGGCGGCTCAAAATGCAATTGAAAGACGCGGTGGTAGTTAGATACCGAGCGGTGAGTTACGAATGAAAATTCGGACTCTCCTAATCCTTGTAGCTCCAATTGTGGCTGCCGTCTATTTTCTTCACTACAATCGAGAAATCATAGATCTGCGTCTCACGGATGCTTTGTCCGTGCGAGTTCCATTAGCTCTGGTAGTATTCGGAGCGGCTCTCATTGGTTCGTTTTTGGCTTCTATTCTAGGGTGGGGTGAGGCTGCACTTGGTTGGTTTTCGCGTAAGAAGATTGCCAAGAAACAAAAACGTTTACATCGCGCTCAAGAGCGATTTGCTAGGGCTCAAAGCCTTGGAATTCAAGGGAAAAGAAGGCGTGCCCGAAGAGAACTTAGGCGCGCACTCAAGGATGACCCGTCCTTTATTCCCGCCTTGAGGCTAGCCGCGGATTTAGCAATAGATTCTGGCAATCCCGATGACGCAATTCAATGGAATGAACGCCTTCGTGCTGTTACGAATAATTCCCCTGATTCCATTATCCGCCTGTCCGAGACCCTCGATCATTCCGGTCAGGCGAAAGAAGCTCTTGAGTTACTTGCGCAAAACAGTGCGGGGAGAGGTGCGAGCCCCTTGGTATTGCGAAAACTAAGGGATATGTATTTTAAAAATGGCCGTATCGAAGCTGCTGTCGAGATTTGTGAGAAACTTTCACATACGAGTGTGTCTGATTTTGATCGGCAGGCGGATAACCAAATCGCTGGCCACGCGTATCTAGCCGTGGGAGAGGCGAAATTTAATGATTCTGCCCCGGCGGCGGCTATTCCTTTTTTAGAACAAGCTCTGCATCATCTGGCCAAGGAAAAGAAAGCATACCTATTATTGGGGGATGCGCAGTTAGCGGCGGGTCGTGATCGGCGAGCTCTACGTACCTGGGAAAATGGCTATCAGACTTTGGGTGGTTTGGAGTTTCTGCAACGGTTAGCGTTAGCAGTCGGGCCTCTGGAGTCACAAAATGCGATAAAAAAAGCCGCTGCAAATGTCCAATCTGCGGGAAAGCGCAGAGAGAAAGATATCCATCATCACGTGCTACACGCAGCGTTGATGCTCGAAGCAGGTCAAATCGAGAAAGTCGATAAAAGCTTGAAGCAGGCATCTACCATGGCCGTGTCAGCAGAAAGTCAAGATTCTTGGCTACGTTTAGCACTGCATTTGATCGAGGCGCGGTGTTTACAGGAAAAGGGAGAGAGGTTGGCCGCTGAGAATGAATTTAAAAAAACAGCGCAAGAGGCATCGAGAATTCTTTTGGGCAAATCAATTTCTGGAACAGAATTGAAGCCATATTGATACCGTCTGCTGAATATTGATGTGGTTTGCATGAGCAAAAATGATTGGTTTTGCTGGTAATGGTCGTAATTTAGGTTATCTTTCTGCGGGAATTCAAAGACTTTGGTATGACAGTGTGAATGAGTGATCGCTTGACTTATAGTTTCCTAAAGCCTAGTTTTTGAGAAGTTGTATCCCTCCAACACTCATCGCCTGGAGAATCCCGATGAATCAAATCGCTCTTGCAGCTGATCATGGGGGATATGAACTCAAAGAAGCAGTAAAACAACTGCTTGATGAGAGAACGATTTCGTACCATGATTTTGGGACGAACTCAGATGAATCATGTGACTACCCGGACTATGCCGGGCTCGCCGCTCGTTCAGTGAGCGAAGGCATATCCGAGCGGGGAATTTTTTGTTGTGGGTCGGCTGCGGGAATGGTTATCGTGGCGAATAAATTTCCGGGTGTTCGCGCAGTTGCTTGTCACAATGAATGGGCCGCGCGAATGAGCCGCCTGCACAATGATGCCAATATCTTGGCTCTAGGTGGCCGGGTGGTGAACCTTGAAGAGGCAAAAAAAATTGTGGCCATCTGGTTGGAAACAGAGTTCGAAGGCGGGCGTCACGCCCGTCGTTTGGATAAGATTTCCGATATTGAAGATGCGTTCCAGCCGACGTCCTGATGACTCTACTGCCCGGGCCGGATTCTAATGAAATGTCCGATTTGTAGTCATTCTGAAAGTAAAGTGGTCGATAGCCGGACGACCAAGGAAGGAAATTCGATTCGCAGAAGACGAGAATGCGAAAAATGCGCTCACCGTTTTACGACTTATGAGAGGGCGGAAGTCTCTTGGCCGCTCATTGTTAAAAAAGATGGCACGCGCGTTAATTATCTTCGTGACAAAATCAGCATAGGCATCAAAAAGGCGCTGGAGAAAAGACCTGTTTCCGCTGAGGATCAAGAAGCGATTGTCGACCGAGTGGAGCGCTATATCCTTGATAGTGGTGAGAAAGAGATATCGACAAAAGCAATAGGAGAAAAACTGATGGACGAGTTAAGGGATGTGGATGAGGTAGCCTACGTCCGTTTCGCATCGGTCTATCGCTCATTCGGGACCCTCAAAGATTTCGAAGCTGAATTGGAAAAATTGGAAGAACGCAGCAATAGCGAATAAAGAGTGATTCATCGGGTTTGACTATCTTAGTTTCCCTTGCCACAATCCTACCGAATGAATACCCAGTCATATTATGTTTTATTGATTCTGTCATTTACTAGGTTTATTCGCTGATGGTTTCACCAACGGGATTGGCGCCCCGGTGGGAGGCGCCGGTTGCCAGTAAATCTTCGATTTCTTTATCTTGAAACCCATATTCCTTTAATATCTCAACAGAATGCTCACCCAATCCGGGAGGAGGAAGGAAATCTCTTGTTGGGAGGTCCGAGAATTTCGGCGCTGGTCGCGTGCCGGGATATGTTCCTTTGACGGGATGTTGGTATTCTCTCACCAATCCATTTGATTGGACATGTGTGTGCCCGAAACTTTCGTGCATATTCAGTGCCGGGCTCACACATACATCCGCGCCATCAAAAAATGTGCTCCACTCCTCGAGGGTTTTTGTTTGAAAAGTTTTGTTGAGCGCCTGAATCACTTCTGTACGGCGTTCACCACTGGCGCCATAATCTTCATAAAGATCATCGTGCCCGATTAGTTTGCACAAATTCACCCAAAATTTCGGTTCCGAACACGCGACGGAAAGCATTCGACCGTCTTTAGTGGGATAGAGACGATAGCATGGCCTTCGACCATTGTGTCGCATCTCTTCACGCCCTGGGCATTGACCCGTCGAGAGATATGTTTGTCCATGGATGGATAAAAACCCCATCACAGCGTCTAGCATCGACATGTCGATGAATTGCCCAATGCCCGTCCGCTCAGCGAGGCGCAGGGCCGCGAGTATGGCGAAAGCCGCCCACATGCCCGCTCCCACATCCCCGATGAGCACTCCGGGTACATACGGAGTACCGCCTGCGGCGCCAGTGAGTTCTACGACGCCACCCAGGGCTTGGAAGTTCAAGTCATGTCCTGGAGTTTGCGCTAGTGGCCCTTCTTGTCCATATCCAGTGATAGCGCAATGGACAAGGGCTGGGTTCTCTTGTTTGAGTTTTTGATAACAAATGCCAAGCCGCTCCATCACACCGGGGCGAAAGCTATCGACAAGCACGTCTGTGTCTTTCACTAACCTTAGGAGTGTGGATACCCCGCTTTCATTTTTAAGGTCTAATGCCAAGGAGCGCTTATTGCGGTTGTAGCAGAGGTGAAGGGGGGATACGCCATGTTCATCAAAAGGGGATGCTAGGCGTATATAATCGCCGCGCAGCGGTTCTTCTACTTTAATCACATCTGCCCCCATATCGGCGAGCATCAAAGTGCATTGCCCGCCGGGGAGCAGGCGGCTTAAGTCCAAAACACGTACACCTGTTAGTGGCATCCCTCAACTTTCCTTTTGATTTTGGAAACAAATAGAGTTTCTATTGCGATATCATTTGATGTTTCAAAGATCAATGAAATGGGAGCACAAAAGTTCTTTCCTACCTTTTATCCTTCACTCAAGATGGGCTACCCTAGGCGACCTTAAAGGACCGGCCATGGAGATGGTTTTATATTTCGGAGGGAAACATGACGAGCATAATACAAATCGTTGGGCGTGAAATCCTGGATTCAAGGGGAAATCCAACTGTGGAGGTGGATGTTCACTTGGCAGGGAGTGGTTTCGGGCGAGCGGCAGTTCCCAGCGGTGCAAGCACGGGAAAGCGCGAGGCGGTCGAACTACGCGATGGCAGTAAAGCTTACTACCTTGGGAAGGGCGTCACAAAAGCGGTGAATCATGTGAACAAGACGCTGGCAACTGAATTGCTCGGAATGGACGCAGCTGACCAAAAAGGCATCGATGCGCGCTTGTGTGAGATTGATGGCACGAAAAACAAGGGCCGAGTAGGGGCAAACGCGATTCTGGGAATTTCTCTTGCAGTGGCGAAGGCGGCTGCTGACGCGCATGGCTTGCCGCTTTATCGTTATATTGGAGGTGCAGGTGCCCATACGCTCCCGGTCCCGATGATGAACATCCTCAATGGTGGCGCTCACTCGGATAACTGTGTGGATTTTCAGGAATTCATGATCATGCCCGTCGGGGCAAAGAACTTTCCAGATGCTTTAAGGATGGGTGTTGAGATTTTCCACCGATTGAAAGTGGTTCTGAAAGACCGGGGTTACAGCACGGCTGTTGGAGATGAGGGAGGTTTTGCCCCTGATTTACGGGATAACGAAGAAGCCGTTGAAACGATTCTCGAAGCCATTGTGAAGGCGGGCTATCAGCCGCAGAAAGACGTACTCCTCGCACTCGATCCAGCGTCGAGTGAGCTTTTTGAAAAGGGGAAATATGTCTTCCGCTGGTCGAATAAAAGCAGGAAAACGCCGGATGAAATGGTCGCGCTCTATGAGAACTGGATACATAAATACCCGCTCATCTCTATTGAGGATGGTTGCGCCGAAGATGACTGGAAAGGATGGGCCGCCTTGACCGAAGCGATAGGCGATAGAGTGCAGCTTGTGGGCGATGATGTTTTCGTTACGAATGCAAGGCTACTTTCCAAGGGTATCGCTGAGGGAGTGGCCAACAGTATCCTGATTAAGGTGAACCAGATTGGCACTTTGACGGAGACTCTCGAGACGATCCAGATGGCGACGCGAGCTGGTTATACATCCGTTGTTTCCCATCGTTCGGGCGAGACCGAGGATACGACGATTGCCGATTTAGCGATTGCCACCAACGCGGGCCAGATAAAAACGGGTTCCGCCAGTCGCTCGGATCGGCTAGCGAAATATAATCAACTGCTTCGCATCAACGAGGAGTTGGGAGATGTGGCTGTTTACCCTGGGCGTGATGCCTTATTTAACATTCAGGGAAATAAATAGAGTGCCGTGCGCCATTCTAAATAGGATTGTTAGAGGACGTCACGTTGCTCAAATCGGTTCCCGTATTCGAATTGTATCGATGAGGATTTATTTGGATAAATATATGTGCACGAGGCCGGATTGATCGACGAAAGCGATGTCGTCTTTCGCGTCTTGGTTGAAATCTGCGGTAAGTATGTTGGAATGAACGGGTGAGGGTATAGGTCGCGACCATTGGAAGTGCCAGCGATTTCCGAAGAGTGAGAGCCCACTCAAATGCTGCCGGCCGACTTCTTGCATCACGACTTCCACAACGCCTCGACGTCTTAACAAGGTGAATTCCCAAAGGTTTCGAGAGCCAACTGTATGCGTAGTGAAACCAGCCATGCGAGCTCGCTCGCGGAGTCGTTTGCCATGAAGCCGCAGCGCCAGCAAAAAGCCTGCTAGATGTGGTGTTTCAACGGCTAGGACTTTAGGGGCGCTGCCATCGATGTTAAATGCGCCCAATAGATGCGACCAGCGATTTCCCGTCCCGATAGCGTCACCTTGGGCTTTGAGGACGAGTTTGTTGTTTCTCATACCTAAAACGAGATGAGTCGCCCCACTGTCGTAGTTGCTTCTAGTGACGAGGATTTCCTGTTTCCCGTCCTTGTCCAAGTCCGAGGTGAGGGCGCCAATGGCTTCGAAAACACCATTTTTGCCTGCAGTGTATGTGGCCATGAGTTCGAGAGATTTTTTCTTGAATTGATATGCGTGAATTTCCGTGGGCTCGATATCGTCGCCGAGCACGGCATGCCCATAACGTTTTGATGGTACAGCTGGCACGATGAGTTCTTTTTGCCCATCTCCGTCCAGATCAGCCGTCGTTAAGGCGGCATCTGGCAATGCTCTTGCAATTTTCGCTTTAATGAGTTGAGTTTGGAGCCATTTGCCATCTATTTTGCGGAATAAAAGTATGGAGCCATCCACACCGACCATCGCTACATTACCTCGGTCCAATACGGCAGGTTTCGATAGGATTGAAGGACGAATGCTGGGCCAGACGAACAGCCAACGTCGATCGATAGTGTCGACATTGATGAACATTCCGCTTTTTCCTGCGCCGACGAAACTCCCATCTGGTAACTGTGTGGGTGGGACATTCGCAGCTAGGTCGGAGGGGGTGGGGTGGTCTTGCACTTGCACACGAAATATTCCGTTTATTTTTTTGAAGGTGATGGGATGAAAATCGCCATCCATGGTAAAGGCCAGCAGGGTAGAGTGTGTCTTGGAGGAGCCTTTTTCGGTAGGTGCTGTCAATAACCACTTCGTTCTGCTTGATACTAAGGCGGTGAATGTTTGGTGGGTGACGAGAGTTTTTGCACTTTCAGCGATATTTTCATGCGGATAGAAAGTGAAGACGCAGACTAAAGCCATAAGAAAATAAAATTTCTTTCTTGAAATTCTCATCATCACATCGTTCATGGTTTCTATCCTGCAGTGACGCCGCCATCTGAAAGCACAATCGAGCCATTCATGAATTCATTTTCAGGTGAGACTAGAAATAGTGCGGTGGCCGCCATATTTCCAACCGTGCCAAGTTGATGCAGTGGAATGCCCTCTAGTCTGGACTGAAGATATTCAGGCTTTGCATCGAGCCTCGCCTTTACGCGCGGGCTTGCAACCAGGCCCGGTGCCAGGCAGTTCACGCGGATTCCCAGAGGTCCTAACTCTAGAGCCAGACATTTCGTGAGATGGTGAAGCACAGACTTGGTTACCGAATAAAGACTGGTATCGGCTCTACCTCGATGGCCGGCAGATGAGCCTATCATCAAAATAGAACCGCTTTTCTGAGGAATCATTACCTTTGCCGCTTCACGGGATGCGATATAGGCAGCTTTTGCATTTACTTCGAATAAGAGGTCTACTTCATCATCCGTGATTTCGACAATGGGTTTGAAGGCGCGTGTGCCCGCGCAAAAGACCAAAATATCAAGCCCACCCAGAAATTCAACGCCATCACGAATTAGTTGAACGGTGATCCGGGCTTTAGATAAATCATAACATTTTCCATCGGCGTTTACGCCAAGGTTTTCACACGTATTGATGGTGCTTCGCAGCCCTTGCAGATCGCTGCCTCCTGCGCCCCATATGTGAGCTCCTGCTTTGGCGTATTCGTGGGCGATTGCGGCTCCGATGCCGGTTGATGCTCCTGTGATGATGACACGCTTATTTACCAGTAGTTTTGTAGGCACGGGGTATCCTTTTGCATGCGGAGAAGAAAAGTACTGCTGATGATTATCAAATAGATTGTGATGAGGGTAAATACATTCAAAAGATTTGGGGTTTCTAGTCGTGGCATGGAATACCGGAATTATTGAACGTTGTGGGGTATTGCCCTGTACGCTGATGATATGATGTGCAATTGAATGTGCAAAATGTTGAGCAGAAATTTCTTTGTTCTAACAATTCACTTGAATTGCTCGAAAATTTAGGAGTGTTTTCAGGGCTGGACGAAAATTTTTGGGTTTGGGTTGTTTGATATATGAAAGGAAATAGAAATGGACAAAAAAGTAGATCATCTCCATTGGCCGGACGCTCCTGATCTGTGGATGCCTTATGCGCCGGCCATCAAGATCACAGGAGGTAGCCTCGTATTTCTGACTGGGGTAACCGCGGCACCCGTCTATCATCACCACCCGCATCGGCCGGAAGAGTTTGATGCCATGCCCCGAGATATGGAGGGACAGACCAGGGCAGCGCTGGAGAACTTGAAGAAAAGTCTTGAGGCGGTGGGCGGTGATTTTGGCGATGTCGTTTCCGCAAACAGATTTGTCACTGACTTGGCTGAGCAAAATTCTTTGAATCAAGTATGGGCGGAGTATTTTGGAGACAACAAACCAACTACTACCACTGTTCAGGTGGTTCAACTGGCTACGGATCCGCGTTGCCTCATCGAAGTGAATGCCTTGGCCGTCGTCGATTCAGAACGATAGACCAGAATCCCTAACTCATGCTTAGACAAGAGCTTGGATGATAGTGGGAGAGATGCGCTCTTGTCAGAACAGGGCCCCCTTTGCTAGCATTTGTCCTTACATGATTATTCGCCCTTGTTTCCCCACCGAGAACTAGATGTCAATGATACGTCGCTTAAGTAATCCAGAAACCCGAATCAAAACTTTAGAAGGGCGTTTGCAGCAATACCCCTCCTCGGCTGCTTTTTTCCCTTTGGCATCCCTTTTATGGGAAAAAGGCGAAGTAGACCATGCTGAAAATCTCCTGAGAAGTGGACTTGCAACCTATCCCAACTATGCGGCCGCAGGTGTTCTGCTTGGAGAAATCCTCATCTCGAAAGATGAACATGAACAAGCAGCCCGCTTTATTGGAAAAGCGCTTGAAATCGCTCCTTGGAATATTTCGGGCCAGCGCCTTTTGGTCGAGTGCAATCGGAGAAAGGGCGATGAGGAGGCTACGCAAGTCGCGCTAAGGGTAGCCAATATGTTTGAGGCCGATGAAGTAGCGACCCTGAGCACGATGACCGATTCCGGTGTTGATAGTGCGCCAGTGGTTGCTCCTGAAGGTAAATTGGACACAATGGCCACACCGGCTCTCGCTGAACTTTATATGGCTCAGGGCCATCTGGATAAGGCGCGAGACATCTATGCGCGTCTTTTGGAGTCTGATCCCGCTAAAGTCGAATGGAATGAGAGATTAACTGCTATCCGAGAGCAAATATCGCAGGGTGAGGATGTTGATGCTTCTAGGGGTTACCGCGGAATGGAAGAGACTCTTGATTTGATAGCAGGGGAAGTAAAAGGTGAGCAAGAGGCGTACCCTGAAACAAAGACCGGTGATTTCGCGCCAGAAAAAATGGAAACACACGAAGGTGGCGCCAAGACGTCTGCAGCCGCATTTGAAGACTTAGGCGATGGCTCAAGCCCTACGGATAAAGTATCCGAAGCCGAGAATGAGAGGGGGGAGTTCAGTGTCGGCCCAGGAGAAGAAGATGATGTTGATGAAAAAGTCGTCGACTCCGTTCTCCGGAAGATGATTGAACTCTACGTCGAGGAGGAAAACGACGCCCAGGCGCTGGATATGTGTCGAAAGGCGCAAGTCATGGGGCAGAGCACCCCATGGATATTGGAAAAAATTTCGGTTCTTGAGCAAAACGTAGAAGAATCAGCCGCATCGCTGTTGCGTCATGACGCGGAAAAAGATAAAGACCGGTCGAAACCGGTTATCCCTCTTGCCGACCAGAGAGTTGTGGAAACTCTGGAAGGTTGGTTTGAAACGTTGCAGCGTCGCAAAGCGAAAGTATAACCCAATCCGTGTATATTGAATGGATTACTTGAGGTATTGGGATGTGAATGCTGGATGATGCGCATGATCCGGTTCTTTTAGTTTGTTTACCCAGTAAGCGAGCATATTTGGCATGACAAAATTTTCAGTAGAGAAAGAGAAGTTTTCCGATATGACGGTCTCCGAACGATCGATTCACACCATACGCACACTTTCGATGGACGCGGTGCAAGAGGCGAATAGTGGTCATCCGGGTACGCCAATGGCTCTGGCGCCACTGGCGTATGAACTGTGGATGAACCATCTGCGCTACAATCCCCGAAATCCTGGCTGGTTTGACCGGGACCGTTTCGTGCTCTCATGTGGTCATGCCTCCATGCTTCTTTATGCTGTTCTCCACCTGAGCGGTTATGAACTTTCGCTCGATGAAATCATCCGCTTTCGTCAGTGGGGCAGCAAGACGCCGGGGCATCCCGAATATGGGTTTACGCCGGGTGTCGAGACTACCACGGGCCCGCTGGGACAGGGGTTCATGAATGCGGTGGGCATGGCGATGGCGGAGGCGCATCTGGCGAGCATTTTCAATCGGCCAGGCCATTCGATTGTGGACCACTACACATACGTGATCATGAGCGATGGCGATATCATGGAGGGCGCCTCCCATGAAGCGGCATCCCTGGCAGGACATCTGGGTCTTGGGAAATTGATATGCGTCTATGACGACAATCGCATCACCATCGACGGCGAAACGTCGTTGAGTTATTCCGATGACGTGGTGAAGCGCTTTGAGGGGTACAACTGGCAGGTGCAGAATCTAGGTGATAGTGCGGAGGATTTATCCCGGATTTCCGGTGCGTTCAATCTGGCGAAGGCAGAGACCGAGCGACCGTCTTTGATCGTCGTTCGCTCGCACATTGGGTATGGCTCGCCGAGATATCAGGATACTGCACGCGCGCATGGCGCTCCCTTAGGGGATGAAGAAGTCGAGGCCACGAAAAAGAACTATGGTTGGCCGGAGGGCGAGACGTTTCTCGTGCCTGATGAGGTGTCCACCCACATGGGGGAGGCGGTTTCCCGTGGCGCCGCGCTTGAAGAAGATTGGAATCGCCGGTTTGCGAGATATGAATCGGAGAATTCAGAGTTGGCCGCGAAGTTCCAGGAAGCGCTCGGAGGCAAGCCGCCTGCCGGCTGGGAGAGTTGTATTCCCCGGTTCGACGTCGATGGTGGGGCGCTCGCCACGAGGGCGGCATCCGGTAAGGTGCTGAATGAGATCGCTTCCGCTATACCCTGGCTTATTGGCGGGAGTGCGGACTTGGCGGCTTCAAACAACTCGCTGATCGAAGAATCAGAGAATTTCGCCAGGGGAGATTACGCCGGCCGCAACATTTATTGGGGAATCAGAGAACACGTCATGGGGGCTGCAAGTTCGGGGATCGCCTTGCACGGAGGTGTTCGTCCATATGCGGCTACGTTCTTCACGTTTACCGATTACGCTCGCCCGGCCATACGCCTCGCTGCGCTGATGGAATTGCCCGTCATCTATGTGATGACGCACGACTCCATCGGTTTGGGCGAGGATGGTCCCACCCACCAACCAATTGAGCACCTCGCATCGCTTCGCGCCATGCCGGGTCTCACCGTCATTCGTCCTTGCGATGCGAACGAAACCGCTGTCGCCTGGCGAGTGGCGATCGAGCGTCTCGAAGGTCCGACCATGCTCGTATTGACCCGGCAGGGTTTGCCCACCTTGGAGCGTTCGAAGAAGAACGAAGCGGATGCGCTGGCGCGGGGAGCCTATGTCATCTCACCTGAAAGAGGGGATTCGCCCCAAGCCGTTTTGATAGCCACGGGCTCGGAGGTTCACCTCGCGATGGAGGCGCAAAATGCATTGGCGACAGATGGAATAGACGCCCGGGTTGTAAGCATGCCGAGTTGGGAGCTTCTCAGGGAGCAATCTCCCTCCTATCGCGATTCCGTTCTTCCGGCGGGGGTGAAGGCGAGGGTGGCGATTGAGGCGGGCGCCACCATGGGCTGGCGCGAGTGGGTGGGAGAGGCTGGCGTCGTGATTGGAATCGATCGTTTTGGGGCGAGTGCTCCTTATAAGGAAATTTACTCGCATTTCGGTCTCACCGCGGAGAAGGTCGTGGAGCGCACGAAAGCCATCCTCTGAACCTCTCCCCATGAAACGCCCGCGCATTCGCCCGCAGATGCCCGCATTTGCCGTCGCGCAAACCCGCCTTTGGCCGTGTATCCTCACGTTGTTTCCGGCGGCGCGAGAGTTGCGCCTCCGCGCGGGGCGTAAAATGAATAGAAATACGTTGTGAATTTATCGAAAAACATCGTGAATTTATCGATATTTATCGAATTTTATCGAAATTCAACCAGACCCGGTGCGCGCGGGCCCCGAATTCCCCCCCCTGCGATTCCAATCGACGCTCTTGTGTGGCGTTCTCGGGTGTCGTGAAGTAAAATCGCTTTTTTGTGCCGCATCGTCTAAGGAGTGAGAGATGTCGAAAAAATATCGTTTGTCCGGGTGGATGATTTGGGTGGGCGTTTTGGCGCTGCTCGTCGCGGGAATGGCGGTGAGTCCCATTGCGAATCTGTCTGCGAGCGAGACGAGCGCCTATTCGGAGCTGAGGGCCTTCAGCGAAGTGCTGAGCCTGGTGGAGGAGAATTACGTCAACAAGGTGGAGGCCAAGAAGCTCATTCGCGGCGCCATCCGGGGCATGCTCCGCACGCTGGACCCCCATACGACCTACCTGAGTCCCGAATACTTCAAGGAGATGCAGGTCGAAACCACGGGCCGCTTCGGTGGCCTGGGCGTGGAGATTTCGATTCGAGACGGCGTGCTGACCGTGGTGACGCCCATCGAGGATACCCCGGCGTACAAGGTCGGCGTACAGGCGGGCGATCGAATCATCCTCATCGAAAAGGAGCCGACGAAGGACCTCTCGCTCCAGGAGGTCGTCAAGAGGCTTCGGGGCAAGCCCGGCTCGAAGGTGAAGATCACGGTGAGGCGAAAAGGGGAGAATGAACCCATAGAGTTCACGATTACGCGCCGGATCATCCGCATCAAGAGCGTGAGAAGCCGGATGCTGCCCGACGACATCGCCTACATACGGGTTCGCAGCTTCCAGAGCGGCACGGACAGGGAGGTGAAGCAAGCCTTCTCCTCGCTCGAGGATAAGGGCGCGAGGGCCCTGGTGCTCGATTTGCGGAACAATCCGGGCGGTCTTCTCTCCCAGGCGGTTTCGGTGTCCGACATTTTCCTTACGGCGGGCAGCCTGATCGTCTACACCAAGGGCCGCATGGCCGATCAGGAACATCGCTTCACCTCCACGAAGGCGGCGTCGGGCGGGGAGATTCCCATGGCGGTGCTCGTGAACGCGGGTAGCGCCAGCGCGTCTGAAATCGTGGCGGGCGCGCTCCAGGATTTACAGAGAGCCAAGCTGGTTGGCGTCAAGACGTTCGGGAAAGGCTCGGTGCAGACCGTGGTTCCGCTCTCGGACGGTTCGGGGCTGAGGCTGACCACCGCGCTTTATTTCACGCCCAAGGGAAGACGCATTCAGGGCGAGGGAATCGAGCCCGACATCGTGAGCGGGGTGCAGGGAAGCACCGGCGTCATGCGCGCGATGCGCGAGAAGGATCTGCCTGGGCATCTGCCCAGTAAGACGGAGAAAAAGGGGGAGCCGAAACAAGACGCCCCGGGCGGTGCGCAAGCCGGCCCGGCGAAGAGCACCGATGAGGAGAAAAAGGACACCCAGCTCGAACGCGCCGTGAAGTATCTCATGGATTCGTTCCTCAAGAAGAAAATGGGGGCCTGATCGCCCCGCGGGATGAAAAGGAAAGGGTAGGGGATACATCACCACTCGAAATTTGCGCCGTAGGGGTGTCGGACTTCCCCGAGGAGGGGAAGTCCGTGTGTATCCCCCTGCGCGTTCAGTCTCATCGGATGCTTCATCAACTCGTAGGGACAGGCCCCTGTGCTTGTCCGAGGTCGCTACCTGTCCCTACAACCCTAAACCGAAGATGTTCGTCATTCCGGCGCAGGCCGGAGTCCAGGGCCGATTAGGATACCGACATCTCAGGACGACCTTCAAAAACGATAAGGCGAAAAGACAAAAGGCACAGTCGCTGGATTCCGGCATGCGCCGGAATGACGGCTAAGAACCACCTTCCCTCATTCACGATCGCGCGGGCTTGACGTCCGGCGTGATATTCCCTATATTTTATAATCTATTGGATCTCACGCCTTATCCGGGAGGACGGCGCATGAGTGAAAAGTTGTCCCTGATCGATCTGACGCCGGACGAAATCAAGCGGCTGCCCGCCGGATTGCGTAGGCGTATAGTCGGTTCCTCGCGCTCGAAGGATTCCCTGCCCGGCGCATGGATCCTCGTGGGCGAACGCACGGAGGGGCGGGCGGAACTGCTCGAACGCACGCTCGAAGTGCTGCCTTCTCTTGCGGCTGAACGTGGATATCGATTATCCGAGGCGAATATCGAAAAATTACTCGACGTCATTCTCTCGGACGCGCCCCGTCCCCGGGTCGAGAACGAACTCGAAATCGACAACGCCAGACTGCGATCCCGGTATTTTCAGGAAACGCCCCTTCTGACCGGGGCCGAGGTTCGCGCCGCTTCGGGTCTCAGCCCGAGCAACAAGAGCGAGCCCGCCTCCCGCTGGAAGCGGGAGGGCAAACTGTTCGCGGTGCGCCGCTCGGGGGTAGACCACTATCCGGCCTTTCAGTTCACCGACGGAACGCCGAGGCCGGTTATCAAGGCGATTCTCGACGCCCTTCCGAAGGACATGACCGGTTGGCAAATCGCCATGTGGTTCGCATCCGGTAACGGCTGGCTGGACGGCTCCGAGCCGCAGGAGCGCCTCTCCGATCCGGACGCCGTCGTCGATGCGGCCCGGAGGCTGGCCGATCCGGCGCTCGGGTAGGGCGTGCCCTCTGGATGTCGATTCGAAAACCCCCGGCGACGCTCGCAGAGCCCAACGTCGTTTCACTCGATGCCGGTGCGCTCGTGCACCGGGTGCACGACAGGAATTACGGCGCGAACGATTTCAATCCTTGCAAGGGTTCTCCCACGCGCTTCGCTCCCGTCTACGATGCAGCGGGCGACTGCGTCCCGTCTCTTTATGCGGCCGACACGCTGGAAGCGGCGATCCATGAAACGATCTTCCACGATGTTCCCGTCAAAGCGGAACGCAAGACCGTTCCCAGGACGCTCGTGCAAAGCCGTGCGCACGCCCGACTGGAACTCCTGAGAAACTTGCGCCTCGCCTCCTTGCGCGGCCCCGATCTCAAGCGATGGGGCATCAGCCGGAATTCGTTGATCGCATCGTCGCCGAAGCTCTTTCCCGAAACCGCCCGGTGGGCGAGCGCCATACACCACCAATTCCCCGACGTCCAGGGTCTGCTCTGGACCTCGAACCAGTGCGATCCGGACACCGCATACCTGTTCTTTGGAGACCGCGTCGCGCCGGAGGATTTCCGAATCCTGAACGAGCGCGATGGATTGGTCGACCCGACGTTACTCTCGGACGTGCGCCTGATGGGCCAAAGATGCGGAATCACCATCACCGTATAGCTAAAGCTTGTTTGTTGTCTGCTCCCTAATAAATTTCAGACGTACCTATAAGACGCCGATCGCGCCGGTTCAAATTCAAAGCGCGTCTTTACGATACTGTAAGTTTTTTTATTGTCATCAGAGATGAACCCTGTATTCATTGCCGGCCGCATTCACCGGAGATCAGGCGCAAGCGGCGCGGGTATTCGAACGGTTCGAGAAGGCGATAGAGCTAAATGGGTGACTCATCCTCAGGGATTTCATGAGAGGCTCGATCTATTGAGTCACTTGAAATGTTTTCTTGAAAATTCTTTGGCTTTGGAATTGCGTTGCCCGCGGCCCGCTCCTGCCAACGACGGACGAGACGTTTGTTCACTGGGACGGCAACGGGCTGGTTGTCAAGCAGGCCGAGGCGATGCGCGGCGATGCGGTGGGGTCAATTCCGAGCGAGGAATTGCGTACCGATGTTTTCCTAATCCTCAGCAAACCCTCCCTCATGGGGTTGTTGAAAAACCCGGTCATGGGAGCGGGGGCATTTGACGCTCCCTCATCGGTCGCGTCAAACCCTCGTCTTGCATGCCACCTTATCGACCTCACCCTGAGTAGCCGCCGTAGGTCAAACGCGACTGAGAAAGGAGCGTTTGTATCGAAGGGCGGTCCCCTTCGACGCATTCCCGATGCGCCCCGGCTCTCCCTCGATACGGCGCGCGAGCGCGCCTACTCGGGATGAGGGAGGAGTGTCGTCGCGGGTCGCCGGACCTGTTCGGGATGAGGGAGGTATTACGTACCAGGGCGACGAATGCGCCGCAGGCATTTTCCCCTTGAGGACTTTTTCAACAGCCCCTCATCGGTGGGTTTGACCCTCAAGGGGGGAGTGGATATATAACTATCCAGGTTTTATGCTGTAGGGGTGGACCTATGTGTCCGCCCGGTTTTCATTGGCCTATCCTTGCCTCGTTTTCTATAGGGACAGGTCGCGACCTTCCCCTACAAAGAGTGGCGCTCTTTTCAAAAAACGGTAAGGCGAAAAGACAAAGACGAAATCGCTGGATTCCGGCGGGGACCTCGATAGGAGGGACTTCACAATCACCCCTCACAGAAGGGATGCCGCCGCCAAGGGCCGCAAGGCGTCAAACCCGACTGATGAGGGTCAGTTCCGACCGAGGAGGAAGGAACTGCATTGCCGACCGATAAAGGAGTACGATGATGGGTGTCGCAGACCCCGCAGGCGACGACGCGCATCGGGAACCTGGCGTCTCCTGGCGCCGGATGTTCGCCGTATTCTGGCGCATCGGGATCCTCTCCTTCGGCGGCCCGGCGGCGCAGATAGCGCTCATGCACCGTGTCCTGGTGGAGGAGGAAGAGTGGCTCGACGAGCCAAGGTTCCTGGGCGCGCTCAGCTTCTGCATGCTGCTGCCCGGCCCCGAGGCCATGCAGCTCGCCACCTACGCGGGGTGGCGGCTTCGCGGCGTGCCCGGCGGGTTGCTGGCGGGCCTCTTGTTCGTGGTACCGGGCGCTTTGGTGGTGCTCGGGCTGGCGGTGCTGTACATGGCCGTGGGCCACCTGCCGGTAATGGCCGCGCTGTTTCTGGGTATCAAGGGTGCGGTTCTCATCATCGTGCTGGAGGCTTTGCTGAGGGTGTCGAAGAGAGCGCTGCATTCCGCCCTGCACTGGATCATCGCCGGCCTGGCCTTCGTGGCCATCTTCTTTCTGTCGGTCCCGTTCCCCGTCCTTATCCTGGCGGCCGGCCTGGCCGGATTTTTCCTGTTGGGCGGCCGGAGCGCCGGAAAGACCGGGACCGGGCGGGGTGGCGGGTCGATGTCCGGCACGGTGAGGACGGTAGCGATATGGATGGTCGTCTGGTGGACGCCGGTGGTGCTGCTGATGGTTCTGGGCGGCTACGACATTCTGGTGCAGGTCGGTAATTTCTTCTCCCGCCTCGCGGTGGTCACGTTCGGCGGAGCCTACGCGGTGCTCGCCTACCTGGCGCAGGACGTGGTGACCCATAAAGGCTGGCTGAGCGCCGGTGAAATGATGGATGGCCTGGGGTTGGCGGAAACCACCCCGGGGCCTCTGATCCTGGTCACGGAGTTCGTCGGCTATATCGCAGGATACCGGGCGGGCGGGGTGGGCATGGGAATTGCCGGTGCGCTGGTCACGCTCTGGGTCACGTTCGCGCCCTGTTTCCTGTGGATATTCGCCGGCGCGCCCTATATCGAGCAGCTCCCGTCCCAGCCTCGGCTGAAGGGCGCTCTGGAGGCGATTACGGCGGCGGTGGTGGGTGTCATTCTCAACCTCTCCATCTGGTTCGGTTTGCATGTCCTGTTCGCCGAACTGCCGTCCCGCCAAATCGGCCCGGTCAAACTCCTGGCGCCGGACTGGTATTCACTGGACTGGCGGGTTCTGCTCGTCGGCGCCGTGAGCGCGATCATGCTCCTCTGGCGACACCAGTCTCTCATGAGAACCCTGGGCGTTGCGGCGCTGATGGGACTTGGATTCGCTGCGATGGGTAACTTTGCCGGATAACGGAACGGGCGCGGGGCGAGGGTTGCGATTTCGTGGTGGCAGTCCCTCTTCGGAGCCGCCCCACGGATCTGCGTGTGCGCTCGGTTTCTGTAGCGCGACCTGTGGGACGGCCCCGAGGAGGGGTTCCGTCCCAATTCTCTTCCTCATCGACCGAAATAGATCACCGTCATTCCGGCGCATACCGGAATGACCAGAAACGAGGCATTAAATCACTCCCCCCTTGAGGGGGAGTCGGTGAGGTAAGGGCTGCAAGCCCGCAAGCGAACCGGTGGGGGGTCAATCGCGATTGAAGAATGAGCGATTGTTCCGACTGAGGAAGGAGGAATTCTTCCGGGCGAGGAGCGAGGTATTGCGAGCCGATGTGTTCCGCGTTCCTGGGCTTCCGCAAACCCTCCTCCTCATCGGTCGGGATTGACCCTCAAGGGGGGAGTGAATTTCCAGAGCGTCGGCGATCTCTCCCTCTCCAGTCACGTTTGATCACCGTCATTCCGGCGATTCTCCCCAAAATTCCACACGCCCATCTTCCCCAAACCCTCTTTTTGACCGATGATGGGCCGGAAATCGAACCGGCGCGTGGACGGGCGTTGATTCGCCGCGAAAATTCCCGTATCCCCTTGGACCAGGGCTTGATGAGGGTTGCGCAAAGCGGGGAGTATGAAAATGTATATTCTGGGTGTGGAGACGAGTTGCGACGAGACGGCGGCGGCCGTGCTGGAATTCGGGGATGGTTCCGCCCCCCGAGTTCTCTCCAACGTCGTGGCCTCCCAGCATGAAATCCATGCGCGATTCGGCGGCGTGGTCCCCGAACTCGCGGCGCGCCGCCATGTGGAGATGATATCCCCTGTCCTTAAGGCGGCTTTAGACGATGCGTCGCTTTCCACGAAAGAGGTCGATGCCGTGGCGGTCACGCGCGGCCCAGGTCTCGTGGTGGCCTTGCTCGTGGGCTTGTCCGCCGCGAAGGGTCTGGCGTGGAGCCTGAAAATTCCACTCATCGGCGTGCATCATCTGGACGGGCACGTGCACTCGTTGTTTCTGCCCGCGGAAGACGGGAGCGACGCGCCGCCTCCGTTTCCTCATCTGGGTTTCGTGGTCTCGGGCGGGCATACGGATTTCTACCGCGTGGACGGTCACTCCGGCGCGACGCATTTGGGAGGCACGCTGGATGACGCCTTGGGCGAGGCCTACGACAAGGTGGCGGCCATCATGGGACTGGGCTATCCGGGCGGCCCCATCGTCGATAGGCTTCATGCGAAGTTTCTGGAGGCGAACGGGAGCGATGCAAAGGCGGTCGAGTTTCCCAGGCCATTTCTTAAGGACAGGCCTTACGCCTTCAGCTTTAGTGGGTTGAAAACGGCTGTGTTAAACTATCAGAAAGAAAGAGGGCTTTATATGAGCGACAGGAACCTCCCCCCCTGGGCGCGTCCCCAGGAAGTGCCCGAGGAGGTGGCCTGCGCCGTGGCCGCGGGATTTCAGGAAGCGGCGGTGGAGGTGCTGGTGGAGAAGGTGAGCGGGGTGGTTCGCAGGGATAAGCTGCCCGCCGTCTCCATGAGCGGGGGCGTGGCCGCGAATTCGTATCTGCGCGCGCAGTTGGGCGAAAGAGCGAAGCGGGAAGGCTGGTCTCTCCATTTCCCCGCGCGCAAATACTGTACGGACAACGCCGCGATGATCGCCTGCGCGGGCGGCTTCAAGCTGAGAGAACGCGGACGGAAAAGTTTCATGGATTTCACGGATATGGATGCGGACCCCTCATGGGAACTCGGAGAGGCGTCGAATGGATAGCGTTTTCGGGAGGATGAACTGATGCGCCCGGAAGAAGCGGGCCCGAACGTATTGGAGGCGTCTCTGGAGGCGGTTCCGCCGCCGCCTGAGGGTTTCGATGCGCCCTTGGACATCGGAGGCGTCAGGGTCGAGAACCGCCTCGTCATGGCGCCCATGGCGGGCTACACGAACCTGCCCTTCCGCTCGCTGGTGAAGGCGCACGGCGCGGGCATGGTGGCCACCGAGATGGTGAGCGGCCAGGCCCTCGTTCGCCGCCACCAAAAAACATACGACCTGATGCGCAACGACGCGGCGGAAAAGCCGGTCTCCATCCAGCTTTTCGGCGCGGACCCGGCCCAGATGGGCGAGGCGGCGGCCATGGTGGAGGAGGCGGGCGCGGACATCGTGGACCTGAACTGCGGCTGCCCCGTCAAGAAGATAACGAAAAACCAGGCGGGCTCCTCGCTCCTCAAATACCCCGAGCAGGCGCATGACATCGTATCGGCCATGGTTCGCGCGGTGCGAATCCCCGTGACGGTGAAGATGCGCACGGGCTGGGACACCATCGAGACAAGCTCGGCGGAGGTTTTCGCGCAGGCGGTGGAGGATGCGGGCGCCTGCGCCATCACCGTGCACGGCAGAACCCGTGAGGCCATGTTCAGCGGCGCGGTGGATCTGGAAGCCATCGCGCGGGTGAAGCGCGCGGTCAAGGTGCCCGTTTTTGGAAACGGGAGCATCCTGAGCCCCCAGGACGCCATCGCCATGATTCGCCGCACCGGCGTGGACGCGCTGATGATAGGACGCGGCGCCATCGGCAATCCGTGGATTTTCTCGCGCCTGCTTCATTGGCTCAAAACCGGAGAATTGCCCCCACCGCCCGATCTCGTCGAGAAGAAGAACATGGTGCTGCGCCACTTCGGGCTCCTGAGAGAGGTGCTGGGCGAGCGGCTCGCCGTGTTCCACTGCCGAAAACATCTGCCCGCCTACACGAAGGGGCTGCGGGGAGGCTCGTCGATGCGCGAGCAGGTGTACCGGACGGAAGATATGGACGCCGTCCTCCGCGAGGTGGCGAGCTTCTTCGACCGCCTCGCCGCGCGCTCACGCGCTATGTGCGCCGGGGAGAGCGCCCATGCGGCTTGAGGGCAAACGAGCGTTCATCACCGGCGGGGGGCGGGGCATCGGGCGCGCCATCGCGCTCAAATTCGCCGATGCGGGCGCGGACGTGGCCGTTGCGGCGAGAACGCGGGCGGAAATCGACGCGGTCGCGGAGGAGATTAGAAGCAAGGGGCGGCGCTCTTTGGCGATACCCTGCGACGTGGGCGATTCCCAAAACGTGGAAGAGGCGGTTCGGCGCGCTGCGGGCGAGTTGGGAGGGGTGGACGTTCTGGTCGCCAACGCGGGCGCACTCATTCATGCGCCGCTGGGAGAGACCACGGACGCCCTTTGGGATGAAGTCCTGCGCGTGAACTTAAACGGCGTATTTTATTCTTTTCGCGCGGCGATCGGGGGGATGACCGGGCGGGGCTGGGGCCGTCTCATCGCGATCAGCTCGGTTTCGGGCAAGATCGGCGGGCCGAACCGGAGCGCCTACCACGCGGCGAAACACGGCGTGCTGGGTCTGGTGCGCTCTGTGGCGTTGGAAGCAGCGGGGGCGGGCGTCACCGTGAACGCGATTTGCCCCGGCTTCGTGGACACGGGTCTGGTCGACGCCTTCCGGGAAGGACTCGCCGACCATGTGGAGGATGGAGAGAGCGGGGAGGCGGCGATGCGTCGTTTCAGGGACGACATTCCCATGGGCCGTTTTCTCGCGCCCGAGGAGATCGCCGCGATGGCCTTATACCTCGCAAGCGAGGATGCGGCCGGAATCACCGGCCAAGCCTACACCATCTCGTGCGGCGCCATTCAGATTTGAGGCTAACCCTAGTTTGAGACTGGCGCTTCAAGAAGTCTGCCCCGGATGGAGCTGTTGAAAAACCCCTCGTCGGGGAGACATCGCTTCTACCCCCTTGTCAGGGGGACTATTTCAAAAACTCCTTGGGGGTCGGGCATCCCTCGATACGCCCCTTCGGGGGCTACTCGGGATGAAGGGATTGTTTTCTCTCGACCTAAGTAGCCGCCATACCGACCTCACCCTGAGTAGTCCTGAGCTTGTCGAAGGGCGTATCGAAGGGTGCCATGGGTCCGCGCCCCTCATTGCGACGATATTCTCGCCCGACGAGAGAGGGTTTGCCGAACAAGGCGGAAAGGCATCACTCCCCCCTGAGGGTTGTGGCCGATACACGAGGGAGAAAAACCACTCCCCCCTTGAGGGGGTTGTTGAAAAAGCCCCCCTGATAAGGGGGGTTGGGGGGTTCACGGCAAAGGGGATGGGGAGTTCGGAGGGAATAATGCTTTATTCGCCCCGATCGCCCTCCCTCGGCTTAAAAACCAACCCCCCTGTCCCCCCTTGTCAGGGGGGTAAAAACGACGCCCCCCCGAAGAGGATTTTTTCAACAACCCCTTGAGGGTCGGGCTTTCCGAGGGGAAAGTCCGTCAACGCGGCAAGGACAATGTCCGCAGCCGCGTTGGTGGGGGGTCAATCGCGACCAAGGCGGGGCTGTTGAAAAAGCCCTGGTTTCGAGATTCGGCGTATGGGACCAAGCGGGGAGGGGGGGGGCCGTAGGGACAGGTCGCGACCTGTCCTTACGAGGCAGTGCGGCTTTGTTCGTCATTCCGGCGTATGCCGGAATCCATTTGTTTTACCTTTGTTTTTATTTTCTGATTGGTTCCCGCAAATGACGGGGAGATGAAAAGCCGGAGTATTGTCATTCCACTCGGCAATGGATTCCGGCTTTCGCCGGAATGACGGCGGTGGTCAATTCCGACCGAGGGGGGGGTTTTCAACAACCCCAAGGCGGGAGGGATTGTGTTGTCTCCTCCCTCCTCGGACGGCCCCACACGCCGAATAACGAAAACAGGACTTTTTCAACGGCCCCTTGAGGGGGTTTTTCAACAGGCTCCGAATGTTCCGGCTTTGTCTTCCCCTCATTGCGTCGCCGGGT
Source organism: bacterium (assembly GCA_965218885.1). Classification (GTDB taxonomy): domain Bacteria; phylum UBA8248; class UBA8248; order UBA8248; family UBA8248; genus Bin107. The sequence continues at coordinate 58,757 of OZ244713.1, read as the reverse complement.
TCAGCGCCGGGGGGAGCAATGCGTTATCGCTCCAGGCCGCCCCTCCCGCGAACGTCCTGTGCGGCGTGACCATCTGAAGATGCCGTATTTTTTTCTTCTGAACCGACAACACGAACAACTGGCGCTGCGCGTCGTTGTCGGGTCCCATGTCCGTCAGCCCCATGACGCCCTCGAAGCCCCTGAGGCCGGCGAGATATCGCCTCACGTCCTCACGCGTCTTGGCCCCCTGCGCGATGGCCGAGAAGATGATTTGCGCGGCGTCATAGCCCAGGGCCGAGAAGATGTCCGGCGTTTTCCCGAAAATGTTTTTGTATTCACTCACGAAACGCGCGACCTTGGGCTCCGCCGAACCTGAGAAAAACCCGTCCACGAAAACCGCGCCCTCCACGTAGCGCTCCCCGTGTTCGAGCAGGCGTGGGTTGTTCCATCCGCTGCCGCCCAGGAGCCTGACCTCGCGCATGTTGTAGAAGAGGACCTGCGGCGCGATGAGAACCGCCACCTCGTGATGGACGGGCGCGAAGAGGGCCTCGAAGTTCAGGCTGGGTTGGTAGGGGTCCGATTTGCCGAGCCCGAGCGAGCGTTTCAGCCTGTTCAGTTGGCGATCTTCCATGCCGCCGAGCGCGCGCATCTGCGCCCTGAAGTCGGTGGCGTTTTCCGGGAACGAAACGATTTTGACGACCTCGCCTCCCAGATTCTCCACCGCCTGGGTGAATGCGTCGGTCAGTTCTATCCCGTCGCGCTCCACCGGATACAGGACGGCGAAGCGCCGCATCCCCAGGTGCTGGATGGCGTAGGCGGCGACGCCCTGGGCTTGTAAGCGGTTCGTGAGCGCATTGCGAAACACCCAGGTGAAATCGGGGTTCATGCGCATCCTGAGCGCAAACGGCGTGAGCATGGGGGTCTTCAGGCGGTTTGCGGCTTCGGCGGCGGATTCCGCCGCCTCGGTGAGGAGCGGGCCGATGAGGGCGAGCGCCTTTTCCTGGGTAATCAGTTCGGCGGCCACCTCCGCCGCATCGCCCGCGGATTGCGCGGCGCTCTTCGTATCGCGTACCGCGAGTTGAATCCGGAGGCCCGGGTATTTCGCCAGGCTGCGCCGAAGCGCCAGTTGAATCCCCTGGTAGACGCGCCCGCCCGCGCCGCCGGCGGGGCCCGAGAGCGGGAGCATGATGCCCACGCGCCCGGAACTCAAAGGCGAAGGCGCGCTCGCCTCTTCCGCCGGGCTTTGAGCGGGCGCATCATCTCGCGCGGCCTGAGAGCGTCGCTCCTGCTCCTCCCGACTCGACAGGGCCGCTCGCAGATATGGACCCGCAGGCGTTCCGGCGAAACGCTCGGCCGCCGTGCGAAGCCGATGCGCAGCGATTGTTTTCGCCAGTTCCTCGACCCGCAGGATGAGAACCTCTCTCCCAAAAATTTTTGGGTTGCTCCTCATGGCGCGCGCATAAGAGAGCAGGGCGGAGAAGGGGTCTTCGCGCGTTTCGTACACCTCTCCCAGGGAGGCTTCGAGCAGGGCGCGTCTTGCGGGGCTGGTCTCCCTGCTCAGGCTGCTCCTGAGAGAAGGCCACGCCTCATCGTGTCGGCCGGCGGCCTGGAGCGCCAGGCCGCGATAAAAAACGCTTTCGGGATAAAGGGGCGATAAGGGAAACTTCTCCTGGAGCCGCTCGAGGCTTTGCGCCGCGGATTCGAGGTCCCCGCGCCCGAGTTGGTGCTTGGCGATGCCGAGCAGCGTCTTGTCGGCGTCGGGGGCGGCCGGATTTTTCTCAAATTTCGCTCTCAATGCAGCCGGCGGCGTCTGGGGCGGCGCCGGGGCGGGCGCCGACCAGCTTCCGGGAGTCGTGGCGAGCGCCTTTCGCGGGGTGGGGGTTTTCGCTTCGGGAACGGGCGCCCTCTTCTGGACGGGGGGGCGAACGGCTCTTTTGGCGGATTCATCCGGTGCCGGGCCGAGGCTGCATCCTGAAACGAGCAGCGCGGCGACAGAGGCGGCCCAAATGAATTTCAAAATGGTGTTGGGCATTTTTTTTCTCGCGGGCGGATGCTACACACGCGAGGGTAGGAATTGCGGGATGAGGTGTCAAGGTGCGTGAGCCGTGCGGGTTGGGTTAGAATCCCCGCGATGCGCGATTTTTCCTTCTCACCCGCCGTGGATGCAGCGATTGAACGAGAAAACAGGAAATTTCGAACGGGGCGATCGCCCTCTCCATGAGGCCCCGCGTAATGAACAAACACCGGATGAGCGCGTGGGTGGTTTCGGGCCCGAAGGGGAGCCGTTTCCACTCCCTGCGCAAGAAGCAAGCCCCGCAGCCGTTCCTTTCGAGAGTGTGACCAAGACGAGGCTCCCCTCCTGGAGAGTTTTGGGGATTCCCGCGTTGATGTTCGTGCTGACCCTGCTCTCCACCTTGTTCGCGGGCGCGCTCCAGCGAGGCGTCGGGCCCGAGGCCGTTTTCTCGCACCCGGCGGCTCTTCTGAGGGGGCTTCCCTATTCGCTGACGCTGCTCTTGATCCTCGGCGCGCACGAGATGGGCCATTACGTCGCGAGCCGAAGGTGGGGGATGGACGCATCGTTGCCCTATTTCTTGCCGGCCCCCTCTCTACTGGGGACGTTCGGCGCGGTCATCCGCATACGCGGGAGGATTTCGAACCGAAACGCCCTGATGGACGTGGCCGTGGCGGGGCCGCTGGCTGGTCTGGCCGCAGCGATTCCGGCCCTCCTCGTCGGTTTGATGATGTCCGGGCTCGCGCCGGGGGGAAGTTCGTTCGGAATCGGGCTGGGGACCCCTCTTTTATTCGACGGCCTCGCGTGGCTGGTGCATGGCCCGATTCCCCGGGGCCAGACCATCTTTCTCCACCCGGTGGCCTTTGCGGGCTGGTGCGGATTGCTGGTGACGTCGCTGAATCTCATCCCCGCCGGACAACTCGACGGGGGACACGTCATCTATACGCTTCTCGGCGGGTGGCACGCGAAGATATCCGTCGCGATTGGCCTCGTTTTGCTGGTGATGGGGTATTGGTGGCCCGGCTGGGTCTTCTGGAGCGTGATGGTGCTCGCGTTGGGCCGGCGGCATCCACCGCTCATGGATGAATGGGAGCCTCTGACGCGCAAGAGGCGTTTTTTGGGATTTGCATGTATGATGCTCCTGATTTGTACGTTCACCCTGACGCCCATTCGACTGTTTTGATGTTTTTCTCCTGGTAGAGAACAAACGTGTCCGACGATTCCGCGCCATTGGCCATTGACATCGGGAGTTCCGCCGTCAAGCTGGTGAAACTCGAAAAGAAAGAGGAGCGTCTCGTCCTCTCCCGCCTGGGTGCGGTTTCCCTGGCTCCGGGCGCCGTGCAGGGCGGCTTCGTGCATGACCCCGAGGAGGTCGAGCGGGCGCTGGCGGAGTTGCTCCCGACAGGGAGCGGGGAAGAAAAAAAGGTCGTCGTGGCCCTTTCGGGCAGGGCGGCCATGGTGAGGACGGTGCTGCTGCCCGCCGAAGAGGATTTCCCCGTCGTCGACGCCCTCGAAGCCGAAGCGATGCAGGTGCTGCCCGTTTCCCTGGATGAGGTGCGCTTGTCCCATCTGCAAGTCGGCCAACTCGAAAGAGGGGCCGAGAGGCTGGATGAGTATTTGATGATCGCCGTGAAGCGGGAGCCGCTCGATGCGTTGGTGAATTTCCTGAAGCGCGTCGATTATGAGCCTGTGATCGTGGACGTGAACTTTCTGGCGATGGAAAGCGCTTTCGAACTCTCGGGAATGCGCGAAGAAGGAGAAATCACGGCCTTGGTGGATATCGGCGCCTCCGAGACCCTGGTGAACGTGGTGTGCGATGAGCACACCCTGATGACGAGGGCCATCCCGTTCGGCGGAGAGGGGCTGACGAGATTGCTGTCGAATCGTCTGGTGATCTCCCGCGAAGAAGCGGAGGCCGTCAAGCTGGGGGAGGCGTCCGCCGCCAACCCGGACGCCCTGGACGACGTCCTCCGCCTGGAGGCGCAAAAGCTGGCTTTCGAACTCGATAGAACGTTTCAACTGATGTGGCGGATAACGCCCGCCCCGAAGGTCGAGCGGGTGGTTCTCTCCGGAGGCGGCGCGTTGCTGGGTGGGCTGCCGGAGCGCTTGGCGGCGGCGCTCGACGCGCCGGTGGAAATTTTAGAGCCCTTTCGCCATGTGGAAGCGCCGGGCGAGGCGTTCGATTCGGATCTCATGGAATCTCTCGCTCCCATCGCCGCCATCGGCGCGGGGCTGGCGTATCGCGTGGTGGAATCGGCATGAAGAACGTACGGGTTCATCTGGGAGAGCGCTCCTACACGATTCGAATCGGGGCGGACGCGCTCGGGGAGATCGGAAAAGTCTGCCTGCGCCGTTTCAGGGGCGCGAGGGCGCTCGTCGTGACGGACGCCAACGTGGCGCCGCTGTATGCCGGGAAAACTTTGGGTCTGCTCGCGGCGGCGGGTGTTCATGCCTCGGTGTTGCGGATTCCGGCGGGCGAGGCGAGCAAGTCGATGCGCCAGTTGTCCCGAATACTGGACAAGATGGCGTCCATGAGACTGGACAGGGGTTGCGGCGCAATCGCCCTGGGCGGCGGCGTCGTGGGCGACATCACCGGATTCGCGGCGGCCGTCTTCCTGAGGGGGATTCCCTATGTTCAGGCGCCCACGACGCTTCTGGCCCAGGTGGACAGCGCGGTGGGCGGCAAGACGGCGATCGATCACAGACTCGGGAAAAACCTCGTGGGCGCGTTCCATCAGCCGATGGCGGTGGTGAGCGACACCTCCACGCTTAAGACGTTGCCCGAGCGGGAATTCAGGGCGGGGCTGGCCGAGGTGGTGAAGCACGCGGCCATTGCGGACAGCCGCCTTTTCGCGTTTTTGGAGAAAAACGAGGCGCGGATTCTCGAGCGCGAGGGCGGCGTGATGGAGAGAATCGTCGCCTCGAATTGCCGGATCAAGGCGAAAGTCGTCGAGCAGGATGAGCGCGAAGGGGGCGTGAGGCAGATACTCAACTATGGGCACACGCTCGGACATGCGGTGGAGGCGCTGGCGGGCTATTCGTCCGAATTGCTCCACGGGGAAGCCATCGCCATCGGCATGTCCGCGGCGAGCCGGATATCCTGCGCGACGGGGCGCTGCGCGCCCGGGGACGTGGAGAGGCTGATCGTCTTGCTGGAGCGTTTCGGATTGCCCACGAAGATGGAGGAGCCGCCCGGACTCACGGTCTTGAAGAAACTGCTCGCCGGCGACAAGAAGACGCGCCGGGGGAGTCCCAGGTTCGTCCTGATGCGAAAAATCGGCGAGGTGGAGCCGGGCGTCGAGGTCCCGCCCCGTTTGTGGAGGGGCGCGCTCTCAGGCTCATGACGGGTTCGGTGTTTTTTCGTTGACGCCATCGCCCGTGTTTTCTAACATTCCCCATCAGATTCCGCGCCCCGATGCGCGACATGACCTCTTTGGGTGAGTATATGAGAATACTGCTTCTGAATGGTCCGAATCTCAATTTGCTGGGCAAGCGCGAACCCGAAGTGTACGGCAAGACCACGCTGGCCGAGCTCGAGGCGGCCCTGGCGCGGATGGCGGCGGATGAGGGGGTGGACCTGGAATGTTTTCAGTCCAACGTCGAGGGAGAGCTCATCGACGCGCTCCAGCGCGCGGGGGGCGCGAAACCCCCTCTTGCAAACGCGGCTCCCTCGGGCGAATGCGCCGCGTGCCTCTTCAATCCGGGAGGATACACACATACCAGCGTTGCGCTCAGGGACGCGGTAGGCGGCCTGGAAATGCCCGTCTACGAGGTGCATATCTCCAACGTATTGAAGCGCGAGGATTTCAGGCATCGCTCGTTGATCGGGCCCGTGGCGGCGGGAAGCATCATCGGCTATGGCCTGGAGGGCTACGCTTTGGCCTTACAAGCGGCGATCGATCGCCACGTCAAGGCGCGCACGTTCCCGCCGGAGGCATGATGAACCAACGTCTGCGCGCGGTGAGAAAGGCGATGCGGCGGGAGGGTCTCTCCGCCCTCGCCGTGACGAACCTGAAAAACATCCACTATCTCACCGGATTCACCGGCTCGGCCGGCGCTTGCCTGATTTCTCCGCGAAGCGCCGTTTTCATCACGGATTTCAGGTATCGCTCACAGGCGGCGAAACAGGTGTCGGCCGATTATCGCCGCGCCGAGCATGCCTCCCCGATTCAGGGCATCGTGAAAGAACTCGGAAAAACGAGAGCGAAAGCGCTCGCCTTCGAGGAGGCGCACGTCACCCACGCGGTTTTCCGGCAGATGAGAAAACTCGCCAAGGGAGTGCGCTTAAAACCCGTCTCGGGCCTCGTGGAGGGTTTGAGGCTTTGCAAGGATGCGGGCGAGATCCGAAAACTAAGGCGAGGCGCCGGGGTGAACGCCGGGGCATTGAGCGAGATCGCACGGGCGATTCGCCCGGGCCGCGCCGAAACGGACGTTGCGCTCGATCTGGAAACCGCGATGAGGAGAAGAGGGGCCACGGGCCCTGCTTTCGACACCATCGTCGCCTCGGGCCCCCGCTCCGCCCTGCCGCACGGCATCGCCTCGTCGAGAAAACTCAAAAAGGGAGACCTCATCACCATCGATTTCGGCGCCGTGGTGTCGGGCTACCATGCGGATACGACACGGGTGTTCTCCCTCGGCAAGCCGTCGCCCAAGGGCGAGAAGATCTACCAGATTGTTCTGGAAGCCCAGATGACGGCGATCGAAGCCGTGAAGCCGGGCGCCCTGTGCGGGGACGTGGATAAGGCCGCGCGCGACGTCATCAAGGCCCACGGCTACGGCGAGGCCTTCGGGCACGGGACGGGCCACGGCCTGGGGCTCTATATCCACGAAGCGCCCAGGCTTGGGCCGGGTGTCAAGGAGGAGCTTAAGCCCGGCATGGTGGTGACGGTGGAGCCCGGCATATATCTGCCCCGCTGGGGCGGTGTGCGAATCGAGGATATGGTTCTCGTCACCGAGCGGGGAAAGGAGGTCCTCACCCGTTCGATAACCAAGGAACTCGTTGTTTTATAAACATTTTCATCATCAGGAGGTTTTTCGAAGCGATGCCCTCGACAAGTGATTTTCGAAACGGACTGAAAATTGAGCTCGACAACGAGCCTTTCATCATCGTGGAGTTCCAGCACGTGAAGCCCGGCAAGGGCGGGGCTTTCGTGCGCACGAAGCTCAAGAACCTGAAAACGGGCCGCGTTCTGGAAAAAACGTTCCGCTCGGGCGAGTCCGTGGGAGACCCCGGAATCGAACAAAAACAGATGCAGTATCTCTACCGCGACGGCGACATCCTTTATTTCATGGACACGCAAACCTACGATCAGACCGGGCTGGGGGAGGAGAAACTCGGCGACAGCATGAAACTGCTGCGCGAGGAGACGATAGTCGACATTCTCTTCTACAAGGGCGACGCGATTTCGGTCGAGATGCCCACGTTCGTGGAGTTGGCGATTAAGAAGACCGAACCCGGCGTTCGGGGCGATACGGCGACGGGCGCGACCAAGCAGGCGGAACTCGAGACGGGCGCGACGGTCACCGTTCCCTTGTTCCTGAACGAGGGCGACGTGCTCAAAATCGACACGCGCACGGGGGAATACATCGAGCGCGTGAAGACGGCCTAGCGGGCGGTCTCTGTTCAAGTAAAATCTTCAAAAAAAATCTTGAAAGGCGTGTATTCTTGGCGTATCGTATACAAGAAGCGGAGTTCACAGTTGCCGGAAATGTCATGATTGCCGCGAGGGGCGATTCCGGGACTAATGGATAGTTGCCTTGCAGCGTGCATGGAGCCTTTGGTTCTCAAAATTCCAATTATCTAAAGGAGACTCATCATGCGCAAAAAGTTGTTTTCCGTTCTAACCGTTATGGTAGCCGCAGTATTTCTGGGTTCGGCCGCGCACGCCGCGACCTTGAAGATCGGCGTGGCCGGGCCGCTCACCGGCGATCAGGCGGCGTTCGGCGAGATGCTGAAATACGGCGCGACGCTCGCGGTGGAGGAATGGAACGCCAAGGGCGGCGTGAGCGTCGGCGGCAAGAAGATGAAGGTGGATATTCTGTGGGGTGATGATCGCCACGATCCCAGGGAAGGGGTGTCGATCGCGCACAAGTTCGTGAACTCGGGCGCCGTCGGCATCGTCGGCCATTTCAACAGCTCGGTCTCCATTCCGGCGTCCACCGTGTATGCGGAAGCGGGCGTCGTTCAGATCACGCCGGCGTCCACGAACCCCAAGCTCACCGAGCAGGGCTTCTCGACGGTGTTCCGCGTCTGCGGGCGCGACGATCAGCAAGGAGAAGTGGCGGCGAACTACATCGTGGACACGTTAAAGCTCAAGCGCATCGTCATTCTCCACGACAAGACCACCTACGGCCAGGGTCTGGCGGACGAGACGAAGCGGTTCCTGGAGAAAAGAGGCGTCAAGGCCGTCTTCTACAGCGGCGTCGTGCAGGGGGACAAGGACTACACGCCCGTGCTGACGGCCGCGAAGCAGAAAAAGCCGGAACTCGTCTATTTCGGCGGCATCCACCCCGAGGCCATTTTGCTGGTCAAACAGATGCGCGAGCGCCTCGGCATGAAGGCGCTCTTCATGAGCGGCGACGGCATCGTCACGGACGAGTACTACAAGATCGCCGGCAAATCCGCCGAGGGCACCTATATAACGTTCACGCCGGATCAGACGAAACTCTCGGCGGCGCAGAGCATCATCAAGAAACACCGCAAGCGCTTCGGCAAGGAAGTGGGCGCTTATACCATTTACAGCTACGTGGCCGCGAACCTGCTGTTGAACTCGATTCAGACCACGGGCAGCACCAAGGGGTCCAAGCTGTCCGCCCATCTTCGCAGCAAGGCCTGGAACACCTCTTTGGGCAAACTCCAGTTCAACAAGAAAGGGGACGTCCTGGAGAGTCCCTATGTGCTCTGGCAGGTGAAGGGGGCGAAATTCGTGCAGATCAATTAGGGCGAGCATCGCCATGTTGAATCATGAGGGGGGAGGCGAAAGCCTCCCCTTTCTTTTTTGCCTCGTAATCGTGTAAAGATTTCCCTATGTTTGCGCAACAGTTGGTCAACGGCCTCGTCGTCGGCGCGGTATACGCCCTGATCGCCCTGGGCTACACGCTCGTCTACGGGATTTTACAGCTCATCAATTTCGCCCACGGCGAAATCTACATGATAGGCGCGTACGTGGGCATCGCCGTCCTGGCGGTCCTGGGGAGCATGGGCATCACGCAGATGAGCCTGGGGCTGAGCATCGTTCTCGTCTTCCTCATCCCGATGATCTATTGCGCCGCATACGGCATCACGCTCGAGCGCGTGGCCTACCGCCCGCTGCGGAACGCCCCGAGGCTCTCCCCGCTCATCAGCGCGATAGGCATGAGCCTCTTTTTGCAGAACTACGTGCAGGTCGTGCAGGGAGCGCGCGACAAGGCGTTTCCCAATTTGCTCGAACTGGGGAGTTTCCAGCTCTTCGGCGCTTACGTGAACGGCCTCCAGATTTTCATCCTCATCCTGGCGTTTGGCCTCATGGCGGCGCTCCAGCTTTTCATCAAGAAGACGAAGCTCGGCAAGGCCATGCGCGCCACCGCGCAGGACAGGACGATGGCCTCGCTCGTCGGCGTGAACGTGAACCAGGTGATTGCGGCCACGTTCGCCATCGGCTCCGTGCTGGCCGCCGTGGCCGGCGTGATGGTGGGGATGTACTACGGAATCGTGAACCACCACATCGGCTTCGTGGCGGGTATGAAGGCGTTCACCGCCGCCGTGCTGGGAGGCATCGGCAACGTGACGGGAGCGTTTCTGGGCGGCTTTCTGCTGGCGCTTCTGGAGAGTTTCTGGGCGGGATACGTCTCCGCCGTTTATAAGGACGTCTTCGCGTTCATGGTGCTGGTGGTCGTTCTCATCTTCCGGCCCGAGGGAATCCTGGGCGGCTCGGGGGGAGGGGACAGAACATGAGCGCATACGCGAGAATCCCCCTCATAGGTCTTTGGTTCGCCTTTTTGGCGTTGCCGCTTGCGGGGTGGAAGAACAGCCTCTGGATAGGCTTGGGCTGCGCGGTAGTCGTCCTTGTGGTGAGCGCGACGCGGGCGAGCGTGCAGTCCGGCTCGCTGGCGGGGCCCGCCGCCCGGGTGAAGGAGAGGCTCACGTTCGCCTGGGGGTTGATCGAGGAGAAATCCTACGACAAACGATATTTCAGCCTGTTCCTGCTCCTCATCATCGCGCTGCCCTGGACGCTCGATCGCTACTCCACCGACGTGCTCGTCATCACGGGTATCTACACCATGCTCGCTCTGGGGCTCAACGTGGTGGTCGGCTTCGCCGGTTTGCTTGATCTGGGCTATGTGGCCTTCTACGCCGTGGGGGCTTATTCCTACGCACTTCTGAACAGTTGGTACGGGCTTTCCTTCTGGCCCGCTCTTGGCGTGGGCGTGGCCTGCTCCGCCCTGTTCGGGGTCATTCTGGGAATCCCCGTCCTGAGGCTCCGGGGCGATTATCTCGCCATCGTCACGCTCGGTTTCGGCGAGATTATCCGTCTGGTCCTGAACAACTGGGACAACGTGACGCAAGGCCCGAACGGTATCCTGGGCATCGGGCGTCCCTATCTGGGCGAGATGCGCCTGTATAAGCCCATGCACTTCTACTACCTCGTAGTGGTTTTATGTATCGTCACCATCTTCATCGTGAACCGGCTCGACAAGAGCCGCCTGGGCCGCGCCTGGGCGGCCATGCGCGAGGACGAGACGGTGGCCGAGTGCATGGGCATCAACATCGTTTATACGAAACTCTCCGCTTTCGCCTTTGGAGCCGCCTGGGCGGGGTTCGGAGGCGTCGTCTTCGCCGCGAAGCAGACGTTCATCTCGCCGGAGAGTTTTACGTTTTTTGAATCCGTCATCATCTTGTGCATGGTGGTGCTGGGCGGCATGGCGAGCATCCCGGGCGTCATGCTGGGCGCGTTCATCCTCACCGTGCTGCCCGAGGCGCTCCGGGAACTCACGCTTTTCCGGCCCATGCTCCTGGGCGGCGCCATGGTGCTGATGATGGTGCTGAGACCCCAGGGACTGCTGCAGGCCAAAGGCCGGCGCCACCATCTCGAGCGGGATGAACAAAAAGACAAGGCGGGGGCGGGGAAATGAAACCGATAGTGCGTCTTTTGCTGTTGAAAAAGCTCACGCGGCGCTTCGGCGGCGTGGTGGCGCTCGATTCTCTGGACCTGAACGTGCACGAGGGCGAGGTGCTCGGCCTCATCGGCCCGAACGGCGCCGGCAAGACGACGGCCTTCAACGTGGTGACCGGCTTGTATGCGCCCACCGAAGGCGACGTCATATTCAAGGGGAAAAACCTCGTGGGGCTCAAGCCCAGCGCCGTCACGAGCCGGGGCATCGCGCGCACGTTCCAGAACATTCGCCTGTTCCGGGGGATGACGGTGCTGGAAAACGTCCTGATCGGGCGGCACTGCAAGATGCGCACCGGCCCGGTCGGCGCAATTTTCCGGCTGCCCGGGATGGTGGCAGAGGAGCATCAGGCGGTGGCCGAAGCCATGGAACTGCTAAAGTTCACGGGCATCGACGCTTATGCCTCGGACATGGCGGAGGCGCTTTCCTACGGGGATCAGAGAAGGCTCGAGATCGCCCGCGCTCTGGCGAGCGAGCCCAGCCTCCTGCTGCTCGACGAGCCCGCCGCCGGCATGAACCCGAGCGAGAAGAGCGTGCTCAACGAGTTGATACTGGCGATTCGCGATCGCGGCGTCACCATTTTGCTGATCGAACACGACATGAAGGTGGTCATGGGCATCTCGGATCGTGTGGTGGTGCTGGACCACGGGGAGAAGATTGCGGACGGAACCCCCGCCCAGGTGCGGCGCGACCCCAAGGTGCTGGAAGCCTATCTGGGGACTTCCGATGCTTGAGTTGAAAGACATTCATTTCTACTACGGCCACATCCACGCGCTACAGGGCGTGTCTCTGGAGGTGCGCGCAGGCCAGGTCGTCTGCCTCATCGGCAGCAACGGGGCGGGCAAGTCTTCCACCCTCATGGCGATTTGCGGCGTCAACGCCATCGCCCGGGGCGAGATACTGCTCGAGGGCGAGGCCATCCACGCCCGGGAGCCGGACGAAATCGTGAGGCGCGGCATTTGCCAGGTGCCCGAGGGCAGGCGCATCTTTCCGCACCTGACCGTGCTCGAAAACCTGGAGATGGGCGCTTTTTTGAGAAACGACGACGCAGGCGTAAAAGACGACCTCGATTACGTCTGCTCTTTGTTTCCCGTTCTGCACGAGCGGCGCGCCCAGAGGGGCGGCACGCTCTCGGGAGGAGAGCAGCAGATGCTGGCCATCGCCCGCGCCTTGATGTCGAGACCCAGTCTTCTCCTGCTCGATGAACCCTCCCTCGGCCTCGCGCCCAAGATTATCGAGACCATCTTCGAGGTCCTGGCGCGAATTCGCGAAGAGGGGACGAGCATTTTTCTCGTCGAGCAAAACGCGCACCTGGCGCTTAATTTCTCGGACTGGGCGTATGTGATGGAGACGGGGCGAATCGTCATGGGCGATGAGCCGGACGTCCTGCGGGATTCGCCGGCCGTCCGCGAGGCCTATCTGGGCGAATAGAGACGCATCGCCGCTCGCGCTTCGAGAGTTTGCCGGAGCGAAAAAAGGCCTCGCGTCCTTGCCCGCCGGGCCGCCAGGGCCTACACTTTGGACGAACCCCCTTTTCTGAAACCACCCCGGAGGAGATTTTGCATGATCTACGAAATGCGCACTTATCGGTTGACCGTCGGCGGCGTGGACGAGTTCGAGGAGAATTTTTCAAAAGTCATCGAAAAGAGAAACGAAGTTTCTCCGATTATGGGATTTTTCCATACCGAGGTCGGGGACCTGAACCGCGTCAGGCACATCTGGCGGTACGAGAGCATGGACCACCGCGCCGAGGTGCGTGCGAAGACGATGTCGATGGACTGGTGGCCGCCGCCCAACGGGCACCTCATTCTCGAACAGGAAAGCACGGTTTTGACGGCCCCCCCGTTCCGGCCCGAACCGCGGCTCGGGGCGTATGGCGGCGTCTATGAGTTCAGAACCTACACCGTGCAGCCCGGCAAGACGGGCGAGGTGTTGAGCCGCTGGACCGAGCACATCGCGGCGAGAGAAGAACTCTCCCCGCTGGCGGCGCTCTTCATGACCGATATGGGGCCCCTGAACCAGTGGATTCACGTCTGGGCGTATGAGGACTTGAACCATCGCGCCGAGATTCGCAAGAAAGCATCCGAATTGCCGAACTGGCCTCCGGGTTCGCGTCCGTTCCTGGACAAGCAGAATTCAGAGGTTTGGGTGCCCGCTTCCTTCTCGCCCATGCGCTAGGCGAGACGCCCGCTAGCCCGTCACGAATAAATAGACGAGGGAGAGTGCGCCCGCGCCCCAGCAGTAATAGCGGAAGCGCGCCAGATTGCCGCCTCGGACGATCCGGATGAGCCAGCCCAGGGCGACGGCCCCCACGACAGCCGAGGCGATGGCGCCGACGGCGTAGGGGAGCAGTTTCGCGCCGAGAGGACCTTCCAAATCCTTTATCTTGAGCGCGAATGCGCCCGAAATCGCGGGCGCCGAAAGCAGGAAGCTGAAGCGCGCGGCTTGCTCGCGCGCCACGCCGCGCATGAGGGCGGCGGCGATGGTCGCGCCCGAGCGCGAGATTCCCGGAATGATGGCGAACGCCTGGAAGACGCCGATGATGAGGGCGTCTTTGGCCGTCATTTGCGCTTCGCCCCGGCCCGCGTCTTCTCCGGGCTTGCTCAAGCATAAAATGCCGCCGGTCACGAGCAGCGCGCAGGCGGCGAGCCTGGGCGAGGCGAACATCTGCTCGACCAGACCACCCAGAAAAACGCCCACGATTCCCGCGGGAACCGATCCGAGAATCAAAAGCCAGCCGGTTCTGGCCGCGCCGTCGCTTGAATCCCTGCCCGCCAGGGACGCGCACCAGCCCCGGGCGATGCGCCAGAGGTCTTTTCCGTAGAAGATGAGGACGGCGGCGAGCGTGCCGACGTGTAGCAGGACGTCGAAGAGCAGTTCGGGTTCTTTCAGTCCCAGAATGCTTTGCCCCAGAACGAGATGTCCCGAGCTGCTCACCGGCAGAAACTCGGTGAGGCCTTGCACGATGCCGAGAATGAGGGCGTGTTCCCAGAGCATGTTCAGCCTTCCGGTGGATTGTTCATAGGAATCTGGCGCCGTCTTTTCCGAGGTTTTTGACCATCTCGCCGATCTTTTCCGCATCCGCAATCGAGCAGATGAGGAGCGCATCGTCCGTCTCGATGATGATGACGTCCTCGACCCCGATGGCGGCGACGAACTTCTTGTTGGAGCGGACGATCAGGTTCTTCGCGTCGATGGATTCGGTTTCGCCTCCCTTGGGCAGTATCCAGACGTTGCCGGCCTCATCGCGCGGCAGGACGCCCCGAAGGGCGGGCCATGTGCCCAAATCGCTCCAGCCGACGTCGGCAGGCAAGACGATGAGGTTGCGCGTTTTCTCCATCAACCCATGATCGATGCTGATGGATTCGCACTTCACCCAGAATTTTTCGAAACCTGCGGCGTCGCGCTTATCAAATGCGGTTGCCGCCCGTTTCAAAAGCGCGTTCATCCGGGGCAGGTGGGCCTCGAGTTCCTCGATCAGGTGGGCGGCCTGTGCGATGAAAATGCCGCTGTTCCAGTAGTGTTTTCCGGAAGCCGCATACTTTCTGGCCCGGTAGAACGGGGGTTTTTCCCAGAAATTCTTGGCGCGAAACGCCTCGATTTCTTCCGCGTCCGTAAGACGGCGGCCGCGCTCGATGTAGCCGAAGCCGGTCTCGGGCGAGTGCGGCGTCACCCCGAGCGAGACGATGGCCTCGTGCTCACTCGCCAGCGCAGCGCCCGCCTTGATGAGTTTTCGGAACGCTCTCGTTTTTGCGATGAATTGGTCTGCGGGCAGGACGCACATCGTCGCGCCCGGCTCTCTTGATTCGATGAGGCGGGCCGCCAGGCCGAGGCAGGGAGCGGTGTTTCTCGCCGCAGGCTCATGGACGACGTTGCCTTTGGGGATATCGAGTTTGCTGAAAAATTTCCGGTGCGCCGCCGAGGCCATGACGAGCGTTCGCTCGGGCGGGGCGAGGCCGCGCGAGCGCTTGAGCGTGAGTTCGAGCAGCGATGGCCCGGCGTTTTTCGGAGGAATCCCCCCGCCCGGGGGCAGAAATTGTTTGGGCTTCGCTTTTCTGCTCACGGGCCAGAAGCGCGTTCCCGAACCTCCCGCCATGATAACCGCCCACAAGGGGGGCGTGCTGCGCCTAGCCACTAGAATAATCCTTTGAACAGGAGAAAACCGCCCAGCAACAATACGATAAAGAGGATGGTCAATAAATTAAAGTAGCGATCGATGAAACTTCTTATCGGCGGGCCGAACCGGTGGATGAGCGCGGCCTCGATGAAAAAGCGCGCCGAGCGGCTTAAGGTCGAAGCGATGAGGAAAACGAGAAAATTGATTTCGAACGCGCCCGCCGAAATGGTGAACACTTTATAGGGGATGGGCGTGAAGCCGGCGATTCCCACCGCCCAGGCGTCATAGGCGCGGTAGTATTCCTGAACGAGTTGGAATTTATCGGCCACGCCGTAGAACGCGATGATGGGCTCGCCGATGCTTTTTAAGAGATAGAAGCCGATCAAGTAGCCCAGCGCGCCGCCCACAACGGAGGATGCCGAGCAGACGGCGGCGTAGAGATACGCTTTTTGCGGTCTGGAAAGCGCCAGGGCCATCAGTAGCGGGTCCGGCGGTATGGGGAAGAAGATGGATTCCGTGGTCGATACGATGATGAGGGCGGGCAGGGCGTAGCGCGAATCCGCCCAGTTCAGCACCCAGTCATAAAGTGCGCGGAGTTTACGCATCTGGCAGGGAGACGGCGGGGTATTTTTTTATCTCCTCGTATACTTCGCTTCGGTATGCCTGCAGGGAGGGTTCATCGAGCGCCTCGAAGCGCATGACGAGGACGGGCTGCGTGTTCGACGCCCGAATGAGGCCCCAGCCTTTCTCGAAGTTGATGCGCGCGCCGTCAACTTCAATGGTTTCGTAGAGTTTCTTAAAGTGATTCTTCAGGTTCTCGACGATCTCGAATTTCTCCTCATCCGGACACGCGACCCTGATCTCGGGTGTGGAGACGGAAGTGGGGATTTTCGAGACGCGCTCGGCGAGCGTTTCCTCTGAATCGCAAAGAAGATGCAAGAGCCTGGCTGCGGCGTAGATGGCGTCGTCATAACCCAGATAACCGTCCACGAAAAAGATGTGGCCGGAGAGCTCCCCGCCCAGCGGGGCTTTCTCCTCCACGATTTTTGCGCGCACGAGCGAGTGGCCCGTCGCGCTCATCACCGGCCGCCCGCCCATCCGCTTCACGGCATCGGCGAGGCGCGATGAGCATTTCACGTCGAAGACGATGGCCTCTCCCGGGCTTCGCGCCAGAATGGGCGCTGCGAGCAGCATGAGCAACTCATCGCCCCAGATGATTCTGCCCGTGGCGTCCACCGCGCCGATGCGGTCCCCATCGCCGTCCAGCCCGATTCCCGCCTCGGCGCCCGTTTCGCGGACCTTCGCTATCAGGGATTCGAGATTTTTGGGCACCGTGGGGTCGGGGTGGTGATTCGGATAGGAGGCGTCGGGCTCGGTGAAGAGCTCCACCACCTCGGCGCCGATGTTTCTCAGCACCTGGGGCGCCACCGTGCCGCCGACCCCGTTTCCCGCATCGACGACCACCTTGACGGGCCGCGAGAGCGCGAGATCCTGAGAAGCGCGCTCGATGTATTGGGGCCTGATGTCGATTTCCTCGAACGTCCCCCGTGTCTCTGCGCGGTGAATCCGGCCCTCTTCGATGATTTTTCTTATTTTCTGAATTTCCGCGCCGTGAATCGCCTCGCGCCCCCGGGTGATCTTGAAGCCGTTGAATTCAGGCGGGTTATGGGAGCCCGTGATCTGCACGGCTCCGCTTACGTCCAGGTGGTGCGTCGCGAAGGAAACCACCGGGGTGGGCGCCATGCCGATGCCGATGACGCGGCAGCCCGAGGCGGTGAGGCCTTTTTGGAGCGCATCGTAAAAATCGGGGGAGGAGAAGCGGTTGTCGCGCCCGACGGCGATGGAGGCCCCCTGCGCGCCGCCCAGGTGCGTGCCGAGGGCGCCGCCGATGGTCTCGACGATCCCGGTGGTGAGGTCTTTCTCCACCACGCCGCGAATGTCATATTCCCTGAAGATGAGCGGGTTGATGCCGGGCACGAAAAACTCCCCTTCCGGGCGAGTGCGCATTTCCTGAAAGCGGACGAATTATTGCACCCCCTTCTTCGCCGGGCAACCTCATTTTTCAATCCCGTCCTTTGTTCTTCTCCGTCATGAGGGGGTATAATGCGCTTCCGTCCGTTTGCGGGCAGTTGCGCCCTACGCCTTCTGGGTGGTTCGGTTATTGAAAACCATGAAATTCAGTGATTTTTCATCCCTATATGAGGGGAGATTTTCGAGTTGATCGCAGGTACCGGTCCATTGGCCGAGCGGGTGATGATAAAGCTGGGACGCGCCTTCGTGAGCCTTTTGGTGCGCATATTCACGCGCATGAATATCAGCGGCATGGAAAACATCCCGCCGGGGGGAAACATTCTCTTTTTGAGTAATCATATCTCCGCGCTCGATGTTCTGGTGGTTCCTTGGGCCATCTACCTGAAATATCCCGAAGAACTGCTTCGCCAGGCGGGAAAAGAAGAGCTTTTCGATCTCCCCGTCGTGGGCTGGATATTGCGTAAATGGCGGGGTTTCCCCATCAAACGAGGCGGGGCGGACAGAAAGTCCATCCGCATGATTGAGGAATATATCAAAGAAGGGAAAGTAATCTTGTATCCCGAGGGTACGAGGAGCCGCGACGGGCAGCTCCTGCGGGGGAACCGCATGGTGGGCCGAATCGTGAGGAATACCACCCCCACGGTCGTCCCCGTCTCCATAAAAGGGACGGATCAGGTGATTCCGGTGGGCAAAACCATCCCCCGCCCGGGGACGAGGGTCGAGTTGCGATTCGGCGAGCCGATGGATTTAAGCGATGAATATTCCATCGCCAACACGAAAGAGGCGAGTCAGAAGATCATCGATCGCGTGATGGGGGAAATTTCCAGGCTGAATGGTGGCGAAACCGTCGGGAATCCCAGGCAGGAAGGCGTTCCGAATGGCTAGGGGCCCCTTCTCGAAGCCCAGGAGGTTTGCCTCCATCCTGAAAGAGGTCCGCCGAAAAGAGCCGTGGGGCAGACGGCTGGCCAGGAATTTCGTGTTCCGCATCTGGCCGAGGGCCGTGGGCGAGGGCATCTCCCGGGCGGCCCGCCCGGTATCTCTTAAAAACAATTGTCTGCACGTGGAAGTCGCAGACTCGAGCTGGCTGTATGAACTCGAGTTCAGAAAGCAGGAGTTGCTGGCGAGAATCAATGAGCTCATGGAGGATTCTCGTGTCGATGAAATTCGCTTCACGTTGTCGAACGCGGGCATCACGTTTGACTATGATGACGAGCAGGGTGAACCGGCGGCGATTTCCAGGAAAGCGACGCCGATTTCATCCGGCGATGACGCCGCCATAGAGGACGCCATCGCCGATATGGGAGATGAGCAACTACGCCGTGCGGCGGAACAACTCATTCGCCATATTCGGACGCATGGAGATTCCCTGTTGTGATAATATCCGGCGTGGGAAATTGTTGGAGAGGTCGCATTCGATGGTGAAATTCTATGTCAAGATGATATTGCCCCTCGTTCTGATCCTGCCGGGATGTGTACCGCTGGATCCGGAACCGGAGGTGAAGCCAAAGACCGCGGTCGAACTGCGTCCGCTCTCAGACAAAGCAAAGGGGACGTCAAAGTCCTATTTTCACTTCATCGCCGGGTATCGCGAAGAATTGGCCGGAAACCTCAAAGAAGCGGGATCGTCTTATTTCCAGGCGGTCAGGAACAACCCGGACTCCTCTTTTTTGTCGACTCGCCTGGCATCGCTTCTCGTCCGCCAGGGGAAGCTGGCCGAGGCCGAAAAATTCGCCCTCAAGGCGACGACGCAGAATGCGAAGAACCTTGAGGCCCACTTCGTTCTGGGGGGGATATATGCTTCGCGGACGAAGCTGGATAAGGCCGTCGCCACTTATACCGAGTTGCTGAAAATGAGCCCGGAACACCAGGAAACGCGCCTGCTCCTGGGCAGCGTCTACCTGGATTTGGGCAAGTATCCCGAAGCCGCCGAGACGCTGGAGGTCCTCGTCAAGTTGGGGAGAAGGCCCGTGCTCGGCAGATATCATCTGGCGCAAGCCTATGCAGGCATGAAGAAATATGGCAAGGCGGAGAAGGAAATTTCACAACTCCTTGAAAGAGCACCGAAATTCACGCGAGGAATGCTTCTTCTCGCCAGAATCTATGAAGTGCAGGAGAAATTCGGCGAGGCGGAAGCGACCTACATCAAGGCGCAAAAAATCGAACCCGACAACCGGCTGATTCGCTCCCGCCTGGGGCAGCTCTATATCCGAAAGAAGAACATGAAGCAGGCTCTCGAGGAGTTCAAAGTGCTCGGCTCGAAGGAGCCCGGTAACGTGAGGGTGCACCGGACCCTCGGTTTTTTGAACTTTGACCAGAGAGAATACCAGGATGCGCTTCAGGAATTTCGATTCGTACTGGCGAGAAACCCGAAAGACGAAATGGTCCGCAAGTATGTTGCGAGGATTTACGAAGAACTCAAGCAATATGAGCGCGCCGAGGAGGAGCTTCTCGAATTATTGTCGCTGTTGCCCAAGTCGCTGGACGGGCACATCCAACTCGCCTGGTTGTACATCGACCAGAAAAAGTGGAAGAAGGCGAGCGATATTTTGGATAAAGCCGAAAAACACCATCCCGAAGTAGGACGAGTGTATTATACGCGCGGTTTGTCGCTGTCCAGACAAAAGGAGTTCACCGAAGCTTTGCCCTATGCTCAGAAAGCGGTGAAGCTGGAACCAGACCGGGAGGGTTATTTGTATTCTCTCGCCTCGGTGTCTTATGAGCTCAAGCGCTGGGACGACGTAGAAGCAGCGGCGAGAAAGATCATTCAAAAGAACCCGAAGCATGCCAACGCCCTGAACTTGCTGGGCTATATGTTCTCCGAACTCGACAAGAACCTCGATGAGGCGGAAAAACTTCTGGATCGCGCCTTGGCGATTGAACCGGAGAACGCCGCTTTTCTCGACAGCATCGGGTGGATTTATTTTCGCCAGGGCCGCTTTCAGGCAGCGCTCGTGAAGGTGCGCCACGCGGCGACGAAGATGCCGAAAGACGCCGTCATCCTCGAACACCTGGGCGATATATATATCGCCATGAACAATGTCGAAAAAGCGCTTCTCCATTGGAAGCGCGCTTCCAAAGTGGATCCGAAGAACGAAAAATTGAAGAAAAAGATTCAAACGCACCTCTCCAAACAGAATAAGCCCCTCATGTAGGGATATCCGATTTTTTGAGCACTTGGCCGCGCCCGTTGGTTCTCGCCCGTCTTTTCTCGATTTCTCTCACCGGGGATATTTGATTTTTGCGTATCTTGCGTTTTTGTCTGGCATGGTTGTGTTGCGCGATGGCCGGTTGCGCGCTCCTTCAAACCGGGCAAGTCGGTGAAGTCCCGCTGCGTGATGTGTCGCGGGCGGAAATAATCGCCAAACTCAAGGCAAGGCGATATCCTCGCGCGTACCGGGGCGCCGTATTCATGCAGTTGCGGTTTCTCGACGCCCGGGCGGAAACAAGAGTCACGAACCCCCTGGTTCCCCAGGGTTCGTTTTCCGGCCATGCGGCGCTCGTCTTGCGGCAACCCGACGCGCTGCGGTTAGAGCCTCTCTCCCCCTTCGGCACGCCCCTGGTGGTCGTTGTCGCGCGAGGCGCTTCGTTTCGCGCCTACTCTCCCTCGCGAAACGCCGTATACATGGGGAGGACGAACAGACGGGGAATCGAGCGGATTTTGGGAATCCCGCTGGACAGCGAAATTTTCATCAAGCTCTTGCTGGGAGATTGGGTGGTTGTGCTGGGGGGTGAGGAAAATCTCGAATTGAAAAAGCCGGGCTCCGCCTATGCGCTCGAGACGAGGAGGGGATTCGGAGGGGTGGTTTCAGGTTTTGTCGAATTGGAGCCTCACGATTTGCATCCGGTGAAAATGGAGATTCGCACGGAGCGAGGGACGATTGCGGTTCGCTACGGCGGGTTTCTCAAAACCGGCGAAGTGTGGCGTCCCTCGCAGGTGGAGATTCTGGGCCCCGGGGGGAAGAATCGGCTCCACATCTCTTATCCTGCCGGTGAGGGTGCGGTGGATACGGCGCTTCCGGACGAATTGTTTCGTCTCAAGCCGCCCCGGGGCGCCAGAACGCTGTGGCTGGAAGGATAGCCCGTTCCATGAGCGGCAAAGACGTTACCGGAGCCGTTGTTTTGAAGACGCCTGCGAAAATTAACCTGTGCCTGAGGATTCTGGGCCTGCGCGCCGATGGCTATCACGAGGTCATCACGTGGATGCAGCAGATATCTCTGTATGATGAGGTCCGAATCGAGCCGGGCGGCAAGAGGATTCTCGTGTATGCGGATCGGGATGATGTTCCCGGCGGCAGAGAAAACATCGTGCATCGAGCGGCGAGGGCTTTGCGAGAATCATCGGGACGCGAAGCGCTCGGCGCGCGCATCTATTTGAAAAAAAACATCCCCGCGGGCGCAGGCCTGGGCGGGGGGAGTGGTAACGCGGCGGGAGTGCTCTGGGCGCTGAACCGGGCCTGGAGCCTCGGGATGCGCAAGGCGGAGTTGAGCGAGGTGGCCGCGCGCATCGGTTCGGACGTTCCGTTTTTTCTCGGCGGACCGGCTGCGGTATGCCGGGGCCGGGGCGAGCGAGTCGAAGCGAAAGAAGCTTTAAGGAGTGGTTGGTTCCTGCTGGTCAAGCCGCCCGTAGCGTTATCCACGCAGGATGTCTATGGCTGGTCTCGTGAAAAACTGGGCCGGGAGGGGCGAAGTTTCGACGAAAAAAACTGCCCGATGCGCCTCGGGCGCTATGAATATGGCAATGATTTACAAGATATCGTTTTCCCAAAATTTCCGGAGCTTGAGGGCCTGTGCGGGATGCTCGTTCGATATGGCGCCGAAAGGGCCATGATGAGCGGCAGCGGCTCGACGATTTTCGGTTTTTTTCGCCGAAAAGGGGAAGCCGAACGGGCGGCAATACGGATCAAGAAGAGCGAAGAGGGAAAAGAATGCGAATGTTTTCTCGCAACGCCGCTCCAGGAGGTGTGTTTTCAGTAAAAAAAATCGAAAAATGAGATAAAATTTCTAAAAAAATGGGAAATGGAGAGAATTTCGCCTCTCGCCACTTGCCTCCGCCTGGAAAATCAAGTATCAAACTCGCTCTTTGTGATTGAATGAACATAACTATGTGAGCAGGAATGGTGAACGGACATCAGTTAAAGGTATTCGGCGGGCGCTCGAATCCGGCTCTGAACAAGAGCATTTTTGAGTCTTTGTACATCCGGCCCGGCTCGATTGAAATCATTGATTTCAGCGATGGGGAAACGTTTGTCCGCATAAACGAGAACATCCGGGGCGCGGACGTGTTCGCCGTGCAGAGTCTGTGCTCCCCCGGGAACGCGAACCTGATGGAAATGCTCATCATGCTCGATGCGTTCAGGCGCTCATCGGCCGAGCGCATCACTGCGGTGATACCCTATTTCGCATACGCGCGTCAGGACCGGAAGGTGCAGCCCAGAGTGCCGATTACCGCGAAACTCGTCGCCAACCTCTTGGCCGCCTCAGGTGCGGACAGAGTCATCGCCATGGATTTGCATGCGGGCCAAATACAGGGTTTTTTCGATATTCCCGTGGACCATCTGTATTCGGCGCCCATCATGATAGAGTATTTCAAGAAGAAAGAATTGAAGGATTTAGTGGTCGTCTCGCCCGACGCCGGAGGCGTGGAGAGGGCCCGGGATTACGCGCGAAGGCTGAACGCCGGCCTGGGCATTATCGACAAACGAAGGGAGCGGGCGAACCACTCGGAAGTGATGAACATCATCGGCGACGTGAAGGGGTGCGACGTTCTGGTCATTGATGATCTTTGCGATACGGCGGGCACCATAAGCCAGGGCGCCGACGCGCTCATGGCGGCCGGCGCGCGGCAAGTGTACGCATGCTGTACGCACGCGGTTTTGTCGGGTCCGGCGGTGGAGAGAATCGAGAAATCGAGCATCGTCGAGTTCGTCGTGAGCGATTCGATACCGCTTTCGGATAAAGCGAGAGGCTGCTCCCGCCTTAAAGTCCTGGAGGTGGGGAGGCTTTTGGCCGAGGCGATTCGCCGCATTCACGAGAACGCGTCCGTCAGCAGTTTGTTTGAATGACCATTCTGGTCGGCGGCGGCATATCTGGAGCAAAAAATGGAAAATTTATCTCTCTCGGTAGATAAAAGAACGCTAACAGGAAAGAGCGGCGCCCGTGCGGTGAGGAGGGCCGGCAGCATACCGGGCGTCGTGTACGGGATAAAAGATTCTACCCCCTTGGCTATCAGTCCGAAGGAACTGGAGACCTTACTCGGCACGAGGGCCGGCAGCAACGTCGTTTTCCAACTCAACGTCGAGGGCGAAGCCGCCTCGGAGCGTCCGGTTATCGTAAAAGAACTTCAGCGCGACTCGATGAAGGGCACGATTGTCCATGCGGATTTTCTGGAAATCCGCATGGATGAGAAGATTCAAATCGCCGTGCCACTCACCCTGGAGGGCGAGTCCCCCGGAGAAAAAGTAGGTGGGAATCTCTCTCAATTGCTGCGCGAATTGGAGGTCACATGTCTGCCGAATGCGATCCCGGAACATATCGAGGTCGATATTTCGGAGGTGGAAATTGGTGATGTGGTCCACGTGCGTGACCTGCAAATTCCCGAAAGCGTTGAGCTGGTGACCGACCCCGATGATCCCGTCTTGACGATAGTCGTTCCTGTTGAAGAGGAAGAAGAGGTCGAGGATGAATTTGGAGTGGCAGTCGACGGAGAAGATGCGCCGGCGGACGAGGCTCCAGCCGATGAGGGGGAGAAGCCGGCCGATTCTTCCGCCTGATGGTTCTTGCAGAGAACCGGGGAAAATGAAACTGGGGTTCGGATGGCTGCTGCAGTTTTGATCGTCGGTCTTGGCAACCCCGGGGTAGAGTATGCGTTGACGAGGCACAATCTGGGGTTCTGGGCGGTGGATAGAATGGCCCGCTCCCATCGCGTGTCGATGAGTGATTCGAAATACCATGCCGTTCTGGGCGGCGGGTCGCTCAGAGGGTGGAAATTCACACTCGCAAAGCCTCAGACGTTTATGAATTTAAGCGGCAAGGCGGTGCGGGCGCTCCTGCTTGGTGAAGGGCTGGAGCCTGAACAGTTACTTGTGATGCACGACGACATGGATATCGAGCTCGGTCGTGTGAAGTTCAAGAAATCAGGTGGAGACGCGGGCCATCATGGCGTCGGCAGCATCATCCACTCTTTGGGTACGGACACGTTTTCTCGTTTGCGCATCGGGGTGGGCAGACCGCCCGGTGGAGTGAACGGCGTGGATTGGTTGTTGGATTCTTTTCTCGATCATGAATTGGAAGCAGTGGAACCTGCTGTTGATGAGGCGGTGAAACGGGCGTTTGAGTTTGTTGTTGGCAATA
This sequence comes from bacterium, assembly GCA_965218885.1. Taxonomy (GTDB): domain Bacteria; phylum UBA8248; class UBA8248; order UBA8248; family UBA8248; genus Bin107. Next base: position 34,119 of record OZ244713.1, on the reverse strand, counting down.
GATCCTGAATCCGTCTTGCTCATTGTAAAGGTGAAATTATATTTGAATACCTCTCGCTAAAAAGCCCGTGAGAAGGAGGAAAGGGAGATAATGGTTGCTTTCTCAAATATGGCCGCAATCTTCGGGATTGCGGGGTTGGTTCTGGCGGCGGCGATTTATAGTTGGATTTCAAAACAATCCGACGGCAACGATTTGATGCGGAAACTCGCCGGCCAGATTCATGACGGGGCAATGGTGTTCCTGAAAAGGGAATACAAGATTCTCGCCATTTTCGTCGTGGTCGTCTTCGTTCTCTTGAGCGTCGCCATATCCGTAAAAACGGGTATCGCCTTCATCGTCGGCGCCATCTGCTCGGTTCTCGCCGGCTTTTTCGGCATGAACGCGGCCACGAAGGCGAACGTGAGAACGGCGGCGGCGGCGAATTCGGGCGCCGGTCAGGCGGGCGCGCTCTCCATGGCTTTCTTCGGCGGAACCGTCATGGGTCTTTCCGTTGCGAGTCTGGGGCTTTTGGGCGTGGGCTCGTTGTTCTGGTATTTCGAGGTGCTCAAGAATGCGACGAACGTGACCATCATCAACGGCTTCTCGATGGGCGCCAGTTCCATCGCGCTCTTCGCGCGTGTGGGCGGCGGCATTTTCACCAAAACCGCAGACGTGGGCGCGGACCTCGTCGGCAAGCTGGAGGCGAACATTCCCGAGGACGATCCGAGGAATCCCGCCGTCATCGCCGACAACGTGGGGGATTGCGTGGGTGATGTCGCCGGAATGGGAGCCGACCTGTTCGAATCCTACGTCGGCGCCATCATTTCCACGATATTCATCGGCTCGACCGTCGGCACGGTTTTGGGCGCCAATAGCTCGGCGGCGATGGCGCTGCCCCTGTTGCTGGCCATGATGGGCCTGATTGCCTCTTCGTTCGGCATCGCCTCGATGAAGGTGCTGGCCTCGAAAAACCCGGCCGTCGCGCTCAGGAGCGCCACCGGAATCGCGACGATCATATTCATCATCCTGGCGTATTTCATCACGAGCGCACTGGGTCTCAAAGCCGGCGTGTTCGGCTCGGTTCTCTTCGGCGCGGCCGGCGGCGTTTTGATCGGCTGGCTCACCGAGTATTACACCGGAACGGGCGGAAAGCCCGTCGGCGAAATTGTCGCTGCGTCCGAAACCGGGGTGGCGACGAACATCATCAGCGGCTTCGCCGTGGGGCTTGAGAGCGTGTGCGCTCCCCTGCTTGTATTGGCGGTGGTTACCCTGGTTTCGAACACCTGGGCGGGGCTCTACGGCATCTCCATCGCCGCCGTGGGAATGCTGGCGACGATTGGCATCACGATGTCGGTCGATGCGTATGGCCCGATTGCCGATAACGCGGGCGGAATCACGGAAATGAGCGAGTTGGGGCCCGAAACGCGAAAGATTACCGACGGCCTCGACGCGCTGGGCAACACCACGGCGGCCATGGGCAAGGGGTTCGCGATTGGCTCTGCGGCTCTGACGGCGCTGGCTTTTTACGCCGCGTACACGAAAGCGGCCGATTTGCAGCAGATCAACCTCACGGAAGCGAAGGTTGTGGCCGGTATGTTCATCGGCGGGGCGATTCCGTTCCTCATCGGGGCGCTCACCATGAAATCCGTCGGCAAGGCCGCATTCATCATGATTCAGGAGATCAGGCGTCAGTTCCGCGAGATTCCCGGCATCATGGAAGGTACGGCGGACCCCGATAGCGCGCGTTGCATCGACATCAGCACCCAGGCCGCTCTCAAGGAAATGGTCCTCCCCGGCGTTGTGGCTGTTATCGCTCCCATCGTGGTGGGGTATCTGATGGGCAAGGAAGCTTTGGGTGGAATGCTCGCAGGCGCCCTGCTCTCGGGCGTTCTCGTCGCCTTGCTGATGGCGAATGCGGGCGGAGCCTGGGACAATGCGAAAAAAGAGATAGAAGACGGCAAACTCGGCGGCAAGGGCTCCGATGCCCATAAGGCCGCGGTCGTGGGCGATACGGTGGGAGACCCGATGAAGGACACCTCGGGCCCCTCGATGAACATCCTGATCAAGTTGATGTCCATCGTCTCTCTCGTGTTGGCGCCGCTTTTCTAGTGAAAGCGAGGGTTTGAACCAACGCAGAATTTTCGCGGCTCCTTTTTGGAGTTGCTATGGCCCGCCGAGGGTATGTGTGTTAACCTTCGGCCTATTATTGGCTCCTCGCTCCGGTCGGCGAAGGCCGGGGCCGCTCAGTCCGGGAGGAGGACTAGATGAGACAGTACGAAACGATGGTTTTGCTGTCCCCCGAACTCACCGATGAAATCGTGGATGAGAAGATTTCCGGTTTCGAAAATAAGGTGACCGAAGGGGGCGGAGAAATTGTAAGCGTAGATCGCTGGGGCAAGAAGCGCCTCGCCTATCCCATCAATCGCCAGCGTCACGGCATCTATTTCATCGTCACATATCATTCAGAGTCGGCAGTTGTGGCGGACATCGAGCGCGATATGCGCATTGATGAGCAGACGTGGCGCTATATGACGGTGCGAATGGATGAGGCTCTCTTGAGAAAGCTTGAGAAAAATGCCAAAAGCGCGGCCGCCAGGGAAAGGGAGGGGGCTTCGGAGGACGGTGATTCTCCGAGGCCGTCCAGATCCGACTCGTCGGGTGACTCCTAAATGTCAGGAGTATCGTTATGGCCCAGATGAATTCTGTTTATCTCCGCGGCAACATGACGCGCGATCCCGAAAAGCGGTTTCTGCCTTCCGGTAATTCCGTGGTTTCTTTCGGGTTCGCGGTCAATCGGCGATATCGCAGCGGGGAGGAATGGAAAGAAGATACGTGTTTCGTGGATGTGGTTGTCTATGGGCGGCAAGGCGAGTGGGTGATGGAGCAGACGGGCAAGGGCAGCCCGCTCGTGGTGGAAGGTCGTTTGAGTTTCCGTTCATGGGAAGCGCAGGATGGATCGAGGCGCAGCAAGCATGAAGTTGTGGCGAATAACGTTCATTTCTTGGCCACCCGGGACGAGATGACGGGAGGCGGCGGGTCGAGAAGCACGGAATCCCATGCGCCGCCGCCACAAGACTCGCCCATGACGGACGATGACATACCATTTTGATATCGAAATTTGTTGTCAGATTTAGGAGATAGATATGGCGCTTGTTCCCCGAGGGTTTGGAGACAAGAAAAAAAGGAAGAAAAAACGTTTTCAGCGAAAGAAAATATGCCGTTTCACGGCGGATGGGATAGCTTATATCGATTATAAGGACGTGAAAACGCTGCGAAACATGGTCAGTGAGCGAGGAAAAATTATTCCCCGCCGTGTGACCGGCACATCCGCCCGCTTTCAGCGGCAGTTGACGACGGCGATTAAGCGCGCCCGCTATATGGCGTTGATGCCCTACACTGTAGACCATTCATAAGTCGGAGATATTGAACGATGCGCTTGATATTGCGTAAGGACGTAGAGCATCTCGGAGAAGTGGGAGATGTCGTCGAAGTAGCCGACGGCTACGGGCTCAACTATCTCATCCCGAAAGGCTTGGCGCTTCATGCCACGGCGAGCACGGTGCGCGCGACGCAGCATGAGCAGCGGTTGCGGGAAGCGCAAATCCAGGCGGCGAAACGTGGCGCGCAGGATTTTGCGGGCGAATTCGCAGGTGTCGAGCTTCAATTCTCGATGCGCGTGGGTGCAGACGGCAGGCTGTTCGGCTCGGTGACCAACCGGATGATCGAGGACGCCTTACAGGAGAAGGGTATCGAGGTGAACCGCCGGAGAATCGTTCTGGATGAGCCGATTAAAAAGGTCGGTACTTATGACGTCGACATCCGGTTGCACCAGGAAGTAAGAGCATCGGTACAGGTGAGAGTGGCGCCCGATGAGGCGTCCGTGGCGGCTGCGGCCGCAGCGGAAGAGGCAGCCGGGGACGAGGCGGAGGAATCGGCTGAGGCTGGGGATGAAGTTCAGGCCGAAGCGGAAACGGCAGCGGAGGCGACCGATGCCGTAGTAGAAAATGTATCGGGGGAGAACCAGGACGCGCAAGCCGAGGAAGAGACGCCCGAATAGCGTTTCACATTCTCAGCCGTTTCCCGGCGTATAGTAGCAACGCCCATGAAATCATATAGATAAAAGGGGCTGCCGAATGTCGGCGCCCCTTTTTTCGTTTGATTTGGAAATTATGTTTTACGGTATTTTGATCTTGGCTTCATCTGATGTAATCTAAACATCACGCCCGTTCTTTCCACTGAATCATCATTGGAGTTTTGAAGTGGAAATGCCCGCTCGTGATGAGCGGTCCGGGCAGCCGGGCCAGCTCCCCCCCCAAAACATAGAAGCCGAACAGCGCGTTCTGGGCGCTTTGCTGCTCGACGGCGCGATGGTTCCGCCCGTCATGGAGGTGTTGCGGCCGGAGCATTTCTACCGCATGAGCCATCGTGTGATTTACGAGGGCATGCTCAGCCTTTTCGAGAAATCCGAACCCATCGACCTGCTCACCCTGGCCGATGCCCTGAAAAAGGCGGGAAAGCTCGATACCGCGGGCGGACCCGAATACATCGCGCGTTTGGCGGATGATGTTTCCAGCGCCAGGCGCGCGGAAACCTATGCGAAACTCGTCAGAAGCACGGCGTTGCTCAGAGAACTCATACACACTTCGAACGCCATCGCGCAGAGAGCCTTCACTGGCGAGGATGATATCGATACCCTCGTGGACGACGCAGAGCGCGCGATGCTGGAGGTTTCATCCGGCCGTTACCAGCAAAGCGTAGAGGGAATGCGCGACATCATCAAACATACGTTTCCCTATCTGGAAGACCTTTACGATCGCAAGGAACTCGTTACCGGAGTACCAACGGGGTTCTCGGATATGGACAAGCTGACGAGTGGTTTGCAGCCCGGGGAATTGGTCATCATCGCCGGTCGTCCCAGCATGGGAAAGACGGCGTTCGCTCTGTGCATCGCCGAATACGCCGCGTTGGCGTCGAAAACCGCCACGGCGATATTCAGTCTCGAGATGAGCGCGCGCGCATTGGCCATTCGCATGATGTGCGGCCGCGCCATGGTGAATTCCAGGCAGCTTCAAAGCGGCTACATGCCGTCCCAGAAATGGCCGGATTTGATTCGGAGCGCGGGCGAACTCTCTGATGCTTCCATTTACGTGGACGACGCGACGGATTTGTCCGTGTTCGACATCCGTGCGAAAAGTCGCCGTATCCAGGCGGATCAGGGTCTTGGCCTCGTGGTGGTCGACTATCTCCAGCTCGTACACCACAGGGGCCGCTCCATGGAGAATCGCCAGCGCGAGATCAGCGAGATATCCCGGGGGCTGAAAAGTCTGGCGAAAGAACTCGATGTGCCCGTCGTGGCCTTGAGCCAGCTCTCGAGGGCGGTGGAATCCCGAGAGGGCAAGCGCCCCAATCTGGCCGATTTGCGTGAGTCGGGCTCGATAGAACAGGATGCGGACGTCGTGGCCTTGTTGTATCGCGAGGAGTATTATGACCCCAAACCTGACAACAAAGGGGTCGCCACCGTCATTCTCGCCAAGCAGCGCAACGGGCCGACCGGTGAGTTGGAACTCAAATTTTTCCCGGAATATGCGCGATTCGTTAACCTGGACACATACCATGAAGGCGCCGCCGTAGGCGCGCAAGATGCCGAACCCGGCTACCCGGAGGAACAAGAGGCGCCGTTCTAGCTTCGCAACGGCCAGGACGTCTCCTAAAAGGGGGCCTTCTTTTTGAGCGAACATTTACTGCCGTCCGGATATCGGAACGCTGTTTTCATCGATCTGGACATCCTGATTCAAAATTATAAAAATCTGACGAGTTCCCTTCTCTCTCAAGAGCCGCTCGCCGTCGTGAAGGCGGAGGCCTACGGGCACGGTGGCGTAGAGGTCGCTCGCGCCATGTATCAGGCGGGCGCCAGATGGTTCGGTGTGGCGGCGATTGAGGAGGCGGAGTCGCTTCGCGCCGCTGGTGTTGAAGATGGGTTCGCCGAGGCGCGCATATTGGTGATGAGCGATACGTTGGCGTATAACGCGAAAAGGCTGGTCGAGGCGGATTGCGACGCCGCCGTCTGGCGCATGGAGCAGATGGAAGGTCTGGCGAGCGCAGCGAAAGGAGCGGGCAAAAAAGCGAGAGTCCACGTCAAGGTGGATACGGGGATGGGGCGTCTGGGATTGCGCCCGGCGGAAGCCGTCGATTTCATCGAAAAGACGTCGCGTGAGGAGAACGTCGAGGTTGCCGGGTTGATGAGCCATTTCGCCCGGGCGGACGAAGAAGAAGGAGAGGCTGCGACGGGAGCGCAAATTCGCGAGATGGAGGCGCTCATTCATGCGCTGAGGGAGAAGAACCTGCTTCCCCCCCATATCCACATGGCGAACAGCGCGGGCTTGTTGAATTATCCTCGAGCACCCGGCAACCTGGTGCGTCTGGGCATCGCGCTTTATGGCTCCTCGCCCCAGTTTTCAAAGAGCGTGGCCTTGGGATGCGCCATGAAGTGGGTGGCGAGAGTACTGCAGGTGAAAGAAATCGACGCGGGCCGGCCGGTCGGCTACGGCGGGACTTATGAGAGAAATTCTCCCGGGCGAGTCGCGATGGTGGCGACGGGGTATGGGGATGGCTACCCGCGCATCTTGTCCAACCGGGCGGATGCGCTGGTGGGTGGCGTGCGGGTTCCGGTGGCGGGGCGCGTATCCATGGACATGCTGGCGCTTGATGTGTCGAAAATCGAAAACATCGCGCCGGGAGACGAGGTCGTCCTGCTGGGCGATCAGGGCGATGGGGCCGTCAGTTGCGAAGAAGTGGCCGACAGGGCCGAGACGATACCCTATGAGATCATGTGCGGTGTGGGCGTCCGTGTGCCGAGAATCTACTTGCGAGAAGGTCGGGTGACCCATGTTCGTAAGCTGTAGCGAGTGTTTGTTTGATCTAAACGAGAGTGACCGTGACGAAGATTGAATACAAGGCGGTGGAAAAAAGTTTTGGTGAGAATCACGTGTTGCGCGGCGTGGATTTTCAGGTTCCGAGCGGGCGCATCACCGCCATCATCGGGCGAAGCGGGGAGGGCAAGAGCGTTTTGCTGAAGCACTCCCTCGGCCTTTTGCGCCCCGATGGCGGTGAGATTCTGGTAGATGGCGACGACATTTCAAGATTGCGCGGAAATAGGCTCAACGAGGCGCGCTCTAAGTTCGGGATGCTCTTTCAGGGAGCGGCTCTGTTCGATTCGATGACGGTGGAGGAGAACGTGGCGTTTCCTCTGGTGGAGCACTCCACGCTGACGCGCCCGGAGATATCGGAGCGCGTGAGGGAGACGCTGCATCTCGTGGGGCTCGATGGAGTAGAGTCGCGGATGCCTTCCCAGTTGTCGGGCGGAATGAAGAAGCGCGTGGGACTGGCGAGAGCGATAATCCGCGAGCCCGAAATCATCTTGTACGACGAGCCGACGACGGGACTCGACCCGATACTCACCGATTCCATCCATCGCCTCATCATTCAGATGCAGGAAGTATTGCAGGTGACATCCTTGATGATAAGCCACGATGTGGAAAAAGTGCTCGAGTTCGCGCACTACATCGGGATGCTTCACGGTGGCAGGATGGTGTTCGCGGGCAGCCCGGATGAGGTCCGGGCCTCGGTAGACCCTCTTGTGCGGCAGTTCATCGCCGGCAGTTCCGAAGGGCCGATAGAAGTCCTGTGAATACGGCCCTGCAATTTCTCGTCACCGCTCAGGACGCCAAGAGCAAAGCCCGTACGGGCCGTCTCACGCTTACGCACGGTGAGGTGGACACACCGGCTTTCATGGCCGTCGGCACTCAGGCGACTGTGAAGACTTTGGCGCCTGAGGATTTGTCGGCGGCAGGCTGCCAGATCATTCTCGCCAACGCATATCATTTGTCCCTGAGACCTGGAGATGAGGTAATCGCCAGACTGGGCGGGCTTCACCGGTTCATGGGTTGGGACGGCCCGGTTCTGACCGATAGCGGCGGGTACCAGCTTTTCAGCCTGGCGCCCCTCGCCCGGATATCCGATGAGGGAATCGACTTTCAAAGTCACTTGGATGGCGCGCGGATGATGCTGACGCCCGAGCGCGCCGTCCGGATTCAGGAAAATTTAGGTCCCGATATCGCCATGGTGCTCGATGAGCCCCTGGGTTTTCCCCATACGCGGGACGAAGCCCGCCAGGCCCTGGCGCGAACGAGCTTATGGGCCCAAAGGGCCAAAGAGGCGCATACCCGGGCGGATCAGGCGGTTTTCGGCATCGTTCAGGGCGGAGGTTTCGAGGAGTTGAGAGAACGAAGCGCTAAAGAGTTGGTGGAGGTCGACTTTCCGGGCTACGCGGTCGGCGGCCTTTGTCTGGGGGAGACGAAGGGGGAAACAGAGTCTCTTCTCGATGCCGCCACGGATATTTTGCCGCTTCAAAAACCGCGCTACGTCATGGGAATGGGCACCCCGGCGGATCTGATTCGCGGTGTCCTCAAGGGCGCGGATATGTTCGATTGCGTGATGCCGACCCGGCACGCGAGGCGCGGGAATCTTTTTTCATGGCGGGGGAGGCTCTCCATCAAGAATGCCATGCACGCCGAGGCGCCTGAGCCGATCGACCCTGATTGCGGGTGCTATACCTGTCGCAAGGGATACAGCCGGGCGTATCTGAGGCATTTGTTCCAGGCGGGGGAAACTCTGGGCCAACGCCTCATGACGATTCATAATCTTTATTTTTATCAGGATTTGCTCGCCCAGGCGCGAAAAGCAATCAACGAGGGCCGTTTCTCCTCCTGGGCGGAGGAGCAACTCGCGGGACCCCTGGGCCGGGATCCGGAAGGACCTCCGGGAGGTGGTGGAGGATTGCGGCGGGATCGCTCCGGGCGTCTTGTTTCGGGGATGTCCGCCAAAGAATAAGCGACTGATTCTTAATGCCTTTGTTGACAAGGAGCGGGGGCTTTGCTACGAAGCCTTGGCTACGCTGCCCGACGGAGCGCCTTTTTCATGGAGATATAGAGAATGTTGGATTCTTTAGCGGCATGGTTAGCCGATTCTTCTGTTGCGTACGCCATGGCTCCTCCTTCTGGCGGCGGCGGTGGCTCACCCAGTTTCTTGATTCAGTTGGCGCCGTTCCTGATGATTTTCGCCATCATCTATTTCATCATGATCAGGCCCCAGCAGAAGAAACAGCAGGAAATTCGCAGGATGCAAGAGGCTCTCAAAACCGGAGATCAGGTGGTCGCTAGCGGGATTCTGGGTGAAGTGGCGAGAATCAAAGACGATATTGTGACACTGAAAGTGGATGAAAACATGCGTATTCGCGTACAAAGGTCTTTTGTGACGGTTATTCCTTCGAGCGCGAGTGCGGAGAAGACCAAGGCTCCCCAGAAAGAAAAACCAGAAAAACAAAAGTGAAATCATTTCGCCCTTCACTCGGTGAAATGATTTTAGGGACGGGTGGAATCGAACCACCCGGCGTAAGGAGAGTTTCATGAGGGGTGTAAGCTGGCGGGCGGCTCTGATAGCCATTGTGATCGCCGTCTCCGCGTTTTATCTGGTTCCTCCGAGCGAGCGCATCAATCTCGGGCTTGATTTGCAGGGCGGTATTCACCTGGTCCTCGAGGTGCAATCCGAAAAAGCGGTGGAATCGAAAATGAGCCGCTATTTCACGGAGTTGAGAAACCGCCTTTCCATAGACGACATACGCACCCGAACCTTCAAGCGCGACGGGCTGAGGCTGACCGCGACCCTTCATCGCCCCGCCGACAGGGGGCGCTTCCTCACGATGATGCAGAATTATCCGGACCTCACCCTGGAGAGAGAAGAGGGCACGCCGCCGACGTTCGTATATTTCCTTTCATCACAACAAGTGGAGCGCACGAAAGAGCAGGCCATCATTCAGGCGCTCGAGACGATTCGAAACCGCATCGATCAGTTCGGCGTGCGTGAGCCTACGCTTCAGCGCCAGGGAGAGCGGCGCATCATCATCCAGCTTCCTGGGGTGGAAGACCCCTCCCGGGCGAAGTCCTTGATCGGCAAAACGGCGCTCTTAGAGTTCAAGATGGTGGACAATCAGGCCAATGTCGCGAGTGCGCAGGAGCGTGGTCGCGCGCCCGAGGGTCTGCAGCTTTTGTATGAAGTATCGAGAGACAGGGAGACGGGCGAGGTGATCGAACGCACTCCCTTGCTGGTGAAGAAAGAAGCCGCCCTGACCGGGGACAACTTGACCGATGCGCGCGTGGAAATCGGAGATCGCTTCAACCAGTCCTACGTGGCCATCGCGTTTGATTCCGTGGGGGCGGATTCGTTCGACCGCCTCACGGCGGCGAACGTGGGCAGGCGTCTCGCCATCGTGCTCGATGGCGTCGTCTACAGCGCGCCAGTGATTCAGGAGCGCATCAGCCAGGGCAGGGCGCAGATAACGGGAAGTTTCACGCTTGAAGAAGCGACGGATCTGGCGATAGCCCTGAGAGCGGGGGCGCTCCCCGCCCCGGTGGAAGTTTTGGAGGAAAGAAACGTCGGCCCGTCGCTGGGGGCTGATTCCGTACGCCAGGGGCTCATCAGCATCATCGTCGGGTTCATACTCGTTTTGATATTCATGGCCATCTATTACAAATTAAGCGGCGCGGTGGCCATCATGGCGCTTCTTTTCAACCTGTTGATACTACTGGGAGCGCTCGGGTTCTTCGGCGCCACGCTGACCCTGCCGGGAATCGCGGGCATCGTGCTGACGGTCGGTATGGCGGTCGACGCCAACGTCTTGATTTTCGAGCGAATCAGGGAAGAGTTGCGGCTAGGAAAAACCATTCGCTCCGCCATCGATTCGGGTTACGGCAAAGCCTTTCTCACGATTCTGGACGCGAACGTAACGACGCTCATCGCCGCGCTGGTGCTCCTGCAATTCGGGACGGGCCCCATCAAGGGATTTGCCGTCACCCTGAGTATCGGCATCGTGGCGAGCATGTTCACAGCGATTTTCGTCACCCGTTTCGTATATGATTACTTCTTGTTCCGAACCGACGTGAGGAGTTTGAGCATCTAATGGAAATTATCCGGCCAGACGCATCATTCGAAATCATCGGCAAAACCAAGCTCTTCGTCGGCATATCCACTGTGGTCGTCGTTCTGTCCCTCCTCCTTCTTATGACCAAGGGGATCAACTACGGCATCGATTTCACGGGAGGAACGCTGGTTCAGGTGCAGTTCAAAGAAGCCAAGCCGATTGGCGATATTCGCAGCGCCGTCGGGGGACTTTCTTTGGGCGATACGGTCATCCAGAATTTCGGTTCCGACAGAGAGTTCCTGATTCGCGTGGAGAAAAGCTCGGGGAACATCAAGGGCGTCGAATCTCTGGTGAAAATCGCACTCTTGAAAAAATTCGGTAAAGATGCGTTCGAAATGCGGCGAACCGAGATGGTGGGCCCCAAAGTAGGCGCGGACTTGCGACAGAAGGCGCTGAGCAGCATGCTCTTCGCCCTCATCGGAATCCTGATTTACATCAGTCTCCGGTTTCAGTTTCGCCAGGCGATTGCCTCGGTCGTGGCGCTTTTGCACGACGTCGTCATCACGCTCGGCGTCTTCTCCTTGTCCGGCAAGGAGTTCTCACTCCCCATCGTGGCGGCCGTTCTGACGATCATCGGTTATTCACTGAACGACACCATCGTCGTGTTCGACCGCATCCGGGAAAATACGCGGGCTTCGAGACGCGCCGAGTTTTCAGGACTCGTCAACAAATCCATCAACCAGACCCTCTCCCGCACGTTGCTCACTTCCGGGACCACGCTGGCCGCCGTGCTGACGTTCCTCTTCCTGGGGGGCGACGTGATATCCGATGTTGCGTTCGCTCTGGCGATCGGTATCGTGGCTGGTACGTATTCTTCCATCTACGTGGCGAGTCCCATTTTGCTGGCGTGGCCGGAGACGGCGCGCCGCGGCTCCAGAAGCAAGAAAAGCTCCACGGCCAAAGCCTGAATATCTCGGGATAGAGTAAGGTCGTCTCGAATTAGGAGGGCTGTTGTTCACGGGTGCTCAGCTTGTGACACACCTCGCGGTAGAACCTCGATTTCAGATAATATTATCCAGTACTTTACAGTTCAAAGTTCAAAAAATACTTTAAGAATTGCGTTGCGCGCGCACGCGAAGCCTTAAAGCGTTCAGGCGGATGAATCCTTCCGCGTCTTTTTGGGTATAAACCTCATCTTCCTCGAAGGTGGCGAGGTCGGGACGGTAGAGGGTCATGTCTTCGGGCGCTTTTCTTCCCACGACGCTGCAAGCGCCCTTGTAGAGTTTCACCCTGGCGGAGCCGCAGACCGATTCCGCCGCGTGATCGATGGCTGATTGTAAAAATTCCCGCTCGGGCGCGAACCAGAAACCGTTGTAGACGAGTTGCGCGTATTTAGGGATCAAGGAATCGCGCAGTTGCATGACCTCCCTGTCCATCGTGAGGGATTCCACGGCACGGCGCGCCGCGTGCAGAACCGTGCCCGCGGGCGTCTCGTACACCCCTCTGCTCTTCATGCCCACGAAACGGTTTTCCACCAAATCCACCCGGCCTACGCCGTGCACGCCCGCCAGGGTATTGAGTTGCTCCATCATGGCGACAGGAGATAGAGCTTCTCCGTTTAAGGCCACGGGGTCACCTTGATGAAATTCGATTTCAACGTATTCGGGCGTATCGGGCGCTTTTTCGGGCGATACGCTCAAGACGTACATATCCGCAGGCGGCTCCGCCCAGGGGTCTTCCAGGACTCCGCCCTCGAAGCTGATGTGCAGGAGGTTTCTGTCCATCGAATAGGGTTTTTCCGCCGTGACGGGTATCGGTATGCCGTGTCTTTCGGCATAGGCGATGAGATGGGAGCGGCCCCCGAAGTCCCAGTCGCGCCAGGGCGCGATGATGGTGACGTCCGGGTCGATGGAAGCGTAGGTCAATTCGAAGCGCACCTGGTCGTTCCCCTTGCCCGTCGCGCCGTGGGCGACGGCGTCGCCTCCCGTTTTTTTGAGTACGTCCATGTGGCCCTTCGCGATAAGGGGCCTCGCGATGGACGTCCCCAGCAGATACGCGCCTTCGTAAACGGTGCCTGCGCGGAGCATGGGGAAGATGTAATCGCGCGCGAATTCTTCTCTTAAATCCAGAATGTGGCAGGACTCGGCGCCCGTTGCCAGCGCCTTTTCCTCCAAACCGTCGAGCTCTCCGGCGCCCTGGCCGACGTCCGCCGCATAGGCCACGACGGGGCAGTCGTATGTTTCTTTAATCCACTTGAGCATGACGGAGGTGTCCAAGCCCCCTGAGTAGGCGAGGACGACCCTGCTCGGCTTATGCGCCATCACTTCCTCCGGCTAGAATTTGAAGGAGAATCTTCTGAGCGTGGAGTCGATTCCCTGTCTGCGTGAAAACGACGCTCCTCGGACCGTCCATAACATCCGCCGTCACTTCTTCCCCCCTGTGCGCGGGGAGGCAGTGCATGAAAACGGCATTTTCGTTTGCATTTCGAAAGACTTCTTCGTTCACCTGATATGGGGCCAGTACCTTTTGGCGACGCTCGTTCTCCTCTTCCTGGCCCATGGAAGTCCACACGTCCGTATACACGGCGTCGGCTCCAGCGCATGCCTCTTCCACGTCCTCGGTAATCTTGATTTGCGCGTTCGATTCTTGCGCCGAATTTTCAGCCTGCTCCAGTATCCGGGAATTCGGCCAATACCCTTTCGGACACGCCGCGCTGATGTCGACACCGATTAACGCGCCCACGATCAGCAATGAATGCAGCACGTTGTTCCCATCGCCCAGGTAGGCGAGTTTCAAGTTCTCCAGCGTGCCGTAGTGCTCTCTCATCGTGAGAAAATCTGCGAGGGCCTGGCATGGGTGGTGTAGATCCGTCAACCCGTTGATGACGGGGATGCTCGCATTCGCGGCGATTTCCTCCACGCGCGCGTGCGCGTATGTTCTGACGATGATGCCGTCCACATATTCGCTCAGCACCTTTGCGCTGTCCGCGGGGGTTTCCCCCCGGGCGATCTGCGTGTCGTTCGGAGCCAGGAAAATGGCGTTCGCGCCCAATTGAGAGAGACCCGCCTCGAAGGAAACCCTCGTTCTGGTGGAGTGCTTTTCGAAAAGAAGCGCGAAATTCTTTCCCGCCAGGGTGGTGCTGAGTTTCCCCTCGGCGGTTTCTTTTTTCTGGACGAGCGCCTCTTCGATGAGTTCCAGCGTTTGCGCGGCGCTCAGCTCCTCGCCGGTGAGGTAGTCCAGTTTATTCATTTCACCAGGTCCGCGAGGGCTTCATCCAGAAAATTCATCAGCTTGTCGATCATCTCTTTTTCCACGACCAGGGGAGGGATGAGCCGAATAACCTTCTGGATGGCCACGTTGAGCAAAAAGCCCGCTTCGAGCCCCTTCGTGACGATGGAGGTCGCGTCCACATCCACCTCGCAACCGATGATCAGCCCCTTGCCCCTGATATCTTTGATGATGGCGTGGCGCGTGGCCAAATCCTCGAGTCCTGCGGTGGCGTATGCCCCCATCTCCTGCACGTGTTCGAGGAATCCGGGCGCGGTGATGGCGTCCATCGCGGCGCACCCAGCGGCGGTGGCCAGGGGGTTGCCCCCGAACGTCGCCGCGTGGTCGCCGGGCTCGAACGCCATGGCCTTGTCCGAGGCGACCAGCGCGCCGATGGCGGTTCCGCCCGCCAGAGCTTTTGCGAGGCTCATGGCGTCGGGCGCCACGCCCTCGTGCTCATACGCCCAAAGTTTTCCCGTTCTGCCCAAGCCGACTTGGACCTCATCAAACAACAGCAACAAATCGTTCGCGTCGCAAATCTCCCTCAAACCCTTCAGATAGCCACCGGGCGGCACGTTCACGCCCCCCTCGCCCTGAATGGGCTCCACCATGATGGCGCAGGTTTGCTCCGAAACCGCAGTGGCCACGGACTCCAAATCGCCGAAGGGCAGATACCGGAACCCGGGTAGCAGCGGCTTGAACGCCCCGTGAAATTTCGTCTGGCCCGTGGCGGAGAGCGACGCCATCGTGCGGCCGTGAAAACTCATGTCGAAGCTCAGTATCTCGTGGCGGCCTTCCCCGTATTTTTTGAATGAATATTTTCTGGCGAGCTTCAGCGCCGCTTCCACGGCTTCTGTGCCGCTGTTGCAGAAAAAAGCCTTATCGCCGAAGGAGAGCCGGTTGAGTCTTTTCGCCAACTCGATTTGAGGCTCGATATGATAGAGGTTCGAGACGTGGATCAGCTTTCCGGCCTGTTCCCTGATGGCGGCCACCACGTCTGGATGGCAATGCCCGAGGTTGCAGACGGCGAGGCCGGATACGAAATCCAGATATTCTTTTCCGTCCGCATCCCAGACACGGCATCCCTCGCCACGGACCAAAGCGATGGGGTAACGCCCGTAGGTGGGGGCGACGTGTTGTTCAGCGTCCGAGATCAGTGTGGAATTGTCCATGCTTTTCCCCAAAAAAGAAGCTATCTGACGATTTGCGTGCCCACGCCTTCTTTCGTGAACACTTCGAGCAAAACCGCATGCGGAACCCTGCCGTCCACGATGTGGGTTTTTGTGACGTTCGATGAGAGAGCGTCCAGACACGCGTCGACTTTCGGAATCATTCCGCCGGTGATGATTTTGTCCTCTTTGAGTCGCTGCACCTCATCGCGCTTCACGGTGCTGATGAGGTTTTCGCTTTCATCCAGAATGCCGGGCACGTCTGTCAAGAGAATGAATTTTTCCGCGTGAAGCGCCCCGGCGATGGCGCCGGCCGCCGAATCGGCGTTGATGTTGTAGACGTTGCCGTCTTGGCCCACGCCCAGAGGAGCGATGACGGGAATGAACCCGCCATCGGTGAGATAGTGGATGATGTCGGGTTGTATGGCCAGGACCTCGCCGACGCGTCCCAAGTCATACTCCACGTCTTCTCCCTCCGGTCCTTTTCTGCTCATGATCAGCTTCTTCGCCGTCGTAAGGCCGGCGTCCGAGCCGGAAAGGCCCACGGCGTTTCCCCCGTGCCGGTTGATGAGCCTCACGATGCTCTTGTTCGTGGCGCCGGAAAGCACCATTTCCACCACCCCGACGGTTTCCTCGTCCGTCACCCGGAGGCCTTCGATGAACTCGCTGGTCTTACCGATTTTCTTGAGGGTCTCGCCGATTTGGGGGCCGCCGCCGTGGACGACGACCACGTTGATTCCCACATACTTGAGAAGCACGATGTCCTGGGCGAAGGGGGCGTGAAGCTCCGGCTGCACCTGGGCTGCTCCGCCGTATTTGACGACGATGGTCTTGCCCGCAAACTGTTGGATGTAGGGCAGCGCCTCAACCAGTGTCGCCGCCCTGTCTCTCGCTTCCATGCGGAAAACCTTCAAAAAGAAAGAGTAAAGTACGGGTTTCTCGTCATAAGCCGAGAAATATACACTCCCCGGAGGTTTGAGGCCAAGGGGGAGGGACAGAAGGTTTAGAGAATATAGCGGCTTAAGTCAATGTCTTCGACGATGTCGCTGAGACGCTCGCGCACGTAGGCGGCGTCTATCTCCACGTTTTCGCCGGACATTTCCGGCGCCCGGAAAGAAATTTCCTCGAGAAGCCGCTCCATGATGGTATGGAGCCTTCTGGCGCCGATGTTCTCGGTCTGCTCATTGATGCGAAAGGCGAAGTTGGCCACTTCTGTTACGGCGTCCTCCCCGAATGCGATGGTGACGCCCTCCGTCGCCAGAAGAGCCGGGTATTGCCGCACCAGCGCATTCTCGGGTTCCTGTAGTATGCGGATGAAGTCATCGCGGTCGAGGGAATCCAGTTCCACGCGGATAGGGAAGCGACCCTGCAGTTCGGGCAGCAGGTCCGAGGGTTTGGCGATGTGGAACGCGCCCGCCGCGATGAAAAGGATATGGTCCGTTTTCACGGGGCCGTATTTGGTCTGTACGGTGGAGCCTTCCACGATGGGCAGCAGGTCTCTTTGTACGCCTTCTCGCGAAACGTCGGGGCCGCCGCGTCCGTTGTTCTGCGAAGCGACCTTGTCAATTTCATCGAGAAAGACGATGCCGGATTGCTCGGTGCGCTCGATAGCCTCGGCGTTCAGGCTGTCCGGGTCGATGAGCTTGTCCGCCTCATCCTGGGCGAGGAATTCAAAAGCCTCCGGCACTTTCATGCGCCTGCTCTTGGAACCCTGGGGCATGAAGTTTCCCATGATTTCCTGCATGTTGATGCCCATTTGCTCCATGTCGCTCCCGCCCATGAAGTGAATCTCGGGGCCCTTGTCCGCCACTTCGATTTCCACTTCCCTGTCGTCGAGTTTTCCCTCGAACAACAGGGCGCGAAATTTCTCCCGCGTTCGCTGGTAGCTCTCCTCGCCGAGCGGGTCCTTGGATTGGCCGCGTTCGTCCATCGCGCCGAAACCGGGGGGATGCGGCAAGAGCATGTCGAGGAGACGCTCTTCCGCCAGTTCCTGGGCTTTGGCCTTGTTGATCTCGCGCTGTTCTTCCTGAACGATGTTTCGAGCCAGTTCGACGAGATCGCGAATCATGCTCTCCACGTCGCGGCCGACATAGCCCACTTCGGTGAATTTGCTGGCTTCGACCTTGATGAAGGGGCTTTTCGTAAGCTTCGCCAGGCGCCTGGCGATCTCGGTTTTTCCGACGCCGGTAGGGCCTATCATGATGATGTTCTTGGGCGCCACGTCCTCCGCCATCTCGGGCGGCAGTTGCTGTCTGCGCCAGCGGTTTCTGAGCGCAATCGCCACGGCTCGTTTTGCGTCTTTTTGGCCGACGACGTAGCGGTCGAGTTCCTCGACAATTCGTACGGGTGTGAGATTTTCCATTAAAGCACTTCCACTGAAATGTTCTTGTTGGTGTAGACACAGATATCCGCTGCGATTTCCAGAGATTGTCTTACGATTTCATCGGCGCCGAGTTCGGGCTCCAGACTCAGCATGCCGCGTGCGGCGGCGATAGCCATCGAACCGCCGCTGCCGATTCCGAGTACCCCGTCATCAGGCTCGATGATGTCGCCCGTGCCCGAGAGAATGAGAGAGGTTTCCTCATCCGCCACCGCGAGGAGGGCTTCGAGGCGGCGCAGGACCCTGTCCGTCCTCCAGTCCTTGCCCATCTCCACGGCGGCGCGCGAGAGATTTCCCCGGTATTCCTCGAGTTTCCCCTCGAATCGCTCGAACAGGGCGATGGCGTCAGAAGCAGAACCCGCAAAGCCGGCGAGCACTTTTCCGTTGCCGAGTCTGCGGATTTTCACGGCCCCGTGTTTCACAGCCGCGTCTCCCATGGTGACTTGGCCGTCTCCCCCTAGGGCTGTTTGTCCTTTATACCGCAGTGCGAGAATCGTGGTGGAGCGAATGATTTCACCTGGCGTCGTCATCGGTCATCCTCGTTTGCGTGTTCATCTTCGCCCTGGGGTGCGCATCGTCATACACGGCGCGCAAGTGGGAAAAATCCACCTGCGTGTATCTTTGTGTCGTGGATAGGCTCGCGTGCCCTAAAAGTTCCTGAATCGATCTCAGGTCGGCCTCCTGGCTCTCAAGTAAATGCGTCGCCGCCGTATGGCGAAGAGCATGAGGGGTGAAATGATAGCTGAAACCGCCTTTTTTTTCATACGCGCGGAAGATGGAGCGCACGAAGGCCGGGGAAATTCTCTTTTCCCGCTTGTTGATGAAAAGAGGCGAATCCTCTAGCGGGGTTATTTCCATATGTGCAAGATGGCCGGCTACGGCTTTGGCCGCCTCTTTGGTAATGGGCACGATTCTCTCTTTTCTTCCTTTTCCGCGAACGCGAATGAGTCTTTCCGCCATGTCCAAATCGGCATAGTTCAGTCCTGTTAATTCACTTACTCTCAAACCGGAGCCGTAGAGAAGCTCGAAAATCGCCTTGTCCCTGACGCCTTCGGGGGTCGAGGTGTCGGGCATCTCCATGAGGCGAACGGCGTCATCCACGGGCAGGAAGGTCGGCAAGGGTCTTTTTTCTTTGGGGGAGGGCACTTCCCCCGCCGGGTCGGCCAAAGGGAGTCCCTCTCGCCTTAAAAAGCGAAACAGGCTGCGTATGCTCGACAAATGCCGGTTCACGGTCGTCGAAGACACTCCCTTGCGATAGAGAAAACCGAGGTAGCCACGAATGGATAAAGAATCGATTTTATCAAGCGGAACAGGCTTTTGCGCCCAATCGGTGAGAAACTCATCGAAGTCTTTCAGGTCCGCCGCGTATGCGCGAACCGTGTGTTCCGAACTGTCGCGCTCATCGCGCAGATGCGCATCAAAGTGATCCCGGGCTTCGCTCAGGCTGTTTGTGAGGCGAGTTTGTTTCGCCATTGCTCCAAATCCTCGATAGCGCGATTGGTGACGTGCTTTTTCCTGAATCTTTTGGGAACGCGCTTTTCCAGGGGCGGGAAGAGGCCGAAGTTGATGTTCATGGGTTGGAAGTTTCTCGGATTCGCTTCGATGATGTAACGATTCAAAGCGCCGAGCGCCGTCGTTGCGGGTGGGGGAGCGATGGGTTCTCCCTGGATGGTGGCGGCCGCGTTGATTCCGGCGATAAGGCCGATGGCGGCCGATTCGAGGTATCCCTCGACGCCGGTGAGTTGGCCCGCCATGAAAATATGTGGGTGACGCTTGAGTTGCAAGGTAATCCGCAGCAGGCGCGGCGCATTGATGTAAGTGTTTCGGTGCAGGCTTCCGTAGCGCAAAAAACGCGCTTTATCGAGAGCCGGTAGCGTCGAGAAGATGCGTTTTTGTTCCGGGTAGCGCAGCCTGGTCTGAAAACCCACCATGGAAAAGTAATCTCCCGTTAAATCCTCACGCCTGAGTTGAGCGACCGCGCAGTATGTTTCCCCGGTTTCGGGATGTTCCAGGCCTACGGGCTTCATCGGCCCGAACGCCAGGGTGTCTTTTCCGCGAGCGGCCATTTCTTCGAGAGGAAGACAGCCCTCGAAGTAGATCGCGCGCTCGAATTCGCGAAGGGGGATTTTCTCGCCGCCGAGAAGATCCTCGACGAATTGGTAATACTGCGATTCGTTGAGCCCCAGGTTGAGGTAGTCGCCCTCGCCGCCTTCTTCGTTGCCCTTTCCGTAACGCGAGGCCGTGAACGTCATCGCCATGTCGATGCTGTCCGCATGCAGGATGGGTGAAATGGCGTCATAGAAATACAGATACTTGCCTTGCGTCAGGCGGGCGATTTCGGCGGAAAGAGAATCGCTCGTGAGCGGGCCGGTGGCGACGATGGTGGGGGTTTTCTCCTCCAAATCCCGGATTTCTTCCCTGTGGATGGTGATTCGCGGATCGTTTTCGATTGTTTCGGTGATGGTCTTGCTGAAAGAGGCCCGGTCTACGGCCAACGCCAGGCCTGCGGGAACCCGGCAAGAGTCGGCCCCTCGCAGGATGAGCGAATCGAGCTTACGCATTTCTTCTTTGAGCAGGCCCGAAGCGTTTTCGGTGGAATTCGAGCGAAAAGAATTCGAGCAGACGAGTTCGGCCAACCCGCTGGTTTCATGGGCGGGCGTTTTCTTGTGAGGACGCATCTCGTAGAGGTCGACCTGTACGCCCCGCTTGGCCGCCTGCCAGGCCGCTTCACAGCCGGCGAGACCTCCGCCGATTATCCGCAGTCTCTCGCTCAAGTCGTGGCCTCCTGGACGGGAGTGGTTTTCGAGGCTTCCATCCGCTCGACGAGCTCAGGAGGACACTCTACCGCATGCCCGCATTCTTTTTGGGGACAAACGAGCCGGTTGCCGTTTTTCTTGGTCGTCTTGATGGTGAGGATGGGGTGTCCGCAAGAAGGACAGGACTGTGGCACGGGCCAGTCCCATGCGACGGTCTTGCACGCCGGGAAGCGATTGCATCCGTAAAATGGCTTTCCGGTGCGGCGGGAGCGCCGCTCGACGAACTCCCCATCACAGCCCTCACGGGGGCAACTCACGCCGGTCGACTTGGGGGCAGCGGGCGATTGTCCATTGCCGAGCGCTTTTCTTTTCTTATGCTCGTTCGGGTATGCCGTGCAGGACAGATATAATCCAAAGGGTCCGCGCTTCGCCTGCATGGGCGCGCCGCACTCCTCGCAGGGCTGGGCGATCTCCTCGATGTGGGCCATCTCTTCCGCTGCTTCCGGCTCGGGCTCGCTTTCGGTGGGAATGCTCTCCGAATAACGGCAGCCCGGGTATCCCGAACAGGAGATGAACCAGCCGTTTTTGCTGAATTTTTTCACCAGTTCACGCTCGCATTCAGGACAGTTTCTACCGATGGGTTCTCCTCTCGTCTTGAGATTCGGCAGTTCCTTTTTGGCTATCTGGATTTTTTTGTCGAAACTGTCATAAAAATCTTTCATCACGGGCAGCCACGGCGTCGTCCCGTTCTCGATGTCGTCGAGATATTTTTCCATTTTCGCCGTAAAGCCTACGTCGATCTGGTCGGGAAAGCCCTGGGTGAGGAGACGGTTCACCTCGCGGCCCAGGGAGGAGGGCGTGAACTGTCTGCGCCTACTTTCGATGGTGACGTATTTGCGCTTCTCTAAAGTGTCGAGGATGCTCGCATAGGTGCTCGGACGACCGACGCCGTCTTCTTCAAGTTCCTTCACCAATGATGCTTCCGTATAGCGCGGCGGAGGCTGGGTGAAGTGCTGCTCGGGCGCGACGCCGGTGGGCGCGGATTCGGATTTCACGAGCGATAGAGGGTCGCCGCCTTCCAGAGGCGGCAGGAGCCTGTCCTGATCGGAATTTGGCGGCCTGGCTTTCGCGCTCTCCGCATCGCCCCGGGATTCGGTGGCGTTCTGGTAGACACTAAGAAACCCCTTGAATTTCAAGATAGAACCGCTCGCCCTGAGGAGGAGTTCTTCTTTGTCCGCTATGTTCACCGTCTGGTGGTCGGGGGCGATGTCCACACTCGTTTGATCGTAGACGGCCGGCGCCATCTGGCTTGCGAGGAACCGCCGCCAGATGAGGCTGTAGAGGGAAAATTGTTCGAGCTTCAGAAATGCCCGCACCTTATCGGGCGTGAGGCGCACGTCGGTAGGCCGAATCGCCTCGTGCGCGTCCTGGGCCGTCTCTCTTGTCTTGAAAACGTTGGGTTTCCGGGGAAGGTGGTCTTGGCCGTAATTCGTCTCGATATAAGTGCGGGCTGCGGCGATGGACTCCGGCGCCAGGCGCACGGAATCCGTCCGCATGTAAGTGATGAGGCCGACGTTTCCCGCTTCCCGTCCTAGATTCACCCCCTCGTACAATGATTGCGCAATGTTCATGGTCTTTTTGGCGCCGTAGCGCAGTTTGCTGGAACTCTCTTGCTGAAGGGTGCTGGTGATGAAAGGAGCGGGCGGTCTGCGCCGCCGCTCTTTTTTCTCTACACTGGAAACCCTCAAAGCGCTGGATGTTATTTTCCCCGCCAGTTCCATCGCCCTGGATTCATCCGGAATTTCCGCCTCTTTTCCGTCGATTCGGTGTAATTTGGCTTCAAAACGAGGCTCAAAGCCTGCTTTTTCCAGATGCGCCGTGATGCTCCAGTATTCTTTCGGCTCAAAGGCCTCTATGTCGTCTTCCCGCTCGCATATCAGTTTAAGCGCGACAGACTGCACACGGCCCGCGCTGAGACCGAATGCGACCTTGTTCCAGAGTATTTCGCCTGAGAGCTTGAAGCCCACGATTCTGTCGAGCTTTCTGCGGGTTTCCTGCGCGTCTACTTTTTTCTGATCAATTCGACCGGGTTTCAAGAGCGCTTCCTGCACCGCGCGCTTCGTGATCTCGTTGAACGTCACCCGGTAGAATTCGCTTTCGGCCCCGGAAGCCCCGAGGAGTTCCTGGATGTGCCACGCAATGGCCTCACCCTCGCGATCCGGGTCGGGGGCGAGATAAATTTCCTTTGCCGCCATAGCCGCTTTTCGCAACTGGTCTATCGTTTTCGCTTTTCCCTGGATGACGCCGTAATCGGCCTGGAAGTCGTTGTGAACGTCTATTCCCATTTTCCGCTCGCCCGTTTTCCGCAAATCCCGCACATGGCCTCGCGATGCGAGAATGTCGAAATCCGAGCCCAGGAATTTCTGGATGGTGCGTACTTTCGTCGGCGACTCCACGATGAGGAGTTTGGACGCGGATTTTCCGGTTCGCGCGCCGCGAGAGGTACTTTTGCGGGTTTTACCCTTGGCTGTAGAGAGTTTCGATGCCGCTTTATTCGAGGTTTTATGGTCGGTCATTAATTTACTCTTGCCCACGGATTGTTTTCCAGGGCGCCATCTGCGGATGAAATTTCTTGGTGGGCGGCTATCGTTTCTCGACTTCCATTCACTTGCGCTTTGAGTAACCGATCTGTCGAATCTGGTGTGTAATACAGGAAAAATTCATAACACAAATCTAAAATTCCTTATCAAGGAGCGAGTCAATCGCTTTATCATGGAACTCGTTCGTACATGCCTGAATTCGTTTGCCTCACGAGGCCTTCCAGTTCCAGGCGCAACAGAGCGGATGATACTTCCTGCGCCGGTAGGCCTTGCTGTTGGGTCAGGCCTTCTATGGTGTTGTTTCCATTCTCCAGCAAGAGCAAAAGCGCATTTTCATCTTCCGTGAGATTCGGGCGCTGCGTCGGCTTTGGAGCGTCTCCGACTTCGCTTTTCTCAGGCCCGAATCCCTTGATTCGAATCTGCGCTGGATTATCTAGCATACTTCGGGCGTATTCTGGAAGGGCGTTGACGATGTCGTCCACGGTTTCCACCAGATGCGCCCCTTCTTTTATCAGATAATGACAACCGGTGCTTTTCTGGGTATGAACGGGTCCGGGTACGGCCATCACCTCGCGTCCTTGTTCGAGCGCCAGGCGGGCGGTCAGGAGGGCGCCGCTTCGCTGCGCGGCCTCGATGACGACCGTCGCCAGAGACAAGCCGCTGATGAGGCGGTTTCTCCTCGGGAAATTCTCTTTCCTCGGATGAGCCAGGAGGTGGAATTCGGAGATCACGGCGCCGTGGGCGGCGATCTCGCCTCTGAGTTCCTTATGGTCGGCCGGGTAGTTCTGGGTAAGGCCACACCCGAGGACGGCAATGGTTCTACCCCCTGCTTCGAGCGTGGCTCTGTGGGCTTCCGCATCGATACCGTAGGCCATTCCGCTGACGATGGTGACCCCCTTCCTGGCGAGGTCGGCCGCAAGCTGTCTCGCCACTCGTCTTCCGTAGTCTGTCGGGCGTCGCATGCCGACGATGGCGACGGCGAGGCGATCTGCGGCCAGAATTTCTCCTTCGGTGAAAAATGCGCCCGGCGGAGCGTAAATCTCGTGGAGGGACTCGGGATATTGGGCGGAATCGCGCGTGATAATCCCTGCGCCTATTTTCGATGCCTCCTGGCGGATCTTCGAGGCCAAATCGAGAGGAGAATCCTTATCCAGAACTTCACGCGCTTTCCGGCCGCAAAGGCGCGCGAATACGTCGGGAGGCGCCTCGAAAACTTCCGCAGGAATCGGAAACGCATCCGTCAATCGATTCAAACGCTCAGGCGTCATACCCGGGAGGGTTTGCAGGACGAGCCAGGCATCGTCCAGGCCCAAAGAGCCTTGATTTTGAGAGCGCATGATGGAGTTCCAGGTGCTCATTTACGATCTCCGGCGTTAATTATTACCCCTGCATCCATAACACGGAGTCCGTATCTCGTGTCAAGACATGGAAAAAATTCAGGGGCGAGGGGAGTATAGTTCATTTATTCTTATCAGGGCTTTTTTCGGGTGTAGTGCTTGAGATTTTGGAGTTGGACCCTCGCCTTTTGGGATAGTGGGTGAGCCGGGAATTTTTCGAGCAATTTTTCAAATTCAAGCGTTGCATTCAGGGGAAATGCGCGCCGGATATAGGTAAGTCCTCGTTTGTAATAAGCGTCCGGAACTTTGCGACTGTTGGGGTATCTGGTGATGAGGTTAAGAAATTCATCCAGCGCCTCGGGGTATTGCATGAGCGCGTAATAGGCCTCCCCAAGCCAAAACTGGGAATGGGGCGCCAGTTGACTCTTGGGGAACAGACGTAAGAAACGGCGAAATCCACGAATGGCTTCACCGCTTTTCCCGTCCCTGACGGCCCGATAGGATTTGTTGTAGAGCGCTTGCGGAGTGATAGACGCGCGTCCGGGCTTTTTCGGCGTTACGGCCCGCATTCTGGGCGAGGTTTTTGGCGCTCTCATCGGCCTTCGCGGAGGTGGGGGAACCGGAAAGCTCTTTGCGATGATGTTTTCGCGCCTCAGCCTTTCCACGGTGGCTTCCAAGACGCTGTTTTTCTTTTTCAGGTCGCGAACACCCTGGGTGAGCGTCTCGATTTTCTTGGCGGATTCGGACACTTGGGTCTGAAGGCGCGCATTACGCTCCTCGGCGGTGGATAATTCTTTCTCGAGCGCCTTGATGTCGGAAGCGCTTCGGGGCGCCTCCGAGGGAGTGGAGTCTGGAGCGAGTTGGGGAAAATTGGCGCACCCCGCCATGAATATAGCGAGTGCCAACGCACATGCACTCCGCCGCATATCATCTACCCTCAGGGCGGCAAAATCATGAAAAAAACGCAGGGCGCCTCATTATAGCCGAACGACCTCGAAGCCTTCGCGATGTAGTTCGGCGTCGCCTTTGATGACCAGTTGTATGTTGAGCAGGTTTTCGAGCTCTTCAACGTGTCTTCTTTCTTCATCGAGGAGGATATCCACGACCTCGGGGTGGATGTTGATGAGGAATTTCGCGGCGTCTTTGTGTGCTCTTCTCATTCGGCGCACTTCCCGCATGGCTTCATAGCTTACCGAGATCGCGGATTTCACCTGTCCGCGTCCTTCGCAATAGGGGCATGCGGTGCAGAGTGTTCGTTGAATGCTGTCACGAACGCGCTTTCGGGTCATCTCGACGAGCCCCAGTTCGCTTATCTTCAATATGTTGGTGCGCGAGCGGTCTTTCCTGAGTTCCTCTTTGAAGGTGTTGAATACTTTTTCCCTGTTTTCTTCTTTTTCCATGTCGATGAAATCGACGATGATGATTCCGCCCAGGTTGCGCAGGCGCAATTGGGATACGATTTCCCGCACCGCCTCCAGATTGGTTTCGAGAATCGTTTCTTCCGGGCTCTTCTTGCCCACGAATCGCCCGGTGTTGACGTCGATTGTTGTAAGCGCCTCGGTCTGATCGGTCACGATATAGCCGCCGTTACGGAGCCACACGCGCTGTCCGAGGGCGCGTTCGAGTTCGAGTTCGACGCCGAAATAATCGAATACCGGCTCATCGCCATCATAGTGCTGGAGTTTGGGAACCAGATGCGGATAGTAGTTTTGCAGGAATTTCCTGGTCTTCAGGTATTGTTCTTTGTCGTCGATGATCATCCTGTCGACGGCGGAATTGAACAAATCCCTTACGGTCCGCTCTATGATGTTTAAATTCACATGAATTCGGGATGGGGCCGAAGCCGATTCGTTTTTGATTAAAATATCTTCCCAAAGCGCATGCAGGAAATTCACGTTGGCCTCAATGTCTTGGGCCGGCATGGTTTCACTCGCCGTGCGTACGATGTATCCGGCCCCTGGTTGGCGGTTCCTGCGGACCAGTTTCTTGAGTCTTTTTCTTTCTTCTTCGTTCTCGATTCGCCTGCTGATGCCGATCTGCTTGATCGTGGGCATGTAGACCACGTACCGGCCGGGCAGGGTGATGTAGCTCGTCAGCCGGGAGCCTTTGGTGCCCAGGGGTTCTTTGCTGACCTGGACGATGACGTCCTGGCCGTCTTTGAGCAGGTCTTCTATGTGTCGTTCTTCTTTGTCCCAACGACGCGAACGTCTTCCGACGAGGGTGCGATGCGGCGAGCCATTTTGTTGCTCGTAATCGTCGTTGTCGTGCTCGTCCCCGTTGCTGAAGTCGTTGCCTTCGAAATCGAGGTCATCGTCGTCCTCTGATTGCTCAGCAGCAAGTTTCCGGTAATTCTCGATGGACTCGATGGTGTCCACGTCGCTCACGTAGAGAAAACCCGCTTTTTCCAGCCCGATGTCTACGAATGCCGCCTGCATTCCCGGCAGCACTTTCGTCACTTTTCCCTTATAGATATTGCCGACGATGTTTTTCCCGCTTTCGCGTTCGATATAAAGCTCGGCCGCTACTCCGTTTTCGAGCACAGCGATACGTGTTTCAAACGGTTCGGCGTTGACTACGATTTCAGACGGCATTTGCAATCACGCGGGACGTTCCCGCTCTCCAGTGGATGGATATTTTCAGAATTCGGGCCCTCAGGCACGCCTCGGGAGACAACCCGAAGCATCTGGCGAGAATTTCCGTTACCTTCGGTTTCACGCCATCTCCATAGCGCAGTGTGACGTGCAGGCGGATGACGGTGTCCATCGATGATTCGAGCGAAAACCGCATGATGGATGGTCGCGCGTCGAAATGTTTTATCTTTCCTTTGTATTCACGCGTTATTTCAATACTTTTCTCGTTCATGAAATCTTCGATAGTGGTTCTGATCTGTGAATCCAGCGCTTCGGACGAGTCCAAATCTTTTCGGGACAAGGAGATTTCATACGTCGCCGCGCTGAGCGCATTGGCGGATGAAGGTGTTTTCCCCTCGATGCGCCATCCCGAACGTGGCTTGAGGTCTCGCGGGAGTTCTCGTTTCAGGTTTTGAAACAAATCACGCAATTCGATGCGTCTGTCGATCTCCAAAAGCGAGAAATCCACCACTTCCGCGCGGCTTTCCACGCCCACGGGCAGCGCGTAAGAGAAAACGATTTTCGGGTGCGGATTGAAGCCCCTGGAATGTTCGAGGCGGTAGCCTGCGCGCTGAATGGCGCGGATAAAGGTTCTCAGAATCTCCAAATGACTTAAAAAGCGCAGGTCTCCGGATTTTTTATAGATGAATCTGAATTTACGGATGGGCGCGTCGGGTTGTTCCTCGGCGAGGCCGGGGTTGTCGTCATGTGAACCCTCGAAACCCACGGGAACGGGGCCGGATTCACGGGCCACGTTCTTACGACGCCTCTGCTTGGGGTGTATCGGTTCGGGCCGGGCCTTGGCGATTGCGAGTTCCACGGGCTCGGCGGGAGCAACGTCTTGCCCGGGAGCCAGATCCGCCGCCTGAGGGACATCGCTCATCCCTGCCGGTCCGTTGATGATGGGAAGAGAGGATTTCATCTCGGGCATGGGTTTTTCGTAATGATATTTGATGCCCTTGTATTTATCCAGAATGCCGCATTGGCCGCACGCCTCGTAGCGGCAATCGCCGATGGTGACCTCGCGCAGGGATCGTCTCCAGTCGGCGAGTTGGTACTCCTTGGTCACTCCGCAGTCGAGGTGATCCCAGGGCAGCGGGGCATCTTCGGGGATTTCGCGGTAGGCGTACCATTCCGGGTCAAGTCCATGGGTTTCGAAGGCGGCCATCCACTTCTCGTAATCGAAAAACTCCATCCAGCCGTCGAATTTGCATCCCATGTCGACAGCCGTCTCGATGACATCCGCCTGGCGACGGTCGCCTTTTGAGATGACCGCCTCGAGAAAACTGTGCCGGGGATTCGACCAATGCAACTTGATCCGCCTATCCGGCACCGCACGCTTGATGAAATCGAGCTTCGCCTTGATTTCCTCTTTGGTGTTTTGAGGAAACCATTGAAACGGCGTATGTGGTTTCGGCACGAATGTGGAAAGGCTTACGTTGATGAAGCGGAACGGGTCGCCCGTTTTTCGCGAGCGCATTCTCATGCAGGACATGAGCATGTCCGCCATTTCCTGTAGGTCGTCGAAATTCTCGGTGGGAAGACCGAGCATGAAGTAGAATTTCACGCCCGGCCAGCCGGTATCGAGGATGTCCTGAAGGTTTCGCTTGAGATCCGCTTCGGTCAACACCTTGTTGATGACGTTGCGCAGACGCTCGCTGCCGGCCTCGGGCACCAAGGTGAAGCCCGTGCGGCGCACGCGCGCAATTTGGGCCAGCAGATCCGGGCTCATCGCACCGACGCGGAGCGATGGCAGGGAGATGGAGGTCTGCATGGGGGCGAGGCGCTCCATCAAGCGGGGAACCAGCCCCTTTAGCGGCTGATAATCGGCGATACAAAGCGATGAGAGGCTGATTTCTTCATAACCCGTATTTTTGAGGGATTCCTCAGCGAGTTCGAGAACCTTGTGCGGGTCCCGGTCCCGAACGGGGCGGTAGACCATCCCTGCGTGACAAAAACGGCATCCTCTCGTGCATCCGCGCTGCACCTCGAGCGTTACCCGGTCGTGCACCACCTGGGTGTAGGGGATGACGGGCTGCGTGGGGTGGGGCGAATTGTTCAAATCCTCCAAAACGCGCGCTAAAACGGGTTCTTGATGTCCGCTGAGGTGATGGAAACTTTTCACTTCGCCGCTCGGATCGTGTTCGACCACGTAGCGACCAGGGATGTAGACCCCGTCAATCTCCTCCAGCATCTCGAGCAGCATCTCTCTCGGCTCGTTCGTCTCCCGCCACTTTTCGTGAACCCTGATGACCTCGGGGAAGAGTTCTTCTCCATCACCGAGGGCGACGGCGTCGAAGAAAGGCGCCATAGGCTCTACGTTGAACGTCACGGGGCCGCCCCCGATGACGAGTGGGTCTTCCTTGCGCCTTTGGGCGGCGCGCCTGGGGATGCCGGCCAAATCGAGCAATAAGACGATGTTGCTGGCGGCCAGTTCGTATAGAAGCGATATTCCCAGAATGTGGAACTCCCGGATGGGCGTTCTACTCTCAAGAGTGCTCAGAAGCGCGTTCTTGCTTCTCAGGATGGCCTCGAAATCATTCCAGGGGAGAAAAACCCGCTCTGCGGCAACGTCTTCATCTGCGTTCAGGAGGTGATAGAGAATGCGGATGCCGTTGTGCGACATGCCGACTTCGTAGGTATCCGGGAAGGCGAGGGCGACTCGACTCCTCACCCTGGCGAGGTCCTTATGGATCGCGTTGACCTCGTTTCCCAGATAACGCGAAGGCTTCTGGACGAAGGGAAAGATATCCCTTGCGTAGTCTAAATTCATTGTAATCAACCTGTTAAACCTCTCGCCATATACGAGGGGCATATATTCTTCTTTCGTTCCCCGACCTGCGCCTTTTTGGGGGTCCGGGCGAACCGGTCCCTTATAATGAAGGAAATGGAAAGAATTAGCAACCAGGATAAAAGGGGAATGCGCGCCGCCAGCTTTCACGCGCATGTCTTCGCGTGGGATCGTCAAAAGCGGATGAGAGCGATTCGCCGTAATTCGGAGAGGGGGTATTTCCAAATTTGTTGCTTTTGGGGATATCATTCTGCGGATTCATAACTATTTCTGACCGATTCAAGGAGTCTCGCGGATGCAGCCGATGAATTTCTTACTCTTGATGGATGATGAGCACACCCAGAATACTTTGGGTTGCTATGGTCATCCCCTCGTCAAAACGCCGAACATCGATGCGCTCGCCGCGTCGGGCACGCGCTTTGAGAGCGCATATACGAACTGTCCCATCTGCGTACCGGCCCGCGCGAGTTTCGCCACGGGGAAATACGTGCATGAAATCAGCGCCTGGGATAATGCGCACCCCTACGAGGGAGAGCCCCCGAGCTGGGGGCATCGCCTTCAGGAGGCCGGGGTGAGAACCACCTCGGTCGGCAAGCTTCATTACCGAAGCGCCGAGATTCCCGTCGGTTTCGATGAGCAGATCATCCCCCTGCATTTGCCCAAAGGGGGTGTGGGCGATATTTACAGCGCGGTTCGCGACGAGAAGGGTCTGCCGCCCAGGAACCATCCGGAATGGATGGCCGAACGCATCGGGCCGGGAGATTCCAAATACATTGCGTATGACGGAGAAGTCACGGATTTGGCCTGCAAGTGGATAGCCCGGGAAGCGCCCAAGCATGACGAGCGACCCTGGGCGTTGTTCGTCTCCCTCACGTGTCCGCATTTTCCCTTCATCGGACCGCCCGGGTTTTACGACCTCTATCCGCTCGAAGACATACCCCTGCCCAGGCCGCACCCCTCGGGTGGATACGATTGGCACCCCTGGATTGAGGCGCTTCACGAATGCGCTCCATACGATGTTTATTTCGATGACCACAAGCGCCGCGTCGCTCTGGCGTCTTATTTCGCCATGATCAGCTATGTGGATTCGAACGTCGGAAAAATCCTGAAGGCCCTGGAAGAATCGGGTTTCAGGGAAAATACGCGGGTGCTCTTCGCCAGCGATCATGGGGACAATCTGGGCGAGCGCGGTCTTTGGGGAAAATCCACCATGTATGAGGAATCCGTCGCCGTGCCGCTCATCGTGTCCGGCCCGGATGTTCCGAGGGGGGAGGTATCGCGAACGCCGGTCTCGCTCATCGATTTGTTTCCCACGGCGCTCGATTGCGCAGGCTTACTCGAGAGTGATGAGGAAAAAGGGCTGCATGGCGACTCCTTGTTCCGTATCGCGAACGAACCCGATGAGCCCGAGCGCGAGATTTTCAGTGAATTCCATGCGCTCGGCGCCAAGACGGGATTGTTCATGATTCGTCGCGAACGCTACAAGTATATCCATTACGTGGGGCACGAGCCTGAACTCTTCGATCTGGAGAACGACCCCGAAGAACGCCATGACCTCTCCGAAAGCCCAGCGCACCAATCCATCCTCTCCGAACTCGAAGCGTGTCTTTTGCGCATCCTCGATCCCGAGGAGGTGGATAGAAGCGCAAAGGCGGAGCAGGCGGCGCTGGTCGAGCAACACGGCGGGCGCGACGCCGTGATCGCCATCGGGAACAGTTTCGCGTCCCCGCCCCCGGGCGAGAACGAATACGGGGAGTAGGGAGGTTAACCGAACAGGGGAGTGAGGCTTTTTCGCCTCATGCCGACGTTTAATACAATGCCGATGGCGATGAAAGACGAGATGGAGGCGCTCCCTCCATAGCTGACCAGGGGAAGCGGGATTCCGACAATGGGCATCAGGCCGAGCGTCATCCCGATATTGAAGATGATGTAGAGGAAAAACGCCGTGGTGATGCCTACTGCGAGCAAGGCGCCTTCCTTGTCGGCGGCGTTCAGCGCTGCGCTCAGACACCGCAGAATGAAAATGAAGAACAACGCCAACACGGTGACGCTGCCGATAAAACCCAGTTCTTCGCTCAACACGGAGAAAATGAAATCGGTGTGTTTTTCCGGCAGGAAATGAAGCCTGCTCTGGGTTCCCTGGAGAAGTCCTTTGCCCCAGAATTCCCCGCTACCGACGGCGATGATGCTTTGCATGCTCTGGTAGCCGGCGCCGAGGGGGTCGGCGTCGGGGTTGAAGAACGTTAAAATACGGCGGCGTTGATATTCCTTTAGAAAAAACCAGCCCAGCGGCGCGCACGCGATCGCCACGCTTCCGATGGTGAGGATGACTCTTCTTTTGACGCCGACGGCCAAGACCATCGCTCCCGCTATCAGGAAGACGGTGAGACCGGTGCCCAAATCGGGTTGTCGGACAATCAGGAGCACGGGCGCAATCGTCAGAAAGAATGCCGGGATGAGTTCCAGGAAACCAATGGGTGTTTCTTCTGCGCGGGAGCCGAAATACCTGGCTAGCACGAGAATGACCGCCAGACGCGCCAGTTCGGAGGGCTGCAGTCGAAAGGGACCGAAAACGAGCCAGCGTTTTGCGCCGTAGACCATCTGCCCCGAGAAGAGGACGACGATGAGCAGGACGATGATGAGGGCGTAAAGAAGATAGGCCCATCGCGTAAAAGTGTGGTAGTCGAAAAAAAGGATGCACAGCAGGACGCATAATCCGAGAGTTGACCACAGCGCTTGTTTGAGGTGTAGGGAATTTTTGAGAAAAACGGGGTTCGAATGTATTGAGCTGTATATCATGAAAATGCCCGTCAAACTGAGCAAAAGCGTGGCTAGAAGGAGCAGCCAGTCCATCTGCGAGAGGGCTCGCCGAAAAGGCGATGATTGAGAAGGAGCAACACCTGTCATCTACGTTCTCCCGGCGCCCGATTGTCTGAGGCGGCTGATTTTTCTTCAGTCGTTTCGTTCGAAGCCAGAATCTCTAGCTCGTTTTTCTCGAGATGAAAGGAAATCAACTCTTTTGCGTAAGGGGCGAAAAAAGACCCCGGCCTGCCGGCGTTTTCTCCCAAAATGGCGATCGCGATGGTGGGGTTCTCGTAGGGGGCGAATGCGACGAACCAGCCATGGTCCCGGAATTTCCGCAGCAACTCTTCGGGTTTTCTTTTGCGGCCCGTGTATTTGAGGTCGACTGTCTGGGCGGTGCCCGTCTTGCCGGCCACGAAGATGCCCGGTACCTGGGCCTTCTTCGCCGTACCCCGCTTGCCGTGGACGACTTCTTTGAGCCCTTCTCGAACTTTCTGGAAAATGTCCTGGGAGATCGGAATCTTGCGGATGAGTCGGGGCCTGGATTCGAACAGTGTTCTGCCGCCGGGGCTCAGCACTTTTTTCACGATGTAGGGTTTCCAGAGATAACCGCCGTTCGCCACGGTGGCGATGAGGTTGGCGGCCTGCATGGGCGTGATGAGATTAAAGCCTTGGCCGATGGATACGCTGATCGTCTCGCCTTCATACCATCTTTCATTGAATCGGCGGCGTTTCCAGGCATCCGATGGTACGAGTCCTCCTTTTTCGGCGGCTCCGAAACCGGTGGGCGAACCCAAGCCGAACATGCGCGCGTAACGAGCGATTCTCTCGATGCCCAGCTTGTGGCCGTTGGTGTAGTAGTAGACATCGCAACTCTGGGCGAGTGATTGAGTGAAGTCTATCGGCCCATGCCCCCCATTTTTCCAGTCGCGAAACAGTTTTTTTCCGAATGGGAACGAACCGTGGCAGCGTATCTTTTCATCTGCATGCGCGATTTTCTCGTTCAGAATCGCGAAACCCATCACGATTTTGAAAATCGAGCCGGGGGGGTATTGGCCTCGGATAGCCCGGTTTTCGAGCGGTTTCAAGGGGTCATTCATGAGGCCTTTCCAGTTTTTGGCGTCGATGCCGCCGGCGAAGATGTTCGGGTTGAAGGATGGCTTGCTCACCATGGCCAAAATGGCGCCGTCCGAGGGATCGAGGACGATGATGCTGCCTTCATGCGCTTCGAACAACTTTTCCGCCTTTTTCTGGAGCTCTATGTCAATCGTCAGGTAGACGTTGTTCCCCGGTTTTTCCACAAACGGACGGACGACGCGCAATTCTCTTCCGTAGGCGTCTACCTCCACTTGCTTGAAGCCGCTTTGTCCTCGCAGAAATTTTTCCTGGGTTCGCTCTACGCCGTATTGGCCGAGCAGATCTCCCTGACGGTA